>NZ_JBBBNW010000001.1:302247-1256183 GCF_037137035.1 Nocardioides sp. CCNWLW239 | reverse complement strand
TACAGCAGCAATGCCCAGCCGACCGGTACTAATAGGCCGAGGGCTTATCTTTCATAAACCCTCAACAAAAACAACAAACGAAGACCGTCAAGTCTCGCGTCCACAACCAACTGTTGTAACACAGGTTTGGTCACCTCACCCGGAGCACGGGGAGAGTGATCTCTAGAGTTACGGCGGCCATAGCGAAGGGGAAATACCCGGTCCCATCCCGAACCCGGAAGTCAAGCCCTTCAGCGCCGATGGTACTGCAACCGAGAGGCTGTGGGAGAGTAGGACGCCGCCGGACATAACTTTGCGCAGGGCCACCTCTTCGGAGGTGGCCCTGCTGCCATTTGTACCCGTTTTTGATAGTCGCGGCTGCTCTCTTCGCGCCACGCCCGGTTGACGTGGGCGGTCCCGCGGGGTCCAATGTCATAGTTGGATCCGTATCAACATCGTCGAACGAGGAGTTCCCATGGTCAAGAAGCTGATCATCGCCGCAGTCGTCGCTGCGGGTCTCGGTGTGGCCATCAAGCTGGTAGCCAGCCGCTGATCCGGTTGCTTCCCAGTTGCCCGGCGCCCTCGAGGTGCCGGGCAACTGTCATCTCGACAAGCTCGATACATCGCATCAGCTGCTCTGGGACGCTTCCTCGTCCGGGGCGACGGGGTCAGGAGTGGCCACCCCGTCCGTCTCTTCCTGCTCGGCCATAGGAAGGTCGACCTCGACCAAGGACCGACGTGCGCCGGGGATGGCAAGGATGCCGGCCACGACGAGGAAGAGGAGCAGACCGGCGAGGACCAGCAAGGACTCGACCGAGAACTGGTCCGCAAGCGGCCCGAAGACGACCATCGACAGCGGCATCGCCACGGACATGACGATGCCGACGATGCCGAAGACGCGGCCCTGCATCTCTGCCTCGACGCGCTCCTGAAGGATCGTCATCGCAGGCGCGCTCAGGGCTGAGAAGAGCACTCCGATCACCAGCCCGAACGTGAAGAACACCCACATGTTCGTCGAGACACCGAGCCCGACGACGGCCAGCCCGATGAGGACGACCGAGCCGACCATCAGACGCATCCGGTGGGTGATCTTCGGTCCGAAGACTGCCATCGCGGCGCCACCGGCCAGCATGCCGAATCCCCAGAAGAGCTCGTTCGCGGTGAGCTTCCAGACCTCGTCACCGAAGGTGCGCGTGACCATGAGTGGGGTGAGGTACGACGGCGCACCCACCATGACCATGACCAGGCTGAAGAGGACGAGGATCCACCGCACGTGGGAGTGCGTGGAGACGTATTTCAGGCCGGCCCGCAGGTCGCCGAAGTAGGACACCTTGCCCTCGTCGGTGCGGACGAGGCGGGCGACCGGTACGAGGGCGAGCAGCGCCACACCGATCAGGGCGGTCGCGGCATCGATGAAGAAGACGGCGACGATGTCCATGCTGGCGTAGATGACGGCAGCGAGCGCCGGAGCGAGAAGAGTCATCGCCGACTGGATGGTCTGGAAGGCGCCGTTGATCCGGAGGAGCTGCGACGTCGGCACGATCTGCGGGATCATCGCGGTGACGGCGGGCATCTGGATGCCGGCGAAGACGGAGCGGACGGCCAAGGCCAGATAGATGATCCAGAGATCGTCGATGCCGCTGGCCATCAGGCCCGCCAGGATCAAGGTCGCCACCGCGATCGTGGTGTCGGAGCCCATGATCAGGAACTTCCGGTGGTGCCGGTCGGCCCAGACTCCGCCGAAGATCGACATGAAGGCCTGCGGGAGCATCCCGAAGACGAGACTCAGCATCAGGACCGACCCGGAGCGGGTCTCGATGGTGAGATGCCACATCACGGCGTACATCACCAGCATGGAGCCGAGCAGGGATACCGTCTGGCCGGCGAGGAAGATCGCTGCGTTGCGCCTCCAGCCGGGAAGCACGTCGGCGGGCATGCCGTCCAGCCTCAACCCGGAGGGGAGGCGCGTCAACCGACTTTGGTCGCGGCTCCGCCTCCTCGGGCATGTCGCTGTCGGACAGCCCCTGCGTCCGCGACGTCAGCCGACCTCGCTGCGGACGGCCTTGCGGGTGTCCTTCACGAGGTAGATCGCTCCGACATAGACCTTCTTGGTGGCCGCAACGACCCGGATCCGCCCGCGCACCTCTCGGTCGTGACCCAGGACGACCCACTTCGAGCCGTTCGTTCGCGCGTAGGTGTTGATCGTGCCGAAGTGGGTGCCACCGACGTAGATCTTGACCTTGCCGTGGTTCGGGCCGGTGTGCACCTTGATACGCAGCGACCTTGCCGTGAAGCGGTCGGTCGTCTGATCAGTGACTCGGGGTGAGGCCGAGGCGTACACCCAGGCGGCGCCGGCGATGGCCGGGAACCCGCCGCTCGCCCATCGTCCGCCCGTCACGGTGATCGGAGCGGTCGAGCACTTCCAGCCGGTCCAGGGAGAGACGTTGCCGGCAGCGTCGCGAGCGCGTACGCGGAAGCAGGTCGTCTCCCCGGTGAAGTCCGGCGAGCGGGTCTGGGACGTAGCTGTCGTGTAGGTCGTTCCGCCGACGAAGAAGGAGGTTCCGCCAGCTGCGATCTTCTCCTGGTAGAGGTAACCAGTCACCTTCACGTTGTCGGATGCCGCCCACGTGGCGACCGCCCGATACATCCCGTTGCTGCCCCGCTTGCTCGGCCAGGCAGGGGTGACGCTGAAGCTGGTGATACGCGGGCTCACCGAGTCCGAGGAATCGACCGGTGCAGGCGGGTTGCCAGGGTCGGGTTCGGCGTGGCTGGCCGGATACCCGATGTGCGCGCTCGACAGTCCCGAGGTCGGCCGAATGCCCCAGAGTCCCGTGAGCAGGAAGGACTTGGACGACGACGATGTGGTGCGGACCCGGATCCTGCCGGTCAGCGTCGACGCCTTGCGGAGCGTGACGTACTTGCTTCCGGACCTCTTCGCGGCCGCGGAGACGGTCCCGAGGTAGGTGGAGCCGATGTAGACCTTCGCGCGGCCCCTCGACGGACCGGTGGCGACCCTGATGCGGACGCCCGTGGCCCTGACCGGAACCGTCGAGATGCGGTCGTTGGCCGCACCGGTGTTACGGAGCTTGAAGCTGAACGAGGTCGGGTCCCAGGCTCCGTCCACAGCCTCTTCCCCGAACGGAGCGTAGGAGCACTTCCATGCGGACCAGGGGCTGCGGTTGCCCGCGGCGTCCTTCGCGCGAACCCGCTGACAGGACTGCTCGCCCTCGCCGATCCCGGTGTGGAGCGACCGCCGGGACCCCGAGTAGGTCCTGACGTACTTCGCGATGCTCGGCCATGTGCTCGCCCCGAGCCGCGACCCCGTGCCGTTCCCGATCCACGTCTCCACCTCGTGTGAGGCCACCCCGACGTTGTCGGAGCTCGACCACGTGTATCCGGGAGTTGCGCTCCAGAAGGCGCCGCGCCACTTCATGTCGCCGGGGACGAGCCACTGCTTGTAGGACGTCGAGGTGATCTTCGGGGCGGTGGTGTCGGCTGTTATGGCCGAGGCGGACGTGACCGGTGCGAGCGCCGCCAGCACGGCGACGGCCGTCGCCACACACAGGCGCAGTCGACTGCGGGGAGTGAGGGTCATCGAGGCTCCAAGCGTTGGCAGCGGGCGCCTGGCGAGAAGGCCGAGGGCCGCGGCAGATTCGTACCGCGATGGCGGCGGCCGGAGACTATCAGCAAGCAGCGCACTGCCGTGCGAGTTTTCGGCATGACTCCGGCGCCGGCTGGTGGGTGCCGCTACGCTCGGGAAAGCAAGGTAAGCCTTACCTGATCTAGATGGAGCCTGGTGTGGGATTCGATGACGGCCGGAAGCTGAGCGGCGTGTGTGCCGTGGAGGTGCTGCACAGGAAGCAGGTGACGCCGCACATGATGCGCGTCACCTTCGGGGGCGAGGATCTGAAGCGTCTTCCGCAGCACGGGTTCGACCAGTGGTTCCGGCTGTTCCTGCCCCGGCCCGACGGCAAGGCGACGAACTTCGACGCGGTGCCCGACAAGCTCAGGACGCTCGACTACCTGAAGTATCTGACGCACGGAGACAGGCCGCCGCTGCGCAACTACACGGTGCGCGAGCACCGCCCCGACCTCGGCGAGATCGACGTCGACTTCGTCGTCCATGGCGACCTCGGGATCGCCGGGCCATGGGCCGCCACGGCGGAGCCGGGTGAGCGGCTGGTGATCATGGACCAGGGGAAGGGTTTCGACCTCCACCCCGATGCCGGCTTCCACCTGCTCGTCGGTGACGAGTCCGCCCTGCCGGCGATCCTCGGGATCCTCCGCGACCTGCCCCGGGGCGTACGCGGGCTGGCCCTCATCGAGATTCCGGAGATGGCCGACGTTCAGGAAGTCTCGGGGCCTGCGGGATTCGAGGTGCGGTGGTTGCCGCGGGAAGACTCGAGCGTCCTGCCAGGGTCCTTGGCGCTGGCTGAGCTCAAGGCATTCCAACCCGAGACCCCGGCCGAGCTCTCGGCCTATCTCGTCGGCGAACGGACGATCCCGACCGGGGGGCGCCGGCACCTGGTGGCGCTCGGGGTCCCCAAGTCGCAGATCACGTTCGTCGGCTACTGGCGGCTCGGCAAGGCGCAGGCGTAGACCCAGGACAGGCACCGCGCCGGCCGACCCGCCGAGTCTCGGGACGACACGACGAAGGCGGCGAGCGTGGACGCTCGCCGCCTTCGTCGATCGTGCGGTGCCGTGGTCAGCCGAGCAGGCTCTGGATCGAGGTGCGTACCTGGTCGTAGGCGAGCCAGGCGAAGATCAGCGCGCAGACGATGAGGCCGATGTTGGAGACCCACTTGCTGCGCCACTCCGCGGGGGTGTGGCTGGTGTTGAGGAGCCAGAGGAGGGTGACCGCCAGGAACGGCATGAAGAAGGCACCGAGCACGCCGTAGATGAGGATCAGCCAGGCGGGCTCGTCGGCCAGCAGGAGCCAGATCATCGGCGGGAAGGTGAGCCAGAGGATGTAGACGCGGTACCAGAGGCCACCGCTCTTCGCCTCGGGCTCGTCCGCCTTGCCGCGGATGGTGCCCATGAAGTCGGCGAACATCAGGCTGACACCGTTCCAGACGCCGACCAGGGACGACATCGCGGCGGCCCAGAAGCCGACCAGGAACAGCTTGCCGAACCAGTCGCCGTAACGGTCGGCGAGCACCCGGGACAGGTCGAGCATGCCCTGGTCGCCGGTGCCGATGGCGATGTTGGCCGAGTAGAGCAGCTCGGCGCCGACGATCAGGGTCGCGATCACGAAGATGCCGGTGACGACGTACGCCGTGGTGTTGTCGATCCGCATCACGCGCATGAACTGCGGGGTGTGCCAGCCCTTCTCCCGCAGCCAGTAGCCGTAGGCGGCCAGGGTGATCGTGCCGCCGACGCCGCCGGCGACCGAGAGCACGTTGACCAAGGCGCCCTCGGGGATGGTCGGGGCGAGGCCCTTGAGGAGCTCGGGGAGGTTGGGCACGGTGATGATCGCGGCCGCCACCATGGTGACGAACATGATGCCGACCAGAATCGCGAGGAACTTCTCGAAGAGTCCGTAGCGGCCGGCCCACACGATGGCGAGACCGATCAGGCCGGAAGCGATGCCCCAGACCTTCACCGAGGCGAACGAGAACAGCGCGGTCAGGGCCAGGCCGGTGCCGGCCATCGCCGCGGCACCGTAGATGAAGCCCCAGATCACGATGTAGGGGCCGAAGTAGATCGTCGTCCAGACGCCCAGTCGCCGCCAGCCCTGGAAGATCGTCTCGCCGGTCGCCAGGCTGTAGCGTCCGGCGCCCTCGACGAGCACCACCTTCAAGACGCAGCCGATGACCACGGCCCACAGCAGGGCGTAGCCGTACTTGCTGCCTGCGATCAGGGTGGCGACCAGGTCGGCGGCGCCGACGCCGGTCGCGGCGACGACGAGGCCTGGCCCCAGGATCCGCCAACGCGGGGTTTCGGTCGACTCGGACCTCGCTGCTTGTGACATGAGCGACAGATATACCCCGTTTAGGGTAGATCTGCGACTTTCTGCCGAAGTACGGCGCGCTCGCGGTCGTTGGTGCACATCGCCGCGGCCCGCTCCAGCTCCTCGCGCGCTTCGACGGTCCGGCCGAGCCGGCGCAGCAGCTCGCCGCGTACGGTCGGGAGGAGGTGAGTGTGGTCGAGCCGTTTGTCCTCGGCGATCCGGTCGACGAGCTCGAGGGCGGGCAGAGGTCCGTGGGCCATCGCCACCGCGACGGCGCGGTTGAGATCGACGATCGGGTTCGGTGCGATCCGGCCCAGGGCCTCGTAGAGCACGATGATCCGCTCCCAGTCGGTCGTCGCGACCGACTCGGCGACCGCGTGGGTGCCGGCGATGGCTGCCTGCAGGCCGTAAGGTCCCAGTCCGCGCGGGGTGGCCTGCTCCAGCGCCGCCAGACCACGGCGGATCGCGCCGCGGTCCCAGCGGGTCCGGTCCTGGTCCTCGAGAAGGATGGCGTCGCCGTTCTTGTCGGTGCGTGCGGGGAACCGGGAGGCGGTCAGCTCCATGAGCGCAAGCAGGCCGTACGCCTCGGGCTCCTCGGGCAGCACGCCGATCAGCACGCGGGTCAGTCTGCGTGCCTCGCGCGCGAGGTCGGTGCGGATCAGATCGTCGCCGGAGGTCGCGGTGGAGCCCTCCGTGAAGATCAGGTAGAGCACGTTGAGGACACCGGGGAGCCGCTGTCTGCGCTCCTCGGGCGCCGGTGCCTCGAACGGCACCTTCGCGGCCGCGATCGTCTTCTTCGCGCGGGTGATCCGCGCCTGGATCGTCGGCACCGGCACCAGGAACGCCCGGGCGATCTCCTCGCTGCTCAGACCGCCGACGACCCGAAGGGTGAGCGCCACCCGCGCCTCCTTCGACAGCACCGGGTGGCAGGAGATGAACATCAGCGCGAGGACGTCGTCGTCGATCCTCTCGACGTCGAGGTCGTCGGCGTACGCCTCGTCCTGGTCGTGGGCGATCGCCTCGTATTTCTCGCGCTGGACCCCGGCACGGCGGATGGTGTCGATCGCCCGCCGTTTCGCGGTGGTCATCAACCAGCCGACCGGGTTGGCCGGCTGGCCGTCGCGCGGCCAGGCGATCAGGGCCTCCGCGAGCGCCTCCTGGGCGGCGTCCTCGGCAAGGGCGAAGTCGCCGGTGTAGCGCGCGAGCGCGCCGACGATGCGGGCTGACTCGATGCGCCAGATCGCCTCGACGGCGCGCGTCGCGTCACTCATGATGTGTCCTCGGATGGTCGCGGTCGTCAGAGCTGCCCGTTCTTGGTCCGCCAGTCGAGCTCCTTCTGGATCCACGGGTTGTCCTGCGGGAACTCGTCGATGGTCGGCACCCGGCGGATCTCGACGGCGGAGCCCGGGAAGTAGCTGAGCCGCTTGGCCCACTCGACCGCCTCCTCCTTCGAGGCGACCGAGATCAGGTAGAAGCCGCCGAAGAGCTCCTTGGTCTCGCCGTAGGGGCCGTCGGTGACCACCGGCGGCTCGTCGGCGTCGGCGTAGGTGACGACGGTGTGCTCCTCGGGGTCCAGGCCCTCCATGGCGAGCAGCACGCCGGACTTGATGAGCTCGTCGTTGAGCTGGCCCATCTTCTCGAGCATCTGCTCGAACGGGATCTCGGCCATCGCGGCGTTCTGCTTGTCCTCGTCGATGGTGCGCCAGATCAGCATGTACTTCGGCATCTCGGTGTCTCCTGTGTTCGGTCGGGCCGTCTTGCCGGCCCGTTCACCCCTTGGTCGAACGAGGTCTACGCGGGATCGACAACTCTGCCAAGAATATTTCTGACGGGTTCTGCAGGTGGGTAGGTTGGGGACGTGAAGATCTCGCTGTGGCCGAACCTCGTCCACCCCACCGCCGACATCCTGGCCGAGGCGCAGGCGGCTGACCACGCCGGGTGGTACGGCGTCTGGGTCGCCGACCACTACATGCCCAACACCGGCTCGGAGCAGATCGACGACGGACCGATGCACGAAGTGTGGGGGATCCTGCCGGCGCTGGCGGCAACCACCCAGAACGTACGCATCGGGCCCCTCGTCTCGCCGACGACGATCCATCACCCGGCGCTGCTCGCGAACCGGTCCGCGACCATCGACCACATCGCCGGGGGTCGCTTCGTGCTCGGCATGGGTGCCGGCTGGCAGATCAACGAGCACAAGGCCTACGGCATCGACCTGCCGGGCGCGAAGGTGCTCGTCGACCGGTTCGAGGAGGCGATCGAGGTCACCCGGTCGCTGCTCGACAAGCCGCGTACGACGTTCGAGGGGACCTACTTCCAGCTGACCGACGCGCCGTGCGAGCCCAAGCCGGTGGCTTCGCCGCTGCCGATCCTGGTCGGGGCCAAGGGGCCGCGGATGCTGCGTGTCGTCGCCCGGCACGCCGACGAGTGGAACACCTGGGGCACGCCCGAGAGCGCCGGTGCGGTGCGCGCCAAGCTTCTGGAAGCCTGCGAGCAGGTCGGTCGCGATCCGTCCACGATCAGGACGACCACCAACCTCATGCTCGATCTCGACGGCGCGAACCCGGGCTTCGCCAGGACGCAGACCGGCTCGGCCGGGGAGCTGCAGGACTTCATCGGGCGCTACGTCGAGGCCGGGTTCGACGAGTTCATCCTGCCGACGTGGAACCTCGGGGAGACCGGTGCCGAGCGGATCGAGCGAGCCGCCCAGCTCAAGGCCGAGGTGCTCGACCCGGTACTCTGATGTACGTACATGTCTTGTGATCTGTACGTACATGTTTTAGGGTGGGGTCATGAACGTGACCGCGACTCAGCTGCGCCAGGATCTCTTCCGGCTGCTCGACCAGGTTCTCGAAACCGGTGAGCCGCTGGAGATCCAGCGCAACGGTCGTAGGCTTCGGGTCGTCCCGGATCTGCCGGAGCGCAAGTTCGACAGGCTCACCTCGCGACCCGACTTCGTCTTCGGTGACCCAGATGACCTCGTCGAGCTCAGCGTCTCGGAGTGGGGTCCTGATCGGACGTTGAATCCGTGATCCACATCGACACCCATGTTGCGGTCTGGCTGTATGCGGGAGACGTGGGCAGGTTCAGCGACGGAGCTCGTGAGCTGATCGAGGCCGAGGATGTGGCCATCTCACCGATGGCCGAACTGGAGCTGACCTGGCTCCACGAGATCGGGCGCATCAAAGAGCCAGGCAGTGTGGTTGTCGGCGATCTCCGGCGGCGGATCGGTCTGACCACCGACGATGGCTATTTCGTCGATGTTGTGGCTCTCGCGGCAGAGTTCGAGTTCTCCTTCACCAGGGACCCGTTCGACCGCATGATTGCAGCTCAAGCGAAGCTGGCCGGTGTCGAGCTCCTGACCAAAGATCGCGCCCTTCGGGACAACCTCGACTTCGCCGTGTGGCCGAACTGATCGACAAGCTCGATACACCGCATCGGTGGATCCGGGGTCAGACAGGTCTGGCCAGGATGGCGCTGTTGATCACGTCGGTCCCAGGGGCGTCGACCTCGGGATCGGCCTCGGCCACCACGCTCAGACCGACCAGCGCCTCCGGGCCGACCGCCGGATAGAGCAGCGTACGCAGCCCCCGCGCGCTCCGCGCCAGGATCAGCCCGCCAGGCGCGAGGTGGGTGATCGCCGTGCCGAGCACCTCGGCCTTGGCGGCGTCGTCGGATCCGACCAGGCCGGCGAGGAGCACGACGTCGACGGGGTGCGGTGGCGTGGCCGCCGCGGCCTCGGCGTGCTCGAACGTCACGCCGACGGCACCCAGGCGGCCGAACGCGGCGGAGGACAGCCGGATCGCCTCGGCGTCGTGGTCGACGCAGTGCACCGCGATGCCCTGCTCGGCCAGGCAGAGCGCGGTCAACGGCAATGGCCCGGACCCGAGGAGCAGGACGTTCCGCGGCGTGACGCCTTGGCGGCGTACGGCCTGCAGCTCCATCTCCACGAGGAGCCGGTAGTTCTCGCGGTAGGGGAAGCGGGCGAACGCTGCCGCGGGGTCGGGGGCGCGCGAGATCTGGTGGGCCCAGGACCGCTCGAGCGCGTGCTCGCCGGCGGAGGCGACGGCGCGGAAGACGGCCGGGGAACGCGATGGTGGCAGCGCGGCGAGCACCGTGTCCGCGGCCGATGCGGGCACGCTCAGCACGGCGGTCACCAACCGGTGGAAGAGCGCGTTGACGACGATGCCGGGGGCCAGGGACTGCTGGTCGAGCAGGTCGTCGAGGGTGGAGACCAGGCGTTCGTCGATGGCTTCGAACGCTCCCGGATTCACATCCGGTCACCCTTCCACATCGACGAAGTCGGCGGCAGCGGGTTCCGTCGAGGAGACCCACTCCGCGGCACGGAAGTTTGGTCCGGATTTCTGCGCAGGAACTTCTGGGACGATGTAGAACTACGCCGAGCGGCTACGACGTGTCCCCGTGAGCACGCCTACGGAAGGCGCCTACGAAAGGGAAGAGTCATGAAGTACGTCATCCTGATCCACTCCAACCCGCAGCCGTGGGGTCACCCGACCGGTGACTTCATCCCCGAGCTGCAGGCGCTGCCGCAGGAGGCCAGGGACAAGCTCAACGCGGCGTTCGAGGGCATCCTGGAGGAGCTCTCGGCCAACGGCGAGCTCATCGGCGGGCAGCCGCTCGCGGATCCGGGGTCGGCCAAGCTCTACCGCTGGGACGCCGGCGAGCCGATCGTCACCGATGGCCCCTACTCGGAGGCGAAGGAGCATCTGGCCGGCTTCTTCCTGATCGACGTCGAGTCCCAGGAGAGAGCCGAAGAGGTCGTGCGCAGCTTCAGTGGCCCCGGTGAGACGGTCGAGCTCCGGCCGGTGGCAACCTACTGACATGACGGTGACAGGAGTCGAGGACGTGTGGCGGCAGGAGTCCGCCCATGTCCTCGGCGCCCTGCTGCGGGTCCACCCCGACCTGCCCGACTGCGAGGACGCCGCGCAGGAGGCGCTGATCGCGGCGAGCCAGCAATGGTCCTGCGACGGCCTCCCGGCCGATCCGCGGGCCTGGCTGATCCGGGTGGCCCACCGGCGGCTGATCGACCAGATCCGAGCGGACACCGCCCGGACGCGGCGCGAGGTCGCCGACGGGATCGCACGCCGGCTCGACGACCCCGAGCCGGTGGCCGTGGAGCTCGGCTCTGCCTACGACGACTCGCTTCGACTGATGATGATGTGTGCCCATCCCGCGCTGCGCCGCCCCTCCCAGGTGGCGATCACGCTGCGGTGCGTGGGCGGTCTGACGACGGCGGAGATCGCGGCGGCGTACCTGGTCCCGGAGGCGACCATGGGGCAACGGCTCAGCCGGGCGCGGGCCACGCTGAAGAACGAGGACTTCTGCTCGCCGGCGCCCGACGAGCTGCCCGAGCGGATCGCCTCCGTGCTGGACGTGTGTCATCTGATCTTCAACGAGGGCCACACCCGCACCAGCGGCCCGGACCTGCAGGGCGTCGAGCTCACCGACGAGGCGATCCGGCTGACCCGGATCGTGCGCGGCGTGCTCCCCGAGCACGACGAGGCCACCGGTCTGCTCGCGCTCATGCTGCTGACCCAGGCGCGCTCGTGCGGGCGCGTCGACCACCTCGGCGACCTGATCCCGCTCAAGGACCAGGACCGCTCGCAGTGGGACCGTGCGCTGATCCGGGAGGGTGTCTCGCTGCTGGAGGAGGTGCTTCCCGAGGGGACGGTCGGCCGCTACCAGCTGCAGGCGGCGATCGCCGCGGTCCATGCCGAGGCGGAGTCCTACGAGGCCACCGACTGGCTCCAGATCAACCTGCTCTACGGGATGCTGGCCCAGGTGGCGCCGTCGCCGGCGGTCACGCTCAACCGGGCCGTCGCGGTGGCGATGAGCCTGGGCCCCGAGCACGGCATCGAGATCGTACGAGACCTGCTGGAGCATCCGGCGATGCAACGGCACCATCGAGCCCATGCCGTCCTGGCGCACCTGCTCGAGCAGTCCGGCGACGTGGCCGCGGCCCGGGAGCACTACGTGGTGGCGGCGAGACTGACCGGGAGCGTCCCCGAGCAGCGCTATCTGAACCGCCAGATCGCGGCGCTCGACGAGCGCTGAGCCTGGGCCGAGGCTCAGAACTGCATGACGCCATCCACGATCAGGATGATCCCGAAGATCGCGAAGAGAGCGGCGGCGCCGTACTTGATGACCTTCTCGGGGAGCTTGCGGCCCAGGAGCGCACCGACGCCGATGGCGAGGGCATCGGCCGCGACCATCCCGAGGGTGGAGCCGATCCAGGTGCCCAGCCAGCCCTCCTGGGTGGCCAGGGTGATCGTCGCGAGCATGGTCTTGTCGCCGAGCTCTGCCAGGAAGAAGGCGACGCCGACGGCGATGATCGCCATGCCTCGGCTGTTCCGTGCCTTCTTGGCCTCGTCCTCGGTGAGCTCGTCCCCGCGCAGGGTCCAGGCTGCGAAGAACAGGAAGGCGATTCCGGCCACGAGGGTGATGTAGTGCTGGTGGTCGGCGAAGGCGTCGCCGATGAGGGCGCCGATGGCGACCGAGGCGAGGTGGACGATCGCGGTGGCGGCGGTGATCCCGAGGATCACGTCACGGGCGCGGTAGCGAGTGGCGAAGGTCATCGCCATGAGCTGGCTCTTGTCGCCGAGCTCGGCGACGAAGATGACCGCGGTCGACAGCAGGAAGGCGTACATCGGGGTTTCCTCTCCGGAGCCGGCCGGAGGATCCCATGAGGGGTGCAGCGTCCTTCGACCAGCACCGTCATTGATTCGGGTGCTCGGTCGAAGGTCTCGTCCGCCACATCGTGGCCGATCGCGCCGGGCGCAGAGGCCAGTGTGTCGACGCGACTGTTGAGGACTACTCCCCTTCGTCGCCCTCAGTCTAGGGCCCGGCCGGCGGCACAGCCAGGCCGTGAGTGCGTGCTCTGGGTCACGTCCCCATGTCCCGATGGGTATTCAGCAAAGATGCGATCCTGGCTAGGCTGACTTCATGGACGAGGGTGGCGTGCGCGCGATCCTCTTCGGACTGCACGACACCCTGATCCCCGGTGGCGCCAAGGCCGAGCGCGCGGCGATGGCTCGCGGGATGGGTGCCGAGCTCGGGATCGATCCGCCCGCGTTCGCGGCGGTCACCGCCGAGACGCTCGACGAACGGACCCGTGGGCTGCTGGCCAGCGTGCATCACACGGTCCGCTACCTGTCTCGGCGACTGGGTGCGAATCCCTCCGAGAGCCAGGTCGAAGCGGCCATCCGGCGCCGACTCGACTTCGCGCTCTCCCTGCACGCCGCGACCTGGGCGCTGCCGGCCCTCAGGGCGCTGCGCACCCGAGGCTTCGGGCTCGGGCTGGTCTCCGACTCCTGCTGCGCCACGACCGAGGTCTGGCCGGACAGCCCGCTCAGCGAATACTTCGGCGCGGTCTCGTTCTCGTGCCAGACCGGCGTACGGAAGCCGGACGCGGGCGCGTATCTGGTGGCCGCGGCCGCGCTCGAGGTGCCGACCACCGAGTGTGTCTACGTCGGCGACGGCGGTGACGGTGAGCTGCACGGCGCCGAGGCGCTGGGGATGAGAGCAGTACGTTTCCTGCCCGACGATCCGGCGCGACGGCCGGAGGTGGTGCCCGACGTCGCTGCCGAGTGGAACGGTCCGACGATCGGCGACCTGAACGAGCTCGTCGCGATGGTCGGGGTGCCGACGCCACGGGACGGGTCCGAATCGCGGACATTCGTCTCCGGAAATGTCGTGCCGTGGGGTTCGAAGAGAACCTCGCGCTGACCTCCGGCTGATCGCCCGTGGCCACGGGCGAGGTCCCCCGGGCCGGGGCAAGGGTCCCACTCGGGACGACCGATGTCAGCCGAATCGGAGATCCGTCGACGATTCGGTCCGCTCCTCGGCACGGTTGCTGATCGTCGTCGGATCGGTTTCCGATAGCAGACGAACCTTGTTACCTGTCTTGTGACAGTTTCGTCGTTGCAGGGCGAGCCGCTGGTCGAGGAGATCGCTCCGTCAGGCGGCACGACAAGCGTGAATTCCGCAGGAAATGCTCCGAGGGCCCTAGCCAGTCGCTGCCGAAAACGGTAAGAATCGATCGACCGACAGGGAAGATTTTTCCCGACTCCGACCCCACATTTCGGACTCAGGTTCCCAACAGTCATGGTTTGCCCCCGACACCCTTGACGCATCTGCTTACCTGTCAGTCGACAGGTTAATCGTGCTTCAAGGAGGACCCGGGTGGCGCCAGTTGCAGGGACGACCGGAGCGAGGTCGAGCGGCGAGCTTGCTCGTCCGCTCGCGCCGAGCGAGGGAGTGACCGAGCGAAGCGAGGACCACAGCACGGACACGGTGCTGAACGCACGGGCAGATGCTCGCGCGCAGGGGGGACAGGTCAGCGACTGGATGCCGTACCTACCGGCCTCGTCGAGCCCGTTCTGTCCCGATGACGTCGCCGCAGACAGCCTGACGTGGGCCGAGACGGTCGCACCCGGCGGCTACACCCACAAGGTCCTGGCGCGAGGAACGCGGTTCCGGCTCGAGGATCCGACCGGTGAAGCCTGCGCCCACACGCTCGTCTACAACGCGCTCGAGCCGACCGAGCGGCTCAATGTCGCCGACACCCAGAAGATCCCGTGGCAGGCCTACCTCGGCACTGGTCATCCGCTGCTCTCCGGCGACGGCCGCGTGCTCGCCACGATCGTCGGCGACACGTCGGGCCGCCACGACGCCTTCTGCGGTACGAGCACGGCGGCCTGGAACGCGTTGCGCTACGGCACCGCGCTGCCCGAGGGTCCGGCGCCGGCCGGCCGTGACCTCTTCGTGAAGGCGGCCGCCAAGCACGGGCTGGGACCTGCCGACGTACCGCCATCGGTGTCTTTCTTCCAGAGCGTCCGGGTGGCGGAGGACGGGAGCTTCAGGTGGGTCGGCTCCTCAGGCGCAGGCACCTCGGTCGAGCTCGTGGCGGAGCTGCCGCTGCTCGTGCTGATCGCCAACGTCCCGCATCCGCGGGACCCACGCCCGGAGTACGTCGTCGGGCCGCTGCGCGTGCACGCCTGGCGTACGCCGGAGACCGGCCCGACCACCCCGGAGGACGAGCGTTTCGATGCCTCTCCGGAGGTGCGCCGGGCGTATCTGAACACACTCGACTATGCGGAGGCTCGGGGGCTGTGACAACCACGATCGACTACCCGGTGATGAGGCCTGTGACGACTGTTCCTGTTCCTGTGACCACCTACCTGACGCCCGACGGACAGCTGGTCTCCAGCGTCCCGGTCGGGACGTCGTACGCCGATGGCAGTCCACTGGAGTGGGGTGGTCCGTTGGTGCCGGGTGCCGTCGTGCTGGACGAGCAGGTCGCCCCGCGGGCCTCGTGGTCGGGTGTCGTACGTGCCGGTCAGGTGCTGACGATCGTCGATGTCGGCGGCAACCAGTCGGGTGACTGCCTGCTCTACAACGCGCACGACACCGACGAGCGCTACAGCGCGCCCGACACGCTGGCCTGGCAGGACAACGCCTACATCCGCACCGGAACCGTGCTGCGCAGCAACCACGGTCGTGCGCTGATGACCGTCGTCGGCAACGAGATCGACCGCCAGGACACCATCGGCGGTGCCTGCTCGCGCGAGTCCAACACGCTGCGCTACGGCCACCACGTGATGTATCACCACGGCTGCCGGGAGAACTTCCTGACCGAGGGCGCCAAGCACGGCCTCGGCATGCGTGACATCGTCTCCAACATCAACTGGTTCATGAACGTGCCGGTCGAGGAGGACGGTGCCCTCGGCATCGTCGACGGCATGTCGGCCCCCGGGAAGCGGGTCGCGCTGCGCGCGGAGACGGACACGCTCGTCCTCATCTCGAACTGCCCGCAGATGAACAACCCCTGCAACGACTTCAACCCGACCCCGCTGCGGATGATCGTCTCGGAGCCGGACGCCGACCTCGACTACGAGGCCGACGCATGACGAGTGGTCCATCCGTCGACACCGTCCTGGTCGCCAACCGAGGAGAGATCGCCCGCCGGGTGATGCGCACGGCGCGCGAGCTCGGGATGCGTACGGTCGCGGTCTTCTCCGAGGCCGACCGAGCCGCGCCGCACGTGCGAGAGGCCGACGAGGCCGTCCGTCTCGGATCCGCGCCCGCACGTGACTCCTACCTGCGTGGCGACCTGATCATCGAGGCGGCCCTGCGCACCGGCGCGGGGCTGATCCATCCCGGCTACGGCTTCCTCTCCGAGAGCGCTGCGTTCGCGCGTGAGGTGGAGGCGGCCGGGCTGCGGTTCGTCGGCCCGACGCCCGAGCAGATCAGCGCCTTCGGTGAGAAGCACTCGGCGCGCCGGCTCGCCGAGAACGCCGGGGTGCCGATGCTGGCCGGGTCCGGGCTGCTCTCGGGCCCGGACGAGGCAGCCGAGGAGGCCGCGCGGATCGGGCTGCCGGTGATGGTCAAGGCGACCGGTGGCGGTGGCGGCATCGGGATGACCGCGTGCAGCTCGGAGTCCGACGTGAGGGTGGCGTTCGAGCGGGTCGCACGGCTCGCCCAGACCAGCTTCGGGACCGCAGGCGTGTTCCTGGAGCGCCTGGTGCGCCCCGCCCGCCATGTCGAGGTGCAGATCTTCGGCGACGGCGAGGGCCAGGTCGCCGTGCTCGGCGACCGTGACTGCTCGCTCCAGCGCCGCAACCAGAAGGTGATCGAGGAGGCGCCCGCACCTGCCCTCCCCGAGCACGTCCGGACCGTCATGCACGACTCCGCGCGCCAGCTCGCCAAGTCGGTCTCCTACCGCTCGGCGGGGACCGTGGAGTTCGTCTACGACCCGGTCCGTGAGCTGGTGTCCTTCCTGGAGATGAACACCCGCCTCCAGGTCGAGCATGCCGTCACCGAGCAGTCGGTCGCGACAGGCTCGACCACCAGGCTGGACATCGTCGCGCTCATGCTGCGGCTGGCCCGCGACGGGGTCGGCGCCCTGCCTGACGAGCTGTTCCACAAGTGCCCCGCCCCGAAGGCGTACGCCGTCGAGGCACGCGTCTACGCCGAGGACCCGGCCAAGGACTCGATGCCGTCGTCCGGACTGGTCACGGGAGCGGTCCTCCCCGTAGACGTCCCCGGCGTCCGGGTGGATTCCTGGATCGAGACCGGGCTCGAGGTCTCGCCGCACTACGACCCGCTGCTCGCCAAGGTGATCGCCACCGGCGCGACCCGCGACGAGGCTCTAGACATCCTGGGCTCGGCCCTTGCGCAGACCCGGATCGACGGGATCGTCACCAACGTCTCTGCGCTGCGCGCGATGACGACCTATCCGGAGCTCCGCTCGGCGACGCACTCGACCTCGACGTTGTCCGAACGTGCCAAGGAGGGCCGGGGTGGCGACCCGGACCCGCGCATCGACGTGCTCGACCCGGGAGTGCTCACCACCGTCCAGGACCTCCCCGGCAGGGTGGGCTACTGGCAGGTCGGCGTGCCGCCGTCGGGTCCGTTCGACCCGGTCTCCTTCGCCGAGGCCAACCTGGCCGTCGGCAACCACCGCGGCGCACCGGGGCTCGAGGTCACGGTGCCGCTGGCGACCGGACGGACGACGGCCGTGGGGCCGACGCTCGTCTTCTCCGATCCCGCCGTCGTCTGCGTGACCGGTGCCCCCATGCCGGTCAGCGTCGACGGCGTCCCTGCCCCGCAGTGGGAGCCGATCGAGCTCCCGGCGGGGGCGACGCTGACGCTGGGCCGCACCGACGGCCCGGGGCTGCGCACCTACATCGCGGTCCGCGGCGGCCTGGACGTGCCGGAGTATCTGGGCAGCGCCTCGACGTTCACGCTCGGCGGCTTCGGGGGGCACGCCGGACGTACGCTCCAGCGCGGTGACGTGCTCCGCCCCGGGACGGCGATCGACCCCGAGGCACAGCCCGCGGCGACGCCGGCAGCGCGGCGACCGGCGCTCACCAACACCTGGGAGATCGGCGTCACCGAGGGCCCGCACGGCGCCCCGGAGTTCTTCACGCGCGCGGACCTGGATCAGCTCTACTCGGCGAGCTACCGGGTGCACCACAACTCGGCGCGCACCGGCGTACGTCTGATCGGGCCGAAGCCGACCTGGGCCCGCGCCGACGGCGGCGAGGCCGGGCTGCACCCCTCGAACATCCACGACACGCCCTACACGGTCGGGTCGCTCGACTTCACCGGGGACACCCCGATCATCCTGGGCCCCGACGGGCCGTCGCTGGGCGGCTTCGTCTGCCCGGCGGTCGTCGCCAGCGGCGAGCTGTGGAAGATCGGCCAGCTGCGGCCCGGCGACACGGTGCGGTTCGTGCCGGTGCGCGAGGACAGGGCTGCCGGCCTGGTCGACCATCGCGCCTCGCTGCCGGTGGCCGGCGGTGCGGACGGCGACGGCGACGATGGTGTCCTGGGCCGTCTGCCCGAGACGCCGGCGCGGCCGGAGGTCACCTACCGGCGCAGCGGGGACAACTCGCTGCTGGTCGAGTACGGCCCGATGACGCTCGATCTGGGTCTGCGGATGCGGGTGCATGCCCTGCAGTCGGCCCTCGCCGAGCACGCGCCCGCGGGCATCATCGACGTCACGCCGGGGATCCGGTCGCTGCAGGTGCACACCGACTCCTCGGTCCTGCGGGCCGGCCAGGTCGCGGGACTCCTGCGTGAGCTGGAGGAGGACCTGCCGGCCACCTCGGAGCTGACCGTGCCGTCGCGGCGGGTGCGGCTGCCGCTGTCCTGGGACGACCCGGCGACCCGGGAGGCGATCGAGCGCTACACCGCCGGCGTACGCGACGACGCGCCGTGGGCGCCGTGGAACATCGAGTTCATCCGCCGGATCAACGGGCTCGCCTCGGTCGAGGAGGTCCACCGGACCGTCTTCGACGCGTCGTACCTGGTTCTCGGGCTGGGCGACGTCTATCTGGGTGCGCCGGTCGCGACGCCGCTGGACCCGCGACACCGGCTGGTGACCACGAAGTACAACCCGGCACGCACCTGGACGGCGGAGAACTCGGTCGGCATCGGCGGCGCCTACCTCTGCATCTACGGGATGGAGGGGCCGGGCGGCTATCAGCTGGTCGGCCGGACGACGCAGGTGTTCAACCGCTTTCGGCGCTCCACCTCGGCCGGCGGGCTCTTCCACGACGACCCATGGGCGCTGCGGTTCTTCGACCGGATCGAGTGGTACCCGGTCTCGGCCGACGAGCTCCTCGAGCTGCGGGCGGAGGTCGACGCCGGGCGCGGCGAGTTCGAGACCGAGGAAGGCACCTTCTCGATCAAGGAGTACGAGCGTTTCCTGGCCGCCAACGCGGACTCGATCGCAGCCTTCCGGGACCAGCAGTCCGCCGCCTTCGACGAGGAGCGCGAGCGCTGGAAGGCGTCCGGCGAGTTCGACATCTGCGACCGTCTCGAGACACGGGGCGACCCGTCGGAGGTCGAGGTGCCGGATGGCTGCGTGCAGGTGACCGCGCCGTTCACCTCGACGGTCTGGAAGGTGGTCGCGGACCGCGGTGCCCGGCTAGCGCAGGAGGCCCCGCTGATGGTCGTCGAGGCGATGAAGATGGAGGCGAGCGTCCCGGTGCCCGTCGCCGGTGAGGTGGTCGAGGTCTACGTGACGCCGGGCGAGCAGATCGTGCCGGGGCAGGTCATCGCCGCGGTGCGGCCGCTCGACGGGACCGCGTCGTGATCCCATCGCTTCCCGGTGGTGCGGTCGCCCGCGCCGCCGAGTCGCTCGATCGGATCGAGGCGGTCGACCGTCCGGAGATCTGGATCTCGCTGCGTACGCGTGAGGACCTGCTCGAGGAGGCCGCCGCGATCGATGCGAAGGTGGCCGGCGGTGAGATGCTGCCGCTGGCCGGGCGCCTGCTGGCGGTCAAGGACAACATCGACGTACGTGGCCTGCCGACGACCGCCGGAGCGCCGTCGTTCGCCTACCGGCCGCGTGCTGAGGCCGTGGCCGTCGCCCGGCTGCGGGCGGCCGGGGCGCTGGTCGTGGGGAAGACGAATCTGGACCAGTTCGCGACCGGGCTGGTCGGCACCCGCAGTCCGTACGGAGCGGTCCGCAACGCCTGGGATCCGACCCGGATCTCGGGTGGGTCCTCGTCGGGCTCGGCGGTCGCGGTCGCCCTCGGCCTGGTCGACCTCGCGCTCGGGACCGACACCGCGGGCTCCGGGCGGGTGCCGGCGGCGCTCAACGGCATCGTCGGTGTGAAACCGTCGCGCGGGCTGGTGCCGGTCACGGGCGTGGTGCCCGCCTGCTACACGCTCGACTGCGTCACCGTCTTCGCCCGGGACCTCGGGTCGGCGCGGGCAGCGGCGGAGCTGATGGCCGGTCCCGAGCCGTCGGACCCGCTGTCGCGTACGTTGCCGGCGGACGCCGGCCCACCGCCGGTGCCTCGGGTGGCGGTGCCGACGGCCGAGCATCTCGACGGGCTCGCTCCGGGCTGGTCCGACGCGTTCCAGGCCGCGGTCGCGCGGCTGGACTCCGCCGGGATCGAGGTCGTCGAGGCCGACATCGCGCCGCTGCTCGACGCGGCCCGGCTGCTCTACGAGGGCGCCTTCGTCGCCGAGAGGTACGCCGCGGTCGGCGCTCACCTCGAGGCCAACCGGGAGCTCGTCGGGACCGACCTGGACCCGACGGTGGCCGGGATCGTCCTCGCCGGGGCATCGGCGAGCGCCGCCGACTGGGCCCGCGACGTCGCCCACCTGGCTCGTCTCGGAGCCGCGGGTCGGGCGGCCCTCGCCGGTTGCTCGGCGCTGCTGACGCCGACGACGACCAGGCATCCCACGCTGGCCGAGGTGGCCGCGGATCCGGTCGGCGCCAACGCGCGCCTGGGCCGCTACACGAACTTCGCGAACCTGCTCGACATGGCCTCGCTCGCGGTGCCGGCCGGACAGGTCGACGGACTGCCGTTCGGCGTGATGCTCACCGGAGCCGCCGGAAGCGACCGCACCTTGGCGGCGCTGGGCCACACCCTGCTCAGCCCGTCCGTCGATCTCTTCGTGGTCGGTGCGCACCTGTCGGGGATGCCTCTCAACCACCAGCTGGTCGAGGCCGGGGCCACGTTGCTGCGCCCGGCGTCCACGTCGGCCGACTACCGGCTGTTCGCGTTGGACACCGTTCCACCCAAGCCCGGCCTCGTCCGGGTCGGCGCTCGCGGGACGGGGCTGTCGATCGAGGGCGAGCTCTGGCGCGTCCCGGCTGCGGGCTTCGGGGCGTTCGTGGGCGGCGTACCTGCTCCGATGGCCATCGGAAAAGTCGCGCTGGCCGACGGCTCGGAGGTATCCGGTTTTCTGGTCGAGCCCTTCGCTGTCGAGGGGGCCGTCGATATCTCGTCGTACGGAGGATGGCGGCGTTATCACTGATCGGAAAGGGTCATTCCTGCTGACGGAACACGATCCTGTGCAGATGGTCGATTTGCGGTCACACTGGACTGGATGCCGTCGGCATTCATTTCCCGGGAGGTTGCTGTGCCATACCGTTTGTTGCCAGCGAGATCAACCCCCCAATGGGACTTTCGGCTCTATTCTCTAGGGGAAGAAGACTCTTTCGAATCTTCCCCGAAACTCGGGAGGGCGCTTAGATGACGTACATGACAACTAGGCGTTCTCGGCCCGGCCGGCCCAGGCATGTGCCCGACTCGGGCACCGCCTCACCACGCGAGCAGATCCTCGAAGCCGCCGCGAAACTCTTCGTCTCCCAAGGCTTTGCAGCGACCTCCACCCGCGAGATAGCCGACCATGTCGGCATCCGTCAGGCTTCTCTCTATTACCACTTCGCCGGCAAGGACGAGATCCTCGTCGAGCTGCTCCGGACCACGGTCCGTCCGACGACGGACAAGGTCGAGAAGATCCTCAACCAAGTGCCGCCGCTGAACTACGAGACAGCTCTTTATCTGCTTGTTCTCGTCGACGTACGCACGCTTGCGGACGTGCCGCACAACGTCGGCATGCTCTATCTGCTGCCGGATGTGACCAAAGAAGAGGTCTACGTCGACTTTCGCAAGGAGCACGACACGCTGGTGACCGCCTACACCGATCTGGCCAGCAAGGTGGCCACGGAGCAGGTGTTGTTGGGGGTCGGCCTGAAGCAGCTGGGAAACATGCTCATCCAGCAGGTCGAAGGCGTCATCAACATGCGCACCGAGGACCCGGTCCGGCGGATCTCGTGCCCGGAAGCGTGGGCCATCGCGGCCTCGTGCCTGCGGATCTGCGGTGTCAGCGAAGAGAAGATCAGTGCTGCGAACGAGATCGCCGTGGAGATGCTCGACGATTTCCGAGAGGACAACATCCGCGAGGTCGCGTGACGTGTTCCGACCAGTCTGACAACACGGTAAATGGTGGGCACGGGCGGCGCGTGTGAGTTGCCCCGATGAGGCGTGACCGACACACTTTCCGAGCCCTTGTCCGCTTCCCCACCACGAGGACCCCCACACGTGTGCATTGACCCTTCCGGAGGCCGCTGATGGCCCGGAAGCAGACAGCCATCCTCTCCGTCACCCGCGGGGTCACGACGCTCAACGGTCTGGTGGTGGATCGTCCGTGGGGAGAGGATCCGCATCAGGCCGGCATCCGTGCCGTACGCGAACAGCTGGCCGGTCCGAGCCGCAAGCCGGTCCAGGTCGTCGCCACCGACGACGAGGCCCGGGTCCGGATGGTCGTCCATCCCGACGGGCAGGTCACCGACGTCGAGACGCTCGAGGTCTTCGGGAGCTACGCCTCGCCCGACGCGGTTCCCGGCGCGGCCTGGTTGCCTGCGGGTGCTGCCCCGGTCGTCATCCAGGCCGTCGTCGAGCCGGACGAGCCCGAGGAGCCGTACGTCCCGCCGGTCCTCGCTGTTCCGGCACCGGTCGAGCCGGCTGAGCCGGAGCCGGTGCCCGAACCCGAGCCGCTGTCCGAGCCTGAGCCGCTGTCCGAGCCTGAGCCGGTGCCCGAGCCTGAGCCGGTGCCCGAGCCTGAGCCCGAGCAGGCGCCCCCGCCCGCGCCGATGCCAGAGCCAGAACGTGAGCCAGAGCCCGAGCCAGTGCCCGAACCAGAGCCCGAACCAACGGCCGTCGTCCAGCCCGTGGCCGATCCCGTCGCTGAGCCCGTCACCGAGCCGGCCGCCGAGCGATCGGCCGGGCCGCTGGTGCCGTTGCACCACATGGAACCGGGCCCGTACCGGCGTTCCCGGATGACCCGTCGAGGTCGGATCGTGCTGGTCGTCCTCGTCGTACTGCTGCTGATCCTGGCCTACGAGGTCGTACGCGGCGTCGTGACCGACTCCGATGCGGACTCAGGCAACCAGAAGGAGCCGCAGAGCCGGCAGTCGGCGCCGAGCGCGGGGGCCAGCGACGAGATCATCGAGCCACCGTCCGAGGCGACCTCGCCGAGCTCGCCGCCGTCCTCGGTCCCGGTCGATCCGACCCCGACCCCGACTCCGACCAAGAAGCCGACCAAGAAGCCGGCGCCGGCACCGACCAGGACGCTGTCCGTGAAGGCGATCGCGATGACCGAGGCCATCGGCCTGCGGATCGACACCAGCAGGCTCCCGGTGACCGCCACGATCGCGATGGATCCGTGGGGCGCGCCGGAGCGGTTCACGCGTACGGTCACGATCACCGAGCCCAACCAGCTCGTCGTGGTCAAGCCGGTCGCCTCGGGGCACGCGGAGTGGAGTGTCCGGGTCGAGGGCGCGAAGAAGGTCACCGGCTACACGCACTCCTGGCCCAAGGGCGATCGCGAGTTCGTACGGCGCTGACCGGTCCGGACCTGGCCAGCCCGGGTCGAATTGCTACCACGGTCGGATGTGGGGCCTCCGCGCCCGGCGTACGCTGCACAAGAACGTGTTCCTGCGCCTCGGAGGTTTCGCATGTCGCTCAAGATCACGCCGCCGGTCGGCACCCCCAAGATCGCCGGCCGGACTCTCCACACGGTGGAGCGCACGGCCAAGCAGGGCGTGCGGTGGGCGCTGGGGCACGGGTTGCCGCGTACGGTCATCACGCGGTCCGCGAAGAAGGGTGACCTCCAGGGCGACCTGATCCTCAGCGGACCGGGGTCGCACACCTTCGACCTCGTGGACCTCTTCGAGGAGGTGCGCGCTCGGGGACCGCTCTATCGCGGTGCGTTCAGCCAGGTCGCGACCGACCAGGCGGTCATCCGCGAGGTGCTGACCAGCCCCGACTTCATCACCGGGTTCTTCGCGCCCGACGCAGGCGGCGGATGGATGGCGAAGGCCGGCACCTGGGCCGCCAGCGACGTCTTCAACCCGATCCAGCCGCCGTCGCTGCTCGCCACCGAGCCACCGGCCCACACCCGCTACCGCAAGCTCGTCACCCGCGTGTTCACGGTCAAGGCCGTGGAGAGGCTGCGGGGGCGCACCGAGGAGATCGCCCGCGAGCTCCTCGACGACCTGGAGAGGTCGGGGTCGTCCGAGGTCGACCTGGTCACGCGTTACTGCGGCCTGCTGCCGATCACCGTCATCTCCGAGGTGCTCGGGGTGCCGGTCGAGCTCCGCGAGCGCATGCTCGAGATGGGCAAGGGTGCCGCGCTGAGCCTCGACATCGGGCTCGACTGGGGCACCTTCCGCGGGATGGAGGCGGCGCTGGAGGAGTTCGACACCTGGCTGCGCGGACACCTCGCCCACATCGCCGCCCACCCCGGGGATGACCTGCTGAGCCAGCTCGTCGCAGTGCGTGAGGACGGCGACCGGCTCAGCGAGCCCGAGCTGCGCGCGATCGCCGGGCTGGTCTTCGCCGCCGGCTTCGAGACCACCGTGAACCTCCTCGGCAACGGGATCGCGCTGCTCCACGACCACCCCGATCAGCTCGACATCCTGCGCAGGCGCCCCGAGCTGTGGTCGAACGCCGCCGACGAGGTGCTCCGGCTCGACCCGCCCGTGCTGCTGACCGGCCGCGTCGCGCGTCGGGACTCGGTGATCGCGGGCCAGTCGATCCCGCGCGGCACGATCATCAACACCATCCTGGCCGCCGCCAACCGCGACCCGGCGGTGTTCACCGACCCGCACGTGTTCGACGTGACCAGGGAGAACGCTCGCGACCACATCTCCTTCTCCAGCGGCCGCCACTTCTGCCTCGGCGCCGCCCTGGCCCGGATGGAGGGCGAGATCGGCCTCCGCCTCCTCTTCGAACGCTTCCCGGACCTGAAGCTCCTCGACGGCCGCGAACGCCACCCCACCCGCATCCTCCGCGGCTACTCCCACCTCCCTGCCCGGGTGCGCTGACCCGTCGAAGCGTCAGGTACGTCGGCCGAGACGTCACTCCCGTCGGCCGAGTGGTCATGCCTGTGACCTTTCGGCCAGCGCGAGCGACGTCTCGGCCGACGCGGGTGACGTCTCGGATGGTGCGGGTCAGCGGGGCCGGGCGGCGTCGAGGAGCCGCTGGCCGAGGTCGGCGACGCAGCGGCGTACTTCCTCACCTTCGACCACGCGGAACGGGACGTCCTGGCGGGCGAGCTCCTGGGCGTACCAGCCCGGGCTGTTGGTGCTGCCGAGGAGACGGCAGCGCTCGTCGTCGACGGGCTCGAGGCGGCCCAAGACGCGCGGAAGATAGCGGTCGACCTGCGCGAACGGTGCCTCGAAGACGACCTCGACCGCATAGGCCCAGCCCTCGCCGAGGTGTTCCTCGACTTCGGTGACGGGGTCGAACTCGGGGCGTACGAAGGTCGTCTCCTCGATGTCGACCGCGCTCATCCGGTCGACCCGGAGCACTCGCCGGGCATCGGCGGTGTGGGACCAGCAGAGCAGATACCAGCGGGCGTGGCGGACGACGACCGCCCACGGGTCGACGACCATCTTGCGCTCGTTGCCGTTCTCGGTCGTGTAGGTGAGCGTGGTCCGCCGCTGGGAGTCGCAGGCCTGGACCAGGCTGGTGGTGATGTCCGGGTCAGGGGACGCGGCGCTCTGGTCGGGGACCGCCGAGATCGTACGCCGCACCGCGGCCACCGTCTGGGCGAGCGACTCCGGCAGCACCCGGCCGATCTTGCTGACCGCGCTCCCGACCGGGCCGGTGGTGTCGGCGATGTCGTGGTGACCGTCGAGCAGGGCCATCACCAGGCCGAGTGCCTCCGCGGTGGTGAAGATCAACGGCGTACGCACGCCACGGCCGAGGCGGTAGCCGCCATAGGGCCCCCGTTCGGACTCCACCGGGATGCCCGCCTCCCGCAGGATCGCGATGTAACGGCGGGCGGCGCGCTCGGTGACCCGCAGCCGCTCGCCCAGCCGCTCGGCGGTGATCCCGGGCGCCGACTGCAGCAGCTCGAGAGTGAGCAGCGCCCGGGCGGTCGGGCTCTCGTCATGTGGCATCGCGGCGGCTCCAGGAAGTGGTTCGTCCGGATTCAGCCTAGTCCGTCACGTCTCCGCATCGAGCGCGGTTGTTCGTGCCCGGCGCGAGTGACTTCTCGACCGACGTAACTGACGCCTCGGCGGGGGGTGGTCCCGTACCCTTACCGGCATATGAGACTTCTGCTGATCAGACACGGCCAGACCCCGAGCAACGTCTCGGGGGCGCTCGACACTGCCTTCCCCGGGGCGGGGTTGACCGAGCTCGGACTGTCTCAGGCCGCGGCGGTGCCTGAGGCGCTGGTGGGGGAGCAGATCGCGGGCCTGTATGCGTCCCGGCTGCTCCGTACGCAGCTGACCGCTCAGCCGCTCGCCGCCCGTCTCGGGTTGCCGGTCGTGGTGCAGGAGGGGTTCGAGGAGATCAGCGCCGGTGACCTGGAGATGGCCACCGACAAGGATTCGGTGACGGCCTACCTCGAGGCGCTCGCCGACTGGATCGCCGGCACCCTGGAGACTCCGGTCCCGGGCGGCGAGGCGGGCCACGAGTTCCTGGCGCGCTACGACGCCGCGATCCAGGCCGTGGCCAAGCAGCACGAGCCCGACGACACCGTTGCGATCGTCTCGCACGGCGCCGCGATCCGGATGTGGACCGGGCTGCGCACGACCCAGTCGCCCGCGTTCGGCGACGACAACCGGATCCGCAACACCGGTCTCGCGATCGTCGAGGGCAGCCCCGAGGAGGGCTGGACGACGGTCTCCTGGAACAACGACCCGCTGGGCGGCGCCCACCTGATCGGCGAGGGCTTTTGATCCTCCGCTCGCTCCTGCTCTTCGCGCTGGCCGCGGTCGCCGAGATCGGTGGGGCCTGGCTGGTCTGGCAGGGCCTGCGGGAGCACCGCGGCTGGCTCTGGGTCGGCGCCGGGTTCATCGCGCTCGGCCTCTACGGCGTCGTCGCCACGCTGCAGCCCGACGCTCACTTCGGACGGATCCTGGCGGCGTACGGCGGGGTCTTCGTCGTCGGCTCGATCGCCTGGGGGATGGCGATGGACGGCTACCGGCCGGACCGCTGGGACATCGCCGGCGCAGCGCTGTGCCTGGCCGGGATGGGCGTGATCATGTACGCACCGCGTGCGTGAGGATGGGGCCATGAGCTCCGATGACGACTCGCCACGCACCTTCGTCCCCGTCGCACCCGACGAGCGGCCGCGCCGTAGCCGCAGCACCGCCCGCGTGCTCCTGATCGACGACCGCGACCGGATCCTGCTCTTTGCCGACTCCGACCCGGGGGTCCCGGGACTGCGATGGTGGATCACGCCGGGCGGCGGCATCGACGACGGCGAGAGCGAGCTGGTCGCGGCGGTGCGCGAGCTCGAGGAGGAGACCGGACTCCGGATCACCGAGGCCGACCTGGTCGGACCGACGATGCGGCGGACCGTGGTGCACGGCTACAGCGACGTCGTCATCGACCAGCAGGACGTCTTCTACGCGTGCTGGGTGCCGGCCTTCGAGGTCTCCACGATCGGCCACACCGAGGAGGAGCAGCTCACCATGGCCGGACACCGCTGGTGGACGCGCGCGGAGCTCGCGTCGACCGACGAGGAGATCTGGCCGGCGGTGCTCCTCGACCTGTGGAAGGACGCCGACGTACGCCGCGAGTCCGCGCCCTCGGAGCCGGCCGACGGTGGCTGGGTGGAGGAGTCGACGGTCCCAGCCTGAGGACCGCCCCCAGAATGCGCCGCAGCCGACCATCCCCCCATGGATGGTCGGCTGCGGGTGTGCGAGATCTGGTCGATATCCCCCGGTATTGACGAGATCTCTTGGGTGGTGTCGTCTCGAGCGCGAATCCCCCGATCGGGCTCGTGCGACGACACTCAGCTCGTGAAGCGGCTCATCTGGCCCGCCCGGTGCTTTCGCTTCGGACGGCCCAGGTCGTCGAGCCACAGCATCAGGTTGTTGATGACAGGTCGAAGATGGCGGCGCATGGTCAGCGGACGATGCCGAGCGTGACGATGCCGGCCGCGGCCACGGCGGCGACGCCGAACATCGTGGTGCCGACGGCAGGCGGCATCCCGCCGCGGTGCTTGTGCTCGGAAGGCTCGCTCTTGCGGATGCTGCGGACGGCGTCGAGGACGTTGTTGCGGATCGACTCGACGGCGGTCAGGTCACTGCGGTGACGTGCGGTGATCGTGGTGGTAGCCATGGTTCTTCCTCTTCTCGGCGGACGCGCTGGTCACCGGTTGCCCGGCGGCCTTCACGTGAGAGGAACGGGGCCATGACACGGTCATGACGCGACTTTTCACCACTTTGTGGTTACGCAATATCCACAAAAGAGAAACAAACGGCTCAGAGGTAGAGGCCGCCCGAAGAATCGCCGTGGTCGTTCTGGGCGCCCGGCTGCTGGGGCCCGCCCTGGCCGTGGGCGCCGTGGCCCTCGGGGGAGAGGCTGACACCCGGCGGCAGACCCTTGCGGATCTGCTCGAACTGCGCACGCGCGGCGACCTGCTGGGCATAGATGGCGGTCTGGATGCCGTGGAAGAGGCCCTCGAGCCAGCCGACCAGCTGCGCCTGCGCGATCCGGAGCTCTCCCTCGGACGGCGTCTGCTGCTCGGTGAACGGCAGCGAGAGACGCTCCAGCTCCTCGACCAGTTCGGGCGCGAGCCCGGACTCGAGCTCCTTTATCGACGCCTGGTGGATCTCGCGGAGTCGGTTGCGGGAGGCCTCGTCGAGCGGGGCAGCCTTCACCTCCTCGAGCAGCTGGCGGATCATCGACCCGATCCGCATCACCTTCGCGGGTTGCTCCACGAGGTCGGTCACGTCGCGCTCTTCGTCCTCGGGGGCTTCCTGCGTGGTGGCGCCCTTGAGTACGTCGGCGGGCACCGAGATCGGCTGCCCGTCGGGTCCGATGACCACGACTTCCCCGGTCTGCTCCTGCGTCATGTGCTCAACCCTACCTAGGGTCCGGTGGTCAGCAGGATCTTGCCGGTGTGCGTGCCGGACTCCATCAGCCGGTGTGCCTCGGCGGCCTCCTCGAGCGGGAGTACGTCCTGCACGACCGCCTTCACCTCGCCGGTCTCGATCATCGGCCAGATCCGCTCGACGACCTCGGCGCAGATCGTCGCCTTCTGCTCGACCGGGCGACCGCGGAGATTGGTCGCGATCACCGCGGCCCGCTTGCGGAGGAGGGAGTTGATGTCGAGCTCGGCCTTGGTGCCGCCCTGCATGCCGATGATGACCAGCCGGCCCTCGGGGTTGAGAGCGTCGATGTTGCGGGCGAGGTATTTCGCGCCCATGTTGTCGAGGATGACGTCGGCGCCGCCGTAGACCTTGGCGACCTCGACGAAGTCCTGGTCCTTGTAGTTGATGACCGCCTCGGCGCCGAGCTCCTTTGCCAGCTCTGCCTTCTCGGGCGATCCGACCGTGGTGATCACCCGGGCGCCGATCTGGCTGGCCAGCTGGATGGCCATCGTGCCGATCCCGCCGGCACCGCCGTGGACCAGGAAGGTCTCGTCGGGGGTCAGCCCGCCGACCATGAACACGTTGGACCACACGGTGGTGGTGACCTCGGGGAGCGCCGCGGCGGTGACCAGGTCGACGCCCTCGGGCACCGGCATCACCTGGCCGGCCGGGACGGCCACCTTCGTCGCATAGCCGCCACCGGCCAGGAGCGCGCACACCTCGTGGCCCACCTGCCACTCGTCGACGCCCTCGCCGACCGCGGAGATCACGCCGCTGCACTCTATCCCGATGATGTCGCTCGCACCCTTCGGCGGCGGGTAGAAACCCTGCCGCTGCAGCAGGTCCGCTCGGTTGAGCCCCGCGGCGGCGACGTCGATCACGACCTCGCCAGGTGCCGGCTCCGGGTCGGGGCGGTCGGTGACGGTGAGGACCTCGGGCCCTCCGGGCTGCTCGGCTACGACGGCTCGCATGCCTCCACATTAGGGGGCTGGTGGGGTGGTGGGTGGGGGCCGTGTCGACGTGTAACACGTCGTTCGTAGTTCTATCCGGTCGTTTCTGACGGCCGGATAGAAGGTGTAACAGCGTGTTACAGCTCCAGCGCCCGGCGCCGCACCGGTTCCCCTCAGAGCGACTTCAGGTCGGTCCAGGTGTCGATGTCGCGGTGCTCGTCGCCCTCCGAGGGGACCTCGACGAGGTCCAGGTCGGCCAGCAGCTTGCGCAGCGGCATCCCGTGCTGTCCCTCGTGGTCTGGGCGGACCTCGGTGAGCCGCTCGGTGGACAGCACCATCGCCAGCTGCCGGCGCCCGTCGGGGCCGACGAGCACGGCACCGTCGCGACCGAACGCCGCCTCCCGGAGACGCGACAGCGTACGCGGACGCAGGAACGGCATGTCGACGGCGACCGCTCCGACGTACGCCCGGGGGGTCAGGAGCGCGTCCACGCCGGTCAGGAGGGCGGCGACCGGGCCGCCGAAGCGGGGATCCTCGCGGACGAACGTCACCGGACGATCGGTGCGCACCGGGTCACCCACGACGACGACCTCCGTCGCGTCGACCACGGCATCGAGCGTCCAGGCCAGCATCGTGCGGCCGCCGAGCTCGATCCCGGACTTGTCGATCCCGTCGAGCCGGGAGCTGCGTCCTCCGGCGAGCAGCACGGCTGCGTACGGCTCCCATTCGTCCCAGCGAGTCACACCGGGGACTCTAGTCTGGACGTGTGACCACCTGGAACAGCCTCCGCATCAGCCTCGTCCAGCAGGCGTCGGGCCTCGAGCCGGCCGCCAACCGGGAGCTCCTGGCCGAGCTGATGCCTGGGGACAGCGACCTGGTCGTCTTCCCGGAGGTCTTCGCCAGGGACTTCGGCAAGCCGGGGTCCGACCTGAGCCCGTACGCCGAGGACCAGGACGGGCCTTTCGGGACTGAGCTGTCCCGGGTGGCCGAAGAGCGCGGGGCGACGGTGGTGGCCGGGATGCTCGAGACCAGCGGTGATCCCGACGGCCGACCGTTCAACACCTTGCTCGTGCGGGGTGGGGCAGAGGCGGCGTACCGAAAGATCCATCTCTACGACTCCTTCGGCTACAAGGAGTCAGACGCGCTGGTCGCGGGCGCGGTCGAGCCGGTCGTGGTCGATATCGGCGGCGTCCCGACGGGGCTGATGACCTGCTACGACCTGCGCTTCCCGGAGCTCGCGCGGAGCCTGGTCGACCAGGGCGCCGAGCTGATCGTGCTCCCGGCGGCCTGGGTGGCCGGCCCGCGCAAGGTCGACCACTGGCGCACGCTCGTGCGTGCGCGCGCGATCGAGAACACCGTCTTCATCGCGGCCGCCGCCCAGTCGGCGCCTCGCTACTGCGGTCACTCGATGGTCGTCGACCCGTTGGGGGACGTGCTGGTCGAGGCCGGAGAGGGTGACGAGATCGTCTCCGCGACGATCGATCGGGCCGTTCTCGAGGAGGCCCGTCGGACCAATCCCTCCCTGGTCAACCGCAGAATGTGACCTTGGTCAACAAGTCCCCGTCACAGCGGTAAACGGATATCGATGACTCGTTAGGTTCACCTCGTCCCCGGTATCCTCGCCTGTTATGGACCGAGCCCCCCGTCGTCGCGCTGACAAGAGCAAGCGTGGCCGTCGTGCAGCCGGTCGCGGTGAGCCCACACCGGCCTACGTCGAGCCGACCTCGAGCGAGGCGCTGGCGTATGACCAGTGGGCGCAGGGCGAGTGGCCCCCCGGTTATCCGGACGCCAGCCAGGAGACCGCCCAGCCCTTCGGCGGGCAGAACAACGGTCAGGGCTGGAACGACGCCGGCTGGACCGACACCGGTTGGAACGCCGATGGGTGGTACGACGAGCGTCAGCCGCCTTCCCACGATGCACCGCCCACGGGTGGTGGCCGCCGGATCGCCGGGCGTGCTGAGCCGGAGCAGTTCGACGAGCCGAACGGTTACACCGGCAAGCGCGCCGCACGAACGGCACCGGAGGAAGCGCCCTACGGCGGCTTCCCGGCGCCGGGTTACCGCACGGAGCCCGAACCGGCGCTGAGCGGGCCGACCGCGCCGCCGCCGAGCGCGCGGCAGATGCCGGCCTACTCCACGACGGGGACCTATGTCGGGCTGACCGATATGACGCAGGCGACGCAGACCCCGCCTCACCTTCCGCAGCAGCCCGTCTACCAGGCCGACCCCTATCAGTCCGGCCACCTCGAACCGGTTCACGACCCGGCCGCGGCCTACGGGCCGGAGACGCCCAGCCGTCCGGCGGGTGCCGCGAAGGTGACCTCGTTTCTCGCTCAGCCGCGAGTCCCCGGCGCCGGCGCCGCCCGCGCGGGACTCGGCATCATCGAGAGCCTGACGGCCGGCACCATCCGTCTGATCTGGCTGGCCGCGCTGGCCGTCGGCCTGCTCGGTCTCGCCATCAGCGCCTTCGACCTGGGGCCGGAGATCTTCGGGGGCCTCGGTGCCGCTGTCGTCGGCACCACCTACACCTTCGCGCTGGCTCACCGCACCGGTGGCCGGCCGCTGATCTTCGGCGCGCTGGCGGGGGTTGCCGGGCTCGGCGTGGTGCTCGTGGACAACGAGGCGCTGCGCACAGGGGCGGCGGTGCTGGTCGCCTCGGTGGCGGCGGTCCTCGCGGTGATGGCCACTGTGCCGTCGCGTCGGTTCGTGAAGACGATCCGGGAGGCGTTCATCGCCGTCGGCATCGCCGCGGTCGGCAGCTTCGCCGCGCTCGGTTTCGAACCGGTCGTGATGCTCTCCCGGTTCGAGTACGCCACGCTCGCCTGCTCGCTCGCGATCGCCTTCTTCGCGGTCTACCGTCTCGGTGCCGGGCTGCACGGCCTCGGACGCCGCGGCGCGATCGTGGTCGGCATCGGCGGCCTGATGCTCGCCCTCACCTTGATCTACGCCGAGATGCTGCGCCGTTACGGCAGCACCGGCCTGATCGACTCGATCGACGAGATCCAGCGCTGGTGCCGGATCCACCTCGGTGGCTACCCGCACCCGATCCAGGCGCTCTTCGGGGTTCCCGCGCTGGTCTGGGGCACCCACATGCGTGCTCGCCGCCGCCAGGGCTGGTGGGTCTGCCTCTTCGGCGTCACGCTCACCGCACCGGTCGCGTGCACGTTCCTCAACCCGGACATCGGGCTAGCCGAGGCTGCGCTCTCGATCGTCTACAGCATCCTCATCGGTCTGTTGATCGCCTTCGTGATCATCCGCATCGACCTTGCGCTCACCGGATCGACGCCCGCCGGCGGCGGCCGCAGGGCGGCGCGTGAGGCCGACGAGGCCAGCGCTGTCCGACCGGAGCCCGGCCGCACCCACGCGCTGCTCTGAACCCACCGGGTTCTCGTCGAGTTGAGCGCCTGAGCGTCAGGCGCACTACACTCGGCCACGCGCCCACGGGCGCATGGAGGGGTGCCGGAGTGGCCGATCGGAACCGCCTTGAAAGCGGTCGTAGGGAGACCTACCGCGGGTTCGAATCCCGCCCCCTCTGCCAGATTGAGCGCCAGCGAAAGCTGGCTGAGGGGGCGTTGGCGCGGGCGTGGCCCTGCCAGTCAGACCTCTTGCAGGTGCCGGTCCACGTCGACCATCAACCGCCGCAGCTCGAGGAGGAGATCCTCGAGGTCGGGGCGGTCGAGCACGTCGTCGGCGAGGACGGCGAGCCGGCTCAGCAGGGTGCCCCGATCACGGAGCGCGCTGACGTCGGCGAGGGCATGCCACTCCTGGCCGGTGTCGAGGACCAGCAGCGCATCGCGTACGGCCGCAAGACGCTGGCGCACCGACCAGCGCCAGAGACCGACGTTGGCCCCGGGGCGGGGAGCGGCGATGGCAGTATCCAGGGCCCGAAGAGCATCCGACATATTGGGAAGCACACCTGTCATGAGCAGATTGTGACCTAGGTCACGTAAAGGAGCAAGCCGATGCGGCTCTCCGGGCCCGTGTCGGCCACAATGGAGAGCGTGTCGTCCGCTGAGCTCACCTACTACCGTCTCGCTCCCACCGTGCAGGCCCGCCTCCTCGGCACCTCCGTGGTCGGCCTGGCGCTCCTGGTCTTCGCCGGCACCGCTGTGGTGATCGCGGCCAGGATCGACTTCGCATGGCTCTTCGTCCCGCTGGTCGTCGGCATCGCCGCGGTGATCGGGTTCGGCTGGTGGCTCCGCAACAAGGCGTACGTCCTGCGCGCCAGCGCTCAGGGCTACAAGGTCGCGTTCGTGCGGGGCGCCGGTGTGCGGGAGGCCCGGTGGGCGGACATCCAGGAGGCGGTGACCACCATGCCCGCTGGCACGCCGTGCCTGGAGCTGCGGCTCAAGAAGGGCGGCGCCACCACCATCCCGGTGACCATTCTCGCCGTCGACCGTGAGCAGTTCGTGCGCGATCTCCAGGTCCATCTGAAGGCCACCATCAAGCCGCTCGACACGACCGCCGGTCCCGGCGAAGCGTCCTGATTGTGCCCAGGCGCACAGGTGTTGCTAGCCTGTTCGCGCGGTATGGAGGCGTCGCCTAGTCCGGTCTATGGCGCTCGACTGCTAATCGAGTTTGGGGCTTAAACCCCATCGAGGGTTCAAATCCCTCCGCCTCCGCCAGTTTCCATGAGTTTGGCCCCCTTTACGAGGGGGCCAAACTTGTTTCTGACCTGCAGGTTTGCGCAGTGCGAAAGTCCGTACGCCGGAACTTGGGTTACCTGAAACCCCCCAACCTGCACAATAATCATTCCGTAGGCCTCTCGGCACCGGTTCGGCCTCGAGATCAGGAAGGGAAGAACATGAAGCTCGTACGCACTGCTGCGGCTATCGCGCTGGCCTCGGCGGCGACGGTTGCAGTCACGCTGTTCCCCGCAGGACCGGCTCAGGCAGACATCAGCTGGGGCTTCGGTGACCGTCCGTCGGACTCCGCCCAGACCGTTCAGCTGAAGGACATCTCCTGGGGCTGAGTGCCTTGTGCCGGGCCTGAGAGCCCGGCACATCGGAATATCTACGCATCGTCGAGACCAGAGCCGCTGCGACCGATTTCATAGCCGAGCTGGAATCGGGTGTCGACCTCGAACTCGTCCTTGAGGTCGGCGACATAGCCCGCGTACGTCCGCGGGCTGACGCCCAGTCGTTTGGACGCGGCAGGATCGGAATGTCCCTCGACGAGCATGCGGAGGGTCATTGACCGCTGTTCCTTGGCGATGTCCTTGAGGGTAGAGGGGTCGCCGTGGCCGAACGGCCGCCCGCGCTCCCAGGCTCGTTCGAAGACGTCTACCAGGTAGGCGACCACGGACGGTTCGCGGACGGCAACCGCGACGTCCACGCCATCCGGGCTGGGGATGATCGCGATCCGGCGGTCGAAGATCAGGATTCGATTGAAGAACTCGTCGAGTGTGCGGACCTCACCGCCCGCGGCGGTGACGGCGGTGACGTACTCCCGCGTCTCGCTGCTGCGCCGCGCGGCGTGCTGATAGAGCGTACGCATCCTGACGCCGCGCTTGATCATGGCTTGCTCCTTGGCGATCACCTCTTCCATGACCGTGCCGCCTGCTCGCCGGTTCTGCGGTTGGGCGGTGAGCGCTTCGAACTCGCACTCCGCGGCCAACGAGTCGACAAACGGCTGGATCGCGGGGCGATGCACATAGGTGAACGGGCCACGTTCGTCGTCGGGAGCCGCGCGCCGCCACGCGCTCCGCAGGGCTGTGAAGTTGTTCGCCCACTCGGCCGACTCCTGGAGCAGGCGGACGCCCTCTTGCGTCATCGGAGCGACGATCTGCGCCTGAACCGTCGCCGGGTCAACCGGCACCCAGCTCGATCCGTCGTCGCCGGTCCTGCGTACGAGCCCGAGGTCCGTCAGCACCTCCAACGCCTCGGCATACTCCCCGCCCTGGCTGATCCGTTCATCAGATGCCGGGAGCTCGCCTCGTTCCGCGATGAGCTCGAAAAGCTCGATGCCCTTGGCTTCGAGCAGTGCACGCGTCCTGGGCGTGCCTCCCTCGTCGGTCACGTTCTTCCCCTCGCCGGTCGGCGTGAATTGACGCTTGCTCACGCTCCACCTCCCCGATGCTGTGGCTGGCGCCAGATCTTCTCACACGTGGCGATTTCAGGTCACGGACCATCTTCCGCTAATCTTCTACACGTTGCTTCGGTAACACTGCGCCTGTAGCTCAACGGATAGAGCATCTGACTACGGATCAGAAGGTTTGGGGTTCGAATCCCTACAGGCGCGCAGAACACGAAGGCCCTTCACTAGGCAAGAAGCTCGGTGAAGGGCCTTCATCATGTCTGGCACGGTCAGTCGCTGATCCCACGGGAGTCCTTGCTGATCAGCCAATGGATGCCCAGTCCGAGTCCGACAAGACCCAGCCCAGCGGCGATCACAGCGCCGATGAGCACCGAAGGCAGGTTGCCGACCGGGCCGACGCGCACCGATGCGTCTTCTGCTTGGCAATCGACTGTGAAGCTTCCGCCTTCAGGCGTGGTGAACACGTGGTCAAGCATCTCGGTATCTGACGACGAGACCGTCGCGCCGGGATCGCGGATCTCGACGGGACGGCCGGCGCTGTCGTTGACCGAGCAGTATCCGCTGTAGCCCGAGTTGTCGGCGTCATTGAAGTAGATGCCCCATGTCTGGTGGCCCGGTGCGTCGACCGTGATGGGCGCGTCGGCGACCCCCACGCCGTTGTCTGCCGCGGCAAGGATGAACAGCGTGATCGGAGCGACGAAAGTGACCGCGGCGGCGAGGAGCAGCACCAGGGCGCTCCAGCCGAGCAGTTTCGAGGAGATCCGACCCTGAGCCATGACGGGACCTTGACACAGGACGCCCGTTCCTTGGGGCGACGGCCCCGCTGATCAACCAATAAGGTGAGGGACCGAGGCGACCGGGCGTCGACGCCACGCCGGATCACCCATATTTCACCCGTGGTTCACCCCGCCATCACCCTGCTTTCGTGGGGATCCCGGCCGGGTTTCGTGTGACCATCGAATCGGTTCAGAGGCGGGTGCCGCAGATCGGGCAGTGCGGGCGGATGCGCAAGCAGAAGGATGCTTGTCGTGTCCGCCGAGTGCTGTGCGGCCCCATGGGTCCGAAACCTCTGAACATCTTTCGAATCCCGATGCTGCAGAGAGTGTGTGATGTTCGACGTCAAACGATCCGATCCAGATGTGTCAGATCTTGTGCTGGTGGACCGTGTTCGTGGGGGTGACGACGCCGCGTTCGGTGGCCTGTGGGCCCGTCATCAGGATGCCGGTCTGCGCGCCGCGAGGCAGATCTCGCACCGCTTCGATCCCGAAGACCTGGTGCAGGAGGCCTTCACGCGCGTGCTGTCGGCGATCCGTGGGGGCAAGGGACCGCGTGACGCGTTCCGCCCCTACCTGTACGCCTCCATCCGCGCGGTCTCGATGAACTGGACGCGGGATCGGGCCAAGGAGCACACCCTGGAGGATCTGTCGTCGCAGGTCGACGTCGACGCCATGTTCGAGGACGTGCTGCTGGAGCAGACCGTCACCGGTCAGGCGTTCAAGAGCCTGCGCCCGGAGTGGCGCACGATCCTGTGGTACACCGCCGTCGAGGGCATGTCCGCCCGGGAAGCCGGCCCGTTGCTCGGGCTGAGCGCCAACGCGGCGGCGGCGCTCGCCTACCGCGCCCGTGAGGGACTGCGGGTCGCATGGCTGCAGGCGCACGTGAGCTCGGACGACGCCGACCCGGCGTGCGTGTGGACCGTCGACCGGATCGGTGTTTATCAGCGCAACGGTCTGCGCCGCAAGGACAAGGCCACGTTCGAGGAGCACCTCGAGAGCTGCCTCAAGTGCACGATCCTGGTGAGGGAGACCACCGACCTGGCCTCCAGTCTCAAGGCCATCCTGCTGCCGATCGTGCTCGGGTCCGGGATCGTCTCGCTCGACGCCCTGGGAGCAGTGTCGCTGGGCGGTGCCGTCGCGGGTGGCACCGTCGCGGGCGGCGCCGTCGGTTCGGGAGGTGCGGCCTCCGCCGGGTCGACCTCGGTCGGCTCGGCCGCCGCGGCCTCCGGGGCCGGAACGGCGGCCATCGGCAGCGCCGGCGCAGTGGGCGTGACGGTGGCGTCGGTGGTCACCGCCTCGCTGGTGGTCGCAGCGTCGGTCGCTGCGGGGATCGGCTGGAACCACGGTGGTACGCCGTCGCCCAGCGCGGGTCAGAGCGTGACCGTCGCGGACGTGGAGGACCGACCCGGCGGGAGTGTGAGCGGACCCGATGGCGAGCAGCGCCAGAGCGTGCCGGACGCCGTTCCCACGCCCCGGGAGATCACCGCCGCTCCGTCTCCTGCTGGTGACCAGCCGCAGCCGGACGCCGTGCTGCCCCGACCCGTCGAGAGCCAGGCTTCTCCAAGATCGCCGGTCGCGGAGTCACGGGTCGAGGAGTCGCCGGTCGAGACACCGGACGACCTCACCCCGCCGACTCCCGTCAAGGAGCCGACCCCTCCCAAGGAGCCGACCCCTGCCAAGGAGCCGACCCCGGAGGCGCCGGCCACGCCCGCTCAGCCGTTGGAGGCCACGCCTTCCGTACCTGCTGGACCTGCTCGACCTGCCGGACCTGCCGACGAGTCGGAACAGCCCGACTCGGACCGGCCATCCGGGTCCAAGCCGTCCGGGCCGGGGATCACGATCACGGTCACCCAGTCGGGCCACGCCCTGCTCACGGTCCACCTGCCCGGCCGGGGCCGTGGCAAGCACGACAGCCAGCAGCCGGGCCACCGACCTGATCACGCTAAGCCGCACGAGTCCCGGGGCCAGGGCGGCCTCGGGTCCGCGAGCTCGACGAAGGACAGGCCGGGCAACCCGAACGGGAAGTAGAGCCGCCTCGAGCGTCCGGCCGACCGGGCGAGAGCACAAGGACCGCGCCGCGCCGTCATCAACGTGCCGGAACCGTGTCTTGGGGTGTGCCCGGGTGGATCCCGCCCCGAGACCGACGAAGGACCCGACTACGTGAGCATGACGCAGAACCCTGTGCCGACCCTCTGGGCGGACGCCAGACCCGTGCCGGTGAACCGGCGCGGGCAGCAGCCGATCCTTCCGGTCTGGCCGGTCGCCGGGCTGGTCGCCGGCTTCCCGGTGGCGTGGGCGCTCGGCCTGGCCGTCGTGTTCCCGGTCGCGATGGCGCTGATCCAGCTCGCGTTCCTCATCAGGCGCGGGAGCATCCGCACCGATGTCGTGCTCGGACTGTACGCAGCGTTCGCGCTCTGGGCGCTGACCAGCGTCGTCCTGCTCGACAGCCCTGGCCAGGCGGTCGGCTACGTCCAGAAGTACTCCGAGATCGTGGTCGCCGGTGTCGCGCTGGCCTATGTGCGGGCGCTCCCCGGCCGCTCGCTGCGGCACGTCGTCGATGCCCTGGTGGTGCTCTGGGTGGCGGTCGTGCTGCTCGGCGAGCTGGCAACCTGGATTCCCGACGTACGCCTGCGGGCACCGTTCGGGGTCGTGCTCACCAGCGTGCTTCCCGGCGCGATCTCCGGGAACGAGCTGGTGCGAGACCTGCTGCTGCCGCCGATGGCGGAGGTCCAGCAGATCTGGGGAGCGAGCGCACCGTTCAACCGCCCCGCGGCACCCTTCCCGTACGCCAACAGCTGGGGCAGCGCGGTGGCGCTGCTCACCCCGGTGGTCCTGGCCCGGCTCAGCTGGTCGTCCGCGCGGACGAAGGTCCTGCTCGTCGCCGTGCTCGTGCTCTCGATCCACCCGATCCTGGCGTCGGGCAACCGGTCGATGGCTCTCGCGCTCGCAGTCTGCGGGGCGTACGTCACGATCCGGCTCATCGCCCGGGACCGGCTCCGTGCGGGTGCTCGCTTGCTCGCTCTGGGCGCCGTGGCCGGGGCCGTGCTGGTCGCCAGCGGTGCCGTGGGGTCGTTCTTCGAGCGGCAGGTGGTCAGCGGCGGGGCGAGCGCTGACACCCGCATGGCCGTATACGTGGAGACGATCGAGGCGACGCTGCGCTCACCCCTCATCGGGTGGGCGAACCCGCGCACCGACGCGACGATCGGCATCGCACTGGGCACGCAGGGGCAGATCTGGTCGGTGATGTACAGCTACGGGTTCGTCGGTCTGGCACTGTTCTGCGCGTTCCTCGTGGCTCTCGTCTGGCGTGCTCGGCGTGCCCCCGGGACGGCGGGGCTCTGGCTGCACGGCGTCCTGATCGCGGCGGTCGTGATGCTTCCCTTCTACCGGCTCGGTGTGATGCAGACGGTGGTGCTCGTGTGCGTGGGCGCGGTGCTCACCCATCCGAGGGTGCGCGAGCTGTTGCCGGGCCCTGACGGGGCGCGGCCTCGGGTTCGACAGGCATGAGTGCGGCCGGAGCGCCTCCCGGGAGGAGTCACGCCGTCGTCGTGATGGCGTCGACCATGGTCGGAGTGGTCGCGACCTTCGGTCTCTCGGCGGTCGTGGGCAACCTGCTCGGCGCCGCAGGAGCAGGAGAGTTCTTCCAGGTCACGGCAGTGTTCACCATCGTGTCGAGCATCAGCGTGCTCGGCGCTGAGACCACGATGGTCCGGATGACCTCGAGGGCGATGGCCCTCGGCAAGCAGGTCGAGCTGCGGACGATCGCGTTCGTCGGGGTGTTGCCGCCCGTGACCGTCGCGGCGCTCGCCGGTGTCGCGCTGTGGGTGTGGCCGGAGGTCGCCCAGTCGCTGGTGGCGGTCCCGGGCGAGGACGGGGTCCGGCTCGTCCGCGCCATCGGCCTGGCCCTGCCGTTCGCCGTCCTGCTCGCGGTCTGCTCGGGCGGCGTACGCGGTTTGGGCAAGCCGGTCGCGGCGACGTCGCTGCAGTCGCTCGCCCTGCCCGGGCTGCGGCTGGCCGCCGTGGTCGGGGCACTGGTGGTGACGGCCTCCACCGAGGACGCCTTCCTCGCCTGGCTCTCGCCGCTCCCGGTGCTGGGCCTGATCGCGCTGGCGCTGCTCGTCCGAGCGGTGCGCCGCCGGACCAGGTCGGTCGACGGGCCGATCGTCGGCACCGAGCCGGTGGGTTCCGTCGTCGGCGAGTTCTGGCGGTTCTCCTTGCCACGGGGAGTCTCGATCGCGGTCGAGCGGAGCCTGGACTGGGTCGACGTGCTGCTGGTCATCCAGATCGCCGGTCCCGCGGCCGGCGGGATCTACGCGATCGTCTCCCGCCTCGCCGTCGCCGGAACGGTCCTCGACACCGCCGCCCGGGTCACCTGGGGACCGCAGGTCTCCGCCGCGCTCGCGCGGGGCGAGGCGGACCGTGCCCGGCGGCTCTTCGACATGGTCACCATGCTGCTCGTGGGGCTCGGCTGGCCGGCGTACGCGACCCTCGCCGTCTTCGCGCCCACCGTGCTGGCCTTCTTCGGGCCGGAGTTCCCGGCGGGCGCGACCGCGCTGCGGGTGATGTGCGCAGCGATGATGGTCCTGCAGGCCGCCGGGATGCTCCAGACCTTCCTCCTCATGGGCGGCCGCAGCCACTGGCAGATGTCGAACCGGCTCGTGCAGCTCGCGCTGCTGATCAGCGGGTGTCTGATCCTGGTCCCACGGCTGGGCATCCTGGGCGCTGCGCTCGCGTGGTCCGCCGCGGTCGTCGTGGATGCGGTGCTGGCCACGATCCAGGTGCGGCGTATCGCCCCGATCGGATCGTCGTGGCGCAGCGCCGTCCTGGTCGGTCTCCCCGCCCTCGCCCTGTTCGGTGGCGGCGGGGCGGTCCTGGTCGCCGTCCTCGGGCAGACGCCGCTCGCGCTCGTGGCGGTCGTCGCGCTCGGGGTCCCGTACGTCGTGGTGGCCTTCTCGATCGCCCGCCGGCGTGGCCTGCTGGACCGAACCGAGCCCGTTCCGGAGGCTGCGCCGGACCCGGCTCCGGCGGCGAGAGCCACCCAGATCCGGCCCTCCTGACGGACGTGAACAGCAGCCCGATGACGCAGGACAGCTCTGTGTGAGTTACCTCACATCGCTGATTCGCCATCGAGCGTCATAGGTCTTTGGTCCCGGTGTCATGCGAATCGCAAGCACACCCTACCGAGCCACTGGTCCGGTCCGGTGAGCCGCTGAGTCCGATTCGAAACGATCTCTGAGGAACATGACCACAAGAACCCTCCCGGCCGGGCGGCCGGCGACGAACGAGCCCGCGATGTCCGAGGCGTCGTCCCATGAGCTCACCCTGAGCGAGGTGGGTCGCGTGCTCGCCCGCCGTTGGCCGACCATCGTCGCGGCGACGGTCGTCTGTGTCGCTGCTGCTCTGGGCGCCTTTGCGCTCACGCCGAGCACCTACACGGCGACGTCGACGGTGCAGGTGACCTCGCCGGCCTCGTTCGTGCGCGAGACGTCTGCCGGATCGCTGGCGGCGGAGACCGCGACCGACGTCGCGCTGCTGAGCGCCAAGGACGGCGCCAGCGTGCTGCCGTCGACCGGGGCCAGCCAGGAGGTCGACGACGCGATCGCCGCCGGCCTCGATGTCGGCAGTCCGCAGGGGACGGCACTGATGGACCTGTCCGTCTCGGCGAGCTCGCCGGAGCTGGCCGCAGAGGCGGCGAACGTGGCAGCCGAGCGCTACCTGATGCTGCGGACCCAGCGGGCGACCGAGGCACGCGAGGCGTACCTGGAAGCCCTCGAGCAGACGGACGAGCTGGCGGCGGCCGAGATCGGAGAGCGGAAGCTCGATGCGACCGTCTACGGCAGCGAGGTGGGCAAGGTCGTCCGCACCGCCAAGGTGAGCGACGAGCCGTCATCGGTCGGCGTCGCCGCGTACGTCGCGGCAGGTGTTCTGGCGGGGCTGCTCCTCGGGGCGTTCGTCGCGCTCCTGCGTGATCGGCGAGACCCGAAGGTCCGGACGGTCGAGCGGCTGACGGACGCGCTCCGTGGTGCCACCGTCGTCGCCGGTGACCTGCGTTCGGCGTACGTCGGTCGAGCCGTCGGCGCGTTGGCCCTCACCTCGTCAGGCGACACGCCTGCCCGGGTGGGCGTCGTCGTCCCCGGAAACACCGCGAGCGCAGCGAGCCTGCGCATCGTCGACGGGTTGAAGGCGGCCGGGGTGGCCGCGACCGGATCGGGTCACGGGCCGCACGTCCAGCTCGTGCCGCTGCCGGACCCGTCGGCCGCTACCGACCCGCACGGGTCGTGGTGGTCGGTCGCCGCCGTCGTCGTGGTCTGCTCGGGGACCGCGACGACGGCTCAGGTGACCCGTTGTGCACAGGCCGCAGCAGGTGCGGGGGTCGTGACGCTCGGTGTGCTGAGCGAGAACCGTGCCGAGAACCGTGCGGGGAAGCCGTCCTCGGAAGCGGAGGCTCGTTGATGCGCGCGATGCTCGTGGCGACGAGCGGTGGCCACCTGGCCCAGCTCCTCTCGCTGGACGCCTGGTGGTCTCGGCACGACCGGCACTGGGTCACCTTCGACGAGCCCCACGCCCGTGTGGCGCTCGACGGGGAGACGGTGACCTGGGCGTACAGCCCCACCAACCGCAACGTTCCGAACGCCCTCCGCAACGCCGCCCTGGCGTTCCGGTTGCTTCGTGCCGAGCGGCCCGACGTCGTGGTGTCCACGGGAGCGGGCGTGGCCGCGCCGTTCTTCCTCGCCGCTCGGATGCTCGGCATCCGGACGGTGTACGTGGAGGTCTTCGACCGCATCGACTCGCCGACCCTGACCGGGAGGCTCTGCTACCCGCTCGCCGACGTGTTCTGCACCCAGTGGGAGGCGCAGGAGCACATCTACCCCGGCGCGGTCACGATCGGACCCGCTCTGTGACCGGTACGAACCGGCCGGCCGACGAGCCCCTGCGCGTCGTCGTCTCGGTCGGAACCGACTCGCACCCGTTCGACCGCCTGGTCCGCGCGACCGAGGGGTGGGCCGACACCTGGAGCCGGCTGCACCAGCGGCCGGTGGACCTCTGGGTCCAGCACGGCCACAGCAAGCCACCGACCACGGGGACCGCGGTCTCCACGGTGGGCCGGGAGGAGCTCTTCGAGAGGTTCGCTGCCGCGGACGTGCTCGTCACCCAGGTCGGCCCCGGCACGATCCTCGACGCGAACGCGCTCGGCCGTCGCCCGATCGTCGTCCCGCGACGTCACCACCTCGGTGAGCACGTGGACGACCACCAGGTCACCTTCGGCCGGTTCATGCACGACCAGGGCGGGGCCCTGCTCGCGATGGAGAACCACGACCTCCACGCCCTCATGACGCGGATGGCCGAGGACCGGGCACTCGGCACGATCCCCGGACGCGCCCGGTCGACAGCGGAGACCGCGGTCCGCCTCGAACGTGAGGTCACCGACGCGATCGCCGCCGAGCGTCCTCGAGGCACCACCCTGCGCCGCCTCGCCGCGATCGTCGGCAACAGCCGGCGGCTCTCCCGCCGCAGACCCCTTCCCCCCGCTCAACCACCGACCAACGAAAGGAAGAAATGATCGTCGGATACGCACCCGGAGCCTGGGACATGTTCCACGTAGGACATCTCGCCCTGCTCCAGAATGCGCGTGAACTGTGTGACCACCTCGTCGTCGGGGTCGTGCCGGACCATCTCGTCGAGCTCGCCAAGGGCAAGACGCCGATCGTCGGCACGCAGGACCGGGCCGCCATCGTGGCCGCCATCGGCATCGTCGACGAGGTCGTCGTCGAGCAGAGCCCGGACAAGCTCATCACCTGGTCGCAGCGGCCGTTCGACGTCTTCCTCAAGGGAGACGACTGGAAGGGGACCGCCAAGGGCACGATGCTCGAGCAGAGGTTCGCCGAGGTGGGGGTCCGGGTCGAGTACCTGCCCTACACCCGACGTACGTCGAGCACGATGCTCCGCGCCCGGTTGCACGAGCAGGGGGCCGGGCGATGACGACGCCGACCCTGACCCGAAGCGACCTGATTCCGCGGCTTCGCGTCTACGACTCCGAGGTTCCGCAGGAGACGGCACCCGCGACCCTGCCCCCACCCACCGGGCCGAGCACGGTCGTCAAGAACGTCGCCGACCGGCTGGCCGCTCTGGTTCTGCTGGTGGTGGCGCTCCCGGTCCTGGTCGGGATCGGGCTGCTGGTCTTCCTGACCGACAGGGGACCGGTCTTCTACGTCCAGGAGCGGGTCGGCCGGCTCGGCCGGCGCTTCCCGATGGTGAAGTTCCGCAGCATGCGGGTGGGCGCCCATGCCGAGGTCGTGCATCTGGTCGAGGAGAACGACGGGGCCGGACCCCTGTTCAAGATGCGCCGTGACCCGCGGGTGACGGCCGTCGGACGGGTCCTGCGCCGCTACTCGCTCGACGAGCTGCCGCAGCTGTTCAACGTCCTCGCCGGACAGATGAGCCTGGTCGGCCCCCGGCCTGCCCTTCCTGCCGAGGTGGATGCCTACGACGAGCGCGAGCGCGGGAGGCTCGCGGTTCGTCCCGGTATCACCGGTCTCTGGCAGGTCAGTGGTCGCAGCGACCTCGACTGGGAGACGAGCATCAGCCTCGATCTCCAGTACGTCCGGTGCTGGAGCCTGCTGGGCGATCTCAGCATTCTCGGCCGGACCTTCGGTGCCGTCTTCGGCGGACGGGGGGCGTACTGATGAGCGGATCCAGAGCCACGCTCGCCGCGGTCGAGAGCACCGTCACGGACACGTCCATGACCTTCGCCGAGGCGTGGGCCACGATCGGCGCCGCGCAGAAGGTCGGCGACGGCGTTCCGGCGTACACCCGATGGGTCAACCGCCGGGCGGCGCGGGTCGTCGCGGCGGCCGCCGTCGCCCTGGGCATCGGCCCGAACACGGTGTCGTTCGTCAGCTTCGGGCTGTCCCTGGCCGGTCTGGGAGCGCTCCTGGCGCTGCACACGCAGAACGTGCTCGCGGGTGCGATCGCTGCGGTGCTGCTCGCTCTCGGTTACGTGCTCGACTCGGCGGACGGCCAGGTCGCGCGGCTCACCGGTCGCTCGTCGAAGCAGGGCGAATGGCTCGACCACGTGCTCGACGCCGCGCGCGTCCCCGCGATCCACGTGACGGTGCTCCTCCTGGCGACCTGGAGCGACTCCACGCTCGGCGTCGCGACAGCGGCGCTGTTCGTGCCGGTGGTCGCGGCCCAGTTCATGTCGCAGATCCTCGCCGGGCAGCTCCTCCAGGGCCAGCGCCGCACGACAGTGCACCGCTGGACGCCGGCGGGATCCACGGCGAAGCCTGCCACGCGGTCGCGCCGCGGGACTCTGCAGTCGGTCCTCCTGCTGCCCACGGACACCGGCGCGCTGTGCTGGGTGTTCCTGGCCTGGGCGTGGCCGCCCCTGTTCTTCGCGCTCTACGCGCTGCTGTTCGTCATCAACGCCGGCCACACGGTGGCGTCGATGCGCCGGCGTGCTCGCGACCTCGCCCGTCCTACCCGTCAGGAAGTCCGATGAGTGCTCCTACCGTCACCTGCGTGATCGCCACCCGCGGCGGTCGGGAAGACCTGCTGCGGCGAGCGATCCGCTCCGTCATGACCCAGGACTACGAGGGCGAGATCGAGACGGTCGTCGTCTTCGACCGGGTCGACGTGGACCCTCTCGACGACGTGATGCTCCTCCCCGGACGAACCCTGCGCACGATCACCAACAACCGTACGCCGGGCCTCGCCGGCGGCCGCAACACCGGGATCCTTGCAGCCACCGGCGATCTGGTCGCGTTCTGCGACGACGACGACGAGTGGCGTCCGACCAAGATCCGTCGCCAGCTCCGGCTCCTGGCCGACCACCCCGAGGCCGTCCTGGTCGCCTCGAGCATCGAGGTCGTCACGGCCGGGCAGTCGGTGGTGCGTACGGCACCAGCACGCGCCGAGCACGCTGACTTCCTCGCTTCGAGGATCACCGAGTACCACCCCTCGGGGTTCGTGCTGCGACGCGAGGACCTGCTGGGGGAGGTCGGTCTGGTCGACGAGCTCGTGCCGGGCTCCTTCGGTGAGGACTACGAGCTGCTGCTCCGGGCGACGACCCACGGCCCGGTGATCGCTGTCGACGGACCGCTCGTGGTCGTGCACTGGGACCGTCCCTCCTTCTTCACGAGCAAGTGGCAGACCAACGCGGACGGTCTGGCCTACATCGTCGGCAAGTACCCCGAGATCCGCGGCGACCGCACCGGCCTGGCACGCATCGCCGGCCAGATCGCCTTTGCCTCCGCCCTGGCAGGCAACAACAAGCTCGCCCGCCGCTGGGCAGGTACGTCGCTGCGTGCCAAGGCCGGCAGCCTGCGGGCGTGGGGCGCGCTGGCCGTGTCCACGCGGATGGTCTCCGGGCCCTGGCTCGTGCGGACCGTCAATGCCCACGGAAAGGGGTTGTGAGAGATGGCGAGGATCACCACTCGTCAGCGCGTCGTCCTCGGGGCGACGGCGACGCTGCTCGTCGTCGGGACCGGCGTCGCGGTTGCCGCAGCGGAGTCGCGAGCGCCGTCGACGCTGCCGGAACGGGTCACGGAGGCACCGAAGCCCGACGAGGACGCCGGCGAGGAGCGGACCCCGACGGCCGACCCGCCGCCACGTGCTCCGCAGCGGGCGACGGGGACGGGACTGACCGCTGCCGAGCTGGCCGCCGCCGCCACGAAGGCGCGGGTCGATCCGGAAGAGGTGAAGGATGCGGTGACGAGCGTGGACACCTCGCTCGACGCGCTGTTCGCGCCGCTCCCGAAGGGCAAGAAGCTCGACCTTCCGGAGGTCGTCGGCACGTTCATGGCCGAGGAGATCTCCAACACCCAGCTCGAACGGCAGGACCTCGGCTGGACGGTCGAGGGCGCCGCAAGGCTCGACGGCCTCGCGGTCGTCGAGGTCGACGATCCCGCGAAACCGTCGTCGATGACGATTCGTACGTGTGTGGACACCTCCGACGTGATCGTCCGCAACTCAGCAGGGAGCGACATGACCTCGGGCACTGTCACCCGCTCCCTCTCACTCTTTGACCTGGCTCTGGTCGAGGGCGACTGGAAGGTGCGGTCCCGCACCTTTGCCGCGAACCCCGACTGCTGAGCCCGAACACCTCCGAAGGACCCGAAGTGCCCATAACCTCTCGACTGCTGCGCGCCCGACGCGCGGCGGTGTCAGCTCTCAGCATCACCCTCCTCGGCGGGTTCGGCTTCCAGGCCGCGTCCGCGCAGGCAACCGTGCCGGTCACGACCGCGCTCCCCGCAAACCCGGCGGCTCCGCCGAGCGCCTTGGGGCCGATCGGCTCAGAGACGAACCCCGCGGCATCCTGCTGGGAGGTCAAGCAGGATCGCCCCGATGCTCCCTCGGGGAATTACTGGCTGTGGACGCCGGACCTGGTCCGCGCCGACCAGTTCCACTGCGACCAGGAGACCGACGGCGGCGGCTGGGTGCTGATCGGCCGTGGCCGCGACGGCTGGAGCCACTCCTCCACCGGCCAGGGCACGGTCGCCGATGTCCGGGACGTCATCGACGGACCGGAGGCGTTCGCCCCACGTACGCTGCCGGTCGACACCGTCAACGGCCTGCTCGGCGGGAAGCGGGTGGACGAGCAGACCGTCCGGCTGCGGCGCGCGGTCAGCGCCGACGGCAGCAAGCGCCAGGAGGTGCGGTTCCGGTACGCCCAGGCCCGGCCGGGGTGGTCGTGGCAGCTCGAGACCGACCTGCCGGTCGCCGACGTGCTGTTCGACGGCACCGTGGCCGGGAGCGGCACCGCGGCCTCGTTCAAGGCGAGCGGGAGCGTGCTGTACGACGTACACACCACCGTCAGCTCGACGTCCGGCTGGCGGTCCGGCTGGGGGATCCGCGACTGGAACAACGGACTCGGCGGAACGACGTCGAGCTCGAACTATCTGTACAAGAACGGTGGGGAGGTCACGCGCCCGTTCACCCAGGTGTTCCTACGGCCCGAGCTGGACAGTGATGACTTCCCGGCACCGCCGCAGGACGGCACTCCCGAGGTTACCGGCCCGGCGGTCGCCTCCAGTGCCTCGAAGTGGAACCCGTGGGGGGTCACCGGTCTGTCGCCGGGCTCCGACACCTTCTACGACGTCGAGGTCCAGGCGTTCGCCGAGGGCGACGGCGTGATGTACGTCGGGGGCAACTTCACCACGATCCAGCGCAGCTCCTCGGGCACCGACACCGTCGAGCAGCCCTACCTGGCGGCCTTCGACATCGACACGGGCGAGTGGATCCCGACCTTCCGGCCGAAGCTGAACGGCCAGGTACGTGCGCTGGCCGTCCTGGACGACAACCGGCTGGCGGTCGGAGGCACCTTCACCCAGGCGTCCGGCATGGAGCATCACGGGCTCGTGGTGCTCGACACCACGGTGGGCCAGGTCGACCCGTACTTCACGACCACGCTCGCCAACTACGTCGGCGGGCAGCTGCCGTCGGTCCGCTCCATGGACGTGGCGGACGGGTGGCTCTACATCGGCGGCCTGTTCACGCACGCGACGAACGAGAAGCTTCCCGACGAGGTCTACGGGCGCAACCTGATGCGCTTGAGCGTGGCCGACCTGACACCGGACCGGGCCCTGGGGGTCGAGCTCAACGGCTCGGTGTGGTCGCTCGACGCCAGCGACGACGGGGAACGGCTCTACGCCGCCGGGATGTTCAGCGTCAACGGCACGGAGTCCGCCTACCGTGGCCTCGCGATCGATCTGGACGACCTGAGCCAGGTGCCGTGGAAGGTCGCCTTCTCGGACCCGCGGGACGGCAACACCCGTCAGCAGGCCGTCGTCGCGGCTGGCGACTCGGTGTGGATCACCGGTGCCGAGCACATCCTGAGCACCTACGACGCCGCCACCATGGAGCTGCGCCAGACCTGGGTCCAGCAAGCAGGTGGTGACGGTCAGACTCTGGCGACCGATGGGGAGACGGTCTACGCCGGGTGCCACTGCTCGGAGAACACCTACGAGGGGTCGAGCTCCTACGCATCGCGGGTTCCTGGCACCGTCAACCACGGTGCCATCGAGCAGATCGGTGCGTTCGACAACGCCGGCGCGACCATCCAGCCGGCGTTCTCGCCCCGTTTCAGCACGCGTCAGGCGTCGGGCGCGTGGGAGAGTCTGGTCGACTCCAACGGCACCCTGTGGGTCGGTGGTGACCTGACCCAGGCAGCCAGGGACAGCCTGACGAAACGGTGGACCGGTGGGTTCGCCCGGTTCGCCGCGACCGACACGACCGCGCCGGACAAGCCGGCCGACCTGAAGGTCGTGACGGACGGCGCCTCGCACGTCCTGACCTGGTCCGGCACCGGCGGGAAGGGGGTGACGTACCAGGTGCTGCGGAACGGCCGCCCGGTCGGCACGGCCCCCGAGCGCACCCTTACCGTGCCTGCCACGGACGGCGCACAGTACGTCGTCCGGGCGATCGACGCCGCGGACAACGCCTCGCCGAGCACTGCGGTCGAGTCGGCCGTCGCCGCCCCGGTCCTGGTGGTTCCGAACGGGGCCCAGTGGGACCTCTCCTACGGCCACGGCACGCCGCGCGACTGGCCGGCAGTCGGGTCGCTCGACACGTACGGACCGGCGCCGCTCGGCTGGGGAACGGCCGACGTCGCCACCGAGATTCCCGCCGCCACCGACGGGACGCGCCCGATCACGTCCTACTACGCGCGAGCGTTCGAGGTCCCGGATCCAGCAGCGACCGGCGGCCTCGAGGTCACCGTCCGCGTCGACGACGGCGTCGCCGTCTATCTCAACGGCACCGAGATCGTTCGCGAGAACCTGCCGGCGGGCGCGCTGACCGAGAACACCTACGCCTCCTCGGCGGTGAGCTCGTCGTCGGCCTCCACGTCGACGGTGACGGTCGTGGTTCCGCGCGATCTGCTGACGACAGGGACGAACGTCCTGACGGCAGAAGCTCACTCCAACTATCGCAAGACCGCAAGCCAGACGTTCGAGCTGAGCGCAGCGCTAGCCGTCCGGTGACGAGAGCCGAGGAAGGCCCACACATGCGACAACACCCGACCGGCCAGAAGATGACGCGACGTGCCCGACTGACGGCTGGCGGAGCAGTCCTCGCAGTCGCAGTCGTGGCCGGGTTGCTGGCCGCCGCGCAACTGAGGGACGAGACCGCCTGGACCGGTAGTGACAGGGGGAGCCAGGACGGCCGTCAGAGCGCGGACCCGGCGGAACCCGATGCCAGCGGGGAAGTCGTGGATGCGCCCGGCGCGATCGCTCCGTCAGAACCGCCCGGCCCCGGCGGGCCGTCCGCGAAGGGAGACGGCACCGGCGTGGACAAGGGCGATCGTCCGAACGGCGGCGCTGGTGCGAAGGACGGCGATGCCACGACCGAACCCGGCACCTCCCGGCGGGCAGCGGATCCTGCGGGATGGCGCACGCTGTGGCGCGACGACTTCACCGGACTCGACCGCACCCGGTGGAACGTACGTCACTACGGGCAGGCGCCCAACCAAGCGGCGCTGTTCATGCGCGAGAACGTCAAGGTGGACGACGGATTCCTCCACCTCCGGGCCAAGAAGCAGGTCGTCCAGCGCTGGAACTACACCTCGGGCTACATCGACAGCAACGGGAAGGCTGCGCTTCCGGACGAGTTCCGGGTCGAGGTGCGGGCCAAGGTGCCCATGGAGCGCGGGCTCTGGCCGGGGCCCCTGTGGCTGCGTCCCGACGATCGCTCGGCGGGTGAGATCGACCTGGTCGAGATCTTCGGCCGCGAGCTGGACGATCCGGCGACACACCACACGATCCACACCGCGTACGGCCCCGGTCGCGAGCAGGAGGTCCACGTGAAGAAGTTCTCCGCGCTCCCGGGCACGGCCGACGGCTGGCACACCTACTCGATGGAGAAGACCCCGGGGTCGATCAAGATGTGGGTCGACGACGTCCCGGTCGCCACCTTCACGTCGGGTGACCCGTCCTGGTTCGACACGTACTACGAGGTCGGCAAGCGCTGGAACCTCCGAGTGACGCTCAATGTCGGCGGGGAGTGGAACGGGATGCCGGACCACACCACGGACTGGTCCGCCTCGGAATCGGTCATGCACCTCGACTACATCCACACATGGGTACGTGATTGATGCCGCCCCGCGGCGCGTCATGGCCTGACTCGGGAGGAACATCCATGAGCAAGCTCCACCACCATCGCGCCGGCCGGGCGGCGGCTGTCACGCTGGCGGTCACGTTCGGCGTGCTCACGCCGGGCTACGTCGCGCCGGTGTCGCCGGCCTCGGCAGCAGAGGCGCCGCTCGGCACGGAGTCGAACCCGGCCGGGTCGTGCTGGGAGATCAAGCAGGTGCGGCCGGACGCGCCGTCGGGCGTCTACTGGCTGTGGACGCCGGAGCTGGTCGTCGCCGACCGGTTCTACTGCGACCAGGTGACCAGCGGGGGAGGCTGGGTCCTCGTCGGGCGTGGCCGCGAGGGGTGGAGCACGGCGGCCACCGGCCGCGGGACCTCGGCGGAGGTGCGCAGCGACATCGCGGGCGTCGGCGGGTTCTCTCCCCGTCAGCTGCCGGTCACGACCGTGAACGCCCTGCTCGGAGACCTACGGGTCGACGACACCTGGGTCCGGCTGAGGCGTGCGACAGACGCGGCCGGGACCAGGTGGCAGGAGGCGCAGTTCCAGTTCGGCGGCGAGGGCCAGCCGGGATGGACGTGGCAGTTCGAGTCCGCGATGCCGGTCACCAACGTGCAGTTCAACGGCACCCCAACGGCGGGTGGGACGGGCGCCCGGTTCGGGAGCGAGACCAACCTCGCCTTCGACGTGAACACCACCACCGACGTCAAGTCCGGCTGGTCGGTCGGCTGGGGCATCACCGACCCCACCAACGTCCTGGGTGGTTCGACCTCCGGCACCAGCTACCTCTACAAGAAGGGCACGCAGGTCACGAAGCCGTTCACCCAGGTCTACCTCCGCCCGGCGCGGTTCAGCTCCGACTTCGGGCAGCTCCCGGCGGAAGGTACGCCCGCAGCGACCCGGCCCGCGGTCGCCCGGAGCGAGTCGCGGTGGAACCCGTGGGGCGTGAGCGGGCTCGGACCTTCGTACGGGGGCTACTACGACGTCGAGGTGCAGGCGTTCGCCGAGGGCGACGGCGTGATGTACGTCGGCGGGAACTTCACCACCGTCCAGCGCGACGCGCGCGGGACGGACGCCGTGGAGCAGCCCTATCTGGCCGCCTTCGACGTCAGCACCGGCGAGTGGGTCTCGGCCTTCCGGCCGGCGCTGGACGACCAGGTGCGGTCGCTGGAGGTGCTGCCCGACGGTCGGCTGGTCGTCGGCGGTGACTTCACCACGGTGAACGGGGAGGGGCGCCAGGGGTTCGCGGTCCTGGACCCGTCGACCGGGGATCTCGACCAGTTCGCGACCACCACCCTGACCAACCGCGTCGGCAGTCTTCGGCCCTCGGTCTGGGCGGCGGAGGTGAAGGACGGCTACCTCTACATCGGTGGCAAGTTCACCCACGCCTCGAGCGCGCGAGCGACCGGCGAGGTGTACAGCCGCAACCTGATGCGCCTGTCCGTGGACGACCTGTCCCCGGACCGTACGTTCTGGCTGAACCTCAACGGGACGGTCTACGACCTGGACGTCTCCGACGACGGCGACAGGCTCTACGCCGCCGGCCGGTTCACCGCGAACGGGACCGCCGACGCCGTCAGCGCCCTGGCGATGGACATCCCGACCACGACCCAGATCCCGTGGACGATCTCCAAGTCGCACGATGCCTACCACCTGCAGGGTGCCGTGCTCGCGGTCGGTGACAACGTGTGGCTCACCGGCGCCGAGCACCTGGTCGCGGTCTACGACGCCGGGACCATGCAGGTGCGGCAGACCTGGCTGACCCACAACGGTGGCGACGGCCAGGCGCTGGCTTCCGACGGTCGCACCGTCTACGCGGGGTGCCACTGCTCCGAGAACGTCTACGAAGGTGCCTCGCGGATGCTGGAGTGGACCCGAGGGACGTCGAACCACGGCGCGATCGATCAGCTCGGTGCGTACGACAGCACCGGGGCGACGCTCGAGACCGCCTTTGCGCCACGTTTCGGCATCCGCGAGGGGTCGGGGGTGTGGGCAACGCTGATCGACTCGGACGGGACGATGTGGGTCGGCGGTGACCTGACCCATGCGTCCCGGGACACGATCACCAAGCGCTGGACCGGCGGGTTCGCCCGATTCGCACCGGCGGACGCCGCCGCCCCCGTGGCGCCGTCCGGGTTGAAGGTCGTCTCGGACGGGACGACGGACTCGCTGTCGTGGACCGGGTCACCCGAGCGCGGCGTGACCTACCAGGTGCTGCGCAACGACCGTCCGGTCGCCACGACGGCGGCCAGCACGCACACCGTGCCCGCAGTGGACGGTGCGGCCTATGCGGTGCGCGCGATCGACGCTGCCGGCAACGCGTCCGCGAGCACCGCCATGGTCACACCGTGACCGTTGGACCAGGGGCTACTGGAGCACCGCTTCCAGGTCGAAGGTCGAGCTGGGTGCCTTGCTCCAGTTGGCGTGCGTCTCGGCGGTGATGGTGTTGGTGCCGGTGGTCAGGTCGCTGACCGGGATCCGGACCGTGGAGGTGTTGGCGGGTGCGGCGGCCCCGGACACGGAGGTGGTGGCGTACGTGCGGTCGGTCAGGTCACCGTCCGGCAGGTTCTCCCGGAGCACCTCTCTGCCGTTGACGTAGACGGCGGCGCCGTCGTCGAGACGTACGGTGATGACGAGTTCCTGGTGGGGTGCGTCGGCGGGGAGCTCGAACGACCTCGCGTAGTAGGTGGCGAGAGGCCGGGTGCCGTCGGCCGCGGCGGGGAAGGTGGTGGCGACGTCCTGGGTGCCCCAGCCAAGGGGTGCGGCGCCGGTCGACGCGAGCGACGTGACGGCCGGCCAGCCGTCGGGGCGTCCGGCGTCGTACGAGTAGGTCCATGAGGTTCGCGGCGCGATGACCTGCGTCGGCCGGACCGGTTCGCCCTCGTGGACGAGCCCGGCCGGGATCTCGCCGGGTTGTGCGACTGCGGGGTCGCTGGTCGCCGAGATGTTGCCTGCTGTGTCGATGGCGCGGACGAGGTAGCGGGTGCCCTCGGGGGCAGCGGGTACGGCGATCGCGGTGTCGGTGGTCTCGGCGACCATGTCGCCACTGCCGATGCGGAACACCTGGTACGTCAGGCCGTCTTCGCCCGTGGGGTCCCAGGAGAGTGCGTCCCAGGAACCGTCGGTGACGACGGTGAGTCGGGTGGGTACGTCGGGGGCGGTGGCGTCGCCGTCCTGCTCGAACCGGACGAAGCCGCCGGTCCATCGGTTCCCGGTGGTCCAGCCGTCCGGTCTGGCGTGGGTGAAGTCGCCGCCGACCCAGAGGGTGCCACGTTCGTCGATGTGGCTGGCCCAGGCGCCGTCGCCGCGGCGGGAGGAGAAGACGGGGTCCCAGACCTTGGGGCTGCGCTGGATGGTGGTGCCGACGGCGTCGTAGGCGCCGATCGCGGAGATCTCTGCGTAGTTCGATCCCTTGTCGCCCCACTTCCGCGCACCCTCGTAGGTGTAGTCCCAGCAGTGACAGCCTGCGAAGACGGTGTCGCCGTTGGTGGCGATCGTCTGGCCGTCGCCACCCGAGTACTGCATCCAGGTCTGTTTCAGGGAGAGGTCGGTGGCGTCGTACGCGGCATGGAGGTGCTCCGCGCCGGTGAGCCAGACCGAGGTGTCGGTGGCCACGACGCCGTACTGGCGGGTGTTGAGCACGGCGGTGCCGTAGCTGGTGTGGATCGTCCAGGGGATCTGCGAGTAGTCGTCGAGGTCGATGGCGAGGGCGCGGAAGGCGGGGTTTCCCTTGTTCTGGCTGAAGGTGCCGGCGGCGTAGAGACGGCCGTTGTGGATGTCGAGGTCGACGGCGCCGCCGTTGAGGTCGGCGGTGAAGGTGCGGTCGGGTGTGAGGTCGTCGAGGCTCATCCGCATGAGGTTGCGGCTGTAGATCTCGCGGGTGGAGCCGGGTGCGGTGGCGTGGGTGAACTTGCCGGCGAGGTAGAGCCAGCCGTCGTCGGTGACGAAGTCCCACACCGAGACGGTCTCGATGGAGATGTGGTTGACCAGGAGCGTCGTGAAGTCGGGGTGGACCTTGCCGGTGGCCGTGTCCAGCACGACGAACCCTTCGTGGGGTGCGCCGTCGACGTTGGCGAACTCGCCGCCGACGGCCAGCCTGCCGCCGGGGAGGACCTCGATGGCTTTGACCTGGCCGTCGAGGTCGGGTCGGAAGGTGTCGATCCACTCGCCCGTGACGGAGTCGAAGGCGGCGAGGAACTGCTGGGTGGCGGCGTCGGTGCCGTCCTTGTCCCGCTGGACGGTGGTGAAGTTGCCGCCGACGTACATGATGTCGTTGGCGGTGTCCTCGCCGAAGGCCTGGACCTCGACGTCGAGGTTGTCCTGGAAGAGAGGGCTGCGGCCGGTGACGCCCCACGGGTTCTTCAACGACCCGTTGCGCAGGACGGCCTTCCGGCGCTGCTCGGGAAGTCCCTCCTCCGGGACCGGGACAGGCGGGCTGTGCATGCTCAGGTTCGTGATGCGGAAGTCATCCCCCGGCGAGACCTTGTTCGTGATCGCCGTCATCGCGAACCGCATCACCCCGGACTGCGGGACGTTGTCCGGAAACGTCACCTGATAGGTGGCGGCTGTCTTCTCGGCGGACCCGGTGGCTGGTGCGACGGTGGCGCCGTTGGCGACGACGACCTTCGACGAACCGACCCCGTAGGGCGTCTGCCAGGCCGCGTAGTTCACGCCCGCGTAGGACAGGGTCAGCTGCATGGCATCGCCGGGGTTGGGGATGCCGTGGTTCCAGTGCACGGTCACGGACAGCGTGCTTCCGGGGGTCACGCCGGTGACGGACTGCTGCAGCTGGCTGCCGGCACCACTGGGGGTGTCGTCCGCGTTCATGTAGCCGTTGCCGCTGCTCAGCTTCACCCAGTTGGCGGCCGAGCTTCCGGCCGGAGCGCTTCCGTTGCCCAGCGTCCAGGCGGCGGGGTCCAGAGGGTCGTCGTCGCCGGCGGGCACGGCAGTCGCTGCCGTCGTCGTGGGCTGTGGTGCGGCGTCTGCCGACGACGGGACCGCGATCGTCGAGAGCGCGAGCGTCACCGCGAGGACGAGCCCCGATCCGATGCGTCGACGGTCCCAGAGGTCGCGCCACGGGCCGAAGCACGTGGGGGATGGTGACGTCGCGGTCTCATGCATGTCTGCTCCTGCTGTGTTGGGTCTTCAGCGCCCAGGACACGAGAACGCTGCGGTCATGACGCCGCATCGGCTCGTCCGCCGTGGACGCTCCCGAGAGGAGGGGTTGCTTCGAGCGGGCTGCTCAGGCCGAGCAGTCCGCGTCGGCCGGAAGGGTGCGGGAGACTGCCCGCCATTCGCCCTTGACGAGCTTCATGTCGAACACCGACCGCGACCGGGTCGCCGTCTTCGTCGTCATGTCCCGGCCGGTGGAGTTCTTGATGGCGACGTCGCTGGCGTCGACACACACCTTGATCTTCATCGCCGTGGGCTTGTCCGGGTCGTCGACCTCGAGGATCTCGAGCTCGTCGAGCGTCGGGGACCCGGTGACCTTCCAGCCGGCGTCCTGACGTTCGTACTGAGCGATCTCGATCTCCTCGCGGAGCGCCTTGCCGACCACGCCGGGGATCTTCGGCTCCTCGCCCGCCTCGAGCGGGGCGTAGAACGAGTCCAGGGTGGTGTCGATGGTCGTGGTGGCTTCGGTGACGACCTCCGGGTCGACCTCGGCCTTCTCGGCGGCGTCCTTCACCGCACCGGCGCTCGGGCCGGGACTTTCCGGGGTGCCGTCCTTCGGGTTGTCCTTCGAGCTGTTCTTCGAACCGTCGCTCTGGGCCGGCGTCGCGCTCGGCCCGACCGCACTCGGCTCGACGGGACTCAGGTCGGAGCCGGTGGCGATCATGGCCGCGGCCGCGCCTCCGCCGACCAGGACGGCACAGACGCCCGCGATGACCGCTCGGCGCCTTCGTGGCTTCAGCAACGTCGGTGTCCTTCTTCGTAGACGGGACCCACGCGGTCCGCGCGGGTGGGTTCTCATGTCAGGACAGCGATCGAGCCGCGCTATGACGCCGAAGCGTTGATACGTCGCGAATCACAGGTCGGCGTCATGATCCGGTGCCCGCCGTGTCATGGCTGCCGGAACGTCTCTGCGCAGAAAGGCCACCGACATTGGACAAGCACTCGACGCCCCACGCACCTGCGGTGACCCCATGGTGAAGGCGCTGGTCCGGGGGCTTCGCCTCGACCTGTCGATCGCAGTGCGCCACGTCGTCCTCAACGTGGTGGCCGGTTCTGCGGTCGTGCCGCGACCCGTGCGACAGCTGATCTACCGACTGGCGGGGATCAGGGCGCAGACCATGAACGTCTTCTCCGGCGTACGGATCACGGGGTCGGACCTGGAGCTCGGCAAGGGCACCTTCGTCAACCACGAGTGCTACCTCGACGTGGCCGGCGGACGGATCGTGATCGGCGAGAACTGTCACCTCGCTCCGCAGGTGATGGTGATGACCGCGACCCACGACATCTCCTCGGGGAAGGCGAGCCGCGAGCCGACGTACGCGACGACGACGATCGGCGACGAAGTCTGGCTCGGCGCTCGTTCGACGGTGCTGCCGGGCGTGACCATCGGCGAGGGATGCGTGGTCGCCGCGGGCGCTGTGGTGGTCGGCGACTGCGAGCCGCACGGCGTGTACGCCGGGGTGCCGGCGCGGCGCATCAAGGACCTGGCGCCGACGACCTCACGATGAGGAGACCCGACGATCGCACCCGCGCTCAGGCCGGCCAGGTCAACGGGTCGAGCAGCAGGTAGAAGCGCTGCCTCTCCGCATCCAGGTCGATCCCGTACAGCTCGCCGAACTCATGATCGGAAGCCCGGGCGGTGATCTCGTCGGGCCAGGTCTCGCGGGCGTTGGCCAGCAGCAGCGCGATGTCGGCGTACGGGTCGGCGACACCGAGGCGGCCGAGGTCGATCAGACCGGTGACGCGCATGAAGTCGGGGTCGACGAGGATGTTCGGCAGGCAGAGGTCGCCGTGGCAGACGACGCGTTCGTCCTCCTCCTGGCGTCGGCGCCGTGGCAGCTCCTCCTCGATCTGGTCGAGGATCTGTGCCGGCGGCGTCTGCTGGAGCGACACCGGGAGGAACTCGGTCTGGACCCGATCCTCCGCCACCGTCGTACGTGCCACGGGCAGCATCGACGCGAGTCCTCGGTCGAAGGGACAGTTGGCCACAGGCAGGTCGTGCAGCTCGCGGGTGATGTCCGCGATTCCTGGCCAGGCGAGTCGGAGCGCAGCGGGGTCGAGTCGGTCGGCCGGGACGCCGCCGATCGCGCTGGTGATCAGGCACGCGCCGGCGTCGGTGGTTCGCCAGTCCAGCACGGACGCGGTCGGGAGGCCGGCGTCGCCGAGCCAGGTGATGCGGTCGCGCTCGGCAACGAGATCATCGCTGTCCGCCGCGGGGAGGAGCTTCGCGAAGCGGGCGCCGGCACGATCGCGGAACACCGCCGCGCCGGACTCCCCGGTGGTGACCGGTTCCCAGCCGGCATCGGCGGTGGGCAGCAGGGCATCTGGCAACGAAGGGTTGTCGGGCGACATGGGACCCCGCTCTATTCGTCCCGGAGGATCTTCGGAGGTCCCGCCGGGGAGGCCTCGCCGCGCTCGACGGCCGCGGTGTGGCTGGCGAGGGCGCGCTCGAGGAGCTCCATGAGCGGGGTCTCTTCGCGGGCGATCTGAAGGTATTTCGGGCCGAGGGAGACGATCAGGTCGCGTTCGGCGAGGAGGGCGTTGTGGATGCGCTCGCGCTCGGCAGGATCGGCGGTGTACTCCGAGTCGAGGTAGGCGGCCGCGTGCCGGCGGGCGTTGCCGATGGCGTTCTTGGCGCGACCACGCTTGCTGAAGAGAGACGCGACGACGGTGACGACGAGCACGCCGATGATCACGCTCAAGGAGAGTCCCGTGCTGATCTCGACGACGTGCACCGGATCTCCGTCGTTGATGAACGGGACGTTGTTCTCGTGGAGCGCGTGCAGGATCAGCTTCACGCCGATGAAGGCGAGGATCGCGGCCAGCCCGTAGGACAGGAAGATGAGCCGGTCGAGCAGCCCGTCGAGCAGGAAGTAGAGCTGTCGCAGGCCCAACAGGGAGAACGCGGTCGCGGTGAAGACCAGGTAGATGTTCTGCGTCAGGCCGAAGATCGCCGGGATCGAGTCGAGGGCGAACAGGATGTCGGTGCCGCCGATGGCCACCATCACCAGCAGCATCGGCGTCAGGATGCGCTTGCCGTCCTCGACCGTGAACAGCTTGTCGCCGTCGTAGTGCTCGCTGACGTGGAAGATCCGCCGGGACAGCCGGACCACGATGTTCTCGCCGTGGGAGTCGTCGTCGGGCTTCAGCATGTTGCCGGCCGTCATCAGCAGGATCAGCCCGAACAGGTAGAACACCCACGCGAAGGTGTTGATCAGCGCAGCGCCCACGAAGATGAAGCCGGTGCGGGCGATCAGCGAGAACGTGATCCCGAAGAGAAGCACCTTCTGCTGGTCCTCACGGGGCACCCGGAAGCTGGTCATGATGATCAGGAAGACGAACAGGTTGTCGACCGAGAGCGCCTTCTCGGTGATGTAGCCGGCGAAGTATTCCCCGCCCATCCCGACGCCGCCGAAGACGAGCACGCCGACACCGAACAGGAGCGCGATCGCGACGTAGACCGCCGACCAGGTGGCGGCCTCCTTCAGCGTGGGCGTGTGGGCCTTGCGTACGTGGAAGACGTAGTCGAAACCGAGCAGACCGATGATCGCGACGACCGTGACGACCCACACCCATGTCGGTGCGCCCATGCTGAACCCCCTGAGAGCTGGCCCGGACCGGGACTCGCACCCAGCCTAGGCGGGGGCCCGTGGGATCGACACCCCGTCGAGGATCTGAGGGAGCGCTTCGTCGAGAAGCCGGTCGGCGCGGGGGTCGTCGGGCCGGATCGTACGCATCGTGAGGCTGTGCAGGAACACGCCCATCATCGTCTGGGCGAGGAGATCGGTCGGCATGGTGGAGGTGCAGTCGAGGCGGGCCAGGGCGAGCTCGACCAGCTCGACGAGCTGCTCGCTGAGCGCCGTGAAGGTGGCTGAGCTGATCTCGCGCGCGTCCGGGTCGCGGAGGCTCTGCAGCACGACCTCGCTCTGCAAGACGTACCAGCGGTCCTGCATGGGGCGCACCGCGGCGAAGGCCGCGCCGATCAGCGACTCGCTCGAGTCGGCGTCGTGGTGCTCGTCGAGGGCGGCGCGGACGGCTTCGATCAGCCGCTCCGACTCCTCCTTGAACGTCTCGAGCAGCACCTCGTCGACGCTGTTGAAGTTGGAGTAGAACGCGCCTCGTGTGTAACCGGCGGCGCTGACCAGGTCGTCGACGGTGACCCGGCGGGCGCCCCGCTCGACGAAGACGTCGACGGCGGCCGCCAGCAGTCGGGCGCGGGTGTTCGTACGTCGTCGGGGGGCCTTCACCTCGGTCATGTCGCAATCCTCACATACGCGCTGCGATACGTTTTTGTATTGGATGCGTTAATGTATCGAACGTGTCCTCCTACCTCTACCGGCTCGGCCGTCTCGTCGCCCGCCGGGCCAAGACCGTGCTGGCGCTCTGGCTGCTGCTCGCCGTGCTGCTGGGTGCGCTGACCGTCTCGCTCGGCGGCAAGCTGCAGAACGACTTCACGATCCCCGGCACCGAGTCCCAGCAGGGTCTGGACGCGCTCACGCAGCGCTTCCCGGAGGTCTCCGGGACCTCCGCCCAGCTGGTCTTCGTCGCGCCGGAGGGGGAGCGGATCGATGACCACCGGAAGGAGATCCGGTCGGTGCTGGACGAGGTCGAGAAGGTGGACCACGTCGCGACGGTCACCGACCCGCTGGCCCCGGAGAGCCGGACCGTGAGCGAGAACGGCCGGGACGCCCTGGCGACGGTGCAGCTCGACCTCGGGGTCGACGAGCTCCCCGAGGGCGTGACCTCGGACCTGGAGAAGGCGGCGGAGCTGCCGCCGGGGTCGTCGCTCGAGGTGCACGTCGGCGGGGACGCGTACGCCGCCACGGGGGTCCAGGTCAGTGCGACCGAGGCGATCGGGCTGCTCATCGCCCTGCTGGTCCTGGCGATCACGTTCGGGTCGCTGCTGGCCGCCGGGCTGCCGATCCTGACCGCGCTGCTCGGCGTGGCGATCGCGATGGCGGGGATCTTCTCGGTCGCCGCGTTCACCACGATCTCGGCCACGACGCCGACGCTCGCGCTGATGATCGGGCTCGCAGTCGGGATCGACTACGCGCTGTTCGTCATCGCCCGGCACCGCAGCCAGCTCGCCCACGGGCTCGGCGTCGAGGAGTCGATCGCCCGGGCGGTCGCCACCGCCGGCAGCGCGGTCATCTTCGCGGGCGTCACGGTGATCATCGCGCTCTGCGGCCTGGTGGTCGCGGGCATCCCGTTCCTCGCGGTCATGGGGTACGCCGCGGCCGCGGCCGTCCTGGTCGCGGTGCTCGTGGCGCTCACCGCGGTGCCGGCGCTCCTCGCGCTCGCGGGGGAGCGGCTCCGGCCGAAGCCCGGGTCTCGGGCCGCGCGGCGTGAGGCTGTCGCGGAGGGGCAGCCTCACGCCCCCACCCTGGGGGCGCGCTGGGTGCGGGTGGTGACCAAGGTGCCGGTCCTCACCGTCGTGGTCTCGCTGCTGGTCATCGCCGTCCTGGCGATCCCGGCCCGCGACCTGGCGCTGGGGCTCAACGACAACGGCAGCGCCGACCCGGGGACCGCTCCGCGGGAGACGTACGACCTGATCGACCGTGACTTCGGGCCGGGCTACAACGCGCCGCTGTTCGTGACCGCCGACATCATCGACACCACCGACCCGATCGGGGTGATGGACTCTCTGGGCACGGCGCTGGGCGGCTACGACGGGGTGCAGAAGGTCGCGCTGGCGACGCCCAACCGCACCGCCGACCTCGGGCTCGTGGTGATCTACCCGACCACCGAGAAGAGCTCTCCGGAGACGGCTGCGCTGGTCGAGTCGATCCGTGACGATGCCGCCGGTCTGGAGAAGCGGTTCGGGATCGAGGACGTCATGGTCACCGGGCAGACCGCGGTCGCGATCGACGTCAGCGCTCGCCTGTCCGGAGCGATCCTGCCCTTCGGGGCGGTCGTCGTCGGGCTGTCGCTGATCCTGCTGATGGTCGTGTTCCGCTCCATCGCGGTCCCGCTCAAGGCGACGCTGGGCTACGTGCTGTCGGTCGCGGCCTCCTTCGGTGTCGTCGCCGCGGTCTTCGAGTGGGGCTGGGGCGCCGACCTTCTCAACGTCGCCGAGGTCGGGCCGGTGATCGCGTTCTTCCCGATCATCCTGATGGGCGTGCTCTTCGGGCTCGCGATGGACTACGAGGTCTTCCTGGTCTCGCGGATGCGGGAGGACTACGTGCACACCGGCGACGCCCGCCGATCCATCGAGACCGGGTTCGCTGCCAGTGCACGGGTCGTCACCGCCGCTGCCCTCATCATGATCGGGGTCTTCGCGGCCTTCGTGCCCCACGGCGACCCGATCGTGAAACCGATGGCGCTGGGGCTGACGGTGGGGGTCCTGGTGGACGCGTTCCTGGTGCGGATGACGCTCGTGCCTGCGGTGCTCGCCCTGCTCGGGCGCGGGGCCTGGTGGCTCCCGCGCTGGCTCGACCGCCGGCTGCCGGTCCTCGACATCGAGGGCGAGGCGCTCGTGCATCACCTCGAGCACGCCGACTACGTCGCCGCCCATGGTGAGCTCGCCGTGCGGGCGCGCGAGGTCGAGGTGGCGGGGGCGCTCTCTCCGCTGTCGCTCGAACTCCGCCCGGGTGGTCTCGGGATCATCCATGGGTCCGACCCCGTCGCGCGGTCCGCTGCGCTGGCCTCGATCACCGGGCGGCTCGGCTTCTCCGGGCAGCTGGTCGTGCTCGACCGGCTGCTGCCGGAGGAGGCGGGAGCGGTGCGGGCTCGGGCCGCGCTCGTCGAGGACGTCCCTGCCGCTCTTCGGCTGGCAGGTGGTCGTCGCATCCCAGCACTGGTCGCGATCGACAGCGCGACCTCGCTCGACCCGGGTCAGGTCGCGGCGCTGTCCGCACTGACCTCGCGGGGCACGACGGTGCTGCTCGGGGTGCCGTCGCCGCCCGCCGTACCTCAGGTCGCGGAGGCGCTCGTCCGTGCCGAGCCCGACCGTGCCCGTCCTGCGCTCACTGACCACGCGGCCCCGGCCGCCGACCTGGAGACAGTCCGATGACACGTACGAAATCCTGGGGCGGCCGGCTGGTGGCCGCCGCCATCCTGCTGCCGGTCGTCGTGACCGCGCTCGCGCTCGTCGCGCTCGGCGACCGTGCCGAGAACCTCGACAAGGTCCCCGCCGCGGTCGTCAACCTCGACAAGCCGGTGACGACGGGGAGCGGCAAGGACAAGCAGACGGTCTATGCAGGCCGGGCGCTTGCCGCTGACCTCGTCTCCTCCTCGGGCTCCTCCGAGAGCCCCACGCTCGGATGGGAGCTCACCGACGAGGAGGACGCACGCTCGGGCTACGCGGACGGGACGTACGCCGCGGTCATCACGATCCCCGAGGACCTCTCGAAGACGCTGTCCGGCGTGCAGGGAAGCTCTCCGAACGCCGGGAGGGTGAGCGTGCAGGCGTCCGACGCGTCCAGCGAGGTCACCGCGGAGATCGCCCGGCAGGTCGCGCGGCAATCGGCGGCGACCCTGGGGCGGACGGTGACGACGACCTACCTCGACGGCGTCCGGGACCAGACCGGAAAGCTCAAGTCGAGCCTGACGTCGGCTGCCGATGGTGCCGACCAGCTCGCCGACGGCACCGCCGCCGCCGACTCGGGCGCCGGGAAGGTCGCCGACGGTGCCCGCGAGCTCAGCTCCGGTGCCGCCGGTGCCGCGGACGGTGCGACGCAGGTTGCCGGTGGCCTCGACTCGCTCGCCGGTGGGACCGCGCGGCTGGAGTCCGGTGCGGGGTCGCTGGCAGCGGGCGCGGGCAAGGCCTCGCGTGGGGCGTCGTCGCTGGCCTCCGGCGCCGACGAGCTCAGCGGCGGGCTCGACCGGCTCGAGCGGTCGACCACGGGGCTGCCGGCGCAGGCCTCCTCGCTCGCCGCCGGCGCGTCGCAGGTGTCGGAAGGGGTCGACGGCTACACCCGGCTCGCCAAGGGCTGGGCGCAGGCGTGCGCGAGCGACCCGCTGCTCGCGGCCTCCAAGCCGCAGCTGTGCGGTGCCACGGGCGCCGCGGTCGGCCCGGGCGGGGCGCAGGCCGACCAGCTCGCCTCGGGGGCATCACAGGTCGCCGCGGGGGCGTCGACCCTGTCGGAGGCGGCTCCCGAGCTGAGCGAAGGGATCTCCTCGGCGGCGGACGGTGCCGACAAGATCGCCTCCGGGGCGTCCCGGCTCGCTTCCGCCAGCTCGCGGGTGGCCAAGGGTGCGCGTGACCTCGCCGCCGGTGTCGGGGAGGCGAACTCCGGGGCGACCGAACTCGCGTCAGGGGCCGACCGGCTCGCCTCGGGGACCAAGCGGCTCGAGGACGGGTCGGCCTCGCTGGCCTCGGGTGCCGACGACCTCTCCGCCGGGACCTCGTCGCTGACCGAGGGCGCGTCCTCGTTGGCCTCGGGCCTCGACGACGGGGCGTCACAGATCGCGGTCCCCGGGGAGAAGCAGGCCGAGGTCGTGGCCTCGCCGGTGCGGGTGTCGGTCGCCTCTGGGTCGTCCGTCTCCGGGGCGACCCGGCTCGCGCCGGCGGTGATCGCGCTGGCGCTGTGGCTGGGTGCGCTCGCCATCTACCTGCTCCGTCCGGCCTTCCCCGCCGGGCGACTCCGCGACGCGCTCACGGCGCGGCGGCTCACGTTTGCCGGTCTCTGGCCCGCGGTGGTCGTGGGGTTGGGGCAGGCGGTGCTCCTCGTGGTGGCCTCCCGTCTTCTGGGCGCAGATCTCGCCCGGCCCGTCGCCGCCGTCGCGATCGCGGCACTCGCCGCGGCGGTGTTCGTCGCGGTCCACCAGGCCGTCGTCGCCTTCGCCGGCCAGCGTCGCGGCTGGCTGATCTCGCTCGCCTTCCTCGCCCTGCAGCTGGTCTCTCTCGGCGGCCTGCTCCCGGTCGCCACGGCCTCCGCCCCGTTCGGTGCGCTCGCCGGCATCCTCCCCGTACCGCTCGCCGCCGAGGCGCTCCGTGGGGCCGTGGTCGCGCAGAGCGGTGCAGCGGTCGGTGCGTCGGTCGGGGGCCTGGTCCTCTGGCTCGTGCTCGCGATCGCGGTCAGCGTCTTCGCGGCGGGTCGGGCGCAGCGTACGTCTGTGGTGGAGATCCGTGAGGCGGTGGCTGCGGGCTGAGGCTGGGCGGCCGGCCCGGCTGTAACACGTCGTTCGTAGTACTACTCGCCCTATCAGATAGGGCGAGTAGTACTACGAACGACGTGTTACAGCTCGGCTCGACCGCTCCCAGCGCAACCGCAGCCGCTCAGATCGAGGTGTCGTGCAGCACGATGTGCTCGTCGAGGGGAGCGCGGCCCATGGCGACCTGGTTGACCGAGGCCTCGGGGTCGGCGGTGCCGAAGGAGATGCCGTAGAGCAGCTTGCGGTCGGCCGGGAGGCCGAGGTGAGCGCGGACGGTGTCGGCGAAGAGGCCGTGCATGCCCTGCGGGACGCCGTGGTAGCCGCGGGCGGTGAGGGAGAGCAGGAAGTTCTGGGCGTACATGCCGACGTCATTGGCGGCGCGTACGACGTCGCCGAGCTCCGGCACGAAGAGCAGCGCGACGTGGGGAGCGCCGTAGAAGCGGAGGTTCTCGGCGACGGCCTTGGTGCGGCCCTCGACGTCGTCGCGGGCGATGCCCATGGCGCCGTACAGGAGAGCGCCGGACTGCTGCGAGCGCCGGGTGTGGACGCTGTCGTCGGCGCCGTACGTGGTCGTGAAGTCGGGGCTCATCTGGCCGGCCTCGAACGCCTTGAGCATCGCCTCGCTGAGGCGGTCGCGGGCGTCGCCGGAGAAGACGTGGACCTCCCAGGGCTGGGTGTTGCTGTGCGACGGGGCGCGCTGGGCGTCCTCGAGCACGCCACGGATGTCCTCCGCGGGGATCGGGTCCGGCAGGAAGGCTCGCGCGGAGCGGCGGGCTCGGATCACGTCCGTGAAGGTGTCGGGGGCGGTCGTGCTCACAACAAGGATTCCTCTCAGGTCTGCCGAGGGCTGATGACCTCGGTCCACTCCTGACGCAATACGGAGGAACTCTCCGGTATTCCTGCTGGTGGCTCGAAAGTGGCTCATTGCACACTCCCGCCCCCTACCCGGTTCGGGTGATACCCGGCACCTGGGCGGAGCCTTGACTGCGGTGCGTCGAAGACTCGAGGTCCGACCTATCCGAGGGGGAAACCCATGATCCGAAAGCTCGTCTGTGCCGTCGCGGCGGGGGTCGCCGCGGCGGCGCTCTGGTCGATGCCGGCCTCGGCTGCGCCCGTGCTGCAGCTCTCCGGCGCGATCTTCACCACCGACGTCTCCGGCGCGCCCGTCAACCTCAACCACTACGCTGCCAAGGAGGACGTCTATCTCAACGGCGGCCCCGGCATCAACGCACCCGATGATGCCGCCGGTCTGCCCGCCGGGATCTACGCCTTCCAGGTCACCGACCCGTCCGGCAAGACCCTGCTCTCCACCGATCCGGTCGCCTGCCGCCGGGTCGAGGTCGACGCCAGCGGCCGCTTCGTCAGTGTCGCCCCGAGCGGCGGCTGCGCGCACGCGACCGGCACCGACGCGGAGGACGGTGGCATCACCGTCCAGCTCTTCCCCTACCTCGACACCCCGAACAACGGTGGCGAGTACAAGGTCTGGCTGACGCCGTACGCCGCGCTAGACTCCTCCGCGCCCGGCAACCGGCACGGCTTCGTCCCCGCCGACAGCAAGACCGACAACTTCAAGGTCAAGGCGAAGGCGATCGTCGAGATCGACACCCGGTTCTCGAGGCACGGCGGGCCGTTCATCGACGGTCTGGCTGCCCACTGGACCGACACGCTGGGTGCGCACAACGTGAAGTACTCCGAGTACAACCCGGCGGTTCTCGCGTTCCACGAGGCGCACGTCGAGGCCGCGGAGGCGGGCCTGCACAAGATCACCGTGACCGACCAGGTCGGCTGCGAGATCGACGATGTGCACCATGCCGGGCAGACGTTCCTTCCCGACGCGAACGGCTCGGTCACCGTCTCGGTGCTGGTCAAGAAGCACATGAGCGGGGAGCACACCTACTGGGTGGAGGTGCACTGCGTCTGAGGCCCTGTCTCTGACCTGCGGGTACCGGTCACCGGGACCATCAACCTAGCATTTGCTTGGTAGCCGCTCTAGACTGCCGCACATGGCAGTGGAGATCGACTTCAGCGGCAAGGTGGTCGCGGTGACCGGTGGCGCACGCGGTGTGGGCGCCGGGATCGTCGAGCGGTTCCTCGAGGCGGGCGCGGAGGTCGAGATATGCGGCCGGACCGCGCCCGACGAGCTTCCTGTGGTCGACGGGCGCAAGCCCGTCTTCTCGCAGGTCGACGTCCGCGACGCCGACCAGGTCGCGGAGTGGATCTCGGCGATCACCACCCGCAACGGTCACCTCGACGTGGTCGTCAACAACGCCGGTGGCGCGCCCTACGCCGACTTCGCGGCGGCGTCGCCGCGTTTCCACGACAAGATCTCGGCCCTCAACTTCATGGCGACGGCGTACGTCTGCCATGCCGCGTACGAGGCGTTGAAGGCCTCGCACGGATCGATCGTCAACATCACCTCCATCTCGGCGCGGCGACCCAGCCCCGGCACCGCGATCTACGGCGCCGCGAAGGCGGCCGTCGAGAGCCTGACGGCGTCGATCGCGGTGGAGTGGGCCCCTGACGTACGCGTCAACGCGGTCTCCTGCGGGATCGTCGCCACCCCCGGCTCCGAGGACCACTACGGCAGCCCCGAGCAGCGGGCCGCGGTCGCTGCGACCATCCCGCGCGGCGTCTTCGCGACCCCGTCGGAGATCGGGGACGCCTGCCTCATGCTCGCCTCCCCTCTCGCCACGCACATCACCGGCGCCGTCCTGGCCGTCGACGGCGGCGGCGAGTGGCCCGCCTTCCTCCAGCACACCCCCAACTCCTGAGGAGAAACCGTGCCCGAAGCAGTCATCGTCTCTGCCGCCCGTTCCCCGATCGGCCGCGCCTTCAAGGGCTCGCTGAAGGACCTCCGTCCCGACGAGCTGGCCGAGCAGATCGTACGCAGCGCCCTCGCCGCGGTCCCGGAGCTGGACCCGACGCAGATCGACGACCTGATGATGGGCTGCGCTCAGCCCGCGGGGGAGCAGGGCTACAACATCGGCCGGGTCGTCGGCGTACGTCTGGGCCTGGACGCCGTGCCCGGCACCACCGTCCACCGCTACTGCGCCTCGTCGCTGCAGACCACCCGGATGGCGTTCCACGCGATCCGCGCCGGCGAGGGCGACGCGTTCGTCTCGGCCGGGGTTGAGTGCGTGTCCCGCTACGAGCGCGGCAAGGCCGACGGGATGCCGGACACCAAGGCCGAGGAGTTCCTCAAGGCGGGCGAGCGCGGTGCCGCCCGGGTGGCCGCGGGGGCGGCCTGGGTCGATCCGCGCGAGTCCGGCGAGCTGCCGGACTACCACCTGGCGATGGGCGAGACCGCCGAGAACGTCGCCGAGATGTGCGGCGTGACCCGGGAGGCGCAGGACGCGTGGGGCGTACGTTCCCAGAACCGCGCCGAGGCCGCTGCCGCGCGGGGCTTCTGGTCACGTGACATCACCCCCGTCACGCTGCCGTCCGGTGAGGTGGTGTCCACCGACGACGGGCCGCGGGCCGGGGTGACCCTGGAGAAGGTCGCCGGCCTGAAGCCGGTCTTCCGGGAGAACGGCACCATCACCGCCGGCAACTGCTGCCCCCTCAACGACGGCGCCGCGGCGCTGGTCATCATGAGCGACACCCGCGCCGCGGAGCTGGGGATCCAGCCGCTGGCCCGGATCGTGTCGACCGGCGTCTCCGGCCTCTCGCCCGAGATCATGGGGCTCGGGCCGGTCGAGGCGTCCCGGCAGGCGCTCGCCCGCGCCGGCCTCTCGGCGTCCGACATCGACCTCGTGGAGATGAACGAGGCCTTCGCTGCCCAGGTGCTGCCCAGCATCGACCAGATCGGTCTCGACCCCGAGCGGGTCAACGTCAACGGCGGCGCGATCGCCCTCGGCCACCCCTTCGGCTCCACCGGCGCCCGCCTCACGACCACCCTCATCCACGGCCTGCAGGAGACCGGCGGCCGCTACGGCCTGGAGACCATGTGCGCCGCCGGCGGCCAGGGGATGGCGCTGGTCATCGAGCGGCTCTGAGGGTTCGGTCGGGCCTCTGGGGGCGCAGCTCAGGCATGTAACACGTCGTTCGTAGTACTACTCGCCCTATTCGATAGGGCGAGTAGTACTACGAACGACGTGTTACACGGCCGATGGCCGACCGACCCGGTCAGACGCTCCGCCGCCCGAGGTGGATCACCGCGACCGTGACACGCCGCTCCTCGATCACGTAGACGATCCGGTAGCGGCCGACGCGGAGGCGGTAGCGGTCCTTGCCCCACGCATAGGCTCCCGCGTCGCGGGGAGCCTCGGCCAGGGTGTCGATGGTGTCGAAGACCTGGATCAGGCCGATGGGGTCGTCGTCGACGTACGCCTCGGCCGACCGCAACGCCTCGTCGGCCCAGACGACCTCGTAGCTCACCCCTGAGCGGGGCGGTCGAGGCCGAGGGCGCGGCGGGCCTCGGCGTGCGGGGTGTAGCGGACCTCGCCGAGCTCGCGGCGCAGGGAGTAGCGCGCGATGGCGAGATCGTCCTCGAGATCCTCGACGCGCCGGTCGTGGTCGTTGAGGTAGGCGCGGATGGCCTCGCGGGCGATCTCCTGCTTGGACCGATTCTCCGTCCGGGCGCGATCGGTCAGCAGCCGGTCGTCGGCCTCGCTGAGTCGCAGAGTCATTGCCATGGACCCAGCGTAAACCCGAGGTGGTATCACGCGGTATCGTACGTGCGTCGGAACGTCGAGTTTCAGCCTGGGGGAAGTTCACATATGTCGCTGACCGCGCTCTACCTGCTCGTCGCACTCGGAGCGGGGCTGGTCGCGATGTTCCTCAAGCTCCCGCCCCTGGTCGGCTTCCTGGCCGCCGGGTTCGGGCTGCACGCCGCAGGCGTCGGCGAGCTCGAAGGACTGCACACGCTGGCCGATCTCGGCGTCACGCTGCTCCTGTTCGGCATCGGCCTCAAGCTCGATGTGAAGTCGCTGCTGAGGCCGGACGTGTGGCTGAGCACCTTCGCCCACCTCGGCTTCAGCGTGATCATCGGGGTCGGTCTGCTGGTCGGGATCGCGCCGCTCGGGTTCGTGCTCCTCGCCGACGCCGACCTGGGCGAGATGGCGCTGATCGCGTTCGTGCTCTCCTTCTCGAGCACCGTCGTCGCGATCAAGGTCCTCGACGAGCGTCACGACAACAACACGCTCTACGGCCGGATCGCGATCGGCGTCCTGGTCATGCAGGACATCGTCGCGGTCGCCTTCCTGACGATCTCCAAGGGGCACTGGCCCTCGCCGTGGGTGTTCGCCCTGGTGCTGCTCCTCCCGGGCGCCTGGCTCGCCCACCGGATCTGGGACCGGATCACCTCGGCGGAGCTGACCGCGCTCTTCGGCCTGGCGATCGCCCTCGTGCCGGGCTACTGGCTCTTCGAGACCGTGGGGCTCAAGGGCGACCTCGGGGCGCTGGTGGTCGGCGTGCTCCTCGGGTCGCACGCCAAGGCCCCCGCGCTCGCCAAGCTCCTGTTCAGCACCAAAGAGCTCCTGCTCATCGCGTTCTTCCTGAGCATCGGGCTGACCGGCGTCCCCGACCTCGAGGACTTCGCCCTCGCCGCGGTGCTGCAGATCCTGCTGCCGCTCCAGGCTGCGGCCTACATCGTCATCTTCGCCTTCATGGGGCTCCGCTACCGCACCGCGACCCTGGCGTCGTTCACGCTGACCAACTACTCCGAGTTCGGGCTGATCGTGATCGTCATCGCCTCGGCGTCCGGGCTGGCGTCGGCCGAGTGGCAGACCGTGCTCGCCGTGGCCACCGCGCTCTCATTCCTGGTGGCCGCGGTCTTCAACGCGTACGCCGCGACGTTCACCAACCTGCTCAACCGGGTGCTGCCTGAACGGAGGCCCGAGCGGCTCCAGGAGGCCGACCGGCCGATCAACCTCGGCGGCGCCAAGGCGCTGGTGGTCGGCATGGGCCGAGTGGGGCGTACGACCTACGAGGAGCTGTGCGAGACCCAGGGCTACCAGGTGCTGGCGATCGAGCACGACTCGCTGCGGGCAGACTCGCTCAAGGCCGAGGGCTTCGCCGTCGTCGAGGCCGACGCGACCGACCAGGACTTCTGGGAGCGGGTCAAGAAGGGTGCCGGCATGGAGCTGGTCGTCCTCACGATGCCCTTCCACGGCGACAACCTGCTGGCCATGGACCTGCTCCGCAAGATCGGCTTCCAGGGCACCGTCGCCGCGATCGCCCTGCGCCCCGAGGAACGCGACGAGCTCAAGAAGCGCGGCGCCCACGCCGTCTTGAACCTGTACGCCTCGGCCGGCTCCGATCTCGCCGAGAAGGCGCTCCGGGTCAACCAGGAGCGCCAGCTCTCCGCGTGAGTTGTGAAGCTGAGAGTGACCTATAGGCCACTCTCAGCTTCACAACCTCGTCAGCCCAGCAGGTTGAAGCCCGACAGCGCACCCAGGTAGGTGCGGGTCGCGCCGGTGCCCGTGCTGTTGCGCTCCAGCGCGTAGATGTTGCTGCCCGACCGCACGATCAGGTCGCCGCCGGAGCCGCCCCGCAGGTCGCGTACGCCGAGCACCGCGTCGTAGCCGGACAGGTTGAGCGACAGGGTCCGGGTGGAGACCAGGCCGCCGGGCCCGTTGCTCTCGTGGACCACGGTGCTGGTGCCGTTGACGAAGAGTACGTCCGGGGTGTTGCCGCTGTTCCAGCGCCCGACACCGACCAGGCGGCTCCCCGAGGCCGAGGACCTCATGACGATCGACGTGCCGACCTTGGCCGAGCCCTTGCCCGGCCACAGCTTGATCGTGCCGCCGGAGGTGCGGCCCATCAGGTCCGGATAGCCGTCGCCGGTGACGTCGCCGACCGCGTCGATGACGCTGACCGTGCCGAGACCGGTCGCGATGGTGACGGGGCTCGCGAACTTCCCGGTGCCGTAGCCGCGGTAGAGCCGCACGGAACCGTCCGACATCTTGGCGAGGAAGTCGCCCTTGCCGTCCCGGTTCCAGTCGCCGGCGTTCATCAACGCCTTGGCGGAGGTGAGCGTCAGCCCCGACGAGACGGGCGTGGCGAGGTTCAGGCGGCCGTTGTTGGGCTTGACGTAGAGCGTCGAGCTGCTCTTCATCATCAGGTCGGGCAGGCGGTTGCCGGTGACGTTGGCTGCTCCGACGAGCGCGCGGGTCACCCCGGCGTACGGGCCCAGCGGCTTGCCGAAGCCGGAGCCGCTGGCGGGGTAGACCCACCCGCGGCCGGACTTGTCGCGGCCGATCAGGTCGCCGCGACCGTCGCCGGTGAAGTCGCCGTAGCCGGTGATCTGGAGCAGCGAGGACCACGACGGGCTGCGGGTCGGGATGCGTACGGCGGTGGTGAAGGTGCCTCGACCGGTGCCCTTGATGTAGTAGAGCGCCCCGGACTTGCGGCCGATCAGGTCGCGGCGGCCGTCACGGTTCACGTCTCCGGTCGCGGCGAGGAGCCCGAAGCCGGACAGCGAACGGGAGGTCGTCGTCCGGTCGAAACCGCCGCGGCCGTTGCCGAGGAACCGTACGAGCTTGCCGGTCGACGACTTGCCGACCAGGTCGTTGTGCCGGGTGCCGCCGATGTTGCCGACGGCCGTGATCAGGGAGACGCCCCGGAACTTGGTGTAGGGCAGGGTCTTGTAGACCGGCGCGAAGGTGCCGTCGCCGCGCCCCTTGCGGATGCCCGCCGACCCGTTGCGACGGACCTGGATCAGGTCGGCCTTGCCGTCGCCGGTGATGTCCGGGGTGACGACCATGGCGCGGACCGTGCTGCCGAAGGTCGTCGACGTCCTGGTCGAGTTGAACCCGGCGAACCCGCCCGTACGCAGCGTGAAGATGCGGCCGTCGGAGGCCCGTCGTGCCACGAAGTCGGAGTGGCTCGTGCCGGTGATGTTGGACTCCAGGTCACGGCCGCTCCAGCTCTTCTGGAGGCTGGCGGCGAGCTTACGGATGTCGGGGAGCTTCGCCTCGAGGTTGTTGCCCGGGCAGGCGGTGGGGGTCGTCTTCGCGTCGCGATGGCCCTGGATCGCGTGCGGGAAGACCGTCTTGGTGCCGTCGGACTTGGTCAGCGTCACGTTGGTGGCGTTGGCAGCGACGCCGTGGAGGCTGAGCTTCCAGGCGTAGAGGGAGCCGTACGCCTGGATCATCGCGCTGGTGGGCTGTTTCAGCGCCGCGTCGGTGTCTTTGCAGTCGGTGGCGACGCTGTCGAAGCAGCCCAGCGCCGCGGCACCGAAGCTGTCGTAGTTGTAGCCGCTGGTGTGGGCGCCCTCGACCGGCAGCGCGACGCCGCCGCGGCGGCCTTCCCAGACACGGCCGAACCGGTCGATCAGGAAGTTGTAGCCGATGTCGCGGTAGCCACGCGTCTTGACGTGGTAGAGGTAGACGCTGCGGATGATCCCGGGGACCTGGGCAGCGGTGTAGTTGTTGGTGCCCGCGGTGTGGTGGACGAAGCCGCCGTGGATCTTGCGATAGACCGGGGCGACCTGCTCGCGGAGCGACTCGTCGGCGCCCCACTGCGCACGGCTGTAGATCTTCGGGCTCGCGGTGTAGGTGGACGCGACCAGGTTGAGGTCGGAGTCCTTGCTGCCCTTGTGGACGTTGGTCGCCCGGGGCTTGTCCTTGTCGGTCTCGATCTCGGGAAGCTCGGAGACCGTGTCCTCGGGCTTGCCGGGCTCGACCACCGCGAGCTCCAAGTTCTCGGGGATCTCGGCGGTGTCAGGGACGATGATCCGGGTCTGCACCTGGTCGACGTGCCCGGCCAGGAACTCGTCGGTGCCCGGCCGGACACCCTTCGCCTCTGCCGAACCGGCGTCCGGGGCATGGTCGTCGACGTCGACCTCCATCGGGCTCCACGACGACCACGCGCCGTCCTTCAGGGTGCGGATCTCCGGGCGTACGCCGTCGGCGATCTCGCCGGACCAGGTCACGCCGACGACGCCGAAGCCGGTGACGTCCTGGGGCTCGCTCTTGATGACGTCGGTGCGTGGCTTGTCGACCTTCGACGCATGCGCGGTCGCCTTGCCGGTCGAGGTCGTCAGCGCGACCTCCTCGACGTGAGACTCGACAGGACCGGCTGGGAGCGTCGACGGCTTCGCGTTCGCGGCCTCGAAGGCGGCCAGCGGGCCGGTCGTCGTCGGCTCTGCAGTGGCGGAGTTCAGCGTCAGGGGGATGGCCACTGCGGCCACGCCGAGAACGAGGGTGGTGCCGGAGATGGACGCGATCTTGGCGCGTCGGGGCATCGATGCCTCCGTGGGGGAAAGTTAAATTGGCTCCGGCAACCTACACCCTCCCCCGCATGGCGTCTCCCCAATATCGGGGTTATCTCGAGATTTCGCGCAGATCCGTCTTCAGAACCTTCCCGCTGGCGTTGCGCGGCAGGCTGTCGACCAGGACGTACGTCCGAGGCTGCTTGTAGTTGGCCAGTCGCTCCTTGAGCCAGGTCGCGATCGAGTCCGCGCTCAGATCCTCGCGCACGACGACGAACGCCTTGCCCACCTGGCCGAGACGGGCGTCGGGGACGCCGATGACCGCGGCTTCGACGATGTCGGGGTGGGCGGCGAGGGCGTTCTCGACCTCGGCGGGATAGACGTTGAAGCCGCCCACGGTGAACATGTCCTTGATCCGGTCGGTCACCTTCAAGCAGCCGTGCTCGTCGAGGTGGCCGACGTCGCCCGTGTGGAGCCAGCCGTCCTCGTCGATCGCCTCGGCGGTGGCCTCGGGGTTCTCGAAGTAGCCGAGCATGACGTTGTCGCCGCGGACCCAGACCTCGCCGTCCTCGCCCGGTTCCGTGTCGTCGCCCGCGGCGGTGACGGTGCGGATCTCGATCCCCTCGACCGCCGGGCCGACGACCTTGGCGACGTGCGCGGGGTCCTCGCCGGGGCGGGTGGTGGTGGCGACCAGGCACTCGGTGAGCCCGTAGGCACCCTTGACCTCGTCGATCCCGAGGATGTCCCGCATGTCGGCGAAGAGGCGCTCCGGCACGCTCGCCGCACCCGCGATGGAGAAGCGCAGCGAGGAGAGGTCGTACGTCTTCAGGTCGGGGTGGTTGATGAGCGTGGTGAAGATGGTGGGGGCGCCGGGGAGGACGGTGATCCGCTCGTCCTGGATCAGCTTCAGCACCTGCGTGGGGTCGTAGGTCGCGATCGGGTAGACCGTGCTGCCCGCGGTGAAGGACGCGAGGAAGCCCGCCTTGTAGCCGAATCCGTGGAAGAACGGGTTGACGATGGCGTAGCGGTCCGCCGGGGTCAGGCCGGCACCGCGCGCCCAGACGTCGGCGATGCCGATCGTCTGGCGCTGGGCGCTCATCACGCCCTTCGGCTTGCCGGTGGTGCCGGAGGTGAAGAGCAGGTCGGCGACGGTGTCGGGGGTGACGGTCGCTTTGGCGTCCGCCAGACGCTTTTCTGTCGTGTCGTCGCCGCTGGCCAGGAACTCGTCCCAGCCGTCGGCGAGGTCGACGATGGTGAGCAGGTGCTCCGGGATCGGGCCTGCGTCGCGGAGCATCTGGACGTAGTCGGTGCCGAGGAAGCCGTTGACCGTGATCAGCGCCGTCGCGCGGGAGCGCTCCAGGATCTCCCGAGCCTCATGCCCTCGGTAGCGGGTGTTCAGCGGCACCACGGCCGCCCCGATCGTCTGCGCGCCGAGGACGGCGACCGGGAACTCCCAGCGGTTGGGCGCCCAGATCGCGACGCGGTCGCCGCTGCGTACGCCGCTCGCGAGGAAGGCCCGTGCGGTCCTGTCCACTGCGTCGGCGAGCTCGGCGTAGGTCAGCGTCGTGGGGCCGTCGACGATCGCCGGGTGCTCGGCGTGCGTCTGCTTGGCCTTCTCGATCAGGGCGGGGGTCGTGCGCGGGGTCATGACTCTTCAGCGTAGTTGAGCAACTGCTTGTTTGGTAGGCTTCGTCCATGACTGACACGGGGGTTGCGCCGAGGAGGCGCGGGACGGCATCGGGGTCGTCGCGGCGGGCCGAGCTGCTCACGCTCGCGGCCGAGATGTTCGCGACCAAGGGCTTCGCCCAGACGACCGTACGTGACATCGCCGATTCCGCCGGGATCCTGTCCGGCTCGCTCTACCACCACTTCCGTTCCAAGGAAGCGATGCTGACCGAGCTGCTGTCCGGGTTCCTCGACGGGCTCAACGCGCGGTTCACCGAGATCGTCGAGTCCGGTGTCGACCCGAAGGCCGACCTGGACGGGCTGATCGCGGAGTCGTTCCGGACCATCCATCGGGAGCGGCTCGCCGTCGCGCTCTACCAGAACGAGGCTTCGTTCCTGGCGACCGTCGAGGGCTTCGAGTTCGTCGCCGAGCGCTCCCGCGACAACGAGGCGCTCTGGATCCGGGTCATCGAGGCCGGTCAGGCCGCCGGCGTCTTCCAGGCCTCGCTCGATCCCGCGCTGACCTACCGGTTCATCCGTGACGGCGTCTGGTCCACCGTCGCCTGGTATCGCCCCGGCGGGCGGCACACCCCCGAGACGCTCTCGGAGCAGTATCTGAAGCTGCTCCACGCCGGCATCCTCGCCTGACCCACGCTGGTCGAGTCGGCTCGTCTTGACCACAAGACCCGCCGATTCGGCCCGTCAAGACGGGCCGACTCGGAACGGATTTCGGTCAAGACGAGCCGACTCGGCGGGCTTCAGGGGACTTCTTTGAAGCGGAGGCCCTTGGGGTCTTCTGCCTCGATGATCTTCAGCTCGTCCGGAGTGGGTTCGCGGGTGAGTGGCGCGTCGGTGGCGTCGATCGGGAAGCCGGTGGCCTCCTGGAGCTCCTCGGGGGTGACGCCGGGGTGGATCGAGACGACCTTGATGACGCCCGAGTCGTCGTAACCGAAGACGGCGAGGTTGGTGACGATCACGCCGAGGTCGTGGAAGCGGCCGGCGGTGCCGACCGCGCGGTCGTTGCCGACGCCGCTGGCGACGTCGACGCTCTCGACGAAGATCCGGGCGGAGTGCTTGGCGACCCAGTAGTCGACACGGTGGTTGACGGTGTTGCCCGGAGCGCCACGTACGCCGATCAGCTGCCGCTTCGGCTGGCGCCAGTCACCGATCGAGGAGATGTTCTGGTTGCCGTGGCGGTCGATCTGGCTGGCACCCATCATCGAGTGCCGGCGGCCGCTGGCGACGATGTCGAAGATGCTCCGGAACGGCACCCACGCCTCCGGGGTGCCGCCGGCCGCCGCGGTCTTCAGCAGCGGCGGGGCCTCGGCCATCATGAACGCCTCACCGTCCGAGAGCGCGAGCTCGGGGGTGTGGGTGGCCTTCGCCAGACGTACGCCGATGGCCGGGACGATGCCGACGGCGTGGGCGAGCACCTCGCCGGAGCCCTTGAAGGCATCGGAGACGGCGGCGACGCAGATGTCGGCCCGAGTGATGGTCTGGGTGGTCACAGGTAGCGCTCCTCGAACTCGGTCCACTGCTCATCGGAATCAGACTTGGCCGCCGCCACGTACGCCTTCTGGAACTCCTCGTCCCGGCCGTAGTCGGGGTCGCAGCTGGTGAAGTGGGCGCCGCCGGGGGCCTCGACGACGTGGTCGACGAAGATCCGCGGGACCAAGAGGGTCTGCGGTGGCGCCTTGGCGGTGAGATCGTCGGTGGAGACGATCTGCTCGACCGACATGATCGTGGAGTCGGCGGCCATCGCGAAGAGGTCGTCGAAGTAGGGGTCGGGGCCGAGGTACTGCCCGTTGCCGGCCGCGTCGGCGCGGTTGAGGTGGATGAGCGAGACGTCGAGGCGAAGGCCCGGGACGGCGACGTACTCTTCCTCGTCGTAGGGCGACCTCACCGTCTTGAGGTCCGGGTTCATCGCCATCACGTCGCTGCCGAGACCGGCCCGGATGGGCTGGAACGAGAGTCGGTTCGCCCCGGCTCGGAGGCCGGCGACGAACATGCCCTCGTCGTATTCGCTCGTCTCCGGGATCTCGCCCCGCTCGCGGGCGCGGGTGAAGTTCGGGTCGAGCGGGATGGAGTCGAGGCTGACGAAGCCGTAGACCAGCTTGCGGATCTTGCCGGCTCGCGCCAGCAGACCCACGTCGGGGCCACCGAACGCGACCACGGTCAGATCGGTGACGTCGCTGCGGAGGATCTCCTTGACCAGCGCCATCGGCTTGCGGCGCGAGCCCCAGCCACCGATGCCGATGGTCATCCCGGACTCGAGCTTGCCGGCGACATCGGAGAGGGGGAGGGTCTTATCGAGCATGAACGTCCTTCCAGAGCTGGGCGGTGGCGTGGGCGCGCTTGAAGTAGAGGTGGGCGTCGTGCTCCCAGGTGATCGCCACACCACCGTGGAGCTGGATCATCTCGGCCGCGACCTGCGAGAACGCGTCGGAGCACCAGGACTTGGCGGCCTGGATGAGACGTACGTCGGGAGTCGGCTGCGTCAGCTCCCAGGCCGCCGCCCAGCTCATCGTGCGGGCGGTCTCGACCTGCACCAGCAGGTCGGCGCAGCGGTGCTTGAGCGCCTGGAACGAGCCGAGCGGGCGGCCGAATTGGTGACGCTCCTTGAGATAGGCGACCGTGCGATCCAGCGCCTCCCGCGCGGCGCCGGCCTGGAGCGCGGTCATCATGGTCGCGCCGACCGTGGTGACGTACGCCGGGTCGACGGTGCCCACCACCTCACCGGAGTCGGTCGTGACCGCCGCGAATCTCCAGGTCGGGTCCAGGGCAGGAGTCGGGGTGACGGTGGCGGCCGCCGGATCCACTGCGTGGACCTGATCGTCGTGCAGGACGAGAAGGATCTCCGCGCCGGCGGCGTCGACGACGAGATCGGAGCCGGGTGTCACCACCGCGGCCGCAGCACCGCCGGCGATCCGCTCCAGCAGCTCACCGGCTGCCGCGGTGTCGGTTGCGGCCAGGACCTGGGTCGCGAGCAGCGTGCCGACGAACGGCGACGGCGTGAGGGTGGCTCCGAGCTCCTCGAGGACGAGATGCGCCTCGATGTAGGAGCAGCCGACGCCGCCGTACTCCTCCGGGACCGCCAGCGCCGTCACCCCGATCTGCTCGGTCAGCGTCCGCCACAGGGCGGTGTCGTAACCCTCGGGGGTGGCCATCGCAGCCCGCAGGTCCATCGACGTGGCCCGCTTGGCGATCAGCGTGTGGACGGTCGCGACCAGATCGGTCTGCTCCTCGGTGAGCGCGAACCTCATCGGGCCTCCACCAGCCCGTCCTCCACGAGCAGCGAGAGGATCCGTGCGCGATGCTCGGCCGGTGTGCCCCAAGCGCCGACCAGCGCACGCACCTTCAGGATCCACAGGCTCAGGTCGAACTCGCGGGTGTACCCGATCGCCCCGTGCACCTGCAGCGCCGTCCGCGAGGCAAGGTACGCCGCGTCCCCCGCGGCCACCTTGGCCGCCGAGACGTCTCGCGGGGCGAGGGTCAGGCTCGCGTTGTGCACCAGCGGGGCCGCGAAGTCCAGGGCCACGCGTACGTCGGTCAGCAGGTGCTTCACCGCCTGCTGGGCTCCGATCGGCTTGCCGAACTGACGGCGCTGCTGGGCGTACGCGACGGTCTCGTCGAGCAGCCTGTTGCCGGCGCCGAGGAGCTGGGCGCTGCAGGCCAGGGTCCCGAGATCCAGGGACTGACCCGCATCGACGGTGGCGATCTGCTCCGTGGGGGTGAGGTCGAAGAGGTGTCGTGTCGCATCGACCGATTCATGGCGATCAGCAGGCTCGGCGCGGTACAGCGCAGAGGCGGTCGTGAGCGTGAACGCATGGTCGGCGACGTCCGCATCGAGCGCTCGAGGCGCCATCCGCGCGACGGCGAGCGTGGCGACGTTCGCGCCCGAGGCGATGCCGGCGAGCACCTTGGTCTCGTCGGCTTGGGCCAGCAGCCCTGGAAGGGCGGCGACCGACTCGATCCAGGGGCCCGGAACCCCGTGATACCCAAGGCGCTCGAACGCGACAGCGAGGTCGACGGGGGACGCGCCTGATCCGTCATGCTCCTCGGACACCAGCAATCCCGTGACCCCCAGGTCCGCAAGGCGCTGCCACAACGACAACCCTGGCGCAGGGTCTCCGTCAGCCCACGAACGTGCTGCGCTCGGGGTGTCGGCGGCGCCCAGCAGATCGTCGAGGGCATCCGCGAACGCCGTCTGTTCCGGCGTACGTCCGAAACGCATGTGGTCCTCCTGGTGTGATTGCTGCACAGCGAGGGTACCAAGCAAATGCTTGGTCGTCGAGAAAGCGTCCGAAATGCATCGGAGCGAGGATCGACGAGGACGCGGCGTGAAGCTGGGGCGTATCTGGTCGTCCCGGCGTACTTGACGATCCAATACCCCTTGGCCCGCACCTGGATGGACGTGCGGTACGTCCCGGTCGAGGTGGTCGTGAGGGTGCGCTTCAGTACGGGGCCGGCGGTGCCCGCGGGGTCGAAGTAGATCTTCACCGTTGCCCGTGAAAGAGGGCGCCAGCGCGAGCCCGCCGAAGTCTTCATGACGGCCTTCAGGTCGCCGGTGAACGTGACCCGTGCGCCGCGTACGGGCGTCTTCGTGGACGCACTGATCCTCGCCGAGGTCGCCTGCTTGGTGCTTACCAGCGCCTCCGACGGGGCGTACGAGGCCGATCCGGGATAGCGGGCGATCCAACGGCCGGGCGAGGTGACGGCGGCAGAGTAGGAGTAGGCCCCCGACGTGTTCGTCTTCACGGTCGCTCGGTACTGCGGTCCTGTCGTTCCGGCCGGATCGAAGTAGAGCTTCACCCCAAGGCCGGCGACCGGTCGCCAAGCGGGCGCCCAGGTGGCCGACGCGAGATTGACCGCTTTGACCGTGCCGCCGATCTGGTGGCGGACGCTCGTGGTCGAAGTCGGGGGAGTCGCTCGAATGCTGGTCGCCGTCACCTTCTTCACGGCGATGGAGCCGACCGTGGTGCCGTTGAGATTGATCGCATAGGTCCCCGGCGGAGCCGTGCCGTCGATCCAGATCGTTCCGCGGGCGGTGTACTTGTCGAGGGTGTGGATGCTGTTCGGCCCGGACATGTCGCCGAAGCCCACCTTGTCCGGTGAGAAGGTCATTCTGACGATGCCGGACAGTTGCTCCCAGTTCCAGCCGCCGATGTACTCGACATCGATGGGTAGGGCTACCGGTTTGGTGTCTACGGTGACGCTGCTCGGCGTGAAGACACGGGCTTTGACGCTGCCGTCTCCGACCTTGATCGCGACCGTCTTCTCCCGATAGCCCGTGCCCGTGTGCACTCGGATGTCCTCGGTCAACGTGGCCGCGATCTCGGTCGAGGAACCGGCGTACACGGCGCTGATGACACCACTTGACGTCGCCGTGAAGCTCGTGGAGAAAGCGCCCGTGGATGAGGAGGTCACGGTCGCGATCTTGCGCTTCGCCTCGGAGCCGGTGGGGTCCAGGTAGATGTCAACCGTTCGGCCAGCCGCGGGCGCGTAGCTGGTTCCATCATCGGTGGCCGTGAGCGAGCCGAAGAGCTTCACGGTCTTTCCGGCGGGAACGATCCGCGGAGCGACGTTCATCTCCATGCGTACGTCACGTTTGAGGCCGAACTCTACCGCCTGAGGTGCGTCGAGAAGGATCTCGTGCTCCTGCCCGTCCTTGGTGATGACGACGTGCTGGTTCAAGGAGAGGGAGAACCGGCCATCGGTGTTGTAGAGCACGCCACGGGCACGTGTGCGGCTGCCGTTGACAGGGACAAGGCTCCAGTTCGCGAGCGTCGACGCCCCGTCCGCACGGGCGATGGAGATGGTCGGCCACTTGCCTGCCTCGTTCACAAACCGGATGGCGGAGCCGTTGTGCTCGTATTGCACGTCGACTACGACGTTCTCTTCCGTGGCGTTCCACCAACCACGAGCGTTGGCGGTCGCGTCCTGGACGCGGATCCTCGCGGTCACGACGGCGTCGCCATCGGTGAACTCCCGGGTGACCTCGTTGACGACGGGGGCTGCTTTGGCATGGTCTTGGGACATCGAGACGAGACCCACCCCCGCGGCGAGTGCGAGTACGACGAGACCACTGAGGATGCGGGGCGTTCTCAACTCGCCACCGCCTTGCTTGCGGAGGACGCCGCCCAGTTCGTGGATCCGGCGAAAGCGAACGACCAAGTCCCCTTGCCCTTCTTGGGAAGAATGACATCGAAGGTTCCGTTTGCCGACACATAGATGCTGCGCTGCAACGACTTGGTCCTGGTGCCTGCGGGGTCGAAGTAGATCCGAAGGACCTCGCCGGGAACCGCCTGGATGCTGCCGTACGCCCCTGGGGCCTCGAGAGTCCCGTAGAACCAGATGGACTTCGTCCTGCTGGCACTCGAGAGTTTGACCTGGGTCTTGGTCTTCACGCTGAAGGACCCGAGTTTGACGTTGCCGAAGGTGAAGTCATCGTATGCAGCCGAGCCGTCGTCGAAGCGCGCCCTCACACGGGCGACTTCCAGGAACACCTCGTACTTCCCGGTGAGCGTCGGGGCCGGGCCGCGGTTGGGCATCATTGGTACGTTGATCCGCGTCGTACCGGCTCCAGTCGGTGCGGAGACCTGTGCGGATGTGGCCCCCGGCCCGTTGCCATCGGTCTGGTCAATCCGTAGTTCCACCATGCTGTGGGTGAACTCGAGCCGATCGGCCGTCGTCGACCATGTCAGGTCGACCGGGACGGACGTCGATGTCGCGTTGCTGAGGGTGACGGTCGACGGAATCCTGGCCGACACCGTGACTGTCGTGTCGAGCGACTTCGCGGTTGGTTGGTGGGTGCCTATCTGCCAGGTTGCCGCGGGTGTGGCACCGGCCGTGCCGGCCACCAGCACCAAGCCCGCAAGCACACCCAGAAGGCGCGTGGGGGTGATTCTCATGAAGGTGTTGCTCCGGAGGGTGTGCTGTGCCCGGTGGGTCCGGGCGCCGCACGGATGGTGTCATACCCCGACCGGTGTGCGGGGGCGATTTCTTCACGTACGCCCCTCGGCCGAGCAACAGTTCGCTAGCCCAGCCGGGGGAGGCCCAGAATCCGCTCGGCGACGATGTTGCGCTGGATCTGGTTGGTGCCGGCGTAGATCGGGCCGGACAGGGAGAAGAGGTAGTCGTCGACCCACGGACCGGCGAGCTCGGCGTCCGCGCCGAGCAGCGAGAGCGCGGTCTCGTGGAGCGAGAGGTCGAGGTCGGACCACCACAGCTTGTTGATCGAGCCCTCGGCGCCGACGGAGCCACCGGCCTCGACGTGGGTGACGGTGCCCCAGGTGTAGAGGCGGTAAGCCTCGGCGCCGATCCAGGCGTCGACGACCTGGTCACGGAGGTGCGGCTGCGGGTCGGCCTTCCACAGGTCGAGCAGCCGGTCGGCGGCGGCCATGAACCGGCCCGGCGAGCGCAGCGACAGGCCACGCTCATTGCCGGCGGTCGACATCGCGACCTTCCAGCCGTCGCCGACCCCGCCGAGCACGTCGTCGTCGGGCACGAAGACGTCGTCGAAGAAGATCTCCGCGAATCCGGGCGTACCGTCCAGCTGGTCGATCGGGCGGACGGTGACGCCGTCGGCGTCGAGCGGGAAGAGGAAGTACGTCAGGCCTCGGTGTCGCTCCGCGGACGGATCGCTCCGGAAGAGGCCGAAGCCGCGGTCGGCGAAGGGTGCGCGGCTGCTCCAGGTCTTCTGGCCGTTGAGCCGCCAGCCGCCGTCGGCGCGGGTGGCGGTGGCCCGGAGCGAGGCCAGGTCGGAGCCGGCCTCGGGCTCGGACCATGCCTGCGCCCAGACGAGCGTGCCGTCGGTCATGTCGCGCAGGTAGCGCTCCTTCTGCGACTCGGTCCCGTGGCCGAAGATGATCGGCGCGAGCAGCGAGATGCCGTTCTGGGAGATGCGGGTCGGGGCGCCGGCGAGGTAGTACTCCTCCTCGAAGATGACCCACTCGGTCAGCGACGCATCACGACCGCCGTACGCCTCGGGCCAGGTCACCACCGACCAGCGGCCGGCCGCGAGGGTGCGCTCCCAGTCGCGGTGCGCAGCGGCGCCCTCGGCAGTGTCCATCGACGGCAACCGACCGGGGTTGTGGGCGGCGAGCCACTCACGCGCCTCGAGGCGGAAGGCCTCCTCGGCCTCGGTGAACTCCAGGGTCCCCTGTTCGACAGTCACTGCTTCATCGCCTTCGCATCCATGCCCGCGAGCGAGTCCTTGCCGACCTCGGCGTTGTGGGCGTGGGCGGCGTGGTGGAGGCCGAAGACCGAGTCCATCCCGGCGCGCATGCCCATCAGGTCCTCGGCCTGGTTGACCGCCTTCTTGGCCAGGGCCAAGCCCAGGCGCGGCATCTCCGCGATCTTTCCGGCGAGCGCGAGGGTCTCGGTCTCGAGGTCGTCGCGGGGTACGACGTGGTTGACCATGCCCCACCTCTCCGCCTGTGAGGCAGAGAACCGGCCGCCGGTGAAGAGCATCTCCTTCGCGGCGCGGGGGTTGGTGACCCACGGGTGGGCGAAGTATTCGACGCCGGGGATGCCCATCTTGACCACCGGGTCGGAGAAGAAGGCGTCGTCGGAGGCGACGATGAAGTCGCAGGACCAGGCCAGCATCAGGCCGCCGGCGATGCAGGCGCCCTGCACCATTGCGATCGTCGGCTTCGGCAGCTCGCGCCAGCGGCGGCACATGCCGAGGTAGACCTCGGACTCGCGCGCGAACCGGGAGTCGACGCCCTCCTTGCCGACGTGGTCCCACCACATCACGGCCTTGCGCTCGAAGCTCTCGTCGATGTCACGGCCCGGGGTGCCGATGTCGTGGCCGGCGCAGAAGTGCTTGCCGTTGCCGCCGAGGACGATCACCTTGATGTCGTCGTCGTTGGTGGCGCGGGTGAACGCGGCGTCGAGCGCGTACGTCACCTTCGAGTTCTGCGCGTTGCGGTATTCGGGGCGGTTCAGGCGGACCACCGCGACGGGTCCGTGGGTCTCATACGTCACGACGTCCTCGGTCATGGCGCAGACGCTACCAAACAAGTGCTTGGTTTGGTAGGTTGTCCGGCATGGACCTGACCTACTCCGCCGAGGACGAGGCGTTCCGTGCTGAGGTGCGCGAGTGGCTGGCGGACCACCTGACCGGCGAGTGGGCCGCGCTGCGCGGCACCGGTGGGAACGGGCGCGACCACGAGTCGTATGAGGGCCGGCTGGCGTGGAACCGCTACCTGGCGTCGCACGGGTGGACCTGCCTGGGCTGGCCCGAGGAGCACGGCGGGCGCGGCCTGCCGTTGTTCCAGCAGGTGATCTTCCATGAGGAGTACGCCCGCGCGGACGCCCCGACCCGGGTGAACCACCTCGGCGAGGAGCTCCTCGGCCCCACTCTGATCGCGCACGGCACGCCGGCCCAGCAGGAGCGGTTCCTGCCCAAGATCGTCGCCGTCGAGGAGCTGTGGTGCCAGGGTTACTCCGAGCCCGGTGCCGGCTCCGACCTGGCCGGGGTCCGCACCCGCGCCCGGCTCGACGGTGACCAGTGGGTGATCGACGGTCAGAAGGTGTGGACGTCGAACGCCCACCTGTCCGACTGGTGCTTCGTGGTGTGCCGCACGACGCCCGGCTCCGAGCGCCACCACGGGCTGTCCTACCTGCTGGTGCCGATGGCGCAGCCGGGTGTCGACGTACGTCCGATCCAGCAGCTGACCGGCACCTCCGAGTTCAACGAGGTCTTCTTCGACGGTGCCGAGACCGCGGCCGACCTGGTGGTCGGGGAGCCCGGCGACGGCTGGAAGGTCGCGATGGCGACCCTCGGCTTCGAGCGAGGCGTCTCCACCATCGGCCAGCAGGTCGGGTTCGCCCGCGAGCTCGAGGCGGTCGAGGAGGCGGCTCGTGCCAACGGCACCATCGACGATCCCGGGATCGCCGCGCGCATCAGTCAGGCCCATGTCGGGCTGGAGGTGCTCCGGCTGCACGCGCTGCGAACGCTGTCTGCTTACGACTCCGGCTCTTCGGGTCCCGAGGCGAGCGTCTCCAAGCTGCTCTGGGCGCGGTGGCACCGCGACCTCGGCGAGCTGGCGATGGATGTCGTCGGGCTCGCCGGGCTGACCACCGGCGCGGACTACGCGCTCGACCGGCTGCAGTCGCTCTTCCTCTTCTCCCGCGCCGACACCATCTACGGCGGCTCGGACGAGATCCAACGCAACATCATCGCCGAGCGAGTCCTCGGCCTGCCACGAGAGGCCCGTGCATGAACTCCCCACACGTCAAGGCTGAACAGCCCACCCCCGCGTACGTCCCCGGTCACTCGCTGCTCGAGGGCCGTGTCGTCGTCGTGACCGCAGCCGCCGGTGCGGGCATCGGGGCGGCCGTCGTGCGGAAGGTGCTCGAGGAGGGTGCGAAGGCGGTCGTCATGTCCGACACCCACGAGCGCCGGCTCAAGGAGTCGCGCGACGCGCTCGCGGAGGAGTTCGGTGACGACCGGATCACCGCTGTGACCTGCGACGTCACGCAGGAGGACCAGGTCCAGGCGCTGCTCGACGCGGCCGACCCCTTCGGTGGCGTCGACGTGATGATCAACAACGCCGGCCTCGGCGGGACCGCGTCGGTGCTGGAGATGACCGACGAGCAGTGGTCGAAGGTTCTCGACATCACCTTGACCGGGACGTTCCGGTGCATCCGGGCGGTCGGGCAGCGGTTCGTGGCCTCCGGCAAGCGCGGCGTGATCGTCAACAACGCCTCCGTGATCGGCTGGCGGGCGCAGGAGGGGCAGGCTCACTACGCCGCGGCCAAGGCCGGGGTGATGGCCCTGACCCGGTCGGCCGCCGCCGACCTCGCGCCCCACGGGATCCGGGTCAACGCGGTCTCGCCTTCGCTGGCGATGCACCCGTTCCTGGAGAAGGTCACCTCGCCCGAGCTGCTCGTCGAGCTCAAGGGCCGCGAGGCGTTCGGCCGCGCGGCCGAGCCCTGGGAGGTCGCCAACGTCATGGTCTTCCTGGCCAGCGACTACTCGTCCTACATGACCGGCGAGGTCGTCTCCGTCTCCAGCCAGCACGCCTGATCGAGAGGATCACCCATGCCTGAGGCTTTCATCGTCGACGCCGTCCGTACGCCCGTGGGGAAGCGAGGCGGAGCGCTGGCGGGGATCCACCCCGCCGACCTCGGCGCCCACTCGCTGGCGGCCCTCGTCGACCGAACCGGGATCGACCCCGCGGCAGTCGACGACGTGATCATGGGCTGCTGCGACACGATCGGCGGGCAGGCCGGCGACGTCGCGCGGACCGCGTGGCTGGTGGCCGGGCTGCCCGACCACGTACCGGGGGTGACCATCGACCGGCAGTGCGGCTCCTCGCAGCAGGCGGTGCACTTCGCCGCGCAGGGAGTCATGTCGGGGACGCAGGACCTGGTGGTCGCGGGTGGGCTGCAGAACATGTCCGCGATCCCGATCTCGGCGGCGATGCTGGTGGGCGCGCAGTACGGCTACACCACCCCGTTCGCCGAGTCGCCCGGCTGGGTGAAGCGCTACGGCGACCAGGAGGTCTCCCAGTTCCGCTCCGCCGAGATGATCGCCGAGAAGTGGGACATCACGCGCGAGGACATGGAGGCCTATGCGCTGGCCTCCCACCAGCGGGCCAAGACCGCGATCGCCGAGGGGCGGTTCGACAACGAGATCGTGCCGGTCGGGGATTTCGACACGGACCAGTGTCCGCGGGAGACCTCCCTGGAGAAGATGGCGACGCTGGAGCCGCTCGCCCCCGGCGGGCGGATCACCGCAGCCGTCGCCTCGCAGATCTGCGACGCGTCCTCGGCGCTGCTGGTGGCCTCGGCGGCGGCCGTACGCACCTTCGGTCTCACCCCGCGCGCCCGGATCCATCACCTCTCGGTCCGCGGCGACGACCCGGTCTGGATGCTCACCGGACCGATCGAGGCCACCCGTCACGCCCTGGCCAAGACCGGCCTGACGGTGGATGACATCGACCTGTTCGAGTGCAACGAGGCCTTCGCGAGCGTTGTCCTGGCGTGGATGAAGGAGCTCGACGTCCCGCACTCGAAGGTGAACGTGAACGGCGGTGGCATCGCCCTCGGTCACCCCATCGGTGCCACCGGCACCCGGCTGATGACGACGCTTCTCAACGAGCTCGAGCGCACCGGCGGCCGTTACGGCCTGCAGACCATGTGCGAGGGCGGCGGGCAGGCCAACGTCACCATCATCGAGCGGCTCTGAGGGTGGCGTTGTGAAGCTGAGCGCGGCCTATGGGCCACGCTCAGCTTCACAACTCTCGGGCGACCGGGTCAGGCCGGCTGCAGCCTGAGCGTGCGGCGCTCGGCGGCAGGGGAGCCGGGGGTGGGGAACCAGTGGTGGATGACCGCGGTCTGGCAGGCGGTCCACAGGCCGCTGATGACCCAGTAGACGAGCAGGGCGAGCGGGACGGTGCTGCCGGCGAGGAGCATGCCGCCGGCCGAGATGACCGGCATGAGCTCCTGCATCCGGATCATCGACTCGGGCATGTCCGCGCGCACCATGTTGGGGAGCACCCACAGCCGCTGGCTGAGGTAGCTGACCAGCGCTGCCGTCGCGGCGAGGCCGAGGGTGATCACCAGATGGGCGGTGTCGCCGGTGAGGTAGCCGTGGCCGGTCAGCGGTGTGCCGAGGAAGGTCGCGGCGCCGAGGGAGTCGACCAGTGAGTCGTTCATCGCGCCGACCGAGGTGTTCCGGCTGACGTCGGAGAGCAGGTGGTAGAGCGCCAGGAAGATCGGTATCTGGGCGAAGGCGGCGAGCATGGCGAAACGGGGCACGCCGTGCTCCTCGTTGATCCGGCGCCGCTCCTCCATCATCGCCATCATGTCGGCCTGGCTCGGGCTGCCCTTCGCCGTCTGCTTCTGATACTTCTTCGTCAGCGCTTGGATCTGCGGTCGGGCGCGGGCAGAGGCGTGGGCGAAGCGGACACTGCGCACCGTGAGCGGCAGGAGGGCGAGCCGGACCAGCACTACGACGGCGGCGATGGCCAGCAGCCAGCTGGCGTTGTCGCCGGCGAAGGAGAGGACGTGGTGGGCGGCGGCGAGTACGGCGGCGAGGGCGTGCGACAGCGGGGCGAGGACGGACATGGGTGTGCTCCTGGGTGAGGTGAGTAGGACTGACGGGCTCGCCGGTGGGCGAGTGTCAGTCCTGCTCGGGAGCGCGCGGGCGGCGCGGGGAGCACACCGGGTCGGTGACCCGGGCAGCGAGATGGTGAGGCCCGTCGGAGATGTCTGGACGGACCGTCGAACGTGCCCTGACCAGCGCGAACGAGCTGACCTGGTGGATCGCCCCGACGGCGACCGCGGCGAGAGCCGTCGAGACCGCGATGGTGAGCAGCGCCTGCTCGGGGTCGACGCTCATCAGCGCCGGGAGCATCAACGTGAAAAGTGCGACCAGCGCGATGCGTACGCGGCTGGTCTCGTTCTTCACGCGGCCATCTTACCTGGCGGGATCAACCCGGCGATCAGGTCAGGTCGAGACGCATCAGGACACGTGGGTGGCCGGCCAGGACCGAGGTGGTGTCGGCGGCCCAGGTGAAGCCGGCGGCCTCGAAGTTCTTGCGGATCCCGGCGTACGCCATGGTCAGGTCGACCTTGGCGCCCTGATTGTCGAGCGGGTAGGCCTCGATGGCCGGAGCGCCGCGGTCGCGGGCGAAGTCGACCGCGCCCTGGATGAGCGCGTGCGAGATGCCCTTGCCGCGGTGGCCCGGCCGGACGCGGATGCACCAGACCGACCAGACCGGCAGATCGTCGACGTGAGGGATCTTCCGGTTGCTGGCGAAGGTGGTGTCCGCGCGCGGGGCGACCGCGGCCCAGCCGACCGGCTCCTCACCCTCGTAGGCGAGCACGCCCAACGGACCGTCGGCGAGCAGGTTGCGCACGAACTCGCCGCGCTCCTGCCCACGCATCTTGTTGTTGATCGTCGACGGGATCCGGTAGCTCAGGCACCAGCAGACGCTGGCGTCGGCGCGCTTGGGGCCGACCAGGGTGCGTACGTCGTCGAACACTTCCGCCGGTCGAACCTCGATCACCATAGGCGCAAGGTTGCTGCTCAGAGGCGTGCCGCGTCCAGATGTTTTTGGCGGTCGGCGGCCTGGGCAATGATCCGGTCGACGAGCTCCTCGCAGGTCGGAAGATCGTCGAGGAGACCGACGACCTGACCGCTGGAGAGCATCCCGGCGGAGGTGTCGCCCTCGACGAGCCCGGCGCGCAGGAGCATCGGGGTGTTGGCGGCGAGGACCACCTCGGCCCAGGTCCGGTCGCCGCCGTGGACCATCGCGCGGCCGTCCTTGATGAGCGTCCGCCAGGGGAGGCCGGACATCTCCTTGAACTGCCGGGTGCGCTTGAGGGTGCGCAGCAGCTTCGCGGTGACGCCTTCCTTCTCGAGGGTGTCGATGAACTCGGTGCGGAGCAGCCGGTGCGGCATGCCGTCGGCCTTGGTGGTCACCACGGTGCCGTCGAGACCGAAGTCGAGATAGCGGCGACGTACGTCCTCGGGGACCGCCGAGTCGGCGGTCAGCAGGAACCTCGTGCCCATGCCGATGCCCGCCGCGCCGTAGGAGAGGGCCGCCGCGAGGCCGCGGCCGTCGAAGAAGCCGCCGGCGGCGACGACGGGGATGTCGACCGCGTCGAGGACGGAGGGGAGGAGCAGGGTGGTCGGGACCGCGCCGGTGTGGCCGCCGCCCTCACCGCCCTGGATCATCACCATGTCGGCACCCCAGCTCGCCACCTTCTTGGCGTGCTTGGCGGCGCCGATCGAGGGCATCACGACGATGTCGTGCTCCTTGAGGGTGCTGATGAGCTCGGGCTTGGGGGCGAGGGCGAAGCTGGCGACCTTGACCTCGTGGTCGATCAGCAGCCGGCAGCGGTCGGCGGCGTCCGAGGCGTCGGCGCGCAGGTTCACCCCGAACGGCTTGTCGGTGCGCCCCTTGACCTCGATGATCGCCTTCTCGAGCTCGTCGAGGGTCATCGTGGCCGAGGCCAGGATGCCGAGGGCTCCCGCGTTGGCGGTGGCGGAGACGAGCCGCGGGCCGGCGACCCAGCCCATCCCGGTCTGCACGATCGGGTGGTCGACGCCGGTCAGCTCGGTCAGCGGCGTACGGAAGGTCTGTGCGGTGCTCATCGTCCGTCCTTCACGAAGGCGTCGCGGCGCTCGTCGGCGACACCGGCGAGATTGAGCTCGAAGGTGAAGCCCTGCTCGAAGCGGTAGGACGCGTTCACGTCGATGGGATCGATGCCGTTGAGCGCGGCCTTGGCGGCGCGGATGACCTGCGGGTCCTTGGCGGCGATCTGGCGCGCGACCTCGAGGGCCTTGCCGTCCAGCTCGTCGCGGGGGACGACCGCGTGGACCGAGCCGAGCTCGTGGAGGCGCTGGGCGGTGATGGTCTGGGCCGTGAAGTAGAGGGTACGCAGCATGTGCTGCGGCACCAGCCGGCCGAGGTGGGTGGCGGCGCCGAGGGCTCCGCGGTCGACCTCGGGTACGCCGAAGAAGGCGTCGTCGCTGGCGATGATCGTGTCGGCGTTGCCGACCAGGCCGACGCCGCCGCCGAGACAGAACCCGTTGACCGCGGCGATGACCGGGACCGGGCACTCGTAGATGGCCTTGAACGCGGCGTAGCAGCCGCGATTGGCGCCGAGGATGCCGTCGAAGCCCTCGATCTGCTGCATCTCCTTGATGTCGACGCCGGCGTTGAAACCCTTGCCCTCGGCGCGCAGGATCACGACCCTGGCGCCGCTGTCGGCCGCGGCGGTGACCGCGTCGGCTACCTCGAACCAGCCCTTGACCGGCAGTGCGTTCACCGGTGGGTGGTCCATCGTGACGACGGCGATCTGCTCGTCGGTGATCTCGGTGGAGATGCCCATCTCGTCCGTCCTCGAATCTGCCCTGACTAACCTAGCGATTGCTTGGTAGCCTAGCAGTTGCTTGGTTCACACTGGCAAGACCGACCGACAAAACATCGACCCAGGGAGCACTCACATGACCGGACTGCTGGACGGCCGGATCGCGATCGTCACCGGCGCAGGACGGGGGATCGGCCGCGCGCACGCGCTCGAGCTGGCCCGTCACGGCGCCAAGGTGGTCGTCAACGACTACGGCGTCTCGCTGGCGGGTGAGGGCACCGGCGAGTCGCCCGCCGACCAGGTGGTCGAGGAGATCGTCGCCGCAGGTGGGGAGGCGGTTTCCAACGCCGCCGACGTCGCCGACTTCGCGGCTGCCGAGGCGATGGTGCGGCAGGCCGTCGAGACGTACGGAGGGCTCGACATCCTCGTCAACAACGCCGGCTTCGTACGCGACCGGATGCTCGTCAACACCTCCGAAGAGGAGTGGGACGCGGTGATCCGGGTCCACCTGAAGGGGCACTTCGCGACGCTGCGGCACGCGGGTGCCTACTGGCGGGCGGAGTCCAAGGAGGGCCGGCAGCGGGACGCCCGGGTCATCAACACGTCGTCCGGAGCAGGGCTGCAGGGCTCGATCGGGCAGGGCACCTACTCCGCCGCCAAGGCCGGCATCGCCGGCCTCACGCTCGTCGCCGCCGCCGAGATGGCCCGCTACGGCGTCACCGTCAACGCGATCGCGCCCGTCGCGAAGACCAGGATGACCGAAGGCGCCTTCGACACCTCCGCCATGGCGCTGCCCGAGGACAACTCGCCCGTCGTCGCCTGGCTCGCCTCCGAGGACGCCCGCGACGTCACCGGCCGCGTCATCGAGATCGACGGCACCACGATCACCGTCGAGAACGGCTGGGCACACGGCCCCTCCGCCGACGCGGGAGTCCGCTGGGAGGCCGCCGAGGTCGGTCCGGCGCTCCGCAAGCTCCTCGGCGAGGCGCCGGTGCCGGAAAAGGTCTACGGCACCTGACCGCTGCCGATCGGGGCTGGTCGGTGGGGGCGCCGGACGTGTAACACGTCGTTCGTAGCACTATCCGGTCGTTGTCATAGGGCGAGTAGTACTACGAACGACGTGTTACAGCTCGTCGCCGCCGCCCCCCAGACCTAGCCGAGCTCGGCGCAGACGACCGCCGCGATGTCCTCCAGCGGCTTGTCGAGGGGGACGGCGGTGGGGTCGTCGGAGCGCGTCAGGGCGGCGATGACGATCGGGGCGCCGGCGGGGGTCCAGGTGACGCCGACGTCGTTGCGGGAGGCGTGGTCGCCGCCGCCGGTCTTGTCGGCGAGCCGCCAGGCGGCCGGCACCCCGGCCCCGAACCGGGTCACGGTCGACTGGTTGGCGAGCATCCAGGTGATCAGCTGGTCGCGGTCGGTCCGCGCGAGGGTGTTGCCGAGCAGCAGCTTCGTGTAGTCCTGCGCGATCGCCCGCGGCGTGGTGGTGTCGCGCGGGTCGCCGGGGATCGCACTGTTGAGGTCGGGCTCCCAGCGGTCCAGGCGGGTCACCTCGTCGCCGAGGGAGCGCGCAAACGCGGTGACGCCCGCGGGCCCGCCGACGAGACGCATCAGCACGTTGGCTGCGGTGTTGTCGGACCGCGTGATGGTCGCCTCGCAGAGCTGCGCCACGGTCAGGCCGTTGCGCGTGGTGAGCGAGGTGATCGGTGAGTTCACGACGACATCGCCGGCGTCCCAGGTCAGGCGCTGCCGGAGCGTACGCGCAGGCAGGTCCCGCAGGATCTGTGCGGCGAGCAGCGTCTTGAAGGTCGACAGCATCGGGAAGCGCTCCTCGGCACGGTGCTCGACGGTGCGTCCGGTCCGTAGGTTCTTCGCCCAGACGCCGAGATGGCGCTGGTGCTTCTGCTGCAGCGCGGCGATCGAGGGGCTGTCGGCGGCGTACGCCATCGAGCCGCCGGCGACGGTCACGGTCCCGGCGACGGCGGCTGCGGCAGCGGCTCCGCCCAGGACGGCACGGCGGCTGAGGATCGGGTGAGTCATGCTGAGGGCCTTCCGGTGGTCGTTCATGAGGTGGCATCGTGACGCCGCCTCGGCAACGCCGTCCAAGGACGATCCGACATGAAGGTATGCGCCGCCGACATGGGTCGCGCTGTGGGTGATCGGACATCCTGTACGCGTGGACCTACTGCTTCATCTGCGCGGCTTCGCCGCGGTCGCGGACGAGATGAGCGTCTCGGAGGCCGCCCTGGAGTTGGGCGTCGACCAGCCGCTGCTCAGCCGACGCCTGCGGGCCCTCGAGCGTGAGCTGGGCGTGGAGCTGATCGATCGCAGTCGACGCCAGATCGCGCTCACCCCGGCCGGGCACGCGCTGCTGCCGCGGGCCAGACACCTCCTCGACCAGGCCGACCATCTGCTGCGGAGCATCCGCCGCCACGATCGGGAACCCTTCGCGGTCGTGGTGCCGTCCGGTTGCGACCCGGCGTCCCTCGCCCGGTTGGTGGCGCTGCTGGAGGCGGCAGGTGTCGACGTACGCCTCGCGAGCGACAGCGAGGAGCCACCGGAGGCAGCCGCTTGGCTGGTCGATGCGTGCGATCCCGATGCGGCCACCTGGGTCACCCCGCTCGGCGCCGCGACTGCGCCGACCGGTCCCGGGACCAGGCCCCACCCGGTGTCGTTGAGCGCGCTGCGCCCACGCAGAGGCGGGGAGCGTACGCAGGTGCTCGCCCTCCCACGCGACCTCGACGATCCTGCCGGGCGGCTGCGGCGGCTGGCGGACCGGGCGGGCATCGGGCCGGCCACGCTGCGTCGTACGCCCCACCGGCTCGCGGTGGCCGAGGCCCTGGCCGGGCGCGGGACGTTGGTCTGCGCGCGGCACGAGGCGGTGACGTACGGGCTGAGCTGGTCGCCTCTCACCGGACCGGTGGCGCGCGGCCACCGGCTGGTGGAGCAACAGCCGCTGCCCGGACCGTTGGCGGCGGGCCCGCTCCGCCGGCAGGCGCTCGCCCTGCTCGGCGCGTGCGTCGGTGCCCCGGAAGAAGGGGCCGGATGAGTCCGCTGGTCGGCAGCGACCGGGGGCTGATCGACCTCGCCGAGGTCACCGCCGAGCGCTTCCGGGAGCTCCAGGTCAGGGTCGCGTTCCTGGCCCGCGACATCGACACCGGCCACGAGGTCGGGGTCGGCGTGGACCGTCCGATGCCGCTGGCGTCGGTGGCCAAGGTGCCGCTCGCCCTGGTCGTCGCCGACCGGATCGCCCGCGGCGAGATCGATCCTGCCGCGCAGGTGACGCTGCCCGCGGCCGAACGCAGCTTCGGGCCCTTCGGGTTCTCGGCGTTCGCCCATGACGTCACCTGCTCGGTCGCCGACCTGATGCTGATGATGCTCACCCTCAGCGACAACGCCGCCGCCGATGCTCTCTTCGCCGAGGTCTCCCCGCAGGAGGTCGACGAGCAGCTCGCCGAGTGGGGCACGGACGGGCTGCGGGTGCGGCACCGGATGCAGCCGATGTACGACTACGCCACCCGTCTCGCCGGCCACGACTTCGCCCTCGCCACCCAGCTCGCGGTGGAGGGTCGCCGTCCGGGCGGCCGCCACGTCATCGACTCGCTCGATGTCGAGCGCGCCACCGTCGGTACGCCGCGCGCCTGCGTCGGCCTGCTCGGGCGCATCTGGCGGGACGAGATCGCCAAGCCCGAGGCGACCGAGCTGGTGCGACGGCTGATGGGCAAGCAGGTCTTCACCCACCGGATCGCGGCCGATCTGCTCGCCGACGACATCCAGCTCGCCGGCAAGACCGGCGGGTTCCTCACGCTGCGTCACGAGATCGCCGTGATCACTCATCCCGGCGGCCGCGTCGCCATTGCCGTACTCACCGACTCCGACCGCACCGCCCGGATCCAGAACGACGTCGACCTCGCCATCGCCGCCACCGCCCGCGACGCCGTCGAGGCCCTCGCCGCACGCCGTCTCGCCTGAGCCGAGGCGTCAGGTACGCCGGCCGAGGCGTCACCTAGGTCGGCCGAGACGTCACGTACGTCGACCGAAGCGGCAAGCCGATGTCACCTCGCCCGACGGGGCTGACGCCTCGGCCGACGGGGCTGACGCCTCGGTAAAAACCAGATGGCAGCGACCCGCTCGCGGTGGTGGAATTGGCCGGTGCCCGCCCTGCCCAGTTTCCTCCGCAACCTGATTCCGCCGACGCCGTTGTCGAAGCGTCTGGCGACGCAGTCGTTGCTCTTCGCGGCAGGGGACGGCACGTTCAACACAGCGGCCGCGTTCTACCTGGTCGCCTTCGTCGGGCTGACGCCGGCACAGATCGGCATCGGCCTGACGGTGGCCGGGATCGCGTCATTCCTCACCGCCTACCCGATGGGCCGGTTGGCCGACTTCGTCGGCCCGAAGCGGATCTGGGCGATCAGCGCCCTGATCAGTGCATCGATGTTCGCGACGATGCCGTTCATCCATGGCTTCTGGGCCTACCTTGCCGTCATCGTGGTCTTCGAGGTGGTCAACAACGCCGGCGGCGCCGGCCGGAACGCCTACGTCCTCGACGTCCTCCCCGACAAGGAGCGGGTCGAGACCCAGGCGTTCATGTACTCCAGCCTCAACCTCGGCTTCACCATCGGCGCCCTGATCGCCGGCATCGCGCTCGCGATGGAGACCGACACGGTCCTCAAGTGGGGCGTGCCGTTCCTCGCGATGGCGGTCGGGATCGGCAACGCGTTCTGGATCACCCGGCTGCCGAGGGCACCCCACGAGGAGCGCCGTGCGGCCGGCGAGATCACCGAGAAGCTGCCCGGTCCGGGCGCGCTGCGCAACGTCGGCTGGCTCCTGGTGACGACCTTCACCGGCACGCTGTGGTCCAACCAGGTGCTGCTCCACACCGTGATCCCGCTGTGGCTGGTCGAATACACCGACTCGCCGCGCTGGCTCCTGGCCTGGCTCTTCGCGACCAACACGGTGCTGTGCATCATCCTCCCGGCCTACACCTCCAAGGGCGTCCACAGCGTCCGCGACGCGCTACGCCGCGTGTGGTGGAGCAGCGGGTTCTTCGTCGCCGCCTGCGCGATCACGCTGGTCACCCACGACACCCGCGGCATCCTCACCATCTTCCTGGTCTGGCTCGGCCACGTGGCCGTCACCGGCGCCGAGCTCGCCATCGGCTCGGCGAGCTGGGCCTTCCAGGCCGAGCTCATGGACCCCGAGCGACGGGGCGAGTACGAAGGTGTGGCCGGCATCGGCCGCCAGCTCGGCGGGGCCTGGGCACCGGCGCTGTTCACCTTCCTCGCGATGGGCTGGCACCCCGAGTTCTACAGCGGTGCCGGCTGGATCGTGATCGGCGCGATCGTGGTCGCCGCCGCGGCCGCCATGGGGCCGTCGACCCGGATGGCCGAACGTTTCAAGCAGGCCCACTTCCCCCACGAGAACGAGCCGGAGCCGGCTGCAGCCTAGCCTCGGCGCAGGATCCGCGCGATCCGGTCGCCGAGGTAGGGCGCGAGCGTCTCCGCATACAGCGGAGAGATGTGGAAGCCGTCGAGGTAGACCTCGAGATTCCCGACGACCGGAGAGCACCGCCTCGTCCCGCAGAAGTACGAGGTGAGGTCGACGTGATGGGCGTTGGTGGCCAGCCGGGTCGCGCCCAGGCTGCCGTCGTCGCGTACGACCCTGTCGCGGTCCCGCGAGCACTCGGCCGAAGCAGCCAGCCCGTGCTCGTCGACGCACGGCTGGACCACCCGCGCGAAGAGCGCGCTGCTGGCCTCGAAGATGGGAGAGTCCTGGACCGCGATCACCGGCACCGACGGGTCCGGCCTGCTCGCCCACGCGTCCGCCATCCCGCGGCTGAGCGCCTCGACCTGGCTCTCGCCGGCCGACGCCTCGACATTCACCAGACTGGAGTGGACCACGACGTAGGCGTCGATGCCCTCCGCCGAGGCGATGTACGTCGTCAGCTTCTCCTTCCACCGATCGCACAGCTCGACGCTCGCCGCGGGCGTGCCGACCCGGTCCCGGGCGTTCCAGTGGCAGCCGGCCCGGCCGGCCACGTCGATGCGCCAGCCGCGGCTCTCGGCGATCGCGCGGTAGGCGGGCACGAACTGGTGGTTGTGGGAGTCGCCGACGGCCAGCAGCCGCCGTGTGTAGCCGGTCCTCGGGCCGAGGGTGCACACATTCAGCGTGACCGGCCGTTCCTTGTTGGACCAGCACGCTGACCCGTCCGGGGCCTGGTAGCCCAGACGGGCGTCGATCAGCGTCGACGGTCGCTCGCAGCCCTCGAGCGCAGGGTCGAGCGCGGCGGCGCCGATGCAACCGGCGTACCGCTCGGCGGCCTCGACCGCGGCCGCCTTCCGGGCCGCATCGTGACGCTCCACCTCGATGGTGGCCATCAGCGTCCCGCTCGTGACCAGGCCGAGCACGACGGCGACCGTCACGAGCCGCACCATGCCGGTGAACGGCGCCCCGATCCGGGTCACCGGCTGCTCGACGTAGCGATGCGTCAGCCAGGCCAGGACGACGGAGACTGAGAGCACGACCAGCGCGCCGACGACCGTGGTCCGGGTGGCGTACGTCCAGCTCAGCCAGGCGACCAGCAGCGGCCAGTGCCACAGGTAGAGCGGGAAGGAGATGTCCGCGACGAACCGCAGCGGCCCGAGCCCGAGGAGGCGCTGCGGTCCCCGGGAGGCGGTCCGCGACGACGGCGCCGCCGACCCGATCACGACCAGCAGCGCGCCGCCGACCGGCCACAGGGCCCACGGGCCGGGGAAGAGGGCCGCGCCGTCGAGCACGAACCCCGAGGTGGCGACGAGCAGCAGCCCGAGCCAGACGAGCACCGGCCGTGCCGCTCCGGGAGGTCGGAGACGGTCGAGGCCCAGCGCGACCAGTGCGCCCGCGCCGAGCTCCCAGAAACGCGCCCCGGTGTGGAAGTACGCGACCTGCTGGTCGGCCATCCCCAGCCGCCACGCGAAGACGAAGGAAGCGACCGTAGCCACCGACACCGCCACCACCAGCACGGCCCGGAGCCGATCCCGTGCCAGCCGCCAGGCGACCAGCACGACCACCGGCCAGACCACCAGGAACTGCCCCTGGACCGCCATCGACCAGAGGTGCTGCAGCGGGCTCGCGTCCGGCCCCGCCGCCCCATAGGCGAGCTGGGACCGGATCATCTCCCAGTTCAGGACGTACGCCGCCGACGCCGCCATCTCCCGCAGCGTCGAGCTCCACATCGCCCGCGGCATGACCGCCACCATGAGGACCGCGGTCCCCGCGAGGACGACCAGGATGGGCGCCGACAGCCGCAGGAACGTACGTCCGTAGTGGTCCGCCAGCCGCAGCTCGGAGTCCGCAACGCGCCGGATCAGCGACCGGGTCGCGAGGAACCCGGTCAGCGCCAGGAAGACGTCGACCCCGCCCGAGACCCGGCCGTTGCCGAAGAGGTGGAAGACCACCACGAGCGCCAGCGCCAGCCCCCGCAGCCCGTGGATCTCGGCGATCCGCTGGGGTCGACGGGAGTCCGGCATCGCGTCAGGCTAGGTCCGCCCGGTGACGTCGGAGAGAAGCCCAGATGAAGCCGAGTCGGCTCATCTCGACAGGGTTTTGTGTCAAGACGGGCCGACTCGGCGGGCGGCGGGTCAGGGGCCGAGGATCTGGTCCAGGTGGGGGTTGGTGAACGTACGCGCCGGGTCGAGCTTGTCGCGCAGCGCCACGAAATCGGCGAAGCGTGGGTAGCGTTCGGCCAGGTCGGCAGCGGTGAGCGTGTGCATCTTGCCCCAGTGCGGGCGGCCGCCGACGTCGCCGGCGATGCGCTCGAAGGCAGCGAAGTACTCCGAACGCCACGGCGAGGACGGCGCGGTGTGGATGGCGATGTAGACGTTCTCGCGGTCGAACCCGGTGGACAGCGGGATGTCGTCGGCGCCCGCGACCCGGACCTCGACCGGGAAGGAGATGTTCCACGAGGAGGCCTCGACGGCGCGTTGCAGCGCGCCGAGGACGTCCATGCCGGCGGCGCGCGGGACGGCGTACTCGCTCTCCACGAACCGCACCTTCCGCTGCGAGGTGAAGACCCGGTAGGAGATGTCGGTGAACTCGCGCGGGGAGAGGGCGGAGGCGGCGAAGCGGGCCAGCGGCTTGACCAGGCTCGGGACGCGCAGACCGAGCCCGACGGTCGCCCCGAACGCGGTGTTGGAGAGCAGTTCGTCGTCGAACCAGCCGCGGACCCGGCCCACCGGCGACAACGGCGTCTCCGGCAGCGGCAACCGGGTGTTGTGCTTGGTCAGGACCCGGGTGGTGTGCGGGAACCAGTAGAACTCGAAGTGGTCGGTGCCCGACGCGTGCTCGTCGAACGACGCCATCACCTCGGCGAGCTCGCCGTTGCCCTCACGAGCGTTCAACGCGAAGAGAGGCTCGGTCTGGAGCGTGACCTCCACGACGATCCCGAGCGCACCGAGCCCTACCCGCGCCAGGTCGAAGATCTCGGGATTCTCCGTCGCCGAGCACGAGACCACGGAGCCGTCGGCAAGGAGCAGCCGGAGGCCGCGTACCTGGGTCGCCAGGCCGCCGAAGCGCGCTCCCGTCCCGTGGGTTCCGGTCGCGATCGCCCCGGAGATCGACTGCTCCTCGATGTCGCCGAGGTTGGTCATCGCGAGCCCGAGCGCCTCGAGCGCGCGGTTGAGGACCTTGAGCCGGGTGCCGCCGCGGACCGTCACCAGACCGGTCGTCACGTCCGCCCGAACGATCCCCGAGAGAAGATCCAGGCTGACCTGGACATCGACCGGCGAGCCGATCGCGGTGAACGAGTGCCCCGCGCCGATCGGCCGCACCCGGCGACCGGCCTCGGACGCGGCCACGACGACGGCGGCGAGCTCCGCCTCGTCGCGAGGAACGACGACCTCGATCGAGCCCACCTGCTGGTTGCCGGCCCAGTTCTGCCACCCGCTCATTCCACGCACACCAGTCACGCGGGCAAGGGTGGCGGGTCCGCGGCGTACGGTCAACGCTTTGGCCGCCGGACGGAACAGTTGGTCATCGGACGTTGACGCGGGCACCACGCGGGGCATAGACACTTGCGTCGTGGTTAAGCCCTCTATTCAACGCTCCCACCATCTCTCGGCCCAGCAGCACGAACGGCTCGACCGCGCGACCGCCGGTCTCGACGGACCCGTCGGGGTGGTGGACCTGGAGGCGTTCGACGCCAACGCCGACGACCTCGTACGCCGCGCCGCGGGCACCCCGATCCGGGTGGCCAGCAAGTCCGTACGCTGCCGGGCGTTGATCGACCGCGTGCTCGCCCGCGAGGGGTATGAGGGGATCCTCGCCTTTACCCTGGGCGAGGCGCTGTGGCTGGCCGAGACCCACTACGACATCGTGGTCGGCTACCCGACCGCCGACCGGGCCGCGCTCGCCGCGCTCGCGAAGGACGAGGAGAAGCTCGCCCGGGTCACCTTGATGGTCGACAGCGCGGAGGGGTTGTCGCTGGTCAAGGCCGCGATCGGCACCCCGGCAGCGCCCGTACGCGTCGCCATCGATCTCGACGCCGCCCTCGTCGTCGCCCATCGGATCTGGCTCGGCGCCCGGCGCTCTCCCGTCCGCACTCCCGAGGACGCCGTCGCGCTGGCCCGGATCGTCGCCGAGGACCCGGACTTCCAGCTGGTCGGGCTGATGGCCTACGAGGGTCAGGTCGCCGGCACCGTCGACCGCCCGCTCGGCGGCAACCCGCCCGCCGCGGTGATCCGCCGGATGAAGAAGGCGTCCATCGCGGAGATCACCGAGCGCCGCGGGAAGATCGTCGCGGCGGTGCGCTCCCTGACCGACCTCGAGTTCGTCAACGGCGGCGGCACCGGCTCGATCGAGTCGACTCACGCCGACCCCTCGGTGACCGAGATCGCGGCCGGGTCCGGGCTCTACGGTCCGACCCTCTTCGACCGCTACGACGGCTTCACGCCCCACCCCGCGACCTACTTCGGGCTGAGCGTCGTCCGCCGACCCGCACCCGGCATCGTCACCGTCGCCGGTGGCGGCTGGATCGCCTCGGGACCGCCCGGACTCGACCGGGTGCCGAGTCCGACGTACCCCTTCGGGCTGGCGTACGTCGGCACCGAGGGCGCCGGGGAGGTCCAGACTCCGCTGCGCGGCCATGCCGCCGACGAGCTCGCGATCGGCGACAAGGTCTGGTTCCGTCACGCGAAGGCCGGCGAGGTCTGCGAGCGGCTCGACTCGCTCCATCTGGTGGAGGGTGCCGCGATCATCACCGTGGCCCCGACCTACCGGGGCGAGGGTCAGACGTTCCTGTGACCGGCCAGATCAGTCGGGGTCGCCCAGCAGCTTGACCCAGCTCTCGGTGATCAGCTCGCACATGCGGTCCTGCTCGACGCCCCAGAACCCGTCGGACCAGCGCTGGAACAGATAGTCGAGCTGGCCGGCCGCCAGTGCGCCGCGCGGTCGTCGGCTGTCGGCCTCGAACCGGTCGGCCTTGTCCAGGCCGGTGCTGATGTCGTCGATCGTCTCGTCGGTCCAGGCGTCGACGATGTGGGTGAGCTCGGGGTCGACGGCCTGGGCGGCTCGGGCGACCGTCACGATCGGCCGCACCGCCGGCCACCCGGCCATGGCCTGCCGGATCCAGGCGCCGAGCCGGTCGTGGGTGCCGGCCGCCACCGCATCGGCGAGGCCGCCGAGGGAGCTGTCCCGAGGAGCGCGGAGCCGGGCCAGGTCATCCTCCAGACGCTCGGCGATCAAGGCCTTGATGACTTCTGACTTCGAGCGGAAGTAGGCGTAGAACGTCACCCGGGTGGTGCCTGCCGCCGAGGCGATCTCGTCGATCGTCGTGGCTGCGTAGCCGCTCGCGACGAACCGGTCCATCGCGGCGTCCAGGAGAAGCTGGCGAGTCATCGCCTTCTGGGCTGCACGGAGGTTGGCCATGGCGTCACGATAAGCGACACCGATACCTCCCCCGGGATTTCCACATTTTCTCGAAACCCATGTCCGGCAGCAGGGGCCGTCGGTAGGTTCGGTCCCGATGGACGATCACGTGACCTGGGCGGACAAGGGCTTCTGGGAGCCAGGAGAAGCCGTCGATCTCACTGCGTACGCAGCCTCCGGCCGCAACCTCTTCGACGGCTCGTTCACCTGGCCGGTGATGGTGCTCGCGAAGAGTGCGCTGGAGCACAACATCGCGACTCTCGCGGAGTTCGCGGAGGAGCACGGACTGCTGCTCGCCCCGCACGGCAAGACCACGATGGCGCCCTCGCTCTACCGGCGCCAGCTGGATGCCGGCGCCTGGGCGATCACCGTCGCTTCTCCCAACCAGGCTCTGGTCGCCCGCCATGCCGGCGTACGCCGGGTCCTGGTCGCCAACGAGATCCTCGACCACAGCGCGCTCAGCTGGGTCGCCTCCGAGCGGGCGGCCGACCCGGAGTTCCTCCACCTGCACTGGGTGGACTCGGTCGAGGGGGTCGAGGCGGCGGCCGAGGCCTCTGCGCTGGTCGGTGTCGACGACCGGCCGCTCGCGGTGCTGATCGACCTCGGCTTCCCCGGCGGACGCACCGGCTGTCGCTCTGTCGAGGAGGCGGTCGAGCTCGCCCGGGTGGTGGATTCCACCCCGGGCGTACACCTGGCCGGTGTGGCCGGCTACGAGGGCGGTCTGGAGACGGCCGAGGCCGTCGGCGACTACTTCGACCGTCTCAAGGAGCTCGCCTCGACGCTGTTCACCGAGGGGCTCGTCGCCGCCGATGCGATCGTCTCCGCAGGTGGGAGCGCCTTCTTCGACGTGCTCGCCGAGCGCTGGTCCGCGGGGTGGCCGGACGGCATGACGCCCCGCAAGGTGCTGCGCAGCGGGACGTACGTCACCCACGACCACGGCCTCTACGCCGACACGACGCCCTACAACCGCATCGAGGGGAGCCTGGACCCGGCCCTCGAGGTCTGGGCCCAGGTCCTCTCGGCACCCGAGGAGGGCCTGGTCATCGTGGGCATGGGTCGGCGGGACGTGCCCTACGACAACGGCCTGCCGGTCCCGCTCACGGCGCGGCGCAACGGCAGCGGCTCTGCGGAGCCGCTCGCGGGCACCGTCGAGAAGCTGGGCGACCAGCACGCCTTCCTGCGCACCGACGCCGAGCTGCGGCCGGGCGACCTGGTCAGCTTCGGGATCTCGCACCCGTGCACGGCGTTCGACAAGTGGCGGCTGATCCCGGTCGTCGACGCCGACTACACCGTGACCGAGCTGGTCAGGACGTACTTCTGAGGGTTCGCTCGATGTCGGAGAGTTTCACCCTGACCTGGTAGAACGCGCCGTGGTCGGTGGCTCGGCGGGCCGACGGCCCGGTGTAGACCCGGTAGTGGTCGGGCCGCAGCGACGGGCTGAGGAACGCCTGGTCGATCGGCGCCCGGCGGGCGGTGGTGCATCGCTCGTGCTCCGCGAGCGGGCTCACCAGGCCGGTCCCGGGTGAGGTCAGATCGCACAGGATGTCGTTGCGCTGGTTGAAGTCACCCGCCACGATGATCGGCACCTCGGAGCGCGCCACCACCTCCTTGACGATCCGGGTGTTCAGGTCCCGCCACTTCCTCTGCTCGGGGATCGAGGGGAGGCTTGCCGGGAAGTGGACGGGCAGGACCCCGACGCGCTGGCCGGAGGAACGCTCCTCCAGCACCACGACCGGTGCGCTGACGCGCTCGCCGTGGCGGTAATACATGGTGACCACGTCCTGGCTGACCAGCCGGAACGCCGAGCGACGGTAGAAGACCGCGTCATCGGTCGGGTCGGGCGTGGAGACGAGGGCGAACTCCCTGCCGAAGGACTCGAAGGCCTCCCGCTGCCGCGACTCCACCTCCGCGAGCACCCCGAAGTCGATGAGCGTACGCCGCAGATGACCCACCACGATCCGCATCCGCGGCACACCGTCGAGCCGGCCGGCGGCAGCGCCTCCGGGTGCGGTGTGGTGGTCGGCCCAGGCATTGAGCCAGGCGAAGCGCTGGAAACCAGGCGTCACCGGTGCCGCCTTGGCGAGCTCGACCGTCGGACCGGCGCTGGCGGTCGTCGGGACGAGGAAGCTCAGCGCGGCGCCGAGGACACCGCACAGAGCGACGAGAGGTACGAGCGTGCGTACGAGGGTGGTCCGACCGGGACCCGAGGCGATCGTCGTGGGGGACACGCCCATGGACGCTAGGGGCGGGCCGTGTGCGTCGAGCCACACGCGTTCGAATACGAGGAAACCTCGGGTGAACTCCGGCAGCGGTCAGAGGTCCAGGAAGAGTCAGAGGTCCATGAAGATCAGCGCGCCCGCGATGTCGGCGGTGCCGTAGTGGAGATAGTCGTCGACGGTCTCCTCCGAGACGCCCTTCTGGGCCGTTACGAAGCCGACGACGACCGCCTTGGAGGAATCCTTGGCGACCCACTTCCCGATCACGTCGTCCTCGATGAGACTGCCGGTGGGCAGGTCGAAGTCGGTCTCCTTGACCGACTCCGCGGCGGCGGTCGCCTCCGCCTCGCTGCCGAAGACGTAGACGATCCGGAGCATCCGCAGCTTGCCGCTCTCGCCCTCAGGGGTCTTCGGCGTGTGGATGCCCATCGCGGCGTACCGGCAGCCCTTCCGCTCCAGCGCCGCCGACGCGATCGGGCCGCAGTCGGGGTAGTCCTGAGCAGCCACGTACGTCGCGTTCATGCTCACGTCGCCGAGCTTGAACTTCCAGTCACCCTCGAAGAGGTCGGCCGCCAGCCCGCCGGCCGCCGGACCCGCCGTCGACGGCGTCGACGTCGGCGATGTGCTCGGCGTCGCGGTCACCGTCAGCGGGCCCGGCCCGGCGGTCGGATTCTGATCGCCCCGGAGAACGACGATGGCCGCCGTGATGATCACGCCGATGATCAGCACGCCGGCGATCGCGCCGAGCCCGATGACGATCGGCCACGGGTTGTGCGGCTTCGGTGGCGGAGGGCCGGGAGGGGTGGACGAATACTCGTTCGTGGGTCGCGTGGACTGCAGGTTCGGCGGTGGCGGCATCGCACCGTAGCCGTCCGGCGGCGGTGGTGTTGGTGTCGTCATCTGTCCCCCTGCGACGAGTGAAGATCACGTGCGAGAAAACGCTCCCACGCGGGTTGCACCATTCTCCACTACGCCCCGGCACCGAACGACTCCGTTCAGGCCGTCTTGCCCTCGGCCCCGGTCACGGGGCGACGGGGTAGTGGCTGGAGATCGCGATGCGGTTCCAGGCGTTGATGGCGATCGCGACCCAGGTGAGGGCGGCGATCTGCTTGGCGTCGAGGATGCTCTCGACGTCGACCCTGGGGGCGGGGGAGGTGTGCAGGTCGCTGATGCGGGTGATCTGCTCGGCGATGGTGAGCGCGGCCTGCTCCTCGGGGGTGAAGTACTGCGTCTCCCACCAGGCGGCGACGACGGCGAGCCGGTCGGTGGTCTCGCCGTTCTTGAGGGCGTCCTGGGTGTGCATCCGCAGACAGAAGGCGCAGCCGTTGATCTGGGAGGCGCGGAGCTTGACGAGGTCGACCGTGAGCCGGTCGAGGCCGGCGACGGTGATGGCCTCCTCGACCGCCTCCTCGACGGCCATCTGGGCCTTGTACGCGGCGGGGACGAGCTTGGTGACGTTGACGTTCGCGAGCATCGGGGTCCTTCGGGTCTGGCCCGCCACAGCGCGGGCACTCACCAGGTTGACGAGGCGACGCGCACGAATGTGAGGTCGCGACCTCACAAACGCGATGTTCGGCTCGTCACACTGATGAACCCCGGAGGAGATGCCACGATGCCTGACATGGACGACCTGGGCGAGGTGATGATCGAGCGCCGCCGCTTGATCGCGCTCGCCTACCGACTGCTCGGCACCCTCGAGGAGGCCGAAGACGCGGTCCAGGAGACCTACCTGCGCTGGTATCGCCTCACCGACGACGAGCGGGCGGCGATCGACAACCCCGCCGGCTGGCTGAGCCGCGTCACCAGCAGGGTCTGCCTCGACGTGCTGAAGTCCGCACGAGCCCGCCGGGAGAGGTACGTCGGGCCGTGGCTGCCCGAGCCGGTCCGGCCGGGTCTCCTGGCTGCCCCGGAGGATCCGGCCGACCGGGCGACCCTGGATGACACGGTGAGCACCGCCCTGCTCGTCGTGCTCGACACGATGACCCCGGCCGAACGGGTGGCGTTCGTGCTCCATGACATCTTCGCGGTCCCGTTCGCCGACATCGCCGGCGTCGTCGGACGTTCTCCGGCCGCCGTACGTCAGCTCGCTGCGTCCGCACGCCGCCGGGTCGCCGAGCAGCGCGCCGACGTCGCCCCGCTGCCGGAGCACGACGACGTCGTCCGCGCCTTCGTCTCCGCCACTGCCGGTGGCGACCTCGGCCGCCTGGTGACGCTGCTGGACCCGTCGGTCACGCTCCGTTCCGACGGCGGCGGCCGGGTCAGTGCGGCCCGCAACCCGATCGAGGGCCCCGAGAAGGTGGCCCGGTTCCTGCTGGGCGTGCTCACGAAGCGTCCGACCTGGACGATCCGCGCCGAGGAGACCGCCGACGGCCTCGGGTTCACGCTCGTCGAGGACGGCGCTCACCGTGGTGTCGCCAACCTCCGGGTCGCTGCCGGCCGGGTGACCGACGTCTGGATCGTCCTCAACCCGGACAAGCTCGCCCGCTGGACCTGATCACAGCCACGGCCCCAGCTCCGGCGCGTCGACGAGACCGTGCGGCCGCCCAGCGAGCCACGCGGCAACCTCGGGAAGCGGGCCGACGACGTCACGCAGCTCGTCCTCGGAGAGTCCCCGCTTCGTGCGGATCTCGTCCGCCAGCGCGCGCAGGAAGTCCTCGGGCAGGTCCGCGAAGGTGATCCCGACACCGAGGTCGACGGCATGGATGAAGACCTCACGGGCACGCATCCACGGGATGTCGTGTGCCTTCCGCGTGACCAGCTGGGCGGTGATGATCTCGTGCTCCCACTGCTCGGTGGTCAGCCGGTCCATCGCCGCCTCGAGCTCGCCGGCACTGCGGAGATACCACTCCCGGAGCTCCTCGGCGGGCCGTGTCGCGGCCGCCTCGATGTCGGCGTTGCGCTGCTCCGGGGAAGCGTACATCCGCTTCTCGACCCCCGTCTCAGCCCAGGAGATCAGGTTGCCGAGGGCGTCGGCGTTGGCCGCGACGTGGCCGAGGAGATGCTTGCGGGTCCACCCGGGCAGCTGCGAGTCGCGGTCGAGCTCGGCGACCTCGAGAGCGTCGACGGCCCTGGTGAACAGCGTGGTGCCTTCGGTGGCCCAGCGGCGGCTGTCGTCGAACGTACGCGTCGGAGTGTTGGTCATGGGCACAGGTTCCCGCGCCGGGCTCGACAGAACAAGCCGTTCTCCTTCGAAGAACGGACGGACGGCCTCGGTCAATCTGCTGCGGAGCAGCGCGATAGGTGCTTGGTTGTGGGGTGATCAGGAAGAGGTGGGATGGACAAGCCGATCAAGACCCGGCCCCCGTACGCGATCACCAGCGTCGACCATGCACTCACGTTGGCGACGATCCTTCAGCTCGAAGGACGCCTGACGGTCTCGGAGGCAGCGACTCGGCTCGAGGTTGCCCGCTCCACCGCGCACCGGCTGCTGGCGATGCTGGTCTACCGCGACTTCGCGGTCCAGGACGAGGACAAGGTCTACCGGGCCGGACCGGTGCTGGAGCTGGCCGCCCACTCCCGCTCGACCGCGTCCCGGCTCCGCCAGGTGGCGTTGCCGCACCTGCAGCGCCTGGTCGACCTGCTCGGCGAGTCCGCCAACGTCGCCGTCCGCGCCGGTGACAGCTGCCGGTTCATCGCCTCGGTCGAGTCGCCGCAGTCGCTCAAGGTCGGCTCCCGTGAGGGCATGGTCTTCCCCGCCCACCGCACCACCGCCGGCCTCCTGCTGCTGTCCCAGGTCCCGGAGGACGAGCTCGCCTCGATCTACTCCCGGGAGAGGTACGCCGACCAGCTGGCCGACCACCCGGACCTCGAGGCGCTGCGTACCGAGCTCGAACGGGTGCGCCGCAACGGCTTCGCCTTCAACGACGGCCGCACCGAGCGAGGGGTGGTCGCCATCGGCGTTCCCGTCCGCGGCGCCTCGGGTGATGTCGTCGCCGGGATGTCGATCTCGATGCCGAGCGTCCGCTACGACAAGGAGTCGCTGCCGAGCATCGTCGCGACCCTGATGTCCGGCGCAGCGGCTCTGGAGCGTGACCTGAGCCAGGGATGATCTGCCTTCCGTCGATGCCGGTAGCGTCGGGTGGCACCCGTTAACCTGGATTCGATGAGTGACAGCGCACCCTCCAGCGGCCAGAGCGCCGTCCGAGACTCGAAGCCGGCCGGCATCGACTGGACCGGCACCATGGCAGGAGCGCTCGCTGCCGTCACCTCCGCGTTCCTGCTCTCTACGCTCGGCGCCGTCGGCACCCTGGTGGGGGCCGCGCTCGGCAGCGTCGCGGCCACGATCGGCACCAACCTGTATTCCAGGGGGCTGGCGAAGAGCCGCGAGAAGGTGGCCCAGGCACAGGCGCTGACCCGGCTGCGGTCTGCTGGGATGGCCGGCGCACGCCAAGGTTCGGCGTCCGCCGACGTGGCCGGCGCGCAGGCCCCTGCGGAGTCTGCGGGAGAACCTGCGGACGAGACCGCGGACAAGCCTGCGGACAAGCCTGCGGACGCGGCCGCCGCCGAGGTCGGGGAGGTGGAGACCCTGTCGTGGCGAGAGCGTCTCCGGGTCCTGCCCTGGAAGCGGATCGGATGGGGGTCGCTGGCGCTGTTCCTGGTTGCTGTCGCCGCGATCACCGTCTTCGAGCTCCTGGCCGGGCAGAGCGTCAGCTCGATGGTCAACGGAGAGGACGACGGGCGTACGACGATCTCCGGGGTGACCGGCGGCGCCGAGAAGAGCCGCAAGGAGAAGGGCGGCGGGGATCCCTCGCCGGGTGCTACGGCGACGCCCGAGGAGTCGTCGAGCCCGAGCCCCGAGCCTGCCGAGGAGCCTGAGGAGTCGGAGTCCGCCGATCCGGAGGAAGAGCCGAGCGCCACGACGTCGACCGAGCCGAGCCCGGATCAGCTCGAGCAGCCGAGCAACGCTCCCAGCGTCGGTGGCGAAGCGTCGCCCTCCCCTGGGGCCGGCGAGTAGCCGACGGTCACATCCGGAAGAGGATCTCCGCGCCGAGGTCGGTGTTGCCGTAGGAGGTGTATTCCTTGCCCCTCGCCTCGCTGATGCTGTCGTCGGCCGTGACCATGGTGTAGACGACGTACTTGCCGTAGTCCTTCACCTTGAACCAGCCCCGGGTGTAATGCGGCAGGGAGGCGTCCCCGGACGGGATCACGTGCTTCGGCTCGACCTTCGCGGCGGCCTTGCCAGCAGCCTCGACGGTGCTGAAGTCGTAGATGAAGTGGGTCATCCGTACGCTGCCCTGCTGGGCCTTGTAGGAGACCCGGACAGCGTAGTCGCAGCCGAGGTCGCGGATCGCGCGCTTGAGGGTCGCCTTGCAGCCGGCGTAGTCCTTGCCGCTCAGGTAGCGGGCCTTGAGCGTGACCTCGCCGTAGCTGAACTCCCAGGGGCGGGGTACGTCGGCCTTGGAGAGGCGCTCGGGGCCGATGGTCGACCGTGAGGTGGCGCCGTCACTGGGGTCGGCCGGTGAGCTCGTGCCGGGCCAGCCGGGCTGACCGCTGGACTCGCCGCTGACGTCGGAGCTGCCGCCGCCAGGGCTCGCCGAGCCGGTCGGTTCGTTGCCGGGCGAGGGCGTGCTGCTCGCGGTCGGCACACCGACGGTGGTGGCCGCGTCGTCGCCGCGGGTGAAGAGGGCGTACACGACGACCCCGCAGACGACCACGAGCCCGAGCGATACGGCGATGGTCAGGACCTGGCGCAGCGGGCCGCCGTGCCCCGCCCGCTCCTTGCGGGCGTTGAACGCAGGGCGGTTGCCCCCGATCTCCTCGGAGAGCCCGATCAGGCGCTCGTTGTAGTCGAAAGGGGCAGGCTGCTTCTGCGGCTCCTCGTCAGGCGCGCCCGAACCGGGGGAGCCTGGGGGCGGCGGATACGGCATGGGGTTTGTCTACCATCTATCAAGGGTCGCCACGCCGAAGGTCGAGAAGACGGACGATCTTCCGCCCGAATTCCTCGCTCGAGCAGCGAGATGAACACGAATTCCTACCGTACGCGGCCCACGACTCGGGCACCTACAACTCGGCAATGCTTACCCGATCCTGTTTTCTGGGACAACTGCAGAAAACTTCTCGGAAGTCGCGTGTTGCTGCACTGCAGGAATCCGAAGAACCAGTCTGTGCAATGCAGATTCTTGGGGAATCGAATGTGCTGCGCGGCAAGGGAAAGATCACGAAACTCAGTTACCCGCCCCCGGTAAACCGCGAAACCCGTGGTTTCGGGGTCGGAGCCCGCCACCAGCGGGCCGTTCCCAGGAGGAGACGTATGAGGTTCGAACGCACCACTTTCCGTCCCCGCACGCTCGCCGCGCTCGCCGCGGGTGTGGGTCTCGCGGCCTCCGCCGCCGTCGCCGTCCCGGCTACCGCCGCGGACGTCGGGTCCGACAAGTCCCAGTTCAGCAAGTCCGAGGTCGCATCGGTCAGGTCGGCCGTCGCCGAGTCCGCCCCGGTCGGCTCGTCGTGGTACACCGACCCGGCGACCAACAAGGTCGTCGTCACCGTCGACGAGACGGTCTCCAAGGCCGAGATCGCCGAGGTCAAGAAGGCGGCCGCCGAGAAGACGAGCCAGGGCGACCAGGCGGTGACCGTCAAGCACACCCAGGGCGAGTTCTCCCCGCTCATCGGCCCGGGCGACGCCATCTACGGCGGCGGCTCGCGCTGCTCGCTCGGCTTCAACGTCAAGGTCGGCGGTGCCGACTACTTCCTGACCGCGGGCCACTGCACCGACGCCGTCTCGACCTGGTATGCCAACTCGTCGAACACGACGCTGCTCGGCTCGACGGCCGGCTCCAGCTTCCCGGGGAACGACTACGGCATCGTCCGCTACAACTCGTCGATCTCCAAGACCGGCGGCTTCACCGCGGGCACCGCCCGGGTCGGCCAGAGCGTCACCCGTGACGGCTCGACCACCGGTGTCCACCGCGGCACCGTGACCGCGGTCAACGCCAGCGTCCGCTACGCCGAGGGGACCGTCAGCGGCCTGATCCAGACCAACGTGTGTGCCGAGCCCGGTGACTCCGGCGGCGCGCTCTACTCCGGTTCGACCGCTCTGGGCCTGACCTCCGGTGGTTCCGGAAACTGCACGACAGGCGGGACGACCTTCTTCCAGCCGGTGACCGAGGCGCTCAGCGTCTACGGCGCGACGATCTACTGATCGACCCCGCGGGCACCGCAGGGCGGGTGATTCCACTCCGTCCTGCGGTGTCCGCAGTTTCTCTGCGGTGGTGAAAGTTTGCGCCGACCACTGGCGGGGAGGTGCCGACAACGACATACTCTCTGTGATCGTGTTCGGGCACGTAGGAGGAACGCATGGGGTTCACCAGGTCACGCAACCGTCTGCTCGCGGCAGCGGCTGGTCTAGGGCTGGTGGCCACCGCCCTGGCGACGCCGGCGCTCGCCGCGCCTCCGAAGGAGAAGCTCAGCCCTAGGACGCTCGCGAAGGTCCACTCCGCCGTCGACTCCACGATCACCAGGTCGGCGATGTCCGGGATCGCCTGGTACACCGACAAGGCCACCGGCAGGGTCGTCGTGACCGCGGACTCCACCGTCCCCGAGTCCTCGCTGAGGAAGTTGTCCCGGCTGACCAGGACCGTCGGTGTCGATGCCGACGCGATCACGGTCAAGCGCGCCCGGGGCGAGTTCAAGCCGCTCCTCGGTCCCGGTGACGCCATCTACGGCGAGGGGTTCCGGTGCTCGGTCGGGTTCAACGTACGCAGCGGCGGCACCTACTACTTCCTCACCGCCGGCCACTGCGCCGAGGACGTTGGGACGTGGTACACCAACTCGGGTCAGACCACCAGGATCGGACCGACCGTGAAGTCGAGCTTCCCGGGGAACGACTATGCCCTGGTGCGCTACGGGAACACCTCGCTCACCCACCCCGGGGGCTACACGATCGGTGACGCCCGGGTCGGGCAGCGGGTCACCCGCGACGGCTCGTCCACCGGCGTACGCTCCGGCAAGGTCGAGGCGCTCGGCGTCTCGGTCCGCTACCGCGGGTCGGGCACCGTGCGCGGCATGATCCAGACCAACATCTGCGCCGAGTCGGGCGACTCCGGTGGCCCCCTCTACGCCGGCTCGACCGCCCTCGGGATCACCTCCGGCGGCACCGGCGACTGCTCCTCCGGGGGCACCACCTTCTTCCAGCCCGTCCGTGAAGCGGTCAACGCCTACGACGTCAAGATCTACTAGCTGCTGAGGCCTCAGACCGCCACCGGGATGAAGGCCGAGGCGGCGGAGTCCTCGACGAGACGGGCGTACGCATCGAAGAGCCGCTGCTCGGAGAGGTGCTGTCGGTTGCGGAAGATGCGCTCGAAGTGCTCCTCGCGCTGGGCGTAGGCGGCCGTCCACGACTCGGCCATCTCGACCGGGTCGAAGCTCGCGACCAGGCGAGGGTCGCCGACCATGGCCGGGGCGTCGCCGACGGGCGTGGTCACCGGCACCGCACCGCAGGCCATCCCCTCGAGCAGGCACAACGGGGCGGCCTCGCCGAACGCCGAGGTGAGCGTGATCAGGTCGGCGGCGTTGTAGAGCGGCGCCATCTGGCTCTGGATCCCGAGGGCGTGCAGGTTGGTCTCCAGGGCGGGCCATGCGCCCAGCTCCTCGGCGACGAGGGCCGCGAAGGCGGGGTTGTCCGCGGTCATCCCGGCACCACACATGACGAGGTGTGCGTCGGGATGCTCCTGGACGAACCGCCGCGCGGCGCGGACGAAGAGCGGGATGTTCTTCATCGCGTCGAAGCGCGCGGCGATCATCACCACCGGGGCGTCGCCGATCACGCCGAGCTCGGCGCGCTTGTCGGCCCGCAGATCGGCGTCGGTGCGGAACTTGTGGAGGTCCACCCCGTTCGGGAAGACCGGCAGCCGCTCCAGCGGGATCCCGGTCGCCTCGTGGTAGGCCCGCTGCGTCGACTCGGCGCAGCACACCGCCGCGGTCAGCAGCCCGGCGCGGTCGAGGTCGATGAGCTCCTGCACGCCAGCCCCCTGGTGCTCCGGGTCGGAGCGGTGCAGACACGTGATCAGCGGGGTCCCCGACGTGCCGACCTTGCCCAGGACCGTGAGCGGCTGCTCCTTGAGGGAGAGCACCACGTCCGCCTTCGCCACCGACTGCGCCACCCGCTTGAGCTGGCTGATGGTGAGGGGGCCCGTCGGCGTACGTCGCAAGGCTCTGACCGGCACGCCGGCCGAGGTCAGGCGGCGGTAGGAGTTGTCCGCGGAGATCCGCTGGGCGGTGAACTCGCGCTGCACGCGGTCGCTCAGGCTCAGCACGCTGTGCCGCTGCGGCGTCGTGGCATCGAGGGCGCGCACGACAGCGGTGTGCAGGATCCGGGCGCCACCGGCGAAGAATCCTTCGTACAGGGAGAGGACGGAGGGGCCGTCCTCGAGGAATGCCACGGTAGACATGTCGACCTCACTTTTCCGCAGGAGGCATCGCCCGAGCGGTGATGGTGGTGGGGCTACGGCAGAGATATGCGGCTCTGCTCGGACGCTAACGCGTCCGCCGGCTCATCCCAAGACATCGTCGGCTCGGGGCGAAGGATTTCACGTGATCGTCATCTTCACGCGCGCATCGTAGGGAGTGACGGATAATTTATCGAAACCGGCGTGGATACGGATTCGATTTACGCGATCCGATATGAACTGCGTCACATCAAATGTTTCGTGGAGATCATCCGGTGACCGGTTGGCGCGGGTCTCGGACGCGCTGGGCGATAGGGGCGCGACGGTGGCCGGTTCCCGCTACGTTCGGGGAGCATGACGACCGAGGTGACGACGTACCGCTATGTCCGTTTCGCGCTGTGCTGTCTGCTGCTCGGGCTGGCGATCTCGGTGGGTGCCGAGACGGTCGTGAGCGGTGAGTGGCAGACCTCCATCTCGTCCTACTACTACACCCCGGCCGGCCCGGTCTTCACCGCCGTGCTGTGCGCGCTCGGCGTGTGTCTGGTGGTGCTGCGGGGCTACACCGACGCCGAGGACACCGCGCTCAACCTCGCCGGGCTCTCGGCGCCGATGGTCGGCTTCGTGCCGACGCCGGAGATCGGGCAGCAGATCGACAAGGCGGCCATCGTCAACAACGCCTGGAGCTACCTGGCGGTGATGGCGATCGGCTGGGTGGTCGTGCTGATCTTCGGGCTCCGCAAGCGCGCCGCAGCCGGCGCCTGGCCTTCGCGCTGGGGGCTGATCGGTCTGGTCTCGGTCGCCGGGGCGTGGGTCGTGGGAGTCGGCTGGCTGCTCATCGACCAGGAGACCTTCGCGGCGAAGGCGCACGGGCTCGCGGCGATCTTCACCTTCACGCCGTTCGCGCTGGCGGTCGTGCTCAACACCGACTGGGGAGTGCGGAAGATCGCGCAGGAGGCCGACAAGGCGCGTACGCGGCTCGACAAGACCTACTGGGCGCTGGTCGTGGCGATGGTGGTCCTGCTGGTGGCCGGCATCGTGCTGGGTCTGACCGGGTGGACCCACTGGCTGCTGGCGACCGAGGTCTCGCTGCTGGTCTGCTTCACGATCTTCTGGGTCGTGCAGAGCTTCGACCTGATGGACCCGAGGCGTGACGCGCTCACCACACGTCCACGCACGGCGCTTTGACCGCGGGGCTCACCGGAAGTCGATGAGCAGGTCGTCGTCGCCGTTGTCGGGGTCGGTGATGACCCGCGGGAGGCGTACGGCGGTGTCGGTGCGCTTGGCCAGCGGTACGGACGGCCGTTCGGCGGTCTCGCCCACCTCATGGGTGCTGTCCGTCGAGACCACCTGCGCGTGCGGGAGCACCTGGGCGTGCCAGGCACGGCAGTTGTAGGGCAGCTGCATGCCGTCCATGCCGCGGCCGTAGTCGTTGTAGAAGGCCAGGACCTCGCGCCGCTTCTGCTCCTGCTCCTGGGGCTCGAGGGTGGCGATGTTGGAGCGCGACACGACCAGGTCCTGGATCGTGTGGCGGTCGACGACCTGCCAGTGCCTGAACGTCTTGGCCTCGACCGCGGAGAACAGCCCGGAGTCGTCGAGGATCTTGGTGGGGTCGAAGGCGCTGTCGGGCTTGCCGATCAGCCTGCCGAGCTTGCGCACCCACGGGATCCGCTCGTCGCGCTCGTTCTGGATGATCGCCAGCCGGCCGTCGGTCTTGAGGACGCGCCCGATCTCCGAGAGCGCCTTCGCCTGGTCGAACCAGTGGAACGCCTGGCCGACGACGACCACGTCGTAGAGGCTGTCGCCGGTCGGGATCTGCTCGGCGGTGCCGCTGGTGGCGCGCACGTCCGGGAGCTTCTCCGAGAGGACGTCGAGCATCGCGTCGTCCGGGTCGGTCGCGAAGACGTCGTGGCCCAGGCCGACGAGCACCTCGGTGAGCTTGCCGGTGCCGGCGCCGAGCTCGAGAACGCTCACCGGCTCGTCGCCGACCAGCCACGTCACCGCCTCTGCCGGGTAGGACGGGCGCCCGCGCTCATAGCTGTCCGCCACGCTGCCGAAGGAGCGTGCCGGGTCGGGGTTCGCTGGGTCCGTCATCGTGGCCAGGGTAACCCCCGCCTAGGCTTCATCGTGTGAAGGATGATCCGCTGGCCCGGTTGGTGTCGCTCGAAGGTGTGGCCTCGGGCTTCGCCGCAGCTCGTGACGGCATCGACGTGATGCTGCGTGACCGGGGGCTGCGGCGTACGTCTCCGGAGACGACCGCCGAGTCGCTGCTGCGCGGGGCGCACGCGTCGGCCGTGCTGGAGGGGTCCTCGTCCTCGTTGGGGGAGGTGCGGGACTCCGGCGGGGACGCGATCGCGCAGGACGCGGTGCGGCTGTCGACCGAGCTGCTCTCGCTGGTGCCGGTGGTGAAGCAGGCGCCGCTGCAGGCGTTCGCGCGGATGCACGCGCTGGCCGCCGCCGTGTCGCTGGACGCGGAGGAGCTGGGGCGGCCGCGCTCGTCGGCCTCGGCCGAGCGGTTGCGGCGGCTCTCCGACCTGCTGCTCGCCCCGACGTCGGCCCCGGCGCTCGTGGTGGCCGCGTTCGTCCATGCCGATCTGGCGACCTCTGCGCCGTTCGCGTCGCACAACGGGCTGGTCGCGCGTGCCGCAGAGCGGCTCATCCTGGTCGCGCGTGGCGTCGACGAGAAGTCGCTGGTCGTGCCGGAGGCCGGCCATCTGGCCCTGCGGGCCGCGTACGAGTCGAACCTGCGCGGCTTCCGTGAGGGAGGCCAGGCGGGGGCGCACTCGTGGCTGCTCTATGCGGCCGAGGCGTACGCCGCCGGGGCCGAGGCGTCTCCGTTGCGTCTGGACGCGGCGGAGTAGGGCTCTTCGGGGCACAAAGAAGGTGGCACCCGGTGGGTTGTGAGCACCGGATGCCACCACGGACACGAGACCTGTCGGTTACCAAGCGTGCAAGGTCTGGTCACTGCGTCGGGATTTCTCCCCGACTACAGCACCCCATCAGATGGGTGGATCGCCGCGTGGGTGCCTGGCTCGTGTTCGTCTTGCTACACCCTTGTTTCTACGCTGATCGGCGACCAGATTCAAGGCTGGAAATTCTGCAGGATGAGGAGGATGATTCCGCTCCTGCGCGATCTCGGTGCCGGGCTCGGAGGTCGGGCGGTCAGGCTCCGAGGCGGCGGCGCTTGGTGCCCGCCCAGATGACCCCGCCGGCGATCGCCACGGCTCCGCCGACGGCCAGCGCGGCCAGGGTCGGGGTCGACGGGGAGAGCATCCGGCTGCGCAGGGCGACCGGCTTGTTGAAGACCAGGATGTCCCAGCCGCGCTCCTTGGCGACCTTGCGGAGGTCCTTGTCGGGGTTGACCGCGAAGGCGTGGCCGACCTCCTCCAGCATGGGGATGTCGGTGACGGAGTCGGAGTAGGCGTACGACTTCTCGAGGTCGTAGCCGAAGCGCTCGGCCAGGTCCTGGACCGCGCGGGCCTTCTCCTCGCGGTAGGCGTAGAGCGCGATCTCGCCGGTGTAGCGGCCGTCCTCGATCTCCATCTGGGTGGCGACGACGTGGTCGGCGCCGAGCATCGCGCCGATCGGCTCGACCAGCTCGGTGCCGGAGGCGGAGACGATGATGACGTCATGTCCTTGGGCGTGGTGCTGCTCGATGAGCTGCACGGCCTCCTCGTAGACGAGCGGGTCGACCACGTTGTGGAGGGTGTCGGCGACGATCTCCTTGACTGTGGCGACGTCCCAGCCGGTGACCATCTCGGAGAGCGACTTACGCATCTTCTCCATCTGGTCGTGATCGGCCCCGCCGACGACGTAGACGAACTGGGTGTAGGCCGAACGGATCATGGCCGCGCGCGTGATCAGGCCACCGGCCTGGAAGTGCTTGGAGAACGCAAGCGTGCTCGACCTCGCGATGATCGTCTTGTCGAGGTCGAAGAACGCAGCGATGCGTGTCATGGGCACATCGTAGACGGCCCTTGGGTGGGCCGTTCGCCATCCACAGGCCGGGTTCGGGACCGGGTTATCCACAGGTCTCCGATTTGCCAGTGGAAATGTCGGTCTCCGGGCGGATCCTGCTGCCATGACCTCGGAACCTCTCGTCATCACCTCGGACTCGTTGCTGGCCGCTGAGGCGGCCCGCCTGGCCGCCGCCTCCGGCGTCACCGTCGAGGAGTGCACCGACGCCGTCGGCGCCCTGCGCCGCTGGCAACGACCACCGCTGATCCTCGTCGGGGCCGACCTCCTGGTGGAGGTGGCGTCGTTGCGTCCACCCCGAAGAGATGGGGTGTACGTCGTGGGCTGGGGCTCGATCGGCGAGCCACTGCTCCGGGCCGCGCTGGAGATCGGCGCCGAGACGATGCTGGAGCTGCCCACGGCCGAGACCGTGGTCGCCGGTCTGCTCGCCGACGTCAGCGACGGGGAAGGCGGCGACGGCATGGTCGTCGGGGTGCTGGCCGGTTCGGGCGGCGCGGGCGCGACGACCTACGCCGCTGCCTTGGCGAGCCTGGGCGCCGACCGTGGATCGACGCTGCTCATCGACGCCGACCCGCTCGGACCCGGAGCCGGGCGGGTGCTCGGCCTGGACGCGGTCCCCGGGGTGACCTGGGCTGACCTGGGCCAGACCGCCGGACGGCTGGGAGCCCGCGCGTTACGGGAGGCGGTGCCCCACCTCGGTTCGCTCGGTCTGCTGGGCTGGCCGGGCGGAGATCTGGTCCCACCTCCGCCGGAGGTGGCGCGCGAGGTGCTCGCCGCCGCGCGGCGCGGCCACGACCTCGTCGTGGTGGACCTGCCGCGCCGGCCGGAGGCGAGCGCCGAGGCGCTGCTGACCGGGTGCGACGTCGTCCTCGTCGTGGTCCGCGCCGACGTCACCGGGACGGCCTCCGCGGCCCGGCTGATCGCCCGGCTGCCGGAGCGAGACCGGGTGCGGATCATCGCCCGCGGTCGCGGGGCCGAACCCGAGGCGGTCGGCCGAGCGCTCGGCGTCCCGGTGATCGCCTCGGTCCCCGACCAGCGTGGGCTGTCGGAGGCCATCGACCTGGGCCTGGGGCCGATCCGTTCCAAGCGGGCCCCGCTGGCTCGCGCGGCCGCCGAGGTGCTGATGCGCTGCCGCATCCGTGCCGGGGTGATCGCGGCATGAGGGGCGGGCTCGGGGCCGTCGACATCGCCCCTCAGGTCGTCGACCTGGTCCGCGACCACCTGGCGCGTACGCCGGGAGAGCTCACCCCGCACCGTGTGCAGGAAGCGCTCCGCGCCGAGGGGCGGATCGTCGGTGACGCGACCGTGCTCGGCGTGTTCGAGATGCTGCGTCGCGACGTGGTCGGTGCGGGGCCGCTGGAGCCGCTGCTCCGACTGCCCGGGGTGACCGACGTCCTCGTCAATGGGCCCGACCAGGTCTTCATCGACCGGGGGTCCGGCCTGGAGCCTGCTCCGGTGGCCTTCCCCGACGACGATGCGGTCCGACGCCTGGCGCAGCGGCTGGCGGCCGGCGCCGGTCGCCGGTTGGACGATGCCTCGCCCTACGTCGATCTGCGGCTGAGTGACGGCAGCCGCTTCCACGCCGTGCTCGCACCCCTGGCCCGGCCGGGCACGGTGATCTCGCTGCGGGTGCCTTCGGCGCGGGCGTTCACGCTCGACGAGCTGGAGTGCTCGGGGATGGTCCTTCCGGCCGTCGCCGATCTGCTGCGGCGGCTGGTGTCGGCGCGGTCCGCCTTCCTGGTCTCCGGAGGAACCGGCACCGGGAAGACCACCCTGCTGGCGTCGCTGCTGTCGCTGGTGCCGGACGAGGAACGGCTGGTGCTGGTGGAGGACGCTTCCGAGCTGCGCCCGGATCATCCGCACGTGGTCGGGCTCGAGGCGCGTCCGGCCAACATCGAGGCCGCGGGTGCCGTGGAGCTCCACACGCTCGTCCGTCAGGCGCTCAGGATGCGGCCGGACCGACTGGTCGTGGGGGAGGTGCGCGGTGCAGAGGTCGTCGATCTCCTCGCTGCGCTGAACACCGGCCACGAGGGCGGCTGCGGCACGTTGCACGCCAACTCGGCTGCCGACGTCCCTGCCCGGGTCGAGGCGCTGGCGCTCGCCGCCGGTCTCGGGCGGGACGCTGCGCACAGCCAGTTCGCCTCCGGGGTGGATGTGGTCGTGCACCTACGACGACGGAACGGCCGCCGGGTCGTGACCGAGATCGCGGCCCCGTGTCGTGAGGCTGACGGCCTGGTCCGGATGGAGACCGCCTGCTCGGTGACCGCCGACGGGAAGCTGATCACAGGGCCCGCCTCGGACCGGCTCGAGACACTGCTGGGAGCGAGCCGGTGAGCGCGCTGAGCCTCGGGGTGGTCGCCTGCCTGGCCGGTGCCGCTGCAGCGCTGCTGCTCCGGCCGTCGGCAGCTGTCGGCGGCCGGGCGGCGCGTGCATGGCGGGTGCCGCGATGGTGGTTCGTCCTCGTCGCCCTGATCCCCATCGTCTTCCCGGGCAAGGCGGTCGTCGCGGCTGTCTTGCTCGGGATCGCCACCGTGGGCGGGGTCGCGCTGTGGCGGCGCCGCTGCGAGCGGATCGAGGCGGGACGTACGGCCGATCGGGTGGTCGAGGCGTGCGAGCAGATGGCCGCCGAGCTGGCTGCCGGGCACCCACCCGGTCCGGCGCTGTCACAGCTCGCCGAGGAGTGGCCGGTCATCGAATCGGTCGCCGAGGCGCAGCGGATGGGCTCCGACGTTCCCTCCGCCTGGCGGACGGTCGCCGAGGTTCCCGGGGCGGGTTCGCTGCGTGTGGTGGCCGCGGCCTGGCAGATCGCGCACCAGACCGGGAGCGGTCTCGCCGACGCGCTCGACCGGGTCGCCCTCGATCTGAGAGCGGCCGCGGCCACCCAGCGGGTGGTCGACGGCGAGCTCGGATCGGCCCGCTCCACCGCACGCCTGATCGCAGGCCTGCCCGTGGCCGCGCTGGCGATGGGCAGCGGAGTCGGCGGCGATCCGTTCGCCTTCCTCTTCACCTCGCCGGTCGGTCTTGCCTGCCTCGGGCTGGGTCTGCTGCTCGGCTGGTTGGGGTTGTGGTGGATCGAGGGCATCGCGCGCGGAGTCGAAGCGCGATGAGCGAGCGTCAGGGAGCGACCCGATGACGATCTGGCTTGTCGCGGCCGCGCTCGGACTGGCTGCAGCGTTGCTGCCGGCGCCGGCCCCGCGGCTGCCGGGCGAGGTTCGGGTGGTCGAGACTCGCGGCGGTCCCGACAGCTGGATGATGCGCTGGCGGCTGTTGCTGGCGCTGTTCTCCGCCGGCGCTGTCTACTCCTTCGTCGGAGGCACCGTAGGCGTCGTGCTCGCCGCTCCGGCAGGTGTCGCCTGCTGGTTGGCCATCGGCCGCGTCGAGCCGGCGGACGTACGCCGTGAGCGCGAGGCAGCCAAGGCCGAGCTGCCCGCCCTGGTCCGGCTCCTCTCGGCCGCGCTCGCCTCCGGTGCTGCGCCTGCCGAGGCGCTGGTCGCGGTGGCGGCGGCACTGCCCGGACCGGCGGCGGCCCGACTCCTCCCTGCGGCCTCGCGGCTCCACCTGGGTGCCGACCCGGAGAAGACCTGGCGCACCCTGGTCGACGACCCGGCGTTGGCGCCGCTGGGAAGGGCGCTGGCCCGAGCCCAGGCCACCGGAGCCCCGGTCGCCACGACGGTCGAGCGCCTGGCCGACGACCTGACCAGAAACGCCCGTGCCGAGGTGGAAGATCGTGCCCGTGCGGTGGGCGTGAAAGCCGCGGTCCCTCTCGGCATCTGCTTGCTGCCTGCCTTCTTGCTGCTGGGCGTCGTCCCGGTCGTCGGCGGCCTCCTCTCCAACCTCGGCATCTGACCACCTGTCGAGGCGTCACCCGCGTCGGTCGAGACGTCGCGCACGCCGGCCGAGGCGTCAGTCGCGTCGATCGAGGTGGCATTCGATTGCCAACTCGCCCGGCGTAGCTGACGTCTCAGCAGGTGTGTTTTCCCTGATCAGCGGGCCGATAGCCATCCACAGGGTGGGTTCGGGACCGGGTTGTCCACAGGCGGCGGCATAGCGCTCGCGAATGTCGGTGACGCGGGCCATGGTCGACCTTGAACGGCCGTACGGACGGCCATCGATCAGAGAGGACCCACCATGACCAAGGCACATCGTCAGAAGAACGAGAAGGGGATCACGACGGCGGAATACGCCGTAGGCACCGCGGCCGGTGCCGGGCTCGCCGGTCTGCTCTACAAGCTGCTGACCGGTGGCCTCGGCAACGACCTGCTCCACAGGCTGTTCCAGCACGTGCTCGGTCTCCTGGGGATCTGAGCCATGGCGGCCCGGGACGAACGTGGCGCCGCCACCGCGGAGCTGGTGACGGTCATCCCGCTCCTGGTGGCGGTGACCATCGGGCTGGTGTGGTTGCTGTCGGTGGGGGCAGCGCAGATCCAGGTGGTCGATGCTGCCCGCGAGACGGCCCGGGCTGTCGCCCGCGGTGACGACAGCGGCTCAGCCGCGGCCCGCGGTCGGCGGGTCGGTCCGGCGGGCACTCAGGTGAATGTCAGCGCCAGCGCCGAGGAAGTCGTCGCCTCGGCACAGGCTCGGGTCACCGGGCCTGGTGGGATCTTCAGCTGGATGCCGGGTGTGACCGTGCGTGGCGAGGCCGTCGCCGCGACCGAGGCGACCCAGGGGGAGCAGTGAGCTCGTCTCGATCCCGGCCGGACGAGCGCGGTTCGGCCGCGCCGTTCGCCGTCGGCGTGATCGGACTGCTGCTCTACCTCGGCGCGGCTCTGGGTGTGGTGGGCGCGGTCTTCGTAGCCCACCGCACCGCACAGTCCGCGGCTGATCTGGCGGCGTTGGCGGGAGCCAACGCCCTGCAGGTCTCCGGCGACGCGTGCGCGGCAGCGAGGATCATCTCCGAGCGCAACGGAGCCACTCTGGAGTCGTGCGAGCTGGCGGGCGAGGATGTCACCGTCACGGTGCGGGTCGAGGGGCCGCGTTGGCTCGGTCAGCCGGGAGACCCGGTCGCGCAGGCGAGAGCAGGGCCGACCGACTCAGACCCCGCCTGAACGATCGTGGGACTAGTTCCCGTCCAAGGGCTGGGTATCGGTGTTCTGTGTGCTCTGCGCGTTCTGGACGATCTTCCTCATCTCGCGCCTCTCCTTCATGCTCCTCATCTGGAGCTTGCTGCCCCACCGGGTGAGGGAGAGGCCGAAGAGGAGCAGCACACCGGCGACGAGGCCGATCACGAAGATCGTGGTCGACCCGACCGGGAGGCCGAGCATGGTCGCGGTCGGATCGTTGATGTCGCCGTTGTCGGTGGTGAACAGGCCCAGAACGATCAGGGCGGCGGCGACGACGATCAAGACAAGGCCCAAGAGCAACATTTCCACAGATTAGGCCGAGTGTTCGGGGTTGTGCGGGTGGACGCGCCCGCTACGAGCCCGACTCGTACGATCTCGCGCCGAGCAGCAGCCGCAACAACACGATCGCGCCCTGCTTGTCGAGCGGGTTGTTCTGGTTGCCGCACTTGGGGGACTGCACACAGGACGGGCAGCCGTCGTCACACTCGCACGCCTCGATGGTCTCCAACGTGGCACCGAGCCACTCCCGGGCGGCATGGAATCCGCGTTCGGAGAAGCCGGCCCCGCCCGGATGTCCGTCGTAGACGAAAACGGTGAGCATGCCGGTGTCGGGGTGGGAAGCGGTGCTCACCCCGCCGATGTCCCAGCGGTCACAGGTCGCGATCAGCGGGAGCAGGCCGATCGAGCAGTGCTCGGCGGCGTGGGCAGCACCGGGGATGTCCGCCTTCTCGAGACCGGCGGCCTCGAGCGCCGAGGCGGGCACGGTCCACCAGACGGCGGAGGTGCGCAGCGTACGTTCCGGGAGGTCCAGGAGCTCCTCACCCAGAACTTCCCCGCTCGGCTGCCGGCGACGGAGGAAGGAGACGACCTGGTGGGTGACGTCGACATCGCCGTACGTCAGGCGGCACTCGCCCCACGCGACCTGCTCGCGCTCGGCGACGATCGAGATCTCGGTGATCTCCCGGGCGGAGGTCGAGTATCCGGGGTCGTCACGGGAGATGACCGCGACGTTCTCGTCGAGGTCGAGCTCGTGCACGAGATAGGTCTCGCCGCGGTGGACATAGACGGCGCCTGCATGCGCGCTCGCGTGCGAGCTCGCCGCGTCGACCGTGCCGACGACCCGACCGGTCTCGGCCTCGATCAGCTGCACCTGCGAGCCACCCGAGGAGCGGATGTCGGCGAGATCGGCAGCCCGGCGGCGATCGGTCCAGTACCAACCGCGCGGTCGTTTGCGCAGCAGCCCCGAGGCGACCAGGTTGTCCAGGATCTCGCGCGCACCGGGGCCGAAGAGCGGCAGGTCCGGCTCGGTCAGTGGCAGCTCCTGCGCTGCGGCGCACAGGTGCGGTCCGACGACGTAGGGATTCGCCGGGTCGAAGACGGTGGCCTCGACCGGCTGGCCGAGGAGCGCGTCCGGATGGGTGACGAGGTAGGTGTCCAGCGGGTCGTCGCGGGCGACCAGGATGCCGAGGGCATCGCCCGCGCCCCGCCCGGCGCGGCCGATCTGCTGCCAGAAGGCGGATCGCCTGCCCGGGTAGCCGGCCAGTACGACCGCGTCCAGGCCGCTGATGTCGATGCCGAGCTCGAGTGCGTTCGTCGCCGCCAACCCCAGCAGCTCGCCGGAGCGGAGCGAAGCCTCGATCGCCCGCCGCTCCTCGGGAAGATAGCCACCGCGGTAGGACGCCACGCGCCCGGGCAACGAAGGGTCGACCTCGGCCAGCTCGGAAGCCGCGGTCAGCGCGACCTGCTCGGCGCCGACCCGGGAGCGGACGAACGCCAAGGTGCGCACATCCGAAGAGACCAGGTCGGCCAGGAGGTCGGCGGTCTCCGCGGAGGCAGCCCGGCGCACAGGTGCACCGTTCTCGCCGGCGTGCGTGGTCAGCGGCGGCTGCCAGAGTGCGATCGAGAGCTCGCCTCGTGGGGAGGAGTCGGCGGTGACCGGGAGAACGGGGAGACCGATGAGGCGCTCGCCGGCGGTGGACGGCTCGGCGACCGTCGCCGAGGCCAGGATGAACGTCGGCGAAGACCCGTAGAGCGCGCAGATGCGGCGCAGCCGCCGCAACACGTGCGAGACGTGCGCTCCGAAGACGCCGCGGTAGTGATGGCACTCGTCGATGACCACGTAGCGCAGGGACCGGAAGAAGGCCGTCCACCGCTGGTGGCCGGGAAGCAGCGACCGGTGCAGCATGTCGGGGTTGGTCAGGATGTACTCGCCGAAGTCGCGAGCCCAGTCACGCTGCTCCCGGGTGCTGTCCCCGTCGTGTGTCACCGCGCGTACGTCGACCCCCAGCTCGCGCAGACCGTTCAGCTGGTCCTGGGCGAGGGCTTTGGTCGGCGCGAGGTAGAGGACGCTGGCGCCGCGCTCACCACGTGGACCACGCCCGTCTCGGATCGCGGTCAGCGCGGGAAGCTGATAGGCCAGCGACTTCCCGGAGGCGGTCCCGGTCGAGACGATCACGTGGCTGCCCTCGTGGGCCGCTTCGGCGGCCACGGCCTGATGCTGCCAGGGCCGCTGGATCCCGCGAGCAGCGAAGGCAGCGACCACGTCGGCTGAGGCCCACGTCGGCCAGTCGGCGAAGACCGCGTCCCTCGGCGGGATCTGCTCGAGGTGGGCGAGCCGATCCTCTCGGCCCGGGACGGAAGCGAGCCGGCGTACGAGCTCGCCGGTCGCCGTCGTCATCATCTTCATGATTCTCCCAGAATCCGGTTCGGAGCCACGCGTGCGGCCCTGTAATCCGCCACACGACGTTGCGAGTTTCTTGCGCGCATCCTGGTGAGCCGTGGTTACATTACGATCGACTCCGGGTGTCGACCCGAGGATGGCCGATACCGGAGCCGGTTGTCTCACGTTCCTTGGCAGGAGAACTTCGAAGTGGATCTGACGCTTGCGACTCGCGAGCTCGACTCGGCCACCATCGTGGCCGTGGGCGGCGAGATCGACGTCTATACCGCGCCGAAGCTGAGAGACAAGATCACCGAGCTCGTCGCCCGTGGGCACTACGACATCGTCGTCGACCTCGAAGCCGTGGAGTTCCTCGACTCGACCGGCCTCGGCGTGCTGGTGGGTGGCCTGAAGAAGGTGCGCCAGCACGACGGCATGCTCCGTCTCGTCTGCACCCAGGAGCGGCTGCTCAAGATCTTCCGGATCACCGGCCTCGCCAAGGTCTTCGACATCCACGCCAGCGCAGAGGGCGCGGCAGCAGGCTGATACCGCCTGCGCATTAGGCTCCTGGGTGTGAGTGAGCGCAAGCGAGAGAACCATCGGCACATCACGCGGCCGCGTCCGTATTCCGGCGCTTGCGCTACGGAGGTGGGCGCGTGAGTGACCTCCCGCACCGGCTCCGTGATGCCCTCCAGCAGGCCGACTTCTCCTACGACTCCGTCGCCGGGCTGCTCGGTCCGACCGCGCACAGTGCGCTGAGTCGCAACGAGACGCTCCCGGGCCGGCGGCGGACGCACGGAGGCACCCCGCTGGAGACACTCATCCGGCTCTTCCTGCTGCAGACGACAGTGCCTCTGGATCATGCCGAGGCGGCCCTGCCCGGCCTCGTCGACCGCCTCGCCGTCGAGGGGATCCTCGAACAGTCGGTCGGTGAGGTCGCAGCCCGCCTCGACGTACGTCCGTACGCCACCGACGACACCGCCCTGTGGGTCGTCTCCGACCTCACCCCGGGGCTCGACGGCCGACCTCAGCGCGTCGGTCCCGAGCACGTGCTCGGCATCAGCCCCGCTTCGACGTCCCTCGCCCAGCTGACCATCCGCGACCGGGTCGGTGCCGCGCTCGATCTCGGCACCGGCTGCGGCGTGCAGGCCCTCCACCTCGCCACGCACAGTGACCGGGTGGTCGCGACCGACGTCAACCAGCGAGCCCTGTGGATCACCGCGTTCAACGCTGCGCTCAACGACGTGGCCGACCGGATCGACGTACGCGACGGATCGTTCTTCGAACCCGTCGCCGGCGAGCGTTTCGATCTGATCGCCACCAACCCGCCGTTCGTGATCAGCCCGGCGACCGGCGAACGCCTCGTCTACCGTGACTCCGGGCTCCCCGGCGATCGGGTGGTCGAGGACATCGTCCGGGCCGCTCCCGGGATGCTGACCGAGGGTGGCTGGTGTCAGATCCTGGGGAACTGGATCATCTCCGAGGACCAGCCCTGGGACGACCGTCTCGAGGGATGGCTCGGGGAGGATGTCGACGCGTTCGTGGTCCAGCGTGAGGTGCTGGACCCCGCCTCGTATGTCGAGCTCTGGCTCAAGGACTCCGGCCACCACGGCACCGAGGACTACCTGACCCGTTACGACACCTGGTTGTCCTGGTTCGAGGAGCAGAAGATCGAGGGCGTCGGGTTCGGCTGGATCAATCTGCACCGCACCGACACCGCCAACCCCAAGCGTGAGCTCCTCGAGTGGCCCTACGACGTGGAGCAGCCGATCGCACCCGCGCTCGAGGCGTGGGGCGAGGCGGCGCGCGTCGAGGTCACCGAAGACTCCACGCTGGTGCTCGCCGAGGACGTCCAGCAGGAGACCCTCGGCCAGCCCGGCGCCGAGGACCCCAGCACCGTCGTCCTGCGCCAGCAGCGTGGCCTGCGCCGTGCCCGCCAGGCGGACACGATCGAGGCCGCCTTCGCGGGCGCGTGCGACGGAGACCTGACCGTCGGTCAGATCTTCGACGCGCTCGCACAGATCCTCGACCGCGACCCCGCCGTCGTCCGGAGCAGCTATCTGCCGATCGCCCGGGAGCTGGTCACCGAAGGCTTCCTCCGTCCCGCACCAGGCACGCCTGGTCCCGCAGCCTGATCAGCCGTCTGCGCACGCTCGAGACGAGCAGGTCGGGATAGCCGAGGGGCTCGAGGTCGGGCAGCTCGCGCATCCCCCAGGGACGCTGCGTCTGCCACGGCCAGAAGCCGCGGAGGGCGGCCGCCAGCTGTTTGCCGTAGGCCGTCGGCATCTTGGTCAGGCCCAGGCGCTCCTTGAGCGCTGTCGCGGTGACCAGACCGCTCGGTCCGGCGAGCCCGTTGGCGCCCAGGACCGTCCACACGATGCCGGCCGCCACCTGCGCCGGCGGCGTGGGTGGGTCGATGATCAGCGGGTCGATCTCCCACAGCCGCAGCAGCGCCCGCCGCATGGCGAAGGCGACCTCGGTGGAGGGGAAACCGGCCGCGACCTCGTCCAGCAGGGTGGCCACGGCCTCCAGCTGCGCCCGCCCCACCGCATCTTCGACGAGCGGCAGATCCAGCCCGTCCTCGATCAGCGGGGCGGCGTCCAGCGCGGTGACCACCTCGTGTCCGCCGCAGAGCGCGGCCAGCCAGTCCAGCGCCACCTCGTGGTCAGGCCGCGGCGGCGTGGCCGGCTCCGACCAGCGTGGTCGGGTGAGCTCGGCCTCCAGCCGCTCCAGGATCATGTTGGTCCGGGTGAGCAGCTGTGCGCACTCCGAGCACACCAGGTGCTCCGGGGGAGTGGCCAGACCGTTGTTGTCGTCGATGTATTCGGTGTCGATCATCAGCAGAGACCTCTCGGTTCGGATTGGTCTCGCCGTCCTCGAAAGCCACTCTAGGGGCGACCACCGACAGTTGTGGGGCGGGTCCGGATGAGACACCGATTTCACGCTCCCGCTCCCCAGCGTGCTAGGTATTGTCTTCGCGGCGCCCAAGGCAACACGCCATGTTGTCCGAGAGCTCAGTGCCGCATGAACCGCGGTGACTGGACCCATGCCGGCTGGAGACACGCGCTAACGTGTCTCGCCAGAGCTTGTCAGTGGTGCCAGGCTCTGCTGCAGTGAGATAGGACGTCAGTGGCACACAAGTTGGTGATCGTCGAGTCCCCGGCGAAGGCTCAGAAGATCGGCGGATACCTCGGACAGGGGTATGTCGTCGAGGCCTCCGTGGGGCACATCCGCGACCTTCCGCAGAGCGCGGCAGACACCCCCGCCAAGATCAAGGACAAGCCGTGGGGGCGCTTCGGCGTCGACGTCGACAACGGCTTCACCCCTTACTACGTCGTGCCCAGCGACAAGAAGAAGCAGATCGCCAAGCTCAAGTCGCTCCTCAAGGACGCCGACGAGCTCTACCTCGCCACCGATGAGGACCGCGAGGGCGAGGCGATCGCCTGGCACCTCCTCGACGAGCTGAAGCCGAAGAAGGACATCCCGGTCAAGCGGATGGTCTTCCACGAGATCACCAAGCCGGCGATCCTCGCGGCTGCCGAGAACCCCCGTGAGCTCGACATGGACCTCGTCGAGGCCCAGGAGAGCCGCCGGATCCTCGACCGTCTCTACGGCTACGAGATCTCCCCGGTGCTCTGGAAGAAGGTCATGCCCCGGCTGAGCGCCGGGCGGGTCCAGTCCGTCGCCACCAGGCTCGTCGTCGACCGTGAGCGCGAGCGGATCGCCTTCCGCACCGCTTCCTACTGGGACTTGGCCGGCACCTTCGACGCCGGCTCGGACCACGACCCGCGGATGTTCCCGGCCAAGATCACCTCGATCGACGGCAACCGTGTCGCCCGCGGCACCGACTTCGGTCCCGACGGACTGATCAAGTCCGACAAGGTCGTCCACCTCGACCGCACCCGCGCCGAGGCTCTCGTGGCCGCTCTCGACAACCAGACCTACGAGGTCCGCTCGGTCGAGTCCAAGCCCTACAAGCGCAGCCCCTACGCCCCCTTCCGCACCACCACGATGCAGCAGGAGGCCAGCCGCAAGCTCGGGATGAGCGCGTCGACCACGATGTCGGTCGCGCAGCGTCTCTACGAGAACGGCTTCATCACCTACATGCGCACCGACTCCACCACCCTGAGCGGCGACGCGATCAGCGCCGCCCGGGCTCAGGTCAGGGAGCTCTACGGCGCCGAATACCTCCCCGACTCCCCGAGGACGTACGCCTCCAAGGTCAAGAACGCGCAGGAGGCCCACGAGGCGATCCGCCCCGCCGGTGACTCCTTCCGGACGCCCGCGCAGACCGGGCTGACCGGCGACCAGTTCCGCCTCTACGAGCTGATCTGGATGCGCACCGTCGCCTCCCAGATGAAGGACGCGGTCGGCAACTCGGTCGCAATCCGCCTCGGCGCCACCGCGACCACCGGCGAGGACGTGGTCTTCTCCGCCACCGGTCGCGTGATCACGTTCCACGGCTTCCTGAAGGCGTACGTCGAGGGCACCGACTCCGCCGACCAGACCTCCGACGACCAGCAGACCCGGCTTCCGAACCTCGCCGAGGGCGACACCGTCAACGCGGCCAGCATCACCGCCGACGGCCACGAGACCAAGCCACCGGCCCGCTACACCGAGGCGACGCTGGTCCGTGAGCTCGAGGAGCGCGAGATCGGCCGCCCGTCGACCTACGCGAGCATCATCCAGACGATCATCAACCGCGGCTACGTCTTCAAGAAGGGCACCGCCCTGGTGCCCGCGTGGGTCGCCTTCTCGGTGGTCAGGCTGCTGGAGGAGCACTTCCCGCGGCAGATCGACTACCGGTTCACGGCGAGCATGGAGGAGATCCTCGATGAGATCGCCAAGGGCGCCAAGGACATGACCACCGAGCTCGGGGAGTTCTACTTCGGCTCCGAGCGGGTCAAGGGCCTCAAGCCGCTGGTCGACGGTCTCGGCGAGATCGACGCCCGCGAGCTGGCGACCTTCCCGGTCGGCTCCGCCGACTCCGGGGTCAACCTCCGGGTCGGCCGCTACGGCCCCTACATCGAGGGCCCGGGCGATGACGGCACCCCGTTCGCGGTCCGCGCCAACGTCCCCGACGACCTGCCGCCCGACGAGCTCACCCTGGAGAAGGCCAAGGAGCTCTTCGCCAACCCGGCCGGCGAGGAGCTGAACCTCGGCGTCCACCCCGACACCGGTCTCACCATCGTCGCGAAGAGCGGCCGGTTCGGTCCCTACGTCACCGAGCAGCTCCCTGAAGATGCGAAGAAGGGCGCCAAGCCCCGCACCGCCAGTCTCTTCAAGTCGATGAGCCTGCAGACGATCACGCTCGAGGACGCGGTCAAGCTGCTGACCCTGCCCCGGGTCGTCGGCACCGCAGCGGACGGCGAGGAGATCACCGCCCAGAACGGTCGCTACGGGCCCTATCTGAAGAAGGGCACCGACTCCCGCACGCTGAGCTCCGAGGACCAGCTGCTCACGATCACCCTCGAAGAGGCCGAGCAGATCTACGCCCAGCCGAAGCAGCGTGGCCGTGCGGCCGCCAAGCCGCCGCTCAAGGAGCTGGGTCCCGACCCGGTCTCCGGACAGCCGATGGTCGTCAAGGACGGTCGCTTCGGCCCCTACGTGACGGACGGCGAATACAACGCCACCCTCCGCGCCGCCGACGACCTGGAGACCCTGACGGCCGAGCGCGCCGCCGAGCTGCTCGCCGAGAAGCGCGCCAAGGGACCGGCGAAGAAGACCACCAAGCGGACGACGAAGAAGACCGCCAAAAAGTCCACCGCGAAGAAGTCGACGACGAAGAAGTCGACCGCCAAGAAGACGACCAAGAAGGCCGAGGCCAAGAAGTCCTGACCAGGTTGTGAAGCTGAGCGTGGCCTAGAGGTCACTCTCGGCTTCACAACCGGCCGCGGAGGTCGGGCCGGGGCAGTCCACCACGAGGTCGCCGTCAGCCGAGCGACCCGGCGACCTCGTCGTAGTCCAGCCGGTCGGCCGCGATGTAGAAGAGCCGGGCACCGGGGGAGACCGAGAGGTCCCACGACGGACTGACCTGGATGCCGTCGACCGTCCGGACGGCCAAGAGCGTGGCGCCGTGCCCACGACCGAGCGCACCTTGCCAGGCCTCGACGGTCGCCGGGGCAGCCCCCGAGGGCACGGTGAGCGAGTAGGTGCCCTTGCCGCCGGCGGTGGCGAGCTCTTGGTAGACCTCGGCGATCCCGGGGTCGCTGAGCTCCTCGCCGATCAGCTGGGTGTTGTGCCACTGGACGCAGTGGACGGTGGTGTCGACTCGGAAGATCGTGCGCTGCACCCGAAGGTCCCGCAGCGCCACGATCGTGTGCACCGAAGGAGCGGCCGCGTTGGCCGCCACCGTCAGCGTGACCGCCTCGTTGTCGTCGCGCGCGTCGATCAGCACGCTGTGGGCGCGGACCAGTCCGGTCCGAGCGAGCACCGAGAGGTCGGTGATGTCGCCGCGTACGAAGTGGAGCCGGTCCTCGCCGGGCAGAGGGTGCTCGGTGAGCTGGTCCTCCCAGGTCGCGAGCACCAGTTCCCGCGTGGGCTCGGAGAGCAGCTCGGCCAGGAGCCGTTCGGTTCGCCCAGCCGTGTAGCCGAGCAGCACGATGTGGTTGCTTCCGGTGAAAGAGATCTCTCCACGCATACGGCGTCCTTTGGCGTTCTCGATGATTGCCGAGATCCGGCTGAACAAGATGGCGAGGGTGGTGATGGAGCCGAAGACGACGTACGCCCCGACGAACCGGCCACCGGTGGTCTCCGGGAACAGGTCCCCGTAGCCGACCGTCGTCGCGGTGATCAGGAACCACCACCAGTAGTTGCCGGGGTGGACGATGTCGCTGCCGGGTTCGGCCAACGCCATCGCGATCCAGCCGGTGACGAAGACGAAACCGATGATCGCGAGCGGGAGCACCCACGCAGCGTGCTGAGACGTGCGCCGGACCAGCCGGATCAGGAAGAACATCAGTAGCCCACCCAGCCCTTCCGGGCGTAGTCCAGGATCGCCGGGTCCAGCAGCGTGGTGACCGAGGTCGGCCGTTCGGCGCGGTCCGGAGGGAACGAGGAGGCGGCCGCGAGCACGGTGTCGCTGGCGTAGCGCAGCCCACCCGGCGCCTCGTCGTCGAGCGCGAGGGGCGGGGCCGACGAACCCCGCCCGGCCAGCACATAGCCCCAGTTGCCGAAGGACGGTACGTCGGCCTGGTAGGGCGTGGTCCGGTAGCCAGCCTCGGCGAGCGTGTGCCGCACCGACCAGAACGCGTCGGGAGCGAAGAACGGGCTGCCGGACTGGACCACCAGACGTCCGGAAGGAGCGAGCAGCCGCGCGATCATGCTGTAGTTCTCGACCGAGTAGAGCTTGGCCAGGGCGGTCGAGTCCGGGTCGGGGAAGTCGGCGACGACCACGTCGAACGGCGCCCCCGAGTAGTCGCGGACCCAGGAGAACGCGTCGTCGGCGACGTACGTCAGCCGGGGGTCCTCGAGGGATCCTTCCGTCTGCTTCTTCAACGGCTCGTAGGAACGCGCCAGCTTCACCACGGCAGGGTCGAGGTCGACCAGCGTCACGGACGAGACCGACCGATAGCGCAGCACCTCCCGCGCCGCGAGCCCGTCGCCGCCGCCGAGGATCAGCACCCGCGCGTGCGGCCCGTTCATCGCCGGATGGACGAGCATCTCGTGATACCGGTACTCGTCCAGGGACGAGTACTGCAGGTCGCCGTCGAGAAAGAGGCGTACGTCGTCGAACTCGGGCCCGAACGGAGCACCGCGGGTCACCACGATCTCTTGGTAGGCCGAGCGCTCGGAGTGGATGATCGGATCGCGGTAGAGGGCCTGTCGGGCGTTGAGCTCGAAGGTGTCCGCCATCACCGCGGTCGTGCCCAGCACGACCGCGAGGACGCCGCAGACCGCGGTGACGAGCCCGCGGCGACGCCGGGAGCCGGCCAGCGCCACGCCGACCATCCAGGCGGCGACGACGTTCAGCGCCGCGGTGGCCACGGTCCCCACCAGCAGCCCCAGCGTCGGCAGCAGCACGAACGGGAAGGCCAGCCCGCCGATGAGCGCACCGACGTAGTCGACGGCGTTGATGTCGGCGACCGCGAGCGAGGCCTGCTGGCGCCGGAGCCGCTGCAGCAGCTCCATCAGCAGCGGGATCTCGGCGCCGACCAGCGCGCCGATCAGGAAGGTCACCACCAGCATCATCGGGGTGTAGAGATGCAGCCACGCGAACGAGGCGTAGAGCGCCGGCACCGAAGCGCCACCGACGGCCGCCAGCGCGATCTCCACGCCCACGAATGCCCGCAGCGGCCGCGCGGTCAGCGGCTTGGCGAGCACGGCGCCGATGCCCATGGCGAACATCGACACCGCGATCACCAGGGAGGTCTGCGCGATCGAGTTGCCGAGCAGGTAGCTCCCCAGCGTGACCAGTGCGAGCTCGTAGACCAGCCCGCACGCGGCGCACACGAACACCGCCGCGAGGACGAGCAGTCTGGCCGCCCGTCCCTGCGGCATCGCCGACAACGAGGGGAGCGTGAGGCTCACGTGATCGAGGCCGCCACGATCACGCCGACGGCCAGCTGCACCGCGACGGTGACCCAGATCGCCGGGTCGTCCTTGCCGTCGGTCATCAGCTCACCGAGACGTCCCGGGGTCAGCAGGTCGAGGACCACGAACGCGACCGCCAGCAGGACGATCCCGATCAGTCCGTACGCAGCGGTGGCGGCGAGCCCGTGAAGGGTGTCCGACTCCGCGGTGTAGATCGAGGTGGCCACGATGATGGCGATCGCCACGACCGAGGAACCGAGCAGCAGCGCCGGGTCGCGGCGGTGCTCCACGAAGATCAGCTGCCCGAGCTTGCCGGGGGTCAGCAGGTCGATCACGTAGAAGCCGATCACCAGCAGGATCAGCCCGAGGGCGGCGAAGGCGACGGTGGACAGCAGTCCGCTCACAAGATCATTCATCGTTCATCTCCAAGTCTGAGGTGGTCACTTGCCGGATCCGCTGCCGCCGCCGCGGAAGGAGCCGCCGCTGCTGCCGCTGCCGACGTTGCGGCCGTAGAAGGTGTTCCAGCCCCACAGGCCGATCACCGTGGAGTGGTGGCGGTAGCCGCGGTCGTACTCGTAGAGGGTGATCGTCGACCCCGAGGGCGTACGCGGCTCCACGACGACCAGCCAGTCGTCGTCGTAGCGCAGGTATTGGTTGGACCCGTCGGCGCGGTTCTCGTCGGCGCCGGTGTCCGTCGCGATCTGGTTGGCGACCGAGGTCACCGTGCCGTCGTCCTCGAAGACGATCCCGGCGTCGCTGTCGGGGTCGGAGCCGCTCACGTGCTCGAAGTTGTCGCGGAGGTACTGCTCGGGGCTGTTGTCGTCGTCGCCGGACACGGCGATGGCGACGATGATCGCGAGCACGACGCACACCGCGACGATCGACCAGCCGATCAGCTTGCGGTTCGGGCCCCCTGAGCCGTTGTGTTCAGACACTGATGCCCTCCTCGGGCCGGTAGCTGGTGGTGGTGGCGACGATCTCGCCGGTCTGTGGGTAGGTGTGCCAGGTGCGCCACGAGATCTCCCGGGCGTCCCGGTCCAGGGCCAGCGCCGTCACCGCGTGCGGGTCGCCCGGAAAGTGGGCGACAACGGCATCGGTACGCCCGCTCAGCCGCTCCACGAGCCGCGCCGCCTGCGTGGCGAGCTCATCGGGCTCCACCTCGCTCACGTGCGAGGTGAGGCGGTAGCCGTCCGCGGCGTGGACCGAGGGAAGAGGTGCGGCCTCGTCGATCCCGCACGCGACCGTCTCGTGCAGGAGCGGGCGGTCGTGGCGGCGTACGAGGACCTGATGGCTGGCGCCCAGGACGCTCAACGTGACGGTCAACCCGTCCGCGAGACGTACGATCCGGGAGGCCAGCGGCGTGCAGGTGACCGGTGCGAGGGTCCAGCGCAGGGTGTCGCCGCGTACGTCCGCGAACGGGACGTCGAGGAGCGTCACTCGTCGTCCAGGGTGGCGGGCCGGTCGGAGGAGGGGTAGACGGTCAGCTCGAACGGCTGCAGCACCTCACCGAGGGAGGGCTCCCAGTTGCTGCCCCACTTCTCGAAGCCGAGCAGCTTGCCGTCGACCGACTTGTAGTCGGCGTAGTCGGCCGTCCCGGACGGTGCCGTGCCGGTCGCGCCGGTGGCGGTGAAGGCGGCGGTGCCCTTCTCCTGGAGGCGGTAGGCGACGCCACCGACGATGATGTCGCGGTCACCCACCGTGCCCTGTTCGATGTCACCGAGCGGGATCGAGTGCCACAGCGAGACCTCGAAGCTCTCGTCGTCCTCGACCGAGAGCCACTTCTTGCCCTCGGCGTCGTCGAGCATGTGCTCGGTCCAGCGGTAGCCGTGCTCGTCGAAGTCGATCCGCCCGCGGACGAACCAGTTGTGGCCGAGGTATTCGATGACGTCGCCGTTGCGCACCTGGCGCAGCTGGTCGGAGGCGTGCTTGTGCTGGTCGCCGATGAAGTCGTCGGGCTCCTGCTGCTGCTTCGTCGGCTGCTGCCTGCTCTTCCAGAGCAGGTAGGCCGCGACCGCGAGGGCGGCCAGCAGCAGGACGATCAGGACGTAGATCACCGGGGACTCCTTGGTTCAGCGTGAGGACGACCCGAACCTTAACCTGGCGTCTCGACCTTCGACAGCCCGATTCGCTTCCCGCGCGGGCCGCGTACTCCGGGGTTGTCGGTCCCACCCCGTAGGTTTGCCTCGTGAACGAGCGTCAGCGAGTGAACCATGAAGTCATCACGCAGCCGCGTCCGTATCCTGGCGCTTGCGCTACGGAGGTGGCTGCGTGAGGTTTCCGGGTGTCTACGCAGAGCGTGGTGTCTTCGTCTGTTTCGAGGGTGGCGAGGGGTCGGGCAAGTCGACCCAGTCGCGGCTGCTCCACGAGGCCCTGACCGCCCGCGGCCACCGGGTCCTGCTGACCTTCGAGCCGGGCGACACCGCGGTAGGGAAAGACGTACGCCGCATCGTGCTGTCCCCGGAGACCGGCGACCTCGACGACCGGACGGAGGCGCTCCTGTTCGCTGCCGACAAGGCCGAGCACATCGAGTCGATGGTCCGCCCGGCGCTGGAGCGGGGCGAGGTGGTGATCACCGACCGCTACGTCGACTCGATGCTGGCCTACCAGGGTGCCGGCCGGGTGCTGGACGCCGCGCAGCTCGAGGAGGTGGCGCGCTGGGCGACCGCCGACCTGCGGCCTCATCTGACCGTGCTGCTCGATCTGGACCCGACGGCCGGGTTCACCCGGTTCGAGGAGCGCGACCGGATGGAGCAGGAGTCGGTGGAGTTCCACCAGCGTGTGCGGGCGGCGTTCGTCGAGCTGGCTGCTCGCAACCCCGACCACTACCTGGTGCTGGACGCCCGTGCTCCTGCGGAGGAGATCCATGCGGCGGTCTGCGCGCGTCTCGAGCCGCTGCTCGACCAGGCGGTGACGGGATGAACCTCGCCACCACCTCTGCCGGCCCGACCGTCTGGGACAACCTCGTCGGCCAACGCCACATCGTCTCCACGCTGCAGACCGCCGCGGCCGCCTCGACCGACGGCAGCGGGCGCCGCTTCGGCAAGGGCATGACCCAGTCGTGGCTCTTCACCGGACCCCCGGGCTCAGGACGTTCCAACGCCGCGATTGCCTTCGCCGCCGCGCTCCAGTGCCCGAACGGCGGTTGCGGCCAGTGCCATGAGTGCCACACGGTGCTCGCCGGCAGCCACGCCGACGTCAACCTGGTCCGCACCGAGAAGCTGACCCTCGGCGTCGACGAGATCCGCGACCTGGTGCGCCAGTCCGCGCTGTCCCCGGCCGGGAGCCGCTGGCAGATCCTGATCATCGAGGACGCCGACCGGCTCACCGAGCAGGCCAACAACGCGCTCCTCAAGGCGGTCGAGGAGCCCGGGGCGCGCACTGTGTGGATGCTCTGTGCGCCGACCGTCGAGGACGTCCTCCCGACCATCCGGTCCCGGTGCCGCCTGGTCACGCTGACCACGCCGACCGCCCCGGACGTGACCGAGTTCCTCCAGCGCAACCTGGGCGTCGACGAGGCGCGCGCGGCCTATGCGGCGCGCGCGAGCCAGGGTCACATCGGCCGGGCCAAGGCGCTGGCCCGCGACGACGACACCCGTCGGCGACGGGAGCAGGTCGTGGCCTATCCGACCCGGTTGCGGTCGCTGGCCGACGCGCTCAGGGCCGCCGGCGAGCTCGCCGCGGTGTCGAAGGAGGAGGCCGACGCGGTCACCGCGGACCTCGACGCGCAGGAGAAGGCCGACCTCGACGCGGGTTACGGAGTGGTCGACCGAGGTCGTCGGCCGCGTGAGTACGGTCCCGCGCTGGCCGCGCTGGAGAAGGACCAGAAGCGCCGAGCCACCCGCCGCCACCGCGACGTGATCGACCGGGGCCTGATGGACCTGGTCTCGATCTACCGCGACGCGATCACCCTCGCCGCCGGCGCTCCCGTCGGGCTGGTCAACGAGGAGCACCGACGGGAGATCGAGCAGCTCGTCGCCGAGTCCACGCCCGAGCTCAACCTGCAGCGCATCGGCGCGATCTTCGAGGCCCGTGAGCAGTTGCTGGAGTTCAACGTACAGCCCCAGTTGGTGCTGGAAGCCATGATGGTGGCGCTGCTGCCACCCGGAGGAGATCAGTGAAACCCCAAGCCGTGACCGGGGCCCTCGCCCTGACCGCACTGACCGCGTTCGTCACCGGATGTGGTGCCGACGGAGGCACCCCGGACGCCGACCGGGTGAGCCCGAGCGCTGCGGCGACCGCAGCTCCGGCCGAGGGGCTGCAGCCGTTCTACAGCCAGAAGCTCGACTGGAAGGGCTGCAACGGCGCCTTCGAGTGCGCGACCCTCGAGGTTCCGCTCGACTACACCGACCCCACCGGCCGCACCATCGAGATCGCGGTGATCAAGGACCCGGCCAACAAGGACAAGATCGGCTCCCTGGCGATCAACCCGGGCGGTCCGGGCGGTTCAGGCATCGACTACGCCCTCTACAACAACCAGTCCTTCAGCCCTGCGGTCCGCGACTCCTACGACATCGTCGGCTTCGACCCGCGCGGGGTCGGTCAGAGCACGCCGGTCGACTGCATCGATGACGACGCCCTGGATGCGTACGTGGCGGTCGACCCCGACCCTGACACGCCGCTCGAGGAGGCGGCCTACGTCAAGAGCGGCGTCGGGATGGCCAACGGCTGCGCGACCCAGCGGCGCGGCATCTCCGACCACGTCAGCACCGTCGAGGCGGCCCGGGACATGGACGTGCTCCGAGCGGCCCTCGGTGAGGACCAGCTCGACTACTTCGGTGCCTCCTACGGCACCCAGCTCGGTTCGACCTACGCCGAGCTCTATCCCGACCGCGTCGGCCGCTTCGTGCTCGACGGTGCGATCGCTCCGGGCCTGAGCGTGGTCGACGCCAACCTGGCGCAGGCCAAGGGCTTCGAGGTCGCGCTCCGCTCCTACGTCGAGAACTGTGTCGACGAGGGCAGCTGCTTCCTCGGTGAGACCGTCGACGACGGCGTCGAGCGCGTCCAGAAACTGCTCGCGGACATCGACGCCGAGCCGCTGCCGGCAGGTGATCGCGAGCTGACCGCGGGCAACGCGCTCTACGGCCTGATCACGCCGCTCTACGTCGAGTCCTACTGGCCGATCCTCACCGAGGCCCTGCAGGGGGCATTGAAGGGCGACGGCTCCGGACTGATGAGCCTCTCGGACAACTACGCGGGTCGCAACCCCGAGGGTGGCTACATCAACAACACGATGGAGGCCAACTGGGCGATCAACTGCCTCGACGACTCCTCCGGTCTCAGCCCGGCGGAGGTCCGCGAACAGCTGCCCGCCTTCGAGGAGGCCGCTCCCACCTTCGGCCCCGCCCTCGCCTGGATGCTGAACGGCTGCGCCGCGGAGAAGTTCAAGGCCACCGAGCCCGAACCGGAGATCGACGCCGAGGGCTCCAACCCGATCGTCGTCATCGGCACCACCCGTGACCCCGCCACCCCCTACGAATGGGCGGAGGATCTCGCGGACGCTCTCGACTCCGGCGTACTCGTCTCCCGGGACGGCGACGGCCACACCGGCTACATGCAGGGCAACGGCTGCGTCGACGACGCCATCGACGACTACCTGGTCGACGGAAAGGTCCCCGACGACGGCTTGGAGTGCTGACGCGCGCCTACCCCATATTGGGGTTGGTTCGGGCATCTGCCGGTGGCGGATCGCTGCGACCCTGAGGATCACTCTCGGTAAAATTTCGTTCCGAGAAGAAGGGTCACCACCACGTGATCACGAGTCAGCGAGTCCGTTCGATGACGAGAGCTTTCGCTGCCACCGCAGTCGCCTCCCTGGCGGTCGCGGTCGCACCGGTCATCGGCAGCCAGGCGGCGCATGCGGACACAGCCCCGCTGTCCTACATCGGCGGTCATGCCACCCTCACCGTCAATGACGTGAAGAAGGCCCAGAACTGCGAGGAGTATGGCGTCAAGGGCACCAACATCCCGGTGATGGTGGATGTCTCGTTCGGTGCGAACTACACCGACGAGTTCACTGCGCCGACGACCAAGTGGGACGTAGCCGTCTTCGACTCCGCCGGTGATAACGTCACCAACTACATCGAGGGCCTCGACCTCCTCGAAGGGTCGGCCACCGGCAACCTCTGCTCGTTCCTGCCGGTCGGCAACTACCGAGCGGTCGCGTACGTCTTCACCATGGACGCCGAGGGCAACGACACCGACTCGGCCGTCGTGACGGACGCCTTCTCGATCAAGGCGGCCCACAGCTACACGCTGTCCGCGAGCCGCTCGGGCACGACCATCAAGTCTCAGCTGAAGGACTACGGCAAGGCCCTCGCCGGCAAGTCGGTCGCCATCCAGCGCAAGTCCAGCGGCACCTGGAAGACCATCGCCCACCGTACGACTGGCTCGACCGGCTGGGTCTCGGCGGGCGTTGCCCGCGGGTACTCCTACCGGTTCACCTACGGCGGCAAGTACAGCGCCGCGGTCTCGGTCCCGAAGGTGGCCACGAGCGTCGTCAAGGTCTCTGTGAGCAAGTACGGGAAGACCTCCTACCGGTCCGTGGGCAAGCTGACCGCGGGCGGGAAGGTGCTCAAGGGCAAGCGGATCCTCCTGCAGAAGCGGAGCAGCGGTGGCTGGGTCACCGTGAAGTCGTGCGTGACGAACACCTACGGCAAGTGCGCAGCGATCACCGCCCCGACCTCGAGCCGGGACTACCGCTGGAAGTACGCCGGTGACGCCACCCGCGCGGCCGACGCGTCCGCGTCGTTCTACCTGAGGAAGCGCGGCTGAGTCCGTTCCTCGCCTCAACTCATCGCGTACCCGGAGCCGCCGGCGCCTCGAGCGCCGGTGGACCGGGTCCGCGATGACCGGGAGCGCTGACACCGGAGAACCAGCGGATCCACCCCATCTCGGGTGGGTCTCGTCAGGACGCCCTCGACGGCTCTCTCCGGCTCAGAGGCTCTGTGCCGAAAGCAGTCACCACGAGAAGAAGGGTCACGACCACGTGATCATGCACCACCGCATCCGTTCGGCGACGAAGGTCTTCGTTGCCTCTGCCGTCGCCGCCCTGGCCATCGCGGCAGCCCCCGTCGTCAGCCAGCCCGCCCACGCCGACACCCCTCCGGGAGCCGTGGCCAAGGTGGCCACCAAGGTCGTCAAGGTCTCCGCCAACAGATATGGGACCCGGTCCTACCGCCCCGTCGGCAAGCTGACTGCGGGTGGAAAGGCGATCAAGGGCCGACGGATCCACCTGCAGAAGAAGGCGAGCGGCCGCTGGTCCAGCGTGGCCTCCTGCGTCACGAACCGATACGGCAAGTGCGCTGTGGTCGTGACGCCGAAGGTCAGCCGCTACTACCGATGGAAGTTCGCCGGCGACGCCAACCGGAGGGCCGACGTCTCGGGGTCGTTCTACCTGGCCAAGCGTGGCTCGTCCTCCGGTAGCACCGGGTCGGGCCTGGACTACACCTATGCCAACGGTGCGACGGTCTACAACGCCACGTCGACCAACGACCTCGACTGTGGCGAGATCCCGTCGTACAAGAAGCCCGTGCGCGTCCACGGCTCCGACCCGTGGCGTCTCGACGCTGACGACGACGGATTCGGCTGCGACTGAGTTGTCGGTTCGTCAAGGTATGCAGATCAGCTGTCACTTCCCAAGCGGAACTCCGCTAGGGAAGTGATGGTTCGGCTGCATACCTAGACGAACCGTCCCCCGGCTAGCGCCGATGAACGGGGTCCGCGATGGCCTGGATCCGCTTCGTGGCCAGCTCGATCATCAGCGTGGCGGCGGGGGAGAGGGTGGCGTCGGTGCGATGGACGATGGCGAACGTGTCGTACGTCCGGGGTCGCAGCGACACCCAGCCGGCCTTCGGAGCCAGCCGGGGGAGGAGCTGCTCGGCGGCCCCCTTGGGGATCACCCCGTCGGCGTAGCCCATCCCGACCAGCTCGACCGCCGTCTCGATGTCCTCGACCTCGATCCGGCTCGGTGGGTTGCGGCCGGTCTCGTGGAGCAGGTTGCGGAGGGTGACCCGCGTGGGGTCGTTCGAGCTCCAGGTGGTGTCGGCCATGACGAGGGTGGCCAGGGAGAGCCGGTGCGGGGTGACCGGGGTGGCCAGGTGCGCGGGGTCGCCCGAGACGTACACGAGCTCGTCGCGTGCGACGGGAGTCACCTTCAGCCCCTCGCCGGTGACGCTGCCGACCGAGAGCATCGCCGCCTCGAGCCGCCCACGTCGCAGGTCGTCCTGGACCTCGGCGGAGTTCTGCCCGATCAGCTCGACGCGTACGCCGGGATAGCGGTCGAGCACGTCCGCGACCAGGCCCGCACCGCCGTAGAGCCGCGCGATCCCGAACATCCCGAACCGGATCGTGCCGGTCTCGAACTGCTTCACCGCCTGAACGGCCTTGCGTGCCTCCTCGGCGGCCGCGACCGTGCGCTCCGCGTGCGGCCTCAGCTCGTCGGCCACCCCGGTCGGCACGACGCCGCGTCCGACGCGCCGGAAGAGCTGGACGCCGAGCGTACGCTCCAAACCTCTGACCTGCTCCGAGATCGACGGCTGCGCATAACCGAGCTCCTCCGCCGCCGCGGTCAGCGAGCCGTGCTCGTAGACCGCGAGGAACACCCGGAGCTGGTGCAGCGACAACATAGAGACATCCTATGTCTTTCCAAGGAAAGATCGTCTACCTCTATGAGTCGTTCCTGGTCATCATTGAATCACCACCACTGCGTCCGCGGTCGGTGGTTGATCTATGTTCACAGGGGAGAACAGCAACAATGAAGCACGGCGTACGCCGCTTGGGCCGCCTCATCGGCAAGGGCAAGCCCACCCGCATGACCATCGACGAGCAGGTCGAGGCGCACCGTTTTAGTGTCGAGCGCGCAGTCTCGGTACACTCATCCGGTCCGCTCAACCAGAGCCGCTACATGCGGTAACGGATGACGGTACGCCGCCTTAGCTCAGTCGGTAGAGCGTCTCACTCGTAATGAGAAGGTCGTCGGTTCGATTCCGACAGGCGGCTCCGCCAGAACCCCCGTCTGACCAGCCCGAACACGGCAGGAACGGCGGGGGTTCTTCGTTGTCATTCGCCCGCCCCCGTCTCTGGCGTACCCCCGGCGTACCCCCGGCCCGTTTTCGGACCCTTCTTGGAGCGCTCCGGACGGGCCTCGTTGAGCCGGTCGAGGCCGGCGATGTGGGCGCTCGATCCGAGGAAATGCAGATAGCGATTCGTGGTCGCGATCGACTCATGGCCCATCCACTGCTGCACCGTTCCGGGGTCGACTCGACGAGCCAGCCACAGACACGCGGCGGTGTGCCTAAGGTCGTGCAGTCGACGCCCCTGCCCAGTCGTCTGCCACTTCACCGCGCGGACCACAGCACCACGGTTGAGCAGGCCACCACGTTTCGTCGTGAACAGCGGATCGTTGGCCTTCTTTCCCTCCGCGAGGCTTTCGACGATCGGCAGAACCCGGTCAGCCAAGGGAACCCTTCGAGATCGCCGGCCTTTCGTGGACTTGGTTTCGATCCCCTCCGACTGCGAACGACGGACCAGGATCCCTGGTGTCGGAATCTCCATCACGTCCGCGACTTTGACCGCTCGAGCTTCCCCCCAGCGCAGGCCCGTCCAGCCCAGCACAAGCAGCATGTCGGCCAGACGCTCATCCTGCTGCCGCCAGTCCAGATACGCCGCCTCGAGCTCATCCTCGGTAAACGGGTTCATCTCTATCTTCTCGTCGGATTGCTTCGGAACCCTCACACCGGTCACCGGGTTGGTGCCGATGTATCGCTCCCGGACGCACCATGTGAAGAACACCGAGAGACTCGACCGGGCACGCGATACCGAGTCCTCAGCCAGACCGTCGGTAAGAAGCCGCTCAAACCACCGGGCAACGTCTCGATCTGACACCTTGGCGACTTGCATGTTGAGCATGCTCGTCGGCAGCAGACGCTCAAGGGCCTCATCAGACCGGTAGGTCTTCTTAGCGACGGTTGCCTTACGGATCGGCAACCACTCGGCCAGCAGGTCGCGGACCCGCCGCTTTCCAGCTCGAGGGTCGATTCCTCCAGCAAGGGCAGCACGCTCACGGGTCAGCCAGTCCTTGGCCTCTCGCTGAGTGTCGAAGGTCTTGGTCGCGACCACCACCCGACCACTCTTGAGAAACGCGCGATAGCGCCCTCCCGGAGTCTTCTGGACCGTCATGCCGCAGCCCTCTCCAACCAAGCCGCAACATCGCTACGCCGGTAGCGCGGGCAGGTCCTGGACAGCCACGTCACACGTGGGCCGTGGCCGATTTGCCGCCAACGACACAGCGTCGAAGGCGAGACGCGCAGCCACATTGAAACTTCTTCTGAGGTCAGGTACTCCATCTCATCCATCTCACTTGCCCTTCTACTGGTTGGTGTTCTTGGTCTGGGCCTTCCATTGCTCGTACTCACGTGCTCGAGCGGCGGCGGCGAGGGCGAGGGTTTCGTCGCCGGGGTTGGTCCAGCCGGTGCCTTGGTAGGTCCAATTGCCAATGACGAGGGTTGTTTCGGTGTCGTCGGCCAGGAGCCGGGCCTCGAGCTCCTCGAGGTCCAGCAGAGCCTTACGTGCGTCCTCGTCGTGCTCGGCGGTGGCTACGAGGTCGCGGTACTTGGCGCGGGCGCGGCGGAGTTGGCCGAGGGTGACGGAGTAGCGCCGGGACTTGGTGGAGAAGTGACCTCGGAAGCCGAGCATGTGCGCCCACTTCCCCAGGAGCTGGTATGGGTTGACCGGGGTGCCGTTGGCGTTGATGTGGGGTCCGTAGTGCTCGGATGCTCGAGCGCTGAGTCGTCGGCACCTCGAGGCGAACTCGGCGATGTGCTCAACGGGCCGGTCAGCACGGATCGAGTTGGCATCCTTCGTGGCGTACTTCGCCAGATAGCCGGCGACCTGCCCAGGCGTGAGAGGACCGTCGGGGTCGTCCGTGCGGTTGGTGTCACGAACGACACGGACGTCGAGCTGCTTTCCCCAGCACAGCACCCGTGCAGTGTCGTTGTCGTCGACCGGGGGAGCCTCGAAATGAACATCGCCGGCCGCGTGCTCCAGGAGCCGGCCAAGGGACCGCCCGTCCAAGGGGGCCGGCGATCCAGGACCATCCACGCCGTCCAGGCGGATGAGCGCGTGGAAGTGAACGAGCCCGCGGGCTTGGTACTCGGCGACCTTGGCGAACTGCACAGAGGCCACATCAACGAGGGCTGGCGGAGGGGTCGGGTTCTTCTTCGAAGGCTTGCGCCGGGTCTCGGTCACACCGAGCTGGTGGGCCAGCGCACGACGGAGCGCGATGGTGGTCCGTCGCCACAGTTCCGGGGCGTGCCACTGCCACACGATCGCGCTGTCAGTGTCGTGACACTCCGGACACAGTGGCGCGCCATTGGAAGAGTCATCGGGACCGTGGACGCTCATGCACCCCAAGGGCCGGGCCGCGAGCGCGGCCTCCGGGGGCGTGCGGCCTGGCGGCCGGTCCCCCTACGCGCCGCGCAAATAAAGAAGAGCGCCCAGTCCGTAGACCAAGCGCTCACCCTCCAGGCATCGACCAACCCGGCTCATCCACCTCGACCGGCAACAGCCGGCATCCCGAACGGCAGCTCGACGCCACTACGCATCGTCAAAGTCCGCCAGCCAACTCCACTGCTCGCCAGACGATCGCAGCCGCCCGAGGACCTGACCGAAGCAGCCCGCGAGGCTCACGTCCTCAGCCCGAATCAACCCCTGCTTTCCGACTCCTGGCCCAGACAGCACCACAGTCCACGGCTCACCGCCCTCCTCGGTTCTTTCATGGTCAACCTTTAGGATGGCCGTGACGCCTGAGCGGCCAAGACGCTCCATCAGGTCTTCAATTCGCTGCAACGTCATCAGTACCTCTTACACCGACCCGACCGGCCCTGCCCCGAAAGCCCGGAAACTTCTCACGACGTACAGTCCCGCGCCCTGTCGTTGAGGTCGGCGAGACCCAGGTGATCAGGGATCCAGGGAGGGGGCCGATGACGAGGGGGAGGTGGGGGCGGCTGCCGGCAGGGACACTCCCCGCGACGCTTCTAAGCTCGAGGATGTTGGGCAGCGTGGGGGCAAGCCCCCAGACCCCCGCCAAGGGGGCCAGATGCCGGACCGGGTTGCGCTCCGCCCCCGCGATACAGGCCAGGGTGACGGCCCGAGAATCGCGTACCCCCGGCGTACCCCCGCCCTGCAATCGGCGTCCGCCAGGGGAACGTGTGCAACAGATGAATGAGCGTGTGAGCAGGCCCGCTCCGACCCAGGAACGCTCTCGTAATGAGAAGGTCGTCGGTTCGATTCCGACAGGCGGCTCAGCACAACCCCGGTCTCATCAGCGGAAACGTTGGTGGCGAGACCGGGGTTCCTTGATTTCCGAGGGCCCGCGGGGCCAGCCATTGCTGGGCAGCGCGACTGAAGGCGTTCGTTACCAGTTGACGACTTTTGTCGGCGGTCGACCGAGGATGCGTGCTATCACTTCCGCGTGCGGTCCGAGCGCCCCACGTTGCTGGAGTACCCCCACTCGGTCACGAGGGCGTCCAGGACCGCACGCCAGGCGCGGTTTGGGGCGCGATTTCCGCGACGGCGACGCGGCCGGCCCGGCAGGATGTGGTCATGACGATTCCGGAGTCCGGTGCGGCGGACGCGGCACCCGGTCGTGATCGACCGGTCGAGACCCGCAAACCCCTGGGGTACGGGCTGTTCGCAGTCCTGGTGGTCACCTACCTGGCGATCATCCAGGGCGGTGGGATGCTGATGAAGGCGCTGGTCGACGTCGGTGACGATCCGATGACCACGACGAAGGGCGTCGTGATCACGATGGTGATCCCGTTGGGTGTCGCGCTCGCCTTCGTCTACGGGGCAGCTGCGGTGCTGGGCCGCCTGCGACCGGTGATGCGTGACGACCGGCCGGTCAGCCGATGGGTCGTCGTCGTGCCGGTCATCTTCGTGGTGTGCATCCTGCTGGCCATCGACTACGGCGTCCTGTCGGAGAAGTCCGGTGGCTACATCATCGTCCTGCTGCTCGCGACCCAGCTGGTCGGCTGGGGTGAAGAGGGCATGTTCCGCGGCCTCGGGGTCACGACGCTGCGCGAGCACGGGCTGACCGAGGGCAAGGTCGCGCTGTGGTCCAGCCTGATCTTCGGCGTCGTCCATCTCTCGAACGCCTTCGGCCGAGGCGCCAACGCGATCCCGCAGGCGTTGATCGTGAGCCTGGCCGGCTACTTCTTCTACCTGACCCGCCGCCGGGCCGGCACCAACGCAGTGAACTCCGTGATCCACGGCCTGTTCGACTTCTCGCTGCTCACCGGCACCGCGATCCTCGTCGACCAGGGCGCCTACCTCGGGTCGCTCGCGGGCATCCTTGCCTACGCCGTGACCGGTGTGGTGCTCCTGATCCGGCGTCACCACATCGAGCCGAACCGTGTCTGAGCGCCCGTAGTCGTCCCCGTGAACCCACGGACGGGCCAATGGTTACGTCCGTGACCAGCGGATTTCCCTACCGCAGATCGGGTAGGTAATGGGGTATCTTGCCATCTTGGGTACGTGTGATCTGGATTGCATGCGGAATCGCAATGGTGCAAGGGGATGCTATGTTTCACCGTCGGCTCAGCGAGTTTTTCGGGATCAGATACTGGCTCGCGAGCCTGCTGGCAGGTCTTCTGGCCGTCGGTCTGGTGAGCGCCCCGGCACTGGCCGACGAGCTCCCGAACCCGGAGAACCCGACCGCGGTGCTCGACATCACCAAGTCGGTGGACAGCCCTGGGCCGTACGGTCCGGGCGACACGATCGTCTACACCATCCAGGTGGGCTGCTCGGCGATCGACGTGGGCGTCGACTGCAACGACGCGATCACCACCGACGTGATCCCCGAACCGCTCGTGGTGCAGCAGGTCACCCCCTCCGGTCCGAACAGCTCTGCCGAGCCCGTGGTCGACGGCCAGAACGTACGTGTCGACTGGACCGAGCCGCTCGATGCCGGCGGCGAGGGCATGGTCAACAACACCACCAGCCAGGTGCAGATCACCGTCCAGGTGCCCGAGGACCTCAACCACGACCAGTGGGACGGTGCCACCCTCACCAACGAGGCGACCGCCGAGGCGACCAACGCCGCGGACAAGACCGACTCGGTCGACGTCACCCTCGCGATCCCGCTGGAGCTGGCCACCAGCGCCACCAAGAGCTTCGATCCGACCTCCGCGCTCGCTGCCGAGGGCACCCCGGTGACGGCCAACCTCGGCGGCACCAACGAGACCAACGGCGCGGTCGAGACCCTGGTCATCCAGGACCCCACCGACCCGACCGCCACGCCCAACCCGTTCACCTATCTCGGCTTCACCGGCTTCGGCACCGTCACCCCGCCGGAGGGAGCCACCGGCACGACGTACGAGGTGTACGTCGGCGGCGCCTGGGTGGAGTGCGCCGACGCGACCTGTCCGGGCGTCGATCCTGCTGCCGTCGAAGGGACCCGGGTCACCTTCACCGGTGACATCCCAGCCGGAGCCACCGCGGACGTCGACCTGAACCTGGAGACCACCGAGGAGGCCGCCGGGGTCTCCGAGGACACGGTCGTCAACAACCAGATCCAGACAGCGGTGACCCGTGACGGCGAGAACGCCACCGCCAACGCGGAGGCCGACTTCACCCTGAGGGCCAACACCATCGAGGTCGGCGCCACGAAGTCGTTCGACCCCGACATCGTCATCGCCGGCGAGTCCAGCACGGTCACGATCGGCGGCAGCAACGACTCCGCGATCCCGATCGACACGCTGACCATCACCGAGCCGTCCACCGGCTCCTTCCCCGAGGACTACACCTTCGGTGGGTTCACCGGTGGCATCCCCTATCCGGCCGGGGCGACCTCGGGCACGGTCGTCTACCAGCCCTCCGGAGAAGAGGTCCCGTTCATCGACGGCGGCACGCCGCTGCCGCCGACCGGCGGCGCGGAGTCGGTGACGTCCTTCGAGATCGTCTTCGAGGGCGACATCGAGCCGGGCGCCGAGACCTCGATCCCGTTCGAGGTCGACACCGACCCGGAGGCCACGGATCTGCCGAAGACGGTGAACAACCAGGTTGCCGTCGAGGGCGAGAACGACGGGGCCACCGGGAACGCCACCGCCGACGACGACCTCTACATCTACAACGAGGTCATCGAGCCCTACATCGACAAGCAGATCCGACCGAGCCAGATCCTGGCCTACCCGGGCAACGTCGTCACCGTCAGCCTGCAGGGCGGCACGACCGAGCGTCCCAACCCGCCGGAGACCCCCACCGGCACCACCGGCGACGCCAGCCAGATCGTGATCCAGGACCCGATGGACCCGGTCGAGGGCAACGTCTGGTGGAACGCCTTCGACCTGGACACGATCGCCCAGACCCCGATCCCGGCCGATGCCACCCTGACGGTGGAGTACTACAACACCGCGACCGGTGAATGGGAGACCTTGGTCGGCCCGGAGGCCGGACCGCAGATCTTCTCCTACGACGTGCCCGACGACATCTCCGATGTGGCCGGTGGCGTCCGGTTCGTCTACGACTACACCGGTGACGGCGACGGCTTCGCTCCCGGCACCGACCTGGAGCCGAACTTCACCGCCACGCTTCGCCCGCAGGACGACGGTCGATACACCGACCCGGCCTACGACGAGCCCACCGACGCGAACCACACCTTCATCCCCAACTGCGCCCAGTCCGGGGCCACCGCATCGACCGATGGCGTACCGAGCGGCGAGACCCAGATGGACCCCGAGGACTGCCCGGAGGTCGAGCTGATCCCGACCGACCCCGGCACCGCGGACCTGATGAACAAGGAGTTCGGTCAGTCCAGCTCGGGCGGTGACAAGACCGTCTTCGAGCGCTCCGGTGACACCATCCCCTCGACCCTGCACTGGTCGACCGGTGGCTACTCCGGTTTCGAGACCGTCGAGCTCACCGACATCGACGACCCGGAGAACACCGCGGTCGCCGACAGCGTCTACGACGCGTTCAACCTGATCCGGATCCAGCCGATCACGCCGGAGACCGACCCCTACCTGGTCTACGACCAGATCACCGACGTGCAGCTGTGGGACGGCACCAGCTGGTCCTCGGCGACCAACAACCCGTGCCCGGACGCCTGTGACGGCACCTTCCCCGGCATGGACCTCACCGCCGACGAGCAGGAGTCCACCCTCGCGGTCAAGCTGATCTACGCCGAGAGCCCCAACCGTGCCGAGCGGATCGAGGGCAACCTCGACGCACCGCCGGTCGGCTCCGGCGTGGCCCGCTCGATCGACGGCGAGCGTGCCGTGACGCTGGTCTGGCAGATCCGTGACACCCAGCGCTCCGACGGTTCGCCGGCGCTCGCGGTCGACACGTACAACCGGCCGGACGCCGGCGTCGTGCGCAACACCGCCAACGCGACTGGCTTCCCCGCCGACGGCGACCCGGTCACCGATACCGACTTCGACGACGTCGTGATCAACGACGCCCCGATCACGACCACGACCGACAAGACCTGGGAGGGAGGCCCGATCTCCGTCCCCGGCCCGGGCACCCCGCAGGAGGACTACCCGCTCAGCCGGATGACGGTGACCACGGAGAACACCACCCCGGCGAAGGTCGACCAGCTGCAGATCACCGATCCCGCACCAGGGTCGACGACCGAGCAGGACCCGTTCGACTACTTCCGGCTCTACGAGATCAGCTCGATCACCGAGCCGGAGGGCACCGAGAACACCACGGTCACCCTGACCTGCCCTGACGGCAGCACCAACGAATACACCCGGGACGAGGCGCTCGCGCTCACGCTCGACACGATGCCGTGCGACGTCTCCGGTGTGCAGGTGCTCTTCGACGGCCGGATCGCCAGCGCAGGCACCGGCGTGCTCGCCCTGGACATGCAGATCCGGCGGGAGAACCGCACCACCGGCGAGCCGATCACTCCCGAGGACTCGCCGGTCGCCAACACCGCGCAGGGCATCGTCGCCGACGTCGACCCGATCCAGCCGTGCCCGCCGGAGCCGGGCGACCGGTTCGCCTGCGCCCAGGACACCGCGACGATCGAGATCGCGGACGCGACGTACGACATCGAGGCCACGAAGACGATCGAGCCCGCTTCGCAGAAGGAGGGTGACAACTCTCCGGTCACCGTCACGATCGGTAGCCAGAGCAGCGGCTCGGCCCGGCCCTACATCGAGTCGCAGCAGGACGATGACCCGACCTTCTGGAACGCGATGGACTTCGTCCAGATGGATCCGTCGTGGACCCTCCCGACGCCGGTCGAGCACGTCCAGGCCTGTTATCTGACCGGCGGCACTTTCACGGCCGCGACCGTCGAGACCGGCCTGGCCGGCGACGACGGTGGTGTCGGGGGCACCTGGACCTGCCAGGAGATCCCGGGTGGCGGTCCGCCGTTCGAGGACGACGAACTCACCCTGCAGCAGGCGAAGGACTTCATCGCCGCTGCACCCGCCGGCGAGATCCATGGCCTGCGGTTCCAGTTCATGGCCGGCAGCGAGGACGGCTGGGTCAACCCGACGCACCCGAACATCCAGGTGCCCTTCCAGGTCGTACGCCGCGACGAGCTGCGCAGCGGTGGCCCGGTGCCGTCCACCCGCTCCGACCAGGAGGCCGCCCCCGGCGAGACCGAGGCCGGCGTCTTCACCGACACCGTCGACGTCCACGGCACCACGGTGCTGATCGGGCTCAACAACCGGCTCGAGGCGGACGACAGCGCGGATGCGACCTACACCTACGAGCACCTCACCGTGGGGGTCGAGGTCGACAAGACCCCGACCGGCCAGGTGCAGCCCGGCGAGGTCATCCCGTTCACGCTGACCTACACCAACACCGGTGAGCATGCGCTGACCAATCCGGTCTTCACCGACGTGCTGCCTTCCGACGCCGACGGAAACCAGCTGATCTTCGACCCGGACGCGGCGCCCGGCTCGTCGCCCTACAGCTTCGAGCTCGCCGGTGCCGCACCGGAGCCACCGAACGGCGACCCGCTCCCGACCGACGAGGACGAGATCACCATCACCGAGGACGGTGACACGATCACGTTCGCGATGCCCGAGGGTTCCGTGCTGGAGCCCGGGCAGACCTACACGATCACGATCGAGCTGATGCTGCGGCCCGGGCTGACGCCCGACGACGTGGTCACCAACACCGACAAGGTGATCGCGGACGAGCCGTTCGACCCGGAGAACTGCTCGCCCAACTATGACGCCGAGACCGGCGAGTGCTGGGACGAGAGCAGCGTCTCCCCGGTCCGCGTGGCCGCCCTGAGCACCCAGAAGTTGGTCAAGGCCGATGTTCCGGTGGAGGAGGAGGGGATCCCGGAGATCTACCTCGACCGCCGCGCGCTGCCGGAGGGTTCCGACCTTCCGGACGACTACTGCGACGACCAGGCCGACGAGGACGGTTTCTACCGCGGCGCCTGTGTGCCGGTGACCTACCCGGGCGACACCGAGACGTGGCGCTACACCATCACCAACTCCGGCACCCTGCCGCTCGACGAGCTGGTCTCGATCGACGTGCTCCCGCACGTCGGCGACAACGGCGTGATCGTGGACCTGCCCCGCAACTCGGAGTGGACCCCGACCTGGGCCAACCAGCTCGAGCTGGTCGACGACGGTGGCAACTCCGCCACCATGCAGGTCTTCTACGCCAACACCTACGAGCCCTGCACCGACGACCTCAGCCCGCTGGACGGCGACCCGTGCCCCGAGGGGGAGTGGCTGCCGTACGACGACAGCGTCGACCCCGCCGAGGTCAAGAGCATCAAGACCGTCGTCACCTTCGACGAGGCCACCCTCTTCAACCCCGGTGAGATGGTGACGCTGCAGGGCAAGACCCGCACCACGCCGCAGAACGCGGCGCAGGTCGGCTACCCCGTCGCCTGGAACACCGTCGCCACCGGTGGTGTCTCCAACGACAACGGTGAGCGCGCCACGGTGCTGCCCACCGAGGGTCGCAAGGTCGGCGTGACCTACCCGACCGGTCCGATCCAGCTCGAGAAGATCGTCTCGGGCGAAGGTGCGGAATACGCACCGGACACGTTCACGGTCAACCTGACCTGCACGGTGCCTGGTCAGAGCGAACCGATGGATCTGAGCGGGGTCAATCCGATCACGCTGACGCCAGGGGCCGACCCCGTCCAGGTCGATGGCCTGCCCTGGGGCTCGGAGTGCACCGCGACCGAGGCGGACCAGGGCCAGTACGACCAGACCATCGGCACCGCCACCGTCGGCGGCCCGGAGGACGAGATCGGTCTGATCACGGTGGAGAACGAGTTCACCCTGGGTGACCTCGAGGTCACCAAGGAGGTCACCTCCGACGCGGTCGACGCCGACGGTGACCCGCTCACCTACGGTCCGTTCAGCGTCCGGGTCATCTGCCGGTACGACGGCAGGGTGGTCCGCGCCCTACCTATCCAGATCGAGGACGGTCAGACCATCGAGGTCGAGGATCTTCCCACGGGGGCGGTGTGCACGATCACCGAGACCGACGACGCGGGCGCAGCCCAGGTCAACATCACGCCTGACGAGGACCCGGACACACCTGGCGCACAGGTGACCATCGGGTCCCGCGAGGACCCGGACAGCAACCCGATCGAGGTCGAGGTCGAGAACGTCTACGAGACCGGGTCGCTGCGACTCCTCAAGGAGGTCACCGGCGACGCCCTGGAGAACGACCCCGCTCTCGCCGACGGTCCGTTCACCTTCCAGGTGACCTGCCGGCTGACCGACCCGACCCGACCTGACGGGGAGGTCGTCTACGACCAGTCCATCACGCTGCCCGACGATGACAACGTCGACAACGACCAGATGGACTACCAGGTCGACGACCTCCCCAGCGGCGCCGACTGCGTGATCGAGGAGACCGACGACGGTGGAGCCACCGGCCACACGGTCGACCCCGACCAGGTGACCATCGGCACCGACCCGGCCGAGCCGGCCCAGGTGACCGCCACCAACACCTTCTTGACCGGCGGGATGGCGGTGACCAAGCAGGTCGAGACCGATGCGGTCGACCAGGACGGCAACCCGATCTCCTACGACGGGCCGTTCGAGATGACGGTGACCTGCACCTATCAGGGCCGGGACGTCTGGGGTGACGGGTTCGACTCCAGCCCGATGACCCAGTCCATCGACGACGGTGAGACCTGGGCGATCAGCGGCCTGCCGGTCGGCGCGGAGTGCGTCACCGAGGAGAGCGGCACAGCGGATGCGGTCGAGACCAGCATCTCGCCGGAGGAGCCGGTCATCATCGGTCAGGCCGACGAGCCGACCCAGGTCGTCACGGTGACCAACTCCTACGACGTCGGCTCGCTCGAGTTGGTCAAGGAGTCCACCGGCGACGCGCTGGACAACAACCCGCAGCTGGCCGACGGGCCGTTCCGGTTCCGCATCACCTGCGTGCTGACCGACGCGTCGCACCCCGACGGGGAGGAGGTCTACGACAACCGGGTCGTGCTGCCGCGCGATGACAACGTCGACAACGACCAGATGGACTACGTCATCGAGAACCTGCCGACAAACGCTGTCTGTGACGTGACCGAGACGGGCGACGGTGGGGCCACCAGCCACACCATCGACGGAAGCCCGGCCACCATCGGTGACGACAACGCCGAGCCGGTGACGGTCACCGCGACCAACACGTTCGCCACCGGTGCTCTGGCGGTCACCAAGTCGGTCACCTCCGACGCGGTCGACCAGGACGGCAACCCGATCACCTACGGTCCGTTCGAGATCGCGACCTCCTGCACCTTCAACGGGCGTCCCGTCGTGGCCGACGGCTACGAGGAGAACCCGATGACGGAGACGATCGAGGACGGCGAGACGGTGACGTTCGAGGGCCTGCCGACGGGCTCGCAGTGCACCGTCACCGAACCGGACTCGGCCGATGCCGCGGTCGTCACCATCTCGCCGGAGCAGCCGGTGACGGTCGGTGAGGGCGACGTGGTCGAGGTCGAGGTCGACAACTCGTTCGACGTCGGCTCGCTGCGCCTGCGCAAGTTCGTGCCGGAGCAGGTCCGGGACTACCCGATCAGCCAGGGCCCGTTCACCTTCGCGGTGACCTGCACCCTGACCGATGCCACTCGGCCGGACGGCGAGGTCGTCTTCGAGGACGACGAGATCGTGCTGCCCGACGAGGACAACGTCGACAACGACGTGATCGACTACCGGATCGACAACATCGCGGCCGGTGCGGAGTGCACCGTCGAGGAGACCGACGACGGGGCTGCCAACGCCCACATCGTCACCCCCAAGACGGTGACCATCTCCGCCGACGAGAACCACGAGCCGACGGTCAAGCGGGTCGTGGTGACCAACTTCTTCGGAGCCGGCAAGGCCGTCGTCACGAAGAAGATGGAGGGGTCGGGCGCCGAGCTCTACGGCGCCGGCCCGTTCGAGGTCACGGTGAAGTGCACTTACACCGATGTCAACGGTGACGAGCAGCCGCTCGAGACCCCAGGGGGTGAGACCCGGGAGCTGTCGGCCGACAACGACTACACCGCGACGTACGAACCGCTGCTGATCGGGTCGCACTGCACCATCGAGGAGACGCAGACCGGAGGCGCCAACAGCACGGTCATCACCGATGCGGATGGCAACGAGGTCAGCGAGTTCACCGTGAAGCCGGTGCCGAACCGGGAGGAGCTCACCGTCGAGCCGGTGGAGCTCACCGTCACCAACACCTTCGACACCGGCTCGGTGAAGGTCGTCAAGACGGTCAACGGCCCGGGTGAAGGCCCGTTCGAGGTCGAGCTGGCCTGCACCTATGACGTCGACGGCACCGCCACCGACGTCGACATCCCGGGCGGCGCGACCCGCACCCTGAAGAAGGGGTCGATGACCGCGACGTACGAGGATCTCCCTCGGGGCGCCGAGTGCACCCTCGAGGAGACCGACGACGGCGGGGCCCGGTCCACCACCATCACCCCGAACGCAGGTGACCCGACGGTCGGTGTGGTGACGGTCGGGAACGGCGCTGACGTCACGCTCGACGTGGTCAACGACTTCCCGCCGTCGGGTCCGAGCGGTGACGGTGACGACTCGAGCTCGGGTCTCCTGCCCGACACCGGGTCGGGTCCGTGGCTCATGGTCGCGGCCCTGATCGGCCTGGCCCTGTTGCTCTCGGGCGGGGTGTTCCTGATCGCCGGCCGCAAGCGTCGCCACGAAGGGAGCTGACGGTCCGACTCACCGGAGCCCCGTGCCCGCGCCCGTCAGGGAGGCGGCATGGGGCTCCTGGCTTTCCCTGCCGGGCCGAAGCTCGCGGCTGTCTTGGACGTTAGTCTTGGACACGTGGCTCGAGTGTCTGCAGAAGAACGGCGGCGGTTGCTGGTCAAGGCCGCGATCCAGGTGATGGCACGCGACGGCGTCGCCCAGGCCACGACCCGGTCCATCGTGGCGGAGGCCGACATGTCGCTCGGTACGTTCCACTACTGCTTCCGCTCCAAGGAGGAGCTGCTGGAGCAGGTGATCACGACGATCACGAGCCACACGCTGGTGCCCGCCCTGGAGATCATCGAGGGGTCGGGCACGCTCGAGGAGAAGCTGCGCGGAGGCCTGGCCTCCTACTGGCAGCACGTCCTGGACAACCCCGACGAGCACCGGGTGACCTACGAGCTGACGCAGTACGCCACCCGCAACCCGGCCCTGGCCGAGTTCGCGCGCACGCAGTACCGCACCTATCTGGACGCGCACACCACGGTGATCGAGACGCTGGCGGCCAGTGCCGGGGTGACCTGGACGGTCGATGTCGCGGTGCTGGCGCGCTACCTGACCGCGATCGTGGACGGGCTGACCCTGCTCTACCTCAACGAGGGGGACGCGGAGACCGCGGGCGCAGCGATCGAGCTGGCCGCGACGCAGCTGCTGGGGCTGGTCGAGCAGCGCTCCTGAGGTGCTGTCGGACTGTCAGAGGAAGGTCTTCCCCTCGCCGCGGTAGGTCGGCACGACGTCGATGATCCGGTCGCCCTCGACGAGGACGATCTCGTCGACGTGCTCACAGAGCTCGCCGGCCTTCGTGTGCCGGAACCAGACATGGTCGCCGAGGCCGAGCTCGTCGACCCGGGGCCCCACCAGCGGCGTCTGCACCTCGCCGGCACCCTCCTGGTCGACGAGCGAGAGGTCCGGTGGCCACACCGGCGTCGGCAGCCGGTCCTTCCCGGCGGCGCCGGATGCGATCCAGCCACCGCCGAGCACGGTGGCGTGGTGCGGTGAGGGGCGGCGTACGACCGAGAGCACGAAGTACGCGGCCGGCTGGGGCCGGAAGCGGGTGTAGAAGTCGAACAGCCGGGGTGCGAACAGGCCGGAACCGGCCGCCACCTCGGTGACCGCGGGCTCGGCCGCGGTGAGCTCGAGGCTGCCGGTGCCGCCACCGTTGACGAACTCCAGCGGCGCGACGCTCCGGACGGCGGCGACCGCGGCCGCGCGGCGCTCCGCGAGCTCGGCGGCCGACCGCCGCTGGACCTCGCGGACCGCGAACCGGCGGAGACCTGGCTGGTTGTCGCCGACGCCCGCGATCTGACCCTCGTAGCCCATCAGGCCGACCAGTGCGAAGCGCGGATGAGCGGCGACCGTCCGAGCCAGCGCTGCGGCTTCCTCGGGCGTGCGCACCGGCGAGCGGCGGGCGCCTAGGTGGACCCTGCCTCCGGCGAGCCGGAGCGAGACGTCCAGCTCCAGGCAGATCCGGATCCGCGGCGCGCTGCTGGAGGCCGTGCCGACGATGCCGGCGATCAGGTCGAGATGATCAGCGCTGTCGACCATCAGCGTGACCCGGGAAGCGAGCTCCGCGTCCTCGGCCAGCCGCCGGAGCGCCGCGCGGTGCGTGGTCGGGTAGCCGACGACCACGTCCTCGTGCTCCTCGGCGAGCCAGAGCGCCTCGGGCAGGGTGAAGGCGAGGATGCCGGCCATCCCCGGCAGCTCCAGGGCGTCCCGGATCACCGAGCGCACCCGGATCGACTTGCTGGCGACCCGGATGGGCTTCCCGGCGGCCCGCCGCACGAGCTGGTGTGCGTTCGTACGCACCGCCGCGACGTCGAGGACGGCGAACGGCGGGTCCAGGTGCTCGGTCGCGGCGAGCAGATCCACCCACGGTGTCCGGACCGGACCGTTGAGCTGGGTCAGTGTCATCGCGGTGCTGCCTCCGGAGCAGGACCGAGCACGCGGTCCAGGTAGGGGTTGGCGAAGACGCCGGTGGGGTCGAGCCGGTCGCGGAGGGCGACGAAGTCGTCGAAGCGGGGATAGACCTCACGCAGCCCTGACGCGTCGAGCCGGTGCATCTTGCCCCAGTGGGGCCGGCCGCCGGCGGCGCCGAGCACCTCCTCGCAGACACCGAACCAGCGCTCGTGCGGCATCCGGTGGTACTGGTGAAAGGCGACGACGGCCGAGTCCCGCTCATAGGCCGGCGAGAGCCAGATGTCGTCGTGACGTACGAACCGGACCTCGAAGGGGAACGAGACCGCCTCGTCGTGGGTGTCGACCCACCGCTTCAGCTCGCGCAGCGCCGGGACGAGGGCGTCGCGCGGCACGAAGTACTCGCCCTCCCGGAAACGTACGTTCCGTTCCGACGCGAACACGTGGGGCGCCAGGTCGGTGAAGTCGCGCGCGGAGATCGCCGTGGTCACGAACCGGGTGATCCCGGGAACCAGGCGCGGGAACCGGGTGCCCACGCGGAGCATCGCCTCGAAGCCGATGTTGGTGACGATCCGGTCGTCGACCGTGCGAGCGAAGCGGCTCATCGGGTGCAGCTCGGTGTCGCCGGGCAGCCGCTGGAACCTCCGGGTCAGCGCGGTGGTCGTGTGCGGGAACCAGAAGAACTCGAAGTGGTCGTTGCCGGCCACCAGCTCGTCCACGCCGTCGAGCACCTCCTCGAGCGGTGCGGCGGCGTCGACGGCCCGCAACGCGTAGAGCGGCACGCACTGCAGCGTCACCTTGGTGATCACCCCGAGCGCGCCGAACGAGACCCGCGCCGCCTCGAACAGCTCCGGCCGCTCGGTCGCCGAGCACTGCACGACCGACCCGTCGGCGAGGACCAGCTCGAGGCCGCGTACCTGGGTCGAGATGCTGCCGAACGCGGCGCCGCTGCCGTGGGTGCCGGTCGAGATGGCACCGGCCAGCGTCTGCCGGTCGATGTCGCCGAGGATCTCCATCGCCAGCCCGTGCCCGGCCAGGAGCGGGTTGAGCCGGTGCAGCGGGATGCCAGCATCGACCGTCACCAGCCCGGACTCGCGGTCGACCGCGTGGACCCCGTCGAGCCGGTCCGGCCGCAGCTGTACGCCGGGCGCGACCGCCGCGCCCGTGAACGAGTGCCCGGACCCGATCATCCGGACCTTCAGCCGGTCGCGGGAGGCCTCCTTGACGGCGGCCGCCACCTCGTCGGTCGTTGCGGGGGTGACCACGCGTGCGGGGGTGACCCGCTCGGTGCCGGCCCAGTTCTGCCAGGTCACGATGTCCCTCCCAGGACCGGGTAGTGGTCGGAGTAGTCGGTGTAGGTCGTGCCGCCGGAGGTCCACGGCGGCGACGTCGGCGTCAGCGTCGTGTTGGTCCAGCCGCGCGGCTGCGGGTGGCCGCGCCGGAACAGCACGTAGTCGAGCTGCTCGCGCCCACCCGAGCTCGCCAGCGGGTTGGTCTCCGGGTCCCAGCTGTAGGGATGTCCGGCGAAGGAGGGTGAGGTGGCGTCGAGCGCGGCCAGCATGGTGGCGTACTCCGGGGACTCCTTGACGACGTTGAGATCGCCGGTGATCACGACCGGCTCGTCGGGCGGGATCGCCAGCCCGTCGAGGAAGCCGTCGAGCTCGGCGAACTGTTCGGCTCGGACATCGGCGCCGCTGCCGAAGCAGGCGGGGTCCTCGGCCTGGACGTGGGTGCCGACCACGTGCACCGGTCGGCCGTCGACGTCGAGGCGGGCGTAGACGAAGCCCTTGTTCGCGAACCAGTCGGCGCCGCACCCGTCGGCGTAGACGTACTGGGCCCGGTGCGTGATCGGCCACCGGCTCAGGACGGTCACGCCACCGTCCTCCGGCGTCAGCGCGGAGTAGGAACCCAAGGTCTCGTCCCAGCCCGAGCGGGAGCGCCCGAGGACGGGGGTCTGGTGAGGGTATTGGCTGGCCAGGCGCGACTTGAGAGTGTCCGACGGCGCATTGTCGAACGCCTCCTCCAGCACGACCACGTCGTGCCCGTGTAGGTGGTCGGCCTCCGCGAACAGGCCTGCCCGGGTGGTGTTGGCCTTCCCGCCCAGGATTGCCGGGAGCATCGCGACGTTGTGGGTCAGGACGCTCAGGTCGGGCGGCGGGGGTGCTGCCGATGCCGCTGGGCCGGGCAGCAAGGTCGCGGCGACCGTGCACATCGCCGCGATGCCCACCGCTGCTGCCCTCATCGGCCCACGACCGAGAACGTCGGGCTGGTGCCGCTGATCGAGCGGACGGTCCCGAGCAGGCTCCGGGCATCGCCGAAGTAGCGGATCCGATAGCTCCCGGGCTCTACGTCCGCGGGGACGTCCCAGGTGATCGTCGTCTTCGACGCGGCGACGCCGTAGCGCTGCCAGTGGAGCTTGGTCGACCAGTCGCTGTCGTCGGCGATCCGCCGCCAGCCCTCGGCCGTACGCCGCTCCACGGTGAGGTAGCTGCCACCGTGGTGCAGGTCGTTGTTGGGATGCGCGCCGGCGAAGGTCACGCTCACCTGCTCGCCCGGACGGTACGTCGCCGCCGGCGCGGTGAGCACGTCGCCGTGCGCCTTTCCTATCGGCGGTGCGTCGGCCACCACGGCACCCTGGAGCGACGGGAACTGCGAGGCGCTGCGGTCGCGTTCCTTCTCCCCGAACGGTACGTCGTCCCCGTCCCGCATCGCGGCACCGAGGTCGGCCGCGGTCTGCATGAACGCCGGGAGCTCGTAGCGTCCGAAGAGCGTCGAGGCGCCTTCGTACTCCTTGGCGTCGTACTCCTCCGGCGTGGTCAGGTAGTGCGCGTAGGCGTTGGCGTAGCCCTGGACGAGCACGTGGTCGATGTCCGTCCCGACCGCCTCGGCGACCGCCTGCCGGAGCCGCAGACCGGAGACCACGGTCACCTCGGCGGGGACCCCGACGAGGTAGAGGTCGCCGACCCGGACCAGCTGCACCGGGAGCTTCTGCTGCACCATGTCGAGCGCTCCGACCGGGAGCAGGATCTCCTTCGAGCCCTGGCACGCGCGCAGCGCCGGGCTCGCCGTGTAGAGCGCCTCGGAGATCGCCGCGACCGCCGGGTTGCCGCCGTCCTTGCCCTCCTTGAAGATCGGCAGCCCGCCGCCGCCGTCCTCGGTGCTGCCCGCTGCGAACGCCGCGCCGAGCGCGGCCGGGCAGGTGGTGTGCGGCTTGCCGTCGGGGGTGAACTCGGGACGCACCGCGGTGTTCGCGAGGTCGACGTAGACGATCCGCGAGTCGACGCCTCCGCTCAGGGTGCGGTCGTCGTCGAGCCCACGGCGGGCGGCGTCGTACGTCCTGGTGCCGATGATCCGGGTGTTCTCGAACTGGTCGGTGGTCGGGCCGTCGGAGGGCCGCAGGTTGAGGTTCGGCGACATGTCGCCGGAGTTGCTCTGCGCGAAGGACGCGACGAAGCCGGGGTCGTCGCTGTCTGCGACGTAGTCGACGCCGCGGGCGAGCCGCTCCCAGGCGTACTCGGCGTAGCCCTTGTTGTCCGGGCTTACCAGGGTGTTGTCGGTCGACATGCTCGTCGCGTGGACCGGGAACCAGTTGATCACCCCGTCGAGGCTGGTCGACCCGTCGGGGGCGCCGCGACGCACCTGGAGCGTGGTGCTCCGGGTGTCGGCACCACCAGGAAAGTGTGCCTTGTCGGCCTCCGGGTTGCGGTCGAACGCCGTCTTCGAGCGGTTGACGTTGGCGTTGGTCAGCTCGCTGGTCGACAGGCTCAGCTCGGCCGGGGCGAGGTCGGCGTCGGCCCGCACGATCGAGGCGACGATCCCGTCGACGAGCGCGCGGAACGTCTTGCCGTGATAGCCCAGCGTGGTGATGTTGTAGAGCGTGTGGTGCGAGAAGCCGCCGGGGGCCGCGTGCGTGTGGGTCGCGGTCAGCATCACGTTGCGCTCGGTGTAGGTCTCGCCGAAACGCTGCTCGAGCTTCGCCAGCACGGCGTCGCGAACACTCTGGAAGATCATCCCGGCGTCGGCGAGGACGTGGACGACGCGCTCGCCCGACTGCGGGTCGGCGATGACGAAGGCCCGGGCGCGCTGGCGCATGTGCAGTCCGCTGCTGACCTGGTCGAGGTCGGCATAACCCATCATCCCGGCCTCGGTGACCTCGCCGGTCACGTCCGCGATGCCGCGTCCGACGAGATAGTCGCCCGCTCGTCGGTCTGCGTCGTCGTCGGCGCGTGCTGTCGAGGCGTACGCCGCTCCAGCGCCGCTCGCCGAGCTCGGCGGCGGCAACGTCGCGATCCCGAGAGTGGCGACCGCCAGCAGCGCGGCAGCTCCGGTGGTCCTCCATGTGACGCTCGTCATAGCAGGAGGATGCCCTCTTCCTAACCACTGGGTCAAGAGTCCTGGACAGATGACCTACTTCGTGGACATCGAGCGTCTGCGGCGTCTGATTACCGCCAGACCAAGTCGGCTGAAGTCGTTTGAATGGTTCATGAAACAACCAACTCGAACGATGGGAAGCACATGAAGGTCGCCCTTGTCACCGGTGCCAGCCGCGGTATCGGCGCTGCTACGGCACGCCGCCTCGCTCAGAGCGGCATGCACGTCATCCTGACCTCACGCCGCCCCGAGGACCTCGAGGCCGAGGTCGGCCGGCTCACTCAGCAAGGCGGTTCGGCATCGGCGCTCCAGCTGGACGTCACCGACCGCGACAGCGTGCGGCGCGCCGCGGACGCCGTGGCGGCGTCCCACGGTCACCTCGACGTGCTGGTCAACAACGCCGGTGTCCTCCCGGAGGCCACGAACACTGCCCCGGCGGAGGCCGTCGACCTGGAGATGTTCCGCACCACCTACGACACCAACCTGTTCGGTGCGGTCGCGGTGCTGGAGGCGTTCCTGCCGCTCCTCCGCAAGAGCGAGGCGGGTCGGATCGTCAACCTCACGACCACGATGGGCTCGCTGACCGACCAGACCGACCCGGAGTCGCCGTACTACGGCATGGTCGTGCCCGCCTACCAGTCCTCCAAGGCAGCGTTGAACAACGTCACGATCGCGCTGGCGAAGTCCCTCGCCGACACCTCCATCAAGGTCACCTCGGTCTGCCCGGGCTTCGTGCAGACCGAGCTGACCCCGATCAACAAGGACAACGCACCGACCACGGCCGCCGAGGCCGCCGAGGCGGTCGTCCGTGCGGCGACCCTGCCCGACGACGCCCCGTCGGGGACGTTCGTCGATGCGAACGGTCCTGTGCCGTGGTGAATCGCTGACAGGCCTCAGCCGGCCGCGACCTCCGCGAGGAGGTCCGCGGCCGGTCCCGGGTGGACGAGCCAGCCGAGGTGGCTCGACTCCAGGGTGTGGACGGCGTACGGGTTGTCCGGGGTGAGGGCGTCGCCCTCGCGGATCAGCCGGTCCTGCATCGCCGGCGGCAGGCTGACGTCCTCGCTGAGGCGGACGAACGCGCGGGGGATGGTGCCCCAGGTCGCGGCCTGGGCGCGGTCGTCCGGGCCGCCGGCGTCGAGGTTCTCGTCGGGCTGGAAGGTGTTGAGGAACGTCCGGAACTCGTCGTCGGTGCCGTCGGCCATGAAGGCGTGCTTGAGGCCGGCGAGCACCTCGGGGGAGGCGGTGCGGAAGTTGCAGCGCAGCAGACCGACGTCGGCGGGGTTCGCGGCGGCCGCCCCGATCAGGACGGAGGCGTCGAAGGAGGCCATCTCCGGCTCGGCGTTGTACGCAGCCGCATCGAGCTCCACCGGCGCCCAGGCCGACACGTAGACCATCTGATCGATCAGGTCAGGGCGAGCGTTGGCGGTCGCGGTCAGGGTGATCCCGCCACGGCTGTGCGCGACCACGACCACCGGGCCGTGCTCCTTCGCCCGTTCGAGCACCGAGACCAGGTGGGCCACGTTGTCGGCGAGGGTCACCCCCTTGATCCCGCCGGGAGCGGTCGCGAGCGCGGCCAGGTCCTGAGGTGCCTGGTAGGCCTCGGGGAACGTCGCTCCGAAGCCGTGGCCGGGCAGGTCGACCGCGAGCGAGCGGAGCCCGCGCAGCGCCAGCTCGGCCTGGAGGGGAGCGAACGAGAACGAGTTGGCGAAGGCGCCGTGGACCAGGACGAAGGTCGTGTCGGGGGAAGGCATGGCGGTGACTTTAGCCTCGACCCCATCGGTGGCGCCGGTCAATTGTCGTCCGGGGCACCGAACGGCGCCGACTGCGGCGCCTGCCCCATCGGCGTACCTCCGTAGACGACGGATCCGTCGGCGCGCTGATAGGTCAGCCACGGGACCGTCTCGGTGAAGCCCACCCCGGGCTTGCTGTAGTCGCACACCCCGCCGGGAAAGGCGGCCTCCAGCCGCGCCCACTGCGCATCGGTGAAGCCGAAGGCGCCGTAGTCGTCGGTGCGACGCAACGGCTTCAGGTGGCACGTGGCGTTGTCGGAGTAGTTGTTGTCCCCGGCCACGATCCGTGGTGTCGCGAAGTCGGTCTTGACCAGGTCGCTGACCGGCCCGAGCCCGCAGACCAGATCCGAGACCGGGTCGACGACGAGGTTGAGCGCGGGATCCAGGACCGGGTCGACGGCGCCGTTCAGGCCGTCGAGCGCGCCGCCGGTCAGGTCGTCCACCAGCGGGTCGGCGACCGGCAGGAACAGGCCGTCCTCGCTGGAGACGCCCTGGGCCTGGGTGCACCGGTCGTGCAGGTCACCGGGGCGGTCCTGGACGATCTTGTCGGCGAGCGCCACCGTGCGCTCGTCGGCCTCGACGGCAGACAGCCACCGATCCATCGCGAGCAGCGCCTCCTCGGAGTAGCTCGGGTCGCCGATGAGCGGCGTCACGCCGTACCAGATCACCTGGTTGTCGGCGTGCCCCTGCTCCCGCGTCAGCCGGTCACGCATCGCCCACGCCCAGCGGGCGTCGTGCGCGAGGCCGGGATCCGGTCCACCGTGGTCGATGATCGCCACCTCGGACAGGTTGCTGGCGGTGTTGACCATCCCGCTGCGATAGGCGTTGGTGAGCGCCGTCGGGTCGGCGACCGAGCGCTGCTTCCGCGGCTGGATGTCGATGTCGAGCCCACCGACCTTCTCGTTCACGTCGACGAACTGCTCGGGCGTGATCGCTCCGGAGCGGAGCGCCTCGAGGCCGTACTGCACGCCGGTGTTGTCCAGCGGCGAGCCCGCGAAGCCACGCCCGATCTGCTTCTCCTGAGGCGTCCACACGCTCTCCGGCCGGGGGCCGAAGACGTTGATCGAGCCGTCGATGATCGAGCAGCGTACGCCGCCGGGGTTCGTCGCGGGGTCGTAGCGCTCCTGGTCGCTGACCCCGGCGCACGGGTGTGTCGGCATGACCGCCTGCTTGAACAGGCCCTCGTCGGCGGTGACCGCGTTGAGCGGCAGCAGGTGACCCTCGACCGCCGCCCACTGCAGCGGGTTCCAGAACTTTCCGTCGGTGAGCCGCTGGGAGCTCTCGAAGTATTTGCGGAGCAGGTGGTAGTCGGAGAACTGCAGCCCCGGCGAGAGCGAGTCGGGGTAGGAGCAGGTGACGACCAGTCCCTGGTAGATCCCCGGATAGGCGTTCGCGATCGTCTGCTGCGCGATCGAGCCGCCGGAGCAGCCGCTGCCGATCGTGTAGCGCAGGTCGCCGTACGTCTCGACGAGATGCTCCTTGGCCATCATCAGCGACTCGGCGGCACTGGGCACGCTGCAGTTGTGGCCGGTGTTGGCCAGCGCGGTCGAGAGCATCGCGAAACCGCGGCCCAGGGCGACGGTCGGGCTGTCGCCGAGGGCATCAGCGACGACCGGGATGCCGAGGTCGAAGGTGCCGGCGTAGTCGGTGGTCGGCGCGGTCCCGGTCTCGTGGTCGACCCCGCAGCTGCCGCCGTGCGGGACGAACAGCTTGTTGTTCCACTGCTGCTGCGGGCGCCAGCGTCGCCACGGCTTGCCCGGCTGCCAGAGCACGGCGATCCGGTATTGGTCGCGGTTCTGGTAGCCGGTCTCCACCCGGACGACGAACGGCACCGTCACGCCCTCGTCGGTGGTCGTGGTGGCGACGTCACCGGGCGGGTTCGCCGGATCGTATGGCCGGAGCCCGTCGAGCAGTGGATTTGTCGATTTGTAGAGCCAGCTGATCGTCGGCTCCTGGTTGCACTGCGCGTCCGTCGCGGTCGGCTGGCAGCGCCACGGCTGCAGCTGCGGCCCGGAGAAGATCGGCCCGCCGCGCGGGTGGTTGGTGATCGTGAGCCAGGCTCCGCGACCGTCGGGCAGGCGGGCGGTCAGCTCGTTGGCCCCGATCCGCAGGCCGCGTACGACGCCCTCGACCTCGCCGTCGGGTCGCTCGGCGAAGGCAGCGGTGACGTCGCGGTCGCCCGTGCGGGGAGACGAGTGGCGGGTGTCGCCGAGCCACACCCGCAGGTCATCTGGGTCTGCCCCCTCGGGGAGCGTGACCCGGACCAGCGCGTTGCCGTCGAAGACGAGGTCGGCCCGGTTGGAGAGCGTCTCCAGGACGATGTCCTCGTCCGGCGCGGGAGCCGCTGATGCCGGCGTCACACCGAGCAGGAGGCTCGCGACGAGAGCGGACACCGTCGCGATCGAGAGGGGCAGGGCGCGAACGGGCATGACGTGCCTTTCCGAGAACTGCGCACGTCCCTCGAGTAGACGCTCGCGGTGACAAGGAGAATGCCCGCTGCCCCTCGGAGCGTCAAGAGACCTCACCAGAAAGAGGGTGTCTGACCAGCAGAAACTCACTGGTCAGACACCCTCTCGAGGGACGCCTCAGCCGGCGACCGCCTCCCCGCGGGCGACCATGCCGGCCTCGTCGGAGAGCTTGACCTCCTTGAGGAACAGCGCGAGCGCAAGACCGAGGAGAACCAGTGGTACGAGGTACCAGAAGGCCGGCGCGAGCGCCTCGGTGAAGGCGTCGACGACCCAGCCGTGGATCGGCTCGGGCAGCTGGTCGACAGCGGCAGGGGTGAGGCTTCCGCCGGAGAACCCGGCGCCGTCGGCGGGCATGAGTCCGGCGGCGGACATCTTCGCCGCCAGCCCCTCGAAGTTGTCGGTCAGCCGCGTGGTGAACACCGTCGTGAACAGCGCCGTGCCGACGGTCGCGCCGATCTCCCGGAAGAAGTTGTTCGCGGACGTCGCGGTGCCCAGCTCGTGCGGGTCGACGGCGTTCTGGACGGCCAGGACGATGGTCTGCATGACCAGGCCCATCCCGGCGCCGAGGACGAAGATCATCAGACCGAAGACGACCATCGACATGTCGCCCGTGATCGTGGTCATCCAGGCGATGCCGGCCGCGGTGATGACCAGGCCGACGATCGGGAAGATCTTGTAGCGACCCGTCTTGGAGATCGCGATACCCGAGCCGATCGCGGTGAGCATCATGCCGGCCATCATCGGCAGCATCATCAGCCCGGAGCCCGTGATCGACGCGCCGGTCGACATCTGCAGGAAGGTCGGCAGCATCGCCATCGCCGAGAACATCCCCATCCCGAGCACCAGACCGATCAGCGTGGTCACGGTGAAGGTGGGGTTCTTGAAGAGGCGCAGCGGGATCAGCGGCTCCGGGGCAAGGGTCTCGGCGACGATGAAGGCGGCGACCGAGGCGAGGGTGCCGACGAGCAGGCCGAGCAGCTGCGGCGAGGACCAGTCGTAGCCGTCGTGGCCGAGCGACTCCCACGAGGTCAGCAGCACGATGCCGCAGGTGGAGAGGACCATGAACAAGATCCCCAGCCAGTCGACGGGTCGGTTGGACCGGTGCGAGGGCAGCTTCAGGGCGTACCAGGCCACGATGAACGCGATGATGCCGATCGGTACGTTGATCCAGAAGGTCCAGCGCCAGCCCGGACCGTCGGTGAGCCAGCCGCCGAGGAGCGGCCCGATGACCGCGGAGATGCCGAAGAGTGCGCCCATCGGACCCATGTACTTGCCGCGCTCGGAGGCGGGCACGATGTCGGCGATGATCGCCTGGGACAGGATCATCAGCCCGCCACCACCGAGGCCCTGGAGGCCGCGGGCCGCGACCAGCTCGGGGAACGTCTGCGCCATGCCGCCGAAGAGCGAGCCGAGCGTGAACAGTGCGACGGCCACCAGGAACGGCCAGCGCCGACCCCACAGGTCACCGAACTTCCCGTACAGCGGCATCACGATCGCGATCGCCATGATGTAGGAGGTGATCACCCACCCCTGGTGCTCGACCCCGTCGAGCTCCCCGACGATCGTCGGCATCGCGGTGCTCACGATCGTCTGGTCGAGGGAGGAGAGGAACATCGAGGCCATCAGGGCCCCGAAGATCAGCCAGATCGTGCGCGGTGTGAGCACGATCAGCGGCTTGTCGGGCGCGTCGGGCGCGACCGTGTGACTCATGTGTTGGACCTTCCAGGCAGGTGGTGAAGAGGTGATGACACACGGGTCCCGTGTGACGTGAGAGTCCCGAGAGGTGGACGGTTCAGTCGTCGAGGAGCAGGCGGAGCTGGGCGACCGCCTCGGGCAGGTGCGCGGCCGCATCGCCTTCGTAATCGGAGCGCGCCCAGGCGAGCGCGCTGGACCGCATCAGCAGTCCGGCGACCATCCCGATCGTGTCGTCGTCGACAGGGGAGGGCCGCGCCTTGCGTCGCTCGGCGAGCAGCTCCTCGAGCTCGCCGATGACACGCTGGTGCCAGGCGATGTGCCGCTGCACCAGCCGCGGTTCGGACATCATCAGCCGCATCGCGCGCTCGCCCTGCTCGATGTTGGGAGCGGCGTTGGTGAGGAAGCCGGCGACCAGCGCCTCCAGGTCGCTCATCATCCGTCCCGAGGGCCCGCCGGCGGTGAACTGGGCGCGCACGCCTGGGTCCAGGTCGATCTCCTGGATCCCGAGAACCGCGTCGTCCTTGGAGTCGAAGTAGTTGAAGAACGTACGCGTCGACAACCCTGCCGCCGAGCTGATCTCCTCGACGGTGACATCATCGAGCCCTCGCTCGCCGACCAGCCGCTGAGCGGCCTCGATCAGCGCCAGCCGACGCTCCCGCTTCTGGCGCGCGCGGGCGCTCGAAGGCAGGGGAGAGGAGGTCACCGCACTATTCTTGCAGTGACTGCAAGTTGCAGTCAATGCAATAAAGGTGTGCTGGTGGTAACACCGGCGGTCAGGCGCCGGCGGCCGCCTGGTGGAGCGCGCGGATCTCCTCGACCAGCTCCGGAACGGGACCGACCACCTCGACCGCCGGGGCCACCTCCTGGATCGGCAGCGACCGCACCGGTGACTCACCCGCTCCCCAGCCGGCCCGCCACTGCGTCAGCTGCTCGGAGGAGGCGATGTAGACGACTCGGCCGACGCCCGCCCAGCCCTGCGCTGCCGAGCACATCGGACAGTGCTCTCCCGAGGTGTAGACCGTCGCCCCGGCGCACGTCTCCGGGTCGAGGTTCATCGCTGCCCAGCGGGCGAGCGCGAACTCGGGGTGAGCGGTCGGGTCGCCCGTCGACGTCTCACGGTTGCGGTCCTCGCGGAGCGCGTTGCCGGCGCTGTCGGCCAGGACGGACCCGAACGGTCCGTCACCGTCCGCCAGCGCTTCCGCGGCCAGCTCCAGGCAGCGGCGCAGGTGGGTCATGTCGGTCGCGGTGAGGTCGGTGGTCACCTTCCCAGTCTGCAGGCAGGTGCTGCGTACGTCCCGCCATTTCGCCGACGGTCAGCGGGGCTCGATCACGGCGCAGGCGATCCGGTCACCGGCATCGCCGGTCTTCGTGGTGTCCTCGTCGGGACCCTGAGGCGCATAGCGCTCCGGGACGTTGGCGTAGTTGTCCCGGCCGGCATGGATCATGACCGCGCTGCCGTCGTCGTCACGCAGATCGTCGAGCGTGAACGGGCCGGCGAACTCCAGCTCGGCGCTGCCGTCGTCGTTCACGAGGAGGGCAGGCAGGTCGCCGAGATGCTCGCCGTGGGCGCTGTCGTCGGGGTTGAGGTGGCCGCCGGCGGAGAGGAAGTCTCCCGTCTTGGCGGGGTCGTCGGGGGAGGGGCTGTCGGCCTCGCACTTGCCGGTGGTGTGCACGTGGAAGCCGTGGTAGCCGGCCTCGAGCCCGCTCACCCGCACGCTGACCTGGGTGGTCCCGTCGTCCTCGTCGATCTCCACGGTCCCGACCCGCTTCCCGTCCGGGTCGACGAGCTTCGCGTTCACCTCGTTGCGGTCGTCGGGATCCGACTCCCCGCAGGCGGCAAGGGTCAGCAGGCCGCAGGCTGCGAGTGCTGCGGCTGTTGCACGACGGGACATGGGATACCTCCACGAGAACGGATCCGGTCACTCCCAACGTACTCGTGGCGCCGGGCTCTGTTCGAGCACCGGCACCACGAGTCGTGAGCAGATGTCAGAGCCCGAGCTCGGTGAGCCGACGGGAGATCCGCGGGTCGGTCGAGAGGACCGGTGCGCCCTTCGCGACCCAGGCCTCGCCGTCGAAGTAGCGGGTCACGATGTGCTCGCTGATCCGGGTGACCATCGCCTGCATGGTCAGCGTCGGGTTGGGGCCGCCCACCGAGTTCGGCAGCGCGGAGTTGTCGGCGACGAAGAGCCGTTTCACCGCCCGGGTCTCACCGCTGTGGTCGACCACCGAGTCCTTCGCGGAGTCGCCCATCCGCATCGTCGAGTGGACGTGCAGGGGAAGGGCGGGCCAGTCCATCCGGTAGACCTTCTTCGCGCCGGCCCCCTTCAGCAGCTTGGCGGCCTCGCGGGCGAGGAACTCCCGGTTGCGTCGGCTGCGGGCGGTGCGGTGCCGGTTGTCGAACCGGACCTTCGGGATCGGCCCGTTCTCGTCGGCCGGCAGGGCGGACAGGGTGACGCGGTTGATCGGCGAGACGTCGTCGTCGACGATGCTGACCACGTTGAGGATGTTGTCGAGCCCGTGGGCGAGCACGTCCTTCAGCTCGGGGCCGAGCAGTCGGCCGGTCGTGCCGTCCCAGGGGCCGGTCAGCCCGCGTCCGTTGGTGTACTGGCCCCGGATGCCGCTGTCGGAGAAGGTCATCGTGAACGCCTCGATGCCGGGCATCAGGCCGACGTTCATGTTCATGCCGTAGCCCGGGTAGTCGGTGCGGGCCGCGGAAGCCGGTCCCTTCGAGCTGCCGACGTTCTCGTCGAAGAGACCGAAGGTCCAGTCCAGGTAGTGGTCGGTGAACCCACGCCCGACCCAGTCGTTGGGGTTGGGCAGGTCGCTGTTGAACCACAGCCGGGGGTTCTCCACGGCCCCACCGGACATCACCACGACCTTCGCGTCCTCGGTGTGCACCATGCCGGTCGGGTTGTCGAGCCAGGTGACGCCGGTGGCGGTCAGCTCGCCGCGTACGTCTTCGGTACGGATCTTGGTGACCGTCGCGTCGGTGACCAGCTCGACGGCCTTTCCGCCAGATGCCCACGTCTCGGCGGTGAGCGCCATCGGCATGTAGCTGTTGTCGGTGGACCGCTTGGCGGCCAGGTTGCGGGGCGCGCCGGCGGGCGACGCACAGCCCTGGAAGCAGTGGCCGCAGAAGGTGCAGCCGGTCGCCTGCGGGAACTTCAGCAGGTTGGCGTCGTTCGTCCTGCCGGCGGTGCCTCCCGGCTGGAGGATCGCGTTCTCCTGCGGGCGGTAGGACGCCTCGAGCGTCGTCTTCGTCTTCTGGACCGGGAGGCCGAGGGTCTCGCAGCCCCGCAGGTAGACGGACTCCTTGGTGCCCACGGCGGCCGTCTGCACGGGCAGCGTCGTCTCGACCCACTCGTAGTAGGGCACCATCTCGGCGTAGGAGTAGGGGAAGAGGTGCTCGACGTCGTAGAGGGCCGCGTCGGGGCCGTCGTACCCGGCGAAGACGCCGGGGTAGGCCCGCGGGCTGTTGCCGAAGTAGTGCTGCGTCGTGCCGCCGACCCCGGAGACCTGCCACAGGAAGGAGTTCTGCGGGAGCTCGCGGTAGGCCGCGGGCTTGGAGCGGTCCTCCTGCCCGACCCGGAGGTATCCGGTCAGCGGGTTGTTGGCGTCGTTCTCCAGCCGGCTCCACTGCTCGCGGGGCTTGGCGTGCCGCGGGCCGCCCTCGATGACGAGTACGTCGAGCCCCTGAGCGGCGAGCTCCTTGGCGGCGACCGCGCCGCCGCCACCGGCACCGATGATGATCACGTCGCGCATCAGCGGGCACTCACTTTCTGTCGTCCCTGGTAGTAGCCCTTGAATTCGTCCCAGCCGTCCATGCTCCCGGGGTCGTACTTCGCCAGATCCCAGCCGACGGGGCGCCTGGAGACGGTGAGCCGCTCGGCGTCGAACGTGGACCACTCGCAGAACGTCCCGAAGGCGGAGAACTCCAGCAGGGCACCGGCGATGAACTGCAGGATCCCCGAGGTCGTGCCCTTCAGCGGTTCGGGAAGCTCACGGTCGATCGAGCCGACGAGCTGCGGGTCGGCCTGCTCGAGGAGCTCGAAGACCTCGGCCTTCTTCGCGAACGACAGGCGGGAGAACGGGGACAGGTGCGGCCCGGCCGCCGAGGTGGGATCGACTCGGACCGCCTGGGTGTTGAGCAGCAGGGCGATCACCGCGGACAGCGGGAGCGCTGCGTCGTTGCGGAGCAGCAGCTTGATCACGTCGTCGAGGTCGGCGAGCAGTGCGTTGGGAACCAGCGGGAGGCCGTTCGGCACCACGATCGGCACGTCGGCGAGACCGTTGGCGAGCGCCCGGCCGACGGCGGCGGCGATCGTGTCCGGCATCGGCACGTAGTTGTCGAGCGACTCGATCAGGAAGTCCGGAGTCTTCGCCTCCATCGCCCCCGGCTCTGATCGCGGCGTGCCCTGGGTCCTGGAATAGCCATCGGGACCGGGTACGACGAAGACCGCGAGCCCGTTGAGAGTGTCGCGGGCGAGCTCGGCCAGCAGCTTGGAGACCACGCCGACCAGTGGGTCGGCTGGTCCTGTGGTGACGGCCCTGGCGACCCCCGGCACCGCGGTGCCGGCTGCGGCCAGGGCGCCCAGCACCCCGACGCGGGTCAGAAAGAAACGACGATCGACTTGCGGTGTCCCCATGACACAAACCTCCGAGCTAGGTGCGGTCTCACGTTGCCACCGGATCCGGGCCGCCGGCATCAGCGACACGCACAGAGTTCGCCGGTGAGGAACTGTGCTGGGGCACAGTTTGTGGGACTCGTTCAGGAGGTGAGCAGAGCCAGCCGGAGCAACAGCTGGTCGCGGCCATCATCGAGGCGGCAACCGGTCAGCTCCTCGATCTGCTTGAGGCGGTAGACCACGGTGTTGCGGTGGCAGTGCATCTTGGCGGCGGTCTCGGAGGTGGACCGGTTGCTGGCGAACCAGTGGTCCAGCGTCTCGAGTAGCGACTCCTGCTTGTCGAGGGGAATGGTGAGCAGATCGCCCAGGGCGCGTGCCCGGATCCGGGCCGCGATCGGACGGTTCGCGGCCACCAGCACCTCGGGGAGCCTCTCGGTGAGAGCGGCGACGCCCGGCTTGTCGGTAGGCAGGCTCGCCAGGACCAGCTCGGCCATCCGGAACTCGGTGAGCACGTCGGCCAGGCCCACCGTCTCCTGCGAGACGCCGGCCCAACCGTCGACGATCGACCTCAGGCGTATGACCAGCTGCGGGACCGTCGACTGCCCCAGATCGACGATCCCGACCTCGCGGTCCGCACGCAGGCGCCACTCGGACCGGAACCCCGCAGCGGCGAGAGATGACCCCGGCGATGGCGGAGTCCCGGTCGGCAGTGCGCGGTGCCGTATCACCACGACCACGATCCGGTTGTGCGAGGTCAGCTCCAGGATCCGCATGGCCTCGGCGACGAACCCGGGCTCTGCGGCACGACCCTCCAGGAGCCCGTCGAGGATCGCCTGCCTGCGTTCGGTGTTGCGTCGCTCGGCCTCGAGCTCGCGTGTTCGGTATTCGTCGGCGGCGGCCGTCGACATCAGGTCGATGAGCTGCATGACCTGGACGGCGCTGTCCAGGAGCTCGTCCAGCATCTCGGGCGCCCGGGAGCGGGCCTCATCGAGGAGCGCGGCCCAGATCACCTCGGTGCCGAGGCGGTAGGCGTGCAGCAGTGACTCGAGCGGGAACCCGGCGTCCGCCCGGCGTCGCGCGGTGGTCTGGGCGGCGTCGAAGACGTTCACGCCCGGTGGAACCTGGTCGGCGAGCGACTGGAGGGAGCGCAGCATGTTCTCGCGACAGGACCGCAGCAGCTCCTCGGCCGTGATCTGGTTGGTGGTCGCGTAGCGCTCGTCCTTGGCCTGCAGGGTGTCTCGCAGCACCGTTCCGAGCTCGTCGGCCCGCGGCAGAAGTCGTTCGGCCAGCGCTCGGGTGATCGCCAAAGGTTGTGGGACCGGCGAGAGTCGCGAGTCACCGGCGCGCTGGGGGGACATGTGTCGGAGGGTATCAACGCGGCGTCCGGATCGGAGACGATCTTTGTGCTGGATGCACAGGGGGGTATGGCCGACGTCACAGTTTCGGCCCGCCCTGGCTGTAGCTGGGGCGGGCCGATTCCGTCAGCCGATCCCTCAGGCCGAAGCCACCTCGGGAACGGTCTGCTGGGCTCGTCCGGTCCGCAGGAAGGCCAGCGCGACGGCAGAGACGGCGACCACGACGGCGGCGCCGACGTACAGGTTGACGGGGGTCCAGGAGGCGTCGAGCAGGCGGCCGGCGAGCATCGGCGACAGGATGGCCCCGATGCGGCCGATGCCGATCGCCCAGCCCATGCCGGTGCTGCGGATCTCGGTGCCGTAGACGCCCGGGGTGATCGTGTAGAGGCCGGCGATGCAGCCGTTGATGAGTGCTCCGACGACCACGCCGATGATCAGCGCGACGGTGAGCAGCGACGTGCTGGTGATGAAGACGACCATCGCCAGCGCGGAGAGCACCGTGAAGCCGATCAGGACCAGGCGGCTGTCCAGCCGGGACGCGATGAGGCCGTAGAGCACCGACCCGGCGGTGCCGCCCAGCGCCAGCATCATGCCGGCGGTGACCGCGTCCGCCTCGGACATCCCCGAGGTCACCAGCAGCTGCGGGGTCCAGCTGTTGACGAAGTAGAAGCCGAACATCGTGGCGAGGAACGCCACCCAGATGAGCAGGGTGGAGCGGCGCAGATCAGCACTCAGGAGCACGCCCGGGTTGCCGTTGCGACGCCGGGCGGTCGCCGCGGGTGCGGATCCGAGCGAGTCCGAGGTGATGGCGGCCTGGCCGAGCCGTCCGAGGATCCGGTTGATCCGCTCGACGGCCTGGCGCGGCCGACGCTGGACCAGGAAGTCCACCGACTCCGGCAGCAGGACGACCAGGAGCACCAGCGCGATCCCGGTCGCGACGCCGCCGGCGACGAAGACGCTTCGCCAGCCGAGGTCGGCGAGCATGGCCCGGGCGGCCACGCCGCCGAGGGTGGCGCCGATGCCGTAGCCCGCGGTGTAGAGGCCGATCGCCAGGCCGCGCCAGCGCGCCGAGGCGTACTCGCTGGCGATCACGTTGGTGCTGGCCAGGATGCCGCCGACGCCGAGGCCGGTGACGACCCGGGCGAGGCCGAGCAGCAGAGCGGACGGGGCGGCCGCGGAGAGCAGCATGCCGACGGTCGCCAGGCCGACGCTGACCAGGATCAGCGGCCGGCGGCCGATGACGTCGGCGACGGGGGCCAGTGCCAGCGAGCCGACGGCCATGCCGACCAGGCCGGCGCTCAGCAGCACACCGAGCTCCGAGCCGCTCAGCGCGAACTCCTCGGTGAGCGAGGAGGCCGTGAAGGCCATCGCCATGACGTCGAATCCGTCCAGACAGTTCAGCAGGACGCAGAGGGCGACGACCATCCACTGGTAGGGAGTCATCGCGGCGGCGTCGATGCGCGCACGAAGGTTCATCTCGGGTCTCTTTCGGGGTGGGGGTTCACGGAAGGTGGAGGGTCACGGCGGCGGGGTCGGCCGAGCCCGACCCCGACTCGCCGCGGGCGGCACGGGCGACGCAGAGGCACAAGGACGCGTACGTCTCCTTCTGCTGCTGGCTCAGGAAGACGTCGCGGTGGTCGATCCGGCCGCTGACGTCGAGGACCTTGACCTGGCAGATCCCGCACTCGCCCTTGCGGCAGTCCCACATCACGTCGACGCCGGCGTCCTCGAGCGCGTCGAGCATGGAGCTGTCCTTGCCGACGCGGACGGAGCGGCCGAGCTGGGGGAGGTGCACGACGAAGTCCTCGGCCGCCCAGGCGCCGCTGCTGCCGAACGTCTCGAACCGCAGGTTGGGCTCGGGCAGCTCGTGGGTCGCCCAGGCGCGGCGGATCGCGTCCATCAGCCGGATCGGGCCGCACATGTACATCTCGGTCCGCGCCGCCCCCGGGGAGCCGGCGATCTCGCCGACCAGCTCGGCGACATCGAGGCGTACGTCCTCGTCGTCGACGAACACCCGCACGCGGTCGCCGTGCACCTCGACGAGCTCGTCGAGGTAGGCCATCACCGCGCGCCGCCGCCCGGCGAGGACGAGGGTGTAGTCGGCGCCGCGACGGCGCAGGGTGTCGGCCATCGCCACCAGGGCGGTGACGCCGATGCCGCCGGCGACGAGCACGTAGCGGTCGGCGCCGACCCCGAGCGGGAAGCTCTGGACGGGGCCGGTCATCTCGACCACGTCCCCGACACAGAGCCCGTGCATGTGGCGGGACCCGCCGCGCGAGCTCGGGGCCAGCTGGACGCCGAGGGTGAGCCGGCGGCCGCCGTCCTCGGAGCGTACGACCGAGTAGGAGCGCTTCCGGGTGTGTCCGTCGAGGTCGAGCCGGAGGTCGACATGGGTGCCGGGGGCGGCGTGGACGGGGCGGTCGGGGGCGAGCACGATGCGGCGTACGCCGTCGGCGAGGTCGTCGGCCTCGACGACACGGCCCTGCTGCCACCAGGTCTGGGTGTTCACTGCCATGGTCGCTGCCTCACTTCGCGGCCGCGGCGGGGAGACCCTCCGCCTGCAGCATGCGGTCCAGGATCCGGCGTACCCACATGCCGCCGGCGTCGATGTTGAGGCTGTAGAACTCGTGGTCCGGGTTGGCGTCGATCGCCTGCTGCTGGGCCGCGAGCATGTCCTCGTCCTCGCCGAAGACCCCGTGCACGCCCTGACGCAGCTGGGTCGTGATGGTCTGGCTGTCCAGGCGGTAGTTGCGCATGAAGGCCCAGAAGTAGTGCGAGGTCCGCGCGGTCTCCGGGGCGATCGTGTTCATCACGTAGCCGTTCACGCCCTGGCTGCGGTCGCCCTCGGGAGCGCCGGTGCCGGCCTTGGCGACGCCGACGTCGATGCGGATCGTCGACGGCGCCTCGAAGTGGATGATCTGCCAGCGGTCGACCTTGCCCGTGAAGCCGGGGAACTTGTCGCGCATGTTCTTCAGCCAGAACGGGGGCGGGTCGATGTCGCGCATCCAGCGGGTCACCGTCACGCCGCGGTCGGAGTGGCTCACCTCGAACTCCGCCTCGGAGAGCTCCTCCTGCCCGATGCTCGAGCTGTGCACGAACTCCTCGTGGGTGAGGTCCATCAGGTTGTCGAGCACCAGCTGGTAGTTGCACGGCGCGTAGATCGTCTCGCCGTCGCCGGCCCAGTCGGGGGAGTCCATCTGGTGCATGTCCGGGACGGTGCCGGGGTCGGCGAGGTCGGGGTCGCCCACCCAGACCCACACGTAGCGGTAGCGCTCGACGACCGGGTAGGACGGCACGACCGCGCTCGGGTTGATCGTCTCCTGCGCGGGCATGCCGGTGCAGCGACCGGCGGAGTTGTAGCGCAGGCCGTGGTAGGGGCACTGGATCTCGTCGCCGAGCACCTTCCCCTTCGACAGCGGTGCGAGCCGGTGCCAGCAGGCGTCGGCCAGGGCGACCGCGCGGCCGTCGCTGTTGCGCCACAGTGCCAGCGGGACGCCGGCAATGGTGCGCGCGAGCGGCTGCTTCGCGGTCACCTCGTGGTCCCAGGCGGCGACGTACCAGGCGTTGCGGGGGAAGTTGAAGATCTTGGCTGCCGCGGTGGTCGGCGGGGAATCCAGGACGGTCATGAGGAAACTCCCTATGGAGATAGGTGTTGTGCTCGTCACAAACTACCTATCTATATAGTGAGTGGCAAGAGTCGGATACGCTCGCGCCACCGGAACGGTGCGGGAGAGGGGGGCACGGATGTCGCTCAGGTTCGCGTTGCTGGCGCTGCTCACCTCGCGCCCGATGACCGGCTACGACGTCTCCAAACACTTCAGCCAGTCGGTCGCCCACGTGTGGCACGCCCCCGACTCGCAGATCTATCCCGAGCTCAACCGGATGGAGCGCGACGGTCTGCTCGAGTCCGCGGTCGTGCCGTGGGGCAAGAAGGGCACGAAGAAGGAGTACGCCGTCACGGAGGCCGGCGTGCAGGCCTTCCGGGAGTGGATGGACTCGCCCATCGAGATCCGTCGGCAGCGAGAGCCGGCCTATCTCAAGGCGGCCTATCTGGAGTGGGCCGAGCCCGGCGCCGCGCACGCTGAGTTGGAGCAGTTCCGCGACTACTGGACCGAGCATCTGGCGATGCTCGAGGCCACCCGGGCCACGCTCGTCGACCGCAGCCACCCCACGCTGGCACGTCGGCTCGAGCACTACGACGCCAGCCAGTGGGACCGGATCGTGCGCTACAAGATCTTCGCCTACGACGGCCTGATCGACCAGGCCCGCGCAGCGGTCGCCTGGGCCGAGCGCGGCCTCCTGCTCGTCGACGAGCTGGAAGGCTCCACCGTCGAGTCCTAGACCGGCAGGCGTACGTGGAACCGGCAGCCGGTCGCGGCCGGAAGGTTCTCCACCCAGACTCTGCCGCGGTGGGCGTCGACGAGGCCCTTGACGATGGCGAGGCCGAACCCGGCGCCCTGGGCGCTGGTGCCGTCGGCGCCCTCGGGCGCGGCCGGAGTGCGCGCTGAGCTGCCCTGCCAGCCGAGGTCGAAGACGCGCTCCATGTCGCCGGGGTCCAGGCCGCCGCAGGCGTCGCTGACGCTGAGATCGATGCTGCGTACGTCCCCGGGGGCCGTCTCGCAGTGGACCTCGACCGTGCCGTCGGCAGGAGTGTGGCGGATCGCGTTCATCAGCAGGTTGGAGACGACCCGGGAGAGACTGGCGGGGTCGGCGGTGATCTCCAGGCCGTCCTCGACCTGCCCGCCGAGCCGCACCTGCCGCTCCCGGGCCACCGGGTCGGCGCCGGCCAGCGCCTCGCTGACCAGGTCACCGAGCAGCACCGGCTCGGGCGTCAGGGTGAGAGCGCCGGCCTGGATCCGGGAGAGCTCGAAGAGGTCGTCGACGAGCCGGGCCAGTCGCTCGACCTCGACGCGGATGCGCTGGTGGTAACGGTGCGGGTCGGCGGCGATCCCGTCCTCGAGGGCCTCCGCCATCGCCCGCAACCCGGCCAGCGGCGTACGCAGGTCGTGGGCGACCCAGGAGATCAGCTCGCGGCGCGACTCCTCGAGCCGGGCCTCTCTCGTGCGCGCCTCCTCGAGCCGTCGCTGGGTCTCGGCGAGCTCGGCCGACAGCACCCGGAGCTCGCGCGGCCCGCTCTCCGCGGGTTGCTGATGACCTCCGAGCGCCATCTCGCGGGCCTGCTGCTGGACCGCGCCCGACCAGCGGACCATCGCGGAGCCGATCACGAACGCGACCAGGATCGCCACCACCACCGCGATCGAGGTGACCACGGTGATGACCAGCAGGTCGTGGCCGGAGAGGAACATCATCCACGCGATCCCGAGCACGCCGCCGAACACCGTCAGCACGGCGACCGCGGCGACCAGGGTGAGCTGCCAGCGGATCGACCAACGTCGCGTCGCCCAGGCGACCAGGAGCCCGACCAGGCCGACGGCGAGTCCGGAACCCGCCGCGACGAGGGCGATCAGCACAGCATCGGCGAGCTTCATGCACCCACCTCCGCGGGTTCCCAGCGGTAGCCGACGCCCCAGACCGTGACCAGCCGCTCCGGCCGGGTCGGGTCGGACTCGATCTTCTCCCGCAGCCGGCGTACGTGGACGGTGACTGTCGAGCGGTCGCCGATCGTCCACCCCCAGACGTGCTCGAGCAGGTCCTCCCGGGTGAATGCCTTGCCGGGATGGGTGATCAGGTAACGCAGCAGGTCGAACTCACGGGTGGTCAACGACAGCTCGCTCCCGGCGTCGGTCGCCACCCGCCGGTCGGCGTCGACGACGAGGGTGCCGTCGGAGACGACGCCGCCCTCGTCGGAGTGACCGGTGCGCTTGAGCACCGAGTCGACGCGGAGGACCAGCTCGCGCGGGCTGAACGGCTTGCCGACATAGTCGTCGGCACCCAGCTCGAGCCCCATGATCCGGTCGGCCTCGCTGCCGAGCGCGGTGAGCATGATGATCGGCACCTCGCTGGCCTGCCGCAACCTCCGGCACACCTCCAGGCCGTCGATGCCGGGCAGCATCAGATCGAGGATGACGATGTCAGCGGGACGCTCGCTCATGGCGCGCAGCGCCTGCTCGCCGTCACCGGCCTCGACGACGTCGTGCGAGCCGGCGCGCAGGTAGGAAGCGAGCACCTCGCGAACCGTGAGGTCGTCGTCGACCACGAGGACACGTGCCATCGGTCTACTCCTCGCTCGCACGGACGGGTTGTCGTGAGCGTAGTTCGCCGAGCGCGACCGCGACACCGGCGCACACGCAGAGGATCGCGACGACCAGCAGGCCCTCGGCGTAGTCGCGGTCCAGCAGGGTCGGGTTGTCCGGCTTCGCCCCGAACCGGCCGAGGACCGGGATCGCCACCAGGATCGCCGGCCCGAGCAGCACCAGCACCGTCACCGCTCCGCGAGCGACGGCCCGGGGCAGCAGCCGCCCGCCGAACCACCCCAGCGCCAGCACCGCCGGCGCCAGGATCCCGTCATGGATCACGACCGCCGCCGCCAGCCAGACCACGACCTCGACGATCTGGCCGAGGTCCTGCCTGCTCACCAGCAGCCAGGCTCCGTACGCCATCCCGACCGTCCCGACCAGGATCAGCCCTCCGCGGATCCCTCGCATCAGAGCACCTCGATCCGGGAGACCCACTTGGTCTGCATGACCCCGGGACGGTCGGGAGCGATCAGCCGCACGGGGTAGCCGTGATCCATCGAGAGCGTCTCGCCATCGAGCACGAGAGCCATCAGCGTCCGGTCGTCGTCGGCGAAGTTCGGCGGGAGCACGGTGTCCGCCGAGGCGCTGAAGGTCTGGATCGACCGGACCCGCACCTCTCGGCCGCGTGGGGCGCCGACCAGGTCGAGCAGGTCCCGGAGGCGTACGCCGCCCCAGTCGCCCGTCGCGCTCCACCCCTCGACGCAGGCGATCGGCAGGGTGCAGGTGCGCTGCTCCATCGCGGCCAGGTCGGCGCGGGTCAGGGACCGGGTCGTGCCGCCGTGGACGACCTCGAGGCGGTAGGCCGAGCTGCTCGCCGCAGCCACCACGCCGGCCGAGTGAGCGGTCCGGTTGATCGGGATGCCGTGCTTGCGTGACCGCGGGGACAGGGCGGCGATGCGGCCGACGCCGGGGACGGTGCCGGCGGTGTAGAGGAAGGCGGTGGTCAGCGCCGACGCGCCGGCGAGCACCAGCACTCCGCGTCGGCTGACCGGCCCCGGCCGGCGTGCGGCCGGCCGGTCGTGGGCGGTGTCGTCGATGTCACCGGTGAGGGCCTCGCGTACGACCGGAAGCTTCACCGCGATGTGGATCAGCAGGGCCCCGACGGCGACGAAGGCCAGCGCGTAGTGGGTGCTCCGGAAGCTGAAACCCCAGGGATACCACTGGGCGACGTTGAGCACCCCGGTGGCGAGCTGGACCAGCGAGGTGCTGACCAGGACGGCGATGGAGCCGCGTTCCAGCGCGGTCGGCAGCGCCTCGCGGACCTGCCGCGGCACCGGCTGGAAGAGCTTGGGAAAGACGGCCCACAGCTTGACCAGCAGGAGCGGGATCGCGGCGGTGCCGGCGACGACGTGCAGGCCCTGGGTGAGCTGGTAGAGCCGCGACGGACCGGCCGGGAGCGGCACCGGCTGGTGGTCGAGCTGGGCGTAGTGGCTGATCAGGCCGGTCACGAGCGCGATCAGGAAGCAGATCCCGAGCCACAGACCCACGCGGGCCGCGACCGCGGCGCTCCGCAGGCGGGAGGTGAACGAGTTCTCCGAGGGGATCCTCATCAGGCACGCTCCACGAGCACGGCGACCCAGCGGTCGCCGGTCGGCGTGAGGGTTGCGGGCGCACGCCGCGGTCGCGCAGCCTGCCGGGGGAGTCGCTCGAGCCGCTTCACCGACAACCCGGCCTCCGCCGCGACAGTACCGATCATGTCGGCGCCGACGACAGCCCACGGGAACTGCGAGGTCCCGCCGCAGTCGCAGACCAGCTCTGCCAGCAGCGGTCCGCTCGAGGTCCCGGGTGGATGCACCTCGGCGACCACTCGGCCGCCCGGGACCAGCAGCCGGCGTACGCGGGCGAGCAGGGCGAGCGGGTCCCCGCCGATCCCGACGTTGCCGTCGGCGAGGAGAGCGGTCGTCCACCAGCCCTCGCCGGGCAGAGGCTCGAACAGGTCGCGGCACACCGCACGGCCGCCGCGGGCCTCGGTCTCGGCGACGGCCTCGGGCACGACATCGACGCCCAGGGACGGCAGGCCGCGGGCAGCGAGCGCCGCCGTCAGCCTGCCGGGACCGCAGCCGAGGTCGACCGTCGGTCCGACGCAGTGGGAGAGCAGTGCGAGATCGGCGGCGTCCGCGTGACGGGTCCAGTCCTCGACGGGGAGCCGGCTCGCGCGTCCGTCCACGCGCACCACCCGGCACGACTCGCTGGCGAAGACGTGTGCGAACACGGACTCGGCCGCTACGGCGGTCATCGGTACGTCCTCGCGGTCCGGACGGTGAACGGAGCGGCGACCTGGTCGGCGGTCCTGGTGGCGATCTCGGTCGCGATCGCGGCGAACCGGGTGTTCGGAGCGGTCGCGGCGACGGGGGCGACGTCAGCGAGGTGGTCGACGTCGCGGAGGCGGTCGCCGGCGGTGACGCGGAGACCAAGCGCTTGGAGGGCCGAGCGGGTGGCTGCGTACGTCTCGGGGGTGGACATGGGCACGTCGCGCAGCACGCGGGCAGCGGACGGGTCGCGGAGAGCGAGCGCCCACCAGCCGCCGTCCTCGGCGGGGGCGAGCACGGCATCGGCCGTCTCCAGGCCGCGGGCGACGGCGAGCAACCCGGCCGGCGTCACCTGGGGCGTGTCCATGCCGATCTGCACGACCGGTCCAGCGACCTCGGAGTGGGCGTTCGCGAGCCGCTCACCCAGGCCGTTCCCGCGCTGCGGGGTGAGGGTCCAGCTGGTGGCCGCCGTGTCGATCTCGTCCGCCCGGAACGCCGCGACGAGATCTCCGGAGAAGGCCAGCCGGCACCTGTCCGGCCCCACGGCCAGCGTGCATGCGTCGATCGTGTCCAGCAGCGCGGCGGCGGCGACGGTGGCGGCGACCTCGTCGCCGACGTCGGCCGCGAGCCGGGTCTTCACCAGGCCGGGCACCGGCGCCTTGGCGACGAGGAGGAGTGTCGGAGGCGTCGACGGGCTCATGAGAGCACCCGCCAGAAGTCGTACGCCGCGACCAGGCTGCCCCGCACGGAACCCGAGACCTTCGACCGCGTCCCGGCGGTCCGGGGGTGGTAGTCGACATCGATCTCGTGGACCCGCCAGCCGGCCCGGCCCGCGCGGTCGAGGAGCTCGACCGGATAGCCCGACCGCCGGTCCTCCACGCCGAGGCCGAGGAGCGCCTCACGGCGGGCCGCTCGCATCGGAGCGATGTCGCGCACGCGCAGGCCGGTGCGGCGCCGCAGCGCGCTCAGGACGAACCGGTTGCCGGCCTTGGCGTGCCACGGCTGCGCGCCGGCGGTCACCGGGCGGCGGCAGCCGAGCGTCAGGTCGGCCTCGTCCCGCCGGATCGGCTCGACCAGGGAGAGTGCGTCGAGGGGATCGAAGGAACCGTCGCCGTCCATCACCACGACGTAGGGCGCGGTGGCGGCCAGCAGCCCGGCGTGCACCGCAGCCCCGTACCCCGGCCGCGACTCGGACACCACCCGCGCCCCCTGAGCGCGGGCGACGTCGGCGGTGCCGTCCGTGGAGCCGTTGTCGACGACGATCACGGAGAGCGCCGCCGGCACGCGCGGGAGCAGCTCGCGAAGAGCCGCGGCCTCGTTGCGGCAGGGCAGCACGAGGTCGGTGTCGGGCCCTGTCTCGGGCCCCGTCTCGGGCCCTGTTTCAGGGCTGGTCTCGGGGATGGTCTCGGCCATGCGATCGACTCTAGGAACGAGTCGCCGCCGACGGGGCCCGCAGATCTTACGGTCCGATGACAGGCCCCGTGCGCGGGCGGTCATCGAGCCGTCTCGGACCTACGCTCGCCTTCGTGAACTCCTCAGCTCACCGAGCCGCCGTGGTGGGTCTCGTCGTCACGGCCGCCCTCGTCGTGGCGGCGGTGCTCGTGCCGCCGCTGTTCGACTGGCAGGTGTGGCCACGGGTGCATCTCGATGACGGCACGTTCGCGCCGCTCCACGGATATCCGCAGGTCAAGCTGGGTATCGGGACGCTCCCGGCAGTCCTGCTGGCGTTCGCAGCGCTGCGCTGGGCCGACCCGCTGGCGAGGCGGCTGCCGTGGCGACGCCTGCTCCTGGTCGCGTACGCCGCCGGGCTGGTGTGGCTTCTGGCGCTGGCCCTGGTCGACGGCCCCGACGGCCTGTCCCGGGTGCTGGGCAACCCGACCGAATACCTGGAGACGGCCAGGTCGGTCGACGACGTCCCGGGGCTGCTGCAGGAATACGTCTCGCGGATCCCCTACGACGCCCCGGCGGGGAACTGGCCGGTCCACATCGCCGGGCACCCGCCCGGGATGGTGCTCTTCTTCGTCCTCCTGGTGAAGGTGGGTCTCGGCGGGGATCTGGCGGCAGGCGTCGTCGTCACGGTGATCGCCGCGACGCTGCCCCTGGCGGTCATGACGACGGTCCGTGCTCTCGGTGCCGAGGACGCAGCGCGGGCTGCGGCGCCCTACCTGGTCCTGTCGCCGAGCGCGGTGTTCCTGGCGGTCTCGGCCGATGCGGTGATGGCGGTCGCCGTCGCCTGGGGGATGTGCTGCCTGGCCCTCGCCTGCCGGGCGGGGGCCGGTCGGGGCTGGCCGTGGGCGGTCCTGACCGGGCTGCTCCTCGGCTACGTCGTGATGATGTCGTATGGCCTTCCGCTCACCGGCGTGCTCGCCCTTGCGGTGCTCTGGCTCGGGCGAGGCTGGTGGGTGCTGCCGGTCGCGGCGGCGTCGGCGCTCGCCGTGGTGCTCACCTTCGCCGCCGGCGGCTTCGCCTGGTGGGACGCCTATCCGGTGCTGGTCGAGCGGTACTGGGACGGGATCGCGCACCAGCGCCCGGGCGCCTATTGGACCTGGGGAAATCTGGCCGCGCTCGCGATCAGCGCCGGTCCGCTCGTCGGCGCCGGTCTCGGCGCCACCTGGGCGGCCCGCCGCGACCGGGCCGACCGGGCCGACCGGGTGATCGTCGTCCTGGTCGCGGCCGCGATCGTCATGGTCGCCCTCGCGGACGCCTCCCAGATGAGCCGGGCCGAGGTGGAACGCATCTGGCTCCCCTTCATCCCCTGGCTGACCCTCGGCTGTGCTCTCCTGCCCGACCGCTGGCGCCGCCCCGGCCTGGCCCTCCAGCTCGTCACCGCCCTGCTCGTCCAGCACCTCCTCTACACGAGCTGGTGACCCGCCGGCCCGGCACGGATCTCAGGACCGCAGGGGCGCGGTGGCGAAGGCGGGAAGGCCGGTCTCCGGCAGCACCTCGGCGCGGAAGCCGAGCTCCCTCTCCGCGAGCTCCGGGGAGGCGACGACATGGCGTACGTCGCCGATCCGGTAGCGGCCGGTGACCTCCGGCGCCAGCTCGGACCGGCCGGTGCCGCGCGCGACCAGCGCCGCCACCTCGCTGATCGTGATCGGGTGCCCGGAGGCGACGTTGTAGGCGGCCATCGCCCCGCGTGGCCGCTCGGAGGTCGCCTCGAGCGCCGCCAGGTTGGCGCGCGCGACGTCGTCGACGTGGACGAAGTCGCGCTGCTGGCCACCGTCCTCGAATACCTGCGGTGACTCACCCCGCTCGAGCGAGGAGCGGAAGATCGCGGCGACCCCGGAGTAGGGCGTGTCCGCAGGCATGTGCGGTCCGTAGACGTTGTGGTAGCGCAACGCGATCGCCGTCGCGTCAGCCTGACGCGCCCAGGCGGAGGCGTAGTGCTCCTGGGCGACCTTGCTGGCTGCGTACGAGCTGCGGGGGTCGAGTCGGGCGGTCTCGGCCACCGCGGCCCAGGTGAGGGCACCGCCGCAGATGTCGCAGTGGTTCTCGAAGTCGCCGGAGTCGAGCGCGGCCCGCGAGCGCGGCGGCGGGACCCTGTCGCCGTGGTTGCGGCAGACGTAGCGGCCCTCGCCGTAGACGACCATCGAGGACGCGAAGACCAGCCGGGAGACCCCGTGCTCGCTCATCGCGGCCAGGAGCGCGGCGGTGCCGAGGTCGTTGTGCGCGGCGTACAGCGGGAGATCGGCCACGGTCACCCCGGCACCGACGACCGCGGCCTGGTGGCACACCGCGTCGATGCCGTCCAGCAGGTCGCCCCAGCCGCCGGCGTCGCGGACGTCGAGGAGGTTCGTCCCGGGCGGCGCCTCGGCGGCCTCGCCGTGGGCCATCGGCAGCAGCACATCGACGCGTACGACCTCGTGGCCGGCATCCTCCAGGACCCGGCCGATCGCGGTGCCGATGAAACCGGCGGACCCGGTCAGCAGGACCCTCATGGGACCTCGTAGGCGAGCTGCTTGCCCTCGGCCCAGGTCGAGCAGGAGCAGCCGGCGGGATCGGGCAGGCCCTCGATCGTGTCGGCGAGGACGGTCCGCATCCGCTCCAGGTTGGCGGCGAAGAGCGCGTAGACGTCGTCCTCGTCGACGCCCTCACCCTCGGCTGCGCCCGCGTCCATGTCGGTGACCAGGCACAACGGCGCGTAACACATCCGCAGCTCGCGGGCGAGCGCCGCCTCCGGGGCGCCGGTCATCCCGACCAGCGTCCAGCCCTGCGCGGCATGGTGGATCGACTCCGCGCGGGTCGAGAACCGAGGACCCTCGATCACGACGAGCGTGCCGCCGGTCTTCACAGACGGGTCGGCAGCCACGTAGGCCTTGGCGATCCGGGTGCAGTAGGGGTCGGCCAGAGGTACGTGGGTGGCACCCGTCTCCACATAGCTCGGGATCCGGCGCCAGGTGCGGTCGACGAGCTGGTCGGGGGTGACCAGGTCGCCGGTGGCGACGGCATCGGGCCGGAGCCCGCCGACGGCGCTGGGGGAGAGCACCTGGGTCACGCCCAACGACCTCAGCGCCCAGAGGTTGGCGCGATAGGGGATGGCGTGCGGCGGGTATTCGTGCGAGCGGCCGTGACGGGGCACGAAAGCCACCGACCGGCCGGCGACCGTGCCGACCGTGACGGGCGCGGAAGGGTCACCGTAGGGGGTCGTGACCGGCACCTCCTCGGCATCGGTCAAGAACTCGTAGAGCCCGGTCCCGCCGATCACGCCGACCTCGGCGTGAGGTCTCTGTCCACTGTCCAACGCAGTCATGGGTTCACTGTGCCAGCGCGACGTCCCCCGCCGACAGCACCCGGCGCATCCGTCACCGATCGGTAATACCTGGCGGACGCGGTTCGGTGTCGGTGGTCGCAGGCACAATGCGTTGCCGTGGGAAGACGTACGTCGCTCGGAGCGCTGATCGTCCTGCTGGCGCTCGTCGGCTGGGCGGTCTCGTCATGGCTGCCCGACGAGGCACCGGGGGCCGGGCATGCGCCGCCTCCTGCGGAGACCTCTTCGGCGGCAAGGCCGGTCGACGTGCGCGCGGTGCGCGGTGACCTGGCCTCGCTGGCGACGGTCGCGAGGCGGCCGGTGGGGGTGGCTGCGTACGAGCGCTCGGTGTTCGGTGGGAGCTGGACCGACAGCGACGGCAACGGGTGTAACCAGCGCGACGACGTGCTGCTTCGCGACGCCGTCGAGGTGCGGACCCGGCCCCAGGGGCGGTGCGACCACGACGTCATCGCCGGGACGTGGATCGACCCCTACACCGGGCGGCGGCTGGCCTTCACCGACCTGAAGGAGCCTCGGCAGGCCCAGGCGATCCAGATCGACCACGTCGTACCGCTCGCGGAGGCGTGGCGCTCCGGAGCGAGCGAGTGGGAGGCCGAGCGGCGTCGTGCGTTCGCCAACGACCTCGACAATCTCCTCGCCGTCGACGGTCCGACCAACATGAGCAAGAGCGACGACGACCCCGCGGGCTGGCGTCCGCGGAAGGCGTTCCAGTGTGCGTACGCCACCCGCTGGATCGAGACCAAGGCGCACTGGTCGCTCGCGATCGATGACAGCGAGCGACGGGCGCTCGGCGAGATGCTGGGCTACTGCTGAGCGCGTGACCTCAGACCGCGCGGCGGTAGGCGGCCATCGCGCGGTCGTAGGCCGCCCACGCCCGCCAGGACTCCAGGGCTCGCTCTCCTTGCGGCTTGAGGCCGCCGACCTTGTGGTAGGACTCGCCGTTGGCGTATTGCGACTCCCGGCCCGTCACCAGCGAGAGCAGCATCGGGAGCACGCTCTCGTCGGTCACCGTGATCGTGCCGACCTGGAAGGTCTGCCGCACCCACTCGGCCCGTTGATCCGAGCCCAGGACGAGTGCCACCGGCAGTCGCTCGGCGCGGGCGATCGCGTCCAGGATCGGGCCCAGACCGTCGGGGACCCAGCGCTCGTCGGAGGGCGGGGTGGGCGCCTTGGGGATGCTCATGGTGGAAGCGGAGCCGGGGTGGGGGGTCTGGGCGGTCGGCGCGGGTCCCGAGACGATGTAGGTGGTGGTGTTGGCGGGGATCTGGCCGGTCAACGGACCGGCGATCTTCGCGACGGACACCGGGGCGGGTTCGGGTGCGACGTCCAGGGTGACGTCCGAGGAGACCTGCTCGAGGAGCTGCTCGACCGCCTTCTCGGCGGGCTTATCGACGGGCTTGTCGCCTGTCTTCCGGCGCGGCCGGACCACGGGGATCTTCGCGGTGAAGGTGAAGGCACCGGTGCGCGGGGAGTCGAGGTGGCGGCCGGGAGCCGGTTCGGGAGCCCGGCCGAGCGCCGGGGCCGGTGCGGTGGCGGTGGTGACCAGTTCGGCGGCGTGCTTCCCGTGCGGACGGATCGAGCCGTCGGCGGCGAACTCGAACAGCGCCACCCGGACCTTGTCGGCCCACTCGACCGCGTCCAGGGCGTAGCCGGCTCGGCTGAAGAGCGCGACCGTCCGGGCGTCGTAGGCGTAGGCCGCACCGCGTACGGCACAGACGCTGCGCGCATCGGTCGGGGCACGGGTGAGCACGACCTGCGCGACGATGACGTTGTCCGGCCGACCGCCGATGATGTCGACGTCGGCGGCCGCGGTGCTGCCCGAGGGTGCAGCGTCCGGCCAGCCGAGGGATCGCAGATGCTCCGCGGCGTACTTCTCGGCTTCTTCGCCCGTTCGGGGTTGCCTCGGGGGTGCCAAACCAGGGTCCTTCCTCGATCCGCGCTTCGCGCGGCCTCCCTCGGGCCTCCCTGCCCGATCGAGTCGGGGAGGATGATAGGCCCGAGGCGCACGTCCTGTCCGGCGGGGTGGTGATTCGGGTGCCGGTGTTCGCTCCTGGCGGATCGGCCGCGAACTGTCGGCGCTCGCCGCTAGCGTGATCTTCATGAGGCGCCCGCATGAGAACGTCGCCACGGTCCTGGTGGATCCGCGCATTCTCGGCGACATCGAGATCGAGCTGATGTCGCTCGACATGCCGCTGTGGCGGGTGTGCGCGGCGCCGATCGTGAAGGACGGTCAGCGGGTCGCGTTCCAGATCCGTCACCGGCTGCTGATGTCGAAGCGGGGCGAGTGGGACTGCGCCAAGGACTGGGTCCCGGTCTGGATCGGCTTCGGCTCGACCTGGGCGTTTCCCGGCGAGGCCATCCCGTGGCCGGCTCACAAGGCGCTCTGGACGCTGCTCGAGGGATACGCCGACCACGTCCGCTACCACAAGCGGCTCGGTGGGATTCCTAGGATCCCGCGGCTACGAGAGGCTTGTTAGGGCGCTTCTCGATCTGCTTCCAGGTCGGGTCGATCGCGGGGAACATCGTGACCACGAAGTACGCGACCCCGCAGATCACCAGGGCCGTGGTCAGGCCGAACGCGGAGACGAGACTGCCGCCGAGCAGGCCGCCGAGCGGCATCAGCCCCCAGGCGAAGGCCGAGATCAGCGACATCACCCGACCGAGCACGGGAGCGGGGATCCGCTCGAACTGCAGCGCCCCGAGGATCGGGTTGATGAACCCGCTGGCCGTCCCGCCGATCGCGAACACGACGAACACCACCCACAACGGCGCTCCGAAAGCGATCACCAGGAATCGAGGGATCCCGGTGACGAGGAAGCAGATCAGGTACGTCGGGTAGCGGCGCATCCGGTCACCGATGGCCGCCGCGACGGCCGATCCCACCGCCGAAAAGCCCGAGAAGGTGGCGAACAGGAGTCCGATCGTCTCCGGGCTGGCGTGCTGCTGCCCCCACACGGGCATCAGCACGCTGCTCCACGCCATGTCGATCAGGTTGGTCAGCGCGACCATGAACGCCATCCCCAGGAGCACCCGGTCGCGGCGCAGGAAGTGCCAGCCCTCGGTCAGTTGGGCGCGATAGGAAGCGGAGGGCTCGGTGGGTTCGGGGTCTGCTGTCGGCTCCGGAACCCGGAGTCTGCTCAGCCCGGCGGTCGTCGTGGCCATCACCAGCGCGCCGAGCGCGAACGAGGCGGCGTCGATCACGATCGCGTCGGTCGCGCCGACCAGGCCGATCAGCAGGCCCGCGGCGGCGGCGCCGAGCATCGAGGCGGTGCGCTCCACGAACGAGTGAAGGCCGGTCGCCCGCTCCGTCGGCACACCTGCCGCCTCGACCAGCTGCGGGATCATCGACGCCTTCGCGGAGTCACCGGGGCCGCGCAGCGAGCCGGCGAGGGCGACGAGGATCAGCAGGACCGGGAAGTGCAGCAGGCCTGCTGCGTACAGCAGAGGGATGAGGCCGACCACGACGGCCGAGCCCAGATCGCAGGCGATCGCGACGCGGCGCGGGCCGAGGCGATCGATGATCGGGCCGCCGAAGATCTTGCTGAGGACCAGGGGGGTCATCTCGAAGAGCGCGATCAGGCCGGCCTTGGCAGGGCTCCCGGTCGTCTCGAGCACGAACCAGGGCAACGCCAGCATCGAGACGCGGGTGCCGAGCAGGGAGATCGTCTCGGCCGTCAGCCAGCCGTAGAGGGGCAGCTTCACGGTCAGTCCTTCTCGGGATCGGAGCCGAGGCGACCCGGCGAGGCGAAGGTGTGGAACTGGATGGCCACGGGCTCGCCGTCGGGATCGTCCTCGAAGCCGTCGACGATCTCGTTGACCTGTTCTCCCAGGCGGTGGGCCTGGCTGGGGGTGAGGCGCACGACCCGGTCGTTGAGGTTGAAGACCTCGCGCCACTCCTTCGGGAGGAGCTCGCGCTCTTCGAGCGCCGCCTGGAGTTGCTGGGTGTAGATGGTGACAACGGTCTGCAGATAGGCGCTCAGGGTCTCGTGGCCGTCGGCGGTGTCGGGCACTTTGCCGTCACCGGTGACGGTGAACTGATGGGCCGCCTTCCACCAGCGCTCCCGGGCGTTGCCGCGGCTCTCGTCGTCCTCGATGAACCCGTGCTGCGCGAGCTGGCGCAGGTGGTAGGAGGTCGCGCCGCTGTTGAGGCCGAGCCGGGTGGCCAGCGTGGTGGCCGTCGACGGACCGTCGACGCGGAGGATCCCGAGCATGCGTACGCGCACGGGGTGGGTGAGGGCCTTGAGCTGGTCGACTCCGGGGAAGATCTCGCGCGCTGCCATGGCGCCATCGTAGATCGCAAAGAAACATTTGCAAATAGTTCTTTGCAGATTCGGGATCCTGCGAACAACTGAGTGAAGAAAGCCAGGATGGCGCCGTTACCCTGTCGGGGTGACGACAGATGCCGCGCCGCCCACGCCGCCTTCCACCCCGACGGTGGCGATCATCGGCGGGGGAGCGAGCGGCACGCTGACCGCGATCAACCTGCTCCGCCGAGGCGCGTCGGTCACGTTGTTCGAGTCACGAGGAGAGGCCGGCTACGGGGTGGCCTACTCGACCACCGACAGCCGCCATCTCCTCAACGTCCGGGCCAACAACATGTCGGGCTTCCCCGACGACCGTGACGACCTGCTGAACTGGGCGGCCGAGGTCGGGATCGAGCTCGGTCCGATCGACTTCCTGCCGCGGCGCGACTACGCGCGCTACCTGCGCGACCGGCTCGCTCAGGCTGCTGCGGCCGGCCGCGGGGTCTTGGAGACGGTCGGGGAGACGGTCGTCGACGTCGAGCCCGTCGGTGCCGGATTCCGGGTGCTGACCAGCGACGACGTCGACCGCGCTGCCGACGCTGTCGTCCTCGCCTACGGCAACCCGCCGCCCCAGCCGCTGGCCGGGCTGCCCGAGGCGCCGTGGAACCTGTCGGACCCCTGGGACGTCGCCAGGATCAGCGCCCTGCCCGCCGATGCGACCGTGCTCGTCGTCGGCACCGGGCTCACCGCCGTCGACACGACGGTCACGCTCCTCGACGACTCCCCGGCCCGCCGGGTGGTCATGGTGAGCCGCCACGGCCTGGTGCCCAACCCCCACGTCGACGACCAGTTCACCTCCTGGGTGACTCCGGTCCCCGACGGCCCGCTGACCGCCGACGGCATCGCGTCCCTCGTACGCAGCCAGATCGAGCACGCCGCCACTCTCGGCGTCGACTGGCGTGCCGTCATCGACGGCCTGCGCGGCCCGACCCAGTCCATCTGGCGCCGCCTGCCCGAGCCCGAGCGCCGCCGCTTCCGTGAGCTCTACGCCCGCGAGTGGGAGGTACGCCGCCACCGCATGGCCCCGCGCATCGCCGCCCTCCTCGACGCCTACCGGGCCGAGGGACGCCTGGAGATCCTCGGTGGTGGCGTGCTCGGCTGCCGGGACGACGCCGGGACGAGCCCGGTGATCACGCTGGCCGACGGCGACCGCGAGGTGACCGCGGTGATCAACTGCACCGGTCCCTCGCCCGACATCACCCGCACCGACAACCCCCTGCTGCTCGCGCTCCAGAAGCGCGGCCTGATCGCCCCCGACCCTCTCCGCCTGGGCATCGACGTCACCGAGGACGGCCGCGTCATCGGGGCGGACGGCCGCGTCGTACCCGGCCTGCTGACCGTCGGCCCGCCCTGCAAGGGCGCCCTCTACGAGGCCACCGCCATCCCCGAGATCCGGGTACAGGCGGCCGCCGTCGCCGCCCACCTCGCCGAGTAGTCGCCCCCGCCGGCCGAGCCGTCAGGCACGTCGGCCGAGCCGTCAGGCACGTCGGCCGAGGCGTCACGTACGTCGGCCGAGTGGGCACGCCGATGACACCTCGGCCGACCGGAGCGACGCTTCGGCCGGCGGGGGTGACGCCTCGGCTGGGGTCAGCCGAGGTGGAGCTGGCGGTCCGTACGCGCGAAGGTCTCGGCGGCGAGCTCGGGGTCGGCGCTGAGCTCGGCACCGGTGGCCGGGATCATCGTCTTGAGCTGGGGCTGCCAGGCGTCCCAACGGTCGGGGAAGCAGCGGCGCAGGACGTTGACCATGATCGCCGGGGCGGTCGAGGCGCCGGGGGAGGCGCCGAGCAGACCCGCGATCGTGCCGTCCTCGGCGGTGATGACCTCGGTGCCGAACTGCAGGACGCCGTCGGGGCGGATGACCTGCACCCGCTGGCCGGCGATGATCCGCTCCCAGTCCTTGCGGTCGGCGGCGGGGAAGAAGTCGAGGAGGTCGTCGAACTTCTTGCGCGGCGAGCGCAGCAGCTCCTTGACCAGGTAGACGGTGAGATCCATGTTGGTCAGGCCCGCCCGCAGCATCGGCACCAGGTTGTGAGGCCGGACCGAGAGGAACAGGTCGGTGAGCGACCCGGACTTGAGGAAGCGGGGGCTCCAGCCGGCGTACGGACCGAACATCAGGTGGGTCTTGCCCTCGACGAAGCGGGTGTCGAGGTGGGGCACCGACATCGGCGGGGCGCCGACGGCGGCCTTGCCGTAGGCCTTGGCGCGGTGCTGGGCGACGAGCTCCGGCTTGGACGTACGCAGGAACTCACCGGAGACGGGGAAACCGCCGAAGCCGCGGATCTCCGGGATCGCGGCCTTCTGCAGCAGCGGCAGCGCGTAGCCGCCGGCGCCGACGAAGACGAACCGCGAGCGGAGGTGGTATTTCCCGGACTCGTTGCGGCCGTAGACGTGCCAGAAGCCGTCCATGGTCTGGTGCAGGTCGGTGACCTCGGAGCCGGTCTCCAGGTCGGCGCCCTTGTCGACCAGGGTGCGGGTCAGCATCGAGGTGAGCGAGCCGAAGTCGACGTCGGTGCCGGCGTTGGTCCAGGTCGCGGCGACGGGCTCGTCGGCGAGCGACTTCGCGGACCGGCCCGACATGAGCAGCGGCGCCCAGCCCTTGATGACCTCGGGGTCGGTGGAGAACTCCATCCCGGGGAAGAGCGGGTGCTTCGACAGCGCCTCGTAGCGCTTGCGCAGGTAGTCGACGTTCTCCGCGCCCCACACGAAGGACATGTGCGGGACCGTGTGGATGAACTTGTCGGGGTCCGGGATGCGGCCGTTCTCGACCAGGAAGGACCACAGCTGACGGGAGAGCTGGAACTGCTCGTTGACGTTGACGGCCTTGGAGATGTCGACCGAGCCGTCGGGCTTCTGCGGGCTGTAGTTGAGCTCGCAGAGCGCGGAGTGACCGGTGCCGGCGTTGTTCCATGGACCAGACGACTCGACGGCGAGCGAGTCGAGCCGCTCGATCATCTTGATGGACCAGCTGGGCTCGAGCTCCTGCAGGAGCACGCCCAGGGTGGCGCTCATGATGCCGCCGCCGATCAGCACTACGTCAAGAGGTTCGTCCACAGGTCTTTTGTCTCGCTTTTGGGGCCGCAATGGTTAATCGGGGTCCTTAGATCGGTCTAACTTGTGGGCAACTTCACTGCCCGCTTCGATCATGATGCCGCCCTTCATTGTGTCCCACCGCACATGCCGGGGACAGTTCAGGGTGGGGTTACGCTCGCCCGGTGCCACGCCTCTCTGACTCCCACCGCGCCTGGATCGACGAAGCCGTACGCCGCGTCGAGGCCGACGCGCAACGCTCCGCCGACACCCACCTGCACGCGGTGCCCCTGCCTGCGTGTCCCGGGATCGACCTCTACCTCAAGGACGAGTCGAGCCACCCCACCGGCTCGCTGAAGCACCGCCTGGCGCGGTCGCTGTTCCTCTACGCGATCTGCAACGGCTGGCTCCACGAGGGCTCGACGGTCGTCGAGGCCTCGTCGGGGTCGACAGCGGTCTCCGAGGCTTACTTCGCCGGCCTGCTCGGGTTGCCGTTCGTCGCGGTGATGCCGCGCTCGACCTCGGAGGAGAAGGTGCGCCTGATCGAGTGGCACGGCGGACGGTGCCACTTCGTCGACAAGGCCCCCGACATGTACGCCGAGGCCGAGCGTCTCGCCCGTGAGTGCGACGGCCACTACATGGACCAGTTCACCTACGCCGAGCGGGCCACCGACTGGCGCGGCAACAACAACATCGCCGAGTCGATCTTCGACCAGATGTCGCAGGAGCGGCACCCGGTCCCGACCTGGATCGTCGTCTCGGCCGGCACCGGCGGCACCTCGGCGACGATCGGGCGCTACCTCCACTACCGCCGCCACTCGACCAAGCTGATGGTCGCCGACCCCGAGAACTCCGCCTTCTACGGCGGCTGGGAGATGGACACCTCCGACTACGCCACCGGGATGCCCTCGCGCATCGAGGGGATCGGCCGGCCGCGGGTCGAGCCGTCCTTCGTCGGTGGGGTCGTCGACGACATGGTCCAGGTCCCCGACGCGGCCTCGATCGCGACGATGCGCTGGCTCTCGGCCCGGATGGGTCGCTCGGTCGGCCCCTCGACGGGCACCAACGTGTGGGCATCGCTGGGCGTCGTACGCGAGATGACCGAGGCGGGTGCGACGGGCAGCGTCGTCTCGCTGCTGTGCGACTCCGGAGAGCGCTACCGCTCCTCCTACTACGACGACGCCTGGGTGAGCGAGAAGGGCATCGACCTGGCGCCGTACGCAGCGGCCCTCGACGACTACGAGCGCACCGGCGTCCTCGTCGACCCCTCCTGACGCGCCCAGATCCGCAGCCCGAGCGTGATCAGCGCCCACACGCCGGCGACCAGCAGGATCTCGTTGACGATGTAGACGGGCCACGGACCGAGCAGGTCCAGCATCGAGCCCGACTCCGGCTTGTAGCGCAGGTAGCCGTAGTTGGCGTCGAGGACGAGATTGAGGACGTACGCCGCGACGGCCCAGGCCGCCGTGGTCGCGACTGCCCAGCCGTAGTCGCGCCAGCGGGGGAGCAGCTTGAGCCCGAAGACGAGATAGACGGCCGCGAGCACGATCATCAGGTGCAGGCCCCAGAAGGTGAAGTAGCTGACGTCCGGGTAGTCCATGACGTCCGGCGTGAACACACCTTGCGTGGTCAGGGTGAGACCCCAGAAGCAGGTCAGCGCGGTCGGATACGGGTGGTGGGTCCAGAGCGCGACCGCGGCCGCCATCCAGGCCAGGTCGCACAGGTGGATCGGCAGGTCGATGAAGAGATCGAAGTCCGTGACCCACTCGTGCGCCTGCAGCGGGATGGTCGTCAGCGGGATCGCGAGCGCGAACCCTCGGGAAAATTTCGACGGATTCGCGTCGTGCCGCTCCCGCCTGCCCAGCCAGACCACGGCCACGATCCCCGCTGTGAGCAGGGACAACGGCACCAGATGGGTCAGACCGTAAGCCTGCATGACGGAAGTCTGACGGGATTCTCGAAAAAATTCTTCTGAACCCGCGTCACGGGTTGCCGGTCGGCCCGTTTCATCGGCGGAAGGTCGTCCACCGGTGGGGGGTGGACGACCTCCGACACCAAGGTGGCGGTCCCTCTGAATGCACACTGCGGGGGTGGTGTGCAATCAGAGGGACGCCTGGGTTCTAGAGGCTGGTCCCGGTCACCGCGGTCGCGTAGAGCTCTGCGTCGTGATGGATCTCGGCGGCGAGCCCCTGCGTCCGCATGAGGTCGGCGGTGACCGCCGCCTGCTCCCGGCTTGACTCGATGATCAGTACGCCGCCCGGAGCCAGCCGCTCCGGAGCCTCCTCGATGACCCGGCGCTGGATGTCCAGCCCGTCCGGTCCGCCGTCGAGCGCCACGAGATGCTCATGGTCCCGCGCCTCCGGCGGCATCTGAGCGATCCGCTCGGTCGGGACGTACGGGGCGTTGGCCACGATCACGTCGAACACGAGCCCGTGCGGCAACGGCGAGAAGAGATCGCCGAGCACGACGTTCGAAGCCAAGTTGACCCGAGCGCACTCGACCGCCGCCGGATCGATGTCGCTGGCCCAGACCTCCGCACGAGGAACCCGCCGCGAGATGGCAGCCCCGATGGCCCCGGTCCCGGTCCCCACATCCACAACCCGCGGTGTGCTGTCAGGGGTGCGCTCCAGCGCACTTCTGGCAGCACGCGACGCCAATTCGACCAGCAGCCTCGAGCGCTGCCTCGGGACGAAGACGCCCGGGGCCACCGTGATCCTCAGACCGTCGAACTCGGCCCAGCCCACGATGAGCTCCAGCGGCTCGCCGGCGACGCGGCGTACGACCATCGCCTCTCGCTCCTGCTCGGAGACCGGTTCCGCCTCGAGCAGGGCTGCCTCGTCCTCGGCGAAGACGCAGCCGGCCGCGCGGAGGCGGGCGACGAGCGCCGGATCGGGGGCTGAGCCAGGGGTGGCGGAGTGCATTGGAGAAGATTGACATGTGGACGCCGTGACTCTGATCGGATTTATCGTGGCCGGGTATGCCGCGTTCGTCACGATCGCTGCTGCGATCGGCGTGGTGCTGAAGGCGCCGCGGCCGACGTGGCTCGACCAGGTGGCGTGGATGCTGGAGATCCTGGCGGTCGTGCTCGCGATCGGGGCGCTCGCGGCCTGGTCGGGCGGGCGCAAGCCGGAGTCGCTGTCGACCTTCCTGGGCTACCTCGGCGCGCTGGTGTGCCTGATGCCGCTGGCGCTGCAGACGATGCGCGGCGACCGCTCGACCTGGTCCTCGGGCGTGATCGCGGCGGCCGCCCTGGCGACGGGGGTCGTGGCCGTACGCGTCATGATGGTCAGGTGACCGAGACCGCCCCCGCCACGACCCGCTCCGGTCCGCACCTGGTGCTGCTGACCGTCTACGCGATCTTCGCGCTCGCCGCGGGCGCTCGATCGTTGGTGCAGGTCTTCACCCACTTCGACGAGGCACCGATCGCCTACCTGCTCTCGGTGGTCGCCGCGGCGACGTACGTCGCGGGCTGGTTCGCGATCCGCCGGGCTGCCGCTGGGTCGGCCGGTTTCGCGAAGATCATGCTGTGGGTCGAGCTGGCCGGCGTGATCGTCGTCGGTGTCCTCTCCTTGGCTGTCCCGTCGTGGTTCCCGGACGACTCGGTATGGTCGAAGTTCGGGAGCGGATACGGATTCGTTCCCGCCCTGCTGCCGATCCTGGGTCTGCTCTGGCTCTGGAGAGGTCGACCCGAAGGAGCCCGATGAGTCAGCCGACGAGCCAGTCGACAGCCACCGCGATCTCGCCTGACTCGGGAGAGCACTGGTCGGCTCCGGGTGCGTGGACGGTCGCCGACGGCGTGCACCGGATCCCGCTGCCGCTGCCGATGGACGGGCTCAAGGCGGTCAACATCTACGTCCTCGAGGGTTCCGACGGGCTGTCGCTGATCGACGGCGGCTGGGCGATCACCGAGGGGCGTTCTGCGCTGGAGGCCGGGTTGAAGAAGCTCGGCTTCGGGTTCGGTGACATCCGGCGGTTCCTGGTCACCCACGTCCACCGCGACCACTACACCCTCGCCTCGGTGCTGGGCGAGGAGTTCGGTGCCGACGTGCTCCTCGGTTCCGGCGACCGGCCCACCCTCGAGCTCACCAACGGCGATCTCGACGGCTGGGTCTCGACCGACCGGCTGCTCGCGTACGCCGGTGCGCACGACCTGGCCGCGAAGTGGGCGGCCAACCCGCCGCCCGCGCCCGACCTGTCCCACTGGCGGATGCCGTCGCAGTGGCTGGAGGGGGACGTACGCCTCTCCGTCGCCGGCCGCGACGTCGACGCCGTGCACACCCCCGGCCACACCCAGGGTCACTACGTCTATGCAGACCTGGCCGGCTCGGTCCTGTTCGCCGGCGACCACGTGCTGCCCACGATCACGCCGTCGATCGGCTTCGAGCCGGTGCCGGTCGTCGACCCGCTGGGTGACTTCATGGCGTCGCTGACCAAGGTCCGCTCCCTCCCTGACCTGCGGCTCCTGCCCGCCCACGGCCCGGTCGCGACCTCGTCGCACGCCCGCGTCGACGAGCTCCTGGCCCACCACGAGTCTCGTCTCGCCCAGTCGCTGGCGTCCTTGCAGGCCGGGCGCCGCTCGGCGCTGGAGGTCGCCAACGACCTCGGCTGGACCCGCCACGAGCGCGCCTTCGCCGAGCTCGACTACTTCAACGCCGGCCTCGCGGTCATGGAGACCAAGGCTCACCTCGAGCTGCTGGTGGCTCGCGGCCTCGCCACCCGTGAGGAGACGGAGACGAGCGTGCTGTTCGCCCCGGTCGCCGCCGTCAGCGCCTGAGCCGCATCGGGGTGTGCGGGATGTCGTCCTCGAGGAACTCCTCGCCGTCCTTCACGAACCCGAACTTCGCGTACCAGCCGGCCAGCGGCGACTGAGCGTCGAGCACGACGTCGCGGTCGGTGACCGCCTCGACCGCAGCCGTCATGATCACGTCGGCGAGACCCCGGCCGCGGTGGCTGGGGGCGAGGACGACGCGGCCGATGCGCCACACGTCGCCGTCGTCGAGGATGCGGGCGGTGCCGGCGAGCTGGTCGCCGTCGGTCAGCACCACGTGACGCGTCCCCGGCTCGAGGTCACGGCCGTCCAGGTCGAGGTAGGGGCAGCCCTGCTCGACGACGAAGACCTCCTGGCGCAGCCGCCACAGGGCGTACGCGGTCGAGGACGTGAGGTCGTCGAAGGACGAGATGGCGACGTCGGTCATGAGCCGATTCTCGCAAGCAAGTAGTGTTGCCGGGAACAGACAGGGGAGGCCGGAAGGCCTGAGAGTGCGGCGAACGGCGCCGCAGACCCTCCGAACCTGCTCCGGTTGATACCGGCGAAGGGAGTCAGAAATGCGCATGCGTACGCCTGCCATCGCTGCCACTGCTATCTCGGCGCTGCTGCTGTCCGCGTGCGGAGGGACGTCGGCGGAACCGGAGGCCGAGAAGTCCACAGGATCCGGCGAGAAGGCGGTCGTGCTGCTGACTCACGACAGCTTCACGCTGCCGAAGGAGGTGCTGGCCGAGTTCACCGAGAAGACCGGCTACACCGCCGAGATCCGGCACGCGGGCGACGGGGGCGAGCTGACCACGAAGATCGCGATGGACACCGGCAACCCCGACGGTGACGCTGTCTTCGGCGTCGACAACACCTTCGCCAGCCGGGCGATCGACCAGGGTGCGCTGGAGGCGTACACACCGGGCGAGGTTCCCGACGGCGTCTCGGACTACGACCTGCCCGGCGACGACGAGCACTTCCTGACCCCCGTCGACACCGGCAGCGTGTGCGTCAACATCGACACCGAGTGGTTCGAGGCCAAGAAGCTGACGCCGCCGGAGTCGCTCGACGACCTGGCCGAGCCTGCCTACAAGGATCTCTTCGTGACTCCGGGCGCGGCGACCTCGACGCCGGGGATGGCGTTCCTGCTGGCGACCGTCGCGGAATACGGCGAGGACGGCTGGGCCGACTACTGGGGCAAGCTGATGGACAACGGCACCAAGGTCGTCGACGGCTGGGACCAGGCCTACTACTCCGACTTCACCCAGGGCGGCGGCAAGGGGACGCGGCCGATCGTCGTGTCGTACGACTCCTCGCCGGCTTTCACCGTCAAGGACGGTCGCTCCACCACCAAGGCGCTGCTCGACACCTGCTTCCGGCAGGTCGAGTACGCGGGCGTGCTGAAGGGCGCCGACCACCCCGAGGGCGCCAAGGCGCTGATCGACTTCATGCTCTCCGACAGCGTGCAGGGGGCGCTGCCGGAGAGCATGTACGTGTTCCCCGTCTCCTCCGGCGTCGAGCTGCCGCCCGAGTGGGCGAAGTTCGCCCAGCAGCCGACCACGCCGCTCTCCGTCGATCCGGAGGAGATCGAGGAGAACCGTGAGGCCTGGCTGGCGACCTGGAGCGACATGATCGCACGGTGACTTCTCGTCTGGGGAGCTCGACTCGACGCGCTGCGACCCGGCGGATCGCGACCCTGATCGCGCTCGCTGCGGTCCCGGTGGCAGTCCTGGCGGTCTTCTTCGTCCTGCCTGTCGTCGGGATGGTGCAGCGTGGGCTCTTCGCCTCGGGGTCGTTCGACCCCGAGGTGGTGGTCCGCGTGCTCCAGCGTCCGGAGATCCAGCGGGCGATCTGGTTCACGCTGTGGTCCTCCGCTCTGGCGACGGTGCTGAGCGTGGCGCTGGGGCTGCCGGCCGCGTTCGCGCTGCACCGGCTGTCGTTTCCGCTGCAGCGAGTCATCCGGGCCGGGCTGCTGGTGCCGTTCGTGCTCCCCACCGTCGTCGTCGGGGTCGCCTTCCGTGAGCTCATCGGTGAAGCAGGGCTCCTGGCCGGGCTGGGGCTCGACGGCACGCCCACCGCGATCATCCTCGGGCTGGTCTTCTTCAACGCCTCGGTGGTCATCCGGGCGGTCGGGGCGGCCTGGGAGTCGCTCGACCCGCGCCCCGGCGAAGCCGCCGCCGCGCTCGGGGCGTCGCCGGCTCGGGTCTTCTGGACGATCACGCTGCCCGCGCTGCGGCCGTCGATCGTCTCCGCCGCATCGGTGGTCTTCCTCTTCTGCGCCACCGCCTTCGGGATCGTGCTGACCCTCGGCGGGGTCCGCTACAACAGCATCGAGACCGAGATCTACAAGCTGACCTTCACCCTGTTCGACCTCCCTGGTGCCGCGGTCCTGTCGGTGCTCCAGCTCGTGGTCGTGATCGGGTTGCTGGTCGTGGCCGGGCGGCTGCGCACGGTGGCCGACCCGGCGCAGTCACGCGTCGTCGTACGCCGCCGGCCGGTCTCGCTGCGCGACCTCCCGGTCCTGCTGTCGACCTCGGTGCTCGTCCTGCTGGTCGCCGGGCCGCTGCTGGCGTTGCTGCTCGGTTCGCTGCGGGTCGATGACCGGTGGAGTCTCGGTAACTACGTGGCGCTGCAGACCCCTGGCTTCGATCCGCCGCTGCCGGTGCCGGTCACCACCGCGCTGATCACGTCGCTGGCGGTCGCGGTGCAGGCGTCACTGGTCGCGCTCGTGCTCGGGCTGCTGGTGGCGTTCGCGGTGACCCGGCGGTCGCGGTCGCTGGCCGAGCGTCGGGTGCGTTCGGTGCTCGACGGGCTCTTCATGGTGCCGCTCGGGGTCAGCGCCGTCACGCTCGGTCTCGGGCTCTACCTGACGCTCGGTTCGGGCGTTCTCGACTTCCGTGACGAACCCTGGCTGGTGCCGGTGGCGCAGGCGCTGGTCGCGTTGCCGCTGGTGGTGAGGACGTTGGTGCCGGTGCTGGGGTCGGTCGACGACCGGCTCCGTCAGGCCGCCGCCGGGCTCGGGGCCGGGCCGCTGCGCGCGGTCATGACCGTCGACGTACCCGCCGTCTGGAAGCCCCTCCTCGCCTCCGCCGGCTTCGCGTTCGCGGCCTCGCTGGGGGAGTTCGGCGCGACCTCCTTCCTCGTCCGCGAGGAGCGCCCCACCCTCCCCGTCGTCATCCTCCGGCTGCTGTCCCGTCCGGGGTCTGACAACTACGGCATGGCCCTCGCCGCCGCTTGTGTCCTCGCCTTTGCCACCGCTGCGGTCATGCTCCTCGTCGAGCGTCTCCGCGTACCGTCGATCGGAGCACTGTGAACAGCCGAGAAGTCACCCCCGTCGGCCGAGGCGTCACGTACGTCGGCCGAGGCGTCACGTACGTCGGCCGAGGCGTCAGCTGCGTCGAGCGAGACGTCAGGGGTGTGACGCTTCGGCCGACGGGCCTGACGCTTCGGCCGACGGGGCTGACGCTTCGGCTGGAACGAGGTTGCGATGCTGTCGCTGGGTGAGGTCTCGGTGGCGTACGACGGGAAGGTGGCCGTCTCGGACGTCAGCCTGGAGCTGGCGGACGGGGAGGTGCTGGCGCTGCTCGGGCCGTCGGGGTCGGGGAAGTCGACGTTGCTGCGGGCGGTGGCGGGGCTGGAACCGGCGACCGGCGAGATCGGTTGGGACGGACGGTCGCTGCGCGGGGTGCCGACGCACAAGCGCGGGTTCGCGCTGATGTTCCAGGACGGACAGCTGTTCCCGCACCTGACCGTCGCGAACAACGTCGCCTACGCGATGAGGTTGCGGCGCATCCCGGCCGCCGTCCGCGAGAAGAAGGTCGCTGAGCTGCTGGAGCTCGTCGGTCTGGGCGGCTACCAGGACAGGCTCCCCGGCACGCTGAGCGGCGGCGAGCGGCAGCGGGTCGCGCTCGCCCGGGCGCTCGCGGTCGAACCGCGGCTCCTGCTCCTCGACGAGCCGCTCTCCGCCCTCGATGCCGGCCTGCGGGAGCGCCTCGCGGGTGACCTGCGGCGGATCCTGCACGAGGCCGGCACCACGGCGCTGATGGTGACCCACGACCAGGAGGAGGCGTTCGCGGTGGCTGACCGGATCGCGCTCCTGCGCGACGGTCGTCTGGTGCAGGAGGGGACCCTCCGAGAGGTGTGGGCGCGGCCGGTCGACACCTGGGCCGCTTTGTTCCTGGGCTATGCCCGTGTGCTCGAGGGGCCGGCGGCCCACACGGTCCTGGAGGCCGCCGGGATGACCCCGGCCGGCGCGGTGGCGCTGCGTCGCTCCGCCTTCGTCATCGACCCGGACGGACCGCTCACCGGCACCGTGGTCTCGGCCAGGGCGACGCCGGAGCAGCACCGGCTCGTCGTACGTCTCGATGGTGTCGGTGAGGTCGACGCCGTCGCCGACTCGGCGCCGGCTCCGGAGGAACCGGTGAGGTTGCGGGTCGAGCCGAACAGGCTGGCCATCCCGGCATCCTGCCGTCAGGAATCGGCACAGCAGCCACCCGCCACTTAGAATTAGCGGCTATGTATCGTCGCGCTCAGATCTTCCTCGTCAGCAGCGCGCTGATCTTCGGCCTGATCGCAGTCGTGACCGCGCAGATCGTCGACAAGCGCATGCTCGACCCGGAGGGCTTCCTCGGACCGTCCTGGCTCCGTCTTCCGCTCCTGGTCGGCGCCGCAATTCTCGTCGATCTGGTGCCACGCACGCTGTGGCTGGCGAAGTTCAGGTGGAAGGAGATGGGCCCGATCTTCAAGGAGCGGGTCCGCACCCACTGGACCCGTGAGCGGCTGACGCTCGTCGTCCTGGGCATCGTCTGCTTCTACCTGGTCTACGTCTGCTACCGGAACCTCAAGTCGTTCCTGCCGTTCGTGGTGCCGGAGACGTATGAGTTCGATCACGAGCTGCACCTGATCGACAAGGCGGTCCTCTTCGGGTCCGACCCGGCGATCCTGCTCCACGACCTCCTCGGCACCGGCTGGGTGGCGTGGTTCCTCTCCTACATCTACATGTGGTTCCTGCCGCTGGTGCCGTTCGCCGTGGCCGGGTGGCTGGTGTGGTCGCGCAACCTCGCCTACGGCTACTGGTTCGTGTGCTCGCAGTGCATCGCCTGGATCCTCGGCACCGTCTCCTACTACTGCCTGCCGACGGTCGGTCCGGGGCTCCAATACCCCTATCTCTACGCCGATCTGCCCGAGACACCGGCGAGCACCCTGATGGAATCGCTGGTCTTCACCAGGCAGCACGTCCTCTTCGACGTCGACGCCAACGTGGTGCAGTCCGTCGGTGGGTTCGCCTCGCTGCACTGCGGCATCACCCTGCTGATGGCACTGATGATCCAGGCCACCGTCAACAACAAGATCGCCCGCTGGGCAGGCTGGATCAACTTCGGGATCACCGTCGTGGCCACCATCTACTTCGGCTGGCACTACCTCGCCGATGACATCGCCGGCTGCATGATCGCGCTCGTCGCCTACTACTTCGGCGGCCTGGTGGCCAACCAGAAGTTCCAGCGCAAGGGCGTACGTCGTCTCGTCGTCGAGTCCGACGAGATCGCCGACCGCGAGGCGAAGGTCGCCCACGAGCTGACCTGACCTGGGTCTGGTCGGGCATAGGGTGGCGGGGTGACCGCCATCGATGCTGCTTCACTGACCGCACTACTCGACGGGCGCTACGCCGGAGTCCGGGAGGACGTACGCCGGGCGCTGGCCGAACGGGCCGGCTTCCTCGACGAGGTCGAGGAACTGCCCCGGCCGGAGTATCGCGAGCGGGTCCGGGAGGTGCTCCTGGACGTCTCTGCGACCGGTCTGACCGGGCTCGGGTTCCCGAAGGAGTACGGCGGCGGTGGCGACGTCGGCGCTTCCATCGCCGCCTTCGAGGAGATGGCCGGCGGTGACCTGTCGCTGCTGGTGAAGTCGGGCGTGCAGTTCGGGCTCTTCGGCGGCGCGATCCTGCAGCTGGGGACCGCCCGTCATCACGATCAGTATCTCGCCGACATCGTCGCCGGACGCGTGCTCGGCTGCTTCGCGATGACCGAGCACGGCCACGGGTCGAACGTGGCCGCGGTGGCGACCGTGGCGACCTACGACCCGGCCACGCAGGAGTTCGTCATCGAGACGACCCGCGAGGACGCCTACAAGGACTACATCGGCAACGCCGCCTGTCACGGTGAGCTGGCGGTCGTCTTCGCGCAGCTGGTCGTCGGGGGCGAGGAGCGCGGGGTGCACGCCTTCGTCGTGCCGATCCGGGTCTCCGGGGCGGCCGCTCCGGGGGTGCGGATCGAGGACGACGGGCCCAAGATGGGGCTCAACGGCGTCGACAACGGCCGGCTGTGGTTCTCGGGGGTGCGGGTGCCGCGTACGTCCTTGTTGAACCGGTTCGCGGACGTCACCGAAGCCGGCGAGTACGTCTCCGAGATCGAGTCGGCCGGGCGGCGCTTCTTCACCATGCTCGGCACCCTGGTGCAGGGCCGGGTCTCGGTCGGCGGCGCCGCGGTCCGCACCTCGGAGGTCGCGCTCACGATCGCTGTCCGCTACGCGCTGCGGCGGCGGCAGTTCGAGGCGTCGGCGGAGGCCGAGGAGTCGCTCCTCATCGACTACGGTCAGCACCAGCGGCGCCTGCTCCCGCTCGTTGCCCGGACCTATGCGCTGCGCTTCGCGCAGGAGGTCGTACGCGACGACCTGCACGACGTCTTCTCCGGCGTCGCGACCTCGGAGCACGCCCGGCGCGAGCTCGAGTCGCGGGCGGCCGGCACCAAGGCGCTGGCGACCTGGCACGCGACCCGGACCATCCAGGAGTGCCGCGAGGCGTGCGGAGGGGCGGGCTATCTGGCCGCCAACCGGTTCGCGGCCCTGAAGGCCGACACGGACGTCTTCACGACCTTCGAGGGTGACAACACGGTGCTGCTGCAGCTGGTCGCCAAGGGCCTGCTCACCGGCTACTCCAGCGAGTTCGAGGAGATGGACCAGCTCGACCTCGTACGCTTCGTCGCCGGTCTCGCCGTCGAGACGGTCCTGGAGCGCACCGCCGTCCACAAGCTGCTCGAGCGGGTCCGGGACGTCGTACCGATCGCAGGGGAGCGGGAGCCGGACCTCCTCGACTCCGACTACCACCTGGCCATGCTGCGCTTCCGCGAGGAGCACATGCTCGCCGGTGTCGCTCGACGTCTGCAATCGGGCGTGAAGGCCGGACGCGAGCCCGGTGAGGTGTTCTCGACCGTGCAGGACCACGTCATCGGGGTCGCCCATGCGCACGTCGAGCGGCTGATCCACGAGGCGTTCCTCGAGAAGGTACGAAGCCTGCCGGAGGGCGACCTACGCGAGCTGATGGACACCCTCTGCGACCTCAGCGCCCTCTCCGTCATCGAGGCCGACCGGGCCTGGTTCATGGAGCACGGCCGCCTCTCCTCCGAGCGCTCCAAGGCCATCACCGCCGAGGTCAACCGGCTCTGCCGCGAGCTGCGCCCGGTGGCACGGTTGCTGGTCGACGGCTTCGGGGTGCCGGAGGAGCTGCTGCGGGCGAAGGACCTGATCGGCTGAGGGACGGTCGCCGGATGCTCACCGAGGTAACTCGGTCGGGCGTCACTGGCTTCATGGAGTTCCGCGAGGGCAGTACATGCTCGCCGAGTTACCTCGGTGAGCATCCACCCGCCGATCGTAGGGAGCGTGGGCCGCTTGACTCTCCACAGGTGACGTTCGATACCGGGTTATCCACAACGGGCCGAATTCTGGTCGGAAACGTCGGCGCCGGGACGAAACCTGGACGCATGGACCCACTACGACTCATCACCGAGGCCGAAGGCTTCTTCACCCGACGCGAGGCCAAGAACGCCGGCTACGCAGATCGCGAGATCACCGCGGTCGTCCGCCAGGGCGCCTGGCACCGGATCAGACGCGGAGCCTATGTGTTCTCCGATGAATGGGAGGCGCTCGACGCGGTCGGGCGCCACCGTGTGCGTGCCCGGGCGGTGCAGCGGTCTCTGGGCGGCAAGATCGCTCTGAGCCACGTGTCCGGCCTGGTCGCTCACGGGATCGACCTCTGGGGTGTCGACCTCACCAAGGTGCATGTGACCAGGCTCGACGGCGCCGGAAGGCCGCTCGAAGGTGACGTCGTCCACCACCTGGGCGTGGTCGGCGATGACGAGGTCGGGACACAGGACGGGCTGCGTACGCTGCCTGCGGTGCGATGCGCTCTGGAGACGAGTCTTCAGGCCAACGACGAGGTCACACAGTGCCTGCTCGATGCAGGTCTCCGATCGAAGGCATTCACGAAGGAAGAGCTGATCGCCGAATACGAGCGGATGAACCAGTGGCCCTTCAGTCATCCGCTCGGAGCCGCAGTCGCCCATGCTGATCCGCTCTCGGGATCGATCGCGGAGTCGCGCTGTCTGTGGTTGTTCCGTGTCGGAGGTCTGCCTCGCCCGGAGCTGCAGGTGCCGGTCTACCGTGCGGACGGTTCTCTCGTCGGCATCGTCGACTGGGCCTGGCCGCAGTTCCGGTTGTTCGGTGAGTTCGACGGCAAGGTGAAGTACGGAAAGCTGCTCAGGCCCGGTCAGTCACCCAGCGACGCGGTGTTCGAGGAGAAGCGGCGTGAGGACGAGATCCGGGAGATCACGGACTACGGTTTCGTGCGCGTCGTCTGGGACGACCTGGACAACCCGCGCAGGACGCTCGGGAGGTTCGAGTCCCGGATGCGGCTCGCCAGCTGATCGCTCTGGGTGGTTGACTGACCAGGTGGCCAGGCTGATCCTCATCAACGGAATGCCCGGTGTAGGAAAGTCGACGCTCGCCAGGCGGTTTGCCGCCGACCACCCTGGAACGCTGGTCTGTGACATCGACCTGCTGCGCACCTCTATCAGCGGATGGCGAGACGACTTCCTCGGCGCCGGCGTCCGGATCAGGCCAGCGGCGTTGGGGCTGATCCGCGGCTACCTCAGCGAGTCCGGCGACGTCGTGCTCCCACAGCTGTTCGCCAGGGTCAGCGAGCTGGAGCGTTTCGAGAGGGCGGCGCACGACGCCGGCGCCGAGTTCGTGGAGGTCATGCTCGAGGCCGTCGAGGACGACGCGCTACGCCGTTTCCATGCGCGCGATGACGGCAGCGATCCCTGGCACCCGATCGTGCGAGAGATCGTGGCGGAGTCCGGCGGCGACGAGCACCTCCGTGCGTACGCCTCCAAGCTCGCCGAGCTCGTGACACAACGCCCCGCGACGAAGGTGGTTCCGAGCATGGCGGGCGAGGTCGACGCGGCGTACGACTCCTTGCGTGCCGCGCTGGGTGAATGCTGACCGAGTTACCTCGGTGAACAGGAACTGCCTTCGTGGAACTCCACGAAGGCAGTGCAACCCAACCGAGTTACCTCGGTGAGCATTCGCCGCTCGACCGAGTTACCTCGGTGAGCATTCGCCGCTCGACCGAGTTACCTCGGTGAGCATTCGCCGCCCGACCGAGTTACCTCGGTCAGCATCCATCGCCCGACCGAATCACCTTCGATCAACTCAGGACATCGCCTCGATCGAATACGAGGCGCCAAGACTCAGTGAGCGGTGTTCTTGAACCGGTCGATCGAGGCGGCGATCTCCGACTCCGCGGCAGCCCGGCCGACCCAGTCGGAGCCCTTGACGGTCTTGCCGGGCTCGAGGTCCTTGTAGTGCTCGAAGAAGTGCTTGATCTCGTTGAGCGTCCACTCGTCGACGTCGCCGAGGTCCTGGATGTGGTCGAAGCGGGGGTCGCAGGGGACGCAGAGGACCTTCTCGTCCTGGCCCTTCTCGTCCTCCATGACGTACATCGCGACCGGGCGGGCCTCGACCAGCACACCGGGGAACAAGGGGTACGGGGTCAGGACCAGCGCGTCGAGCGGGTCTCCATCCCCACCGAGGGTGTCTTCGATGTAGCCGTAGTCTGCGGGGTACATCATGGAGGTGAACAGCACGCGGTCGAGTCGAAGCCGGTTCGACTCGTGGTCCACCTCGTACTTGTTGCGGGATCCCTTGGGGACCTCGATCAGTACGTCGAACTCCTGCGTCACTCTCTGCCTCCAGACAACCCAAAAACGGAATGCCGGACAGTCTGACACCAAACGGCGCCAGACCCGGCATCGAGGAGGATATCCGTGGAGCCCGACACCCCGCCGAAGTGGCCCACCGAGGAGCCCGACGAGGCCCGCGGGAAGCTGGTGGTCGTGCTGCCGCTGGTGCTCGCGCTCCTGGTGGGGGCAGCGGCAGCGGCGTACGCCCTGGGGTGGGTGCGCTATGCCCGCGGCAACGTCGCGCCGACCCCGCCGCCGGAGCCGCTGAGCATCGCTGCGGTCAGCCCGGCGGCGGTCGCCGGCGAGCAGACGAAGGCGCCCGGAAAACCCGATCAGGCCGCGCTGGAGCAGGTCATGCGGGAGATGGTCGGCGACAAGCGCCTCGGCAAGCACCTCAAGGCGGCGATCGCACCGCTCGAGGGTGCCCCGTTGGTCACTCACGGCACCGGAGCGGCGACCCCGGCCAGCGTCACCAAGGTGCTGACCAGCGTGGCGGTGCTGGAGGCGTACGGCCCGGAGCGCCGGTTCGAGACCAGCACGACGCTCCAGGGGAGCACGGTCACTCTCGTCGGGGGAGGTGATGCATCTCTCACCAGCAGCGACCTCGACACGCTCGCCGCCGAGACGGCCCGAGAGCTCGGCAGCGTCAAGACGGTGCGGCTCGCCTACGACGACAGCCTCTTCGCCGGCCCGATGCTGAACCCGACCTGGCGGCGTACCTATCTGGGGGAGGAGGTCGGTGGGATCACGGCGCTCCTGGTCGACCACGGCGGCTCGCAGGCGACCGGCTACAGCATGGACCCCTCGCTGCAGGCCGCCGTCCAGTTCAAGAAGGCCCTGGCCAAGCACGGGATCGCGGTCGCGGGCAAGCCGGCCAGGGGAAAGAAGGCAGGCACCCAGCTCGCCGTGCACCAGGGCGACACCCTGCGCGAGATCGTCGAGTTCACGCTGGAATACAGCGACAACCAGCTCGCCGAGGTGCTCGCCCGGCATGTCGGGGTCGCGGACGGTACGTCGACGTTCGACGGCTCCACCGCCGCGATCACGGCGACGCTGAAGGGGCTCGACATCGACACCGCGGGACTCGTCCTCCGCGACGGTTCCGGACTCTCCCGACAGAACCGGATCCCTCCGACGCTCCTGGTGAGCACGCTCCAGACCGCCGCCAGCCCCGACCGCCCCGAGCTCGCCCCGGCGATGACCGGCCTCCCGGTCGCCGGCTGGATCGGCTCGCTCTCGCGCCGGTTCAACTTCGACGCCGAGCCGGGCCGCGGCCGCGTCCGGGCGAAGACCGGCACCCTGACCGGTGTCTCCGGGCTGTCCGGCGTCGCGATCGACGCTCGTGGCACGCCGTTCGTCGTCGTACTCATGGCCGATGGGTTCAAGCCCAAGGAGACCCTGGACGTACGCGATGCGCTCGACGATGCGATGACCTCGGTCGCGACGTGTCGATGCTCGGCATAGGACCGCACGCATAGGTCGAGTCGGCTACGGTCGTACGCATGACCCATCGTGCTGAGGACCCCCGGCCGGCCGGAGCGACCATGGTCGATTGGGACCTGGCCGTACGCCTCGGCGCGAAGGTCGCCGGGGACGGTCCGATCGTCTCCCGCGACGAGGCCAGGCAGGCTGTCGAGGAGTTGCGCGCGGACGCCGCGAAGGCGACCGAGTTCGTGCGCGCCTTCACCGGCCTGGACGCGCCCCGCGACACCGCTCCGGTCCTGGTGGTCGACAGGCGGGGCTGGATCCAGGCCAACGCCGACACGTTCGCCAACGTGATCTCGCCGGTGGTCGACCGGATCACGGCGAAGCGCCCTCCGGGAGTTCTCACCCAGGCGGTCGGCTCCAAGATCAGCGCGGCCGAGGTCGGTGGTCTGCTCGGCTTCATGTCCTCGAAGATCCTCGGCCAGTTCGACCCGTTCTTCGAGCCCTCGGGCCGGCTGCTGCTGGTCGCGCCCAACGCCGTCCACGTCGAGCGCGAGCTGGGTCTGGACCCGACCGACTTCCGGCTGTGGGTCTGCCTGCACGAGGAGACCCACCGGGTCCAGTTCACCGCGAGCCCGTGGATGCGCGACCACCTCTTCGCCCAGATCGAGGGCCTCTCCGACGCGATGGACCCGGCCTCGCTCTTCGACGGTGGGCTGCAGCGTGTCACCGAGGCACTCAAGGGCGACGGCAGCATCGTGGACGCGTTCGCCAAGCCGGAGCAGAAGGAGATCATCGACCGGGTCACCGGGATGATGTCGCTGCTCGAGGGCCACGCCGACGTGGTCATGGACGACGTCGGCCCGGGGGTGATCCCGAGCGTCACCACGATCCGCAAGGCGTTCAACAAGCGCCGTCAGGGCATCGGCGTGCTCGACCGGGTGCTGCGCCGACTCCTCGGTCTGGAGGCCAAGATGGCGCAGTACCGCGACGGCGCGAAGTTCGTACGCCACGTGGTCGACCGGGTCGGCATGGAGGAGTTCAACGCCGTCTTCGCCGGTCCTGACAACCTGCCGTCGAAGGCCGAGATCGTCGACCCGGACGCCTGGGTCGCTCGGGTTCTGACGGCGTAGCGAAGTCGGGTGGATGTTCGTCTGGGTACGCAGCCGAACCATCACTTCCCGTGCGGAACTCCGCTAGGGATGTGACGGTTGGTCTGCATACCTAGACGAACATCCACCCCGTTACGCTGACCCCGTGAGCCTGCACCCCTCCGTCGCGGCCGTACGCCGCCCCGTGCGGCGGGCGCTGGCGGAGCTGGAGCCCGGGGAGAAGGTGATCGTCGCCTGCTCCGGAGGAGCGGACTCCCTCGCGCTGGCGAGCGCCGCGGTCTTCGAGGGCCACAAGCTCGGTCTGCACATCATCGGTGCGACCGTCGACCACGGGCTGCAGGACGGCAGCGCAGAGCAGGCCGCGAAGGTCATCGGGCAGCTGGCTGGGATGGGCGTGGACGAGACCGTGACCGCGACGGTCGAGGTGAAGGCCGACGGTGACGGTCCCGAGGCCGCGGCGCGACAGGCCCGCTATGCGGTCCTCGACCAGCTCGCCGAGAGTCTCGGTGCGAGCACGATCCTGCTCGGCCACACCCGCGACGACCAGGCCGAGACCGTGCTGCTCGGGCTGACCAGAGGCTCCGGCGCCCGCAGCCTCTCCGGGATGCGCGCACGCTTCGACCGCTATCGACGGCCCCTGCTCACCACGACCAGGATCGACACCGAGACCGCCTGCCAGGTCGAAGGGCTCGACGTCTGGCAGGACCCGCACAACCGCGACTTCGCCTACACCCGCGCCCGCATCCGTCACCGGGTCCTCCCGACGCTCGAGGAGGATCTCGGCCCGGGAGTGGCGGAGGCCCTGGCCCGCACCGCGGAGCAGCTCCGCGAGGACGCCGACTTCATCGACGACATCGCGGAGGCGATGCACCGCGATCTCGGCGGGACCCTCCCGGTCGAGACCCTCGCGCAGTACCCGGCCGCCGTCCGCACACGGGTCCTCCGGATCGCGGCGCTCGAGGCCGGCAGCCCGCCCGCCGAGCTCACGCGCGAGCACGTCAAGGAGATCGACCGGCTGATCACCGATTGGCGCGGCCAGCGCTGGATCGACCTGCCGGGGCACCTGCGGGCGAAGCGTACGAACTCGGCGATCACCTTCGACGATGTACGCAGCGAATCGGGACCGTTCGACACCAGCAATTAGAGTGGCGGGCATGGACACCGAGTACGTCGGCGACGACCTCGTGAAGACCCTGTTCACCCACGACGAGATCCAGGCGAAGGTCGAAGAGCTGGCCCGCCGGATCGAGAAGGACTACGAGGGCGAGGAGCTCCTGATCGTCGGCGTCCTGCGCGGCGCGGTGATGATCATGGCCGATCTGGCCCGCGCCCTGAACCGTCACGTCGAGATGGACTGGATGGCGGTCTCCTCCTATGGCTCCGGCACGAAGTCGTCCGGCGTGGTGCGGATCCTGAAGGACCTCGACACCGACGTCACCGGCAAGCACGTGCTGGTGGTCGACGAGATCATCGACTCCGGCCTGACCCTGACCTGGCTGACTTCCAACCTCACCAGCCGCGGCCCGGCGAGCATCGAGATCGCCACCCTGCTGCGCAAGCCCGAGGCGGTCAGCATGCCGGTCGAGGTGAAGTACGTCGGTTGGGACATCCCCGACGAGTTCGTGGTCGGCTACGGCCTCGACTTCAACGAGCGATACCGCAACCTCCGCGACATCTCGACCCTCGCTCCGCACGTCTACAGCTGAGGCCGTCGACCGCCTGCTGTTACGCCGACAGCGGAACCGGACAGATGGGGCGGGCACGATTTGGCGTGTACCGTCGTTCTAAATGACGTGTATGCCCACCTGCGTGCACGTCTGACCCCGTAACGGTTGAAAGAAGCCTGTGAAGCGCATATTCAAAGGTCCCTGGCTGTGGATCATCGTGGCAGTGCTCGGAGTGATCCTGGCGCTGCAGTACCTGGCCCCCCGCAACGGTGGCGACGAGATCACCACGAGTCAGCTGACGTCGTACATCCAGGACGACAAGGTCAAGGAGATCACGTTCGTCGACGGCGACCAGGAGATCAAGGCGACCCTGGTCAAGGGCACCCGTGAGGGCGGCTCCGAGGTCACGACCTCCTGGGTCGACGGTGACCAGGAAGCGCTCATCGAGATGGTGCGCAAGACCCAGGCCGAGGGTGACAACCTCGAGAAGTTCAACTCCGAGGTGGCCAAGCCCTCCGTCCTCGGTTCGATCCTGAGCTTCCTGCTTCCGTTCGTGCTGATCATCGTGCTGTTCCTGTTCCTGATGAACTCGGTCCAGGGCGGTGGCGGTCGCGGGGTCATGCAGTTCGCCAAGTCCAAGGCGAAGCTGATCACCAAGGACATGCCGAAGACGACGTTCGCCGACGTCGCCGGTGCTGACGAGGCGGTCGAGGAGCTCCAGGAGATCAAGGAGTTCCTGCAGGAGCCGGCGAAGTTCCAGGCCGTCGGCGCCAAGATCCCCAAGGGTGTGCTGCTCTACGGCCAGCCCGGCACCGGTAAGACCCTGCTCGCGCGTGCCGTCGCGGGCGAGGCCGGCGTGCCGTTCTACTCGATCTCCGGCTCGGACTTCGTCGAGATGTTCGTCGGTGTCGGTGCGAGCCGCGTCCGCGACCTGTTCGAGCAGGCCAAGGAGAACGCGCCCGCCATCGTCTTCATCGACGAGATCGACGCCGTCGGCCGCCACCGCGGCGCCGGCATGGGCGGTGGCCACGACGAGCGCGAGCAGACGCTCAACCAGCTGCTCGTGGAGATGGACGGCTTCGACGTACGCGGCGGGGTCATCCTGATCGCGGCCACCAACCGTCCCGACGTGCTCGACCCGGCGCTGCTGCGCCCGGGCCGCTTCGACCGCCAGATCCAGGTGGACGCTCCCGACCTCGCCGGTCGCGAGAAGATCCTGCAGGTCCACGCCCGGGGCAAGCCGCTGGCCGGTGACATCGACCTCGACTCGGTCGCCCGCCGGACCCCGGGCTTCTCCGGTGCCGACCTGGCCAACGTGCTCAACGAGGCCGCGCTGCTGACCGCTCGCAGCGACCAGAAGCTGATCACCAACAAGGCGCTGGACGAGGCGATCGACCGCGTCATCGCCGGCCCGCAGAAGCGCACCCGCCTGATGAGCGAGACCGAGAAGCTCATCACCGCCTACCACGAGGGCGGCCACGCGCTGGTCGCCGCGGCCCTTCCGGGCCCCGACGTGGTCCAGAAGATCACGATCCTGCCGCGCGGCAAGGCGCTGGGCTACAACCTGGTCATGCCCGACGACGACCAATACAGCCAGACCCGCTCGTCGATGCTCAACAAGCTCTCCTACATGCTCGGTGGCCGTGCCGCGGAGGAGCTCATCTTCCACGACCCGACCACGGGTGCCGGCAACGACATCGAGAAGGCGACCAACCTCGCCCGTGCGATGGTCACCCAGTTCGGTATGACCGAGCGCCTGGGTGCGATCAAGCTCGGCGAGTCCAACGGTGAGCCGTTCCTGGGGCGCGACATCGGCCACCAGCGCAACTACTCCGAGGAGGTCGCGGCCATCGTCGATGACGAGACCAAGAAGCTCCTCGCGACCGCTCACCAGGAGGCCTTCGACATCCTCGAGGAGAACCGGGACGTCCTCGACAACCTGGTCCTGCAGCTCCTCGAGAAGGAGACGCTCTCCAAGCACGAGGTCGCCGAGATCTTCGAGCCGCTGCGTCGCCGCGACCCGCGTCCGGCCTGGACCGGTTCCGACACCCGCCGCCCCTCCGACCGCCCGGCGGTCGAGATCCCGCAGTGGATCGTGGAGCGCGACAAGGAGAACCTCGCCAAGGCGATCCGTGCCGCCGGTCGGCAGTCGGGCACCGGCAGCCAGTCCGGAAACGCAACCAACGGGCTCGAGCCGGCCGAGCCGGCCGAGGCCGGTTCGCCAGAGGGCACCCCGCCCGCCTGATACTGAGCACATGTCTGAGACCTTCGACGATGTAGCGCCCGTCCACGTCCCCGAGCGGGACGTGGCGGACGTTCCGCCCTTCGACCAGAAGCGGGCCGAGGCGGCCGTGCGTGAGCTGCTCTTCGCGATCGGGGAGGATCCCGATCGTGAAGGGCTGCTCGAGACTCCTGCCCGGGTCGCCCGGGCCTACCAGGAGGTCACCCGGGGGTTGCACCAGACGCCCCAGGACGTGCTCACCACGACCTTCGACCTCGGCCACGACGAGATGGTCCTGGTCCGCGACATCGAGCTGTGGTCGATGTGCGAGCACCACCTGGTCCCGTTCACGGGTGTCGCCCATGTCGGCTACATCCCGGCGGAGTCCGGCAAGATCACCGGTCTGTCGAAGCTGGCTCGGCTGGTGGACGTCTACGCCAAGCGACCCCAGGTCCAGGAGCGACTCACCACCCAGGTGGCCGACGCGCTCACCGACATCCTCGACGCCCGCGGCGTCATCGTGGTGATCGAGGCCGAGCACCTGTGCATGACGATGCGTGGGGTCAAGAAGGCCGGCGCCCGCACGATCACCAGCGCCGTCCGTGGCACGATGCGCTCCAACGCCACCACCCGGGCCGAGGCGATGGCCCTGATCCGGGGCGGGACTCGCTAGCGACAACCCCTGGCGTTCACCTTCTGTTGGCGTAGCGTTGGCCCCTGGCCAGCCGGTCCGCCCGGCTCATCGATGGGGCTTCGGGAGGCTCGATGCCGACAGTTGAAGGTGCTCGGAAGCGGTTGGTACGGGCAGCCAGGGAGCTCGCCGGCCTCCCGGCCGACGGAGCGGAGCCCGATCGCGAGCACGTGACCGGGGTGGTGGAGGTCGTGCTGCCTCGCCAGCTCGTCGGCTGGGTCTCCGTGCCGGCGGACGCGCCCCCGACGCGGGTCGACCTCTATGTCGGCAGGGTCAGGCTGTCCTCGACGTACGCCAACCCGGATGTGCCGATGGTCGGGGTCAGCCATCAGGTGGGTCGCGACAGAGGATGGACGTTCCCCCGCGTCAAAGGATCGGTCCCTGGGCCACGCGGCGACAACCGCCACAGCCGGGAGCAGGTGCGTTCCTTCGCGTTCCGCATCGGCGGGATCTGGGACTACGCACGCCGTGGCACCAAGGTCTCGGTGCGTGTCGGAGAGCAGTGGCTTCCGATCAGCGGGCACGGCATGTGGGTGAGCCCGTCTCGAAGGGGCGAGCTGACGCCGACGGACCTCGAGGCTCGGCTGGCCGAGGGCTGGGTGCTCTCCCAGATGGGTGATGTGCAGCTCTCCAAGCGTCACGACCGGCAGTGGCAGGCCGACGTCATCGGTATCTACGACCGGGTCCGGGCGATCTTCGCCGAGACCTTCGGCTACGACCTGTTCGTGGTCTACGGGACATTGCTGGGAGCCGTACGCGAGGGCGGTTTCATCGCCCACGACGCCGACTTCGACGCTGCCTACATCTCGCGGGAGGGTGACGGCGCTGCTGCGTCCGAGGAGCTCACCGCGATCGGCATCGCGCTGATCGAGGCGGGGTTCAAGGTCCACTGCATGGTCGCCTGCCTGCATGTCATCGACCCGGCCGATCCGGAGAATCGGATCGACATCTTCCACACCTACTTCGATGGTGCCGAGCCGCGCCGCTGGCGGCTGCCGTTCGGCATCGCGGGCACGTCCACCCTCACCTCCGCGGACTGGCGGGGCACGGAGGAGGTCGCGCTGGGCGCCCACCGGGTGCTCGCCCCGGTCGCAGGCGAGGAGGTCGTACGCCATCTCTACGGCGACGACTGGCGGCTGCCGAAGCCAGGGTTCAACTGGTCCCTGGAGCGCACCGACGCGGCGACGGAGGGCGCTTTCACCCCGGAGCAGCGGTCGCGGATCTACTGGTCCGACTTCTACGCCCGCCACGGCTACCAGGCCGGCTCGTCGTTCTCCGAGTTCATGCTCGCGTTTCCCGGTTCGCCTCATGACGTCGTCGACATCGGCTGCGGCGACGGCCGTGATGCCTGTGCGTTCGCCGCGGCCGGCCATCAGGTGACCGGTGTCGACCAGGCGGTCGTCGGGATCGAGCACGCCGCCAAGCGTGCCGCCGAGCTGGGTCTGCCCGTGTCGTTCGCCACCTGCGACGTCGCCGATCGCGACCAGCTGGGCGCCGTGCTCCGCTCGGCGCGCGACGGCGAGGCTCCGATGACCTTCTATCTCCGCTTCCTGCTGCACGCGATCAGCGAGGACGCCCAGACCATGCTGCTTGACACGATCGAGGAGTGCGCCCGTCCTGGTGACCTGTTCGCGGCGGAGTTCCGCACCGACCAGGACGCGGCCCAGGTCAAGGTCCACGGCAAGCACTTCCGGCGCTTCCAGAGCGCTGCGGCCTTCCGCGCCGACCTCGAGGACGTGCGCGGCTGGCGGATCGAGCACTTCGAGGAGGGCTCGGGCCTGTCGCCGTACCAGGACGAGGATCCCGTCCTCGCGCGGGTCGTCGCACGTCGCTGACGAGAAGATCTTCCCGGAGTTTACCCTTGGGATACCTGCAGATGTATGCGATGTTGTTGCGACGTCATTCAGGTAAACAATCATCAGAGGGTTGTGCAGCGTGGGAATCCGTCATGCCGTAGCAGAGTCACTGGAGCGAGCCATCGGGCCTGAGCGGACGCAGAAGCTGCGTTCGACCGAGGCAAGTGCGCGACAGAAGCTGATCGACGCTCTCGACCTCGAGCACGACCGTGTCTCGCGCAAGCAGGCCGGCGCCGAGCGGAGAGCAGCGGTCAAGCGGGCGGTCCAGGAGGAGCGGAAGGCGGCCGCCCGGAGAAAGGCAGCGAAACCCAAGCCGACCCGCGAGGAGCTGATCGAGGCGCACGGTGCCTCGCGTGAGGGCATCTCGCACCCCGGCAAGGGTGCTCTGCCCTGGGCCTCGCCCGACCCGTCGGCCGACTTCCCGAAGCCGACGGTCACCAAGCACGAACTCCTCGCCTCCCTGCACGCGGCCCTCCAGCCGAGGACCTACTTCGAGATCGGCGTGGACCGAGGCCAGAGCATGACGCTCTCGCGGACGAAATCGATCGGCGTCGACCCGGCCTTCCGGATCGACCGCGAGATCAGCTGCGACGTACGCATCGTGAAGGACACCAGCGACCACTTCTTCGAGACCACCGACCTCTTCGACACCCACTTCGACGGGGTGCCCGTGGACCTGGCCTTCATCGACGGGATGCACCTGGCGGAGTTCGCGCTGCGCGACTTCATGAACACCGAGAAGAAGATGGCGCCCACGGGCGTGATCGCGCTCGACGACATCCTCCCGCGGAACTCGCTGGAGGCGTTCCGGCAGCGGCGCACCGAGGCCTGGGCGGGCGACGTCTACAAGGTGCACGAGGTGCTGGCGAGATACCGGCCCGACCTCACGCTGATCCCGGTCAACACGACGCTGACCGGCAGCTACCTGGTCGTCGGCCTCGACCCGACCTCGACGGTGCTCGACGACAACTACGAGCAGATCGAGGCCGAGATCACCGGTGCCGATCCCCAGGCCGTGCCGCAGGAATGGCTGGAGCGGCGTACGGCGGTGGATCCGGTGACGCTGCTCGACCACGAGGTGTGGAAGCGGCTCTCTGTGCTCCGCGAGAGCGGGTCGGCCGGCTCGGATCTCTCCGAGCTGTGGAGCGACCTGCGAGGCCTGCCCTCGATCTACGAACCCACCGGCGTCGTCAGATGACCGAGGTGATGGGCGGGTTGCGCCCCCGTCGCCGCATCGACGCTCTCCGCCGGCGATTCGCGGGCCAGGGCGAGGAGCCGGAGCCGGTGGTGCCGGCGGAGCGGCCGGCCTTCCAACGGTTGCTGGTCGATGTCGTCGGAACGCACCTCGCCGACCGGCCGGCGCCGCTCACCGTCATCATCAGCGACCGGGACCGGAGCCAGGTCGAGGCCTGGGTGCAGGAGCTGAGGCCCGAGGCGAGGATCCATCGACTGCAGCCGGGGGACCAGGTGGTGCCGGAGACGCTGGCGCTGGGTCACCCGGACCTGATCATCGACGAGGGGGAGGACGGCCATCGGCTACGGCGCATGCGAGGCCATCTCATGCTGCTGTGCCCGGGTGGTGTCGCGATGGCACGGCTCCCGCGACCCGGTCGACGTCGTGTCGACGCCGCTGCGGAGCAGAAGGCGATCGCCGATCTCGCCATGGATGCCACGACCGGGGTCTTCGACAAGGGCGCGGGCCTGGGTAAGGCGCCGAAGAAGGACCGCGAGTACGCCGCGCGGGTCGCAGCGGAGTTCAGGGCCGCTCACGGCCACTACCTCGTCGTACGCCGCGCGAAGCCCGACCTGATCGCGGTCAGGGTTCGCGAGGAGTGGTCGGAGACCCTCGTCGCCGCCCGCGGTATCGGCACGGTGAGGACCTTCTCGGAGCCGACGACCTTCGCGTCGCGCGGCTCGGTGACGGTCAGCGAGTCCGACTTCCGCGGCCCGTTCGCCACGAGCTGGGACGTCCCGGCGATGTTCGTTCGCACCTACGACGACGTCGTGTCCGCCCCGGGCCAGGTCGTCCACCGAGACGACCTGATCCTGCCCGAGTCGTTCCGGCACCCACCGAAGGAGCGGATGGGCCACGACACGATGGCTGTCATCGCCCAGGACTTCGGTGACCCGACGGTGCCGTCGGCCTACACCGAACCGAGCGACGGCCCGGTGCCCGTGCTCGAGGGTGCCTACTTCCACCTGGACAACGAGTTCCGCGGCCACTTCGGTCACCTGCTCACCGAGTCCGTCTCCCGGCTGTGGGCCTGGCCCGAGGCCAAGGCCCAGAACCCGGATCTCAAGGTGCTGCTCCACCCGAACAGCAGGCCGCTGGCCGACTACGAGCTGGCGGTCTATGAGGCTGCGGGCGTCGCTCGGGAGGACGTGGTGCTCGTGCCGCACCCGGTTCGGGTCGAGCGGCTCATCGGCGCCACGCAGATGTTCTGCAACCCGTACTACGTGCATCCCGGCATCGGCGACATCTGGCGCCAGGTCGGTGACCGGCTCGCGGAGCAGGCGACAGACGACGAGGCCCGTCCTCGGCGGATCTTCATCGGTCGCCGGATCGAGAAGCGCCCCTGCCGGAACGCCGCCGAGGTCGAGGCGTTCTTCGAGGGGCTGGGCTTCACGGTCGTCTTTCCCGAGGACTACTCGCTCGGCGACCAGGTCCGACTGTTCCGCGAGGCGGAGGTCATCGCCGGCTATGCCGGTAGCGGCCTCTTCACCGCCATGTTCGTGTCCGAGCCGAAGACCATGCTGATCGTGACCTCGGAGTCCTATTCCGGCGAGAACGAGATCCTCATCGGGGGCGTCCTGGGCCACGACATCCATGTCGGCTTCGCCACCAGCGAGGGAAAGCGGCGCGGCACCGGCTGGGCGGGCGGCTCCTATCATGCGCCGTTCACGCTCGACCTGGGACGTACCGGTGAGTTCTTCCGGAACGCTGTCGAAGGACGCTGACACCTCGGCGGAGACCGCCGGTCGCTAGGGTTTCGATATGCAGGTCATGGGGGTCGTCAACGTCACGCCGGACTCGTTCAGCGACGGCGGACGGTTCGTAGCGACCGATGACGCGGTGGCTCACGGCCACGAGCTGCTGGCCCAGGGGGCCGACATGCTCGACATCGGCGGTGAGTCGACCCGTCCGGGAGCGACCCGGCCGCTGGTGGCCGAGGAGCTGGCCCGAGTGGTTCCGGTGATCGAGACGCTGGCCCAGGAGGGGGCGACCCTCTCGGTCGACACGATGCGTCCCGAGGTCGCGGAGGCTGCGCTGCGCGCCGGGGCCAGGATCATCAACGACGTGTCGGGCGGTCTTGCCGATCCGGGGATCCTGGAGGTCGCGGCCGACCACGAGGCGACGTACGTCGTGATGCACTGGCGCGCGCACGGTGCGGAGATGCAGCACGAGGACCATCTCGTCTACGCCCACGGCGTGGTCGCCACGGTCAAGGAGGAGCTCGAGCAGCGGATCGAGGCAGCCCGCGCGGCGGGGATCCAGGACGACAACATCGTGGTGGACCCCGGGCTCGGCTTCTCCAAGACCGCCGAGGACAACTGGCGGCTGCTGGCGGGGGTGGAGGAGTTCCACAAGCTCGGCTTCCCGGTGCTGGTCGGGGCCAGCCGCAAGACCTTCCTCGGTCGGCTGCTCGCCTCCCCCGACGGCACCCTGCGCCCGGTGACCGAACGTGAGAGTGCTCACGATGCGATCACGGTGTTCCTGGCGCAACGCGGTGTCTGGGCCACGCGTGTACACGACGTACGTGCTGCCAAGGACGCCCTCGCGGTGGCGCAGAAGCTGGAGATGACCGGACGGAGCGAGGAGACGATTCGATGAACATCACAGAACCTGCGGACGAAATCCAGATCCTCGGTCTGGAGTGCTTCGGCCATCACGGGGTGTTCGACTTCGAGCGCCGCGAGGGGCAGAAGTTCATCATCGACCTGGTCATCGGCACCGACTCCCGCACGGCCGCGGCAACGGACGACTTGCAAGACACCGTGGATTACGGAAGTCTCGCAATGGCGGTCAAAACTAGTGTTGAGCGCGACCCGGTGGACCTCATCGAAACGCTTGCCCAGCGGATCGCGGACATTTGCCTTGCAGACATCCGCGTCCTTTGGGTACGTGTTACGGTTCACAAACCGGGGGCGCCTATCGAAGCGACGTTCAAAGACGTCACCCTGACGATCACCCGGAGGCAGAGCACGTGACAGAGGTACCCAACCCGTACATCATCGACGCCGACACGCTCACCGGGGAGATGCGGCCGATCCGACGGGCGGTGCTGTCGTTGGGCTCCAATCTCGGGGACCGGTTGGCAAATCTGCAGGACGCGTTGAACACTCTCGCCGAGACCCCGGACGTCTGGGTGACCACGGTCTCGCCGGTCTACGAGACCGAGCCGGTCGACTCCCCTGAGGGTGCTGATCTCTACCTCAACGCGATCGTCCTCGCCGACACCACGCTCACCCCGGCGCGCCTGCTCGACCGCGCGCTCACCATCGAGGACGCCTACGGGCGCTCGCGCAGCGGCATCTTCAACGAGCCGCGCACGCTCGACATCGATCTGGTCTCGGTCGGCGACAAGATCCTCGAGGAGGAGTCGCTGACGCTGCCGCACCCGCGTGCGCACCAGCGGGCCTTCGTGCTCAAGCCGTGGCTGGACCTGGAGCCGAGCGCGGACCTGCCGGGCGTGGGCCCGATCGCCGAGCTGCTGGAGCAGTCCGACCAGACCGGCATCACCCGCCGCGACGATCTCGTCCTCGAACTCTGAGCCGGACCTGAGCACACCACCCGAGGATCCCGAGCAGGGTCCGGAGAAGGACCCCGCCGACGACGAGCGCCGGCTCCGCCCGATGTCGGGCGGAGCGATCACGGCGTGGGCCGTGATCGGCATCGTCGGCGGCTGGCTGGCCCACCCTGTGCTGGAGTCCTGGCGCGGGGTCGCTCCGGTCGTCACCTGGGCACAGCCGACGGTGCTGCTGCTGATCGCGGCCGTGCTGGGGGTGACCGCGTGGATCACCCACCGCCAGCTGCAGGTACGCCGCGAGCGGATCGAGGCCCATCAGGCGGTCAATCGCTTGGTGCTGGCCCGTGCCTGCACCTTGGTCGGTGCGCTCTTGGCCGGCGGTTATCTGGGCTACGCAGTGAGCTGGCTGGGCTACGACGCCAACACCGCCGCAGGCGAGCGACTGGTGCGCTCGACGCTCGCGGCGGTGGCCGGGCTGGCGATCGTGATCGCCTCGCGACTCCTCGAACACGCGTGCCGGGTCCGCAAACAGGATGAAAACTAGCCGTACCGTGAAGGCATGCCTTCCCCATCCGCAACTTCAGTCACACGCAGGCGTCAGCGCAGCACACGCCTGACGGTTGCTGTAGCCCTGCTGGCGCTGGCCGCCATCACGATCGCCGCGGCGGTGGCCTCCGGGTCCTGGCTGGTGGTCGTGCTCGCTGCCGTTCTCGGGCTCGCCTGTGGCGCTGCCGCAACCAAGATCACCCACTCCGAGCTTCTCCAGACCCGCCGCGACTGGGCGCGTGACCGCGCCGAGCAGGCCCAGGCCTTCCGTGTCGAGTCCGAGAAGCGGGCCGAGGAGAACGCCGAGTTCCGCGAGCACATGGATGCCAAGCTCGCCGACCGCGCCCAGGCCGTCGAGGAGCTCGAGGCCGCCCTGGCCGCTGCTCATCAGCGTGCCGCCGAGGCGGTCCGTCGCCGTGGCGAGGAAGCTCGCCGGGCAGCCCAGGCCGAGCTGCGAGGAGAGCAGCTCGAGGAGCGCCTCCAGGCCGTCGAGGCGGATGCCGCGGAGGCGGCGATCCGGGTCGCCGAGCTGGAGTCCGAGCTGGACGCCGTGCGCGCGGAGCTGGAGGCCGAGCGCAGCAGCTGGACCGGGGCCCAGTCCGCCTGACCGGCGACCGACCCACAGATGTACGAATGGTGACGAGAATCCAACAGCCTTGAGGTAACTCGCGAAGGTACGCCTGAAAAGTGCCCGTGCGCCCAATCAGACACTCGGGTGGGTAACTGTCGGCGGGCTGCCTCGTTATGATTTCCTGGAACGGGTAACGCGTCTCTCTGTCGCGTTACCCGCGGTCTGTGGGGACGCTGCGGCTAGGTCGTTGGCTAGGTCGTTGGCTAGGTCGTTGAAGGGGAGGAGATGCCGGTGACGTTGATCGCCGAAAGGGCAGTCACGATCACTGATGGCCTCGACTACCTGCGCGACCTGATGACGACGTACGCCAGGAGGACCCCGGTGGCCTCGGTCGCTGTGCTCGGCAACGCTCCGTTGGCACCCAGCGACGACCGGGCCCAGGCGATCGACGACGCCGATCTGGTCATCCGGGTCAACAGCTTCGTGCTGGACGAGCCGGGTGAACCGCGCGTCCAGGGGTCGCGGGCGGACGTCGTGATCTGGAACCGGATCACCCGCCCGACCCGCTTCACCTTCGACCGCTACCGGGAGCGCCTCTACCTGCTCGCCGAGCCGATGCGCTTCCATGGCCGTCCCGAGGCGTGGCCGATGTCCTGGCCGCCCGACCTGGGTTTCGTGCCGCTCCCGAACGCGGAGGTGCTCCCTCGTATCGGCGACGAGCTCGACATCCCGTGGCGTGCCGAGAAGCTCGCGCCGACCACGGGCTTCACCGCTGCGTGGCTGGCGGTCAACCTGTTCCCGGGGGCCGACATCCGGCTGGCGGGGTTCTCGTTCATCGACAACCCCGGGCAGACCGAGTGGACCTACCAGGGAGGGGGCACGTCGCCGGTCGCCCCGGAGCATCGGATCGAGGCGGAAGCGCGTGTGATGAACGACTGGCTCAAGGAGGAACGGGTGTCTCTATGGCGTTGAACCGACTGCGCGGCGAGGTCATCAAGAAGGTCAGGTCCGCCGCCGACGCGGAGGAGGCCCGGGCCACCATCGAGGAGCTGCGGGCGATCACCGACCGGCAGCGCGTACGCATCGGTGATCTCGAGCGCGAGCTCGCCCGGGTCAGTCCGCAGGTCGCTGCTCTCGAGGCGCGTCTGGAGACCTTGCGCGACGCCGTCGAACGGGGCGCCACCGCGACGAGCCCGCCCGCGGCCGGCAGCGTCGACACCGCCGCGATCTGGGCCGAGATCCAGCGCCAGCAGGAGCAGGTACGTGCCCGGATCACCGCGGCCACGCGCTTCGAGGAGCGGTTGCGACGGCTCGAGGACGGCAACCGCGTTGGGTGAGAGCGGGACACGGGCTGCGCTGAGCATCGTCATCCCGTTCCACAACGTCGAGCCCTACTTCCAGACCTGCTTGGAGTCGCTGCGGACCCAGACCTTCGCCGACTTCGAGGTCGTCATGGTCGACGACGCGTCCAGCGACGGGTCCGCCGAGATCGCGGACCGGTTCGCGTCGACCGACCCGCGGTTCCGGGTGGTCCGCTCGGCGAAGGTCGGTGTCGGTGTCGCGCGCAACATCGGCATCGAGAACAGCAGGGGAGACCTGCTCGCCTTCGTCGACGCCGACGACTACGTGCCGGAGTACGCCTACGAGCTGATGACGGACACGCTGGCCCGGACGGGTTCGGACTTCGTGGCCGGGAACGCGCGCCGGTTCGACTCGGTATCGGTCTGGCAGTCGTGGTCCCACCGTCGCCCGTTCGTCACCACCCGCATGTCCACGCACTGCCGCCGGACCCACATCCTGGGGATCGACCGCTACATCTGGAACAAGGTCTACCGGCGCGACTTCTGGGACTCCGCCGGCCTCACCTTCCCGGACATGCTCTACGAGGACTACCCGGTCGCCCTGGCCGCGCACATCCGCGCCCGCCAGGTCGACGTCCTGGCAGACCCGATCTACTACTGGCGACACCGCGACGGTGGCGAGGCGTCGATCACGCAGAGCCACTGGAACCTCGACAACCTCAGTGACCGCGTACGTTCGGCCGAGATGCTCTTCGACATGGTCGACGAGCACGCTCCTTATCTGTCCGACCTGGTGAAGTCGCATCTCACCGCGACGGACGTCCAGGTGCTTGCCCGGTCGATCGAGGACCACCCGGCCGAGGAGGCCGGACGCATCTTCGACCTCGCGGCGCGCTACCTGGCGCGTGTCGACGACGCGATCCTCGACCGGCAGGGTCCGTTCGAGCGGCTGGTGTTCGACCTCTTGAGGCGTCGGCGACGTGACGCGCTGACCGCGTTGACCCGTTATCGCGCCGAGCACGGGACCCAGGCGCCGCTGGCCCGCCGTCGGGACGGCTGGTACGCGAAGCTGCCGTCGTTCGAGGACCGCGCGGTCGGCGTGCCCGACTCGGTGTTCCGCCTGTCCCCGGCCTACATGAAGGCCAAGGCGGTCGCGACCGAGGCCTGGTGGAGCGGCTCCCAGATCGCGGTCCGCGTGAACATCGGCATCAACACGCTCCCGCTGAGGCCACGCACCCGCTTCAAGGTGTGGCTGGAGAGTCCCACCGGCGGCAAGGTCCCGGTGGAGCACGTCACCCGCCCGCGGGCGATCGCGTTCGGTCAGGTGGACCGGTCCACGCTCGAGCTGAGCATCGATCCTGCGCGGCTGGCAGGCGACCGTCAATGGCGCATCATGATCGGCCTCCGCAACCGCGACGTACGCGACGTGATCCAGGTGACGACGTCGGGAGACGGCCGGGAGCGCTGGCAGGGCTGGCGGCGCATCGGCAACCGCTGGTGCCGCCCAGGACGTCTTCCCGGAGGCTTCGGGGTCACCGTCCGCGACCTTCCGGACGCCTGGGTGGACCACACCACGGACCTCGGCGACGAGTTCGAGATCCGGGGCGCGTTCCGAGGCAGTCCGCCCGAGGAGGCGGAGCTGACGCTCACCGATCGCGGTGGCTCGGTGGTGACCCATCCGCTGACGATCGGCGAACGGGGCGACCGGGGTGTCACGCCCTGGCGGGTGACGGTGCCCGTCGACGCCGTTCTCGAGAAGTCCGGGTTGGACGTGCCCATGGAGGAGATCGTGCCGACCCGAGTGAAGCTGGTCCGGAACGGACGCACCTCTCCGCTCCCTGTGCATCCGGACTTCCTCGGTTCTCGGTCGCTGATGAAGGGGCGCGCGGTGAACGCCACCCGCGACCCGAACGGTTGCTTCGTCATCACCGCGACGCCCGATCGACCGGTCGTCCACGACGCCTGGTGGCGGTCCGGCGACCTGGTCCTGCGTGGTCCCGACGGCCCTCGGCTGGCTTCCACCGGAGCGGTGCTCCGGACCTGGCCGACCCCGGAGAAACCTCTCGACGTCGCCCTCGACGTGGCCGACCGGGACGGTGTCTTCGAGGTCACCGTCCCCGTGCGTACGCTCCGAAGCACCGCGACCGAGCACGGTGCCTGCGAGACGACGCGATGGTCGTTGCTGGACGGTCGCGACCACAAGCCGGTCGTGGTGGCCCGTGAGCTCTGCGAACGGGTGCCTCAGCCAGCCGCGACCGAGGCGGCGAAGCTCGAGTTCGGCTGGTCGGACGAGATCCACCTGCGGCTCGCGCCGGCCACGCCCGTCGGGGCGTGACCGGCGGGCCAGACATGCCCTAGCGCTTCACCACGCGGCGGACGGCTCGGAGAGCCCGTCGCAGCAGACGGGCCGCTCGCCGCGTGCCGGGGATGCGTCCGATGCGCGCGCGGGCCCGCGAGCGCACGGTCGAGGCGCGCTGGGCGACCCGGCTGACGGGCGGGGCCTGCCGAGCTTTCAGCTGGTCCTCGAGCTCCTTGATGCGGCTGTTCAGCGCTGCGACGTCGCGGCGGGCGGCGGTGCGGACCTCGTGGGTCATCGTCTGACGCTGACGCATCTGCTGCTTGAACCAGGCGACCTGCCCGCGCAGCGCCTCGTTCTCGTCCCGCAGCTTCGCTCGCTCGCTCGGGTCGGCGTCGGGGGTCTCCGGCCGAGGGGGCACGACGGGGGACATGCCGGCGGAGGTGAGTGCGGCCTCTCGCTGGCGCCGCACCTGGCGCACCTCGGACGGGGTCGCCGTCATGTCGACGGTCGCGGCGAGCAGGACGCTGAGCTCGTCCCGACCGCGGCCGGCGGGCCAGGGGTGCCGCCACCCGGTCGCGCAGAGGTAGGCAGAAAGCTCGTCCAGCAGCCCCAGCAGGATGTCATCGGCGGTCTCGCCGAGCTTCACCGTCGACTCGTGGACAGGGACGATGCGGCCACCGTCCAGGCCGATCTCGTCGACCTGGACGCCGCACCAGTGCTCGGGCGCGCCCTCGACCGCGTCCCGCAGCTGGCGTACGTGGCGGCGAAGACCAGCAGCGTCGCGCCGAGCCGAGTCGCGCATCGCCTCGACCAGCCAGGACCGGTGGGCAGCGATCCAGGAAGCCTCGACGCCGGTCCGATCGATTCCGACGATCGGCGGGACCGGGTCCGCGGTGACGCCCTCGCTCGGAGCGAGGCCCCGCACGACCAGCCAACCGCCGGCGGCCGCGGGGGCTCCCAGCGTGTCCAGCGTCTGGCCAAGGACGGGCTGGACCTCGCGCAACGTGGGGACGTCGGCGGGGCGGCCGTGAGCGACCGCGAGCGCTGCCGAGCAGGCTTCCGGGACCGCGGCCAGGGTAGGCGCACCGATCCCGGGCCACAGCGTGTAGCCGCGACCGCCGAACCGCGTGCTCGCGTCCGCGAGGCTCCGCGGGTGAGCACGATCGTGGACCGGGAAGGACCAGTCGGCGTCCTCGTCGGAGGCCTCCGGAGGGACGGACCGGAGCTGCTCGACCGGAGAACCGGGGTTGGGGACGACCAGCGCCAGGCGAGCATCAGGGGCCGCGAGCGCCGCGACGTGCTCGGCGATCTGGTGCCAGTCGGTGGCGGACGCGTCGATCGTCGTGACCCGGCCGAACCCGTCCAGCGCGAGCACGGCGTCGACCGGCCGATCGGGGGACCACGACCGCAGGTCTCCGCAGACGACGTCGACCGGCCGGGTGGCGTAGCGCTGGGCGACGAGCTCGGCATCGGCATGGGCGCGGAGGACGACGGTCGTCGTCGCGGCTCGGCCGACGACCGCATCGAGCAGGTCGAGGTCGTGCGGGCCGACGACGAGCAGGTGGGAGGCGCCGCTCGCCGTGGCGACCGCGAACCGGGTCAGAACCGGCCCGCGCGGGGGTGCGACGGTGCCACTCATGTCGGACCAGTCGTACATGTCTCCCGAGACGATGCTGTAGGCAGCGCTCATCACGGAGGTGTCGGTGCTGTTCATGCTGCGATATCCCATCCGAAGAGCGCGCGCAGCTCAGCGGGCGACGCGATGGCATCGAGCCCGAGCTCACGCACGGTCGTGGCGCGTACTTCCTCTGCGTCGGTCTCGACCCCGTGGAACTCGGGGAACAGGCGCCTGGCCTGGTCGTTCCCGTCCCTGACGCTGGCGTCCCGGACGTCGGCGAAGGTCATCGGGTCGCCGTAGACCGCCACCTCGGAGCCGACCGACGCCCCGTAGAAGATCGCCGTGGTCAGCCGGTTCGATGCGACCCGGCGGTGGCGGATCTGCTCGGCGTACTGCTTGTGGAGGAAGCGGATGTCCGTGCCCTGACGGAGCGTGCCACGCTTGCCGTGGCAGATGACCCGGAACCCGGCGTCCTCGTAGCGGCCACGGATCTCGGGCATGTCGTACTCGATCCAGTAGAGGCAGACGGTCACCGGGCCGTCCTCGGTGTCGCGGATCTGCGCGATGAGCCGGTCGTGGTCGCCGTTGATCTCACCGTGGTCCCAGGTGTGGAACGGGTAGAAGATCGTCCCCTCGCGCTCGGCCGCCGGCGGAACCGGCTCGACGTCCTTCTTGAGCTCGAGCAGGTAGTTCCACGGCGCCCCGATCACTGCGTAGTCACGCCACCCGATCGCCTGACCGCGTCGCAGGTTCGCGTGGGACCAGACGAACTTGGGGAAGCCGTAGGGCGGCGCGTGGCCCGGACCGAAGCCGTGGAGCAGGTTCCAGCCGTGCTGCAGCACGCCCCAGATCGGGCGCGGCTCCTCGAAGGAGAGGCCGCAGTACTCCGACAGGATGTGGGCGTGTCCGTACCAGTGATTGCTCGTGTCCAAGTGTCAGTCTCCGAGAGCTAGCGAACGTCGTGCAGGTTCAACGATGAGGTTTGAGTGCCGTTACCAGCACCGAGGAACCGAACGGAAGATCGAGCGCGGGCAGGAGCCGCTCGTCGATGCGGGTGGCACCCAGCAGGAGCCGTTCGATCGCGGGGGAGACCTCGGGGAGCGGGGCGACAGCGCCGTCGGGAAGCTGCTGGACAGCGCCTGCGTCGCGCTCCTTGAACCGCGTGACCAGGCGCTGAGCGGCGAACATCGGGAACGTGCCGGTGAAGCCGTACGTCGCACGCAGTGGCACGAGTCCCGCGCCCTGGACCGCTTCGACCGCCCGCCGCCGGGTGTAGCGCCGGTGGTGGTGGTTGTGGTCGTCGTGGCTGGTCCAGGCCCAGTCGTACGCCGGCACGGACATCAGGAAGCGACCGCCGGGGGCGAGGACGCGCTCGATCTCGGCCAGCGCGGTGGCCTCGGGCTCGCAGTGCTCGATGACGTCGAAGGCGGCGACCACGTCGAAGGAGCCGTCGGCGAAGGGCAGCCCGGTCGCGGAGCCGCATACGCCGCCGTCGGGAAGGCCGCGCGGGTCGACGTCCAGCGAGACGTGGTGGTCGGCGGTGCCCCGGAGCCAGGTCACGCTCGGCCCGTCGGCGCTGCCGACGTCGAGGAGGCGATGTGGGGTGCCGACGTACGGCTTCATGACGGTCTCGAGGATGCGGGTGCGCGCCCGGTACCACCAGTAGTCGCTCTGGGCGATCGAGGGAGATCCCCCGGCCTGGGTGCCAGGCATCACGGTCGTGTCGGTCATCGGATGGAGATCTCGCTCACCTGGGTCGGCTGATGCTGGTGGCTGGGGGCGGACGTGCCGGCAGCGTAGGTTCGTGCGATGTCGTCGGCGGTCCGACGTACGCCGACGGAGAACGGCGTCTGTGGCCGGTGCCCGAGCTCGGGCCATACGACGCTGCGGACGCGGAGGTCACGCACCTGGCCGGGGGCGCCAGCGCCCGGGATCCGCAGCCTCGCCCGTCGCCTGAAGATCCGGTTGGTCTCCCCGATGACGGCCGAGAGGGTCACGCCGGTGCCGGCGGCCAAGATCTTGACGACGACGTTCGATCCGGTGCGGCGGGCATGCTCGGGGAGCCCGTCGAGGGCGTCGACGATCATCTCGGCGCAGTCGCCGACGTAGAGATAGTCCCGGATCGTGTCGAAGGAGACCCAGACCGGCAGTGGCGTGCCGCGCAGCTGGGCCAGACACAGCTGCGAGACCAGGCCCTGGGGCTTGGAGAGCCTCTGGCCGGGGCCGTAGAGGTTGGTGATCCGGCCGAGGAGTGCCACCGATCCGGTCTCGGCGCAGAACGCGGTCAGAGCCTCCTCCATCTCCAGCTTCGCCTTGCCGTACGCCACCAGCGGGCGTGGCTCGGAGAGCTCGGTGAACGGCGGATCGGCCGAGCCGGCGTAGACCCCGCCGGCGGAAGAGGCGAAGAAGAACGCGACCCGGGTGTCGGGCCGCAGCGCCGCTCGCAGGTCGGTGAGCACCTCACGGAAGAGCGCCACCTCGGTCTCGAGCTCGGCGGCCGGGGTGGCCACGATCCCGGCGCCCGCGCACCAGGCGACGTTGACGCGGCCGTCCGGCGCCGAGGCGACCAGGGTGGTGAGCTCGGACCTCAGTACGTCGCGGGAGGCGACCGGGTCGTGCCAGGGCACGTTCACGCTGTGTACGGGGGCTCCGGAGCGCTCGAGCGCGCTGTGGACGTGGCGACCCAGCAGACCACCACCACCGACGACGAGCGTCGGAGGCTTGGCGGCGGGGAGGACGCTGGTCACTCGGGGCGACCAGGCCCGGGTGCGTCCCGGAGCGGGCCGTACGCCGGGTCGCTGACGACGACGTAGAGCGGCTTGCCCATGGCCATGTTGACGGCCATGCCGAGGTATTCGGCGATCACTCCGAGGGTGAGCATGATCGCGCCCGAGCAGACCAGGATGGCTGCCATCAGCGAGGTCCAGCCCTGGACCTCGACGCCGCCGGCGAGCCGGGCGACGACCAGAGCGACCGCGAGCACGATGCCGGAGGTGGCGAGCAGGGCACCGCAGACGCTGACCGTACGCAGCAGCCGGGTGCCGCCGGTCAGCACCATCCGCCAGAAGTGGGACAGCAGGGACCGATAGCTGTAGCCGGAGGGCCGCTCACCCTCGTCGCGCAGCTCCACCGGGCACGTCGCCACGTCCGAGATCACCCAGCTCAGCGCGACGTCCAGGTAGACCCCGTTGGCCGCGTAGGCGGACACGCTGCGGCCGTACTCACCCAGGATCAGGCGGAAGCTGTTGAACTGCCGGGCACGCCCGCCGGGCATGACGCGGTCGATGAGGATCTTCGACCCGCGCGAGGCGAGGTTGCGCACCGGACCGTGGGGCGCCGGGTTGGTCGGCTGGGCGTAGACAAGCGCAGCCCGCTCGCCGAGAGCGGTGTCGAGCATCGGAGCGATGTACGCCGGGTCGTGCTGCCCGTCCTCGTCCATCGTCACGATCCAGTCCGCGCCGGACGAGGCCAGACCGGCGAGAGTGGCGGCGTGCTGGCCGAAGTTGCGGCTCAGCCAGATCGGGCGAACGATGTCGTACTTCTCGGCGAGCTGCCGGATGGCGACGTCGGAGCTGTCCGGGCCGTGGTCATGGACCAGCAGGATCTCGGTGACACGTCCCTGGTGCCCGCTCACGGTGACGAACGACTCGGCGAGATCGACGACCTCGCTCACCACCCCGGGAAGCGTCTCGGCACCGCGGTAGACCGGGATGACGACGGAGATGGTGTGGGTGAGGGACATCGCAAGGAAAATAGCGCATCCGGAGGGGGTTCGGTGTACTCGGTGTAGGCGTTTTGTTGGCATGATCGCCCGCGTGACTGCAGACCCGGCAACCAGGGGCGTCGCGCCCGACGCGACGCCTTCCTCGGATCGCACGCTCTCGGGCCGCGTCTTCCCGGGAGGGTCCTGGTCCGGACTGCTTCCGGGCGCGCTGGTCGTGGGCGCGATGCTCGTCCTCGCGATGGTCGTCGCCGGTGTCGCTGTCGGCGACGCTTTGCTCTTCACCGGGTACGTCCTGGCGTTCCTCACCTTCCCCGGCACCGTGGTGTGGCGGGCGGTCGCGAAGCCGGGACCGAGTCTCGGCAACGACCTGGTGCTCGGCACCATCCTCGGGCTGGTCCTCGAGGTCCCCCTCTACATCCTGCTGCGGCTGCTCGACCTCACTCCGCTGATCTACGGCTACCCGGTCGCGGTGCTGGTCGCCGTGCTGGTCGTGGTGCGTCGACGTGGGCAGGTCGGTCCGGTCGTGATCGGGCGCGCGAGCCTGTGGTCGTGGGCCGGTGCGGCGGTGGCGGGCGTACAGCTGCTGCTGGTCACGAAGCAGATGTGGACCTACCGGCCTCTCGACGCGTTGCGGGCGCCGTACGTCGACGAGCCCTTCCACCTCGCCATCGCCGGCGACCTGCTGCACCACTTTCCCGCCCAGATGCCGTGGGTCGAGGGCACTCCGCTCTTCTACCACTGGCTGGTCTACGTCCACCTGGCGTCGGCGGCGACAGTCACCCACATCGAGCTCATCGTGCTCATGCGCAGCCTGTCGATCGCGCTGCTGGTGCTGCTCACCGTCGCAGGAGCGTACGCAGCAGCCACCCGCCTCACCGGGCGGCCATGGACCGGGTTTGTCGCTGCCCTCGTCCTCGCCACGGGTGCCACTCCGGACTTCTTCGGCTGGACGAGCCTGGTCGCTCCCGCGCAGCTGGCCTTCGACTCCGTCACCCGGGCGTTCTACAGCCCGACGCACGCGTTCGTGATGCCGCTCCAGATGGTCCTGATGGTGCTGGTGGTCGAGATGATCCGAAGCTCGCGGTGGCGGTGGGAGACGTGGTTGCTGACGGTGGCCGTGATGGTCGCCGTGGCCGGCGCGAAGTCCTCGGCCCTGCCGACGGTGATCGCCGCCCTGCTGCTCGCGCTGGTCGTCGCTGCCATGCTGCGCCGTGGGCAGACGGTCCGCACCCTCGCCGCCCTGTTCGGGTCGGCCGTGGCCGTCTTCCTGGTCGCGCAGCAGCTGTTCTACGGTGGCGGGACGCGGGCGACGTCGATCGATCTGAACGGAAGCACCGTCCAACGGCTGGGCATCTTGATGCTGCCGGAGGGGGAGACGCTGCCCGGGTCCGCGCCGGTGTCGATCTGGATCAGCTTCACCGTCGGATTCGTCCTCGTCGCCGTGCCGGTCCTTGTGGGCCTGGTGCGTGGCGGCTGGCGGCGGCCGGACTTCGTTTTCCTGGCCGGGCCGTTCGCCGCTGGTGCCGGTGCGTTGATGGTCCTGAGCCACCCGGCGCTGAGCCAGGCCTACTTCCTCCTGGGTGCCGCCGGGTTCTTCGCCGTGGCCACCGCCGTCGCGCTCTCGGACCTCCTCCCTGTCGACCTGTCTCGGCGTGACGGGGCGCGGATCGTCGGCTGCGCCGTTCTCGGCTGGCTCACGATCGTGGCCGTTCGGCTGATCGTGGGCGGCGAGATGCCGGCCAGCGGCTCGGTCTTCACGCCGACGCTGCTGACACAGCTCGCCATCGGGCTGGTGGCGCTGGCCGTCGCGGTCGTTCTCGTGCTGGTGTACGCCAAGCGCACCACGATCGCGGCGATCCCGGCTGTCGTGGCGCTGATGCTGGGAGTCGTGCTCGCCGGCGCACCGCAGACCGTCGCGCTCGCCGTGGCTGGCCCCTCGCTCTCCCGGGCTCCCGACACGGACATCATCGGTCCCGGTGGGATCGCCGCCGCCCGGTTCGTCCGCGAGCACTCGCAGCCGGACGAGCTGATCGCGACCAACGCCCACTGCATCGGGTTGCCCGTCCCCGACTGCGACCGGCGGAACTTCTGGATCGCGGCGTACGCCGAACGCCGGGTGCTCGTGGAGGGCTGGGCCTACATCGACCCGCTCGTGGTCGGGCAGCCGTCCACCGATCTCAACAACTCGGCGTACCTGCCCTTCTGGGAACCTGAGCTGCTCGAGGCCAACGACGCCGCCATCACGCACCCGTCACCCGCGACGATCGCGACGCTGCGCGACGAGTACGGCGTCGACTGGCTCGTCGTCGACCGGCGCTACCGGGCCGACCTCCCTGGCATCCGACGTGAGCTCGGCCAGCCGCGGTTCAAGGACGGGCTGTACTCCGTGTTCGACCTGCGGTAGCGCCTGCGGGGCCGCCCGAGAGATAGGCGCTCCGCGGTGAACGAACGTTCGTTCACCGCGAGGGGACGAACGAACGTTCGTTCAGCGCCGGACCGCCCCTCCCAGATCCTGGGCCGCGGTGCGACGGCTCAGCGACGCAGGAGGCCGCGGAGGCGTCGCCGCGGGGGCGGGGCTGCTTCGCGGCGTCGGGCGCGGCCGGCCTCGACCTCCTGCTGGATCTCCTCCGGCATGGTGTGCAGGCCCTGCATCACCAGCTTCACGACCTGCATCACCTCGTTGCCCGGGATGGTGGCGTAGTCGCCGATGTTGTAGTCGGGGAAGGTGCTCTGCTCGATCATCTGGGTGAAGTCGAAGCCGCCGAGCTTGCCGATGAGGAGGTTGTCCTCGCGGTAGTCGTCGAGGAGCTCCTGGCGGAACTCGGGGGTCATGTAGACCGCGCTGGTGTTGTTCCAGCCGAGCTGGGTGGTCAGGGTGACGTAGTCGCCACGGATCATCTGGATCCACCGTAGCCGGGTGGCCTTCCAGGAGTCGGCTCCGCGGAGCCGCCCGCGCATCGGTGCCGCGGCCACGATCGGGGCCAGGTGGCGCGCGGTCTCGACGGTCCTCCAGCCGGAGCCGACGTTGGTCGCAGCGGCCCCGGTGCCCTGGAGGGGAAGCTCGCAGGTGCTGAGGAAGTCGGCGACGGCGTTCCCGTCACGGAGCTCCTTGCGGATGAAGGGGCGAAGCCGCAGGTCGACGTCGGGGATCGCCGTGGTGATGGTGTCCGCGAACTGGCCGTAGTGCAGGAAGCTCATGTCGAGCGGCGACCACTCGCGGAAGTCCTCGAAGGGCAGGTCGACCAGCTCGGCGTGCTCAGGGCGCATCACCATCAGCCGCTCGACGTAGAAGGCGTTGTAGAAGGTGGCCTGGTCGCGTACGTAATGGACCCAGCGGACCTTCGCGCCGGCCTGGCGGGCGTATTCGCCGATCGCCCTGATGTGCTCGGGCTGGAGCATCGAGAACGCCTCGCACGAGATCACCGTGGTCTCGGCGGTGCCCGAGGCGATCGACTCGACGAGCTGCTCCCACGTGCCGAGGGCGGGGGAGAAGAGCACCTCGCCGAGGAGCTCGGAGTAGAGGTTCTGGTGCTGGATGCTGTGCTCGCCCCGGCCGATCGTCGGATAGGCCACCTCGGGCGGGAGCTTCCCCTCGCGGCTGGCGCGCGCCAGAAAGGTCTGGATCGCCGTGCTCCCGGTCTTGAAGGTGCCGGAATGGACGATCAGAGTCTTCTGCATGGAACGCTCCCCATGTCGCTGCTGGAACGGAAGGGTGCGACATCCCCTGTGTGCACGGATCTTACTTGCCGAGGCTCACTGGCCGAGCTTCTTCTGCTCGATCTGGGCGTTGATCTCGACCAGCTCGGGATGGCTCTCCAGCAGGGCGACGAGGCCGGCGGTGTCGAGACGGTGCGCGTCGTGGTCCTCGATGAGGATCCGCAGGAGCCGCAGGTCCTCGGGGGTGTCGAGCGTGATCCGGTACGCCGAGGCGTCCCGCTCCCACGGCAGGTTGAGCTTGGGCCGGGCGTCGTCGGTGTAGAGCCACGGGGTGACGTGCTCGCGGTGGGGCTGCTCGGTCGCGAGCCGGTCGGCCTCCAGCAGCGCGGCCGCGGAGAAGACCTCGAAGTCGAGCCCTCGCGGGTAGGTGCGCTCCAGGGCGTTGCTGGCATACAGCGCGGGATCGCCGGCAGCGATCCAGGCGTCCACGCCGCGGCGTACGACATCGCCGTCGATCAGCGGACAGTCGCTGGTCACCCGGACGACGACGTCGGGTTCGAACTCCCGCACCGCCAGAGCGAAACGGGACAGCACGTCGTGCTCGCTGCCGCGAACGACCGCGGCGCCGAGCTTGTCGGCCAGGACGGTGACCGGATCGTCGTCGGTGTTGGTGGTCGTCGCGACGACCACCGGGAGTCCGGCCGCGGTGAGCCGCGTCAGGTGATGCTCGAGCATCGTGACGCCCGCCGCCTCCAGGAGCACCTTGCCCGGGAGGCGGGTGCTGGTCATCCGGGCCTGGGTGATCACCGCGATGTTCGGACGAGTCTTCACAGCACCCCGATCAGCGTCTCGACGACCTCGTCGACCTGGTCGTCGGTCAGGTCGGGGAACAGCGGCAGGGAGAGCTCCTCGGCGTAGAACGCCTCCGCGTTCGGGCACATCCCACGCCGATAGCCCAGGTCCGCGTAGACCGGGTGCCAGTAGACGGGCAGGTAGTTGACCTGTACGCCGATGCCGGCCGCCCGCATCTTCTCGAAGACCTCGCGCCGACGGCCCTCGAGGATGCGCACCGGGTAGAGGTGCCATGCCGGGTCGACCCCCTCGCGCCGGACCGGGAGCCGCAACCCGTCGATGTCGGCGAGCGCCGCGTCGTAGCGGGCGGTGATCTCGGCACGGCGCTGCTTGAACGCGGCGAGCCGCTTGAGCTGGGAGAGACCGAAGGCGCACTGCAGGTCGGTGAGCCGGTAGTTGAGCCCGAACTCGTGGACCTCCTGGTGCCACGGCCCCTCGTCCTCGATGCGGAACCGGGCGGGATCGCGCATCAGCCCGACGTAGTGGAACTCGTGGGCCCGCTGGGCCAGCGCGGGGTCCTTGGCGACGACCGCGCCGCCCTCGGCCGTGGTGAGGTTCTTGGTCGGGAAGAAGGAGAGCGTGGTCAGGTCGGCCAGGTCGCCGACGGGGCGCCCGCCAGAGAGACCGCCGATCGAGTGCGCCGCGTCCGCCAGCGTCAGCGCGCCGACCCGGTCGGCGATCGGCTGCAGCGCGGCGTAGTCGGCCGGATGACCGGCGTAGTCGACGGCGGCGACGACCTTGGTGCGGTCGGTCACGAGCGCGTCGACGGCGGCCGGGTCGATGAGGGCGGTGTCCTCCTCGACGTCGGCGAAGACGACCGTCGCGCCGAGCAGCGAGGCTCCCGAGGCGGTCGCGACGAACGTCATCGGCGTGGTGACGACCTCGTCACCGGCACCGACCCCGGCGGCTGCGTAGGCGATGTGGAGGGCAGCGGTGCCGGAGGTGCACGAGACCGCGCGGTGGCCGCCGACGAGGTCGGAGAGCGCCTGCTCGAACGCGGCGACCGTCGGTCCGGTGGTGAGCCAGTCGCCGCGCAGGACCGCGGTGACGGCCTCGATGTCTTCCTCGGAGACCGACTGGCGGCCGTAGGGCAGCATGCTCAGATCCCCGACTCCAGCACCGTGCGGAGGTCGTCGGCGTCGTACCAGATGTCGTTCTTGTCCGAGGCGCAGTGGAAACCCTCGGGGACCGGCACGGCGTCCATGATCGGCTTGTAGCCCCACTGCGGGTTCTCGGGCTCGATCACGTAGTACTTCCCGTCGCGGATGCTGACCGCGCGGCGGCCCTCCTCCGGGCTGATCATCTCCTCGTGGAGCTTCTCGCCGGGGCGCAGCCCGATGTCGACGAGCGTCGCGTCGGGTGCGACCGCCTTCGCCAGGTCGATGACCTTGTGGGAGGGGATGTGCGGGACCAGCAGCTCGCCGCCCTGCATGAGCTCGAAGGTGTCGAGCACCATCTGCACCGCCTGCGGCAGCGTGATCAGGAACCGGGTGCACCGCAGGTCGGTGATCCCGAGCGGCTCGCCGCGCTCGGCCATCGCCTTCCACTTCGGGATGATCGAGCCGCGCGAGCCGGTCACGTTGCCGTAGCGCACCACGGAGAACCGGGTCTCGTAGGAGGAGGCGTAGTTGTTGCCGAGGATGAAGATCTTGTCGGCCGTCAGCTTGGTCGCGCCGTAGAGGTTGATCGGCGAGGAGGCCTTGTCCGTCGAGAGGGCGACGACCTTCTTGACGCCGGCGTCGATGGAGGCCTCGACGACGTTCTGCGAACCCAGGACGTTGGTCTTGATGAACTCGAAGGGGTTGTACTCCCCGGTGTCGACCTGCTTGAGCGCAGCGGCGTGGACGACGTAGTCGACGCCGTGGAGCGCCCGGTGGAGCCGGTCGCGATCACGGATGTCACCGATGAACCAGCGAAGCCGAGGGTCGTTGCCGAACAGCTGACGGCACTCGTACTGCTTCAGCTCGTCGCGTGAGAAGACGATCACGCGCCTCGGGTTGAGGTTGTCCAGTACGTGGCGGATGAACGCCTTGCCGAACGAGCCGGTCCCACCCGTGATGAGGATGCTGGCGCCATCGAGAGGATGGTCGGTCGGGGCGGCGGACTCGGGGGCGTCCGAATGGGGCACGGTCACAGGGCTCTCTCTAGTCTGGGCCTTACTGGTGCGCCAACGATCTGGCGCGCAAAAGGTGACACCGTGCCGTTCGTCGGAACGGACGAGATCGGGAGGTTGCGCAGACATGTCCGGGGTATCGCGCGACGCCGATCGGCGCCGCGTGGCGATGGTCTGTGACGCCGGTCCCGACGTCGGGATCGGGCACGTCATGCGCTGCCTGGCGCTCGGGGAGGAGCTCGTCGCCCGCGGCGTACGCGTGGTGATGGTCGCCGACCTGGACCGGGTGCCCTGGGCGGCGGAGCAGGTGCGGCGGCGGGGGATCGAGATCGTGTTCCCGGGACCCGAAGACGTCCGCGAGGTGCTCGTCGGCCTCGACCCCTCGTCGGTGGTCGTGGACTCCTACCTCCTCCCCGCCTCGGTCTACGCCGACCTGCGGGACCGCTGGCCGCTGCTGGCGCTCACCGACGGCGACCCCGGTGGCCGGGTCGCCGATCTCTACCTCGACCAGAACCTCGGGGCCGAGGCCTCCGCGTGGACCCTTCCCGAGGGGTCCCGACACCTCGGCGGGCTCGACTACGCCCAGCAGCGACGCGACATCGTCCGGCAGCGGCCGAGCCGGCCCAAGACCGCCGCCGACGAGCACACGCCGCTGCGGGTGCTGGCGTTCTTCGGGGGCACGGACGCTTTCGGTGTCGCGCCACGGGTCGCTCGTCTGGTCGCTCGGACCGGGGTCGCGGTGGAGCTGACCGTCATCGCGGCCACGCCCGAGCTGGCCGAGGCCACCCACGGCATCGAACCGGCCCCGGGACAGGTCGTCCAGGTGATCGGGCCGACCGACACCCTGGCCGAGCTCGTCGCCGACGCCGACGTGGTGCTCAGTGCCGCCGGCACCTCGGCCTGGGAGCTCTTCTGCCTCGGCGCGGCGGTCGGGTTCGTCTGTGTCGCGGACAACCAGGCGGACGCCTACGCGCGGATGGACGCCGACGGCCTGGCCCTCGGGATCGCCACCCTGGCCGAGCTCGACGCCGATCCCGGGCGTGCGGTGACCCGGCTGGAGGCGCTCCTGGGTGACGTACGCCTGCGGGAGAGGTTGCGCGCCGCCTGCTGGACCACGGTCGACGGCCGCGGACCGGCGCGCGTCGCCGACGCGCTCCTCGCCCTCGAGCATGATCGGGCCTAGACCAGGTCCCAGCTGAGCGGCGTGCCCGCCGGGACGTCGGCTGTGAAGGTGCGGCCGAAGACGATGTCGACGTCGGCGGGCGGCAGCCCGTCGGCAGGTCGGACGGAGCGTACGTTGTCCGGCCCGACCTTCTCCCCGGCGCGGACGTCCCGGGTGACGAAGAGCGAGCGGCGGAAGCGCAGGCCCTCGCGCTCGGCCGACTTCGGGCCGATCCGAGCCTCGCCGAGCGCCTGCCAGGCGATCTTCGTCTCGCTGACCAGCGAGGCGAACTCGTGCGGCTCCAGGGAGAAGTCGGAGTCGACGGCGCCGTCCTCGCGCGAGAGCGTGATGTGCTTCTCGATCACGCACGCGCCGAGGGCGACGGCCGCGACCGAGGCGCCGATGCCGAGCGTGTGGTCGGAGAGGCCGACGGCCACGTCGAGCCCGTCGCGCAGCACCGGGATCCCGCGGAGGTTGGAGGCCTCCGGAGGGGCCGGGTAGGACGCGGTGCAGGCCAGCACGACGAGGTCCTCGTTGCCGGTCGCCCGTGCCGTACGCACCGCCGCGTCGATCTCGGCGAGCGTCGCCGTCCCGGTGGAGATGATCGTCGGCAGCCCGGCCTCGGCGATCGCCCGGACCAGCGGCAGGTCGGTGATCTCGGAGGAGGCCGACTTCAGCATCGGGACCCCCAGCCCGACGAGGAAGTCGACAGCGGTCGGGTCGAAGGCGGCGGAGAACGGGACCATGCCCAGCTCGGAGGCCAGCGCGAAGATCGGCTCGTGCCACTCCCACGGTGTGTGCGCCTCCTCGTAGAGCTCGTGGAGGCGGCGGTTGGGCCACAGCGGGTGATCGGCCGAGAGCCGGAAGGCGGGGGTGTCGACGTCGAGGGTGATGGTGTCGGCGGTGTAGGTCTGGATCTTGAGCGCGTGCGCGCCGGCCTCGCCGGCGGCGCGGACGATGTCGAGCGCCCGTTCCAGGTCGCCGCCGTGGTTGCCGGACATCTCCGCGATCACGAACGGCTCGTGCCCGGGGCCGATCAGCCGGTCGCCGACGGCGATCTCGTGGGTGGTCATCACTGCTCCTTGCCGGAACGTCGGGTGGGCCGGTCGTCGCGGTGCAGCCGGACCGGGATCGAGGTCACCGTGCTGTCGCCGACGGTCTGTTCGTAGGGCTCGCCCTCGGTGAACCCGAGGCGGCGGTTCATGGCACGTACGGACTCGTTGTGGGGGAGCACCTCACCCTCGAGCAGGTCGACGTCGAGGCCGTCGGGCTCGGGAGCGAAGGCGTACGCCACGGCCTCCCGCATGACCTTGGTCCAGGCCAGCAGCGCGGTGCCGTCGGCGGCGGTGCCGTCGTGGTCGAGATAGAAGCCCCAGGACGCCGACCTGGCGACCGGGTCGTGGTCGAAGAAGGTCACCACGCCGAGCGGACGGGAGGAGTGCTCGAACATCAGCACCCGCCGGGTCGGGTCCTGGCTGACCCGGGACCACCAGGCGGCGTGCTCCTCGGCGGCGATCAGATGCTGGGTGATGCTCACCGACCGGTTGGCGTCCTGGTTGCGCCACGCGAGCATGTTCGGCAGGTCGTCGACGGTGGCCGGTCGTAGCATCGGTCTCCTCAGGCGGTCGGGGGAATGCGCGCTCACGTTACTCACCTGTTCAGGCCCCGTGGGAAATTCGGCGGCCGGGCGTCGCGATATGGTCCGAGGCCATGGAGACTCTCGACCGACCGGCGGTCCGCAAGCTCATGGGCGAGGTGCTGGCCGTGCAGGGGAAGACCCTGCCCGCTGACGACACCGCGAAGCTGGCCGACATCGGCTTCCGTTCCCTCGACTTCTCCGAGCTCGCGCTCCGGGTCGAGGACGAGATCGGTGACGAGCTCAACTTCGAGGCGGCCGGCCTCCGCTCGATCGAGACGATCGGAGACGTGCTCGACCTGCTCGTGGAGATCCAGGGGCAGTGATCGCCGACAACCTCGTCACCGACGCCCGGACGGGGCGGCGGGCGACCTGGGGTGAGCTCGCCCAGCGGGCCGCGCCACGGTCGGCGCCGACGGCCTACGTGGTGGAGCACGGCGTCGACGCGCTGCCGATGGTCGCCGCGCTGAAGGACGGCGGTGAGCTGCTCGTCGTCGCCGCCGGACGGCTCGACGAGCCGCTCGCCGAGGAGCTGCGCGAAGCCGGGTTCGACCTCTCGACCGGCGACGACGTCCAGGCGACGACAGCCGGTCGTGCGGCCGAGGACGGCCGGGTCTGGCTGCTCACCTCCGGGTCGACCGGTCGGCCCAAGCGCGTCGGCCACACCCTGGCGTCGCTCTCGACCGTGACCGGCGAGCTGGCCCCGCGCACCTGGCTGTGCCCCTACTCGCCCGGGACGTACGCCTGGTGGCAGGTGATCACCCTGGGCCTGGGCGTGCCCGGCCAGGACGTCGTGCTCGTCGACCCGGCGGACCTGGACGACTGGGTCGCGCCCGCGCTCGAGCACGGTGTCACCGCGGTGTCCGGCACGCCGACGTTCTGGCGACGTACGTTGATGCGCCACGGCGCCGAGCTGCAGAAGCTGCCGCTGGAGCAGGTCACGCTCGGCGGCGAGCCGGTCGACCAGGCGGTGCTGACGCAGCTCGGCGAGGCCTTCCCGGCCGCGCGCGTCTCCTGGATCTACGCCTCCTCCGAGGTGGGAGCCGCGATCGTCGTCCACGACGGCCGCGCCGGTTTCCCGGCGGAGTGGCTCGATCGCGACGTACCCGGCCGTCCACGGTTGTCGGTCGTCGACGGCGAGCTGGTGATCACCTCGCCCCACCACGGCACCGACGCCGCGGGCGCCGAGATGGCCGGCGCCGTACGCACCGGAGACGCCGCCCGCATCGAGGACGGCCGGGTGCTGGTCACCGGTCGCCTGGACCGCGACGAGATCAACGTCGGGGGCTCGAAGGTGTCCGCCGGCGCCGTCCGGGACCTGCTGCAGTCCCACCCCGAGGTCGCCTGGGCCTCCGTACGCGGCCGGAAGGCGCCTCTCGTCGGCACCATGGTCGTCGCCGACGTGGTCCTCGGGTCCGGCTCCGACGTGACCGCGGACGACCTGACTCGTTGGGCGGCCGGGCAGTTGCCCGAGTACGCCGTGCCGCGGCGTATCACGATGCGTGCCGAGATCCCGGCCAAGGAGACGCTGAAGAGCGATGTCTGACGTACACCCTGCCGAAGCGAAGCCAGAGGCGATCAGCGCTGTCCAGCCCGCCTCCGTCGTGCTGGTCTCCGGCGCCTCACGAGGCCTCGGCCTGGCCATCGTCGCCGACCTGCTCGAGCGCGGGGTCAAGGTCGCGGCGTTCGCGCGCACGGTGACTCCGGAGATGGAGGTGCTCGCCGAGAAGTTCCCCGACGCGACCCACGTCGGTTCGGTCGACGTGACCGACGAGAAGGCGGCCCAGGCCTTCGTCAAGGAGGTCGAGGGAAAGCTCGGCGTCATCGACGGGCTGGTCAACAACGCCGCGATCGGGCAGGACTCGCTGCACGTGCACACCTCCGCCGACCGGATCGCGCAGATCATCGAGACCAACCTGACCGCGCCGCTGGTGCTGACCCGGTTCGTGCTGCGGCGCCTGATCGGCAAGGGCCTCAAGGGCCGGGTCGTCAACGTGACCTCGATCTGCGGCCAGCGCGGCTACCAGGGCCTGGTGGCATACTCCGCCACCAAGGGAGGTCTCGACGCGGCGACCCGTTCGCTGGCCCGTGAGCTCGGTGGCCGGGTGCTGGTCAACGCGGTCGCGCCCGGGTTCTTCGCCTCGGAGATGTCCGCAGTGCTCGGCGCCAACCAGCTCGAGTCGATCGCGCGGCGTACGCCTTCGGGGGCGATGACCACGCCCGAGGACGTCGTGCCGACCGTGCGGATGCTGCTGCTCGAGCAGACCAACATCAACGGCCAGTCGATCGTCATCGACGGCGGCGGCTCGATCTGATGCCCGGGAGCCGGCTCCGCGTCGGCAGCGATGCCGAGCTCGCCGGCTACCGCGCCCGCAGCCATCTCCACGACGGCCGAGTGGTGGCGTGGACGGGTGGTTACGACGTACCGGTGGCGATCGACGGCGAGGTGGACCGCGAGGTGCCGACCGCTCTCGCGAGACGTTTCGGGACCGACCGGTTCTGGGAGCGGTGGACCAGAGCCGAGTGCGTCGCGAAGCTCACCGGCCGCGGGGTCGTCGACCTGGTGGACCTGATGGCCCAGAACCCCGGTGGTGGCGACCGGCCCGACCTGGGCCTGAGCCTGAGCCTGAGCACCGTGCATCTTCCAGGGGGCATCGTGGTGTCGATCGGCCGTGGAACACTCCGGGGGCATCAGCCGGAGTGCGGGAGAGTGTTCGTTCGCCTGTAACCTCTGGATTCGACCAGATTCGCGGGGGCGTCATCCGGGACGCCGTCGAACCGAGAGGGATTTTTGCATGGGTCAGGGAATCGTCGACGTCCTACGTCGCGCCGAACGAAGGATGCCACAGGGCGTCCGTCGACTGGCTCGCGACGCCGGGCATCGCGTTCTCGGCCACGAGCGCGCACCGCTCGTCTCGGTCGTGGTGACCGTCACCGACCAGGACAAGCAATACCTGGCCGAGTCGCTCCTCTCCGTACGCGAGCAGACCCACACCGCGCTCGAGATCCTGGTCGCCCCCTACGGGCAGGCCAGCGTGGTGAGCGACCAGATCCTCGCCGAGTTCCCCGACGACTATCGCCTCCGCCTTCTCGACCGTTCCGCGTCGCAGGCGGAAGCCCGTGACCGCGGCGGCCGCGCGGCGCGCGGCAGCTACGTCTGCTTCCTGCTCGCCGCCGACCTGCTCACCCCGAACGCGATGCGCACCCTGGTCACCTCGCTCGAGCAGAGCGGCTCCGACCTGGCGGTCGGTCGCATCGAGAGCCGCCAGCGGCTCTCGCCGCCGGTGGTCCCGACCTACGACCTCGTGCACGCCCAGAACCGCTCCGGTCTCACCCTGGACGAGTTCCCGGTCGCGCTGAGCGACGTCGGGGTGAGCAACCGGCTGTTCCGCACCTCGTTCTGGCGTCGGAACGGCTTCAGCTTCGGTGGCCGTGGTGGCGCCGCGGCGGTCGGGTTCGACGGTTACCTGAAGGCCAACCGCTTCGACGTGGTCACGGCGCCGGTGTGCGTCGACATGGACCGTGCCGACGGCACGCCGGTCGAGCAGCTCCACGACCAGACCCTCGGCATGGAGGAGTGGATCGAGCAGACCCGCTCGACCTGGGTCGCGATCGGCGAGCTCGCCTCCGACCTGCGCGACCACTGGGCGCTCGGCGAGCTCACCAGCCGGGCCAACACGATCCTCGGCGACGTCGAGCGGATGAGCGCCGAGCAGTGGACCAGCCTGCGCGACCTCGTCGTCGAGATCGAGCGCGACGTCTCGACCGGCGTGTGGCTCAAGCTGCCGGTCGAGGTACGCGCGCGGTTGTCCTATCTCATCGCCGACCAGCGCGAGGAGCTGACCGCGTTCGTCGCGTCCCGCTGGTTCGAGCGCGGCAACCTGCGCACCCGGGTCGTCGACGGACAGGTGCACGGGATCTTCCCCGACACCGACCTGCCCGCGGCCGTGACCACGCTCAACGTGCACGAGACGCCGGCGCGGGTGCTGGTCCGTGACGTACGTCCGCTGGACACCGACCGGGTCGAGGTCGACCTGGTGGCACGGATCGAGCTGGTCGACCTCGCCGAGACGACCCCGGTCGTCACCGCACGCCTGGTGCCGGACCTGGTCGACATGGACGACGAGGACGGCTTCGCGAGCGACCCCGACGAGGTGCTCCCGGATGCCATCGAGCTGACGGTCACGCCGCGCTACGACGCGCAGGCCAACATGACCATCGGGCACAAATACCAGGACTACCGTCCCGGCGGGTGCCGCACCGAGGTCGACCTGACCCAGCTGGCCGCTGGCCGCTGGCATCTCGAGGTCACCGTCGATGTCGACGGCGTCGTCCGCACCACCAGCGAGGTCCAGATCGACACCCGCGGTCCCGCGGGCAACCTGGCGACGCGCTACCGGCCTCGGATCCACACCTCGGCCGGTCTGTCCGTCGCCTGCGACCGGTTCAACGACCAGCTCAGCTTCCGCGCCGTCCCCACGACGAACACCTCCCTGGAGCAGGCGCAGGTCGACGGCCGCACGGTCTCCCTGGCTCTGACCGGTGACCTTCCGCGGGCCGTGCGGGCGATCGGTGGCGGCGTACGCATCGAGGCACCCGTCAAGGACGGCAAGGTCAGGCTCGACCTCCCGCCTCACGGAGCCGCCGAGCCCGGGACGTCCGCCGCCTGGCGGCTGGAGACCCTCCAGGACGGTGGCTCGGGCCGGATCATCTGGACCGATCCGACCGGCGAGCCGTGGACCGGCGAGCGCGGTGGCAGCGTGCTCGTCGGCCGAGACGGCCGCGGCTACGCCCAGATCGTCGAGGCGGCCGACACCGTCGCGCTGGACCGCGTCGAGCTCGGCCAGGGTCGCATCACGGTGCGCGGCCACTGGCTCAGCACGGTCCCGAAGCATGCCCGGCTGACGCTTGCCGGCTCGCGACACAGCGAGACCGTCACGATCGACACCGGTGCCGCCGAGTTCGAGGTGGTCTTCTCGCTGTACTGGGACGAGTGGGGCCTGGGCGAGTCCGTCCTGCCCAGCGGCGTCTACCAGTTCCGGCTCACCTGCGGGGCCAAGCGCACCGGCAACGTACGCCACACCACCCCGTTCCTCGAGCATCAGGCGGAGTTCCAGACCAGCGACGAGGTCCGGCTCCGGCCGGTCAACGGCAACGGCCCGGGCGTCACCCTGCAGCCGCCGATCCCGGTCGACCACGCCGGCAGCTACGCCCACAACCTCGCCCGCGAGCGCGTGCTGGCGGCCGAGGAACCCCTCGACGAGTCCGCGGTCTACCTCTCGACCTACGCCGGCTCGACCGCCACCGACTCCCAGCTCGCGATCCACGAGCACCTTCGGCGCACCCGCCCCGACCTCACTCTCTACTGGGGCATCGCCGACCACGCCTCCCGGGTCCCCGAGGGCGGTGTCCCGGTCGTGCTGCAGAGCCCGGAGTGGTACCGGGTCATCGGCACCGCGAAATACCTTGTCCAGAACATCGACTTCGACCGCTGGTGGCGCAAGCGGGAGGGGCAGCGGTTCCTGCAGACGTTCCACGGCTACCCCGCCAAGTCGATGGGCCTGCGGATGTGGCGCGCGAAGATGTTCTCGCCGCTGCGCTGCGAGGCCGAGCTCGACCGGACGACCGCCGGGTGGGACCTGATCCTGACGCCGACGCCGGAGATGGACCGCTACTACCGCGAGGAGTACGCCTACGACGGCCCGATCCACAGCGAGGGCTACCCGCGCGACGACGCGCTGGTGGGCCCCTCGGTGGACGAGGACCGCGAGCGCACGCGGAGCCTGCTCGGTATCGGCTCCCACCAGAAGGTGATCCTCTATGCCCCCACGTGGCGGGACCACCTGGCGCTCAACTATCGCTCGGCGAAGATGGTCGAGCACCTCGACGTGGTCGCGGCCAGCGAGGCGCTGGGGGACGACTACGTCATCCTGCTGCGCGGTCACCGGTTCAACTCCAAGGGCAGCGAGCGCAGCGAGCGCACCGCCCGGATCATTGACGTCACCGACTACCCGGAGATCAACGACCTGATCCTGGCCTCCGACGCGGCGGTGCTCGACTACTCGAGCCTACGCTTCGACTTCGCCCTCACCGGGCGGCCGATGGTGTTCCTGGTGCCCGACCTGTCCGACTACACCGGCGGCATCCGCGGCTTCCTCTACGACTACGCCGACACCGCTCCCGGACCGATGCTCGACACCGCTGAGCAGGTCGTCGAGGCACTGTCCGACCTGGACCGGCTCGAGGCCGACTACCGCGACCGGATCGCCGCGTTCAACGCGAAGTATCAATACACCCAGGACGGTAAGGCGACCGAGCGGGTCGTCGAGGCCTTCTTCGACAAGCCCTGAGCCTCGGTGGTCTGGGCTCAGCCCCGACCGACAGAAGCAGCGATGGCGCGTCCCCTCGCGGGGCGCGCCATCGCTGCGTCTACGGGCTCAGCCCAGGATCAGGGCAGTCGGGCGAGAGCCGGCTCGGCCACCGAGGTCTTGCCCGGGATGGCGTTCCAGCGCTCGGGCAGGACCGCGCGGTGCGGGCCGACCTCGAGGAGGACCACGTTGCGGTAGGTCATCCCGTAGGTCTCGACGTAGGGCGCCAGCGAGGCGAGCAGCCCCTTGTCCCGCCACTGGGCGGCGTCGAGCACGAGCACCTCGATGTCGAAGGCGTCGAAGTCGAACGCGTGCCGCTGGTGGCCGTCACGACGCAGCTCGGCCGCCTCGGTGGTGCGCTCGGCCTGCTTGTTGGCGGCAGCGTGGATCTGCTGGAAGCCGCTGACCCCGCGGGTGCCGACGACGTCGGTGGCCGCCAGCAGGTTGCCACCGAGGTCGGTGTCGGCCAGTCCGGCGATGTCCTCGGTGAGCACCGCGGAGACCGGCAGGATCAGCAGCTTGTCGACGTCGGGCAGCAGGTCGGCCACCACGAGGCGCTCGACCTGGCCGATCGGCATCGTGCTGCCGTCGGGCAGCTTGATGCCGTCGAAACCGGACACGTCCAGTGCGCTGAGCGTGATGCCCGGGCGGGCGAGCTCGTCGAGCCGCAGGTCGGTGCCACCGGTCTGCACCCACAGGTGGACCGGACGGGACGAGTACGCCGCGATCGACTTGATCAGCCGGCGCAGCTTCGGGCGCTGCTTGGGGCGGGCGGAGACGGCGACGTGGATCGCGTCGGCCGGGACCTGCTCGGGGGTGTGCACCGGGTTGCTGCGTACGTCGTCGGCGATCGAGCTGCGCAGCTCGCCGACCTTGCGGGCGCCGGCCCGGCGCTGACGCGCGATCTCGACCTCGGCGGCGTTCATCTCGCGCCACTGGGCGTAGACGTCCTCGACGCTGGCACCGGAGAAGATCGTGGTGAGGATTTTCTCGAGCCGGTCGTTCATGCTCTCCCGGATGCCGTCGAACTCGGCCGGGGTGAGCGGGTTGAGGCCGGCGAAGCGCGGGTCCGAGAGGTTCTTCGGGCGGAAGTCGATGTCGATCCCGATGCTGCGACCGGGCAGGTAGCAGTGCAGGCGGCTGGTGACCAGCTTGCGGTGGTCGCGACGGTAGCCCTCGAGCATCGCGATCGCGTCGTCGATGTTGCGCACGAACGGCCGGAACCGGACCTCGTCGAGACCGCCCTGGGCGTAGGTCGGGGCGCCTTCGGGGATGGACCCGTCGAAGACGTCGACATAGCCGACCGGGGCGTCGGGCCCGGGCAGCTGCTCCGCGTCGGGGAACACGGTCGAGACCGTGGTGGTGAGGCAGCCCGAGAAGAACGCGGGCACGCCGACGGAGAGCAGGATGTCGACGGTCGTCCAGTCGCGGCAGCCGATCGGGGCGTACTTCTTCAGGTAGTCGATCGTCTCGTCGGTCATCATGGCGCGGGTGCTGCAGTGGAACGAGACGAAGATCGGGCACAGGTTCTTGTGGAACGGCATCCCGTAGCGCATCTCGAAGATGGGGTGCATGTACCACCCGAAGCCGAGCATCCAGGTGTCCTTCGGGACCGGCTGGTACATCGACGCGTCACGCTGCAGGGTCATCAGCTGGACCTTGGCGGACAGGCCCTCGCGGACGCGCTCGGGGCGGACCCGCTCGCGCAGCCGGTCGGCGAGGTCGTCGAGCTCGGACTCACCGGTGAACTCGAGGTCCTTGTGACGCACCACGTGACCGAGGGAGGCAAGAGTCTGGACGTGGTCGCCGATGTTGGCCGAGGCGCGAGAGCGGCCGGGGTGGCCGTAGTCGACGACGGCGTAGGAGACGGTGTCCTCCGGGACCTCCGGGCCCTCGGGCTCGTCGTTGTCGGCAGCCACCCACGAGCGCAGCCAGTCACGGCTCTCGACGACCCACTTCGTGTCGCCCTTGGTGCCGTCGCCGACGGCCTCGTCGAGCCGGGCGTAGAGGCTGCGGGCCAGCTCCTGGTCGCCGAAGCCGAAGACGCGGCTGGTCATCGCCAGCCAGGCCCGCCCCGGGACGTACGCAGGGCTGGACTCGGCGAGGTCGCGCAGGGTCGCGCGGGTGGCGTCGGGGTCGACGTGGAGCCCGGACATGACGTACTCGTCGGCGGCCGTCGCTGCCCACGTCTCCACCGGGATGCCCTGGAAGAGTGCCCAGGCACGCTCGTAGAAGCCGCCACCGGCGGCGCTGACCGCACCGTCGAGGTCGGCGGCGACGACCAGCGGCTCGACCTCGATGGAGATCGGCGCCGGCTTCGCGGCCTCCGGCGCACCCTCCGAGATGGCGGGGACGCGCGCCGTCAGGCTCTGACGCAGGCGCTCGGGGAGCAGCTGGCGAGCGAGTCGTCGAGCTGGGCTGGCCATGGGACTCCTTCATTGATGGTTCGAGGCATGGTCGTGCGGCGGAACCGCGTCGTTCGCGGCCCGTTCACACGTTCCCCCTGGTGATCCAGACGAGTCATCCTGCCCGAAGAATCGGTGATCCCCAAAGACGCCGACTAATCTCCTGCGCATGTCGATCGCCACCCCCCACGAGCAGGTCGCGCTCCCCGACGGCCGCTACCTCACGATGTGCAACGAGATCGCGACCAAGTTCGGTGGGCAGACCCGGGCGATGATCATGCGCAACCGGCTGATCACCCAGAACACCGGGATCCCGACCACGTTGCTGACCACCGAGTCGAAGCCGGTCTACGACGAGGTGCGCGAGGTCCTGCGCGAGTCCGGGCAGCTGGTCGACGGCATGCAGCTCCTCAACCTCTACGAGTGGTATCGCCAGAACACGCCGACCGACGCGCCGGACGAGACCGTCGCTGCGCTCGGTGGTGGGCTGGGCGAGGTCCCCGGCACGACCACCCAGGACGTCCTCCACCCCGACGGCACCGTCTACTACACCGCCCACTCGCAGTCCGGGAAGGACCTGGCGCGCGACTACCGTCGCGCCGACGGCTCGATCTACCTGCGGGCGCCGGGCCCGGGTGCGCCGGCCGCGTCCCGGGTGCCCTACATCCTCACCGATGCCGAGGGTCGCCCGATCCGGTCGTGGGAGACCGTGGGCGGCTGGCTGTGGCACTGGCTCGAGATCCTCGCCGGCGATGCCGAGCGGGTCTTCGTCGTGACCGACTCCCGGTTCACGCTGCGTGACGTCATGCCCCGTCAGGACGACCGCTTCTACTTCCTCCACCTCATGCACAACAACCATGTGGTGAGGGAGCGGCGCTGGAACTCCCAGCTCTCGGGCAAGTACGCGCCGCTGCTGGACAACATCCACGAGTACGACGCCCTGGTGAACCTCACCCATCGTCAGTCCGAGCACATCGCGATGCGCTACGGCTCGACCTCGCACCGGTTCGTGGTGCCCAACCCGGTCGAGCTGCCGGAGCTGCCCGAGACGATGCCCGAGCGCGAGCCGGCGACGTTCGTGACGGTCGCCCGGCTCGAGCCGCAGAAGCGCCTCGAGCACGCGATCAGGGCATTCGCGAAGGTGATCGAGAAGCGGCCTCAGGCCAAGTTCCAGATCTACGGCGACGGCAAGCTCTACAAGCCGCTGGCGGACCTGATCGAGACCCTCGACGTCGGCAAGAACGTCCAGCTCATGGGCCATGACCCGCGGGCCAAGGAAGCGCTGCTGCACGCCACCGGCTTCATCATGACCAGCGTCAACGAGGGCTACCCGCTCGCGACCCTCGAGTCGCTCTCCTTCGGCTGCCCGGTGATCAGCTACGACATCAACTACGGTCCGCGCGAGCAGATCAGCGACGGTGTCGACGGCTTCATCGTCGAGGCCGAGGACATCGACGCGGTCGCTGATCGCTGCATCCGGATGATCGACGCCCCCGAGATGGTGGCCGAGATGTCCCGCAAGGCGCTGGAGAAGGCGGACAAGCACACCTGGCGCGCCTTCCTCGAGGACTGGCGGGTCGCCTTCGAGGGCGCGGTCGCCCAGCGCCCGGGCCGGATCGAGAAGGCACATGCTCGGCTCGACGTGCACGCCCTCGGCTGGGCGCGTCCGATGCCCGAGGGCGTCGCGAACCGCCTGCCCGGTCCGGCGAGCCGTCTCGGTCGCACTCAGTCGAGCTCGGCCGCCTTCCGGGACTCTCGTACGCTCCGCTTCGACGCCACGCTCACCGTGACGGGCGAGTGGCCCAAGGGCGTGATGGAGGACCGCATCGTCACCCTCGACGCCGTCTGCAACGAGACCGGTGAGGTCGCGTCGCTGCCCCTCGAGGTCTCGCCCGAGGGTCGCGGTGTCTTCCGGCTCGCCTCCCGGTTCGACCTGGCGGAGGTCTTCTCGGAGTTCTCCGAGGAGTCGCGCAACCTGGACCTGCGGCTCCGGTTCACCGTCCACAACTGGAACTGGCAGACCAAGCTCGGCCGGCCACGGCACGTACGCCCGAACTTCGAGGTGTCGTTCGGTCCGAACGACACCCTGCACCTGCAGCGGCGCTGATCAGTCCGTGCGGACGACGTGCAGCTTCGTACGTCGTTCGAGCCTGAACCCGGGCCGGTCCTGGAAGTATTCGTCGACCGCGTCGCGGCACCCGCTGTAGTGGAAGTAGTCGTCGAGGACGATCCGACCGCCCACGACCAGGTGCGGGACGATCCGCTCCAAGCAGGTCATCGTCGACTCGTACCAGTCACCGTCCAGGTGGGCGAACGCCACCGGCTCGTCGATCTCGAGGGTGTCCTGGAACAGGCCCTGCACCAGCTCGACGTTGTGCTCGGCCAGCTTGATCCCGTGTCGGGTGAAGGAGTCGGTCACCTCGTCGTAGAGGTTGTCGCGGTAGCCGTAGTAGGTCTCCCCGCCGATCCCCTTCGACGTGCCGCTGACGATCTTCTCGTAGCGCTTGTGGACGTCCTCGCCGTCGCGCTCCGACGGCTCGGGGATCATCCCGAAGACGTCGTAGACCTTCATCGGCCGCTTCGGGTCCTTCGCTGCGGCCATCACGATCGCGGAGCCGCCCAGCGCCGCGCCGGTCTCGATGATCAGGCCCGGCCGGTCCTGCAGATCGGCGTCCATCACCTGGCGGGCGAGCACCTCGAGGTTCTCGGGCTTGAGGTAGGTGAGGTGCTCGGAGCGAACATCGTCCACGACGGTGCGGACCTCGGTGGGGAGCGCGAGATCGACCAGCGGGTCGCGTACGGACTCCCGGGTGCGGATGGTCTCCGACCGGAGCCGCGCGACCTCGGCCTCGAGCTCGGCGCGGGTCTTGGCGGTCTTCGTCTCGGACGCCGGCTGCTTCGGCGTGGTCGTCGTCGGTGAGGTGGGCTTGCGCGCGACCACGACATAGTTCTTGGGCATGCCGCGCTCGAACCGGTCGCCGGTGACCTCCAGCCGGGAGTAGAACCGGCTGAGCCGGACCGCGACCTTCCGGTTGAGGAGCACGATCGGGGCGATGTAGGCGAGCTTCCAGCGCAGACCTCGTCCGCGGAGCTCACCGACGTTCTCGGGGAGGTTCTTCGCCATCATCTGGTAGTTGTAGGCGACCGTCCCGAAGTAGCCCTCGAGCCAGTTCATCCGGGCGATCTCGAACCCGGCCTCCTCGAACATCTTCTGCAACGAGAACTGGGTGTAGCGGAAGAAGTCGTAGGGCTTCTGGTGCTCGGCGAAGAAGAGCGGCGCGGAGAGGAAGATCCGGCCGCCCGGCTTGAGCACGCGGTGCAGCTCGTGGATCGCCTTCTCCGGCTCGGGCACGTGCTCGAGGACCTGGTTGCAGATCACCCGGTCGAAGTGTCCGTCGTCGACCGGGATGTCGGTGATGTCGCAGACGTAGTCGAGAGGTGCGTACTGCGAGCTCAGCTGGGCGAAGTCGGCGGCCTCGTAGTGGGCGTGCTTGAACAGCTTCCGGTAGGGCGACTTGCCGGCGCCGGCGTCGAGGACACGCATGCCGCGCTTGGTGCCTTTGGCGAAGCGTGCCATCTCCTGACGGAGGCGCACTCGGGATGGGTTGATGTGCCGGGGCCGAACCGCCTTGGTGCGATCCTTCCGGACAATGGTCCGCATGGGCGGAAACATTAGCGCCCGGAACGAGGACTCTCTCGCAAACCACGCAAGACGGCATCACGAACTGGATCGTGGAGTCGGCGCTCGACCAGGTAGTGCAGAGCGATGGCCAGAACCAGTGCGGTGGCGACCGCGGCTGCCAGGACGACGTACTCGTCGTAGCGGCCGTGGAAGGTGTCGATCACCCAGAACGCGAACTGCGCGTGGATCAGGTAGAGCGGGTACGTCAGGGCCCCGAGAGTCGTCAGGAAGCGTGCCTCCACGCGGCCCAGCGGGCCGGCGGAGACGAGCCAGACGAGCGCCGCGAACGCCACGATCGCCCACCCGGTGACCACCGGCGAGACGGTGGCGCCGACGAGCTCGGTCGCCCGGTCGGCGTACTCCGTCGCCTGGCGGACGCCCAGGATGACGTTGTAGGCCACCGCGAGCCAGGCGATGAACGAGTTGCCGAACCGGTAGACGAGGAACAGCGCCATGCCCATCGCGAAGAACGGGGCGTACTCGGCGAACAGGAGCGAGTTGAGCATCCCGGAGTCGGTCGCCCGGGCGATCTGAGCCAGCAGCGGCCACAGGAACGCGACCGCGATCACCCGCTGCTTGGTGATCCCGACGAGCAGGAAGACGCCGATCAGCAGGTAGAACTTGAGCTCGATCCAGAGCGTCCAGAAGGCGCCCTGGGCGCTGAGCACGTCCCAGGCGTCCTGGGTCATGGTCAGGTTGATCAGGCCGCCGACGAATCCCTGGTCGCGGCCGCCCTTCCAGTAGGCCTGGAGGACCAGCGTGATCGCCACCGCGACCCAGTAGGCCGGGAAGAGGCGGGCGAGCCGGGAGGCGACGAAACCGGGCAGGTCGCGTCCCCACGCCGTCATCAGGATCACGAAGCCGCTGATGATGAAGAAGAGCTCCACGCCGAGATAGCCGTAGCGGGTGACGTGGTTGAGGCTCGGGAAGACCTCTCGGGGCTCGAGGCCCCAGTAGTCGATCCCGATGCCGGTCAGGTGGTAGCCGACGACGACGGCGGCCGCGATGAACCGGAGCGCGTCGAGCGCGCCGAGCCGGGAGCGGCGTACGGCCTTCGTGGGGGCGGGGGCGGGCGCGGGGGCGGTGTCCGCCGAGACGGTCGGGGCGCTCGTCATCGGGTCAGTTCCCCGTGGCGGCGTCCAGGGCCTCCTGGATCGGGTCGATGCGGCGCAGGTCGATGACGTGGCCGGTGCTCGACGCGATCAGGGTGTCCAGCGACGCCCGCGCGACGGCCTTCGACTCCAGCAGCGTGTGGGACGGCTCCTGGCCGAACGCCTTGGTGCGCATCGGGGTGCCGGTGCGCTCGGGGTTGATCGCGTTGACGCGTACGCCCTGGTCGGCCCACTCGTCGGCGAGCGCCTGGGTCAGGTTGACGGTGGCCGCCTTCGCCGAGGAGTAGAGCGCGTAGCCGCGGCGACCGCGGGTGTAGGAGCTCGAGGTGAAGAAGAGCAGCGACCCCTTCGCCCGAGCGAGGTAGGGGAAGAACTCCTGGGCGATCAGGACCGGCGCGATGTAGTTGATCTCGGTCGCGCTGTAGATCGTCTCCTCCGAGACGGTGGCCAGCTCACCGCGCGGGAGCACGCCCGCGGTGTTGACCACGAAGTCGATCGAGCCGAAGCGCTTGCCGGCGTCGGCCGCCGCGGCGACGATGTCGGCTCGCTTGGAGACGTCGGTGCCGGTGGCCGAGCGGCTGTAGGAGGCGACGTTGGCGCCGTAGGACTCGGCCAGCGCCGCGATGTCGGCGCCGATGCCGTAGCTGCCGCCGAAGACGACCATGTTCTTGCCCTCGAGGGCGGCGCGGTAGTCGGCCTCCGCCTTCTGCGGGAACTGCTGGTGAGCGGTGAGCTGGAAGAGCTTGTCGGCGATGTAGACGTCGATCGGCTCGGTGACCTTCATGTTCTGCTCGTGGCCGTCGACCACCCAGATCTTGGTGTCGGGGAGGTATTTGAGCACCACGCTGCAGTCGTCGGTCGCCCGGAACTCGGGGTCCTGGTCGGCGATCTCGTAGGCGCGCTTCAGGGTCGAGGCGAGGAAGGCCTGCGGCGTCTGGCCGCGGCGCAGCCGCGAACGGTCCGGGATCTGCGCGATGGTGTTGTCGTCGTTGAGCTCGATGATCGTGTCCGCAGAGGGGATCGCCACGTCGACGGCCTGGTAGGTGACCAGCGCCTTGAAGCAGTCGGTGATCACGTCCTCGCTGAGCAGCGGACGCACGGCGTCGTGGAGGAGTACGTTGCAGTCCTCGCCCTCGGGGAGGGCGGCCAGGGCGCGCTTGGTCGTCTCGTTGCGGGTCTCGGCGCCCTCGAGGATCTTGGAGACCTTCGGGTAGCGGCCGTCGCGCGTCATCGCGTGCACGGCATCGAGGTGCCCGGGGGCCATCAAGATGATGATCTCGTCGATCTGCGGGTGGCGGTCGAGCACACCGAGGGTGTGCTCCATGATCGGCATCCCGGCGATCTTGATGAGCTGCTTCGGGATGTCGAGGCCCACCCGGGAGCCCACACCGCCGGCAAGCAGCACGGCAACGTTACGAAGCACTGAACTCGAACCCTTTGATAGATGACGCGGAGGGGAGGATTCTTCCACGCCCCGCGCTGTTGACTCCAATGCCGGGGGCCGCTCGGTGTGATGGCAGTCACGGTAACGGGATGTTTCAGAAGCATGAGCTGCGGCGTACCGTTGTGGTGGCTCGGTCACGGTGGCTGAGCACGCAGGCACAACGTCTGGTACCCATCCCGGCTCCGCTCACCAGGGGGGAGTGGTCGGAGGGACTGGAACGAAAGGTCTACACCATGAACCCACTCAGGGTGGGCGTCGTCGGCGCGGGTCGCGTCGGGGCCGTCCTGGCAGCAGCACTGCGCTCCGCGGGACATTCGATCGTCGCGGTCGCGGGTGAGTCGGACGCCTCTCGCGGCCGCATCGCCGACCTTCTCCCGGGCGTCCCGGTCGAGAAGCCGACCGCCGTTGCTCGCGCGTGCGACCTCCTTCTCCTCACCGTCCCCGACGACATGCTCGGCAACGTCGTCCAGACGATGACCGACGCCGGTGCGATCCGCCCCGGGATGTACGTCGCCCACACCTCCGGCCGCCACGGCCTGGCGATCCTCGCGCCTGCCGCCGCCGTCGGCGCGCACACCATGGCCGTGCATCCGGCGATGACCTTCTCCGGCACCTCCGTCGACCTCGCCCGGCTCGCCGGCTGCGTCTTCGGGCTGACGGCGGCCACGCCCGCCGACCGTGCCTTCGCCGAGGCGCTGGTGGGTGATCTCGGCGGCACGCCGATGTGGGTGCCCGAGGAGATGCGGACGCTCTACCACGCCGGGCTCGCCCACGGCGCGAACCACCTGGTCACCCTGGTCACCGAGGCGATGGAGATCCTCGCCGCGGCGGGGGCGACCGACCCTGCCGGGACCCTGCGCCCGCTGTTGACCGCCGCCCTCGACAACGCCCTGGACCACGGCGACGCGGCGCTGACCGGCCCGATCGTCCGCGGCGACGCCGGCACGGTGGCGGCCCACCTCGACGACATCCGCACCAACGCGCCGCAGACCCTGGCCTCGTACGTCTCGATGGCGCGAGCCACGCTCGACCGGGCCGTCTCCGACGGCCGGCTGCTGCCCATCCGGGCGCTCAAGATCAAGAACCTCCTCGACGAGGCCGACCGCGCCGCCGTACAGCCGCTGCCGCGTCCCGCCCACCTCTGGAACCAGTGATGACCGTTCTCGCCTCCACTCGTGAGGAGCTCGCGAAGCTCCTGGACCCTGCCCGTCGCGACGGCGCCGTCGTCGGCTTCGTGCCGACGATGGGCGCGCTCCACGAGGGGCACGCGTCGCTGATGCGGGTCGCCCGTGAGCGGGTCGGCGGCGGTCCGGTCGTCGTGTCGATCTTCGTCAACCCGCTGCAGTTCGGTGCGGGCGAGGACCTCGACCGCTACCCGCGCACGCTCGAGGCGGACCTCGAGGTCTGCGAGCGCGAGGGGGTCGACGTGGTCTTCGCGCCGTCGGTCGACGAGGTCTACCCCGGCGGGCTGCCGCAGGTGACCGTCGCCCCCGGCGAGCTCGCCGAGGTGCTCGAGGGCAAGACCCGGCCTGGCCACTTCGCCGGGGTGCTCACCGTCGTCGCGAAACTGTTCGGGCTGGTCGAGCCCGATGTCGCCGTCTTCGGCGAGAAGGACTACCAGCAGCTGACGCTGATCCGCCGGATGTCCGCTGACCTGTGCCTCGGCGTCGACGTCGTCGGTGCGCCGACGCAGCGCGAGGCCGACGGCCTGGCGCTCTCGTCGCGCAACCGCTATCTGACCCCTGAGCAGCGGGAGGAGGCGACGACGCTGTCGCGGGCCCTCTACGCCGCGCAGCGCGAGGCCGCGGGCGGTGTCGAGACCGCGCTCCAGGCTGCGCGCGCCGAGCTCCGCCGCGCCAAGGGGGTCGACCTCGACTACCTCGTGGTCACCGACCCCGCGCTGGCAGCGCTGCCCACCGACCCGGCACCGGGCACCGAGGCCCGGATCCTCATCGCCGCCCGCGTCGGCACCACCCGACTCATCGACAACATGAGCCTGCGGGTGGGGCGATGAAAACCTTGGACCGCCAGCGCCGCCAGGGCACGCACTGGGCGGCGTTGTCGTCAGTCGCCGTGGCTCCGCCACGGCTCCCTCCTCCGCCTTGCCCCGCACGCGCCCTGACGACGCTGAACGGCCCAACTTGTTCAACGCCACACCCTACGATCGGAGCATCCCGATGACCCGTCTGCGCACCATGATGACCGGCAAGATCCACCGCGCCACGGTCACCCAGGCAGACCTCCACTACGTCGGCTCGGTGACCGTCGACGCCGACCTTCTCGACGCCGCGGACATCCTCCCGGGCGAGCTGGTCTCCATCGTCGACATCACCAACGGTGCCCGCCTGGAGACCTACACGATCGCGGGCGAACGGGGCTCGGGCGTCCTCGGGATCAACGGCGCCGCCGCCCATCTGGTCCACCCCGGCGACCTCGTCATCCTCATCGCGTACGCACAGATGACCACCGAGGAGGCCCGCGCCTTCGAGCCGCACGTCGTGCACGTCGACGAGGCCAACCACATCGTCGCGCTCGGCTCCGACCGGAGCGAGCCGGTTCCAGGGACCGACCAGATGCGCGGACCGCTCGTTCTCACGCAGTAGCGTGCGGGCATGAACATCGAGCTGCTCTCCGCCCGCGATCCGGGCTGGACCGAGTGGGCGGACGTGATCGTGGTGGGCTCGGGGATCGCCGGGCTGACCGCGGCACTGCGGCTGAAGGATCAGGTCGAGCGGGTCGCCGTCGTCACCAAGGACGTGCTCCAGGCCGGCTCGACGCAGTGGGCGCAGGGCGGCATCGCCGCCGCGCTCGGCGAGGGCGACACCCCTGAGCAGCACGAGGTCGACACGCTCGTGGCTGGCGCCGGGGCCTGTGACCTGGAGGCCGTACGCGTCCTGGTCGGTGAGGGCGCCGAAGCGGTCCGCGAGCTCATCGAGTGGGGCGCCGACTTCGACAAGGACCCCGAGGGCAACCTGTCGCTCACTCGGGAGGGCGGCCACCGCCGCGACCGGATCGCGCACGCCGACGGCGACGCGACCGGCGCCGAGATCCAGCGTGCGCTGATGGAGGCGGTCCGCCGCGCTCCCGAGATCCTGGTCTTCGAGCACGCCATGGTCGTCGACCTGCTGACCGCCGCCGACGGCGGCGTCGCCGGCCTGACCATCCACGTGATGGGCGAGGGCGACCCCGACGGCGTCGGGATCGTACGCACCCGGGCCGTCGTGCTCGCCTCCGGCGGCCTCGGCCAGGTCTTCTCGCAGACGACCAACCCCGCGGTCGCGACGGCCGACGGGATGGCGATCGCGCTACGGGCCGGGGCGACGCTGCGCGACCTGGAGTTCGTGCAGTTCCACCCGACCGTGATGTATCTGGGTGAGGACTCCCGTGGCCAGCAGCCGCTGATCTCCGAGGCCGTACGCGGCGAGGGCGCCTTCCTGGTGGACTGGGACGGCGACCGACTCATGAAAGGTGTCCACGAGCTCGAGGACCTGGCGCCGCGCGACATCGTCTCCAAGGCGATCATGAAGCGGATGCTCGAGACGGGCCGCCCCAACATGTGGCTCGACGCCCGTCATCTGGGTCGTGAGTTCTGGGAGAAGCGGTTCCCCAACATCCTCGCCTCCTGCGAGCAGCACGGCGTGGACCCTTCTGTCGATCTGATTCCCGTCGCTCCGGCGTGCCACTACGCCTCCGGCGGCGTACGCACCGACCTGTGGGGCCGGTCGGACGTGCCCGGGCTCTACGCCACCGGTGAGGTCGCCTGCAGCGGTGTCCACGGGGCCAACCGGCTCGCCTCCAACTCGTTGCTCGAGGGACTGGTCTTCTCGCGCCGGATCGCCGAGGTCCTGCCCGGCGAGCTGCGGCAGCTGGAGGACCCCGCCCCGGGTCCGGGCACCGGGCGCGCGCTCGTCCCCGGCACCGCGCTCAAGCAGCTGCAGGAGACGATGACCACCAAGGTGGGAGTCCTCCGCAACGCGACCGGCCTCGCTGAGGCGATCGACGATCTCGAACAGCTCGGTGGCACACCGGCGACCGAGATCGACCCGGCCGCCTGGGAGACGACCAACCTGCTGACCGTCTCGCTCGCGCTGGCGACGTCCGCGCTGCTGCGCGAGGAGACCCGCGGCTCCCACTGGCGCGAGGACTTCGCCGAGCGCGACGACGCCGGGTTCGCCGGCCACTTCGACGTACGGCTCCGGGACGGCGAGACTGTCGCCACGTTCACGCCGGCGCCGGCGACCGATCCATCAACCATGGCAGGAGCCTGATGACCATCCGACGCGTGCCCTTCGACGAGATCCCGCAGTCGCTGCGCGAGGAGCTGACCACGGCCGGCCTCGACGCCGGCGAGGTCTACGACGCCGTCGAGCTCGCTCTCGACGAGGACCTGCCCTCGGCGGCCCCCGGCGAGATGCCCAGCGAGGACGTCACCTCGGTGGCGACGATCGCCCCCGACTCGGCCGGGATCGGCGTCTTCGCCGCCCGGGAGGACGGCGTGGTGGCCGGCCTCGGCGTGGCCGAGCTCGTCTTCGCGTACGTCATGGGTGACACGGTCACGGTGACCGACCGGGTCAAGGACGGCTCCAAGGTGAAGGCCGGCGACGTCATCATGCGGATCGCGGGGCCGACCCGTGGGCTGCTCACGGCGGAGCGTACGGCTCTCAACTACGCCTCCCACCTCTCCGGCGTCGCCACCGGGGTCGCAGCGTGGACCGAGGCCCTGGAGGGCACCGGCGCGCAGGTCCTCGACACCCGCAAGACGCTGCCGGGCTTCCGGGCGCTGGAGAAGTACGCGGTGCGTTGCGGGGGCGGTGCCAACCACCGGATGTCGCTCTGCGACATGGCGCTGGTCAAGGACAACCACATCGTCGCCGCCGGTGGCGCGGTGCAGGCCTACGAGGCCGTGAGGTTCGCCTACCCGGACGTTCCGGTCGAGGTCGAGGTGACCACGCTCGAGGAGCTGTCGGCCCTTCTCGACGCCGGGTGCGGCCGGATCATGCTCGACAACATGTCGACCGCGATGATGAAGGAGGCCGTCGAGATCACCGCCGGGCGCGCGGTGCTCGAGGCCTCCGGCGGGCTGACGCTGGACCGTGCTCGCGAGGTCGCCGAGACGGGCGTCGACTATCTCTCCGTCGGTGCGCTGACCCACTCGGTGAAGGTCTTCGACATCGGCTTCGACCTGTCCGAGGGCTGAGGCGGCCCGCCATGCCCCTGCTCGCTGTCAACATCGGCAACAGCCACACGGTCCTCGGGCTGATCGCCGACGGCGTCGTGTCCGCGGACTGGCGGGTGTCCACCCTCGAGCACCGCACCGCGGACGAGTGGTGGGCGCTGCTGCGGGGGACCGTGGGCGACTCGCTGGTGGCGGGGATCTCCGGGGTCGTGGTCTGCGCGACCGTGCCCTCGGTCCTGCACGAGTGGCGCGAGATGATCGCCCGCCACCTGGGCTCGGTCGAGAGCGTGGTGGTCGAGCCCGGCGTACGCTCCGGCATCCCGATCCTCATGGACAACCCGCGCGAGGTCGGCACCGACCGGATCGCCAACGCGGTCGCGGCCGTGGCCATCCATGGCGGCCCGGTGATCGTGGTGGACTTCCGCGGGACGGCGACGACCTTCGACGTGGTCAACGCGGAGGGGCAATACGTCGGTGGCGCGATCCTGCCCGGGATCGAGCTGTCCTTGGAAGCGCTGGGGCGGCGCGGTGCGCAGCTGCGCAAGGTCGAGCTCGCGCGTCCGCGGTCGGTGATCGCCAAGAACACCGTCGAGGCGTTGCAGTCCGGGATGGTCTTCGGGGTCGCGGCGCAGGTCGAGGGTATGGTCGCCCGGATCATCGCCGAGCTGGGTGCTTCTGCCGACGACGTGACGGTGATTGCGACCGGCTATCTGGCCGAGTTCGTTCTGGACGAGAGCAAATGTTTCTCCGCTCATTCTCCGTGGCTGACGATGCAAGGGCTGGAACTCATATTCCGACGCAATGTGGTTCGTTAGCGCATTTCGGTATGCCGCCCTGTTGATTCCATCAGTTGATATGTAATGCTATGCGCATCTCGCTTAAACGCGGGGCCTATATTCGGCCCGTTTCCGGGTGAAGAGCAGTGAAGGTAGGAACATGGCAAAGAAGGTTCAGATCATCCTCGAGGATGACATCGACGGCTCGGAAGCCGCTGAGACGGTGTCTTTCGCCCTGGACGGCACGTCCTACGAGATTGATCTCAGCGATGCCAATGCGGCAAAGCTTCGTGATTCTCTCGCCCTCTTCATCGGACACGCGCAGAAGGTGAGCGGCCGGCGCGCCGGCGCCAAGAAGGCGGCGGCCTCCGGTGGGGCGACCCCGAAGGTCATGCGCGAGTGGGGCAAGGCCAACGGTTACTCCGTCCCCGACCGCGGCCGCATTCCGGCCGATGTGCGAGCGGCTTTCGAAGCGGCACACTGACCGACCGTCTCGTCGCACCGAACGACCGGCTGTCGCGCCCGCACGGGCGTGACAGCCGGCTTTGCGTGTGGTCGGCTCCAGGTCGGCCGGAGGTCGGCACCCGTCCGGCGTACGGCACGCTTGTTCGCTCTCAGCGCACGGATCGCGCTGTGTTGTCGGGAACGCGTAGGCTGTCTGAGGGGTTGAATCTTGGTGACGCCCCAGAATTCTTAGGAGAGATGCGTACATGTTCGAGCGGTTCACTGACCGAGCCCGCCGGGTGGTCGTGCTGGCCCAGGAAGAGGCCCGCATGCTCTCCCACAACTACATCGGGACCGAGCACATCCTGCTCGGCCTGATCCACGAGGGCGAGGGCGTCGCGGCCAAGGCCCTGGAGTCCCTCGACATCTCGCTCGAGGCGGTGCGCAACCAGGTCGAGGAGATCATCGGCCAGGGTCAGCAGGCGCCGTCCGGCCACATCCCGTTCACGCCGCGTGCCAAGAAGGTGCTCGAGCTGTCGCTGCGCGAGGCGCTGCAGCTCGGCCACTCCTACATCGGCACCGAGCACATCCTGCTCGGTCTGATCCGTGAGGGCGAGGGCGTCGCCGCCCAGGTGCTGCAGAAGCTCGGCGCCGACCTCAACCGGGTCCGCCAGCAGGTCATCCAGCTGCTCTCGGGCTTCCAGGGCAAGGAGGGCCAGGCCACCTCGGGTGCCACCGCGACGGCCGGCACGACCTCGACCGAGGCTCCTTCCTCCAGCCTCGTGCTCGACCAGTTCGGCCGCAACCTGACCCAGGACGCGCGTGAGGGCAAGCTCGACCCGATCATCGGTCGCGAGGGTCAGATCGAGCGCGTCATGCAGGTGCTCTCGCGGCGTACGAAGAACAACCCGGTCCTCATCGGCGAGCCCGGCGTCGGCAAGACGTCGATCGTCGAGGGCCTGGCCCAGGACATCGTCAAGGGCACCGTCCCGGAGACGCTCAAGGACAAGCAGATCTACACGCTCGACCTGGGTGCGCTCGTCGCCGGCTCGCGCTACCGCGGTGACTTCGAGGAGCGCCTCAAGAAGGTGCTCAAGGAGATCAAGACCCGCGGCGACATCGTGCTGTTCATCGACGAGATCCACACCCTCGTCGGCGCCGGTGCGGCCGAGGGCGCCATCGACGCGGCCTCGATCCTGAAGCCGATGCTGGCGCGTGGTGAGCTGCAGACCATCGGTGCGACCACGCTGGACGAATACCGGAAATACCTGGAGAAGGACGCCGCTCTCGAGCGCCGCTTCCAGCCGATCCAGGTGCCGGAGCCGTCGATCGCGGTCGCGATCGAGATGCTCAAGGGCATCCGTGACCGCTACGAGGCCCACCACCGGGTGACCATCACCGACGAGGCGCTGGTCTCCGCGGTGACCCTGGCCGACCGCTACATCTCCGACCGGTTCCTGCCCGACAAGGCGATCGACCTGATCGACGAGGCCGGCTCGCGCCTGCGCATCCGCCGGATGACGGCCCCGGCCGACCTGCGGGAATACGACGACAAGATCGCCGACGTGCGCCAGCGCAAGGAGGCCGCGATCGACGGCCAGGACTTCGAGGCGGCTGCCCGTCTGCGCGACGAGGAGAAGCAGCTCATCGCGAAGAAGGCCGAGCGTGAGAAGGCCTGGCGTGCCGGCGACATGGACGAGGTCGCCGAGGTCGACGAGGAGCTGATCGCCGAGGTTCTGGCCGTGGCGACCGGCATCCCGATGGTGCAGGTCAACGAGGAGGAGTCCCAGCGCCTGCTGCGCATGGAGGACGAGCTCCACAAGCGCGTCATCGGTCAGGACGAGGCGGTCAAGGCGCTCTCGCGTGCCATCCGGCGCACGCGTGCCGGTCTGAAGGACCCGAAGCGCCCCGGCGGTTCGTTCATCTTCGCCGGCCCGTCCGGTGTCGGTAAGACCTGGCTGTCCAAGACGCTCGCCGAGTTCCTCTTCGGGGACGAGGACGCGCTGATCCAGCTCGACATGTCGGAGTTCGGCGAGAAGCACACCGTCTCGCGGCTCTTCGGTTCGCCTCCGGGCTACGTCGGCTACGAGGAGGGCGGCCAGCTCACCGAGAAGGTGCGCCGCAAGCCGTTCTCCGTGGTGCTCTTCGACGAGGTCGAGAAGGCCCACCCGGACATCTTCAACTCGCTGCTGCAGATCCTGGAGGAAGGTCGCCTGACCGACTCCCAGGGCCGCGTGGTCGACTTCAAGAACACCGTCATCATCATGACCACCAACCTCGGCACGAGGGACATCGCGAAGTCGGTCAACCTGGGCTTCTCCCAGGCCAACGACGCCGCGGGCTCCTACGAGAAGATGAAGTCCAAGGTCTCCGACGAGCTCAAGCAGCACTTCCGTCCTGAGTTCCTCAACCGTGTCGACGAGGTCATCGTGTTCCCGCCGCTGTCGCAGGAGCAGATCATCGCGATGGTCGACAACATGATCGCCGCCGTCGAGATCCGGCTCAAGGACCGCGACATGGGCATCGAGCTCACCACCGCCGCGAAGAAGGTCCTCGCCGAGCGTGGTTTCGACCCGGTCCTGGGCGCTCGCCCGCTGCGCCGCACGGTGCAGCGCGAGCTCGAGGACGTGCTCGCCGAGAAGATGCTCTACGGCGACATCGGCCCCGGCGAGATCGTGCTGGTCGACGTCGAGGGCGAGGGTCCTGCGGCGACGTTCACCTTCACCGGCCAGAAGCGCTCCGTGGTCCCGGACGTACCGCCGCTGGAGGGTGCGACCGTGTCCGATATCGAGCTCCCCGACCAGGATGAGCCGGTGAGCAAGGACAAGCCCGAAGGCGAATAACGCCGAGTAGTCACTTATCGACGCCGAGCGGTCAGAAATCTGGCCGCTCGGCGTCGTCGTTTTCCCGGATCTTTTCAGAAATTGACCTTTCGCGGTCGATAACTGACTTCTCGGCGGTTAGGGGAGCGCGTACGTGTCGGCGGACACTTTCACCACCAGGGCATCTTGCAGGAGGCTTTCCAGGGCTCGTTTGCGTTGGGTCTCGTCGGACCAGACCGCATCCAGACGGCTGCGGTGGACGGGCGAGTCGGCGTCGCGGAGGACGGCCAGGAGGCGGCCGCGGCACTGGCGGTCGGTGCCGGCCCAGGTCTGGACCTTGCGCGGCGGCCCGTCGTACGCGGGGTGGCCGGCGGCGCGCCAGGCGCACAGGTCCGCGACGGGGCAACGGGTGCAGGACGGGTTCGCTGCCGTGCAGACGAGCGCCCCGAGCTCCATGACTGCGACCGACCAGGTGGCAGCGGTGGGCTCGTCCTGGGGGAGTACGCCGGCAGCGAGCTCGCGCTCGGCCTTGTTGACCGACTGTGCGGGGAACTCGACTCCGCTGAGCGTCCTGGCGAAGACGCGGCGAACGTTGGTGTCGAGGACGACGTGACGCTTGCCGTAGGCGAAGGTCGCGATCGCCGCGGCCGTGTAGTCGCCGACGCCGGGGAGTGCGATCAGCTCGTCGTAGGAGTCGGGCACCTCGCCGCCGTGATGTTCGACGATCGCGGTCGCGGCAGCGTGCAGCCGCAGCGCTCTGCGGGGGTAGCCGAGGCGGCCCCAGGCGCGTACGGCCTCGCCGGTCGGCTCCGCGGCCAGATCGGCCGGGGTCGGCCAGCGCTCCAGCCAGGCCGCGTGGACCGGGAGCACGCGGGAGACCGGGGTCTGCTGGAGCATGAACTCGCTGACCATCACCGACCACGGCGTCGCGGTCACGGTGCGCCACGGGAGGTCGCGGGCGTTGGCGTCGTACCAGTCCAGAACGGCGTCGTGGAGTTCGGTCACACCCAGATTGTGCCGTGCGACAGGTATTGCCACGGAGTGGCACCCCGAAACCTGGGCACGGGGTCACTACGGTGTCGCCTATGGCCCGCGCGAGAAGGACTGGAGGACGTCTGCCGGCCTCGGTCTACTGGCGCCGACGGCTGGCGGTGCTCTCGATCGTTCTGCTCCTCATCGTCGGTATCTCGCGTTTCTTCCTCAACGGTTCCGACGGGACGGGCGAGACCGCGACCCCTGTCGCCGACCAGCCCACCGCGACCGTGACGGTCACGCCGACCCCGAGTGCGGAACCGTCGAAGAAGGCGGGCAACGCGGGCGCCCAGCCCAAGAAGCAGAAGAGCAGCGCGCCACCGGAACCGACCGGAGAGTGCTCGCCCTCCGACATCGTCGTCGAGCCCGCCGTCGCCGACGGCTACGCCGAGGACAACGTCACCATCCCGCTCCAGCTGCGCACCGTGAAGGCGTCTGCGTGCACCTGGAAGCTGTCCGCGGACGCGCTCCAGGTGCGGATCTCGCAGAAGGGCGGCGACCTGGTCTGGTCGACGGTCGACTGCCGCAAGGCGGTCCCGACCCGGGAGATCGTCGTACGCCGTGACGTCGTCACCACGCTGCCCCTGACCTGGTCCGGCCGCCGCGTCGTCGCCGGCGAGTGCACCGGTCACGGCCCGTGGGTGAAGCCCAACTTCTTCGTGATCGTCGCTTCCGCCCTCGGTGGCGAGCCGTCCTCGTCCACCTTCGGCCTCTACAAGCCGGGCACCGCCCTGTCGCGTACGGAGCCCGACTCGCCAACCGGCTGACGCGCCGAGCCGTCAGGCAGGTCGGCCGAGGCGTCGGTTAGGTCGGCCGAGACGTCAGCTAGGTCGATCGAGTGGGCTCTGGCTGCCAACTCGGCCGACGGGGGTGACGCTTCGGCCGGCGGGGGTGACGCCTCGGCAGGGAGGGTCAGACGTAGCGCTCGAGAATGGTGGACTCGGCGAGGCGGGAGAGGCCTTCGCGTACGGAACGGGCGCGGAGTTCGCCGACGCCCTCGACGGCCTGCAGGTCGTCGACGCTGGCGGAGAGGAGCTTCTGCAGGGTGCCGAAGTGGTCGACGAGGCGGTCGACGACGGCGGGTGGGAGACGCGGGACCTTCGCGAGGAGGCGGTAGCCGCGCGGGGCGACGGCGCCGTCGAGCGCGTCGGAGGTGGTCAGGCCCAGGACCCGGGCGGTGGCGGCGGGGTCGACGAGCTCGGCCGAGTTGAGCGCCTCGAGCTCGGCCAGCAGCTCTTCGGGCGACCGCGCACGGCGGCCGCGCGGAAGGTAGTCACGGATGACCATCTCGCGCTCCGCGTCGACGCCGGTGATGAGCTCCTCCAGCTGGAGGGACAGCAGCCGGCCGTCGGTGCCGAGCTCGAGCACGTAGTCCTCGATCTCGCGGGCGATGCGGGTGACCATCTCGAGACGCTGAGCGACCACGGCGACGTCGCGCACGGTCACCAGGTCCTCGATCTCCAGCGCCGACAGCGTGGAGGCCACCTCGTCGAGGCGCAGCTTGTAGCGCTCGAGGGTCGCCAGCGCCTGGTTGGCGCGGGAGAGGATCTGGCCGGAGTCCTCCAAGACGTGGCGGGTCTCCCCGACGTACGCAGCGATGATCTGCATCGACTGGGACACCGAGATCACCGGGTGACCGGTCTGCTTCGCGACCCGGTCGGCGGTGCGGTGGCGGGTGCCGGTCTCGGTCGAGGGGATGGTGTGGTCGGGCATGAGGTGGACGGCAGCCTGCACGATGCGACTCAGCGAGTCGTCGACGATGATCGCGCCGTCCATCTTGGCGAGCTCGCGCAGGCCGGTGGAGGTGAACGGTACGTCGAGCGTGAAGCCGCCGGTGGAGATCGCGTCGACCATCTTGTCGTAGCCGAGCACGATCAGCGCGCCGGTGCGGCCTCGAAGGATGCGCTCGAGCCCGTCACGCAGCGGTGTTCCGGGCGCGATCAGAGCGAGCGTCTCGCGCAGTCGGATGGAATCCGCGGTGCGGTCGGCGGGCACGAGAGTCCTTTCGGAGTGGGATGAGGTGATTCTAGCCGTGGATCCAACCGTAATGCCGAGAACGATCTGCCACGAGTCACCACGATGACTACGCCAAGCGGAGGAATTCCAGGGCAGAACTGATGCTGTGTACCTCAAAAACGCGCATCCCGTCGACATCGCGCTCGTTGGGGCGGTTGGGCACCGGGGCTCCCGGGTCGGCCGGGACGACCGCGACGGTGAAGCCGAGCCGTGCCGCCTCGGAGAGCCGCTGGTCGAGGTCGCGCACTCGGCGCAGCTCGCCGGCCAGGCCGATCTCGCCGAGCGCCACCACCCCGCGCGGCGTCGGCGTGCCGGTGTGGCTCGAGGCGACCGCGAGCGCCATCGCCAGGTCGGCGGCGGGGTCGCTGATCCGCGCTCCGCCGACGGTGGAGGCGAACACGTCGCGGCCCGAGAGACCGACCCGCGCGTGGCGCTGCAGCACGGCGAGGATCATCGCGAGTCGAGATCCGTCCAGCCCCGAGGTCGTGCGTTTTGCCCGTTCCTCCGCGCCCAGCACGGTCAGCGCCTGGATCTCGGCGAGCAGCGGCCGGCGCCCCTCCATCGTCACGGTGACACAGGTGCCGGGGACCGAGACGTGATGGGTCTCCACGAAGAGGCCCGACGGGTCGGTGACCGCGACGATGCCTTCCGAGGACAGGTCGAAGCAGCCCACCTCGTCCACCGGGCCGAAGCGGTTCTTCATGGCCCGCACCATCCGGAACCGGGAGTCGCGGGCGCCCTCGAAGTGGAGGACCACGTCGACCAGGTGCTCCAGCACGCGCGGCCCGGCGATCGCGCCGTCCTTGGTGACGTGGCCGACCACCACGGTGGTGATGTTGCGGGTCTTGGCGACCCGGATCAGCGCCGCCGCGACCTCGCGCACCTGGGTCACGCCACCGGGAACGCCTTCCACCCCGGAGGCGCCGATGGTCTGCACCGAGTCGACCACGATCAGGTCGGGCCGGGTCTCCTCGATATGGGTCAGCACGGCGCCGAGGTCGGTCTCGGCGGCGAGATAGAGCTCGTCCTGGATCGCGTTGGTCCGGTCCGCCCGCAGGCGCACCTGCGAGGCGGACTCCTCGCCCGTCACGTACAGCGCGCGCCGCCCGTAGCGGGCCGTCTGCGCCGCCACCTCGAGCAGCAGCGTGGACTTCCCGACGCCGGGCTCGCCGGCGAGCAGGATCGCCGCGCCCGGCACCAGCCCGCCACCGAGGACCCGGTCGAGCTCCGGCACTCCTGACGTACGCCGCTCCGACTCGGTCACCGACACCGTCCCGATCGGGACTGCCGCGGTGGAGACCGGAGCGGCCTGCGTACGTCCGACCGGGGCCGCCGCCTCGGCGACCGACCCCCACGCTTGGCACTCGCCGCAGCGACCGACCCACTTCCCGGTCTCCCAGCCGCACTCCGAGCAGCGGTAGGTGGCGCGTTTGGACGAGCGAGCGGTAGCCATGGCCAGCAACCTAGACCACGGCACCGACAAGGAATGGGCCCGATAGCATCCGGGGAGGCCAGCAGTCGTTACCATGGCTTGGAACGATCCAGAGTTCCACATCGGCATCAAGGGAGGCAGAGCGTGGCGGTGCCGCGTTCCGGCGGTCATATCTCGGCCGCTCCGCCGACCCTGGCGGACGTCGCGGAGCTGGCCGGCGTGTCCCGGCAGACGGTCTCCAACGCGGTCAACAACCCCGACCTGCTGCGTGCCGACACCCTGGCCCGGGTGCAGGACGCGATCGACAAGCTCGGCTACCAGCCCAACCGCGCCGCGCGCAGCCTCCGCACGCGAGCGAGCCACCTGATCGGTCTCCGGATGCCCGCCCTCCAGGAGGGCACCGCCAACGCGATGATGGACCGGTTCGTGCACACCTTCGTCGAGGCCGCGGCCGAGACCGGCTACCACGTGCTCCTCTTCTACGGCGACCCCGCCGACCCCCTCGACGGCTACGACGAGCTGCTCCGGTCGACCGCGGTCGACGCGTTCGTGGTGACCGACACCCACCTCGGTGGTCAGCAGACGACCTGGCTGCAGTCCCGGCGGGCCAGGTTCGTGAGCTTCGGTCGACCCTGGACCCAGCCCGACGCCAAGCATCCCTGGGTCGACGTCGACCTCGCCTACGGAGCCGAGATCGCCACCGAGCACCTGATCGAGCGCGGCCACTCCAAGATCGCCTGGATCGGCTGGCACAAGGACTCGCTGCTGGGCGAGGAGCGGCGCAGCGGCTGGATCCACGCGATGCACACCCACGGCCTCTCGACCACGGGGCTGGCCTCGCGCACCGAGGACTCGATCAGCTCGGGCAAGGCCGCCGCCGACGCGATCCTCGACGAGACCGAGCCGACAGCGCTCGTCTGCGCCTCGGACACGCTCGCCATGGGCGTGCTCCACTCCCTCTTCGAACGACGGCTCCGGCTCGGTGAGGACATCGCGGTCGTCGGCTTCGACGACTCCCAGGTCGCGCAGACGGTGCCGCCGGGCATCACCTCCGTACGTCCTCCGCTGGAGGAGGCCGCCCGCGAGCTGGTCAAGGCGCTCGAGGAGCTGCTCGCGACTCCTTCCTACGCCGCCCCGGGCGTGATGCTGAAACCCGTCCTCACCGTGCGAGGGTCTTCCTAGTTCACCGGTTCCGAGCGACGATGGCGTCATGGGAAGCGCGGACATCACAGACATCGTCGTCATCGGTGCTGGCCTCGCGGCCGTCAGCGCCATCGAGACCCTTCGCGAGGAGGGCTATGACGGTCCCCTGATCCTGGTCGGCAGGGAGCCGGAGCTTCCCTACGAGCGACCACAGCTCTCCAAGGACTTCCTCTCCGGTGCCAAGGAGTTCAAGGTCTCCCACGACGAGGCGTGGTACGCGGAGAAGGACGTGACCGTCCTGGCCGGCACCACCGCCACCGCCCTGGACCTGAACGAGGGGACCGTCGCGCTGGACAGCGGCAAGAAGCTGGCCTTCGGCCGGCTGCTCCTGGCCACCGGCGCCGACCCGAAGACCCCGCCGATCCCGGGCATCGAGAACGCGATGACCCTCCGCACCGTCGAGGACGCCCGCCGTCTCAAGGAGAAGGTCCGTTCCGGGACGCGGGTCGTCCTGGTCGGGGGCGGCTGGATCGGCCTGGAGGTCGCCGCGTCCGTGACCGCGCTGGGCGGCACTGCGGTCGTCCTCGAGGCCGCCGCGCAGCCGCTGCTCACCGTCCTCGGCCCGACGCTCGCCGAGCACGTCGCCGACCTGCACCGTCGCCACGGCGTCGAGATCCACACCGAGACGTCGGTCGAGGCGATCGAGCCGGGCTCCGTACGCACCAGCGCCGGCGAGATCCCCGCCGACGTCGTGCTCGTCGCCGTCGGTGCGGCACCGGCCACCGCCCTGGCCGCGGACGCCGGCCTCGAGGTCGGTGACGGCATCGTGGTCGACGAGAGGCTGCGTACGTCTGATCCGAGGGTCTTCGCCGCAGGCGACGTCGCGCTCGCGAACCACACCGTGCTCGGCCCGCTGCGGGTCGAGCACTGGGACAACGCGATCAAGCAGGGCCGGCTGGCGGCGCGGACGATGCTGGGCAAGGACGGCGCCTACGACTGGCAGCCCTACTTCTTCACCGACCAGTTCGAGTTCTCGATGGAGTACGTCGGCCATTCCGCACCCGAGGACGAGGTGGTCCTCCGTGGCGACACCGACGGTGACGAGTTCATCGCCTACTGGCAGCGCGGCCGCACCGTCACCGCCGGGATGAACGTCGGGATCTGGGACGTCAACGACAAGCTCCGCGAGCTGGTCGGGACCGACGCCGACCCCGACCAGCTCACCGAGTCACCCTGAGCAGCTCAGAAGCACTGCGAGGCGCTGTGGTAGACGCTCGACTGGATGCCGAGGTGGATGTGGTCGCTGTGGTCGGGGTAGCCCGGCCCGAGGACCTGCGGGAACGACTGGCGCGAAGCACGCGCGATGCCGCACATGGTCGTGGCGCTGCTGCCGGGCACCAGATCCATCGCCCGGCCGTAGAGGTGGTTGCTGTTGGAGGCTCCGCCGACCGAGGTGTTGCACGCCCGCGAGCGGTAGGCCGAGGTCACCCGTAGCGGGTTGTCCCCGAGCCGGTGCCGGATCGCCTCCGCGCGCCACATCGCCTGCATCAGGTTGGCCTTGACCTGCGCGATCGTGACCCCGGAGACCGGCGTCGGCCAGCCGCCGTAACAGACGTCGTCGACCTCGCTCCAGGAGAAGTGGATCGGCGTGCAGTCGTCGTCCTGGAGCGCGTAGATCTTGTTGAACGTGTTCGGTCCGGCGACCCCGTCGGCGCTGAGCCCGTAGGCGGCCTGGAAGTTGCGGACCGCGGTCGTCGTCGCAGGGCCGTAGGACCCGTCGATCGAGAAGACCGTACCGGAGGCCGCCCAGCCGGCGACCCGGATCTGCAGCTGGGTGACCGCGCCGCCCGAGGACCCCTGCTGCAGGGTGCCGCTCCAGGTGTAGCAGGCGTCGGCCTGGGCCGGAGCAGCCGTGACGGAGACCGCGGCGAGGGAGGCCGCGACCGTGAGAAGGAGGGTGCCGATGACCGTGCCGAGCCGACGCCCGAGACGTGGGATGTGGTGCATGGTGAAACTCCTTTCCTTGGAAGGAGCTTCAATGGTTACGGGTTTTCCTCAGCGGTGTGAGTGATTCAGAAACGCTTCCACCAGAGATTCACCGCGTAGCCGACGTACGTCCCCTGGTGTTCCTCCAGGATCGCGTCGGCCGTGGCCGGATCGAACTCGATGCGTACGACTGCCTCCAGGTCTGCGCGGGAGGTGAAGGACCAGTCCATGTCGACCGGGACGCGTGTCCAGCCGTGCATCGACCAGAACCGCTCCTGCTCCTCCGGCGGCGGGACCTTCGGGTAGCCACGGCGGAACCACGCGCCGAAGGTCGAGCGGGAGCCGTCGTTGTCGATCACCATCGCCACCCCGCCGCGCCGCATCACCCGGTCGAGCTCACCGAGCCCCGGTTCGGAGCCGGGACCGAAGAAGTACGCCCAGCGGGCGTGCATGACGTCGACCGACGCCGGGGGCAGCGGCAGCCGCTGCGCGAGGCCGTTGTGCACGGTGACGTTCGAGAGCCGTTTCGTACGCCGCCGAGCCAGGGTCACCAGATCCGGATGCGGTTCGATCCCGGTGACCGTGTGGGCCGTCTCGGCGAACTTCGGCAGGTAGAACCCAGTCCCGCAGCCCAGGTCGAGCACGTCGCGCCCGTCCCAGGGCCCGGTCTCGGCCATCGCGGCCCAGAGCCGGCCGTGCGGGTCGAGCGCACGGTTCTCGATCTCGTACGTCGCGGTGTGGTTCCAGATGTTGGGGGACGGGATCGCTCCCGTCGCCCCCGGCAGGTCGAGCCTGGTCAGATCCGGACCTCGCCGCGCGGCGTCACGAACTTGGCGGCCAGCAGGCCGGGGGTGCCGTGCTCGGCGACCCAGTCGATGTGGACGTTCTCGGCGGGCTTGCCGGTCCACGGGTCGACGCGCTCCTTCAGCTCGTCGCCGAGGTAGTCCTTGACCCGCTCGGGGTCCCCGGAGATCTCCAGGTCGGTGAGGGTGATGTCGGAGCCGGCGTTGCCGGGGTGGAGCTCCGGGGTCTCCCACTTGATGAAGTAGGGGAGCTGCGGGTCGGCGATCAGGCCGTTGATGCCGATCTGCTGCCAGTGGAGCTCGCGGCCGTCGGGGAGGTGGCGGTTGCCGGGGACCGCCTTGCGGCCGAGCCGCTCCTCGATCGGGGCCATGTCGTCGACGCCGACCACGAAGCCGATCCAGCCGCCGCCGAGTGCCGAGCGGGCCTTGACGGCCTGCCCGAACGGGGCCTTGTCGCTGGCCGGGTGCTCGAGCGCCTCGACGACCTCGAGGTAGAGGCCGCCGCGCATCGGGAGGATGAAGTTGCGGGTGCCGAAGCGTGGGTGGACACCACCGTCGACGAACTCCTGGCCGAGCAGCTCACCGAGCTGCTTGGCGGTCTGAGCCAAGCCATCGGGTCCTGCAGCGTACGAAACATGGTCCAGGCGCATGTAACGATTCTGAACTCTCGCTGAGAGGGAGACCAATCCAGGGTCGCTATCTCTTGATATCGAGATACCAATCAGCGGGGGCTGGCGGGATGGAGGGCCAGCGCGGACCTCGACCGGACGTGCGCCTCGCAGTGGCGGACGAGCTCGGCGTACGCCGCCTTGCCCATCAGCTCGGTCAGCTCGGGCGCGTTGGAGACATAGACGGGTTCGACGGCGACATGGGCCTCGGTGTTGCCGGAGCAGTACCAGTCCAGGTCGTGCCCGCCCGGACCCCAGCCGCGCCGGTCGTACTCGGTGATCGTCACCTCGGTGTAGGTCGTCCCGTCGGTCAGCTCGACGTCCCGGAACGTACGCCGGATCGGCAGCTGCCAGCACACGTCCGGCTTCGTCTCGAAGTGCTCCCGGCCCTCCCGGGCGGCCAGGATGTGCAGCGCGCACCCCGATCCGCCGGGGAAGTCCGGCCGGTTGGCCAGCACGCACGACTCCTGCCCGCGGAACTCCGTCACGCGCGTCTTCCGCTCGCCGTCCTCGTCCAGCTCGACCCAGTCGTCGGTCCCCACCTTGCGCCCCGGGTGCTGCTCCCAGATCTCCGGCGTCAGCTCGGCGACGAACCCCGCCGTCCGCGCCTCGTCCTCCCCGTCGGCGAAGTGCGCCCCGAGGGTGCAGCACCCCACGTCCGGCGAGCTCTTGAACATCCCCGGGCAGCCGTTGCCGAAGATGCACGAGTAGGCCGACGTCAACCACGTCAGGTCGCAGCGCATCCGCTCGTCCGGGTCGTCGGGGTTGACGAACTCCACCCACGCGCGCGGGAAATCCAGGGGTACCTCAGGCACTGGGCAAGCCTACGTTGCGGAGCGTTGTCAGTCAGGTCGGAGTGGCGGCCTCCGCGCCGAACTCAGATCGTGGTCCCGTACGGCCCAGGTGCGAGTGACGCGGTCGTATCTTGGCGCCCTCGACCCATGGCGTGAGGATGAGGAACAGGGATCCAGGGTGCCGGGCCGCTACTACAGAGGGTCCTGCCTTGTGAATCCTTCACAAGGCAGGACTCGATGCGGTCTACTACAACGGCGACAGCGTCGAGTCAGCCGCCGGTCGTACGTCGAGGCGAAAGGGTCATGATGGGCGTCGAGTCCGCTGTGTACCGCGTCATTCCTGCCGACGGGACTTCTGAACAGCAGGTCTCCGCTTTGCTAGACGCCGGCGCGGAGAGGCGAGGAGAAAGTCGCCTCGTGCTCCGAGGGCGGCGTTATTGGATCGACTCGGAGGTCGGCGTTCCGGCCCCTTCAATTGGTCTGCGGGTGTCGTTCAGCAATCCGGTCGACGTCGTCCCTGAGATCCGTCGAGTCTTTGGGGTCATCGCCAGTGCGGGCAGCGGTGACGTCGTCGATCCCACGGCGAAAAGGCGCTTCAGCGTCGACGATGCCGCAAAGGTCGAACAGCTGCTCGCGGACTACGTTCGCCGGCGGGAGCTGTTTCAGCGGCATTTCGGGCCTTTCGAAGTCGCGGTCAGTGCTGGTGACGTGTTCAGGCTGATGCGCGAACGCTCGGCGGAACGCCCATGATCCGACAAGAAGTGCTGGATCTCGTTCGGTTCGGCTCTCTGCCATCGGAAGACAGCAGCGACAAGCAGATCGGCGAAGCAGAGACTCTGCTCTCACGGCTGCCGAAGCTGTTGTCGGATGAGGAAGCCAACGCATTGGTGGCCGTCTTCGGGCCAGACGATTGCCACGGCTTGGCCTGGACCCTTCTGCATTTGATCGAGACAGCCCCAAGCGCGCAGAGCGCCTCGTACCACGGCGATGACGACGATCCTTGGATCCGGCTGCTCAACGACCGGGTCGCTTCAATTAAGTCTGACGACGAAAACCGCGGGCGTCCTTCGTATCCGTGATGATCCCGACCGATGAAACCGACGGCGTCTGGCTGATCGTCCACGACCAGGTCTCGGTGCCGCTCGACATCGCCAACGGCACCGGGATGGTCGACCTCGAACCGTGACGGAGACGACTCCGCGGCGATTCCGGACGGGCGAGGCGTACGGCGTATTCTTGTAGGTGCGGAGCATCCGCTCCGTTTCCATCGTGTGTATCACCTCGCGCTGGCCCCGCCGGCGGACCAAGGCGGCACAGAGCCGCGGTTCGCAGCGGGAGGTTCGAGAGATGTCAGGGCAGGGCGAGCAGAGACTGGTTCGCGCCGTGGGGAAGACCTACTTCCCGCTTGCGCTGGTCGCGCGGATGCCGTACGCGATGATGGTCGTCGGTGTGCTGACGCTGGTCGTCGCGGGCCGCGACTCGCTGGCGCTCGGCGGGCTGAACTCGGCCCTGGTGGGCATCGGCGCCGCGACGTGCGGCCCGCTGCTCGGCGCGGCTGTCGACAGGTTCGGTCAGCGCCCGGTCCTGCTGGTGATCAGTGTCCTCAGCAGTGCCGCGCTGGGTGCGATGACCTGGGTCGTCTACAGCCCGCTGCCGGACGCCGCCGTGCTGGCCGTCGCCTTCCTGGTCGGTGCGACCGCGCCCCAGATCGCGCCGCTGTCGCGGTCCCGGCTGGTCGCGATCATCTCCGCGCACATCGTCCCCGGGCGTCGCGTCCGCGTGCTCAACTCGACGATGGCCTACGAGTCGGCGGCCGACGAGATCGTCTTCATCGTCGGGCCGGTCGTCGCCGGCGTCCTCGCCGTCGCGATCGACCCGTGGGCGCCGGTCGCCGGTGCCGCGGCGATGACCCTGGTCTTCGTCTCCGCCTTCGCCCTCCACCCGAGCGCCGCGACCGCACAGGCAACTGCCGGACGTACGCCGGCCGCGGGCCCCGCGCGCGAGCTCGCCCGCCCGGGCTTGGTCGTCGTCGTGGTCGGCATCCTCGGCGTCGGCCTCTTCTTCGGATCGATGCTCACCTCGCTGACCGCGTTCATGGCCGACCACGGCCGCCCCGAGGAGGCGGGCCTGGTCTACGCCGCGATGGGCGTCGGATCGGCCGCGCTCGCGCTGAGCGTCGCCGCCTTCCCGGTGGGCTTCACCGCAGCCGCGCGCTGGCTGGTCTTCGGCGGTGTGATGCTCGCCGGTGCGCTCGCGCTGCCGGGCGTCTCCTCGGTGACTGGGATGATGCTCGCGCTGCTCGTCATCGGCATCGGGATCGGGCCGACGCTGGTGACCCAGTACGGCCTCGGTGCCCGCCGCAGCCCGGTCGGTCGCTCGGCCACCGTGATGACGATGCTCGGCTCTGCGGTGATCCTCGGTCAGTCCCTCGCCTCCGCCGCCACCGGCGAGATCGCCGAACGCTGGGGCACCGGGACGGCCCTGCTCATGCCGGCCGCAGCGGCGCTCGTCGTGGTCCTCGCGGGAGCGGTCAACGCCCGGATCGGTGAGCGGACCGCGCCGGTGACGGCCCCCGGTCTCGAGCCTGTCGCGGCGAGCTCCAGCCGCTGAAAAATCGCTCGGAGAGCAGTCTTCGGGCAACGGCGTGGGCGCGGCGAAGTAGCGTAGACCCTATGCGTCTGGGCGTACTCGACATCGGATCGAACACGGGACACCTGCTCGTGGTCGACGCCCACGGCGGGGCTGCCCCGCTGCCGGCGTACTCGTTCAAGCAGCCGTTGCGACTGGCGGAGCACCTCGACGACACCGGCGACGTGACCGAGGCCGGGATCGAGGCGCTGACCACGTTCACCCGCGAGTCCGTGGCGGTCGCGGAGGAGAAGGGCGTCTCGGAGATGCTCGCGTTCGCCACCTCGGCGGTGCGCGATGCCGGCAACTCCCAGCAGGTCCTCGACCGCGTCCACGCGGCGACCGGGGTCGAGATAGAGGTCCTCCCCGGCGACGACGAGGCGAGGCTGACCTTCCTGGCCGTACGCCGCTGGTTCGGCTGGTCGGCCGGCCGGTTGGCCGTCTTCGACATCGGCGGCGGCTCCCTGGAGATCGCGGCCGGGCTCGACGAGCAGCCGTACGTCGCCTGGTCGCTGCCGCTCGGTGCGGGCCGGCTCGCGCGCACCTATGCCGGTGACCGGCCCACGGAGGAGGAGCTGCGGGAGATGCGCCGCACCATCCGGGCCTCGATCGCCGAGGACGCGGGCAAGGTCCTGCGCGGCGGCCGGCCCGACATGGCGGTGGCGACCTCGAAGACGTTCCGGTCGCTGGCTCGGATCTGCGGTGCCGCGCCGAGCGGCGAGGGCCTGCGGGTGCGCCGCCAGCTGCAGCTGGCCGAGCTGAGCACGTGGATCCCCAAGCTGGTGGAGATGTCGCTCGAGGAGCTCGCCGAGCTGCCCGGTGTCAGCCCGTCGCGGGCCCATCAGATCGTCCCCGGTGCGCTGGTCGCCGAGGCGTGCCTCGACATCTTCGACCTGCCGGCCTTCGAGATCTGCCCCTGGGCGCTGCGTGAGGGGCTGATCCTCGACCGCCTCGACCACCTGTCCTTCATCAGCAGCCCTGAGTAGGAGGCCCGCGATGATCGCGCTGTCGACCGTCTCGACCTATCCCGAATCGACCGCCCAGGGGTTCGCCTACGCGGCCGAGGTGGGCTATGACGGTGTCGAGGTGATGGTCGGGATCGACGCGCTCTCCCAGCAGACCCACGCGATCAAGCAGCTCTCCGAGCACCACGGCCTGCCGGTCGTCGCGATCCACGCCCCGACGTTGCTGTTCACCCAGCAGGTCTGGGGGTTCGAGCCCTGGGGCAAGCTCGAGCGCTCCGCGGAGATGGCCGTCGAGGTCGGGGCAGGGGTGGTCGTCGTCCATCCGCCGTTCCGATGGCAGCGCGAGTATGCGGCCGGTTTCGTGGAGGGGATCGCCACCCTGGAACGCTCGACGGGCCTGCGGTTCGCGGTGGAGAACATGTATCCGTGGCGGGCCGCCAAGCGCTCCACCCAGATGTATCTGCCGCACTGGGACCCCTCGACCGAGCCCTACGCCAACACCACCATCGACCTCTCGCACGCCGCCATCGCCGGCGACGACGTCATCGAGATGGCCAAGCGCCTCGGGCCGAGCCTGCGACACATCCATCTCACCGACGGCACCGGTTCGGCCAAGGACGAGCACCTCGTGCCCGGGCGCGGACACATGGGCGCCGACAAGTTCCTGCACTACCTCGCATCCTCGGGGTTCGAGGGCGACATCGTCCTGGAGATCAGCACCCGCAAGGCCGGCCGGCTCGCCGACCTGCGCGAGTCGCTCGAGTTCGCGCGGGAGCACTTCCGGGCGTGACACACTCTGTCGACAGACTTGGGGAGTCATGACTGATCCAGAAGTTCGCTATCGCTCATTGGTGAGCGCGGACTCCGGGAGCATCGGCGGGATTGTCAGTGGTTCGAAGCGTGATCATCGTCCTGGGGCTGATCCTGGGCCTGGGTGGGTGTGGAGATTCCGGCTCTACGGTTGAGGCGAGTTGGCCGGCCGTGGGGGAGGCGGCTCCCATTGATGGCCTCGTCTGGGCTGACGGATCGACCGTGCATCTTCCGGACGGGTCAGACATCGCCACGGAGGATCCGATCAGTGCCTACGCCGTCGTCGGCGGTGGCGTGGTGTTCCAGACCCCTGGTGACGATGAGCTCTACTGGGCCGATGGTTCTGGCACCCGGGGTCTCGGCGTGAAGGCCCATACGACGGTGTCGTTGATCGAGGCGTCACCGGACGGCCGCTACCTGGCCTACGCCGATGTCACCGAGGATCCCGACACGATCGAAGCGGTGGTCGTCGACTTCACCACCGGCGAGGAGATCGTCCGAAGCGATGAGGGATTCACGACCTCGGGGGATCAGGCCGATGCGTACGAGGAGATCGAGCCCGGCCTGATCGCGGTCGACGACGAGACGGCGTGGTTTCGGACGCTGGACGGCGATGTCGCCTATTCGCTGGCCACGGGTGCGCGGAGCGAGGTGCCCGAGGGGGAGAAGCCGTGGCAGCCGCATGGCGGCGATGCGTACGGGGTCTGGAACCCCAGCCACACCTGGGAGGCTGTCGGGGAGAAGGGCGAGGCTGGACGGCTGGTCGGTCCGGATGGCGCCGAGCTGGTTCCGCCGGACGGTGGCAGCGTGATCATGATCGGAGACTCCGAGTGGGGCGGTCTCTGGTTCGACGACAACACCCGGCTCGGGCGGCTGAAGAGTGGCTCGGGGATCTCGTTGTTGGCCTGCAGGGTGGACCACGTGGAGTGTGTGGCGGTGCCCGGCACCGAGTCTCCTCAGGGCCGGCCGGTGACGTCGCGGGTCGCTGACGATGACCAGGATCCGATCGTGCTGCCGCAGAGCCACCACTACGACTGATCGCGGGTCACGATCGCGGACCACGTCAAGGAGATCAGGGCGAGGACGAGGACGGCGGTGACGACACCCCACCAGCCGACGACGTACGCATAGCCGAGCAGCCACCCGAACAGGCTCGAGCCGCCGTAGTAGAAGAGGTTGTAGAGGGCGCTGGCCTGGGCCTTCCCGACCTTCGCGCGGGCGCCGACCCAGCCGGAGGCGACGCCGTGGGCGCCGAAGAAGCCGGTGGTGAGGACGAAGAGGCCGGTCAGGACGATCGCGAGGTTGTCGGGCAGGGTCATCACGACCCCGACGATCGTGATGACGACGCAGGTCAGCATGACCTTTCGCCGCCCGTAGGTGGTGGCCAGGCGGCCGGCGACCGAGGACGACACGGTGCCGCCGAGGTAGGCGAAGAAGATCTGGCTGGAGATCGCGACGGGCAGCCCGAAGGGCTCGCGCTCGAGGCGGAACCCCAGATAGTTGTACGTCGCCACGAACCCGCCCATCAGCAGCGCTGCCTGCCCGTAGAGGACGAGCATGCCGGGGTCACGGAGGTTGGCGATCACCCCTTCACGTACGGAGGTGGTCGGCTTTCCGGTCGGACGGACCCAGCCCTGCGCGCGGGGGATCAGGGTGATCGCGATGACCGCCGCGATCGCGGAGAGGACGCCGCCGGCGGCGACGCCCAAGCGCCAGCCACCGAGGTCGGCGAACGGACCCGTGATGACCCGGCCCAGGAGGCCGCCGACGGTGGTGCCGGAGATGTAGATGGCGGCCGCGAGGCTGACGTGGCGGGGGTGGATCTCCTCGGCCAGGTAGGCGACCGCGAGCGCGGGGACGCCGCCGAGCGCGAGACCTTCGAGGCTGCGCAGCACGAGGAGCGTCGTGAAGCCGGGGGCGAGCGGGGTGAGCAGGCCGAGGACCAGGGAGATCGAGAGCGCGATCTTCATCGCCGGGGCCCGGCCGATCCGGTCGGCGAGCCAGGACCAGCCGAGGACGCTGGTGGCCAGGCCGAGGGTGGCGGTCGAGACGGTGAGCGCCGCGCCCGCCTCGCTGACCTCCATCGCGTGGGCGAGCGTGGGGAGGATGCCCTGGGTGGAGTACATCTGCCCGAAGGCGGCGATCCCGGCGGCGAACAGGCCGATCAGGATCCGCCGGTAGCCGCTGCTGCCGGCATCGTGGCCTACCCATGCGCGGGTCGGGGAGGCATCCAAGGACATCGTTCCCACGGTAAAGGAGGGTCGGTACGTGGGTGAAGCCACCGAGTGCGTGACATATCTCTACTCTTGGGTCGATGTCCGCGCTCACCGATCGACTCTCGACGCGCCTCGTCGGTGTCGACGTGGCGCGGTGCCTGGCGTTGCTGGGGATGATGGCGACGCATGTGCTGGAGCCGATCGACGCCTCGGGTGAGCTGACCAGGATCCAGTCCATCGCCGGTGGCCGGTCGGCGGCACTCTTCGCGGTGCTCGCCGGAGTCAGCCTGGCGCTGATGACGGGTCGTCAGGAACCGGTGCGGGGCCAGGTGCTCGTGTCACGGTCGCTCGGACTGGCTGCCCGTGCGGTGCTGATCGCCCTGCTCGGGCTGGTGCTCGGGTCGCTCGGCACCAACATCGCGATCATCCTGACCTACTACGGCGTGCTGTTCCTGGGCGCGATCCCGTTCCTCGGCCTGCGGGCACGGTGGCTGTGGCTGCTCGGCGCGGTCTGGGTCGTCCTCGGGCCGGTCGTGTCGCAGGTCGTGCGGCCGATGCTGCCGCTGCGGCAGTTCGAGAGCCCGGAGCCGTCCCAGCTCGTGGAACCCGCCCGGTTGCTCGCCGAGCTGCTCTTCACCGGCTACTACCCGGCCGTCCCGTGGCTGGCCTACGTGCTGATCGGGATGGCCATCGGCCGCATCGATCTGCGCAACCGGACCGTGGTCTCGATGCTCTGGTCCGGTGGCCTGGTCCTCTCCCTCTCGGCCACCTGGCTGTCCGGGCGGCTGACCCGGCTGCCGTCGGTGGCCGGCGAGCTGCTGCGTACTTATCCGGGGGTGGACATCGACGCGGCGCTGACCGCGATGAGCCACGGCCTCTACGGGCAGACACCCGTCGACGGGGGCTGGCAGTGGCTGCTGGTCGTCGCACCGCACGCGACCACACCGTTCGACCTGGCGCAGACGATCGGCAGCTCGATGTTCGTCATCGGGGCCTGCCAGATGATCGCGCTGTGGCTGCCGGAGCGGTGGCGCGTCGGGATGGCGGTGCTGTTCGGTGCCGGCACGATGACGCTCACGCTCTACACCCTGCACGTGGTGATGATGACCGGCGCCGTCTGGCCGCCGGAGACCCCCGAGACGTACGTCGTCCATGTGCTCGTCGTGCTGTCCATCGGCGCGCTCGTCACGGCCTGGGGGCGCCCCGGTCCGCTCGAATGGCTCGTCGGGCGGCCCGCGGCGTGGCTGCGACGGACGGAACCCGACCGTCGTCCCGCGTCGGGTTAGCGTGGTCGCGTGAGCGAGCGGCAGCGAGTGAACCGAGAGGACCTGAGCACGACGGCACCGCGGCGGGGACGCAGGCCCGGTTCGCCGAACACGCGGGCGGCGATCCTGGCGGTGGCTCGGCAGCGCTTCGCGCAGCAGGGGTACGCCGCGACCTCCGTCCGTGGGATCGCGGCCGCAGCCGGGGTGGACTCGGCCCTGGTGCACCACTACTTCGGGACCAAGGAGGACCTCTTCGTCGCCTCGCTGGAGCTCCGGGTCGACCCGCGGGTGATCGCTCCGACGATCACCGCGGAGGGGCCCGACCGGGCGGGGGAGAGCCTCGTACGGCTGCTGCTGAGCGTCTGGGACGACGAGGAGTCGCGGCTCCCGCTGATGGCGCTGGTGCGCAGCATCTTCGAGCCGGAGGGGAAGGCGCTGGTCCCGGAGGCCTTCGGCCGGCTGATCCTGGGACCGGTCAGCGAGGCGCTCGGGCTCGACGAGCCGGAGCGGCGGATGGCCCTGGTGGGCTCGCAGCTGGTCGGGATCGTCGTGCTGCGCTACGTCGCCCGGATCGAGCCGCTCGCCTCGGCGCCCGCGGAGACGCTGGTGGCGACGTACGCTCCGGTGGTCCAGGGGTATCTGGCCGGGCCTTTGCCGTAGCCCCCTTGCGCCGCCGGGTCTGTCGTGCCACATTTCATCATGTGATGAATAACGTGGTGGAGGCCTCCGGTCTCCGAGTCGTACGTGGGAAGCGCGAGGTCCTTCACGACCTCGACTTCTCCCTCCGGGCGGGCGAGGTGACGGGGCTGCTCGGGCCGTCGGGCTGCGGCAAGACGACGCTGATGCGTGCGCTGGTGGGTGTGCAGGCGAAGGTGACCGGGACGCTGACTGTGCATGGTGAGCCCGCCGGCTCGGCGTCGTTGCGCTCGCGCATCGGCTACGTCACGCAGGCCTCCAGCGTCTACGACGACCTGACCGTCACCGAGAACCTCCGCTTCTTCGCCAAGGTGCTCGGCGCACCCGCCTCGTCGGTCACGGCGGCGATCGAGACGGTCGATCTGGCATCTCACGCCGACCAGGTCGTACGCGACCTCTCCGGCGGCCAGCGTTCCCGGGTCTCGCTCGCGGCGGCGCTGCTCGGGTCGCCCTCGCTGTTGGTGCTCGACGAACCGACGGTGGGTCTCGACCCGGTGCTGCGCGAGCAGCTGTGGGGGACGTTCCGGGACCTGGCTGCTGCGGGTGCGGCGGTGATCGTGTCCAGCCACGTCATGGACGAGGCCGAGCGCTGCGACCGGCTGCTGCTGATGCGCGAAGGCGCGATCCTCGCCGACGGCAGTCCGTCCGAGATCAAGCAGAAGGCCGGCGCGGACGACGTCGAGCAGGCCTTCCTGGCGCTGGTGAGAGGGGCGGCCCGATGAGCCTTCGACGAACCCTGGCCGTGGCCGGACGGGTCCTCGCTCAGATCCGTCGCGACCACCGCACCCTGGCCATGCTGGTGGTGCTGCCGACGCTGCTGATGACGCTGCTGTGGTGGATGTACGAGGACTCCCCGACGCCGATCTTCGACCAGATCGGCCCGGCGCTGCTGGCGATCTTCCCGTTCATCGTGATGTTCCTGGTGACCTCGGTGACCACGCTGCGGGAGCGCTCCTCCGGAACCCTCGAGCGGCTGCTGGCGATGCCGCTGGGCAAGGGCGACTTCCTGCTGGGCTACGCGCTGGCGTTCGGACTGTTGGCTGCCATCCAGTCCGGTGTCGCCGTCGCGGTCAGCGTCGGTCTTCTCGGGTTGGAGATCAGCGGCCCGGTGTGGCTGCTGGTGGTCGTCGCCATCGTCGACGCCGTCCTCGGCACCGCGCTCGGGCTGCTCGTATCCGCCTTCGCCGCCACCGAGTTCCAGGCCGTGCAGTTCATGCCCGCCATCGTCGTACCGCAGATCCTGCTCTGCGGACTCCTGGTCCCGCGCGAGTCGCTCCCGGCGGTCCTCGAGGCCATCTCGTCCGTGCTCCCGCTCTCCTACGCCGTCGACGCGATGACCCTCCTCGTCACCTCCACCGACACCGGGGAGGTCTGGGCCGACCTCGCCGTCGTCGCCGGCTTCGTCGTCGCCGGCCTCGCCCTCGGCTCGGCGACCCTCCGCCGGCGTACTCCCTGATCGTCGAGCCGTCACCCCGGTCGGCCGAGGCGTCGCTCCCGCCGTTCGAGTTGGCATCCCGCTGCCCACTCGGCCGACGTACCTGACGCTTCGGCCGGCGGGGGTGACGCCTCGGCAGGCGGGGTTGTGAGGTGGTGAGAGGAAGTTGACGGAAGGGGTACGGAGAGCCGATCGGTGCGAAACGTTGACACCGGAAGGTAGAGGTCGCCAGTCCCCGACCCGAAACGGTGTGAGTACGCGTGACCGACACCCACTGTCCTTACTGCAGCTTGCAGTGCGGGATGACCCTTTCACGCAAAGGGCCCCGGCTGGAGGTCAGTGAGCGCTCGTTCCCGGTGAACGAGGGGGCACTCTGCCGCAAGGGGTGGACGGCGACCGGACTGCGCGGGAGCCGGGAGCGGCTGACGACGCCGATGGTGCGCGACCGGTCGACGGGGGAGTGGAGCGCGGCGACGTGGGACGAGGCGCTCGACCTGGTCGCCGCGAGGCTCGCCGACCTGCGGGACGAACACGGTGCCGACGCGAACGCCGTCTTCGGCGGTGGCGGGCTGACCAACGAAAAGGCCTACCAGCTCGGGAAGTTCGCTCGGGTCGCGCTCGGCACTTCTCAGATCGACTACAACGGCCGCTGGTGCATGTCATCGGCTGCCTCGGCCGGCAACCAGGCCTTCGGCGTCGACCGTGGGCTGCCGTTCCCGCTCGCCGACATCGAGCAGACCGACGTCTGTGTGCTCGTCGGCTCCAACCTGGCCGAGACCATGCCGCCGGCGGCCCGGCACCTCGACCGGCTGCGTGAGAACGGCGGCAAGGTCGTCGTCATCGATCCGCGGCTGACCCCGACCGGTGAGCGGGCCGACCTCTTCCTGCAGCCCGTCCCCGGCACCGACCTGCCGCTCGCGCTCGGCGTCCTGCACCTGCTCGACGCGGCCGGTGCGGTCGACGAGGGCTACATCGCCGAGCGGACCACGGGCTTCGAGGACGTACGCCGCTCCGTGGCCGCCTGGTGGCCGGAGCTGGTCGAGCGGGTCAGCGGCGTCGAGGCGAGCCAGGTGCGCGAGCTCGCCTCTCTGCTGGCGAACGCGGAGAAGGTGATGGTCCTGACCGCCCGCGGCGCCGAGCAGCACGCCCAGGGCACCGCCACCGTCCTGGCCTGGCTCAACGTCGCGCTCGCGCTGGGCATGCCCGGGAAGACGTACGCCGGCTACGGCTGCCTCACCGGACAGGGCAACGGGCAGGGTGGCCGCGAGCACGGCCAGAAGGCCGACCAGCTTCCCGGTTACCGGATGATCGACGACCCCGCGGCCCGCGCGCACGTCGCCGCGGTCTGGGGCGTCGACCCGGAGACGATCCCCGGCAAGGGCCGCTCCGCCTACGAGCTCCTGGACGCGCTCGGCACCCCTGAAGGCCCCAAGAGCCTGCTCGTCTTCGGCTCCAACATCGTCGTCTCTGCCCCGAACGCCACCCACATCACGTCGCGCCTGACCGACCTCGACCTGCTGGTCGTCGCCGACATGGTGATGAGCGAGACCGCGTCCCTGGCCGACGTGGTGCTTCCGGTGACCCAGTGGGCCGAGGAGACCGGCACCATGACCAACCTCGAGGGCCGGGTCGTCCTGCGCAACCAGGCGATCAGTGCCCCCGACGGGGTCAAGAACGACCTCGACGTCATCACCGGTCTCGCCACCCGCCTCGGTGCCGCCTCGACCTGGTCGACCGACCCCGAGGAGATCTTCACCGAGCTCCGAGCCGCCTCGAAGGGCGGCAAGGCCGACTACAGCGGCATCACCTACGACCGCATCCGCGACGAGGACGGCGTCTTCTGGCCCTGCGCCGAGGACACCGCAGGCACCCCGCGCCTCTTCGCCGACTCTTTCTTCCACGCCGACGGCCGGGCTCGTTTCATCGATGTCGCCCACCGCGGCCCGGCCGAGCAGCCGACCGCCGACTACCCGCTCCACCTCACCACCGGCCGCGTCCTCGCGCAGTACCAGTCCGGCGCCCAGACCCGGCGGATCAAGGACCTTCCCGACGAGGGTGTCTTCGTCGAGATCCACCCGCTGCTGGCAGACCGCGTCGGTGCCCACGACGGCGACCCGGTCGTCGTACGCACCGCTCGGGGGGAGCTGAAGGCGCCGGCGCGCATCGTGACCACGATCCGCCCCGACACGGTCTTCGTACCGTTCCACTGGGTCGGCGCCAACAAGCTCACCAACGACGCCCTCGACCCGTCCAGCCGGATGCCGGAGTTCAAGGTCTGTGCCGCGGCGGTGAGTGCATGAGCGGGGGACCGGTCACGTGTAACACGTCGTTCGTCGCACTATCCGGTCGTTCAGATAGGGCGAGTAGTGCTACGAACGACGTGTTACACGAGCCCACGCCGCAGCCGAACCGGATCGTCGTCGTCGGCGGCGGCATGGCCGCGGCGCGGCTGGTCGAGGGACTGGTCGAGCGTGGCCTCGGCCCGCAGGTCACTGTGCTCGCGGAGGAGCAGCACGCTCCGTACAACCGGATCCTGCTCTCCGCGGTGCTCGAGGGCACCCATCGTCCGGGGGCGCTCGCGCTGCGCGAGAAGCAGTGGTACGCCGACAGGGGAGTCGACCTCCGGCTGAACAGCCTCGTCGTGGACGTCCACCGCGACACCAAGACGGTCGAGCTCGCCGACCGGACGACGGTCTCCTACGACCAGCTCGTCCTCGCCACCGGGGCGATCCCGACCCTGCCGCCGATCCGCGGCGTGGTGCGGATGGACGGCTCCATGGATCCGCGGGTGCAGGCGTTCCGCAGCCTCGACGACTGCGCGCGGCTGCTGGCTCTCCTCGACCGGAAGAGCGACCACCCGCGCAGCGCGGTGATCGTCGGCGGGGGACTGCTCGGCCTCCAGGTCTCCCGCGCCCTGGCGGTCCGCGGAATCGAGACCGAGATCGTCGAGGGCCGCGACCACCTGCTCAGCAGCCAGGTCGATGCCTCGGCCGGCAAGGTGCTGAAGCGGTCGATGGCCAAGCTCGGCACCCAGGTCTACCTCGGCGCCCGCGCGACCCGGCTGACCGACGAGGGCCTCAGGCTCGACAACGGCTACATCCTCGAGACCGACCTGGTGGTGCTCACCGCCGGCGGCCGTCCCCGCGCCAACCTCGCCCGAAGAGCCGAGCTCACCGTCGACCGCGGCATCGTCGTCGACGACCAGCTCCGCAGCGTCGACGACCCCGATGTGTACGCGATCGGCGACTGCGCCGAGCACAACGCGACCACCACCGGCTTCGTCAGCCCGGCGTGGGAGCAGGCCGGGGTCCTGGCCGACGTCCTGGCCGGCAACGACGCGGCCTACGAGGGACACCGGATCGTCGCCCGCCTGCGCGCCACCGACCTCGAGGTCTGCGTCCTCGGCGAGCCCGAGAACGAGGCCGGTGAGGTCGTCGAGATCGCCAACCCGATCAAGGGCACCCACCGCAAGCTGGTCGTACGCGACGGCCGCATCGTCGCCGGTGCTCTCGTCGGCGACCTGAGCCGGGTCGGCCTGATCACCCAGGCCTTCGACCGGCAGACCGTGCTCGGCGAGCACGAGGCCGGGCAGTTGCTGCTGCCCGAGCCGTCCTCGTCCGGCTCCGGGATCGCCGACCTGCCCGACGACGCGGAGGTCTGCGCCTGCGCCGGTGTCAGGGCCGGCCGGATCCGGGCGTGCCGGTCCCTCGAGGACGTACGCGACACCACCCGCGCCACCACCGGCTGCGGCGGCTGCGCGCCGACCGTACGTCTGCTTCTCGCCTCCAGCCCCAGCAAGCGCTCCGTGGAAGGAATCCCATCATGAGCCCTCACCTCCGCAAGAAGGTCGTCGTCGTCGGCCACGGCATGGTCGGCCACCGCTTCGTGACCGCCGCGATCGAGCGTGGGCTCACCGAGACCCACGACATCGTGGTGCTCGGTGAGGAACCGCGTCCGGCCTACGACCGGGTAGCCCTCACCAGCTTCTTCGAGGTCGGTGCCGAGGCGCTCTCCTTCCTGCCGTCCGGCGTCTACGAAGACCCGCGGGTCACCCTGCGCACCAGCACGAGCGTCATCGAGATCGACCCTGCTGCTCAGACGGTGATGCTCGCGGACGGCGAGGAGATGGCGTACGACGAGCTGGTGCTCGCCACCGGAGCGGCGCCTTTCGTGCCGCCGGTGCCGGGTGCGGAGCTGGGCAACGTCTTCGTCTACCGCACCATCGAGGACCTCGAGGCGATCCGCGAGGCCGCGAAGACCGCTCGCGCTGGTGCGGTGATCGGGGGTGGTCTGCTCGGGCTGGAGGCGGCCAACGCGCTGCACCAGCTCGGCGTCGAGACCCACGTCGTCGAACTCGCGCCGCGGCTGATGGCCGTCCAGGTCGACGACGCCGGCGGCAACACGCTCAAGCGCCACATCGAGAAGCTCGGTCTCACCGTGCACACCGGCGTGATGACGGAGTCGGCGCTCCCGTCCGTCGTGGACGAGGACGAGAGCGGCGTACGCGACGGCCGGGTGAGTGCACTCAAGTTCAAGGATGTCGAGGAGCCGCTGCCGGTCGACATGATCGTCTTCTCGGCAGGCATCCGACCCCGTGATGCGCTCGCCCGCGCGGCCGGACTGGACCTGGCCGAGCGTGGCGGCGTGCTCGTCGACGAGCAGTGCCGCTCCTCCGACCCGCACGTGTGGGCGGTCGGCGAGTGTGCCGCGCCCGGCGGGAAGATGTACGGCCTGGTGGCCCCCGGCTACGACATGGCCGAGGTCGTCGCCGACGCCCTGCTGGGCGGCAAAGGCACCTTCACCGGTGCCGACATGTCGACCAAGCTCAAGCTGCTCGGCGTCGATGTCGCGAGCTTCGGCGACGCGCACGGCACCACCGACGAGTGCCTCGAGCTGACCTACTCCGACGCCGTCGCGGGCGTCTACAAGAAGCTGGTGATCAGCGAGGACGGCACCCGCCTGCTCGGCGGTGTGCTGGTCGGCGACGCCTCGGCGTACGGCCTGCTCCGGCCGATGGTCGCCTCCGGGATCCCGCTCCCGGACAACCCCGAGGAGCTCATTCTGCCTGCGTCCTCCGGCGGGGGAGCCAGTGTCCAGCTCCCGCCGGAGGCGCAGGTCTGCTCGTGCAACAACGTCACCCGCGGTGACATCGAGGCGGCCGTCGACAACGGCTGCGAGAGCGCGGCGGAGGTCACCAAGACCACCAAGGCGGGAAGCACCTGCGGCTCCTGCAAGGTGCAGGTGAAGAAGATCGTCGAGGACTACTTCACCGCCCAGGGTCGCACGGTCGACCTGTCCCTCTGCGAGCACTTCACGATGACCCGCGCCGAGCTCTTCGACGTCGTCCTGATCCACGGCTACACGACCTTCGACCAGATCATCGAGGCCCACGGCACCGGCCGCGGCTGCGACATCTGCAAGCCCGCGGTGGCGTCGATCCTGGCCAGCCAGCTCAACGGCCACGTGCTCGCCAAGGAGAACCGCAAGCTCCAGGACACCAACGACGCCTACCTGGCCAACCTCCAGAAGAACGGCTCCTACTCCGTCGTCCCGCGCATCCCCGGCGGCGAGATCACCCCGGAGGGCCTGATCGTGATCGGTGAGGTGGCACGCGAGTTCGGCCTCTACACCAAGATCACCGGTGGCCAGCGCATCGACATGTTCGGTGCCCGGATGGAGGACCTGCCGGCGATCTGGAAGCGGCTGGTCGACGCCGGGTTCGAGTCCGGCCACGCCTACGGGAAGTCGCTCAGAACCGTGAAGTCCTGCGTCGGCTCCACCTGGTGCCGCTACGGCGTCCAGGACTCGGTCGGTCTCGCGATCATGCTGGAGACCCGCTACCGGGGGCTGCGCTCGCCGCACAAGCTCAAGGGCGGTGTCTCCGGGTGTGCCCGCGAGTGCGCGGAGGCCCGCGGCAAGGACTTCGGCGTCATCGCCACGGAGAAGGGCTGGAACCTGTACGTCGGGGGCAACGGTGGCGCCGTCCCGGCCCACGCCCAGATGCTCGCCGGTGACCTGAGCACCGAGGAGCTGGTCCGCTACCTCGACCGCTTCCTGATGTACTACGTACGCACCGCCGACCGACTCCAGCGCACCTCGACCTGGATCGACTCCCTCGACGGCGGCCTGGACCGGGTCCGCGAGGTCGTCGTCGACGACGTCCTCGGTCTCGGCACCGAGCTCGAGGCCGCGATGACCGCGCACGTCGACGGCTACTTCGACGAGTGGAAGGCGACGCTCGAGGACCCCGAGAAGCTGCGCCGGTTCGTCTCCTTCGTCAACGCCCCCGAGATCCCGGACCCCAACATCTCTTTCGGGTCCACCCGTGGCCAGATCGTCCCCGAGGCCGGCGGCACGGAGCCGGTCTCGCTCGGCGCCTCGATCCCCGTCGGCAGGCACGCTTTCAACGAGCAGAGCTTGGAGGAGTCGCGATGACCGACACCCAGACCGTCACGTACATCGCCGTCTGTCGCCTCGACGACATCGACCCCGAGACCGGCATCGCGGCCCTGGTCAGGGGAGAGGCGGTGGCCGTCTTCCGCACGCTCGACGACCGGGTCTTCGCGCTGTCCAACTACGACCCGTACGGTCGCGCCTCCGTGCTCGCCCGAGGGATCGTCGGCACGCGGGGTGACGTACCGTTCGTGGCCTCTCCGCTGCTCAAGCAGCCGTTCTCGCTCGAGAGCGGCCGGTGCCTCGACGATCCCTCGGTGTCGGTCGCGACCTACGAGGTCGACGTCGTGGACGGGGAGGTACGCGTCGGGGCACGGCGCTAGCGGCGCGCCACTAGGGTGGCGTCATGAGCGATCCTGTTCTCGGGGCCACGGTCTCCGCTATGCCATGGCCGACGCGTCGCTGGGTCAGCGTGGTCGCGTCCCTGGTGCTGACCCCGCTCGGCCTCGCGCTGGTGATGACCGGCGGATACCGCCACGCCCTCGACGCCGCCAGGCTCGGCACCTCCGTCGTCGGTATCGTCCTGATGCTGCTCGGGGTGCTGCTTCTCTTCGTGGTGGCGGCCACCGGAAGGCTTGCCGGGATCGGCCCGGTCGTGGCCGGCGTGGCGTACGGGGGATTCGGGCTGATCTCGCTCTTCTCCCAGGAGATGCTGTGGAACGTGACGAACCTGATCGGCATCAAGTCCATCCAGTACGGCGTGTTCAGCTACTACAGCGTCCTGCTGCCGACCGTCGGAGCGCTTCTGATCGGTGCCGGTCTGTCCGGTCGATGGAGCCGCGACACGGCTGACGACTCGATCAGCCCGACCGGGCCCATCGTCGAGCTGTAGGGCCGTGAGGCCGTGAGGCCGTGAGGGAAAGTTAGCGTCGGCGATCCGAACTGCCTGCGTACGGCGAAATGCGATCGACGCAGGGTGGATCCATGGCGGTGGAGAAGGCGCAGGAGATCTACGATTCGGATGTGGACACCGGCGCGCTGAGCGGCTTCCGCGTCGGGGTGACCGCGGCGCGGAAGGCCGAGGAGCAGATCAACCTGCTCGAGCGGCGCGGGGCTCGCGTGGTGTGGGCGCCCGCGCTCTCCGTCGACCCCAACCGGGTCGACGCCGGTGCGCTGCGCGCGGTGACCGAACAGATCATCGGTCAGAAGATCGACATGTTCCTGGCGACGACCGGCATCGGCACCCGCACCTGGTTCGACGCCGCTGAGGAGTGGGGCCTGCTCGACCGGCTGCTGGAGACGCTCGGCGGTGCCGAGATCCTGGCGCGCGGACCGAAGTCGGTCGGGGCGCTGCGGCGGCGTGGGCTGCGCGAGCTGTGGGCCCCGGAGTCGGAGGAATTCGACGACGTCCTGGAGCACCTGCGCGGTCGAGACCTGACCGGCAAGCGGATCGTGGTGCAGGAGCACGGGCAGTCGCTGTCGATGGTCGCACACGCGCTGACCCGGCAGGGCGCCGAGGTCATCAACGTGGTCGTCTACCGGGTCGAGTCCGCCTCGGACCCGGAGCCGATGTTCCGGCTGGTCGAGACGCTGGCCGACGGCGAGCTGGACGCGGTCACGTTCACCTCCGCTCCCGCCGTGGCCGCGTTCATGCAGGCGGCCGGCTCGGTCGGGCTGCGTGACGAGGTCGTGGCCGCGTTCCAGGCAGACGTGGTCGCCGCGTGCGTCGGCCCGGTGACCGCCGCAGCCTTCGAGATGTGGGGCGTACCGACGATGTTCCCCGAACGCTCCCGCACCGCGGCCATGGTCAAGATGCTCGAGACCGAGCTGCCGCTGCGCCGCTCGGGCCTGCTGATCGAGCTCGCCGGCGGTCACCAGCTGCTGCTCCACGACGACGCGGTGATCCTCGACGGTGCCGAGGTCAAGCTCTCCCCGGCTCCTGCCGCTGTCCTGGGCGCGCTCGTCGCCAACCCGGGCAACGTCGTCTCCCGTCCGGCTCTGCTCGCCATGCTTCCCTCGGGAACCGCAGGCTCTGAGCACGCGGTCGAGATGGCGGTCGCGCGGTTGCGGTCGGCGCTCGGCACCAAGGCGATCCAGACCGTGGTGAAGCGCGGCTACCGGCTGGCGGTGGCCTCATGAGGCTCGTGGTCGCAGCGCACGGCACCCGGCAGCTGCTCGGCAACGCGGTCGCCTCGATCATCGCCAAGCGCGCCGGTCGCGCGCTCGGGATGGAGTCGAAGGCGGCGTACGTCGAGCTCTGCGAGCCGCTGCTGACCGACGTCCTGGCCGACGGTCAGGCCTCGGTCGTGGTCCCGCTGCTGCTCTCGACCGGCTACCACATCAACGTCGACCTGCCGCGGGCCGCCGAAGGACTCCCGGTGACCATGGGCCGCGCCCTCGGGCCCGACCCGCTGCTCGCGTCCGCACAGGCATCCCGGCTGGTCGCGGCGGGGGTCTCGCCGGGCCGCCCGGTGGTCCTGGTCGCCGCAGGTTCCAACGACCCCGGGGCCCGCGCCGACATCGCGGCCGCCGGCCTCATGCTGGAGGACGCGTGGGGCGGTCCGGTCCGAGTCGCCACCGTCTCCGGCTCCGGCGCTCCACCCGTCACCGAGGTCGTACGCCCCGGCGACGCCGTCTCGCCCTACCTCCTCGCCCCCGGCTTCTTCTCCGACCTGGTCCGGGCCCGCGCCGAGGCCGCCGGTGCCGAGACCGTCGCCGACGTCATCGGCCCTCATCCGGACGTGGTCGAGCTGGTCGTACGCCGCGCCTCAGCCCTTCTCGGCGATGCCGGCGGTGGGGCGGCGCGGGTCGGGTAGTCGGGGGTGGCGCGGGGGATGTTGACCGAGTTACCTCGGTGAGCATTCGCCCGTGTGCCTGCCCAGGTGCCCGCGGGTGTGTGTCCACCGAGGTACGTCGGTGAGCGTCCACCTCCTTCGCGGAGTTCCGCGCGGGGAGTGAGTGTTCGCCGAGTTACCTCGGTGAGCATCTGCGCGTGTGTCTGCGCACGGTCCCGGGGGTGCATGTCCGCCGAGGTACGTCGGTGAGCGGTCGCCTTGTTCGTGGAGTTCCGCGCGGGGAGTGAGTGTTCGCCGAGTTACCTCGGTCAACATCCACCCACCCCCGCCGAGACCCCTCAGGTCGTGTAGTCGGCGTTGATGCGGATGTAACCGTCGGTGAGGTCGCAGCCGTAGACCGTGAACCCACCCGAGGCGATACCGAGGTCGACCTCGATCGAGACCTCGTCGCCGGACAGATAAGTCGACAAATCCGCCAATAGATTTGCAGAGATCTGAGCAGGGTAGGTCTCGGTGCCGCCGAAGGCGATGCGTACGCGCTCGGGGGAGATGTCGGTCTCCTCACGGAGCTTGCCGATGGCCATCGCGACGCGACCCCAGTTGGGGTCGGCGCCGTGGACGGCGGTCTTGACCAGCGGTGAGTTGACGATGGCCTTGCCGACCCGCTTGGCCTGGGCGTCGTCGCGGGCGCCGGTGACCGAGACCGTGATCAGCTTGGAGGCACCCTCGCCGTCGGAGGCGATCTTCTTCACCAGCGCGAGCGCGGCGTCGTAGAGCGCCGCCTCGAACTCGCCGAGGTCGACCGCGCCCGCGACCCCCGAGGCGAAGATCGCGGCGGTGTCGGAGGTCGAGGTGTCGGTGTCGATCGAGACGGCGTTGTAGGTGCGGTCGACGACCCTGCGGAAGACCGCATCCAGATCCGCGGCCGGCACCGAGGCGTCGGTGAAGAAGTAGGTCAGCATCGTGGCCATGTCGGGCTCGAGCATCCCGACGCCCTTCGCGATCCCGGTGATCGTCGCACCGCCGACGGTCCGGGTCTCGATCTTGGCGATCGTGTCGGTCGTCATGATCGCGGCCGCGGCGGCGTCGAGGTCGGCCTCGCCCGCGGTGCCGACGAGCTTCTCCAGGGCGGGGGTGAGCACGTCCATCGGGTATTGCACGCCGATCACGCCAGTCGACGCGACCAGCAGCTCCTCGGGACGTACGCCGACGATCTCGGCCGCCAGGCGGCGTACCTCCAGGGCGTTGGCCTCGCCGGTCGGCCCGGTCGCGACGTTGGCGTTCTTGGAGATGGTGACCATGCCGCGGAACGCGGCGAGGTCGGAGGTGCGGGAGAGCAGCACCGAGGCGCCGGCGAATCGGGATCGGGTGAAGACCGCGGCGCTCGTGACAGCGCCCGAGGGGGCGGCGACGACCGCGAAGTCGTCAGCGCCCTCCTTGAGACCGAGGTTGGCGGTGACTCCGACGAATCCGGCTGGCTGAGGCATGCGCACAGCCTAGGCTCTGCTCGCTCACCGGGTCAGCGCGTCTTGCGTCCTAGGTCCGCAACCAGGCGAAGGCGGCGGCCTCCAGGATCATCCAAGACCGCAGTACGCGACCCACGAACGTGATCGCGACGAAGAGGATCAGGTTGGCCTTGAGCGTGCCGTAGACCACCGCGAGGATCGCCAGCGGTGGCAGCCCGCTGAGGGCGGCGATCGCGAGCAGCCCGCCGGCGTAGGCGGGTCGTCCCTGCGTACGTCGCTCCCACTTCTCCATCCGCCGCTGCCACTTCTCGCACGCCATCTTCCGGCGGACGAAGGGGAGGGAGGTGGTGCCGTGTCCGGCGTAGTACCAGACGACCTTGGAGGTGGTCTGGCCGATGCCCGCCACCAGCGCGAGCAGCAGCGCGGAGAACGTCAGGTTCGAGGCGGCCACCGCGAGGTAGGTCTCGAAGTTGATGACAGGGAAGAGGCCTCCGGCGAAGGAGGCGGCGAAGGTCCCGAGAATGAGGTCCATCAGCCGGCCTCTGGACCGCTCGTGAATTGAAACAATTCAACGTTTGTGTGTTGGGGGATCACCCGAGAAACCATAGATGTAATCCGTGTCACGACGCGACATCGGGCGTCACATCCACATTGCGGACCGCTCGGCGAAATGAGGCCTTTGTCACTTACACATAGGGGTCACAAGGGTCTCAGGACCGGCTATCGGAACATCGCCTGCAGTTGGATCGATCAATTGTCCAGGCCCGTGATCGATGACCCACTCTGGTGCACGGTACCCCGGTTGGAGGCCTCTTCAACTGGGGTAACGTGCCTGCAATCGGCGAAACTTTTGAAGGGTGTCGGAATGGTTGACGTGGACAAGGTCCTCGATGAGGCGGGGCTGACGAATCCTCATGTGCGGGAGTACGTCTCCTACTGGGCAGGGGTGACCGGGGCCGAGCGGATCGAGGTTGTCAGCGCAGCCGACGACGAGCGGCTCCTTCAGGAGTCGCTGGAGGCCGGTGAGCTCCTCCCGGTCACGGGCGGTCGCTATTACAGCCGTTCCTACAGCAAGGACACCGCGCGCTCCGAGGAGCGCACCGTGGTCGCCACCTCCAACCCGGAGGACAAGGGCGTCTACAACAACTGGAAGCCTGCCGACGAGACCGTCAAGACGCTCACCGAGCGGATGACCGGCGCGTCCAAGGGCAAGACGATGTACGTCATCCCTTACCTGATGGCTCCGGTCGGTTCGCCCCTGGAGGCGTACGCCGCGGGTGTCGAGCTAACCGACAGCCGCCCGGTCGTGCAGCAGATGATCCGGATGGCCCGCGTCGGCATCGACTACATCAACAACCTCGCGGACCCGAGCTCCTTCGTCCGTGCGGTGCACGTGACCGGCGACCTGCCCAACCTCGGGCAGGGCACCGAGAACGACCAGCGTCTGTTCGCGACGGTCGCCGACCAGCGTACGATCCTCCACTACGGCTCCTCCTACGGCGGCAACGCGCTGCTGGGCAAGATCGCCCACGGTCTGCGCCAGGCCTGCTACGACGGCCGCGCCTCCGGCAAGTTCCTGGCCGAGCAGTTCCTGCTGCTGGGCATCAAGGACAAGGAGTCCGGCGAGGAGTTCCACGTCGTCGGCGGCTTCCCGTCCGCCTCCGGCAAGACCAACCTCTCGATGACGCTCTCGCCCGACGCCCTCGGTGAGCGTTACGAGGTCACCTTCTACGGTGACGACATCGCCTGGATCTGGGTCGGCGAGGACGGCAAGCTGCGCGCCTTCAACCCGGAGAACGGTGTCTTCGGTGTCGCCAAGGACACCAACGAGAAGACCAACCCGGGCGCCATCGAGGCGATCCTGCCGGGCTCGGGTGCGATCTTCACCAACGTCGCCTACAACGAGAAGACCCAGGAGGTCTGGTGGGAGGGGCTCACCAAGCACCACCCGGACGACCTCGACGGCTGGATCGACTGGAAGGGCGAGCGCATCGCCGACCGGATCGACGACGAGCTCGGCGACCCCTGGGCCCACCCCAACTCCCGGTTCACCACGCCGATCTCGCGGGTGCCCAACGCGGCGCCCGACTTCGACGACGCCGCCGGCGTGCCGATCGACGCGATCATCTTCGGTGGCCGCACCCGTGACCGCGAGCCGCTGATCCGCGCGATCACCGACGTGGCCGAGGGCGTCTACGACGGCCTCACCCTGGGTGCCGAGGCGACCGCCGCGGCCGACGGCCTCGAGGGCGTGCTCCGCTACGACCCGATGTCGATGCGTCCGTTCCTCGCCTACGAGGAGGGCGACTACGCCCGCCACTGGCTGAAGATCATCGGCGAGGCCACCGACAAGCCGGTCTTCGCCCACGTCAACTGGTTCCAGCGTGACTCCGAGGACGGTCACTTCCTGTGGCCCGGCTACCGCGAGAACGTGCGGGCGCTGCTGTGGCTGCTCCAGTTCAAGAAGGGTGAGGTCAAGGGCCAGCAGAGCCCCGTCGGCGTCATCCCGACCGAGGACGAGCTCGACCTGCGCGGCCTCGAGCTGCCGCAGCGGGACCTCGACCGGATCCTCTCCCTCGACCTGGCTCGCTGGAAGCAGGAGATGGGCTTCCGGGAGAAGCACCTCGAGCAGTTCAAGCTTCCCGAGGAGATCTGGGAGGCGCACAAGCGCGTCGCTGCGGCCATCGACGAGGCTGCTCAGGGCTGATCGAGACCACAACCGGGGGCGGCGTACGGAACTTCTTGTCCGTACGCCGCCCCTTCTGGTTGTGTCCGCATCCGTTGTCGACGGGACGATGAACTCTGCCCGGATTCGGGACAGATGCCCGGCCAGTCATTTACGTAGCCGATCTCCCCGACCTAAGGTTCCTGCCCGTGACGATCCCCATGGACCAGCCGCTTCGTGCTGCCTCGATCACCGAGGCGTACGCGCGGTTCTGGAAGAAGTACGCGACATTCTCGGGTCGCGCCAGTCGCACTGAGCTGATCTGGCCGATGCTCGTGAACCTTCTGATGCTCATCGTCCTGGTGCTGGCGCGCAACGACGTGGTGAGCGTCGTGGTCGGTCTCTATGCGTTGGCGGCGTTCGTGCCGACCATCGCGCTCGGCACCCGCCGGCTGCACGACATCAACCGTTCCGGCTGGTGGCAGCTCGTCCTGATCGTGCCGGTGATCGGTGACATCGTTCTCGCGGTGCTGTGGCTGACCTTCCCGAGCCCCGAGGGTGTCAAGTACGACCTGGCCGCATGAGTGGCCGTAAAATTCCCCTGATTGTTCTCGGGGTTGTCCCGGAATGGCAGGCTATTGGCATGAAGTCCCTCGCAGGAGCCGCAGCGAAGCGGCTCGCCTACGAGACCCTCGGCTGGCTGCTCGTGGTCGCCGGGATCGCCGCGATGGTGCTGCCGGGCCCAGGGCTGCTGATGCTCTTCGGCGGTCTGGCCGTGCTCTCTCGCCAGTACGCCTGGGCTCGCCGCTACGTCGAGCCGGTCCGTCTCCGGGCGCTGCGCGGGGCTGCCGAGGGCGTCGAGACCTGGCCGCGGATCGTCCTGTCCACGCTCGGCGCGCTCTCCATCGGCGCCGTCGGCATCGTCTTCCTGGTCAGCCCGCCGGCGCCCCACTGGTGGCCGCTCGAGGCGACCTTCTGGCTGCTCGGTGGCGCCTGGACCGGCGTCACGCTGCTGGGGTCGTGTGCCATTGCCCTGGCCGTGCTTGCCTACTCCTACAAGCACTTCCACGGCCACCCCGACGCCCGCCACCAGCTCGACGAGGACATCGAGCACTCGGGCGAGATGAACAAGGTCGCCTGAACCGCCTCACAGAGGCTCTTCGTAGCTGTCTGCCAGCGCCTGGGCTCGCTGCCGCAGGGACGCACGTAGCTCGGGCGGGCCGAGTGCTTCGGCACCGGTGCCGAGCTGCCACATCGCCCACTCTGCGTGCCAGAGATCCTGGAAGGTCACCTCGAGCCGCGTCCAGCCGTCCTGGTCGGGCTCCTCGGCGCGTATGGCCTCGGCCATGTCGAGCAGCTGGTCACGGCGGCCGGGGTCGACCCTCACCCGAACCGGGATGTGCCCTTCGGAGAGGAACTGAGCGCAGCGCTCCGCCCAGAGGCGCTCGAGATCCACCTGGTCCGGTCGTGCCGCGGGTTCCTCCAGCTCGTACGCCGCCAGGACCCGAGACATCCGGAACGTACGGTCGGTGCCGGACTCGGTGGCCAGCAGGTAGCCCTTCTCCCGCACCGTGACCAGGCCGATCGGATCGACGTCGCACCAGCGGGGCGCTCGACCGCGCGATGCGTAGTGGAGACGCAGCCGGTGTCCGGCGAGGACCGCCCGACGTACCGCGGCGACGGTGTCGTCGGGAACCTCGTCGACCTCCAGGCGGCGGGAGAGGAGGTCGGTCTCCGGGTCGAAGAGGAACCGCTGTGCGGCGTTGCTCGCCGCCGCCTGATGGTTCTCGGGGAGCGCGTCCACGACCTTCCGCATCGCCGACGAGAGGGCCGAGCCGAGTCCGAAGATCCGCTCACCACGACCTGATCCGGCAGTGAGCAGCGCCAGGGCTTCGTCGTGGTTCAGGCCGGTGAGCTCGGTCCGGAAACCGGGCAGCAGCGAGAAGCCGCCGTGACGACCGCGTTCGGCGTAGACCGGGACGCCGGCCGCCGAGAGAGCCTCGATATCGCGCAGCACCGTACGGGTCGAGACCTCGAGCTCACGGGCCAGGACGTCTGCGGTCAGCTGCCCACGCTGCCGCAGCAGGAGCACCAGAGAGACCAGCCGGTCGGCACGCACGTCCCGAACTCTAACGAAATACCTGACAGGAGATGTCGTGATTCGTTGCCAGGCTGGACGGAGAACGGGGATGGTCCCCGTCTGAGCTGAACGGAGCCGATGTGGCAATCGAACGGACGGCCGTCAACCCGGTCACGTGGTCAGTGGAGCTGGGCTTCAACCAGGCAGAACTGGTCACCGGGGTCACCAGGACGCTCTACTGCTCTGGGCAGACGGCGATGGGTGCCGACGGCAAGCCGCGGCACGAGGGCGACATGGCCGCCCAGATCGGTCTGAGCCTCGACAACCTCGAGGCCGTGCTCGGCGCTGCCGGCATGGCGCTGGCCGACCTGGTCAGGCTCAACGTCTACACCACCGACGTCGACCTGCTCTTCCAGCACTACGGCGTCCTCGCCTCGCGACTGGGGGCTGCCCAGGTGGCTCCCGCCACGACCATGCTCGGCGTCACTCGCCTGGCCGTCCCCGGGCAGATGGTCGAGCTCGAGGGTACCGCCGTCGCGTGAGACGCTGATGAGCACGTACTGGAGCTGGCGTCGGATGTCGAGCGGCGCCAGCTCGGGTCACCGGATCCGTACGAGATACTGCGAGAAGTCGCCCGAATCCGGCGGGGCGGCGGCCCATGCTTTGGTCACGTCGGGGAGAAGTGACGTGACGGAGTCGCAGGTTTCGCCACCCATAGAAAGCTGCACATTCGGCCCCGCGGCGTGCTTCGCCGAGGTCTTGCCAAGGATCGTGTACGCGACGCAGTCTGCCGGTTCGGTCTTCAGGAACACGTCCCTCCCCGCGACTCTGGTCCGCTCACCGTCCTCCGCAGAGAAGGCGTCGAGATCGATGTCCATGTATGTGATGTTCAGCTCGATGCCCTCGACGGTCGAGTCTGACTCCGATGAGCAGCTGCTCAGCCCCCCGGGGGCCTCCGTGGGTTCGACTCCACCTTCATAAGCGCTCCCGAGTAGTCCGCAGGCCGTGTGGTTCTGGGGATCTGATCGGGGCCGCAGCGGTGGATCCTCCGACTGCAGTTGTGTCGCGACCACGGTCGCAGCATCCTCGGCCGTCGAGCAGTGGTCGTCGGACTCGATCGCGATCCCATGATGTGCGCCCACCGCGAAGGTGATGTAGCAGCTCTGCGAGTCGCTGAATGACGTCTTGTACGCCCTCAACCCCTCGACATCAAGCGCTTCCAGGCGGTTCGCAGGGTTATCGGCCTTCGCGCGATCGGCCTCATCGAAGGGGACACCGACCACCACGGCTAGGTAACCCGCACCAGCGGGAACCGTGCACCTGTTGGGATCGCCTTGAACCCTGCGGTCCGAGGAATCCGACACAAGTGGCTCAATCAGCCCGCAAGGATCAAGGCGGCTCAACGACTCGCGAACCTCCGACGCCGATCCGGTCGGAATCGATTCCGCAGAGCCCTCAGACGTGGGTGGGTCTGGTTTCGGTTCGACACTGTCGTCCGAGCAACCGGCTACGACTAGCAGAAGCAACAGCATCGACAGATGAACCACCGAGGTCCTGGGCCGACTCGTCATAGTTGAAACTCTCCGCCCGGGTTCTTGGGGTCGGGGAGCCTCTCAAGGCGCAGGTATCCGAAATAGCGGTCCACCTCGTCTGCCACCGTGGCGACGGACTCCTGGGCGGCGCTGAACTCCTTCTCTGCGTCCTCGTCAATCCTGCGAAAGTGTTTCTCGAGTGCGTCGAGATACTCCTCGGCGGTTGGCTGCGGTGTCTCCGTCTTGTTGCGCGAGTCGCCGAACTCGACCGCCGTCTTTGCGACATCCCAGTACTTGAGCGCCTTGCCGGCTTTGCCCGTCGCCTTGTCCCTAAGGAAGTCGCCGACGAGTGGGATGCTTCCGATGACCTCGTTCACCTTTCCTTCAACGTCACTCATGACCTGGGACAACGGAATCGACACCCCGGGTGGATACGGGAAATCGTCGCCGGCTGACCTCCACTGTTCCAGGGTGTCCTCCAGCGCTTCCTTGGCGTCTTCTGCCTGAGCCATCATCGCGGACTGCGATCGACCGATCACGTTGCCGCACGCTGCGGCTGCGGCATGCGCCAAGCCCGCCGCGGTGAGCAGGACGTCTTCGACAGGCGTAACCTGCTCGGCCCAGATCTCAAACTCGTCCCTCGCGCCACCCTCCCAGTTGTTGTCTACGAGAACCGTTACGTTCGCCCAATGCTCTACGTGGGAGTGTCTGATCGTCTCCAGCGCTGCTCCTTGCGCCACCGCGGAGTTCACCAGACCAGTCGCGTCCACGTCGTTGAACCTCGAGACCAGGCTCCGCAACCATGGTCCGACGGCGGCCGCGCCGCCCTTGCCCGCTTCAAAGGCCTGCGAGACCAGCGACTGCCAGTCGCCGTCCACGATCATCGGAAGGGTGGGGTAGACCGTAAACGCGGTTTTTGCTGGGATCGTCAAGGGACGGACAGTCGGTGCGACATTCTCAGCGTCCCCAGACGCTGTCCGAACGTTGAAGTCGCGGATGAACTGTGCGGCGGCCTCGATTCCCATCAGGTCGGCGAGCAGCTCTTCGATCTGATCAGTGACTGTTCTGAATCGTTCGGGGGAGAAGCCCGAAGAGCCGCCTCCGTCAATCCGAGTCATCCGTGATTCTCCTCAAGCTTGGGCGGCACGGGAGAGGGTCGGAACGGCTTGGTTCCCAAGCCATCCTCCAACCGTCGCGCATCTGCCGCTGCCCGCTCATCTGCGGCGACAAACCCGTCGGTGATCGAGACGATCGTCTGGCCTGCGTCGTTCCAGGTCATCACTGCCCGCCGAAGGAGATGGTGAACTTGGACGTTCAGATCGATCGCGTCGACCAACCCTGGGGGAGACTCCGCCATCACCGCGGCTGTCTGCCACGTACCGGTCGCGTCGGACATGGCAGCGGCAAGTTCGCCCAGTCGGCGCGCATGCGCAGGAAACTCCTGCTTTCCTGCCCGGTACATTGCGTTGAGATCTGCCTTGACAGTCATGCCCCAAACTCCTAGCCAACTTCCGCGTGGTGGCCGGGCCACCACGCTGCCCGAGATGTCATGCAGGTCTGCGGCGTTCTGCCTGGAAGACCTGTCAAGGTCGTCATACCCGAATCTCGACGTTCTAAACAGGCTTCAGATGAATTGCTGCATTTGGATCCACCGGTGGATTCGCTGACGCCTTGAGCGCTTGATCCGTCACGCCTAGGTGGCTGGTCTTCCGTCGAAGAGCTGACATCGACCTTGAAGGAAGTCCGTTGTGCACCTAGGCCTTTCGACCGTCCTTGTCGGCGTCGTCCTCTGGCACGTTCGGCGTCCAGCCGCGAGAGGCGTTGGGGTCCAAGACGTCGCTCGCGGACTCGGTCCAGTCGTCGCTGTAGTCGGCCTGCCAGTCCTGGTTCTGGCTGCCCCGCTTGTCGTCCTTCTTGCCGCCACGGCCACCGGCTCCTCCGACGCCGCCGCGTCCGGCGCGGCTGCCGGCTCCGGTCGCCCCGCCTCGGCCGCCGGCGCCGCGAGCACCTGCCGCACCACCGCGTGCGCCCGCGCCGGCTCCTCGTGCGCCGGCTCCGGCTCCGGCACCCGACCGGGCGCCGGCAGCGCCGGCTCTGGCCGCTGCAGACCTGGCTGTCGCCGACTTCGACGTCGCGCTCGCCGTCGCCGCCTTGGCCGACGCGCCGGCGGCGAACCTGTTGGCGAGCGCCTTGGCCACACCAGCCCCGAGAAGGGCCCCGCCGCCACCGATCGCGAGCGCGGTCATGCCGCTCGTCCCGCCACCGAGCGGGGCGAGCCCGTCAGCGGTCTCGACCATCGCGTACGACGTCGAAGGTGCCGCCGAGCCGTCGGCGTTCACCCACTGCGTACCGTTCCACTCCGGCTTGTTCTCAGCCTCGTACGCCGCGATGTTCGCCTTCTCTTGGGCGATCAGCTCGTGACCCCAGCCGTTCGGGTAGAGCGTGCCTGAGTTGTAGGACGCCATCCGGGCCCGGGCCGCGGCGATGTCGCTGTAGGAGCCAGGCGACGATGGGGTTGCCGGGGAGCTTCCGGGGTCAGAGTTCGGCTCGTCCGTAATCGCGCGAACAGGAGGGTCAGCGGTGTAATTGTCTTTGTCGACCACTTGGATCTGCTGAGCCGCCGCCGCTTCGGCGTTTGCGATCGCCTGCTCTCGCGCCGCGTAGGCAGCGCGGTCCGACTGAAGTGCCTTCTGATTCTGGACCGCCTGAGCAGAGTCGACGCCGGTCCCGGTCTGCGCATACTTCGGGCTCGAGGGGTCGGGCGCCGGGCCATGGTTGGTGGGAAGAGAGGCCTCGAGTTGGGCGAGCTTCTCTTTGGCGGTACGGGTCGTCCCCTGAGCTTGACCGAGTGCTTGGATCGCTGCGTCTAGCTGAGAGACCTTGTGGGTCAACTTCCGGGCGGAATCCCTGAACGCCCTCTGTGCTGCATCGGTGGTGAGCGACGTCTCCTCGAACGCTTTCGGCAAGTTGTTGGCCGCGGCTTCTAGGTCCTGAGCTACGCGTCGCATCGTTCTTGCCGCCTGCTCCCAGTCTTTCAACCGAGCCTCGACGTCGTCGGGGTTCGCTCTGGCGACGTACTCCCTGAGTACAGACATCATCGGACCCTTGACAACGGACATGGGTCAGCCTTCCTGATTCTGGCCGTACTCGGAGCGCGACGCGATCTCCTCGAGCGTCTCGCCGGACAGCGGGAAGAACGGCAAGGGGATGTCAGGCAGGTTGAGGCGGTCGTCCTTCATCAAGTTTTCGAAGAACGGCTTGCTAATCAGATCGGCTGCTGTGTCCAACTTGCGAAAAGCCGTTGCGGCATCTGCATCAGCCTTCTTTGCCTCGCGCACAGCGTCATCTAGACCGTCGACGAAGTTGACCAGCGCCTCGTTGGTCTCTGAGAGTGTTGAGTTGATCCTGTCGGTCGCGCGGTTCATGAGTTTCTCAAGTCGGCCGGCGGTGGCGCTGCTTCCGAGGGACTCGGCTGCTGGCTTGTCGACGTGGACCTTGTAGATCTCGTCTTTCGACTCCATGAGGACAGCCTTGATCCGGTTGACCACGGCCTCGTCAGCGCCAGTAGATTTTGGTCCTGCCATGTCGGCCTCCCCCGAGTATGTGCAAGCGGTGGGCAAAGTCTAAACACCTTGCACTGGATCGTCACGGTCAATGATCAAGGCGAAGCCCACTATCCTCTCCGACATGACTGGATCTCGGACGCCCTTGTCCCGACGCCTCGCTCTGTCTGCTGTGTCGATCGCGGCTGGGTTGGTGCTCTGCTCATGTGGCGGCAGCAAGGACGACCCGTCCGGGCCCGAAACGGCGTCGAGCCCATCAAGTCCGACAGCTTCGGAGTCTCAGACCGCAGCGGGGTCCGACGGTGTCGTAGCTGAAGTCGACGGGGCTCAGTTCACCGCCCCAGACGGTTGGACTGTCGTGATGGAGGACGGGAGCCCCGTGATCGGGGCGCCCAAGGATGCCGATGGCTACTCGCCCGGTTTTGGGGTCCTCGACGCAGACATGACGCTTTCAGCGAACACAGACGAGTTGGCAACGACCGCCCTAGAGATCCTCAAAGGCTCCAAGCCAGATGCCAAGCGCCTCCCCGATGTCGAGTACGGGGGAGTGACTTTTTATCACCTGCGCAGCACGAACGACGTCAACTCCTACGACGAGTACGGGGCGGTCATCGGGGACTCAGAGGCCAGCGTGGCGTGGACATTCCTCAACGAATTCGCCAGCCGAGAGCAGATGGACGAGATGATCAATCAGGTGATGCCGACGTTCAAGTTCGAGGGCTGAGGGCGGACTCGAAGCGTGTCGTCACGTCCTCGAGGCCTCGCTGCCCGCCGTTTCGTCGCACTCGTTCTATCTGGAATCGTCGCCGTCGCTGTCGGGGCGTGCGGGCGCGCCGGTGAGGAAGCGGGTGGAACTACGCCGCCGAGAGCAGCCGAGGAATCCGCAGTGAGCACCGAGTCGCCCGCGGCATCACAGGTGGCGGGGGTCAATGGCGCCCAGTTGTCGGCTCCTGCTGATTGGAAGGTCGAGCAGGCGCAGTCGTCGAGGGTGATGATCAGCGCCCCCAAAGACGATCTCGGCTATTCGCCTGGCTTCGGGCTCTTGGATGCGAGCATCACGCTTTCAGAGAACACCGAAGCACTGGCTGCCAACGTCATGAAGCGGCCAGGTGCGAAGCGTATGCCCGACGTCGAGTATGGGAGTGTCCCGTTCTTCCACGTCCGCGAGGGGAACGACACGAACACCATCGACACCTATGGGGCCGTCATCGACGGTTCTAGGGTCACTGTGACGTGGACGTTCCTCAACGATTTGGCAAACCCGAAGCAGATCGATGAGCTGGTCAACCAAGTGATGCCGTCATTCAAGTTCGAGGCCTGAACGTGCAACTGTCCTAGTTTAGTGCATCCAGATCGAACGGTCAGGTGGATGCACTCCGAGCCTTGACGACCCCTGTCGGTGGCGCCCGATAGGTTGCGGTCTGTGGTCGTACATCTGCACCGCGCGCCGCGGACCGATCTGCTCGCCGAATCGCTCGGCGAGCTGTTGTCGGTGCCGGCAGAGGACCCGTTCGCGACGGAGGTCGTGGTGGTGCCGGCGCGAGGGGTGGAGCGGTGGTTGTCGCAGCGGCTGGCCCATCGCCTCGGGGCAGCGGACGGGCGGTCGGATGGGATCTGTGCGGGGGTCGACTTCCGGTCTCCGTGGTCGTTGTTCGCGGAGGTCGCGGGCACGGGGGACGAGGATCCGTGGGCGCCGGAGTCGCTGACCTGGCCGGTGCTGTCGGCGATCGACGCGTCGCTGGACGAGCCGTGGGCGAAGCCGCTCGCGCTGCATCTGGGACACGGAGACACGACAGAAGAAGGGGTACGTCGGCGGGGACGGAGGCTGGCGCTGGCCCGGAGGCTGGCGCGGTTGTTCGCTGCGTACGCGGACCAACGGCCGGCGGTGGTCGCCGACTGGAGCGCGGGGCGGGACACGGACGGGCTCGGGGCGGAGATCGCGGACGACCTGGCGTGGCAGCCGCCGTTGTGGCGAGCCGTCGCCGAGCTGGTGGGTGGCCCGACGCCGCTGGAGCGGCAGGCGGCGACGGTCGTACGTCTGAAGGAGAAGCCGGAGGAGTTCGAGCTGCCGGAACGGGTCTCGCTGTTCGGTCACACCCGGCTCTCCGCGACCGACGTCGAGCTCGTGGCAGCGCTGGGGGAGCACCGGGAGGTGCATCTGTGGTTGCCGCACCCCTCCGAGACCCTCTGGCAGGCGCTCGCCGGGCTGGACGGGACGGTCGCCCGCACGGCCGACCGGTCGCACGACGCGGTCGGACATCCGCTGCTGGCGACGCTGGGGAGAGACACCCGGGAGCTGCAGCGCTCCTTGAACGCGTTCTCCGGCAGCTCGATCACCGACGGTGCTTTCGAGGCCGGCGGCCGGCTGCTCGGGTGGCTGCAGGAGGACATCCGCGGCAACACGGTCGGTGATGCGGCGAACCGGGTGCTCGACCCGGCGGACCGTTCGATCCAGGTGCACGCCTGCCATGGTGAGTCCCGGCAGGTGGAGGTGCTCCGCGAGGTGCTGCTCGGCCTGCTCGAGGACGACCCGACCCTGGAGCCGCGGGACGTGCTCGTGATGTGTCCCGACATCGAGACCTTCGCGCCGCTGATCGAGGCCGGCTTCGGGCTGGGGGAGATGACGGGAGAGACCGGACATCCCGCTCACCACCTGCGGGTGAAGCTGGCGGACCGGTCGCTGACGCGTACGAACCCGCTCCTGGACGTGGCGACCCGGTTGCTCGACCTGGCGGGCGGCCGGGCAGGGGTGAGCGACGTGCTCGATCTCGCTCATCTCGACCCGGTGCGGCACCGGTTCGGCTTCAACGACGACGCGCTGGAGCAGCTCGAGGACTGGGCCAAGGACGCCGGGATCAGATGGGGCTTCGACGCGGAGCACCGCGAGCCCTTCGGGCTGGAGACGTACGTCGCCAACACCTGGCGCTTCGGGATCGACCGGATCCTCACCGGGGTCGCGATGTCCGAGGACTCGGCGACCTGGCTGGACACGACCCTGCCGCTGGACGACGTGGGCAGCGGCAGCGTCGAGCTGGCCGGGAAGTTCGCCGAGCTCGTCGATCGGTTGCGGGAGATCACCGACGAGCTGGCCGGGGTCCATCCGCTGGCGCACTGGCTGAAGGTGATCGAGGAGGGCGTCTCTGCGCTGACATCGGTCTCGGCCAACGACGAGTGGCAGTCGGGCCAGGTGACGAGAGAGCTCTCGCGGGTGCGGGAGGCCGCGGCAGGGCACGAGGTCGACGAGCTGCGGCTCCCGGACGTGCGTGCGCTGCTGGGGGCCCGGCTGGCCGGGCGGGCGACGCGTGCGAACTTCCGGACCGGGACGCTGACGGTGTCCACGCTGGTGCCGATGCGGTCGGTGCCCCACCGGGTGGTGTGCCTGCTGGGGATGGACGACGGGGTGTTCCCGAGGGTCGGGATCACCGACGGTGACGACCTGCTGGCCCGCGACCCGCAGACCGGGGAGCGCGACCTGCGCAGCGAGGACCGGCAGCTGTTCCTCGACGCGCTGCTGGCGGCGACCGAGACGCTGGTGGTGACCTACACGGGTGCCAACGAGTATTCGGGCCAGCCGCGACCGCCGGCGGTGCCCCTGGGGGAGCTGCTGGACGCGCTGGACGCGACCGCGGTCTGCTCGGACGGGACGCCGGTCAAGAACGTCGTGACGACCAGGCACCCGCTGCAGCCGTTCGACCCGCGCAACCTGACGCCCGGGAAGCTGGTCACCGGAGATCACCCCTTCTCCTTCGACAAGGCTGCGGCGGCCGGAGCCCGGGCTGCGGTGTCGGCGCGCGTGGAGCCGCCGGAGCTCCTGCCCGCCCCGCTGGCGCCCCAGCCGGCCGGGGACGTGACGCTCGAGGAGCTGCTGGCCTTCTACCGCGCCCCCGTGCGGGCGTTCTTCCGCGACCGGCTGGACCTGGCGCTTCCCCGCGACGACGACCCGCTCTCCGACGGGCTGCCGGTCGAGCTCGACGGCCTGGGCCAGTGGTCGGTGGGCGACCGGCTCCTCCACGACCTGCTCGCCGGGATGTCGGAGGAGCAGGCGACGCAGCAGGAGTGGCGCCGCGGCGTACTCCCTCCGAAGTGGCTGGGCTGGCGCATCCTCACCGATGTGGTCTCCAAGGCGAAGCCGATCGCGGCCGAAGCGCTGCGGGTACGCCACACGGCCATCTCGACCGGACAGGCGCGGGCCGTCGACGTCGAGGTCGACCTCGGTGACGGACGGCGACTGACCGGCACCGTTCCCCAGGTCTACGGCGACCGGCTCGTCCCGGTGACCTACTCCCGCCTCGGTGCCAAGCAGCGGATCGAGTCGTGGCTGCAGCTGGTCGCGCTGGCGGCTTCCGACGAGGACCGCGCCTGGAGCGCCTGGACGCTGGGCCGTCCGGGCAACTCCAGATCGCGTACGCCGTTCGGGCTCTCCCAGCTCGGACCGCTCGACCACACCGCGATCGACGTGCTGCGCGACTTGGTGCGGTTGCGCGACAAGGGGCTCTCCGCGCCGCTCCCGCTGCCGCTGAAGACGTCGCTCGCCTACGCCCGCCAACGGCGCACCCAGGCCGGCGTCGACGATGCGCTCTACAAGGCCGGCTGGGAGTGGAACGACGGACGGTTCGAGGGCGAGGAGTCCGACGTGGAGCAGGTGCGAGCCTGGGGTGCGAAGTCCGCGATCCCGGGGCTGGGTGATCCGCCCGAGCCCGGCGAAGAGTTCGACGGCGAGACCTCCCGCTTCGGCGCGCTCGCGATGCGGGTCTGGTCGCCGTTGCTCACGGCCGAGCAGGGGAGCTGGTGAGCATGGATGGATTCGACCTGACCGGCCCTCTTCCGACCGGCACCACCCTGATCGAGGCCTCGGCCGGCACCGGGAAGACCTTCACCATCGGCGCCCTGGTCACCCGCTACGTCGTCGAAGGGGAGGCGACCCTCGACGAGATCCTGGCGATCACGTTCGGTCGTGCCGCCTCGCAGGAGCTGCGCGACCGGGTGCGCTCTCACCTGGTCGAGGCCGAGCGGGCGTTCGCGGCCGCGGTCGCCGGGCAGCGCCCGAGCCCGCTCGACGCTCACCTCGAGCTGCTGCTGGACGTGACGGACGACGAGGTCCGGCTACGCCATGAGCGGGTGCGCGACGCGCTCGCCTCCTTCGACGGAGCCACGATCGCGACGACCCACCAGTTCTGCCAGCTCGTGCTGCGCTCGCTCGGCGTGGCCGGTGACACCGACGCCGGAGCCGAGCTGGTCGATTCGCTCGACGAGCTCGTCGTCGAGGTCGTCGACGACCTCTACCTGAAGTGGTTCGGCGAGGCCAAGGAGCGCCCGCCGTTCGACCGCGACGATGCGCTCGGCCTGGCGCGCACCGCGGTCGAGGACCCGCAGTCGGTGCTCGCCCCGGCGCCGACCGAGGATCCGGTCGCAGGTGCCCGGGTGCGGTTCGCCGAGGCGGTGCGGGCCGAGGTCGACCGGCGCAAGCAGCTGCGCGGCGTCCTTTCCTACGACGACCTGCTCTCTCGGCTCGCGGTCGCGCTGGAGGATCCTTCCGCGCCCGCACGGGCACGGATGCGGCAGCGGTGGAAGATCGTGCTGGTCGACGAGTTCCAGGACACCGACCCGGTGCAGTGGCAGGTGCTGTCACGAGCCTTCTCGGGACATGCGACGTTGGTCCTGATCGGTGACCCGAAGCAGGCGATCTACGCCTTCCGCGGCGGTGACGTCTTCACCTACCTGACCGCGGCCCGCACGGCCGAGACGCAGGCGACGCTCGACACCAACTGGCGCAGCGACGCACCGCTGGTCGAGCGGCTCCAGGTCGTCCTGCGCGGCGCAGCGCTGGGCTCTCCCGAGATCGTCGTCCACGACGTGAAGGCCCACCACGCCGGCTCCCGGCTTGTCGGCGCCCCGCATCCGTCACCGTTCCGGATGCGACGAGTCGGTCGCACCGGCTTCAAGCTCACCCGCGGCAAGATGATCACCGCCGGCGATGCCCGCACCCACATCGCCCGGGACCTCGCCTGCGACATCGCCGAGCTGCTCGGCTCCGGAGCGACCTGGTGCGATCGGCCGATCCAGGCCGGGGACGTCGCGGTCATCGTCGCCGTCCGGTCACACGGGCTGCTGGTCCAGCGGGTCCTGCAGGAGCACGGCATCCCGGCGGTGATGGCCGGCGGCGGAGACGTGTTCCTGACTCCCGCCGGCGAGGACTGGCTGGCGTTGCTGCAGGCGCTCGACTCACCCCACCGGACGCCGCTGGTGCGGGCGGCCGGTCTGAGCGTGTTCTTCGGCTACACCGCGACCGAGCTCGACGCGGGTGGTGAGACGCTGACCTCGCGCATCGCCGACACGCTGCGTGGCTGGGCGCTGCTGCTGCGTGGTCGAGGTGTCGCCGCCCTGATCGAGGCGGCCGAGGAGCGCGGACTCACCGCGCGCGTGCTGGGTCGCACGGACGGAGAGCGGCTGCTCACCGACGTACGTCATCTCGGGCAGCTGCTCCACGACATCTCGGTGCGCGACTCGCTCGGCCTGCCGGCGCTGCTGACCTGGTTCCGCGACGAGCGGAGGCGATCCGCGGCGACCGAACGGCCGCGGCGGCTCGACTCGGACGCCGCCGCGGTGCAGATCGTCACGGTGCACGGCTCGAAGGGGCTGCAATATCCGGTCGTCTACCTGCCCTTCGCCTACGACTTCTTCGTGCGCGACCCGGAGGTCGCCCGATTCCACGACGACGCGGGCCAGCGGACGATCGACGTCACCCGGGCCGGCGCGCAGTGGGCGCAGCACCTCACCCGTCACCAGGCCGAGGAGCTGGGGGAGGAGCTTCGAGATCTGTACGTCGCGCTGACCCGGGCCCAGTCACAGGTCGTCGCCTGGTGGGCGCCGACGGCGAACACCGCCACCGGCGGCCTCCACCGGTTGCTGTTCGGGCGACAGCCCGGCGTCACCGAGGTGCCGGCGTCACAAGAGGTCTTCGACGACGCCTACGCCGAGCGGGTTCTCGGTCTCATCGAGAACATGGGTGGGCCGACCGCCGAGCCCTCCGTCGTGGCGACGGCGGTCGCATCGGTGCGCCCGCCGTCCGTCGGCGCGCTCGCCGCGCGGGCGTTCACGCGCGAGGTGGATGCCGAGTGGCGGCGCACTTCCTACTCCGGCCTCATCCGGGTCGACGAAGGTGTCGCAGCGACGTCCGAGCCGGAGGTCGAGGGCACGGACGACGAGCCCGTCGTCGACGACGTCGACCTCGGCGAGGTCCCCGCGGAGCAGGAGCACCTCTCGCCGATGGCCGAGCTGCCGAAGGGTGCCGGCTTCGGGTCGCTGGTCCATGCGGTCCTCGAGCACACCGACCCGCAGGCTCCCGACCTGGCCGAGGAGTTGCTGGTGAAGACCCGCGAACAGCTGCGCTGGTGGCCGGTCCCGGCGTCGGCCGAGGACCTGGCGACCGCGATGCTGCCGCTCAACCTGACCCCGCTCGGCCCGCTGGCCGACGGGCTGACCCTGGCCGAGATCCCGCTGCGTGACCGGCTGCGCGAGCTCGACTTCGAGATCCCGCTGGCGGGCGGCGACAGGCGCGGGCCCGGTGCACCGGACGTGCGGCTTCGCGACCTCGCCCCGCTCCTGCGCGCTCACCTTCCGGCCGACGACCCGATGGTGACCTACGCCGATCGGCTCGAGGCACCGCCTCTGGGCGAGCAGTCGCTGCGGGGCTATCTGACCGGCTCGGTGGACGTGGTGCTGCGGTTGCCGAACGGCCGGTTCGTCGTGGTGGACTACAAGACCAACTTCCTCGGCGTCGAGGCGATGGACTACACCCAGCCGAAGCTCGCCGAGGCGATGCTGCACTCCCACTACCCGCTGCAGGCGCTGCTCTACTCCGCGGTGGTTCACCGCTTCCTGCGCTGGCGCCTGCCCGGCTATGCCCCGGAGAAGCATCTCGGCGGCGTGCTCTATCTCTACGTGCGCGGGATGCTCGGCCCGGACACCCCGGTCGTCGACGGCATCCCGACCGGCGTCTTCACCTGGCAGCCGCCCGCATCCTTGGCGGTCGCGCTGTCCGACCTGCTGGACGGAGTGGCCCCATGATCGAGCGCTGGGAGTCCGACGACCCCTTCGACGCGCGCTTGGCGCGGTCCGCCACCGGGCTGTTGGAGTCGTTCAACAAGGAAGGTGTGCTGACCGCTGCCGACGTACACGTCGCGACCCGCGCCGCCGCGCTCGCCGGCGAGGAGCGCGACGAGGTGCGGCTCGCGTTGGCGCTGGCGGTCCGAGCAGTACGTCACGGGTCGGTCTGCGTCGACCTGGCCGCGCTGCGGGAGACCGAGGAGACGCTGCCGTGGCCGACGGCGGCCGGCTGGCTGGAGGCCGTTGCTGAGAGCCCGCTCGCGGCGACGTCTGTCGTGCAGGTCGAGGACGGTCTGCTCTACCTGGACCGCTACCACCGCGAGGAGGGACAGGTACGCGACGACCTGCTCGGCCGCCTGGCCTCACCGCGACCCGTGGCCGACGAGACCTTGCTCGAAGCGACCGCTGCCCGGCTCTTCCCGGGCGAGGGCTACGCCGAACAGCGGTCCGCCGCGCTCGCTGCCGCCCGCCAGTCGACGACAGTGCTCACCGGTGGCCCCGGCACCGGCAAGACCACGACGGTCGCCGGCCTGCTGGCCTTGCTCACCGAGCAGTCGTCGACGCCGTTGCGCGTTGCGTTGACCGCGCCGACCGGGAAGGCAGCCGCACGACTTCAGGAAGCGGTCGAGGGCGCCCAGCTGGCGTCACAGTTCACCGAGGCCGACCGCGCCCGGCTCTCAGGTCTCACCGCGTCGACCCTTCATCGGCTGCTCGGCTGGCGACCCGGCTCGTCGACCCGGTTCAAGCACCACCGCACCAACCGGCTGCCGCACGACGTCATCGTCGTCGACGAGACCAGCATGGTGTCGCTGACGATGATGGCCCGGCTGCTCGAGGCCGTACGCCCCGAGGCGCGGCTGATCCTCGTCGGCGACCCCGACCAGCTCGCCAGCGTCGAGGCCGGGGCTGTGCTCTCAGATCTCGTCGCCGGCCTCGCCGTGCGCTCACCCGATGCCGTCGCCGCGCTCCGCACCACTCATCGCTTCGGCGGTGCGATCGGTGCCCTCGCCGCGGCGCTGCGGGACGGCGACGCCGACGCGGCGCTCGACGTGCTTCGCTCCGACGACCCGGCGGTCGAGCTCGTCGATCCCACCGACGAGGACCGGATGGCCGAGGTCGAGCGCGACCTGGTCGCCCACGGCGTCGCCCTCCACGAGGCCGCGCTGGTGGGAGATGCGGAGCGCTGCGTGCGCATGCTCGACGAGTCGCGTCTCCTCTGCGCCCACCGCGACGGCCCCTGGGGCGTCGCCCACTGGAACCGGCTGATCGAGCGCGGCCTCGCCGAGACCACCGGCGAGGCTCTCGGTGTCGGCTGGGGCCACGAGTGGTATCCGGGCCGCCCCGTCCTCGTCACCGCCAACGACTACGGCCTCGGTCTCTTCAACGGCGACACCGGCGTCACCTACCAGGACGCCGCCGGAGACCTCCGCGTCGCGATCGCGGGCGGCGCGACGTACGCCCCTTCACGCCTCGGCGACATCGAGACCCTGCACGCGATGACCGTCCACAAGTCCCAGGGCAGCCAGGCCAGGTCCATCACCGTCCTGCTCCCACCCGACGACTCGCCCCTGCTCACCCGCGAGCTCTTCTACACCGCGGTGACCCGAGCCCAGGAGCGGGTACGTGTCGTCGGCACCCCCGACGCCGTCACGGCCGCCATCACCCGCCGCGCCCAACGCGCCTCTGGCCTCCGCCAGCGCCTCGGCCACACCTGAGTCCTCGCACCGAGGCGTCGCCCCCGACCGCCGAGAAGTCGCGTACGTCGGCCGAGACGTCACACGGGCCACCTCGACCGCCCGAGGTGACGCTTCGACCGACGGGGCTGACGCTTCGGCCCGCAGAACTGACGCTTCGGCAGGTCAGGAACGGGCGATCGAGGTGGCGAGGGAGGCGAGGTGGCCGAGACGGGCGAGCTCGGAGTCGAGGAAGTCGGGGCCGCCGCGGCGGCCGATGATGACGATCTCGTTGCCGTCGATGCGGGCGCCGGCGAACATGTTCTCGTCCTCGCCCTCGACCTCGATCCGTTCGGGGCGGTCGAGCTCGATGAAGGGGACGTTATCGGGGGCGCCGTCGGTGGACCGGCTGATCCCCTTGACGCGGTGGACGCGGATTGCCCAGTCGGCACGGAAGGTCAGGGGCAGCACGTCCACGAGGCGGTCGAGGGCCTCGTGAGCGTTCTCGGTGAGGTCCTCGACGGCCTCGAGGTCGAGGAAGAGGTTGCCGCCCGCGGCGTAGCGGGAGATCCAGACCACGTGGACGTCCTCGAGCTCGTTGCACGCTGAGACGATCGAGTCGGGCATGGAGCCTGGCGCGGTCTCGAGTAGCACGTCATCGACCGCACGGCCGTTGTGCTTGTCTTTCTCAACGATCTCGATCGCCTCGATGTCACCGCCGGCTTCACCGATGGCAGAGGCGAGGCGACCGAGTGAACCCGGGACATCGGGCAGCTCGACGCGTAGCAGGAACGGCATGGCCATAGACCCTAGCGTCGCGAACCGACAGCCGTGGGACTGTCCGGGTTACGCGCCGGTCAAATGCTCGCCGGTCAGTCGGCGGGCTCGAGCAGGAAGAGCGGGAAGACCCGCGACGTGTTGGGCTGGTATTCGCCGTACGTCGGCCAGGTCTTCACGGCGTAGTCCCACCACTCGTCGCGCTCGGCACCGGAGAGCTCGCGGGCCACGTACGCCTTCTTGGTGCCGCCGTCTTGGAGCACCATGTCGGGGTGCTTGCGGAAGTTGGCCACCCAGGCGGGGTTCTTGTCGGAGCCACCCCACGACGCGACCGCGAGGTAGCGGCCGTCGCGCTCGATGCGCATCAGCGGGGTCTTGCGGATCGCACCGGTCTTGGCGCCCCGGTTGGTGATCAGGATGATCGGCTTGCCGTCGCGCTCGAGGACGTTGGCCTCAGCGCCGTTGGAGGCCTCGAACGCGGCAACCTGCTCGCGCACCCAGTCGGCCGTGCTCGGGATGTATTCACCTTGCAGTTCGGTCATGCCCACTACAACACCACGGTGCGATGCCTATTCCAACCGGCGCGATCACGCCAGAGCCTTGTCGATCTCGCGGTCGAGATGCGACTTCGGCCGCGCGCCGACCATCTGCAGCACCGGTTTCCCGCCCCGGAAGAGGAGCATCGTCGGCACCGCCATGACCCGGTAGTCGGCGGAGGTGGCCGGGTTCTCGTCCTGGTTGAGCTTCACCACCTTCAGGCTGCCGACCCGCTCCGTGGCGATCATCTCGAGGATCGGTGCGAGCCGGCGGCAGGGCGGGCACCACTCGGCCCAGATCTCCACCAGCACCGGCGTCTCGGACATGAGTACGTCGTCGACGAACCGGGCATCGGTGATGTCCTCGATCACGGCGGTCTGACTCATCTCTTCTCTCCTTCAGGGTGATAGGACTCGGCTTCGTGCAACAGTGCGGCGAGCTCGCCGCGCAGGACGGTCAGCTCGGTGACCCGCCGGTCGATCTCGGCGATGCGCTGCCGATAGGCCTCGAGCGACGCCGGGCACACGTCGGCGCGGTCGTTACCGGCGCGCAGGCAGTCGACGAAGGGCAGCGTCTCCTCGGCGGTGAGGCCGAGCGACCGCAGAGCGCGGATCTCCCGCACCACCTGCACGTCCACGTCGGCGTAGTCGCGATATCCGTTGCCCGCCCGTCGCGGCGCGAGCAGTCCGCGCGACTCGTAGTAGCGCACCGCCTTCACCGTCACGCCGGCCCGATCCGCGAGCTCCTTGATCTGCATGCGTACGACCGTAGACCTTGCCCCTGGGGGCAAGGTCAAGCCTGCGATCATCGGGCCGGATAACCTCAGGGCCATGAGTGAGCGCCAGCGAACGACCATGAACCTCATGCGGCCGAGGCCGTACGCTTCTCGTCTTTCGACGGACTCGGCCGCATGAGCGCCATCGAGGGAGTCTCCGACACGTTCGACCCGAGCCGCTGGGACGAGGTCCCCGGCTTCGAGGATCTGACCGACCTGACCTATCACCGGGCCAAGGAGCACGGCACCGTACGCATCGCCTTCGACCGCCCCGATGTGCTCAACGCCTTCCGCCCGCACACGGTGGACGAGCTCCTCCGGGTGCTCGAGCACGCCCGCACCTCCGCCGACGTCGGCTGCGTCCTGCTCACCGGCAACGGCCCCTCGCCGAAGAACGGCAAGCACTCCTTCTGCACCGGCGGCGACCAGCGCATCCGTGGCAAGGCCGGCTACCAGTACGAGGAGACCGACGCGTACGCCGCCGGCCGGACCGGCGCGGAGGAGCCCACACCGATCGACAAGGCCAAGCTCGCCCGCCTGCACATCCTCGAGTGTCAGCGGCTGATCCGCTTCATGCCCAAGGTCGTCATCTGCGTCGTCCCCGGCTGGACCGCCGGCGGCGGCCACTCCCTCCATGTGGTGTGCGACCTGACGCTGGCCAGCGCCGAGCACGGGCGTTTCAAGCAGACCGACGCCGATGTCGGCTCCTTCGACGGCGGCTACGGCTCCGCCTACCTCGCCCGCCAGGTCGGCCAGAAGTTCGCCCGCGAGATCTTCTTCCTCGCCGAGGAGTACTCGGCCGAGGACGGCGTACGCATGGGCACGGTCAACCGCGCCGTCCCGCACGCTGAGCTCGAGGACGTCGCGCTCGAGTGGGGCCGCAAGATCAACGGCAAGTCGCCCACCGCCCAGCGGATGCTGAAGTACGCCTTCAACCTCCTCGATGACGGCCTCGTCGGCCAGCAGATGTTCGCCGGCGAGACCACCCGCCTGGCGTACATGACCGACGAGGCCCAGGAGGGCCGCGACCAGTTCCTGGAGAAGCGCGAGCCCGACTGGTCGCCTTACCCCTGGTACTACTGATCTGCGCCGGTCACCACTTCAGCTCGATCTCGATCTCGCGCTCGTCGTCGCCGATCTCGATCTCCAGCTTGAAGTCGACCTCGTCGGGTACGCGCACCTTGAAGCGCAGCCCCTCCCGCTCGAACTCGACCTCGTTGTTGCTGGCGAGCGCGTCGGCCAGGGCGCGTAGGCGGGCCGCTGCTTCCTCGCGACGCAGCCGCGCCTGTTCCGTGACTTCCATCAGGTCCATGCTGAGCTCCTTGTTAGGCGTTGAGGTTGCATGATCTCGGCCGCGCGGTCGGTGCCGGTCGGGCAGTGAGTACAGCCCGTCCACGGCAGCCGACCTGTGCTGCACGATGACCTTATCTCCGGGGGAGCATGAACATGCCTGACCCTGGGGAGGGTTGTCCGAACCCGGATCGGACAACCCTCCCCAGGGTGCGTTGCGACCAAGGGGCGTACGCCGCGGATCCCTACGTGGGGCGCCGTCAGGCCGCGTGACTTCCGCGAGCGGGTCGTGACGACTTGGCGATGAGCGCCAGGGCGGCCACGGCTCCGAGAAGGCTCGCGGCGGCGGCGACCCAGAAGGCTGCTGAGTAGGGGAGTGCCGGGTCGTGCCCGGCGACCGCGTCCGCGGTGAGCAGGGCGGCGACGACGGGGGCGGCTGAGGCTGATCCGATGGTGCGTACGACGCTGTTCAGGCCGGTGGCGGCACCGGCCTCGGAGGGAGGCGACCACGCCATCACCAGCTGGGCGCAGATCGCGTAGCCGATCCCGTTGCCGAAGCCCAGGACGGCGAAGCTCACGACGACCGCGGCCGGGGCGGTCGGCCACAGCGCCAGGCCGATCGCGCCGAGCGCCATCACCGCCGGTGCCACCAGTGCGGTGATGCCGGTGCCGTAGCGGGCGACCAGCACCGGGGTCAGTCGGCCGCCGAGGAACACCATGACGGCGCTGGGCAGCATCGCCAGCGCGGAGACGGTCACGCTCATGCCCTGGCCGTAGCCGGTGCTCGCGGGCGCCTGCATGATCAGGGGCAGGGCGACGTAGCAGACGTACGGCACGAAGCCGACGGCCAGCGTGAGCAGGCTGATCAGGGCCAGCGGACCGTGCCGGAAGGTGCGTACGTCGGCGACCGGGTCCGCGGTCCGCATCTCGACCACGACCAGCAGGGCCAGCAGGACCAGACCGGCTGCGGCCGTCCCGAGCGTGCGGATGGAGCCCCAGCCCCAGGTGCCGCCCTGGGAGACCGCGAGCAGGATGCCGACGAGGCCGCCGGCGAGCAGGACGATCCCGGGCCAGTCGGTGGGTCGGGCGACGGCCGGCGTGGTGGCGCGCGGCACCCAGGCGGCCACCATCGCGGCGGAGGCGAGGATCAGGGCGGCCCCGATGACGAAGAGCCAGCGCCACGACAGCGTGTCGACGACGACGCCGCCGACCACGAGCGCGATGCCGGCGCCGAGCCCGACCATGCCTGCGATCCACCCGAACGCGGCTGCGCGTCGGGCCCCGTCGAGCCGAGCGCTCGCGAGCGCGAGGGCCAGCGGGAAGGTCGCGGTGCTGACGCCCTGCACGACGCGTGCCACGAGGAGTACACCCAGGGTCGGTGCGGCGGCGGCCGTCAGGGTCGCGACGGCGAACACGAGGACGGTCGTCAGCAGCACCCGCCGGTGCCCGAACCGGTCTCCGAGGTTTCCGACGACCGGGGCGAGCACGGCGCCTGCCAGCAGGAACGCCGTGAGGATCCAGCCGGTTCCCTGCCCGGTGGCGTGCAGCTCTCGGCCGAGGGTCGGCAGAGCCGGCACGACGAGGGTCTGCATCAGGGAGAACGCGAACACCACGGCGCTGAGGGCGAGGGTGAAGCGGGCCGGATGCCGCATGGCCGCGCGTTCGGGCGCTGCTTCGGCGGAAGACGACAGACCGTCCGAGTCGGCCGGGACGGCCTCGTCGAGGGTCGTGCTGACGGTGGACATGGAGGTGCTCGCTCTCATCATCTAATCGGAACGGAAGTTCCGTTCCGATTCAAGGTAACACCGATGCTCGACTAGAGTGAATCCCGTGCCAGCCGCCTCCAGTCCTGATCGTCCGCTCCCGGGCCGGCAGCGCGAGGCGAGGATGAACGACGAGGCCGTGCTTGCGGCCGCTCGGGCGTTGATCGCCGCTCATGGCCCTGGCGCGTCGATGGCCGACATCGCCCGTCGTGCCGGGGTCGGGGTGGGATCGCTCTACCGGCGCTACCCGAACAAGGACGCGCTGGTCCAGGCTCTCCAGGTCCGGGCCGTCCGCGACGCGGCCAGGCTCGCCGAGGAGGTCGCGGACGCGGCCGAGAAGGCCGGTGTCGAGAGCACCGAGGATGACGGTGCCGTCGGTGCCTTCCTGCGCAAGCAGATCACAGATGCGGCCGGTCCTCTGCTGCGGCCGCCGGGGGTGATCGGCCCGATCCCGGACGACCTCGCCGCGGTCTCCGACGAGCTACGCGTCGGCATCGAGCGTCTGATCGCCCGTGATCGTGCGATGGGCCTGCTCCCGGACGGATTCACCGCTGCAGACGTGATGCAGCTCCTGCTGCACCTGCGTCCGCCGATGCCGCTTCGCCGCGAGGGGGCCGACGCCCTCCACCTCCGCTATCTGCGCCTCGTCCTGAGAGGTCTTCGCGATCAGGCCGAGACGGGCGACGCCCTTCCCGAGGGCCGTCGCTGGGACGAGTGGGTGAGCGCCTGGTACCGCCCGGACGAGGTCGACCCGGCCGCGATGTGACCGGGCGCGTGCGAGGCCCGGGTCAGCGCGGGAGCGACGCGAGCTCGCCGAGCTCCCGCTGATAGGCGGCGTACGCGTCGCGCAGTGCGGCGGCCGGCCAGTCGGCCGGGCGCAGCTCGAGGGGGAGGAGCGGGTCGGCGCTGAGGTGTCGGACCATGGCGGCAGCGGTGGAGAGCCGGCGGGCGGGCTCGCGGGTCGAGGCCAGCAGGCCGAGGAGGTGCTCGCCCTCGCGGGCCCACCCGGTCAGGTCCCACAACGAGGCCGCCAGCTCGCCGGGATCCTCGTCGGGGGTGGCGGTGAAGGTCTGCAGGACCGGGTCGGAGAAGCGCTGACGCTGGAGGTTGGCGGGTCGGGTCCAGACGCCTTCGCGCAGCTCGGCGAGGCGGTGGGACTTGAGAGCGTCGCGGAGGGTCGCGCGCTCGGGGCCGGGGCGGCCGGTGGTGACGACGACCGCCATCTCCCAGGTGCCGTCCCAGGGCTTGTCGGCGGTGTGCACGGCCTCGTCCTGGTGGGCCTGGCGCTGGATGAGCCGGTCACCCAGCCGGTAGCCGTCGTCGGTGCGCCGCAGGTCGCCGTCGCTGACGGCACGGGTGATCGCGACGCGCACGGTCGCCGGGGCGATGCCGAGGAACTGCCCGGCGCGGGCGAGGTCGGCGGGCGTCAGCGGGTTCGGGTGGGCGCCGAGCATCAGGCTCAGGACGGCTGAGCGGGCGGAGAGCGGAGCAAGGTCATCACGCGCGGTAGCCACCGGCCCATCCTCTCATGCAACATATCTAGACACGACTGTGACGCGCTATGTAACATGGTCGACATGACCAGTACTCGCCAGGCGCACTCCACCCATGAGGTCACCAACCAGGTCCCGCCGCTGGTGGGTCACAACACGGCCGGCGACCCGGTCCTGCGCGAAGGCGTCGAGCGCGAGGGCGCCGCCTGGGCGCTTCCGGAGATCGACGAGCTGGGCCGCCTCGCCGGCACCGCCGAGGCGCAGGAGTGGGGCCGGCTCGCGGAGCGGGTGCCGCCGCGTCTGCACACCCACGACCGCTACGGCCACCGGATCGACGAGGTCGAGTACGTCCCGGCGTACCACCAGCTCATGCAGACCGCGGTCGAGAACGGTCTGCACGCTGCCCCGTGGGCCGACGACCGGCCCGGCGCCCACGTCGCGCGGGCCGCTAAGTTCTTCGCCTGGAACGTCGACGCCGGCCACGGCTGCCCGATCTCGATGACCTATGCGGTGGTGCCGGCGCTGCGGGCCAATCCTGAGCTCGCCGCGAGGTTCGAGCCGCTGCTGACCAACCGGGAGTACGACTTCGGTCTCCGCGACCCCGAGACCAAGCGGGGTCTGATCGCCGGGATGTCGATGACGGAGAAGCAGGGCGGCTCCGACGTACGCGCGAACACGACGACCGCGACCCCGCAGACCGACGGGACGTACGTCCTGCGCGGTCACAAGTGGTTCACCAGCGCCCCGATGAGCGACATGTTCCTCACCCTCGCCCAGACGGAGGCGGGCGTCTCCTGCTTCCTCGTGCCACGCGTCCTGCCCGGCGGCGAGCGCAACGCGATGCGCTTCATGCGGCTCAAGGACAAGCTCGGGAACAAGTCCAACGCCTCCTCCGAGATCGAGTACGACGCCGCGACCGGATGGCTCGTCGGCGAGGAGGGTCGCGGGGTCCGCACCATCGTCGAGATGGTCAACATGACCCGCCTCGACTGCGTGATCGGCTCCTCGGCCGGCATGCGCACCGCACTGACCATGGCGGCGCACCACGCCCGGCACCGCTCCGCGTTCGGCAAGCTGCTGATCGACCAGCCGGCGATGCGCAACGTCCTGGCCGACCTGCAGATCGAGTCCGAGGCGGCGACGACCGCGATGCTGCGGCTCGCCGGCGCCAACGACCGGGCGATCCGTGGTGACGAGGGCGAGGCTGCCCTGCGCCGGATCGCGCTCGCCGTGACGAAGTACTACGTCTGCAAGCGCGCCCCGTTCATGGTCAACGAGGCCTTGGAGTGCCTGGGTGGCAACGGCTACATCGAGGACTTCGACGTCGCCCGGATCTACCGCGAGATGCCGCTGCTGTCGATCTGGGAGGGCTCGGGCAACGTGGCCGCGCTCGACGCCCTGCGAGCCCTGGCGAAGGAGCCGCACACCCTGGACGCGTTCCTGGCCGAGGCGGAGCTCGCCGCCGGTGCCGACGCCCGCTACGACGCAGCGCTGGACCGGCTGAAGAAGGAGTTCACCTCGTTCGACGACCTCGAGCTCCGCGCTCGGCGGATCGTGGAGCAGCTGGCGCTGGTCTTCCAGGGCTCGCAGCTCCTCCGCCACGCCCCCGCCCCCGTGGCCGACGCGTTCTGTGGCTCGCGTCTCGACCGGGACTGGGGCGGCGCCTTCGGCACGCTGTCGCCGCGTGGCGACCTGGACGCGATCGTCGAGCGCGCCCTCCCGGCATGACGGCGGGCGGGACGGCGGGCGGGACGGTCGGTATCGTCAAGGACGGTCCGGTCACGACGATCGCGATCAACCGTCCAGAGGTACGCAACGCCGTCGATCGGGCGACGGCGGAAGCCCTGGTCGCCGCCTTCGAGGAGTTCGACGCCGATCCGGACGCCGCCGTCGCCGTGCTGCACGGAGAGGGCGGCACCTTCTGCGCCGGCGCCGACCTGAAGGCGGTCGCGGGTGGGGACCCCAACCGGTTCGAGCCCGACGGGCACGGCCCGATGGGACCCACCCGGATGCGGCTCGGCAAGCCCGTGATCGCCGCCGTCGCCGGTCATGCCGTCGCCGGTGGCCTGGAGCTGGCCATCTGGGCCGACCTGCGGGTGATGGAGGAGGACGCGGTCTTCGGTGTCTTCTGCCGGCGCTGGGGCGTACCCCTGATCGACGGCGGCACCGTCCGGCTGCCGCGGCTGATCGGCACGAGCAACGCCATGGACATGATCCTCACCGGCCGTCCCGTCGGTGCCGAGGAGGCCCTCCGGATGGGGCTGGCCAACCGCATCGTCCCGCCCGGTCAGGCCCTCGCGGCGGCACAGGAGCTGGCGCGCCAGGTCGCCGCCTTCCCGCAGACCTGCCTGCGCCACGACCGGCTCTCCGTGCTGGAGCAGGAAGGGCTCGGCGAACAGGACGCGCTCGCCGCGGAGTACGCCCACGGCGTCGTCTCGGTCACCTCCGACACCGTTGCGGGGGCGACCCGCTTCGCCGACGGAGCCGGACGCCATGGCGCCTTCGGGGCCGACTGACCCCGCTGGCCGATCAGCCCAGCGGGAGCGGGGAGCTCTCCTTGGTGTTGCCGAAGGCGAACGTGGTCTCGATGGAGGCCAGCGCCGGCATGGTGCGGAGGTTGTCACGCAGGATCTGCTCATAGGTCTCGAAAGACGGGGTGACGATCTTGAGCAGATAGTCGTGGTCGCCGGCCAGGACATAGGCCTCGGTGATGTCGGGGATGGCGCGCAGGTTCTCCTCGACGGCGTCGACCGCGGCCGTGGTGTGGGTGGCCAGCTTGATGCGTACGAAGGCGGTGATGTTCATCCCGACGGCGTGCGGGTCGACGACGGCGCGATAGCCGCTGATCACCCCGGCCTCTTCCAGGGCGCGTACGCGGCGCAGGCACGGGGACGGGGAGAGGCCGACCCGGTCGGCGAGCTCCTGGTTGGTCAGGCGGCCGTTCTGCTGGAGCTCCCAGAGGATGTGCTTGTCGGTCTCGTCGATCGCGCGCATGTTGGCAGATTCTGCCATTGGAGACCGAAACGATGGCAGATCCGGCAATCGTGTGCGCTGTCGATTTCCCTATCGTGCGGGACATGGGGATGCGACAGGAGAACGGCACACGAGCGCCGGCCGGGTGGGTGGCGCTGGGGATGACGGTCGTTCTCTGGTCGTCGTTCGCGCTCAGCACGCGCGGCATCGGCGGGTCGAGCCTGACCGTCGCCGATGCCGCGTTCCTCCGGTTCGTGACGCCGGTGGTCCTGCTGGCTCCGCTGTTGCCGAGCACCCTCCGTGCCGTACGCCGCGAGCGACCCCAGGTGCTCGCCCTGCTGCTCGTCGGCGGGCTCCCGCACTTCCTCGTCTTCGCGTTCGGCGCTCACCTGACCAGCGCGGCGCTGACCGGGATGCTGGTCCCCGGCACGGTGCCGCTGTTCGTCACGCTGCTCGCGATGTCGCGCGGCCGGACCACGATGCCGCCGCGGCGGCTGGCCGCGCTGGGACTGATCACCGCCGGCGTGGCGGTGAGCGGGTTCCTGGTCGGTGGCGGTGCCTCGCTCGGTGGCGTCGGCCTGCTCCTCGTCGGCGGGTTCGCCTGGGCGGTGTTCACCTCGGGGCTGCAGCGTACGAGCCTGACGCTCCTGCAGATGGTCCTGACCGTCTGCACCGTCTCCAGCGTGGCCGCGCTCGTCCTGGCGGCGTCCGGCGCGATGCCGTCGCACCTGCTCGCGGGCACCGCCGAGCTCGGCGACGTGGCACTTCTGACCGTGCTCCAGGGCGTCGGGACCGGTCTGATGTCGACGCTCTGCTACGCCTTCTCCGTCAGGACGCTCGGCAGCGGCCGGGCCTCGGTGGGTGGCGCGGTGAGCCCGGTCCTGACCGCCGTCGTCGCCGTCCCGATCTTCGGTGAGCAGATCGGCCTCGGTCTCGCCGTCGCCTTGGCGCTCATCGTGGCCGGCGTGGCCACGTTCAACGGCGCCGGGTCGATGCCGGTGTCACCCGACGATGCGGCCGTTCTCGAAGCGGAGGACGTGGTCCGCGGCAGCGATGCTCTCCTCGTCGTGGGTGACGCACACGATCGTGGCGCCGCGGACGGCTTCCTCGGCGAGGATCTCGCGGGTGCGCTGCCGGCTGGCGGCGTCGAGACCCGCCGCAGGCTCGTCCAGGATCAGGATCTCCGCGTGCTGGACGATGCCCTGAGCCAGTAGCGCTCGCTGGCGCTGCCCGCCGGAGAGCTCGCCGAACGTACGCTGCTCGAGGCCGCTCAGGCCGACGCGATCGATCGCTGTGGCGACCGCTTGTCGCCGTGCGGGAGCCCGCCGGACATCTCGGCGGCCCCAGGTCCCGATCGTGACGACATCGCGGACGGTCACCGGCAGGGCGTCGGGTGTCGAGGGTCGCTGCACGACCAGGGCGAGCCGGCCGGCGCGGCTGACGCTGCCGCGCCGAGGGTTCCGTACGCCCGCGAGCAGCTCGACGAAGGTCGACTTCCCCGACCCGTTCGGGCCGGCGACGGCGGTGACCGAGCCGGGCGAGAAGCGTGCGCTGACGTCGTGGATCACGTCCTGGCTGTCGTAGGCGAAGCGGAGGCCGTCGGCGGACAGCAGGGGTGGGCTGGGCTGGTCGAGGGAGAGCACGTGCGCCACTATAGCAATTGGTAACCATTCTCATTAAGCGTTAGAGTCCCGGCTCGTGTCACTGATCATCGAGCCGTTCCGGACCGACTTCATGCTGCAGGCGCTGGCCGGCGGCGTACTGGTGGCGGCCATCTGCGGGGTCGTCGGCACCTGGGTGGTGATCCGCGGGATGGCGTTCCTCGGTGAGGCGATCGGGCACGGGATGCTGCCCGGCGTCGCCCTGGCGACGGTGCTCGGCGCACCTGTCTTGCTCGGCGGCGCGGCCAGCGCGATCGTGATGAGCGCGACGATCGGAGCGCTCCAGCGCCGCGGCCGGCTGACGTACGACACCAGCATCGGCCTGCTGTTCGTGGCCATGCTCTCGCTCGGCGTCATCATCATCTCCCACTCGCGCAGCTTCGCCACCGACGCCACGGCCATGCTGTTCGGTGACGTCCTCGCCCTCGGGCCCGACGACCTCGCCGTCCTCACGGTCGCCCTGGCCGTCACGCTCGCCATCGCCGTCGCGTTCCACCGCGCGTTCGTCGCCTCGGCCTTCGACCCCCGCATCGCCCGTACGTTGGGCCTGCATCCCCAGCTGGCGCAGGTGATGCTCGTCGGACTGGTGACCCTCGCCGTGGTCGCGTCCTACCAGGCGGTCGGCTCGCTGCTCGTGATCGCCCTGCTGCTCGCGCCGGCCGTGGCCGCCGGCCGGTGGACCACCAGGATCCCGACCACGATGGCCTGCGCCGCCGTGATCGGCGCGGTCGCGGTCCTCGTCGGCCTGATCGCGTCCTGGTATGCGGGCACCGCTGCCGGCGCCTCGATCGCCTGCGCGGCCATCCTCACCGCGGTCGTTTCGGGGCTGCTCCGCAGCGGCCTCGATCTGCTTCGACGTCTCGCCCCCACCTCCGAAAGGAACCCATGCACCGCAGGACACTCGCCGGCCTCGTCGGCACCGTCACAGGGCTGACGATGGCCGCCACCACGGGATGCGGCAGCACCGCCGCCGCCCCAGCAGATGACGGCGCCCGGTCCGAGAAGGGCCATGGCGCCGTCGAAGGCGCCGAGGAGGTCGGCGAGCCGCAGCTGCACCTGACCACCATCGATGCCGACGGCGCGGTCGCCCAGCTGGACCTCGTCGAGGGGAGCTCGGCGAAGGTCGGGACGATCGGCGCCCCGAGCGCGGTCGAGTCCGACGGTCGCTACCTGTTCGCGACCACCGCGGCCGGCGTCGAGGTCGTCGACAGCGGGGTGTGGACCTGGGACCACGGCGACCACTTCCACTACTACCGTGGCGAGCCGACGCTGCTCGGGGCCATCGACGGCGAGGGCGAGGCGAGGGTCGCGACCGGCCCGCTGTCGACCGCCGGGTCGACCGGCATCTTCTTCCGCGACAGCGGCGAGGCGGTCCTGCTCGACAACGAGGCCCTCGCCGACGGCGAGGCACGCGAGCTGTTCCGGCTCGACGCGGAACCGCACGACGGTCTGGTCGCGCCGTTCGCCGACGGCGCTCTGGTGACCGTCGCCGACGGCGGTGAGGTCACCGCGCTGAGCTATCGCGACGCCGACGGCGACGCGGTCGGTGAGCAGATCCCCTGCGTCGAGGCGAGCGGCACGATCACCACCCGGGTCGGCGTGGTCGTCGGCTGCGCCGATGGCGCGGTGCTCGCCACCGAGACCGACGGCAAGGCCGACTTCGAGCGGATCGCCTACCCGGAGGGCACCACCGCCCCCAGGGCCACGGCGTTCGAGGGTCGCAAGAGCCGCCCGACGGTCGCGGCACTCTCGGGGAAGACCGGGATCTGGCTCCTCGACACCCGCGAGCGGACCTGGACCCACCTCGACACCGGGACGCCGCTACGTCAGGTGGTCGCCGCCGACGACGAGGACGGGCACGTGCTCGCCCTCGACACCACCGGCCGGGTGCGCGTCTACTCCGCAGAGGGCGGCAAGCAGCTCGCCGCGACCGCGCCCCTCGTCGATCCGGGCGACGGGGGAGTCGACCTGGTCGTCGACCAGGAGCGGGCCTACCTCAACGCACCGGACGAGGGGGTCGTCCACGAGATCGACTACGCCGACAGGGCGCGGATCGCGCGGACGCTCGAGACGCCCACCGCCCCGGTGTTCTTCACGGAGACGGGCCGATGAGGCGCCTGCTCGGGATCGCCGCCGCGATCGCGCTCGCGACGACCCTCGCCGCCTGCAGCGGAGCAGCCGACGGCGACGACCGTCCGCACATCGTGGTGACCACCAACATCCTCGGCGACGTCGTCGCCAACACGGTCGGGGACGCGGCCCGGGTCACCACCCTGATGCGGCCCGACGCCGACCCGCACTCCTTCGAGATCTCGGCCCGCGAGGCCGCGACGATGCGCGATGCCGACCTGGTCGTCTCGAACGGCCTCGGCCTCGAGGAGGGTCTCCAGCGCCACCTCGACCAGGCTGCCGAGGCCGGTGTCGAGACGTACGTCGCAGGCGACCACATCGACGTCCTCGACTACTCCGACGGCGAGGCCGCGGGCGCCCCGGACCCGCACTTCTGGACCGATCCCGCGCGGATGCGCGACGTGGTCGACGGCCTCGAAGCGGCGGTCAAGGACATCGAGGGGATCGACGCGCCGGCCGTGGAAGATGCCGCAACGGCGTACGACACCGAGCTCGAGAAGCTCGACCAGGAGATGACCGACTCCTTCGGGCGCATCCCGGAGCAGCACCGCAGCCTGGTCACCAACCACCACGTCTTCGGCTACCTGGCCGAACGGTTCGACTTCCGCGTCGTCGGCGCCGTCATCCCGGGCGGGACGACCCTGGCCGCGCCCAGCGCCGCGGACCTGCGCGACCTGACCGAGGCGATCGAGCAGGCCGGCGTACCGACGATCTTCGCCGAGTCCTCGCAGCCGGACCGACTCATCCAGGTGCTCGCCGACGAGGCCGGCGTCGACGTCGGCGTCAGCGAGCTGTTCACGGAGTCCCTGACCGAGAAGGGCCAGGGCGCCGACACCTATCTCTCCATGATGCGCGCCAACACCGAGCGCATCACCAGCGGGCTCTCACCAGGGCCCACCGAGTGAAAGGCACCACCATGCGAACCCCACAGAACCGCACCCCGCGGAATCATGCGATCCGAGCCGTCACGGCGGTAGCCGGCGTATCGCTGGCGCTCTCGGCCTGCGGCGCCACCGCCGAAGGAGACGAGACCCAGGCGTCCGGGAAGGGGGAGGCGAGCGGCCGGCTCGCGGTGTCCTACGCCAACGGCGTCGCTGTCCTCGACGGCAAGACCCTCGAGGTCGTCGACGAGTTCGACACCGAGGAGTTCGTACGTCTCAACTCGTTCGGCGACGGCCGCAACCTCGCGGTCACCACCAGCAAGGGCTTCCAGGTGCTCGACACCCAGACCCCCGAGCTGACCGACCTGGTCTTCGAGGCCGACGCCGCCGGGCACGTGGTCCACCACGGCGACAAGACGGTCCTCTTCGCCGACGGCACCGGCGAGACCACGATCTTCGACACCGCCGCGCTGGCTGGGGCCGACGAGCTCCCGGAGACCACGACCTGGACGGCGCCCGAGGCCCACCACGGCGTCTCGATCGTGCTCGAGGACGGCACCCTGCTGACCACGGTCGGCACCGAGGAGACCCGCTCCGGCGCGATCGCGCTGACCCCCGAGGGCGACGGGTTCGAGCAGGCTGCCGCCAACGACGCCTGCCCCGGCATCCACGGCGAGGGCACGGCCGCCGACGAGGCCGTCGTCTTCGGCTGCGAGGACGGCGCGCTGCTCTACCGCGACGGCGCGTTCGAGAAGCTCCAGGCGCCCGACGAGTTCGGCCGGATGGGCAACGCGTACGTCTCCGAGACCAGCCCCCTCGTCGTGGGCGACTACAAGACCGACCCCGATGACGAGGGCTACCTGCTCGACAGTGTGACGCTCATCGACACCGAGAAGAGCACCTTCAAGCCGGTCGCGCTCCCCGAGGGCGTCGAGTACACCTTCCGCGACGTCGCGCGCGGCCCCGAGGACCTGGCCTACATCCTCGCCACCGACGGTTCGATCCACGTCCTGGATCCGGCCACCGGCAAGATCACCGACGAGTACCCGGTCGTGAAGCCCTGGGAGGGCCCGGCCGAGTGGCAGGACCCGCACCCGGCGATCAAGGTGGACGGCGACATCGCGTACGTCACCGAGCCCGCCACCAACCAGGTCCACGCCGTCGACCTGACCTCGGGTGAGGTCACCGCCTCCGTCGAGCTCGACGAGCAGCCGAACGAGATCGCCGTCAGCTGACGTCCACACCTGTCGAGTCGGCGTATCTGTTCTCAGACGCGTCGACTCGACGGGATTTTCGGAACGGACGCGCTGAAGCAATTCTTCTGACCATAATCTGAGGAGAAGCACCTCAGAGCCACGTAAGCATGATGATCGGGGCGGTCTGCGCCCGGAGAGGCGACCCGCATGACGGCGATCCGCGTCAATGCCATCAACTTCGCTCGGGCAGAGTCCAACCTGATGTTCTCGCGACTGCTCGCCGACACGGGCGGGCTGGGTGTGTGGCATCACTACCGCGAGCCGGCTCCGCTGGACCACCAACCCATCGTCAGGCAGAACCGCGACACGCTCTACAGCGCGGCGATCGTGGACGTGACGCGATCCGCCACGCTCACTCTTCCCGACCCGGGGGCGAGGTACTTGTCGGTCATGGTCGTCAACCAGGACCACTATCTCCCGAAGATCTTCCACGAGCCCGGCGTGTACGAGCTGAAGCGCGAGGAACTCGGCACCGACTACGTGCTCCTCGCCGCCCGGATCCTGGTCGACCCTGGCGACGCCGCGGACGTGGCAGAGGTCAACCGCCTGCAGGACGCCCTCGGGCTGTCCTCGGCGCAGGCGACGCCCTTTGAGCTCCCCGCCTACGACGAGGACTCCATGACACGCACCCGGCAGGCCCTGCTCCAGCTCTCGGAGGGCCTGCCCGACTTCCGCAGCGCGTTCGGAAGATCGGACGAGGTGGATCCCGTTCGGCACCTCATTGCGAGCGCCTCCGGCTGGGGCGGACTCCCGGAGACGGAGGCGCACTACGTCAACGTCAATCCCGGACTTCCCGTCGGCGAGTACTCACTGCGGATGGTGGACCCTCCTGTCGACGGGTTCTGGTCGATCTCGCTCTACAACGCGGAGGGCTACTTCGTCCCCAACGAGCTCGGTGTGAACAACGTGAACAGCGTCACCGCGGCACCGGATCCAGATGGGGCTGTGACGGTGCACTTCGGTGTCGATCCGGCGGACAAGGCCAACTTCCTCCCTGTGATGGAGGGTTGGAACTTCTTGATCCGGCTCTATCGGCCTCGGCCCGAGGTGCTGGACGGGACCTGGCAGGTCCCGCCCGTCGTGCCCGCCAGGTGACCGGCTAGGACAGGGCGCGGCGCGCGCTGTCGAGGAACGTACGGAACGACTCTCGGTCCTCGGGGCCGAGGTCGGCCAGCATCTGCTCCTCGAGCTCCTCGACGCGCGGGTCGTAGGTGTCGAGGAAGGTGCGGCCCTCGGGGGTGAGGCTGATCAGCATGCGTCGCCGGTTGTCGGGGTCGGTGCGGCGCTCGATGAGGCCGCGGCGCTCGAGGGCGCCGATGAGGTCGGCGGCCGACTGGGCGCGGACGAACGAGGCGCGAGCCAGGTCGGCGGCGCTCATCGTGGGGCGGCGCTCGAGCACCGAGAGGGCGGTGTATTGCAGGGCGGTGACCCCGGACTCCTTCAGGACGGCGTCGAGGCGGGCTCGGGTGGCGAGCTCGAGCTGCTTGACGACGTAGAGCAGCAGGGGTGCATCGGTCATGCGGTCATTCAAGCATCGCTCTGCTTGCGGGAGGCGCCTACTTCTGCGATTATCAGGATTCCTGTCAATCAAGAGGAGTTCATGATGCTCGGAACCTCCCCATGGTCGGCGTTGCCCGATGCCCTGCGGGCGGAGCGCATCGACGACATCGCGGTGCTGACCCTCGCCCGACCCGCGAAGCGCAACGCGCTCAGCGACGAGGCGGTGCTCGGGATCGAGCGGTTCTTCGACGGCCTCGAGCCGGATGTACGTGCCGTCGTCATCGACGCGGACGGCGACCACTTCTGTGCTGGGCTCGACCTGGGAGAGATGACCGAGCGCGACACCCTCGCCGGGGTCGCCCACTCGCGGATGTGGCACCGGGTCTTCGAGAAGATCGAGTTCGGGCCGGTGCCGGTCGTGGCGGCGCTGAAGGGCGCCGTGGTCGGGGGAGGGCTGGAGCTCGCCGCCGCCGCGCACGTCCGGGTCGCGGAGGAGTCGACCTTCTACGCCTTGCCCGAGGGACAGCGCGGGCTCTTTGTCGGCGGCGGTGCCTCGGTGCGCGTCCCGCGGCTCATCGGGGTCTCCCGGATGGCCGACATGATGCTGACCGGCCGTCGCTACGACGCACAGGAGGGCCTGGCGCTGGGCCTGAGCCAGTACGCCGTCGCCGACGGCACCGGCCGCAAGACCGCCCTCGAGCTGGCCGGCCGGATCGCGCAGAACGCGCCGCAGACCAACTTCGCCGTCGTACAGGCGCTGCCGCGGATCGCCGAGGCAAACCCACGCGACGGCTTCCTGATGGAGTCGCTGATGGCCGCGATCGCGCAGGGGACCGACGACGCCAAGGGCCGGATGCAGGACTTCCTCGCCGGACGGGCCAGGAAGGTGACGGACCAGTGAGCACCACTCAGCAGACACAGCCGATCCGCCAGGGCGACATCGTCTGGACGCCTCCCGCCGACGTGCTCGCCACCTCCAGGGTCGGGCAGTTCCTGGCCTGGCTCGCCCGCGAGCGCGACCTGGAGATGACCACCCACGAGGAGCTGTGGCAGTGGTCGGTGACCGATCTCGACGGCTTCTGGTCGGCGGTGTGGGAGTTCTTCGGCGTCCGGGCGCACGCCCCGTACGACACCGTCCTCGCCTCTCGTGAGATGCCCGGAGCCCGTTGGTTCCCGGGCGCGACCCTGAACTACACCGAGCACGCGCTCGGCACCGATGACGATCTCGATCGGGTCGCGGTGCTCGGCCGGTCGCAGACCCGCGACGACGTCGAGCTGACCTTCGGCGACCTGCGCGACCAGGTGGCCCGGGCGAGGGCTGCGCTGGAGAAGCTCGGCGTACGCCGCGGCGACCGTGTCGCCGGCTACCTCCCCAACATCCCCGAGGCCCTGGTCGCCTACCTCGCCACCGCCAGCCTGGGGGCGACCTGGGCGTCGTGTGCCAGCGAGTTCGGGCCGCGCAGCGTGATCGACCGCTTCGCCCAGATCGAGCCGGTCGTGCTGCTGGTCGCCGGTGGATATCGCTACGGGGCGAAAGACGTCGACCGGCGCGAGCAGGTGGCCGAGATTCGCGCCGAGCTGCCGTCGGTGCGGCACGTGGTCGACGTGGAGTACGGGGAGCACCGGGTCGATGACGCCCTCTCCTGGACCTCGCTGCTCGGCGCGGAGGACGAGGCCGAGCTCGCCTTCGAGCCGGTGCCGTTCGACCACCCGCTGGTGGTGCTCTTCTCCTCCGGCACCACCGGCCGACCGAAGGCGATCGCCCACGGCCACGGCGGCGTCCTGCTCGAGCACCTCAAGAACCACGCGCTGTCGTGGGACATGGGGCCCGGCGACCGGATGCTCTGGTTCTCCACGACCGCCTGGATGATGTGGAACGCCCTGGTCTCCTCGCTCTTGGTGCGCTCCTCGATCGTCATGGTCGACGGCAACCCGATGCACCCCGACCTGACCTGGCAGTGGCGGCTCGCGGCCGAGACCCGGGCGACGGTCATGGGTGCGAGCCCGGGCTTCGTGATGGCCTGCCGCAAGGAGGGCGTCGAGCTCGGGGACCTCGGTGACCTGCGGATTCGTGTCCTCGGCTCGGCCGGCGCGCCGCTCCCGCCCGAGGGCTACGCCTGGTTGTCCGACCAGCTCCCCGACGCCCAGATCAACGTCGGCAGCGGCGGCACCGACGTCTGCTCCGGCATCGTGCAGAACAACCCGCTGCTCCCGGTCTATGCCGGCGAGATCTCCGGGCGCTGCCTCGGTGTCGACGCCCACGCCTACGACGAGTCCGGTCGCCCGGTGACCGGCGAGCTCGGCGAGCTGGTGATCACCTCACCGATGCCCTCGATGCCGGTCGGCTTCTGGGGTGATTCCGACGGTTCCCGCTACCGCGCGGCCTACTTCGACCACTATCCCGGCGTCTGGCGCCACGGTGACTGGATCCTCTTCCACGACAACGGCAGCTGCCACGTCGCCGGCCGCTCCGACGCCACCCTCAACCGCGGCGGCGTACGTCTCGGCACCGCCGAGTTCTACCGCGTCGCCGAGGAGGTGGACGGCGTCGCCGACTCGCTGGTCGTCCACCTCGAGGACCCCGCCGGCGGCAACGGCGAGCTGCTGCTCTTCGTCGTCACCGACGAGGGCGTACGTCTCGACGAGCTGCTCCGCGCCCGCCTGGTCGGGTCGCTGCGCTCCGCGCTCTCCCCGCGGCACATCCCGGACCAGGTGATCGAGGTGCCGGCGGTGCCGCGCAACCTCACCGGCAAGAAGCTGGAGCTGCCGGCCAAGCGCATCCTGCAGGGGGCGCGCATGGAGGACGTGGCCAGCCGGGACGCGCTCGCCAACCCGGCCTCGCTCGACCCGTTCGTCGCGCTGGCCAGGTCCGGCGCCCTGCGGAAGGTGGACGCATGAGGAGCGGCACGGACGTGCGTACGCTCGGGGTCGTCGGCACCGGCGCGATCGGGGTCAGCTGGGTGGTGCTCGGGCTCGAGCACGGCTTGGGGGTCGTGGCGTGGGACCCGGCCGGCGGAGCCGAGGAGCGACTGCGTGAGCAGGTCGCCGTCCGTCTCGGGGACGGTCCTGCCGACGGACTCCGCTTCGCCGACGGCCTCGAGGAGGTGGCCGCCCATGCCGACCTGGTGCTCGAGAGCGGACCCGAGCGTCTCGACGTCAAGCGTGAGATCTTCGCGGCGCTCGATGCAGCGGCCCCGCCTGACGTACTTCTGACCAGCAGCTCCTCCGGCCTGATGCCGAGCACCTTCCAGGACGCGTGCACCCGCCATCCCGAGCGGGTGCTCGTGGCGCACCCGTTCAACCCGCCGCACCTGGTGCCGCTGGTCGAGGTCGTCGGCGGGTCGGCGACGTCGCCGGAGGCCGTCGATGCGGCCCTGGAGACCCTGCATCACCTGGGCAAACGTCCCATCCACATCCGCCGCGAGGTGCCCGGGCACGTGGCCAACCGGCTCCAGGCGGCGCTGTGGCGGGAGGCGTACCACCTCGTCGACCAGGGCATCGTCTCCGTCGCCGACATCGACACCGCGATCGCCGACGGGCCGGGGCTGCGCTGGTCGCTGCTCGGGCCGTTCGCGACCCAGCACCTCTCCGGAGGCCCCGGCGGGCTGGGCCACGTGCTCGAGCACCTCGGCCCGCCCATGGTCGACTGGTGGGACGACCTGGGTCACCCCGAGCTCACGGGCGACCTGATCGAGAAGCTGGTCGACGGCGTCGACGAGGAGCTCGACGGGACCTCGGCCGAGGACCTGGTCGCGCGCCGCGACCAGGCGCTGCGGCGACTGCTGGAGATCAAGACCGACCTCGGGCTCGGCTGAGCCCCACGCACCCGAAGACGACGAACGAGGATCGACATGTTGGACAGCGGCATCGGATCGTGGCCCGCCCGCCGGGCCCGGATGACTCCTGGCGCACGGGCGTTCGTGCAGGACGACGCGGTGATGACGTACGCCGAGGTGGACCGTCTCGTCGAGGCGCTCGCCCTCGGGCTGCGCGCCCGCGGTGTCGCGGCCGGCGACCGGGTCGCCTTCCTCGGCCTGAACTCGATCGAGCTCGCGCTGACGCTCTTCGCCACCGCCCGGCTGGGGGCGGTCTTCCTGCCGCTCAACACCCGGCTCGCGCCGCCCGAGCTGGCCTGGATCCTCACCGATGCCGAGCCCGCGCTGCTGATCCACGCCGACGACTTCGACGAGGCGGTCTCCGCGGATCCGGTCGCGGCCCTCGGGCTGCCGAGCCACCGGTTCACCGCCACCGGCGGGCACGGGCTCGACGGCCTCACCGCCCCCGGAGCGGAGCGGATCGACGTCGAGGTCGGCCTCGACGACGTCTTCATGATCCAGTACACCTCCGGCACCAGCGGCCGTCCGAAGGGCGTGATGCTGACCCACGGCAACATCGTCTGGAACGCCTTCAACCTGCTCGTCGACGTCGACGTCCGCTCCGACGAGATCGCCCTGGTCACCGCCCCGCTGTTCCACACCGCCGCGCTCAACCAGGTGCTGCTGCCGACCTTCCTCAAGGGCGGCACCTCGCTGATCGCAGCGCGCTTCGACCCGGCCAAGGCGATCGCCACCATCGAGCGCGAGCGGGTCACGCTCCTCTTCGGGGTCACCTCGATGTACCAGGCCCTCGCCCAGGAGCCGACCTGGGCGACCGCCGACCTCTCCACCCTCCGCTCGGCGCTGAGCGGTGGCGCGCCGATCCCGCGCACCCTCCTCGACGCCTGGCAGTCCCGCGGCCTGCACATCATCCAGGGGTACGGCCTGACCGAGGCCTCGCCCGGGACGACCATGCTGCGCGCCGGCGACGGCCTGGACAAGCTCGGTTCGGCGGGCACGCCGTGCTTCTTCACCGACGTCCGCGTCGTCTCCCCGGGCGGCGTCGACACGGCGCCGGGGGAGGCCGGTGAGGTGCACGTCAGCGGCCCCAACGTGACCCCGGGCTACTGGCACAACGCGGCGGCGACGGAGGCTGCCTTCGACGGTCCGTGGCTGCGTACGGGCGATGTCGCGGTGGTCGACGACGACGGTTTCCTCTACGTGGTCGACCGGGTCAAGGACATGTTCATCAGCGGCGGGGAGAACGTCTATCCCGCCGAGGTTGAGTCGGCGCTCTACACCCATCCCGCGGTCGCCGAGGCCGCGGTCATCGGCGTCCCCGACGAGCGCTGGGGAGAGGTGGGAAGGGCCGTCGTCGTACGCCGCTCCGGATCCGACCTGACCCAGGACGAGCTGCTGGGACACCTCGACGGCCGCCTCGCCCGCTACAAGATCCCCAAGACCGTCGTCTTCGTCGACGACATCCCCCACAACGCCTCCGGGAAGCTGCTGAAGTCCCGGGTGCGCGAGCTGTACGGCGCCCCGGAAGGAGCCACCCGATGACCACCCGCTACGAGCCGCGGATCGACACCGACGCGATCCGTGCCCTCGACATGCACACCCACGTCGAGGCCGACCACCACGGTCACCTCTCGCTCGACCAGGAGCTGATGGACGCCTCGGCGGCCTACTTCCGGGGCAACCACCCGCGCACCCCGACCGTCGACGACCTCGCCGCCTACTACCGCGAGCGGAGCATGGCCGCGGTGATCTTCACCGTCGACGCCTCGACCGGCCTCGACCACCCGCCGCTGTCGAGCGAGGAGATCGCCGAGCGTGCGTCCGAGCACGCCGACGTGCTCATCCCGTTCGGCTCGGTCGACCCCCGCAAGGGCGAGACGGCGGTCAAGCAGGCCCGGAAGCTGGTCGAGGACCACGGCGTACGCGGCTTCAAGTTCCATCCCGGCCTGCAGGCCTTCTCGCCGGCCGACCCCGAGCTCCGTCCGCTCTGGGCGACCCTGGAGGAGCTCGGCGTGATCGCGCTCTTCCACACCGGTCAGACCGGCATCGGGGCCGGCCTCCCCGGCGGACGCGGGATCAAGCTGCGCTACTCCGACCCGCTCCTCCTCGACGACATCGCCGCCGACTTCCCGACGCTGCAGATCGTGATGGCCCACCCGGCCGTCCCTTGGGTCGACGTGCAGATCTCGATCGCCACCCACAAGGCCAACGTGCACATCGACCTGTCCGGCTGGTCGCCGAAGTACTTCCCGCCGCAACTGGTCAAGCAGCTCAACGGCCCGCTGCGCCACAAGGTGCTCTTCGGCTCCGACTTCCCCGTGATCACGCCGGACCGCTGGTTCGCCGACCTCGAGATGCTCGAGATCAAGGACGAGGTCCGCCCGCTGCTCGTCAAGGACAACGCCCTGCGCCTGCTCGGGTTGGCCTGAGCAGGCGCAGGGCTGGGCTCAGGACCAGTCGGGGGAGTAGGGCCGGTTGAACGTGTCGGGCCGGAACGGGATGAACCGAGCCGGTCCGAGATCGTAGGACTCGGCGACCCGGTTCATCCGGGCCGGAGTCTCTCGGCCGTGCCATTCACCCGTGTCGAGCCGGTGCAGCAACAGGTTGGCTGCCGCGACGCGCTCGGCATCGGAGAACCCGCAGTGCTTCGGCGTCTCGACGTAGGTCTGACGCAGCAGGTGCGCGTTGCCCGCCCGCGTGACCTCGTCCTCGTACTCGCTCTGCTGGGCGACCGTCGAGATCTGGTCGCCGATGTTGCTCATCGTCACGACCGGCACGCTGATCCGGCCGTCGAACTCGGTCCCGAGAGCGAAGCGCTTCACCGCTGCCGGGTCAGCGCTGATCCTCTCCGCGTCGTTGACCTTCGAGACGTCGGCCTCGAGCGAGAGCCCGGCCTGCCGGTAGAGCCTGGAGACCACCCGGCGCGTCTCGGGCGAGGCGTTGCCGAGCTGCTCGGCGTAGTCCACGCCGGTGTTCCACGACGGGTTGCCGCCGACCAGGGCCTCGAAGGACCGCCGGCTGCTCATCGCCTGGCCGATGTAGGGAAGCGAGTCGGCGGCCAGGGCGCCGTACCAGCCCCGCTGGTAGGCATCGGTGTCCCGAGGTTCCGGCCGGGACGACGACTCGGACCATGCGGGCAGCTGGCCGATCGTGGCGGCCAGCGCGATCCGGGCGCGCCCGGCGGGTGTCTGCTGAGCCTCGGCGAGGCGCTCCTGCCAGGCCGCGATCGAACCCTGGACGTCCTCGGGGATCCCGACGACCGGCAGCGTCCCGGCGGGATCGAGCAGCGTGGAGAGGACGAAGACGGTGTCGAGCTTCTGGTTCCACTGTGAGACGGTGCCGGACAGCCCGCCGCACATCGACACGACGCCGTCGACCGCGTCCGGGTAGTGCTGGGCGACGCCGGCGGCGACGAAGCCACCCATCGAGCTACCCATCGTGATCCGCCGGTCGGCCTCGCCGGCGGCGTCCTCGAACCGGTCCAGCGCCTCCACCTGGTTGGCCAGGGCTCCGGGGATGTTCCATCCCGTCACCGTCCGGGTCGTGCCCCCGTATGCCGCACCCTGCTCCACGAGACGCTCGGCCGCCGGAGAGGGGGTGGCTGAGCCGGCGAAGTCGAGGTCGACGAAGACGGTGCCGTTCCAGTCGTCCGGGACCAGGAAGCGGTAGGGCGTCGAGTCGGCGAGGTGTCCGCTGATCACGGTGGTCTCCTTCGCTGCCAGGGCGGGGGTGCCGACGGCCAGCAGCGCCGACGCCGCCATCGCCCCGGCGACCGCCCCGGCGATCGTGGTTCTCCGTCTTGCGTTGAGGTCCATCACAGCTCACTTTCATGGTCGGTTCGTGCATCGAGGCGGTTCTCGCCACGTCGAAGGGTGTGGAGGGCGACGGCGAACGCGCAGGTCAGCGCCACGGCAGCGCCCAGCAGCAGGGATGTCCGTCCGGAGGTGCGATCGATGACCCAGCCGCTGATCAGGCCGCCGAACGGAGCCATCCCGACGTTGCCCAGCATCATCAGGGCCATCACGCGGCCGACCGCCTGCGCCGGTGCTGCTGCCTGAGCGACCGCGTTGACGACCGCCATGTAGAAGCCGAAGCCGAGACCGAGCACCGGGGCGACCGCCAGGAAGGCCGCGAGCGTGTCGGGCACAGTGCTCGCGAACAGCGTTGCTCCGAGCAGGGCGCAGCCTGCCGCGAGAGCTCCCGTCGACACCTTGGGCAGTGCGGTCGCGACCAGCCCTCCGGCCACGGCGCCCACCGCGTTGAGGGCGTGGTTGAGCCCGACGCTCGTCGCCGATCCCTCGAAGGTCAGCGCCACCATGGACGTGAGGACGATGTTCAGGTTGAGCGCCAGGAGGGCGATCACCGCGTTGACGACCAGGAGGAGTCGCAACGATCGGTCCTGCAGCAGGCTGCCGAGCTCACCCGACCCCGGATCGACACGCCGCGCCAGGCGCTCCTCGCGCGGATGCACGAAGAGCATCAGGACGAACACGAGCACGAACGAGACGGCGTTGGCGAGCAGGCACACCACCGGGCCGGCCGCCTGGAACAGCAGACCGGCCAGGCCGGGCCCGACAGAGCGGCCGGCCGCGACCGTGATCGTGCTCAGCGACACCGCCCGCCCGAGCCGGTCCACGCTGACCAGCGACCGGATGATCGCCTGGGCGGCGATCCGCTCGAACGCGTTCACCGCTCCGAGGCAGGCGATCAGTCCATAGATCACGAGCAGGCTCGGGGCCTCCGCCGAGACCACGAGCGCGAGCGACGAGACCACCACGGCCGACAGCGCTGCGCCGATCATCAGGACGGTCCGCGGGCTGACCCGGTCCACGACCCGGCCGGCGTGGATGCTGAGCAGCAGGATCGGCAGGAACTGCGCGAACGTCACCCCGCCGAGGGCTTGGGCACTACCGGTCGCATCGAGCACCACCAGTGACAGCGCGAGATTCTGAAACCAGGTGCCGACGTTGGTGATCACCTGCCCGACGAAGTAGCGGCGGAAGCCGGGCTGGGCAAGCGGTGACAGGATCCCGTCGGAGGGCATCAGGTCAGTCCTCGGCCGGCACCCGCGTACGCAGGAAGTCGGCGATCCGCTCGGGAATGCGCGCTGCGCTGCTCGAGCGTGAGTCGGCATTGTTGGCGCGGATCTCCAGGACGGGGATGCCCTCGGCCTCCAGTGCCTCGGAGATGAACCGGCCGCCGGGGGTGTCGTCGGCGACCAGATGCACGACGCCGTCGACGCCGTGGGCCAACGCCTCCTTGACGTACCAGTCCGCCGACCACGGCGGTACGTAGAGAAGGTCGGTCAGGCCGACGAACCGGGCCGCGAGCGCACGGAGCGGATCGGGACCGTAGCGGGCGTAGCCGTCGGCCGCGATCGCCAGGTACATCGACCAGACGAAGACGGCACCGAAGTCCTCCTGGAACCGCTGGTAGAGATCGAGGTCCGACCACAGTCCGCGACCGATCCACATCAGCCGCCGCCGCTCGCCCGGGCAGACGACGACGCCGTCGTCGATGCGCTGAGCCACCTCGTCGTGCAGTCGGCGAGCGGCGTCGACCGCCCACTGGGTGCCGCGGTGCCACTGGGGGACCATCACCGCCGGCATCGTGTCGTTGACCAGGACCGGTGCCGGCCGGGCCGCGGCGAGGAGGTCGCGGGTGCGCCGGTTCCACTCGGCCTGCTCGTTGGCCAGCCGCATGATCTCCGCGAAGCGGTCCTCGTCGAATGCGCGTCCGGTCCGTTCCTCCAGCCACCCGATCAGGTCGCCGATCTCGCCCAGCAGGAGATCGAGTCGATCGGTACCGAACGCCGTCTCCCACTCGTGAGGCACCAGCTCCCACCAGCGAGGCGGCACCGGGTCGGCCGCAGTGCGCGAGAGCAGGTAGGTCTCGGTCCCGGGCCGGCGGCCCCACTGCTCGAAGATCTTGTGGGTCACGTCGCCATGGCTGTCCGCGATCGCGAACGCCGGGTCCGGCAGACCACCCCACGGTCGCTGATCGAGCGGCAGCGCCTGCGCGCCGAGCGGCATCGTGTCGTACTGCTGGCTGTGGTCCGGCAGGCCGGTGTTGGCGAGCATGCGCATGCTCGCCGGCCCGAGGCGCTTGGCGGAGATGATCGAGGCCCACCACTGGTTGACGACGTACGGCACGTCGAACGCGCGCAACACCTCGTGCGGCGCATCAGCGTTGACGAGCGCGATCGGGTCGCCGCCGCGGGCGCGCCGCGCCGTCTCGGCGAACCACTGCTTCTGGTGCTGCGTCGCGGCACGTGCTGCTTCGAGCCGGCTCATGAGATGCCTCCTGCGGTGGATGCGAGCTCGATCCGGATCTCGGCCACGGCCTCCTGAGCCGCGGCAACAGGGTCGTCGGCGGGCCGGATGCGGGTGCGCACCACGAGTGGAACCCCACGGCGGCGAAGCTCCAGCCGCTGGTCAGGCAGGTCCCAGGCCGGGGCGTCGTCGTGCTCGCGCACCAGCGCCAACGCCGCTCGGGCGTGGGTCTGCTCGGCGCACGTGGCGATGTACGCCGCCCGCTCTGCGGCCAGGCCACCCGTGGCCACGGCGGGGCGGGCGAGGTGTGCGGCCGCCAACCCGTCGATCACCTCCTCGAGGGCGGCCGCCTCGACGGCGACCCCGAGCCAGGCCAGATCGCCGGTGTCGTGGTCCTCGCCGACCACGAGGACCTCTCCGGTCCTCTCCAAGGCGTCGTAGACGCCGGGATCGGGGTGGTTGCTCCCGGTCACGACGACGGGCGTCGCGCCCAGTGCGGCCGGAGCCTGGGCCGCTGCGACCGTGGCGACCGCGTCCTCGGGCGGCATCGTCGCGGCGGCATGGTAGGCCCGGAGTGCTGCCGCCCCCGCACACCCATCGGTCCGGCGACGCTCGCGCATCGCCTCGAGGGCACGCCCCAGGGCCAGCTCCCGTTCGGCCGCGAGATGGAGCGATCCGAGGTCGGCGCGCCGGTCCGTGACCTGCTCGCAGAACTCGAGCAGACGGGAGAACTGCCTCCCGACGAATCGGCGGGCGGCCGCGCTGTTCAGGCGTGGGGCGTCGACGAGATGGACGGGGAAGGGCAGGCGTCCGCGTTGGGCGAGGATGCGCAGGACGTAGAAGATGCGGAGGTCGGCCTGCGAGTCGTGGCAGACCACCAGGCCGGCGAGGTCGTCGTGCCGGCCGGACAGCAGTCCGTCCAGGATCCGCGCCGCACCTGCGTCGACGGCACCCAGCAGCTCGGCGGCCTCAGCGGAGACAGGATCGTGCCAGGATCCGAGCAGGCGTTGTGGGACGGCGCCCGTGGCGAGCACGAGCTGGCGGGGGACGTCGTCGCCGACGATGCCGATCCGAGGCGCGGTCTCGGCGCCGGTCACAGGACCCCCGCTTCCCGCAGCTTCTCGACCCGGTCGGCGTCGTACCCGAGCAGCTCCCCGAGCACGCTCTCGGTGTGCTCGCCCAGCGCTGGAGCCGGAGCGGTGATGTCGACCTGGCTGCGTGAGAAGACCATCGGGATCCCGCTGCCGTAGAGGCCGTCGTGGTGCCCGAACTTCGGGTGCACCAGCGGCGTGACCTCGCCGCGCCCCGTCACGAGCTCGTCGCGGACCGCCTGCGCCGTGTCGCGCACCGGAGCCACGGGCACCGAGGCGGCCTCGAGTGCGGCGAGGGCCGACTCCAGGGTCCGCCCGGCCGCCCAGTCGCCGATCAGCCGATGCAGGGTGTCGGCGTTGGCGACGCGGGCGTCCCGGGTGCCGAACAGGTCCGAGTCGACCAGGTCCCCGCGGTCGATCGCAGCCAGGACGCCGCTCGCGAAGGCATCGGTCGGAGCACAGATGGCGAACCAGCCGTCCTGCGCCCGGAAGGTGCCGAAGGGAGCGAGCCGAGGCACCAGCGAACCCGTACGCAACGGGAAGCCGACCGATTCCAGGGCATCGAACGGCTCGCAGGCGACCAGCGAGGTGAGACTGCCCAGCATCGACACGTCGACGTGCTGCCCCTCGCCCGTGCGCTCGGCGTGGAGGACGGCGGAGAGGGTGCCGATGACCGCGAACAGCGGCGCGACCAGGTCACCGATCGGCAGCCCGAACCGCACCGGCGGGTCACCGGGCTCGCCGGCGGTCATCATCACGCCGCTGAGCGCCTGGATGATCGTGTCCATCGCCTTGCCGTCGCCCGCCACGCCCTGAGCGCCGAAGCCGCTGATGGAGGTGTAGACGACGCGGTCGTTGACCGCCTGGACGGCCGCGTAGTCGATGCCGAGCCGTTCGGTGACGCCCGCGCTGTAGTTCTCGACGACGATGTCGGCGTTGCGGACGAGATCGAAGAAGACCTGCCTGCTCTCCGGCTGCTTCAGGTTGAGCGTGATGCTCTCCTTGCCGCGGCCGCGCGACAGCATCGACACCGACATGTCGTCCGGCGAGGAGCGGCGCAACCGCAGCCCGTCGGCGGTCAGGTACGGCGAGTTGTTGCGGGACGAGTCACCTCCCCGCGTCGGGTTCTCCACCTTGATCACCCGCGCGCCGAGGCCCGCGAGCAGCAGCGTGGCGTAGGGGCCGGCGAGTGCTGTCGTCAGATCGATGACGGTCTTTCCGGCCAGGGGTCCCGAACTCATGTCACACCTCGGCTTCTCGTGGGTCAGCTGCATTAGATATCAAGCAACTTGATATCACGAGGTTTCTCAGCTCCACAAGGCTGACGTCGCCGAGAGGCGTTATCGGTGATTGCCGGGCGTCTCCGACAAATTTTCAGCGAAGTATTGACAGGATCCCTGAGTGATGCTGATATCAAGTCACATGAGAAGTGCTGTACGTCACACGACCTGCGGCATGACTGGATCACGACCGAACTGGAGTGCACCATGCAGGTAAGGACGACTGCCTCACTTGTCTCGATCGCCCTCGCCGCAGTCCTTCTCGCGGGCTGCGGCGACGGCGCGGCCGAGGAGTCGGGCGCGGCGTCGGGGAAGGTGGACACCGACGCTCCGCTCTACGAGGCGCTCCCCGAGAACGTCAAGGAAGCTGGAGAGCTGGTGGTCGTGGGCGATGCGCACCCGCCCTATCGCACCGTCGAGAAGGACGGCGAGATCACCGGCATCGACCCCGACATGTGGAAGGTGCTCGGCGAGCAGCTCGGCGTACCCGTTCGGATGGAGGTTGCCCAGTCCATGCCCAGCATCCTCACCGGGATGCAGTCCGGTCGGTGGGAGGCCTGGAACGGGCCGGTGCAGGCGAACCCGGAGCGCGAGCGCGCTTTCGACGCGATCACCTGGCTGCAGACCCGGACGACGTACGTCTTTCCGAAGGCGAACGCCGATGGGCTCGCCGGCGACGACGCCCCGTGCGGCCAGACCATCGCCATCGTGGGCGGCAGCATCACGGAGAGCGAGGTCGAGAAGCTCAACACCTGGTGTGCCGAGCAGGGGGAGCCGGCCAACAAGCGTGCCGACTACGCGGACACCAACGCCACGCTCCTGGCGGTGAAGAGCGGCCGAGCGGACTTCGCCGGGATGACCGAGACCGCCGCGCTCGACGTGACGGCAGCGGACGAGACGTACGACTACGTCACCCAGACCGACGAGCAGGGCTCGGGCGTGAGCCTGCTGGCCCTGCTCACGCCCAAGGACAGCGGTCTGGGAACGACGCTGTACGAGGCGTTCCAGAACATCTTCGAGAACGGCGACTACCAGCAGGTCCTGGACAAGTGGGGTCTCGAGCCTGTCGCCGTCGAGGAGCCGCAGATCAACCCGACCACGAAGCGTGAGCCCTCATGACAGCGACGGACACGCTCCCCACGCGGCCGGACTCGGTACGCCCCGACGCGGCGGCCGCTCGGCCGAGATTCCGCCCGGGGCGGCTCGCGTCCGTGGTCGCCCTGGCGGTCGTTGCCGTGCTGGTCCTGCTCTGGGCGGCGACCAACCCGCGGTTCGAGTGGCCCGTCGTCGCCGATCTGATGTTCGACCCGTCGGTGATGTCCGGGTTGGCGATGACCCTCTTCCTCACCGTCGTCTGCATGGCGCTCGGCACCGCCATCGGCACCGCGGCGGCGGCGGGCCAGCTGAGTGACTTCGGTCCGGTCCGATGGACCTGCCAGCTCTACGTCGGCCTGCTGCGCGGCGTACCGCCGCTCGTGCAGCTGATCTTCTGGTTCAACCTCGCCTACCTCGTGCCGCGTCTCTCGGTCGGGTTCGCGTCCTGGTCCGTCAACGACCTGATCACGCCGCTGACCGCTGCGATCATCGGCCTCAGCCTGCACGAGAGCGCCTACATGGCGGAGATCATCCGGGCGGGGATCATGTCGGTCGACAGCGGACAGCGCGACGCAGCCCGGGCGATGGGCTACTCGGGGCGTCAGACGTTCTGGAAGGTGGTCTTCCCGCAGGCCCTGCGGGTGATCGTGCCGCCGTCGGGCAGCCAGTTCATCGCGCTGCTCAAGGGCACGTCCCTGGTGAGCGTGATCACCCTGACCGACCTCCTCTACTCCGTGCAGATCATCTACGGCCGGACCTACCAGGTCGTGCCGCTGCTCCTCGTGGCCGTGATCTGGTACCTCATCGTCGTCACGCTGCTGACCCTCGTGCAGCGCCGTATCGAGCGGCGGCTCAGCCGCGGCTATGACCGGTCCACGTCGACCCGAGCCCGCTCCCTGGAAGGGGAACCCGCATGACACAGGCCATGACACAGGCCACGGCACAGGCAGCGACCGAACCCGTCATCCGGGTCCACGGCCTCCGCAAGCAGTACGGCGACAAGGTCGCGCTCGACGGTGTCGACCTCGAGGTGAACGAGCAGGAGGTCGTCGCCGTCCTGGGGCCGTCCGGCTCGGGCAAGTCGACGCTGGTGCGATGCATCCACCAGCTCGAGACCATCGACGGCGGCGCCATGTTCCTGGACGGCGAGCTGCTCGGCTACGAGGCACATCGTGGCGGCTTCCGCACCCTGAGCGAGAGCCGGGTGTGCGTGCAGCGCCGACGGATGGGCATGGTCTTCCAGCAGTTCAACCTGTTCCCGCACTGGACCGTGCTCAAGAACATCACCGAGGCGGCGGTCTCTGTCCATGGTCAGACGCGTCGGCAGGCGGATGAGCGCGCCCGGCACCTCCTCGACCGGGTCGGTCTGTCGGACAAGGCCGATGCCCACCCGCGTCATCTCTCCGGTGGCCAGCAGCAACGCGTGGCCATCGCTCGAGCGGTCGCCACCCGGCCTCGGGTCGTGCTGTTCGACGAGCCGACCAGCGCGCTCGACCCGGAGCTGGTCGGGGAGGTCCTCCAGGTCATGAAGGACCTCGCCGAGACCGGGATGACGATGGTCGTGGTCACCCACGAGATGGAGTTCGCCCGCGACGTCGCCGACCGCTGTGTCTTCATGGCCGACGGCAAGGTCGTCGAGGAGGGCCCCTCGGACCGGTTCTTCTCCGATCCCCGGAGCGAGCGGCTCCGCGCGTTCCTGTCCCGCTACTCCGGCGAGCGCCGCTCGCCGGTGGGTCTCCAGGAGGTGTCGTCATGACCGTACGCATCGCCGCGGTCGGCGACATCGTGCTGCAGCAGCCCGAGACCGAGAAGCTCTTCGAGCCCAGCTCGGCGATCCTACGTGCGGCCGACGTCGCCATCGGCCAGATCGAGGTGCCGCACACAACCTCGACCGAGACGACCGGTATCACCGTCCCGTCCCCGCCGGCCGAGCCGGAGGCGCTCCGCGCGATGGCGCAGGCCGGCTTCAACGTCGGCACGACCGCGGGCAACCACGCGTTCGACCTCGGCACGAAGGGGGTCGTCGACACGATCGAGTCGGCCGCCGCCTACGGGATCGCGACGACGGGCACCGGTGCGAACCTCGCCGCCGCGGCCGCCCCGGTGGTGACGTCCGTCCGGGGCCGCACGGTCGGCGTGCTCAGCTACAACTGCGTAGGCCCCCGGGAGTCCTGGGCGACGAGCCTCAAGGCCGGTGCGGCGTACGTCAAGGTGATCACCCACTACGAGCTCGACGACGCCAACCCGGGCAACCCGCCGACCGTCTACACGTTCTGCGACAAGACGTCGCTGCGCGCGATGACCGACCAGATCGCCGCGCTGGCCGAGCGTGCCGACGTCGTGGTCGTGGCACTGCACAAGGGGATCGGCCATACGCCGGCGGTGATCGCCGACTACGAGTTCGAGGTCGCCAGGGCAGCCGTCGATGCCGGCGCCGGCATGGTGGTCGGCCACCACGCGCACATCATGCGCGGCATCGAGGTCTACCGAGGTGCTCCGATCTTCCACGGGCTCGGCAACTTCGTCACGGTCACCGATGCGCTGACCCCGGACGCCGACAACGACTCGGAGGAGCTGCGAGCGTGGGCGAAGCGGCGGCGGGAGCTCTACGGCTTCGAACCCGACCCCACCATGCCGGCCTACCCGTTCCATCCGGAGAGCCGCAACACGGCCATCGCGGTGATCGACGTCGACGAGGAGAACCGCGTACGTCCCGCCTTCATCCCGTGCTGGATCGACGAGCAGGCACGGCCGACGCCACTGACGCGGGGTGAGGGCGACTCCGTGGTCGCCTACATCGAGGGCATCTCCCGGGCGGCGGGGCTGATGACGAGCTTCAGCTGGGCCGAGGACGGGAAGGCGGTGGTCGTGTCCTGACCTCCGCCGTTCGGAAATCGCCTCGTGGGAGACTCGGATCCCGATCGCGCTCCCGTCCTCGCCCTGATGTGAAAGTGGTTCACCCGATGTCTGAAGAGCCAGCGGCCATGCCGCGTCCGGCGGCACCCGTCGGACCGGAGCGGCTCCCCACGGCGGCGTTCTCGAGGATCGAGTACGTCTCCCAGCGGCTCGCGCGCGCACTCCAGCGGGCGACCGAGCTGATCGCGGCCAGACAGTCGATCTCGGTCTCGGAATACCGGATGCTCCTGATCCTCAGCGACCACGTGCCGAGGTCGAACGCCGATCTCGCGCGGCTGATGTTCGTCTCCTCCCAGGCCGCTCATCTCGTCCTGTCCGACCTGGTCTCGCGCGGGCTGGTCGAGCGGACCCCGCACCCCGACAACCGGCGGATCAGGCTGGCGCGCCTCACCGAGGAGGGACTCGCGAAGCTCAACGCCTGCCTGGCCGAGATGATCGCCGTCGAGGACCGCATCTACGCGGGGATGCCGGCTGCCGAGCGGGGGCTGCTGCTCTCCTCGCTCCACCATGCGGCCGAGGTGTTGGCCGGTGGCTACTTCGGAGACGAGGACACCGAGCGGGAAGCGGTTCGGCTGCGCGCCGGGCAGCGCGCGGGGAGCGCTGAGGGCGCCTAGCTCCGCGGGTCCTCCTCGATCTGACTCCGTCGTGGGTTGACGGGCGTGATCCGCGTCACTCACAATTGCCAGGAATCCTGATAAACAGGAATCCTGAATGGAGACCCCACATGACTCTCACCTCCGGCGGTAGCACGACCGGCCCCCAGACGAAGATGGGCCGCATCGTGGCCAGCAGCTTCACGGGCAGCCTGATCGAGTACTACGACTTCCTGCTCTACTCCACCGCCTCGGCCGTGGTCTTCAACGAGGTCTTCTTCTCCAACCTCGACCCCGTGACCGGCACGATCGCCTCCTTCGGCACCTTCGCAGCGGGCTATCTGGCCCGACCGCTGGGCGGGGTCGTCTTCGGCCACTTCGGCGACCGGCTGGGCCGCAAGAAGATGCTGGTCCTGACCATGCTGATCATGGGTGTGGTCAGCTTCCTGATCGGCTGCCTGCCGACGTACGGACAGATCGGTGCGGCCGCGCCCGTCCTCCTCATCGTGCTCCGGGTCATCCAGGGCATCGCGGTCGGCGGCGAGTGGGGAGGCGCGGTGCTGATCACCGCCGAGCACGCCACCTCCCGGCGCGGTCTGTGGGCCTCGTTCACCAACGCGGGCGCCCCGGCCGGCATGGTGCTCTCGACCGCGGTGATGGCGGTGATGGCCTCGGTCACGACCCCTGAGCAGTTCACCGCGTGGGGCTGGCGGGTGCCGTTCCTGCTCAGCATCGTGCTGCTCGCCGTCGGCCTGTGGATCCGCCTCAGCGTGACCGAGTCGCCTGCCTTCGAGGCGATGAAGGACCGCAAGGCCGAGGCGAAGACGCCGCTGCTCGACGTCCTCCGCAACCACCCGCGTACGCTCCTGCTCGCCGTCGGCGTCGGCCTCGGTGCCTTCGTGGTGCAGGGCACCCTGACCACCTTCCTGATCTCGTACGCCCTCGGCGCCGGCTTCGAGCGGCCGACGGTGCTCAACGCGCTGACACTCTCCTCGGCAGGTGCCGTCGCCGGCATCCTCGGCTGGTCCGCACTCTCTGACCGGGTCGGCCGTCGCCCCGTGGTCCTCACCGCCGCGGTCGCGACCGCGGTCTTCGCCTACCTGCTCTTCCCGATGCTCGACAGCGGATCCGTCGCGCTCCTCGTGCTCGCCGTGGTCCTGGGCCAGTCGGTCATCCACGCCGCCTTCTACGGTCCGCTCGCGGCGCTGATGAGCGAGGTCTTCAAGACCTCCTCGCGCTACACCGGCGCCTCCCTGGGCTACCAGCTCGCCGGGATGGGTGCCGGGCTCTCGCCGCTCCTGTTCGCCTCGCTCCAGAAGGCCGGCGCCGGCACGATGTTGCTCTCCACGGTCATCGCGGCGTTCTGCCTGCTGAGCGTGTTCTCCCTGGTCCGCCTGGGGGAGACGAGCGACCGAGAGCTTGTCGACGCGGCCTGACCCACGGCCCGGCCGACCCCCACCACAGTGCCCGCTGCGCGCGTCGCGGCGGGCACTGCTGGGTGCGCAGGGCGGGCGCAGTCGCGGTGCCCACAAGTGTGCATGCGCACTTGTGACCACCGCGAAACCATGGTCAGCGGTCCGTCGAGGGCGTTGCATATGGGGTGCTCGACATCCACTCACATGAGTGCCATCGGAGGGATCCCCCATGCAGAGTTCATCCAGACCCGCTCGGAAGGGCGTGAAGCAGCGCGGCAGCGCCGTCGGCAAGGGCGCCGCCGCACTGGTCGTCGCCACCGGTCTCATCGGCACCGCCGCCGCGACCGCCAACGCGGCGCCGCTCCCCGAGACCTCGGCGCCCGGCGCAGTGGTCGCCGAGTCGGAGACCGACACCCCCGACCTCGTCACCGGGCTGAACGAGCGCGCCTCGGGTGCGAGTGCGGCGGCCGCTGCCCGCGGTCACCTCGCCTCGAAGCCGGGTCGCTACCACATCGACAACCCGGGCACGAACCTCGAGGCGGTCGGCACGGAGTCGGCCGGCTCGAAGGAGACGGTGCGCCTCCAGCAGAAGTACCAGGGCGTCCCGGTCCTCGGTGGGCTCTACCTGGTCCGCATGGAGAAGAAGGGCGGCGAGCGCGTCGTCACCGGCACCTCCGGGAAGTACTTCACCGAGCTGAACCTCGACTCGGTCACCCCGACCGTCTCCGAGAAGGTCGCGATCGAGCGGGCCATCGCCGCGGTGGCGCAGCCCGGCGGGCTGCTCCGCAAGGACTCGGCCGAGGCCCTCAAGTCCTTCACCGGTGAGGCGAACGGTCTGAGCATCCTTCCCGAGGGCAAGGGCCTGCTGACCCGGCACATCACCGTGACCGGCGTCGGCGCCGACGGGATGCCGGTCAAGCAGGAGGTGTACGTCGACGCCAACGCCGGCTTCCCGGTGCTGCAGTACAGCTCGATCAAGACCACCGTCGCCCCCGGCGCCTCGATCGGCACCACCGGTGAGACGGCCGAGACCGGCGAGACCCCGGACATGTCGACCACCGCCACGCCGGGTTCGGTCGTGGGCTCCGGCGTGCGCTACAACGGCGAGACCGTCGAGCTCAACCTCTACAAGACCAGCACCGGTCCGTACCAGATGATCGACTACAGCAAGCGCGCTGAGAACTCGCCGTTCCAGGGCCAGATGATCAAGACGTACGACGCCAACGGGGCGGACGCCTCCTACGCGTCGGGTCGCTGGCCGAGCCAGGCCACGATCGGCTCCTCGCTGACGGCCGAGTTCGGCCAGGCGTTCACCGACAAGGGCATGATCGACGCGCACTGGGCGGCCGGAGAGGTCTACGACTACTTCAAGTCCAACTTCAACCGTGCCGGGCTGGACGGTACCGATGAGTTCATCACCTCCGTCGTGGGCGTCACCGCGAACGGTGGCCCGTTCCCCAACGCCTTCTGGGACGGCCAGAAGATGGTGTACGGCCAGGGCGGCGGCGACTACCGCACGTTCTCGGCCGACGCGGACGTCGTCGGCCATGAGATGAGCCACGGCGTCATCGAGCACACCGCCAACCTGGTCTACGTCGGTCAGTCCGGCGCCATGAACGAGGCCATCGCCGACTACTTCGGGAACGCCATCGACGTCGGGACCAGCGGCATGTCCATGGACGACCCGGACGCCGGGCTGCTGGGTGAGGACCTGTGCGTCACCGCGGCTCCCCGCGACTGTGCCCTGCGTGACCTGAACGACGGTGCCACCACGTACGACGACTTCGTCGGGGTCACCTACCGCGGCGACTACGGCGGCGTCCACCTCAACTCCACGATCTTCTCCGGCGCCCTGTGGGATCTCCGCGAGCAGCTCGGCAGCGAGCTCGCCGACCAGATCGTCTACCGCGCCCTGTCGGCGTACATGACCCCGCTCGACGACTTCATGGCCGGCCGGGCGGCCGTGGTCGCCGCCGCCGCGGAGCTGGGCGCCACCAAGTCGCAGCTGGCGGTCGTCGAAGCCGCCTTCGACGCCCACGGGATCGAGACGGGCTGGGAGAACCAGCTCGGCGTCGACAGCGACACCCTGATCGCCGACAACAACATCGCCGACACCGGCGTCGGTGCCGGTGGTGGCAAGTACGCCGTCTCCCGCACCAACCACGACGGCACCGAGCCCTACTCGGTGTGGCTGGGCAACACCTCCGGCAAGGGCCAGCCCGAGCTGGTGACCGGCAACAACGGCAGCTACAACGTCTACGCCGACACCGACGGCCAGACCGTCGCCTGGGCCGAGTACACCGGCAGCCAGATCCTGATGCGGGCGCGCCCGGTCGCGGGTGGTCTCACGAAGACCGTCAACTTCAGCCACGCCGGCCCGGTCTCGTCCCTGAACGTCGACGGCGACCTGATGGTGCGGACCGTGACCGACTACACCACCGGCGCCAAGCACGTCGCCTGGGCCAACATGAAGACGGGCACGTCCGGGCTGGTCGACGTCGGTACCATCCGCGAGATCACCGCGCTGCCGTCGGTCAAGGACGGCAAGATCGCCTACGCCAAGCTGCTGCAGACCGAGAACGGCGCCCGCCTCGGTGTCGAGGTCTTCGACACGGTCGCCGGCACCAAGACCCAGATGCCGGTGGACGCGAGCGTGGTCGGCATCGGCCAGACCGCGATCACCGACGACGGGGTTGTCTGGATCGAGGACAACGACGCCACCGACAGCGGCCAGGCCGCGGTCCGCAAGGCTGCCTTCGACGGCACCAACCCGGTCACGCTGGTCCCGGAGACGGCCGACAGCTCCATCTTCCCGTTCTCGGTGACCGCCTCCGACGATGCGGTCACGCTCACCTCGGTGCCGTTCGCCACGTCGTGGGCCAACGAGACGCTGCCGAAGCTCTTCCAGGTGCCCGCCACCGGCCGGAGCGGCGCGGTGCGGATGTCCTGCAGCCGCGGCGAGCAGATCTACGCCGCAGCCGACGAGGGCAAGCGGGTGCTGTGGTTCGACGGCACCACCAGCCACACCAACCTGGTGAAGCGGGACCGTCCGGCCGGGCGCTGCTGATCGCCTGTAGCTGACCCCGGTGGCCGGGCTCCTGAGCGGAGCCCGGCCACCGTTGTCATTCCAGTGTCATTCCAACCAGCCGCGTCGCCCCGCCTGCACGCCGGCCTGGAACCGGGTCGATGCGCCGAGCTTGGCGAGCAGAGCGCTGATCCGACGGCGTGCGGTGTGCACGTGGACGTCGAGCTGCCGAGCGATCACCTCGTCCTTGAGCCCGCTGGCGAGCAGGGTCAGCAGGGCACGCTCCTCGGCGCTGGGAGGATCCACCGGGTCGGTGGATCCGTCCGGGTTTCCCCGTACGGCCGCCAGCGGCAGCGCGGTCTCCCAGGTCGCCTCGAACAGCGGGACCAGCGCGTTCGCCAGCAGGCCGTCGTGGATGATGAGCGCCGACTCCAGCGGATCGGCGACCGCCGACGGCGGCAGCATGGCCGTGGCCCGATCGGCGATCATCAGCTTGGTCGGCACGTCGGCCCGGACCCGGACGCCCATCCCGAGATCTGCCAGCTCGCTCACCGACGCCATCCGACCGGGCAGGTCCAGCCCCTCGGGCGCCATCACGTTGCGTACCTGAACTCCGCGCAGGACCGCCAGGCCGGTCTCGGACTCGGCTGCCGGCGGCCCCTTGGGTGTCTCGTCGTAGGGCGGGAGCGCATTCTGTGCGTACGGCGGCGCGTTCAGCACCATCAGCTCGGTCCGCGCCGAGGAGATCAGCGCGCTGGCGCGCCGGCCCACCTCCTCGACCCCGCGGACGAGCTCGATGCCGTGGGCCGCAAGCACCTCCGGCGCGGCGGTCACGAACCCGGAGGCGAGGTCGTCGAGGACGCCCGCCGCCGTCTCGAGCTCGGCCAGCTCCGTCTGGCGCTCGGCGACCCGTCGATGGTGGAGCGCCCGCAGCGCCGTGGAGGGTGCCAGAACCCCGTACGACGTCAGGAACCCCAGCTCGCGGAGCCGCTCGACGGCGGCTCTGGCCGCGTCCTCGGAGACTCCGCCGGCGGATGCCAGGGCAGCGACCTCGAGCGGCCCCCGCACCGTGAGCGCCACCTGGTAGAGCCGCTCGGTCTCCTCGTCGATCCCGATCCACGCCTGCGTCGAGAGCTCACCCGTCATGGCTGCGAGCCGATCGTGCGCCCACAAGTCTGCATGCCCACAACTGTGCACCACCCCGCTCGCGCCCGCCCCACCGCATCCCGCCGAACAGTCAGTTCCTGACGCCGAGGAGTCAGTTCCTGACGCCGAGGAGTCAGTTCCTGACGCCGAGGAGTCGGTTTCTGACGTCGAGGAGTCGGTTTCTGACATCGAGGGGTCAGTTTCTGATTGGACGCCGAGAACTGACGTGTCGCGGTCGAAAATCGACCTTTCGACGCCAAGAACTGACCTCTCGCGGTCAGGAATCGACGCTTCGGCGGGGGCGTCGGGCGGCCAGGTAGTCCGCGGGCATGCCGGGGCCGGGGCGGACCATCACGTCCTCCGGGGGGACTCGGCCGTGCTGCTCGCAGTGCGTCTCGATGTGGACGGGTTCGCCGCAGTCGGCGTGCAGGTAGTCGATCGGGCGGCCGTCGGGGGCGAACCATGCGTCACCCCACTCGGTGAGTGCGATCAGCGTGGGTCGCAGGCCTTGGGCCATGGCGGTCGGCCGGTAGTCGCCGGCGTCGTCGCGCGTCATCAGGCCGGCCTCGACGAGCGAGGCGAGGCGCGTCTTGAGGATGTTCGTCGAGATGCCGAGGTTGTGCTGGAAGTCGCCGTATCGCGTGACGCCGGCGAAGATCGCGTCCCGCAGGATCAGCAGGGTCCAGCGCTCTCCCACGATCTCCAGAGATCGGGCGATGGAGCAGATCTGGCCGTCGTACGTCTTTCCGAGCACGACGACGACCCTAGCAAATCGCTTGCATGATGAAAGTTCGTGCGCCTACGGTGGTGCTTGCATGATGCAAGTCACATCGAGGCCGAGAGGACAGCCATGAGCGACCTGACCGCAACCTTCACCGTCGACGCCACCCCTGCGGAGGCGTTCGAGGCCATCAACGACGTACGTTCCTGGTGGGGGCACCACATCGCCGGGCCCACCGACCAGGTCGGTGCCGAGTGGTACTACCTGGTGCCGGACATCCACTACTCCAAGCAGCTCGTCAAGGAGCTGGTCCCGGGGGAGCGCGTCGTGTGGGAGTTCACCGACGGTTACCTCGACTTCATCGAGGACAAGAAGGAGTGGATCGGCACCACCGGACGGTTCGACATCGCCGTCGAGGGCGATCAGACCCGCGTGACCTTCACCCACGAGGGCCTCGGGCGCGGCGACGAGTGCTTCGACGTCTGCTACGACGCCTGGACCCACTACATCACCGTCAGCCTCAAGGGCCGGATCGAGTCCGGTCAGGGCACCATCCGCACGCAGGACGAGGACAAGGCCGCCGTGGGGCGATAGCGCTCACCTGGCCGAAGGCGCACCGTTGCCCTGGTATTACTGAAACATGCTGAAGACCTGGCCCGGCCGCGGTCGTCTGGCGCTGTACGTCGCCGCGATCGTGCTCGGGATCGTGGAGGCGGCGGTCCTGACCACCGATCCCTACGAGGTCACGGGCGGGGTCGCGCTGCTGCTCGGGTTCACGCATGCCGCCGCGATCCCGTTGGCACTCCGGCGCCCGGTGGAGGCCGCAGGGCTCTCCCTGGTCGCGGTCACGGTGGCCGCGCTGGCGATCGCGAGGGTCGGTGAGGGTGGATGGCCGTGGATGGTGCCGCCGCCGACGTTGACTCAGCTGCTGGTGCTGGTCGTGCTGACCCTGGTCGCCGGGTGGCGGCTGGCCGCGATCACCCTGGGCATCCAGGTCGCCGCCGGTGTGGTGCTGGCGGTGGTCGGGATGGCCTGGAACGACCTCGTCGACTCGCTGGTGGCGGTGGCCAACTTCGCCTCGCTCGCGCTGCTGATCGGTGCGCTGGCCACCGTCGCCCGCCGGCTCTCCGAGAGCCGCAGCGCGCTGCGCGAGGAGCACGAGCGCCGCTCGGTCGTCGAGGAGAAGGCGCGCATCGCCCGTGAGCTGCACGACGTGATCGCCCACAACATGTCGCTGATCACGGTGCAGGCCAGATCGGCGCCGCATCGGGTCGACGACGTCAGTCCGGCGGCGGAGGCGGAGTTCGCCGAGATCGCTGACCTGGCTGCCTCGGCGCTGCGGCAGATGCGTGGGGTGCTCGACGTGCTGCGTACGGAGGAGGGGCAGTCGGGCCGGGTCCCGGTGCCGGGGATCGACGGACTGGCCGAGCTCTTCGAGTCCGCCCGCGGGACCGGGCAGCGGGTCGAGGTGCGCGGTGACCTTCCCGAGCCCACCGACGTGGCGCCCGAGGTCGGCACCGCCGCCTACCGGATCGTGCAGGAGGCGCTCAGCAACGCCCGCCGTCACGCCCCGAGCGAGGCGGTCGGCGTCGACCTGACGATGGGGGATGAGGATCTCGAGATCCGGGTCGCCAACCCGCTCGCCGGCGCCACCTCCGCCACCGAGGCCACCGGCGGTGGTCATGGGCTGATCGGGATGCGCGAGCGCGCGAGTGCCGTGGGCGGCAGCCTCACCGCAGGAGCGGTCGATGGCGAGTTCGTGGTCGAGGCAAGGCTCCCGGCCCGAACCGCCGTGCGCACCCCGGCCAAACGCGGTAGGAAGACCTCGTGAGCGAGCGCCAGCGAGTGAACCATGAGTCCGTGACGGTGAAGATCGTGGTCGTCGACGACCAGGCGATGGTGCGCTCCGGATTCGTGGCGCTGCTGAGCAGCCAGCCTGACATCGAGGTCGTCGGCACCGCCTCCGACGGCTCGGAGGCGCTCGAGACGGTGCGACGTACCCATCCCGACGTGGTGCTGATGGACGTCCGGATGCCGGTGATGGACGGGATCGAGGCGCTTCGCCAGCTCTCCGGCAACCCCGCCACCGCGGGGGTCAAGGTGATCATGCTGACCACGTTCGACGCCGACGAGTACGTCCACGAGTCGCTGCGCCTCGGCGCCAGCGGGTTCCTGCTCAAGGACGCCTCGCCCGACGAGCTCGCCTCCGCGATCCGGGTGGTCCATGCCGGCGAGGCGCTGCTCTCGCCGTCGGTGACCCGGCAGGTGATCGCCCAGTTCGCCCGCGCGCCGCGCCGTCGGAAGGCCGACCCGCGTCTCAAGCAGCTCACCGAGCGTGAGCGCGAGGTGCTCGAGAACATCGCCCGTGGCAGGTCCAACAGCGAGATCGCCGCCGAGCTCTTCCTCGCCGAGCAGACCGTGAAGACCCACGTCAGCCGCATCCTCGGCAAGCTCGGGCTCCGCGATCGCGCCCAGGCCGTCGTCTTCGCCTACGAGAGCGGTCTGGTCGCTCCTCACGTCTAGCCGTTCGAGCCCTCAGGGTCATCCCGCACTACCCCGGTAGGGGGTCGAATGGCTCCCCAGAGTGACGTGCGGCGGGAAACCTGAAACCTACCGTCACGGCCATGACAGTTGTGACGCCGCTCAGGTACGGCCTCAACGAGGCCGATGCAAGCATCGGACCCACCCTCCTCGCCTGCGACCCTCCCGGAGGGGCGCGGGTCGTGGAGGCCTTCGGAGATGTCGCGACCGCCGACCACATCGCGGTCGTGATCCCCGGCAACGGACACCACCTCGGCAACTACTTCACCAGCACCGAAGCGCACAGTCCGCGCTCCCGGGGGCAGCTGCTGCTGCGTACGATGCAGGCGCTTGCGCCCGAGAGCCGGTCGGCCGTCGTGGTCTGGCTGGGCTACCACTCGCCGCCGGAGTGGTACAACGCGATCACCAACGTCCCCGCCTACGCCGGGGCGCAGGACCTGGCGAACCTCACCCACTATCTGCCGCGCGCCGCTCATCTCACGTTGATCGGCCACAGCTACGGCTCGACGGTCGCCGGCCTGGCTCTCGCCAGCGCCCGCGCCGAGGACTACGTGGCGCTGGGCAGCGCAGGGATGGGTGCGGTGCGGCGCTCTGAGCTGGGCACCGGCACCCGGCTCTGGGCCGCGTACGGCGATACCGACCGGATCCGGCTCGTCCCGCGGGTGCGGGTCGGGCGTCTCGGTCTCGGTCGCGGCCCGCTCGAGCTCGGAGCGACCCGTTTCGGGACGGGCGACATCCCCGGCCACTGCGGCTACTACACCGAGGGCAGCGAGTCACTGCTCAACATCGCCCGGATCGCGCTGGGCCGCTACGACGAGGTGACCCCGGCCGGCGCCACCACCGCCCCGTCCCGATCCACCCGATCCACACACCCCATCGCAGCCATGGAGGCAGCAGCATGATCACCGACGAACCCGCCATCTGGACCCAGGGGCTCCGCAAGAGCTACCCCGGCCGCGGCGCCGCCCTGGACGGCATCGACCTCGCCGTCCCCGCCGGCACCGTCCACGGGCTGCTGGGCCCCAACGGCGCCGGCAAGACCACGACCGTACGCATCCTGGCCACGCTCGCGAGCTTCGACTCCGGCCAGGCCTGGGTCGCCGGCCGCAACGTCGCCCGTGACCGGGCCGGCGTCCGAGCACGCATCGGCATCGCCGGCCAGTACGCCGCGGTCGACGGCGTCCTGACCGGCCGTCAGAACCTGGAGATGTTCGCCCGGCTCCACCGGATGCGGGCCCGGGAGGCACGGGCGCGCGCCGACGAGCTGCTCGAGCGCTTCGATCTCGTCGAGGCCGCCGGCCGTCCGGTGCGGGGCTACTCCGGCGGCATGCGGCGGCGGCTCGATCTGGCCGTCAGCCTGATCCGCAGCCCGCGAGTCCTCTTCCTCGACGAGCCCACCACCGGCCTCGACCCGCGCAGCCGGATCGAGGTCTGGGACGCGGTCCGTGAGCTGGCCGACTCCGGCACGACCGTGCTCCTCACGACTCAATACCTGGAGGAGGCCGACCGGCTGTGTTCACGCATCACGATGGTCGACCGCGGCCGGGTCGTCGCCGAGGGCACGCCCGCCGAGCTCAAGTCGAGCGTCGGCGGCCGCGACCTCGACGAGGCGTTCCTGCTGATCACCGAGGGGGCTTGAGATGACTGTGTTCACCGATGTCCCCGATCGACCCATCGAGGCTGGCAACGCTCACGGATCACGCATCACGTGGGCGACGGTCGACACCTGGGTGGTGGCCAAGCGCCACCTCCTCCATCTCGTACGCCGCCCCGACGAGCTCCTCGGCACCCTGATGATCCCGGTGATGGCGGTGGCCATGTTCGGCTTCGTCTTCGGTGAGGCCTTCGGGGTCGCGATGAACGTGCCGGGGGAGGAGTACCGCGAGTTCCTGCTTCCCGGACTCTTCGCGCTCACCATGGCGTTCGGCATCGGCAACACCACGATCTCGGTCGCCGAAGACGTACGCGGCGGGGTGCTGGACCGGATGAGATCTCTCCCGATGTCGCCGGTCGCGGTGCTCGCCGGGCGGGCCCTGGCGGACGTGATCCTGGCGGTCGTCGAGCTCAGCATCCTGCTGGCGCTCGGGACGCTGTTCGGCTGGCAGGCCCACCTCGGGATCGGCGGGGTGATCGCCGCGCTCGGGCTGCTGGTGCTGCTCAGGATGGCCTTCTCCTGGGTCGGCATCCTGCTCGGCCTGCTGGTGAGCGGCCCGGAGGCGGCGATGAAGTACTTCGCGCTCGTCTTCCCGCTCGCCATGGTCGCCGACACGATCGTGCCGACCGACCTGATGCCGGACTGGTTGGCCCTCCCCGCCGCGTGGAACCCGCTCTCCTCCACCGTCATCGCCACCCGCGAGCTCTTCGGCAACACCGCCGTTCCGGCCACCACCTGGGTCGGCGAGCACGCGTTGACCATGGCCGTCCTCTGGCCGGTCGCGATCATCGCGATCTGCCTGCCCCTGGCCATGGCGCGCCTGCGCCGCCTGGGGCGGTGACCGCGATGACCACGCTCCCGAGCCAGGCGCACCGCCAGGTCAACGCCTACACCGAGCTGATGAGCCGCGTCAGAGAGGAGGGTCTGCTGGCTCGGTCGCCGAGGGTTTATGCCAGGCGCGTCGTCCTCCTCGGCACAGGCTTCGCGCTCGCGCTGATCGCCCTGGTCACCCTCGGACAGACCTGGTGGCAGCTGCTGGTCGCGGCCGCCTTCGGGGTCCTGTTCACCCAGACCGCGTTCCTCGCTCATGACGGTGCCCACCGCCAGATCTTCGCCTCGGGCCCGAAGAACGAATGGGCCTCCCGCATCCTCGGCAACCTGGTCGTCGGGCTGAGCTACGGCTGGTGGATGCGCAAGCACACCCGCCACCACGCCAACCCCAACAAGGTCGACGCCGACGAGGACATCCGCCCCTCGGTCCTGCTGTTCACCCCCGAGGACGTGGAGCGGCGTACAGGCTTCAAGCGGTGGCTCACCGCCCGCCAGGGATGGCTGTTCTTCCCGCTGCTGACCCTCGAGGGCCTCAACCTCCACGTCGGTGCGGTCCGCACCGTGGTCAGCGACCGAGACCTCAAGCATCGGCGTACGGAGGCAGCGCTGCTGGCGCTGCGGCTCATCGGTTGGCCGGTGCTGGTCTGCTCGGTCCTGGGCCTCGGTCTCGGCGCCGCGTTCCTGGGCGTGCAGCTGGCCGTCTTCGGTGTCTACATGGGCGCCAGCTTCGCCCCCAACCACAAGGGCATGCCGCTGGTCCCGCGCGACACCCGGATCGACTTCCTCTCCCGCCAGGTCCTGACCTCGCGCAACATCCGCGGCGGGCGCTGGGTCGACTGGCTCATGGGTGGCCTGAACCTGCAGATCGAGCACCACCTCTTCCCCAGCATGCCGAGCAGCAGGCTGCGTCGCGCCCAGCCGCTGGTCCGCGCCTACTGCGCCGAGCAGGGCGTCCCCTACACCGAGGCCGGCCTCCTGGAGTCGTACGCCATCGTCGTCCGCCACCTCAACCGCGTCGGCCTCGGTGACCGCGACCCCTTCGCCTGCCCGTTCGTGGTGGTCAACAGGACGGGTTGACCGGGTTCACGGGGTCGGATCGGCGAGCACCGCCGCCCGGACCCGCCCGTGGTCGGAGTAGTCCGGGTCGATCTCCACGGTGCCCGCGCCGCCGAGCTCGTTCTCCCAGTCCGCGGCGAGGTCCGCGGCCTCGCCCGCCTCCCGGGCGCGGCGGTCGAAGGTCACGCGGGTGACGTACCCGTCGTCGGACCAGACCAGCACCCCGTCGACGTCGGCCTCGAAGCGTTCGCCGTCGGGAAGCACGAGTTCGATGTGATCGCTGTCGTAGTCGCGCATCCCGACGAAGCTCTCACCGTCCTCGGGCAGGCTCGAGATCGCGACGGGCTCGCGCAGGTCGAGCGAGATCGTGTCCGGGTCCCCGGTGAGCTGGGCATACGTCACGAGCACGGCCACGAACAGCACCGGGACGGCGAGCACGCCGACCCCGGACCAGAACAGCGGCTTCGGGTTCCTGCCCGAGAGACGTACGGCCCCGGCGGCGACGAGCAGGATGATTCCGGCCGCGACCACGGCCAGCAGGATCACCCCGACGACGAGAATCAGAACCGCGCCGCCAGCACCCATGGCTCCAGTATCGCGGCCCCGGCAGGAGCGGCACCTAGGAAACGGTGTCGACGATGCAGATCGCCAGCGTGGAGAAGTAGACGACCCCGGCGAAGAGGGCGTGGAACCCGACCCGGAACGGGAGCCGTCGGTCGAAGATGGAGCGGACGGCGAGCTTGTAGGTGTTGGCCGTCGAGAGGTGGCTGCCACCCATGCGCCGAGTACGCCGCAGCAGCATGTTGTCGCCGAAGCCGTTGCCGATCGTGATCATCACGAGGGCGGCCCAGGCGTAGAGGACCTGGTCGGAGAGGACGTACGCGACCCACGACCCGGCCCCGGCGACGGAGAGGACGACGTGGGCGATCACCACGCGCGGGTGAGCGCGGCCGTGCCGGAACCAGCCCGTCAGCAGCAGGACTCCGACTGCTGCCTGGACGAGCCAGGCCACGAGGACGACGTACGTCATGCTGTGACGGTACGAGCCCTCGGGTCGCTCCGGGCGGGCCGAGTCGGCGATCCCCGATAGAGGGGAAGCCGCGACATGTTCCGGCTGATGACCAAAACAACCCTCCGGGGGCAGCGGAGGTTTCGTGGATGTCGCTAGCCTCGTTGCTTGTGAAAGTTGTCGTGCTCACCGGAGCCGGGATCTCCGCCGAGAGCGGTCTTGCGACCTTCCGGGATGCCGATGGTCTCTGGCAAGGGCACCACGTCGACGACGTGGCCACGCCCGAGGCGTTCCGTCGCGATCCTGCGAGGGTCCACCGGTTCTACGACGATCGCCGTCGGGAGCTGCGGGCGGTGGTGCCCAACCCGGCCCATCTGGCACTGGCGAGGCTCGAGCAGGTCCTCGGCGACGACCTGCTGGTGGTCACGCAGAACGTCGACGATCTCCACGAGCGCGCCGGGTCGCGCCGGATCGTGCACATGCACGGGGAGCTGCTCTCGGCCCTCTGCGACTCCTGCCAGGGGCGGTTCGCCTGGGACGACGATCTCGCCGACGAACCCGCCTGCCCGGGCTGCGGCAACGACACCTTGCGGCCCGACGTGGTGTGGTTCGGAGAGATGCCCTACGACCTCGACCTGATCGAGCGGGCGCTCCTCGAGGCAGATCTCTTCGTCGCCGTCGGCACCAGTGGCGCGGTCTACCCGGCCGCCGGTTTCGTACGCATGGCCGCTCTCGCCGGGGCCAAGACCCTCGAGCTCAACCTGGACGCTTCCGAGAACTCGCACCTCTTCGACGACAGCCGCCACGGTCCGGCCGGCAAGCTGGTGCCGGAGTGGGTCGCCGACGTACAGGCGGCTTCGCGTTGACCCCTTCGTAATTTCTGTCACGATAGGCCGCGTGCTTCGCCATGCCGTGCCCACGACCGTCCTCATCGTCGCGCTGACCAGCGCTCTCGCCGGTTGTGGCGGGGAGGAGGAGGGGAGCCTGTCCCAGGCACGTGACTACGCGAAGGAGTCCGGGAACCAGATCGCCGAGGACGCCCGGACCGCGATGCATGCCATCGACACCGTCCACGTGGAAGGCGACGTGCTCGACTCGGAGGGCACCAAGATCACCGTCGACCTCGACGTCTCCGCCGACGACACCTGCGCGGGCAAGGTCGGCATCGGCGATGGTGAGATCTCGCTGCGCTCCATCGACGGAGTGGCCTGGTATCAGGGCGACAAGGAGTTCTGGAGGTCGGTCGCGCCGGCCAAGGGTGCGGGCGACCGCATCGCCAAGCGGGTCGGCGAGAAATGGGTGAAGCTCGAGGGCGAGCTGGCCAGCTTGCGTGCCTTCTGCAGCATCGACAGCCTCACCGCTCAGATGGTCCCGCCCGAGGCGGAGGCCGAGGCGGTCGGGCCGACGATGTCGGCCGACGGCCCCGCGGTCCGCCTCGACGTCACCCACGGCGAGACCGAGAGCCGGACGTTCGTCCTCGCCGCGGAACCCCACCGGATCGTCAAGTGGACCCAGGACGGCTCCGGCGAGCTGGTCTTCTCCGACTTCGACAAGGAGTTCGAGGTCGTGGAGCCGGCCGCCGACGAGGTCTTCGACCTCGCCGAGCTGGAGAAGTGAGAAAAGATCGGTCGCTATTCTCACTTTTCATGGAAATGTGAGAATAGCGCGTACGCTCTTCTCATGATCGACAACGGTGCTGCGTTGATTCCAGCGGCGGAGCGTGTCGTCGTGCCGTGGCGCCAGAGAATCAAGGGCGGCACCATCGATGACCGTCGGCTGGCGGAGGTGACAGTCAGCATCCCGGCGCGCATCTCCGACGTCCGCCTGAGCGTTCCGCCCGGCGTGGCCGCCGAGTGCGATGAGGCGGTTCGAGCGATCGCGTCGCTGGACGCCACCCATGGCCCCCAGCTTCGTCCGCTGGCGACGATGCTCTTGCGTGCTGAGTCGATCGCGTCGTCGAAGATTGAGCACGAGATCGCCTCGGTCGAGGACTATGTCCGCGCCCTGCATGGCGCCAAGTCGAACTCATCTGCGCTCTCGATGGTTCGCGCCACCGGGGCTCTGGATCGGCTCGTCGCCGGTCCACTCGATCTCGCGACGCTTCTGGACGCGCATAGACGACTCATGCGTGAAGACCCCATCGATGGGCCGTACGCCGGGCGCTGGCGTGACATGCAGAACTGGATCGGGGGTAGTGGCCATTCGCCGCGGGGTGCGGTCTACGTGCCTCCTCCGCCGGACCGTGTCCCTGATCTGATGGATGATCTGGTCGACTTCGCGACCCGCGACGACATCGCAGTGATTCCGCAGGCCGCGATCGCGCACGCGCAGATGGAGGCGATTCATCCGTTCACCGACGGCAACGGCCGTATCGGCCGGGCGCTTGCCGCGGCGGTCGTGCGCCGTCGCGGCATCGCGCGTGTGGTGACGGTCCCGATGGCTTCCGCGTTGGCGACCCGTCGAGATGCCTACTTCCAGGCGCTGAACCGCTTTCATGCGGGCGACGCCGAGCCCATCATCAGCATCATCGCGACCGCCTCGACCATCGCGGCTGAGGAGTCGAAGGTGACGGCATCCCGACTCGGTGAACTTCCTGACGACTGGCAGGAGCGGGTGCGGCCGAGCAAGGCCAGTGCGGCTGAATCTCTCCTGGCCAAGTTGGCAATCGAGCCTGTCATCACCACAGCGGACGTCGAGGACGATCTCGGTCTCTCGGTTGCGACGACACATCGGGTCATCGACCGTCTTCGCGACGCCGGCGTCATCCGTCCACTGACCAACAGGACCCGCAATCAGGTCTGGGGTGCGGGCGACATTCTCGATGAGCTCGCCGACCTGGATGTACGCATAGCGGCCCGTGCGCGAGCGGACTGAATCCAGTGGAATGAACAGGCTGTCGTGAGGCTTACTCAGTGATGTGCCCACCTCGACGACCAGACCAACGCGCAGCTCGGTAGGCCTTCGGAGCGAGCGCGGGCCGATCCTGCTCGCCGTGATGGTGTCGCTGAGCCTGGTGGCGATCGACCTGACGATCCTGGCGACGGCGGTGCCGAGCGTGGTCAAGGACCTCGGCGGGTTCGAGCAGTTCCCGTGGCTCTTCTCGATCTATGTGCTGGCCACTGCGGTGACCACGCCGCTCTACGCCAAGGTCGCCGACCGGCTCGGCCGCAAGCCGGTGATGATCGCCGGGATCGTGGCGTTCCTGGTCGGGTCGTTGCTGTGCGGGCTGGCCTGGTCGCTGACCGCGCTGATCGTCTTCCGGGCGATCCAGGGCATCGGCGCCGGGGCGATCCAGCCGATGGCGATGACGATCGTCTCCGACATCTACACGCTGGAGGAGCGGGCGGTCGCGACCTCGTACGTCGCCTCGGTCTGGGCCACCGCCGCCATCGTCGGGCCGACGCTGGGCGGCGTCTTCGCCGACTACCTCGACTGGCGGCTGATCTTCCTGATCAACCTGCCGATCGGCGCGCTCGCGCTGTGGCTGCTGCGCCACTTCCATGAGAACCGCCAGCCTTCACCGACGGCCGCCATCGACTGGGCCGGGGCCGGACTGCTGACCGTCGGCGGCATCGCGCTGCTGCTCGGGCTGCTCGAGGGTGGGCACGCCTGGGCATGGGCCTCCTGGCCCTCCTACCTGATCTTCGCGGTCGGCATCGTCGCCCTGGTCGCGTTCGGCTTCGTCGAACGGCGTGCCGCCGACCCCGTGCTGCCGCCCTGGGTCCTCACGCACCGAGTCCTCGCGCCGGCCAACGCGGCCAGCCTGATCGTCGGTGTGGTGATGCTCGGGCTGACGACGTACGTCCCGCTCTACGCCCAGAGCGTCCTCGGCCACTCGGCGGTCGTCGCCGGGTTCGCGCTCGCCGGGATGAGCATCGGCTGGCCGATCGCGGCGGCGACGGCCGGCCGGATCTATCTCTCGAAGGGGTTCCGGGTCGCGGTCGGGCTCGGCGCGATGCTGGTCATCGCCGGTGGGCTGGTGCTGGTCACGGTCGGCGAGTCCTCCTCGTTCTGGCACCTGGCGATCCCGTGCTTCGTGCTCGGCCTCGGCTTCGGCTGGTCGGTCAACCCGGGTGTCGTCGCCGCGGGGTCGGCAGTCGCCTGGGAGGTGCGCGGAGTGGCGACCGGGTCCAACATGTTCGCCCGCTCGGTCGGCTCGGCGCTGGGGGTCGCGCTCTTCGGCGCGGTCGCGAACGGACTGGTCAGGCGTGAGTACGCCGGGGGAGAGGTGCCTCCGCTCGAGGCGCTGCCCGCCGACGTCCTCGCGCCGGCCCTGCACGTCGTCTTCGTCGTCGGGCTGGTCGTCTCGCTCCCGCTGCTGATCGTGGCGTGGCGTACGCCGGTCCGGATCGACCACTGACCGGGGTTTCGCGCCGGGGGTTACCAACCAGTAACTCGACGTCGTAGACTCCAGGGCATGCTGAAGCGCGACCATTACGAGGAAGACCACGAGGACTTCCGAGCCTCCGTCCAGCAGTGGCTGGAGCGTTCGGTCAAGCCCCACACCGACAAGCACATCGCCGACAAGGCGCTGCCCCGCGAGTTCTGGTTGGAGGCTGGCGAGAACGGCTTCCTCGGTCTCGCGATCCCGGAGGAGTACGGCGGCGCCGGCGCCGAGGACTTCCGCTTCAACGCGGTTCTCGCCGAGGAGCTCGCCAAGATCGGCGCGGCCTACCCGACCTGCGTCGGCATCCACTCCGACATCACCGCTCCCTACCTGGTCCGCCTCGGCACCGAGGAGCAGAAGCAGCGCTGGCTGCCGGGCGTCGCCTCCGGTGAGATCCTGCTCGCCATCGGCATGACCGAGCCGTCGGGCGGGTCGGACCTCGCTGCGCTGAAGACCACCGCGGTCCGCGACGGCGACGAGTGGGTCATCAACGGCTCCAAGACCTTCATCACCAACGGCTACTCCTGCGACCTGGTCATCACCGCGGTCCGCACCGACCCGGAGAAGGGCGCCAAGGGCATCACCCTCTTCGCGATCGAGGCGACCAAGGAGGGCTTCTCGCGCGGCCGCAAGCTCGACAAGGTCGGCATGGAGGAGTCCGACACCGCCGAGCTGTTCTTCGAGAACGTCCGCGTCACCGACGCCGAGATGATCGGCGAGCTCAACCGCGGCTTCATCCACATGATGGAGGAGCTCCCGCAGGAGCGCGTCTCCTGCGCGGTCGCCAACATCGCGCAGGCCAAGCAGATCCTGATGGAGACCGTCCAGTACGCCAAGGACCGCAAAGCCTTCGGCCAGTCCATCGGTGCCTTCCAGCACAACAAGTTCCTGCTCGCCGAGCTGGTCACCCAGATCGAGGTCGCCGAGGCCTACGTCGACAAGTGCGTCGCCGCCCATGCCCGTGGTGAGCTCTCCCCGGTCGAGGCCTCCAAGGCCAAGTGGTGGTCCTCGCAGGCGCAGTCCGAGGTGCTCGACCACTGCGTCCAGATCCACGGCGGCTACGGCTTCATGAACGAATACCGGGTCGCTCGCGCGTGGCGCGACGCCCGCGTCACCAAGATCTGGGCTGGTTCCAACGAGATCATGAAGGAGCTCATCGGCCGCGACCTCGGCTTCTGAGCCTCTCCTCGTACGTCCTCGACGGGCGTCCGCCTTCGGGTGGGCGCCCGTCGGCGCATTTTCCGGTGCGCTTCGGGGCGCTACGACCGCCCGGAAGCGCCGACAGAAATAGGTCTGTAATAGATCGTCTATTGTGAAACTATCTGCTACGGTCTCTTTTGTCTCCCAGACGAATGAGGAGAGTCGCCGGGTCGCTCCGGCTCACCCTGCGCAACCGCCAGCGGCCCGACCGGCCGCCTCACCCCAAGGACTGATCCACATGACCAAGCCCGCCGAGCCCCGCATCCTCGCCGACCAGGAACTCAGCGACCTGCTGGCTGGTCAGCAGTTCGGTGTGCTGGCCACGGTCAAGCGCAGTGGCCACCCCCACCTGTCGACCGTGATGTACGGCTGGGACCCGATCGAGCGAATCATCCGAGTTTCCACCACCGCGGAACGGCTCAAGGCCCGCCAGGTGCGCAACAACCCGCACGTCTCCCTGCATGTGAACGGGCCCGACATCTGGTCTTTCGCCGTGGCCGAAGGGGAGGCGGAGGTGTCGGAGGTGACCACCGAGCCGGGTGACGCCACCGGCAGGGAACTGCTGGCCCTCGTCCCGAGATTCCAGGACCCGGCAGAGGAAGCCGCCTTCCTGCGGCAGCTGGTCGCGGAGGGAAGGGTGGTGATCAGGCTGCATGTCAAGCGCCTGTACGGCACAGCCCTGGACGTCGTGGGGGCATAGGCGTCCGGCTGCTCGGGCGCACGGACCGGAACCCGGCATGATGGGAGGCATGACCCAGCGCTCCTCTGTCGCCATCACCCATGCGTACGTCGTCCCGATCTCGGGAGAGCCGATCGAGAACGGGACGGTCGTGATCGAGGACGGGGTGATCACGGCGGTCGGAGCCGACGTCGCCGTCCCCGACGGCATCGACACCATCGACGCCGAGGGCAGGTGGCTGCTCCCGGGGTTCGTCGAGGGTCACGGCCACATCGGCACCCACGAGCAGGGCGAGGGCTGGGCCGGCGACGACACCAACGAGATGACCGACCCGGACGGCGCGGCGCTGCGGGCGATCGATGCGATCAACATCGAGGACGAGGGCTTCCGTGACGCCCTCGCCGGCGGGGTGACCACCGCGGTGATCAAGCCCGGGTCCGGCAACCCGATCGGCGGCCAGACGGTCGCGATCAAGACCTGGGGCGGCCGGACCATCGACGAGCAGGTCATCTCCGACGCGGTCTCGGTCAAGAGCGCCCTCGGCGAGAACCCCAAGCGCGTCTACGGCGACCAGAAGAAGACCCCGTCGACCCGTCTCGGCGTCGCCCACATCATCCGGAAGGCCTTCGTCGAGGCCCAGAACTACGCCGCGAAGAAGGCGGCCGCCGAGGAGAAGGGCGAGCCGTTCGACCGCGATCTCGGCAAGGAGACCCTCGCCCGGGTCCTCTCCGGCGAGCTCGCCTGGGACCAGCACACTCACCGCGCCGACGACATCGCCACCGCCATCCGCCTCGCCGAGGAGTTCGGCTACCGCCTCGTGGTCAACCACGGGACCGAAGGTCACCTCCTCGCCGACGTGCTCGCCGAGAAGGACATCCCGGTCATCTACGGCCCGATGTTCGTGAGCCGCTCGAAGGTGGAGGTGCGCAACCGGGCGAACCGCAACATCGCCGCCATGGCCGCCGCGGGCGTGCGGGTCGCGATCACCACCGACCACCCGGTCATCCCGATCAACTTCCTGGTCCACCAGGCCTCCTTCGCCGTACGCGACGGCCTCCCGCGCGACACCGCTCTGGCCGCGATCACGACGAACCCGGCGAGCTTCCTCGGTCTCGACGACCGTGTCGGTGCGATCGCGCCCGGTCTCGACGGCGACGTGGTCCTCTGGTCCGGCGACCCGCTCGACACCGATCACCGTGCCGAGCGCGTCTTCATCACCGGGACCGAGGTCTACAGCTGGGACAGCGCGGCCGACGCCGGCCGTGGCGGCGGGATCACGCGCGAGCGTGTGGAGCGGTTCGGGATCTGATCATGCGCAACGAACGCCGGACGGAGGACGTACCCGAGATCATGACCCCCGCAGACATGACCGAGCGCCATCGCCGCCCCGCCGCGCACCTCCTGGCCGTCCTGGCGCTGCCGCTGACGCTGGTGCTGGGCCCGTTGCTCGCCGGATGTGGCTCCGAGGCGGAGGACCCAGGCGCTAACGTGTCAGACGTGCCGACATCGACCAGCCCGACGCCCGCCGAGGATCCGACGGTCGCCGCCGCGATCGCCGACCTGGCCAAGCGTCAGGGAGTGAAGGCCGAGGAGATCACCGTCGTCTCCCACGACAAGGTGACCTGGCGCGACAGCAGCCTGGGCTGCCCCGAGCCCGGGAAGATGTACGCGATGGTCCTGACCGACGGCGTACGCGTCGTGCTCGAGGCCGGCGGGCAGACCTACGAGTACCACGGCGGCGCGAGCGGTCCGGTCACCTTCTGCGAGAACCCGCAGGATCCCGCACCCGACAAGGGGAGCAGTGACGCACCCCAGTGAGAGCGCCCACGCCGGCCACGATGACGCCGAGGAGCGGGCCGACGGCCTGAACAACCGGCTCAACTGGCTGCGCGCCGGCGTCCTCGGGGCCAACGACGGCATCGTCTCCACCGCCGGTGTGGTGATGGGTGTGGCCGGCGCGACCACCGACGACGGCGCGATCCTCATCGCCGGCGTCGCGGCTCTGGTGGCCGGAGCGATCAGCATGGCGGCAGGGGAGTACGTCTCCGTCTCGACCCAGCGCGACACCGAGGAGTCGCTGATCGCCAAGGAGCGCCGCGAGCTGCTGGAGATGCCCGAGGAGGAGCTCCGCGAGCTGGAGGGCTTCCTGCGCGACCGCGGGCTCGAGCCCAGCACGGCCGCCGACGTCGCCCAGCAGCTCACCGAGCGCGACGCGCTGCGGGCTCACGCCGCCCTGGAGCTCGGGATCGACGTCGACGACCTCACCTCGCCCTGGGCTGCGGCCGGCGCCTCGATGGTCTCCTTCACGATCGGGGCCCTGCTGCCGCTCCTGGCGATCACGCTCTTCCCCGACAGCGTCCGGATCTGGGCGACGGTCCTGGCGGTCGCCGCCGCACTCGCGGTCACCGGCTGGACCAGTGCTCGCCTCGGCTACGCACCACCGGTGCGGGCAGCGCTGCGCAACGTCACCGGCGGCCTGCTGGCCATGGTCGTGACCTACGTCGTGGGCGACCTCCTCGGCACACAACTCGGGTGATTCTGCCCGTCCTGCCGGGCACAATGGGCATCGATGAATCGAATGTTCGTGGCGGTGATCCCGCCGGAGTCGGTGATCGAAGACATCGACGAGTTCTTGTCCGTACGCCGCGACGCGGCCGCCTTCCGCTGGTCGGCGCCCGAGCAGCTCCACCTGACGCTCGCCTTCGCGGAGCACGTCCCCGACCGGTCCCTCGACGATGCGATCGAGCGGCTGGAGACGGCGGCTGGGCGGCGTACGCCGTTCGAGCTGACCATCACGGGCGGCGGTGCCTTTCCCAACGTCGCCGAGGGCAAGGTCCTCTACGCCGGGGTCGAGACCGAGGCCTCCGAGGAGCTCGACCGGATGGCTGCCGGTGCCCGGAACGCGCTGGTCAAGGCCGGGGTAGAGGTCGATGGCGGCCGGTTCCGACCCCACCTGACGATCGCCCGGACCGGCACGCCGGTCGAGCTCAGCAACTGGGTGCGGCTGCTCGATGCGTACCGTGGCCCGGCCTGGACCGTCTCGTCCTTCGTGCTGGTCCGCTCGCTGCTCGGCGAAGGGCCGCGGAAGCGTCCGGTCCACGAGGTCGTCGCGGAGTTCCCGCTCGGGTGACGCACACCCACGCACACCCCGGGTGGTAACGGTGGGGAGCCGAGGTCGCTACCGTGTGCGGCTGTTCTGACCTGACCCAGAGGAGAACCGGACATGAGTCGTCGAGTGGGGCGCAACGCCTACACCGGACTGTTCAACGACGTCGTACTACTTGCCGCCCGGGTGGTGATCGGGGGGATCTTCGTCGCGCACGGCTGGCAGAAGTACGACCAGGGCTTCGCCGGAACCGAGCAGTTCCTGGGCGGTCTGGGGGTCCCCGAGCCCGCGATCGCCGCTCAGGTGGCGACGTACGTCGAGCTCGTCGGTGGTGCGCTGCTGATCCTGGGCCTGTTCGCGCCGGTCGTCGGCGTGGTGCTCGCCGCCCAGATGGCCGGAGCGATCTGGTACGCCCACCGCACCACCGAGGTGTTCGTCGACCAGGGCGGCTGGGAGCTCGCAGCCGCGCTCGGCACCGCCGCGCTCGTGCTCGGCCTGGTCGCCCCCGGCCGGTTCACCCTCGACCAGCTCCTGACCTGGCCCTTCAAGGCCCGCGCCGCGAAGCGCAAGGCCAAGAACGCCGAAGCGGCCGAGACCGAGGCCGCCGAGCTCCCGCCGGTCGAGGAAAAGGTCACGATCAAGGCCTGATCCTCCTGGGCTGCTCTCCCGCGAGCTGTAACACGTCGTTCGTAGTACTACTCGCCCTCAATGAACGACCGGATAGTGCTACGAACGACGTGTTACACGTGATCGAGGCCCGCGAACACCGCGCCGCCCGGGCTGCCGGGTCGGCCTGGCTGCCTCAGCCGGCGACGCCGTAGAGACGGTCTCCGGCGTCGCCGAGGCCCGGGACGATGTAGCCCTTCTCGTTGAGCTTCTCGTCGACGGCGGCGGTGACGAGCCGGACCGGGGCGGTGATGCCGTCGAGGGCGTTCTCGAGCGCCTCGATGCCCTCGGGGGCGGCCAGGAGCGTGACCGCGGTGATGTCGTCGGCGCCGCGGGCGACCAGGAAGTCGATCGCAGCGGCCAGCGTGCCGCCGGTGGCCAGCATCGGGTCGACCACGTAGCACTGGCGGCCGGAGAGGTCCGCGGGGAGCCGCTCCGCGTACGTCGTCGCCTCCAGCGTCTCCTCGTTGCGGACCATGCCGAGGAAGCCGACCTCGGCGGTCGGCAGCAGCCGGATCATCCCGTCGAGCATGCCGAGACCGGCCCGCAGGATGGGGACGATCAGCGGCTGTGGGTCGGTGAGGCGTACGCCCTGCGTCGGTGCGACCGGAGTGACGATGTCGACCGGGGCGACCCGCACACCGCGGGTCGCCTCATAGGTGAGCAACGTGACGAGCTCGTCCGCAAGCCGACGGAAAGTCGAGGAATCGGTCTCTTTGTTACGCAGCGTGGTGAGCTTGTGGGCGACGAGCGGGTGGTCCACAACGAGGGTCTCCATGGGTTGAACCCTACGATCGGTTCGTCCCGAGGTCACCAATCCCCCTAGACCCGCGGCGGTTTCGGTGTCACTCTGGTCGTGTGTCTGATCAGCTGGAGCAGATCGAGGGTGTTGACTTCGCCGTCGCGATGTATCGCGAGAACGGCGCCTGGGTTGTGCGCGAGCTCGCTCACGACCTGCTGACCGATGTCGAGACTCTGACGCACGCGCTCCACCGCTTTCCAGGCGATGGCGGCGCGATCGCGATGGCAGCGATCGACGAGGACTTCTTCGTGATCGTCCGCGTCACCGGCGCCGCGACCAGGGTGCTGCTCTCCGACGTGACCGCGGCCGACGAGTGGGAGCTGGCCGCCTCGGCGCTCGACGTGCTCGGGCTCCCGCTGCCCGAGGAGATCGAGGAAGAGGAAGAGGCCGACCCTGCCGGTGACCTCAGCATCCTCGCCGACTTCGGGATGAGCGCGGTCGACATGGGCATGCTCATCGACGACATGTTCGAGGACGACCTCTACCCCGACGAGACGCTCTCCGAGATCGCCCGGGCGATCGGTTGCGGCGAGGCCTTCGACGACGCCGTCGGCCTCCAGCCGGCGTGACCCCTGCCCACCGGTGGGAGGCCCCGATGCGGGCCGCCCTCGACGAGGGTCGTGCTGCGCTGGCGACCGGGGACGTGCCGATCGGTGCGGTGGTGGTGGACGCGGCCGGTGCTGTGATCGGCCGCGGCAGAAACGTACGCGAGGCCGATGCCGACCCCACCGGTCATGCCGAGGTGGTGGCGCTGCGCGAGGCGGCCAAGGCGCGGGGCGAGTGGCGGCTGGAGGGCTGCACGCTCGTGGTGACCCTGGAGCCGTGCACCATGTGCGCCGGTGCCGCGGTCCTGGCCCGCGTGGAGCGGATCGTCTTCGGCGCCTTCGACGACAAGGCCGGTGCGGTGGGTTCGCTGTGGGACGTCGTACGCGACCGCCGGCTCAACCACCGGCCCGAGGTCGTCTCGGGGCTGATGGCGGAGGAGCAGCGCGCCTTGCTGGAGTCCTTCTTCGGCGCGCACCGGGGTGCCCCCGATTTCGGCGAAGGCACCCCGAGGTTGTAACTTATTCGGCGGTGACGTGTCCGAGCGGCCGATGGTGCAACACTCGAAATGTTGTGTAGGGAGACCTACCGTGGGTTCAAATCCCACCGTCACCGCCACACGGAAAACCCCTGGGCAACCAGGGGTTTTCTGCTTGTCAGAGGTAGCGGGCGGCCGCAGCGGCGGCGCGGGAGCCGTAGCTGCCACCGAACATCGCCGCATGCACGAGCAGCGGGAAGAGCTGGTGGAGTGGCTGGCGGTCCTCCCAGCCTTCTGCGAGCGGGGTCGCGTCCTCGTAGGCGGCCATCACCCGCTCCAGGTGCGGGAGGCCGAAGAGCGCGAGCATGGCGAGGTCGACCTCACGGTGACCGGCGTACGCGGCGGGGTCGATGAGCCACGCCTCGCTGCTCCGGTCCCAGAGCACGTTGCCGTTCCAGAGGTCGCCGTGGAGCAGGGCCGGCGACTCCTCGGGGATCAGCGAGGTCAGCTTGCCGACGACCTGCTCGATGCTCTGGGCGCCGACGGCGTCGATGGCGCCACGGTCCCGGGCGGCCTTGAGGTAGGGGAGCAGGCGGCGTACGGCATAGAACTCGGCCCAGGTGTCGGCCGGCTTGTTGGGCATCGGCAGTCGCCCGATGAACCCGTCCTTGTCGGCACCGAACCCCGCGACCGGAGTGCTGTGCAGGCCTGCGAGCGCACGGCCGAGCTCCTCGGCGCTCTCGGCGTTGGGCCGGCCGGGGTCGATCCAGCGCAGCACCAGGCAGTCGGGCTCGGCGGCGAGGACCTCGGGGACCTTCACGGCTCCCGACCCCTCCAGCCAGCGCAGCCCTCGGGCCTCGGCGGCGACGAAGTCGTCACGGACGGGGGAGAGCGCCTTCATCAGCACCAGCGAGCCGTCGCTGAGCCGGATCTTGGTAGCGGTCGAGATGTCACCGCCGGCGACCGGAGACGTGCTCACCACCGCCGCGCCGAGCAGCTGTTCGGCACGACGGGCGACCGCTGGCTGACGGGTCACGATCCGGGCCCCGACGCGGCCGGGTTGACCAGTGGGGACGCGACGATCGCATCACTCGTACGCTCCACCATCGCCAGCACCTCCCGGAATCCCTCAGCACCACCGTAATAGGGATCCGGCACGTCCCCGGGGCCTTCGGGATCGAAATCACGAAACATCCGCAGCCGACTCTCCGGCGCCTGACCAGCCAGATCGGCCAGGTTGTCGGCATCCATGGCGAGCACGAGATCGTACGTCTCGGGGTCGCCGACCGGCCACTGCCGGGCACGGTGTCGCTCGGGGTCGTAGCTCGCCTCGCGCAACGTCGCGGCCGCGCGCCGGTCCATCTTCTCACCGGCGTGCCAACCACCGGTGCCGGCCGAGACCAGCTCCACGTCGTCGAGCCCGGCACTGTCGAGACGGTCGCGTAGCACCACCTCCGCCATCGGGGAACGGCAGATGTTGCCCAGGCAGACGACCGCGATCTTCATGGACCGAGTTTTACATTTCGGCCAAGAATGCGGGCGGGATGCCGCTTGTTCGGGTCAGTCCCGGGCGTCGGGCCAGGCCAGATCGAGGAACCAGTTCATGATCGAGATGACGATGCCGCCGAGCACGGCAGCCCAGAAACCGTCGACGTGGAAGCCGACGTCATCGGGGAGGATCCAGGCGGTCAGGCCGAGCATCGCCGCGTTGATCACCAGCAGAAGCAGGCCCAGGGTGAGCAGGATGAACGGGAGCGTCAGGATCGTCAGGATCGGCTTGACGAAGAACGAGACGATGCCGAGCACGAAGGCGACGAGCAGCAGCGGGAGGATCTTCTCCTTGATCTCGGCCACGCCGCTGGTGGCACCGTCGAAGTAGATCCCGTCGACGAGCCAGGTTGCCACGGCCAGAGCGATGGCGTTGGTGAGGAGCCAGGTCACGATGCGCATGTCGATGAGTGTCGCAGGCTCAGCCCCTCAGCGTAAGGAGGTCGGGTGACCGGTGTGGCGGGGTCACTTCTCCAGACGCAACGCGATGCAGATGGAGTGGGCCGCGTCGGAGAGATGGTTCTGCAGGAACCGCTCGGCATCGTCGATGCGGTCGGCGTCCAGGAGGCGGACCAGGGCGGCATGGTCCTCGGCCTGGTCGTGAGCGTTGCGCCGGATGCGGTCGACCTGGGCGAGGGCGAGCTTGAGCTCGAGGACCAGCTGCTCCTGCATCGCGACCAGGCGTGGTGATCCGGTGAGGGCGACGAGGGAGAGATGGAAGGCGAGGTGGCGCTCGTTGAGCTCTCGGTAGGTCGAGCGCTCCGAGTGCACCGCCGAGATGTAGGCATCGAGGGACTCGTGCACGTCTCGGCGGGCCTCGTCCGAGGCCTCCTGCCAGTTGCGCACCCCGGCGCCCTCGAGCACCCAGCGGGCGGCGCAGACGTCGCGGACCGAGGCGGCCTCGGGGGTGGCGACGGCGACCCCTTTGTTGGGGGCGCGGGTCGCCAGGCCCTCGGCGACCAGGATGGTCAGCGCCTCGCGGACCGTGGAGCGGCCGACGCCCAGCGACTCGGCGAGGCCGTGCTCGCGCAGCGGGGTGCCGGACTCCAGCTCGCCCTCGAACACCGCCCGCCGGAGCTCGTCGGCGACACGGTCGACCGTCGATGCGGGTTCGTCCAGGGTGAGCGACTCGAACATGGACCCATTGTCCTATCTCCGTCGGCTTCCGGTGATGACCGTTCGTGCTCTAACCTAACGGCACAGGATTGTCTGACAATCAGTCAATCAGGCAATCGGACGATCTGAATCGATCAGACTTGAGAGGGGTACGAGTGAGCACTTCGCTGGCCTGGGGCCGTCACTACCTGATGACCGAGCCGACGCACTACCGCATCGACTACGCCATCAACCCGTTCATGGACACCGAGATCCAGCCGGATCCGGTCCGTGCTCGCGCGCAGTGGGACACCCTCAAGGCGACCATCGAGGAGCTCGGCGGCCGCGTCGACGTCATCGCGCCGCGCGAGGACAGCCCCGACATGGTCTACGCGATGAACCTCGGCTTCGCGGCCACGCTGGCCGACGGCCGGCATCACGTGCTCCTCTCCCATATGCGCTTCCCCGAGCGCCGCAACGAGACCCGCTCCGCGGTCGAGTGGTTCGCCGCGAACGGCTGGAGCACGGCGTACGTCGGCAAGGACGGTGTCGGGCCGACCTTCGAGGCGGGCGACGTCTTCCCGTTCGCCGGCTATCTGATCGCCGGCACCGGCCCGCGCACGGACGAGATGGCGCTCAAGACCCTGGCGACGGAGATGGGGGTGCGGGTGATGGGCGTGCGGACAACCCACTCCGGGATGTACCACCTCGACCTCGCCTTCTGCCCGCTCGACGAGCGCCGCGCGATCGTCTGCCCGGACGCGCTCGCGCCGGAGTCGGCGCAGGCCCTTCTCGACCTGGTCCCCGAGCCGCTGGTGATCACCGAGGAGGAGGCGCTCAGCACCTTCGCCGCCAACTCGATCGTGATCGGCCGCACCATCGTGATGCCGTCCTGCCCGGACCGCATCCGGCCGATCCTGGAGGGCTGGGGCTTCACCGTCCGGATCGTCGACATGAGCGAGCTCCACCTCGGCGGCGGGTCCGTCCGGTGCGTCACCAACCCGCTCGACATCGTGGTCGGCCGCGACGTCCCCGTGGTTTACGGCGGCGAGGTCATCCCCACGTAGGGCACGGCCTAGGATCTCACGATATGAGCACCCCACAGCCCCGTCCCAGTGTCGCCGCCATGCCTGCGTACGTCGCGGGCAAGCCGCCGGTAGAGCGGCCCGGCCTGGTCACCTACAAGCTCTCCTCCAACGAGAACCCCTACCCGCCGCTCGACGGGGTCGTGGAGATCGCGGCCGAGGCGGCCGGGCGGGTCAACCGTTACCCCGACGCGGGCAGCACCGAGCTCTACGACGCGCTCGCGAAGGCCTACGGGGTGCCGGCGGAGGAGCTCGCGCTCTCGACGGGTGCTGTGGCGCTCATCTTCCAGCTGGTCTCGGCCTACTGCGGGCCCGAGGACGAGGTCGTCTTCGCCTGGCGCAGCTTCGAGGCCTACCCGATCGCGGTGCTCGCAGCCGGTGCGACCGCGGTCAAGGTGCCCGTCACGGCGGGTGGCGCCCATGACCTCGACGCGATGGCCGCGGCCATCACGGAGCGTACGAAGGTCGTCTTCGTCTGCACCCCCAACAACCCCACCGGCACCTCGGTCACCCAGGCCGAGCTCGACGCCTTCCTCGCGAAGGTGCCCGAGCACGTGCTGGTCGTGGTCGACGAGGCCTACGCCGAGTTCGTACGCATGGACGACGCCGTCGACGGCGTCGCCACCTACCGGGCTCGGCACAACGTGGTCGTGCTGCGCACCTTCTCCAAGGCCTACGGCCTGGCCGGCTTCCGGGTCGGCTACGCCTTCGCGCCCGCGCCGATCGCCGCCACCCTGCGGGCGATGGCGCTGCCGTTCGGCGTCAACGTGGTCGCTCAGGCGGCGGGCGTCGCCTCGCTCGAGCGGCAGGCCGAGCTGCTGGCGCGCGTCGACGACCTGGTGGCCGAGCGCACCCGGGTGGTCGAGGGCATCCGCGCCGCGGGCTGGGACATCCCCGACGCCCAGGGCAACTTCGTCTGGTTCGCCTTCGAGTCGGCGGAGCGCTGTGCCGAGTTCGCGGCGGCGGCCGACGAGGTCGGCCTGATGGTCCGCCCCTACCCGCCCGAGGGCGTACGCGTCTCGATCGGCGAGGCCGAGGCCAACACCCGCCTCATCGAGCTGGCCGGAACCTACGCGGCCGCGCAGGGCCAGAAGGCCTGAGGTCGCCCGGTTTCCGAGCGCACGGGCCCGCGGCCCGCTATGTTTCCGGCTTGACGGTCTCGGCCGATGTGACCCCTGATCAGCAGGAGTGAAGTTACGGTGTTGCTCGTGCCTGTACTTGATCCAGGGGGCCATCCGCAGCGGGCCAGCATCGTGACCCGCGGCAGCCGCTGGCGTCGCGGGGTACGCATCTCCGGAGTGCTGGTGGTGGTCGCGGGTCTCGTCGGGCTGTCGCTGTGGCTGTTGGCGCGCGGCTCGGGACCGGCCGAGGTCAGCCGTGAGTTCATGGAGACCACCTCGGTCGCGACCCTCTACGAGCTCGCCTCGGACGAGGGTGACGAGCTGCTCGACGGCGGTGGCGCCCGCGCGATGAGAGACGCAGCCGAGGGGAAACGGACCTACGCCGACCCCAACCCGCGGGCGGTGAACCGGACCATGATCTTCGGCGAGCCCGAGGTGGACGGTGATGCCGCCCGCGTCACCGTCGCCGTCTCCTACACCGCCGAGGACGGCCCGGTCCCGGACGAGTCGATGGTCGTCGTCCTCGTCCGCGAGGACGGCGAGTGGCGCGTCGGGAGCTGGGGGATGGCCGGAGACGGCTGAGGATCGACCTCGCCCCGTATGGTGGACGCATGGGGGAGAAGGCGACCTACGTCCAGCCCGGCAACGAGTTCAGCCGGGACATGAACTACATCCCGGACCGGATCACCCGGGACGCGCGGACGCCGGAGTTCGGTCCGGTCGACGTGCCCCTGTGGCCGGTCGAGCCGGGCCGCTACCGGCTGGTCGCGGCCGCCGCCTGCCCGTGGGCCAACCGCGCGATCATCGTGCGCAACCTGCTCGGGCTCCAGAACGTCATCTCCCTCGGTCTCGCCGGTCCGACCCATGACGCCCGGTCGTGGACCTTCGACCTCGACCCCGGTGGCGTCGACCCGGTGCTCGGGATCGAGCGCCTGCAGCAGGCCTACTTCAAGCGCTACCCGGACTATCCGCGCGGCATCACGGTGCCGGCGATCGTCGAGGAGTCCTCCGGCAAGGTCGTCACCAACGACTTCCCGTGGATCACCCACGACTTCTTCCACGAGTGGAGCGACTTCTTCGCCGACGATGCCCCCGACCTGTGGCCGCGTGAGCTCCGCGAGGAGATGGACGAGGTCAACAAGCGGGTCTTCACCGAGGTCAACAACGGCGTCTACCGGTGCGGCTTCGCCGGCTCCCAGGAGGCGTACGACGAGGCGTACTCACGTCTTTTCACCGCGCTGGACTGGCTCGAGGAGCGGCTCTCCGGGCAGCGCTATCTGGTCGGCGACCAGCTCACCGAGTCCGACATCCGGCTCTTCACGACACTGGCCCGCTTCGACGCGGTCTACCACGGGCACTTCAAGTGCAACCGGCAGAAGCTCGTCGAGCTGCCCGCGCTGTGGGCCTACGCGCGTGACCTCTACCAGACCCCGGGGATCGGCGAGACGCTCGACTTCGACCAGATCAAGCAGCACTACTACATCGTCCACACCGACCTGAATCCCACGCAGATCGTGCCCGCCGGCCCCGACCTCTCCGGCTGGGACGAGCCGCACGGGCGTGAGTCGCTCGGCTGAAAGAAAATTCTCTTTCAGCCGGCGTAGTAGCTGGTGTGCTGGGCCTGCCGCTGACGCTGTCTCTCGGCGCCGACCGCGCTGAAGTACGCCGACGAAGGCCGCACCCACAGCAGCACCAGGATCGCGATCACCAGCAGCGGGTCCACGATCGCGAGCGCCGTGCTGGCGGCCGACGTCGGCATGCTGGCGCCGCCGAGAGCGGCGTTGCCGGCGATGTTGGTCAGGCTCGACATGCTCCCGGCGAGGGAGAGCCCGCCGAAGACGGTGCCGGTGACGCGCGCCCAGTTGCGACCCTTCCCGTTCATGACCGCCATCCAGATCCACAGCCCGAGGGTGATCAGCCCGAAGAGGGCACCGCCGACCTGGATGATCGGGACGAGCACGTCCGCTACCTCCTGGGCGTCGAGGACGGCCGGGTCGTACGTCGGCTGCTTCTCCATCTCTGACACCATCAGCGCCCGCATCTCGGTCGTGTCCGTGGTGAAGAGGAAGACCGACGAGAGGACCGTGAGCAGCCCTCCGATCCACATCCCGTAGACCGCGTACGTCACCGTCTTCGGCCGTTCGATCGGCGCCGCCGCGGGGGCGGTGGGCGAGGGGTGGGGCTGGTGGTAGCCGTAAGGGTCGGACATCGTTCGCCTCTGCTCGTCGGGGCCGCGACTCTAGCGGTGCCTGGGGAGGCCCCACCACCGAATTGAGGGGCCCGATGTGGCGATCACTCGGCGTTGGGGCTGAAGATGTGACCGGCTGCGGGGTCGGTCGATCCGTCGTGGAAGCCGGCGATGACGGTGGCCGCGTCCTCGAGGCCGGTGTGCTCGATCAGCTCGATGGCCGGCCGCTCCGGGCGTCCGACGTGCTCCAGGAAGTCACGCTCGGCGCGCTGATAGCGCTGCATGAACGTACGTGACTGGCCCTCGGCCTTGTAGGCATCGAGCTGGAGGGCCGCGAAGAAGAAGACCGGAGCCGGCCCGACGAGGCTGGCATCCTCCTCGGGGAACCCGTCGGCCTGGGTCGACCCCACGAGGCAGTCGAAGGCGAGCCGGTCGCCGAAGTGCTCGTGGACCCGGCGGCGTAGAGCGGGGTCTCCGGACAGGTCGACGTAGACCGTCCGCTTGGTCGCGTCGAGGGAGGTCAGATCGGTGTATTCGTGGGCGGTGGCGTAGTGGCCGAGGCCGTTCACGAAGTCGATGTTGCGCGCCGAGGTGAGCGCGATCTTCGGCGCCTGTGAGTCGGCGAGGCAGTAGGCCGTGCCGTACGCCGTCTTGCTCGACGCGCTCGAGATCACGAACTGCTCGGCGTCGAAGAAGTCGCGGTCGCGCAGGTAGTCGGCGGCGGTGTAGGAGGTGATGAACAGGGGACGGTAGATCGCGATGAGGCTGTCGTGCCGGGGGTCGGCTTCCTGCGGTTGGAGCTCGTAGAGGTTGTAGACCTCGGGTGTCCCGGTGCGATGTCCGGCGCCGTCGACGAAGCTGCGGGAGGTGACCTTGGTGGGCCGCATCTTCAGGTGGGTCGCGATGGGGAAGTAGCCGAAGACCCGCGTCCCGACCGGGACGTCGGAGGCCTTCGAGTCGATGATCTCGGCATACCCCCACGCCGGCATGCAGCCGTACCCGGTCCGCGTGGCCGGGAACAGATTCCAGTAGCCCAGGGCGTCGCCGTAGACCGCGTAGGTCATGTTGTTCGTCGTCAGGGCGAAGCGTTCGATCCGGGCCAGCACCTCACCGTCGTCGAGCTGTGGTGTCGGGATGCCGACCAGCTCGGCCACTCCGAGGTCGCTCTTGAGCGACTCCACCAGGAAACATCGGGTCATGGGTTCCTCATCTCCTCGAGCCCGGGCGATCGGCTTCCAGAGAACTTACTAAGCGCTTGCTTAGTTGTCTACCGTTGCGAGCAAAGAGTCTTCGCCTTCGCTCCGGCCCCATCCTTCACACGGGGCGAGTACCGTGTGGCTATGCCGATGTGCCACGGATCACAAGTCTGTGATCGGCGTAGCCAGCGGTGGCAACCCCACCCCGTGTGAAGGAAGTGTGATGACTGAGTTTCTGGATCCGAGTCCCAGCCACACCGACATGGTGCAGCTGCTGAACCCCGAGGGAGAACGGGTCTCGCACCCGGACTTCGAGTTCTCACCCGACCGACCCGAGGACGAGGCCGTGCGCGGCTTCTATCGCGACATGGTGCTGACGAGACGGCTCGACGTCGAGGCGACCGCGCTGCAGCGCCACGGCGAGCTGGGCCTGTGGGCGCAGCTGTTGGGGCAGGAGGCGGCGCAGATCGGCGCGGCCCGCGCGCTGGCGCCCCAGGACTTCGTCTTCCCGACCTACCGCGAGCACGGCGTGGCCTGGTGCCGTGACGTCGACCCGATGCAGCTGCTCGGGCTCTTCCGGGGCACCGACCAGGGTGGCTGGGACCCCGACGAGCACAACTTCGGGCTCTACACGATCGTCATCGGCGCCCAGACGCTGCACGCGACCGGCTACGCGATGGGCGTCCAGATGGACGGCCTCGTCGGCACCGGCGACCCGACCCGCGACACCGCCGTCGTGGCCCACTTCGGCGACGGGGCGTCCTCGCAGGGCGACGTCAACGAGGCGATGGTCTTCGCCGCTTCCTACAACGCTCCGGTCGTCTTCTTCTGCCAGAACAACCAGTGGGCGATCTCTGAGCCGGTCGAGCAGATGGTCAAGGTGCCGCTCTACAAGCGCGCCCAGGGCTTCGGCTTCCCCGGCATCCGCGTGGACGGCAACGACGTGCTGGCGACGTACGAGGTGATGAAGTCGGCGCTCAAACGGGCCCGTGAGGGTGGCGGGCCGACGATGATCGAGGCCTACACCTACCGGATGGGTGCCCACACGACCACCGACGACCCGACTCGCTACCGGCTCTCCGACGAGGTCCAGGCCTGGAAGCTCAAGGACCCGATCGCCCGGGTGGAGGCCTATCTGCGCCGCGGTGGTGGCGCCTCGACCTCCTTCTTCAGCAAGGTCGAGGCGGAGGCCGACGAGCTCGGCGAACGCTTGCGTGCCGGGATCCACGACCTGCCCGAGCCTGATCCCGTACGCCTCTTCGACAACGTCTACACCGAGCTGCCGCCGGAGCTGGCCGAGCAGCGTGACGGCTACGCGGCCTACCTCGCCTCCTTCGACCTCGAGGGGGCCTCGCGATGAAGATGACGCTGGCGAAGGCGCTCAACGCGGGGTTGCGGCGGGCGATGGAGGACGACGACAAGGTCGTCCTGATGGGCGAGGACATCGGCCGGCTCGGTGGTGTCTTCCGGATCACCGACGGGCTGCAGAAGGACTTCGGCGAGGCCCGCGTCGTCGACACGCCCTTGGCGGAGTCGGGCATCGTCGGCACGGCGGTCGGTCTCGCGCTGCGGGGCTATCGGCCGGTGGTGGAGATCCAGTTCGACGGGTTCGTCTATCCGGCCTACGACCAGATCGTGTCGCAGGTGGCCAAGCTCCACTATCGAAGCGGTGGACGGGTGGCGATGCCGATGGTCATCCGGATCCCGTTCGGTGGAGGTATCGGCGCCGTCGAGCACCACAGCGAGTCGCCGGAGGCGCAGTTCGCGCACACGCCCGGGCTCAAGGTGGTGGCCTGCTCGGACCCGGTCGACGCCTACTGGATGATCCAGCAGGCGATCGCCCACCCGGACCCGGTCATCTTCTTGGAACCCAAGCGGCTCTACCACTCGACCAAGGCCGAGATCGACCTCGAGGCGACCCCTGGCCCGCTGTTCGCCTCGCGGGTGACGCGGACGGGTTCCGACGTCACCGTGCTGGCCTACGGGCCGACCGTGAAGACCGCCCTGACCGCCGCGGAGGCGGCTGCGGGGGAGGGCAAGTCGGTCGAGGTGATCGACCTGCGCACGCTCTCGCCGCTGGACATGGCTCCGGTGTTCGAGTCGGTGCGGCGTACGGGCCGTGCCGTCGTCGTCCACGAGGCGCACGTCAACCTCGGCCTCGGCGCCGAGCTGGCCGCTCGCATCACCGAGACCTGCTTCCACTCGCTCGAGGCGCCGGTGCTCCGGGTGGGCGGGTTCGACACGCCCTATCCGCCGGCCCGGGCGGAAGAGTATTTCCTTCCCGACCTCGACCGGATCCTCGATGCCGTCGACAGGAGCCTCGCATGGTGAACGAGTTCAAGCTGCCCGATGTCGGCGAGGGCCTCACCGAGGCCGAGATCGTCGAGTGGCACGTCGCCGTCGGCGACGTCATCAAGGTCAACGACCCCGTCTGCGACATCGAGACCGCCAAGTCCGTCGTCGAGCTCCCCTCGCCCTACGCCGGGGTGGTCCAGGAGCTCCTCGTCGAGGTCGGCACCGAGGTCCAGGTCGGCACCCCCATCATCCGCATCGGTGACCCCGTCGAGGCGTCAGCCCCGTCGCCCGAGGCGTCAGCTCCGCCGGCCGAGACGTCAGCCCCAGAGCAGGAGGCCGAGCAACCGCTCACGCTGGTCGGCTACGGCTCCAAGGAAGACGCAGTCGTACGCCGCAACCGCACCGTCGCCGCGCCAGCCGCCGCCGCGGGCACGGGCGTGCTCGCCAAGCCGACCGCCCGCAAGCTCGCGCGGGACCTGGGCGTCGACCTGGCGACCGTGACCCCGGAGCGCGACGACGGCGTGATCACCACGGCTGACCTGGAGGCCCTGACGAACGCTCCGGCGTCGTCGCCAGCCCCAGCCGCGTCGATCGGCGGCGAGCGGCGCGAGCCGATCAAGGGCCTGCGCAAGCAGATGGGCCAGGCGATGGTCGACTCGGCGTTCACGCTGCCCCACGTGACCATCTGGACGTCGGTCGACGTGACCCGCACGTCCGAGCTGGTCGCCACCCTCAAGGCCGACCGCGACTTCGCCGGGGTCCGGGTCAGCCCGCTGCTGATCGTGGCCAAGGCGACGCTGCTGGCGATGCGGCGTACCCCGATCATCAACTCCTGGTGGGACGAGGCCGCCCAGGAGATCGTGTTCAAGGAGTACGTCAACCTCGGCATCGCCGCGGCCACCCCCAGGGGCCTGCAGGTGCCGAACGTGAAGGGTGCCGACCGGATGTCCCTGGTCGAGCTCGGGTCCGCGATCAGCGAGCTGACCGATGTCGCCCGCACCGGGAAGACCCCGCCGGCCGACCAGACCGGCGGGACGTTCACGATCACCAACATCGGCCCGTTCGGCATCGACGGCGGCGCCCCGATCATCAACCCGGGCGAGTCCGCGATCCTCTCCGTCGGCGCGATCAAGCGTCAGCCGTGGATCGTCGGCACCGATGACGACGAGCGCATCGAGCCCCGCGACGTCGCCACCCTGGCGCTCAGCTTCGACCACCGCCACATCGACGGCGAGGCGGGCTCCCGCTTCCTCGCCGATGTGGCCCGGATCGTCGGTGACCCGAGCACGGCACTGTTGTTCTGACCCGATCGACAATCGCCCCACAGAACGCCAATTCGCTACCGCGACGGGTATCGGATCTGGAACGATCCTCAGGCCCGCGCTGACGCGGGCCTGAGATCTTCTGGAGGCAGGGAATGGTGCTCCTGACGGGGCGCACGCTGCTCGCCGGGATCGTCGCGACGGCCGCCTCGGCGACCGTACTCGTGGCGAGTCCCGCGGGCGCGGCGACAACATCCACCGGCGTACGCTGCACGATCGTCGGTACGTCCGGCGGCGATGTCCTGCGCGGCACGTCGCGCCGCGACGTCATCTGCGGTCGCGGTGGCGGCGACATCATCTACGCCAAGGGCGGCGACGACCTGATCGATGCCGGGTCGGGCGGAGATCACGTCTACGCCAGCTACGGCGCCGACCGGGTGCTCGGCGGGAGCGGCGAGGACTGGATCCACGGTGGCGGCGGCGCGGACAGCCTCAACGGAGGCACCGGCCAGGACAACATCTGGGGCGAGGACGGCAGTGACGTCATCTCCGGTGGCGACCATTTCGACGTGATCTCCGGCGGCGCAGGGGCGGACCGGATCTACGGGGGCGCCGCCGGCGACAGCATCAGCGGTGGAACGAGCGGAGACACCATCTCCGGAGGCACCGGAAGCGACTCCCTCAACGGAGGCGATGGCAACGACTCGATCTCCGGCGGAGACGGCAACGACCGGCTCTCCGGTAGCAATGGCGACGACCAGCTCCATGGCAACAACCACCTGGACACCGTCAACGGTGGTCCCGGCCACGACCGGCTCTGGGGCGAGAGCGGTGCCGACACCCTCAACGGTGGCGACGGCAACGACAAGCTGTCCGGTGGGACCGGGTTGGACGATGTCCACGGCAACGCCGGCACCAACACCTGCTACTACGACGTCTACGACATCCTGAGCGGGTGTGGCTACGACAAGGCCCCGCCGAGCATCATGTCCGTCTCGGCCACCCCGTCGACCGTGGACAGCACCGCCTCGGACGCGAAGGTCAGGGTGCGGGTGCATGCGACGGACGACCTCAGCGGCGTCAAACGTATCCAGGGCCATTTCGTGGCCTCGTCCGTCAACGGCTCCATCTACATGCCGACGATGTCGCTAGTGTCCGGCGGCACCCGAGACGGATGGTGGGAGTACATCCTCACCGTTCCTCGGTGGACGCCGGCCGGGCCCATGGAACTGCAGCTCTGGGTCACCGATCGTCACGGGCGCGAGGTCGGGCTCACTCGCGACATCGTGACCGTCACGAACACCGATCCTGACTCCGATGCACCTACCGTGAGCATCTCAGCGCTCACGCCGACGAGCCTGGATGTCAGGACGGCGTCGAAGACGGTCAAGGTGTCAGCTCGGGTCCGTGATGCGAAGTCAGGAGTTGAGAGTGTCGGCATCTGCCTTACGCGGGCCGGTACGACGCCGTCCGAGCCGTTCTTCGTCGGCGTGGCCTGTGAAGAGTTGGTGACGCGTACGTCAGGGACAATTCGAGATGGAGTCTGGTCCACCTATCTCACGATTCCGAAGGGTTCGGTCGGCGGTGTCTACAACGTCAACGTCTACGTCGAGGACCGCATCGGCAACGTCGCGGATTGGATGGGCCCGGAGGAGTACACACAGTTCATGAACAGCGGAGCGAGCTGGCCCGTCGAGGTGTACGAGCTCGATGCTGCGTTGAGCCGGCTCCAGGTGCTGGGCGCCGCGAGCTAGGTCCGACCTGCCGACACTTCAGCAACGCCGGTCGAGTGGGCACCTCGGTGCCCACTCGACCGGCGTACGTGACTTCTCGGCCGGTTGGGGTCAGGCTGGGATGTTCCGGCGCCGGAAGCCGACGAAGGCGGCCAGCAGGAGCACGAGCGCCACGGCGCTGAGGCCGAGCATGTGCGAGGCCTCGATGGCCTCCTGCGGGTAGCGGCCGACCCACCAGAAGGGTGAGATGCCGGCCACCGCGTCCGGGAGGTCGAAGAGCGGCCCGAACATCCCGGTGATGCACGTGAACGCGAACAGTGCCCAGATGACCGGGGTGAGCTTGGGGAGCCAGGCGTAGAGGGCCGCGGTGAGCGTCATGAAGACGGCGACAGCAGGCAGGAAAGCGGCACCGCCCTTCAGGAACGTCTCCAGCTCGACCTCGCCGTTGACCAGCGCTCCGGCCCAGAGCGCGAGGGCGCCGGAGACCATGGTCAGGACGAACGCCCCTGCTGCCACGACCACGAGGTGCGAGCCGAACCAGCGACTGCGGGAGACCGGCTTGGCCAGCGTGATCTCGAGTCGTCCTTCCGACTCCTCCGACTTGGCGCGCAACGTCGTGGCGATCGCATAGCCTGCGGCGGCCAGCGCGGCGTACAGGATCATGATCGCCAGGAACCCGGTGAGCGGGTCGTCCCCGAACATCGCGGCCGCCTCGGGGTTGGACGCGGTCATGTCGCTGACCATGTCCTCGACTCCCTCGCCGAGGTAGGTTCCGGTCGCCCCGAACATCACGAAGGTGCCGAGGAACCACCAGAAGAGAGCCGTACGCTGCTGGCGCCACGCCATGGCCATGGGCGAGGAGAGCATCCCGGTCGCCTCGGACCTGCCGGAGCGACCCGCGAGCAGCGCCCCGTCGAAGTCGCGCTTCGACGCCAGGAACGCCCCGATGGCGAGCAGGACGAGGACCGCCACGAGGCTCAGGGCCAGCGGCCACCAGCGCAGGTCGACGTACGCTCGCATCTGCTGCGTCCAGGCGATCGGCGAGAGCCACGAGAGCCAGGTCCCGTGCTCGCCCGGATCTGCCCGCAGGTCGCCGATGCCGCGAACCAGCACCGCGACACCCAGGACGGCGAGCGCGAGACCGGTGGCCCCGCGACCGTGCGTGGTGAGCTGTGAGGTGACCAGAGCGACCGCAGCGAAGACCAGGCCGCTGACGGCGATCGCCGTCGACAGCGCGAAGGTGTCCTCGACAGGGAGGTCGCCCGCAGAGATGAGCAGCGCGCTGCCGAGGACGGCGAAGACGACGTTGGCGATCACCACCGTCAGCAGCGAGGCGGCGACCGCTGCGTGCCGCCCGACCACCCGGGACCGGACCAGCTCCGCCCGCCCGCTCTCCTCCTCGGCGCGGGTGTTGCGGACGACCTCGAACATGTTCATGACCCCGAGCAGCCCGATCATCCAGAGCGTCATCTCGTTGGCGAACATGGCGCCGATCGTGTAGTCGTCGAGCCCATAGTTCGGCCCGCCGAGGAAGATCGACGCCGGTTGCTGCATCAGGTCGGCCCGTCCCTGGCGGTCTTCGGCCGTGGGGTAGACGGCGCTCAGCGCGGTGACGAAGTAGGCGTAGAGGGCCAGCAGCGAGACCGTCCACACCGTCAGCCTGACCCGGTCGCGACGCAGCATGAACCGGGTCATCTGCCAGGTGCCGGTGAAGCTCGCCAGCGCGGAACGCCGCGGCATGGCCGGGGCGAGTGCGCTCATCACGCTTCCTCCGTCTCGATGACGTCGCCGTAGTGACGCATGAAGAGCTCCTCGAGGGAGGGCGGGGTGACGGTCAGCCCGCGTACGTCCAGGGTGGTCAGGGTCTTCATGACCTCGCCGACCGCGTGGTTGTCCACGTCGAAAGCGACCCGGGTGCCGGCGCCGTTCTGGCTGGTCACCAAGTCGTTGACCGCCGGCAGACTGCGCAGCGAGGCGGGGTCGCCGCCGACGGTGGCGACGACGGCGGAGCGGGTCAGGTGGCGCAGCTCCTCGAGCGTGCCGGACTCGACGGCGACACCGGCCCGGATGATCGTGACGGTGTCGCAGACCTTCTCGACCTCGCTGAGGATGTGGCTGGAGAGCAGCACCGAGGAGCCGGCCTCCTTGGCCTCCCGGGCGTACTCGGTGAAGACGGCCTCCATCAGCGGGTCGAGCCCGGAGGTGGGCTCGTCGAAGATGTAGAGGTCGGACTCGTCGAGGAAGGCCGCGACCAGAGCGACCTTCTGCCGATTGCCCTTGGAGTAGGTGCGCGCCTTCTTGGTCGGGTCGAGCTGGAACCGCTCGAGCAGTTCGGCCTTCCGTGCCTTGCGGCGCGCCTTGTCGCCGCCAGGCTTGAGACGCGTGAGGTAGTCGATGCACTCGCCGCCGGTGAGGTTGGGCCACAGCGACACGTCGCCGGGGACGTACGAGATCCGCTTGTGCAGCTCGACGGCGTCACGCCAGGCGTCACCGCCGAACAGGCGGGCGGCGCCGGCGTCGGCGCGCAGCAGCCCGAGCAGGACCTTGATGGTGGTGGACTTGCCGGCGCCGTTGGGGCCGAGGAAGCCGGCCACCTGGCCGTGCTGGACGGTCAGGTCGAGGCCGTCGAGGGCCTTGAAGGAGCCGAAGGACTTGTGCAGGCCCGCGATCTCGACCGCGGGGATGTTGTCGGACATGGGAACTCGCTTCCGCGTTGGGAGGACAGGAGGACGTACGCCGACGGGCCAGGCGTCACGCAGACGGGGGCTCGGCGGCGGGGTCCTGCGGCGGGTCGGGGACGTAGAGGAGGTATTCGTCCAGCATCCGGCGGGTGGTGAAGACGCCCTGGGTGTAGAGCTCGATCATCGGCAGGTAGCTCGTGGCCAAGAAGTCGCGCACCATGCCGCCGATGTCGCTGGGGTCCTCGGGAGGGTTGAGGGTGAGCTCGATCATGAGGGTGCCGAGGGCGGAGAGGACGAGGTAGCGGGCCCTGGCCGCCTCGTCGCGGCTCGGCTTGATCAGCCCGGCCTCGATGCCGTGCTTGGTGTAGCCGACGGCGTCCTCGATCATCTGCTCGATGAAGGTGCGGCCGACCGGCCCGCCGTCCTGCACCGAGCGGAGGACATAGCCGAGCATCGGTGCGTACTCGTCCGCGGCGGCGAACCGGTGCAGGATGCCCTGTCCCGAGGCCAGCTCGTCGATCGTCTCGTTCTTCGCTGCCCGGATCTCGGCGAGCACCCGCTCGTCGCACTCGGCGTGGAGCTCGTCCTTGGAGCCGAAGTGGTGGATCACCAGGGCCGGGCTGACCCCGGCGTCGGTCGCGATCGAGCGGACGGAGGCGCCGAAACCGTCACGCGCGAATCGCAGCACGGCCGCGTCGCGGATTCGTTCGCGGGTCGTCGGATCGGCTGAGGCTGAACGCATGTTCAATGCTAAACACGTGTTCAGCCCCAGCGCAAGTGGGTTGGCAGTGTGGAGTCGGTCAGTCGGTCGTCCAGCTGAAGTCGACGGCGATGGGGAAGTGGTCGGAGAGCATCAGGCCGGAGCCGACCTCGCGGAAGTCGGCGTCCAGGTTGCGGTAGGACGTTGCGGTCAGGTCCACCCCGCCGCCGTCCCGGTAGAGCACCTTGTCGACGACCTCGCACGCCACGCCGGGGTTCACCTCCGGGCACCCGAGGGCGGGGCTGCCGCGGTCGGGCTCGTCGCCGCTGCGTACGAGCTCCACCCAGGCATCGGTGAGACCGTTGGCGGCAGCGAACTCGGAGATGCGGTCGCCCTCGCGGGTGTAGCGGGTGTTGGTGTCGCCCATGACGAGGACGGCGCGGTCGGCCGAGTGCGCGGAGATGTAGGCCGTGAGCTGCTCGAGGTTGTTGCGGCGAGCAGCCTCGTCCAGGCTGCCGTCGCCGGCGTCGGCATGCAGGTTGTAGACGTCGATCCAGGTGCCCGGCGCGATCTGGGCGCGGTGGAAGGTGAACCCCTTCGGGGTCAGGCAGTCGGCCGATCCGATCCAGCAGCGGTTCCAGGTGACGCGGTCGAGGGCCTCGTACGGTTGGTGGTGAAGGCTGTTCAGCCCGCTCCCGAACGGCACGCCGCCCGAGGTCGGCGTGCGGTAGGCGTGCACGTCGGTCTCGTAGAGGTAGGCGTGGTAGTTGAAGTCCTCCTGCACGTTGACGATGTCGAACTCGGAGATCCGGCGGCCGATCTCGTTGGTCGCGCTCTTGCGTGGTGTCGGGGCGCTGGAGATGGCCTCGGGCAGGCCGGCGATGTTGTACGTCAGCGCGCTGAAGCTGCCTTCGGCCGCCTGCGCCGGCGCGGCGCCGAGGAGGGGGAGGGCGGCAGCGAGCGAGGCCGTCGTGGCGAGGGTGAGGAGACGCTTGATCTGAGGCACGAGAAACTCCGATCGAGTGTGGGTGGTGGGCTCGCGATGAGCCCACCCATCGTGGCGGAGTTCGTGGTGCGTGTCCGCAGATCTCCTGCGTACGTCCTCAGCCCGCGTAGCGGGCGGCCCGAGCCGTCGGTTCGCCCGGGCCGGAGGCGAGCAGGGCGAGCAGCTCGCCCTCGAGGACGGTGCCGACCCGGCGGCAGAACGCCTCGGGCTCGTCGGCGGCGTCGGGGGACTCGGCGACGATCCGGTCGACCACGCCGATCTGCCGGAGGTCGACGGCGAGCACTCGCTGGGCCTCGGCCATCTCGGCGGCGTGCTCGGAGTCACCGTGCACGATCGCGCTGGCACCTTCCGGTGGGAGCGGGGAGAGCCAGGCGTGCTGGGCCGCGACCACCCGGTCGGCGGGGAGGAACGCGAGTGCGCCACCGCCGTTGCCCTCGCCCAGCATCAGGCTGAGCGTCGGGGTCTCGACGTTGACGAGCGCTCCCAACGTACGCGCGATCTCGCCGGCGATGCCGCCGTTCTCCGCCTCCGGAGACAGGGCGGCACCGGGGGTGTCGATGACCGTCACGACGGGGAGCCCGAGGCCCGCGGCGAGCTTCATCCCGCGCTGCGCCTCGCGCAGACCTTCCGGGCCGAGCGGCTGATGAGCCTGCTCGCGACGGTCCTGGGCCAGCACCAGGCACGGCGCCTTCCCGAACCGCGCCAGCGCGATGATCAGGCCCGGGTCGCGCTCGCCCTGCCCGGTGCCGTTGAGGGGTACGACGTCGGAGGCTGCGATCCGGAGCAGCGCCCGCGCGCCCGGCCGGTCCGCACGGCGGGACCTGGTGATCGCGTCCCAGGTCTCGACCGCCGAGAAGTCGCCCGCGTCGGCCGAGGCGTCGCTCCCGTCGCTCGAGGCGTCATCCGCTGACCTTTCGGCCGGCGTACGTGACGCCTCGGCCTGCGCGCCTGACTTCTCGGGACGCAGGGCCAGGATCCCCAGGACCCGGTCGACGAGACCGGCGAGCTCCTCGGGGGGTGCGACGCCGTCGACGAGGCCGTGCGCGAACAGGTTCTCCGCGACCTGGACCCCGGCCGGGAAGGGGCGGCCGTTCAGCACCTCGTAGACCTTCGGCCCCAGGAACCCCAGGAGCGCTGCGGGCTCGGCGACGGTGACGTGCCCGAGCGATCCCCAGGAGGCCATCACGCCGCCGGTGGTCGGGTGGCGCAGGTAGACGAGGTAGGGGAGCCCGGCGGCCTTGTGGCGGGTGACGGCCTCGGCGATACGCACCATCTGCACGAAGGCGGGCGTGCCCTCCTGCATCCGGGTCCCGCCCGAGGCCGGCCCGGCCAGCAGCGGCAGCCCTTCGCGCGTCGCTCGCTCCACCGCGGCGATCAGCCGGTCGGCGGACGCGCGTCCGATCGACCCGGCCAGGAAGCGGAACTCCGAGAGCACCACGGCCACGCGTCGCCCGGCGATCCGGGCCTCGCCGGTGACCACCGACTCGTCCGTGCCGGCTCGCTCTCGGGCCTTCGCCAGGTCTGCGGCGTACGCCTCGGGGATCTCGGCGTAGGACGGCGGTGTGTCCCACGAGGTCCAGGTCCCGTCGTCGAGGACGAGGTCGATCAGCTCAGCGGAGGTCAGGCCCATGGTGCGAACCATACTCTCAATTGGCTCATTGGCTGAGCCTCTGTCCACCGTGGATACGACCACCTATAGTGCATAAAGACAATTAACATTCATGAGTAAATCTCATGAAGGAGTCCGGAATGACCGTCCCTCACGCCCCCGAGTTCCTCTGGTATCTGCCCAACTTCGTCGAGACCGGCCACCGCGGTGACACCGCCTCGGTCGAGGAGGGCTACGGCACCCTCGACCATCAGGTCGGCCTGGCCGAGGCGGTCGAGGCCGCAGGCTGGACCGGTGCGCTGCTCGGCACCAGCTGGGGGAGACCCGACACCTTCACGGTCGCCACCGCCCTGGCTGCACGCACCACGACCTTCGAGCCGCTCATCGCGATCCGCCCGGGCTACTGGCGCCCCGCGAACTTCGCCACCTCGGCTGCCACCCTCGACCAGCTCAGCCGCGGCCGGGTGCGGGTCAACATCGTCTCCGGACAGGACGGTCTGGCCGCCTACGGTGACCGCGAGGACTCGCGCGCTGCCCGCTATGCACGGACCAAGGAGTTCATGCGGCTGGTGCGGCGGCTGTGGACCGAGGAGCGGGTCACCTTCGGCGGCGACCACTTCCAGGTCGCCGACTCCACCGTCACCCCACGTCCGTACGCCACCGAGACCCGCCCGCACCCCCGGCTCTACTTCGGTGGCGCCTCCCCGGAGGCTGAAGCGGTGGCCGCGACCGAGGCCGACGTACAGCTCTTCTGGGGCGAACCGCTGGACGGCATCGCCGAGCGGATCGAGCGCCTGCGCGGGCTCGAGCACTCGCTGGGCCGCGACCTCGCGCCGCTCGAGTTCGGACTGAGGATCACCACGCTGGTCCGAGACACCCGCGAGGAGGCCTGGCATGACGCCGAGGAGAAGGTGCGCCGGATGGCCGAGAACGTCGGTGACCGCGAGTTCCGCCGCGCGGGCCGGTCGGCGGTCGGGCAGAGCCGACTCCTCGACCTCGCCGACCGCGGTGACGTGCTCGACGACTGCCTCTACACCGCCCCGGGGCGCTACGGCGGCGGTGGCGCCGGCACCACCTGGCTGGTCGGCTCCGCGGACGACGTCGCCGCCGCGCTCGCCCGCTACCAGGAGCTCGGCGTGAGCCATTTCGTCCTCTCGGACACGCCCTACCGGACCGAGGCCGCCCGCGTCGGTGAGGCGTTGATCCCGAGGCTCCGCGGTGCGGGCGCCGTCGCGCTAACGGGCACAAACGGCGTACGTCGGGCGTAGTTAACCGGAAAGACACGCTCCTGACCTGGGAAAACCGTTGGTAGGAGGAGGGTGTTCGCTCTATTCTGGTACTACCCGGTCTTACGGCCGGGTCAAATCGACCTGACCAATTGAAGGGCCCACGCATGAGCACGCAGCACTCGACCACCGCCCCGGCGGCCTGGTCGCTGACCGCTGCGCACGAGCGCGACCCTCATGCCCGCGGGAGCCGACAGTGACCTGGGTGCATAGTTGCACCGGATCACTCCGGGCCGCTCCTGCGAGACATCTCTGTCTCGTCGGGGCGGCCTTTTTGTTTCGGCCCAGCGTTTCCACCCGATCTGCAAGCGATCCCTATCCGACTCTCCTGGGAGGTAACCGAGTATGACCACGACCATGGGCGCCGTGACCCTGTATAACGCCTCCTTCGAGCCGCTCGGGAGGGTCTCTTTCAAGCACGCCGTGCGGATGCTGTTCCGTGAGGTGGCGGTGGTTCACGAGCAACAGGGCGACAAGATGATCGGGCCACATCCATGGCCCAAGGCGGTGCGGCTGGTCCGCTACATCGCCATGCACTGGATGTACCGCCCGGCCGGCTACTCCCGCGAGGGAGTCCTCAAGCGCGACCAGCATCGGTGCGCCTATTGTGGCGGCCATGCCCGCACCATCGACCACCTGCTGCCACAGTCACGCGGTGGCAGATGGACATGGATGAACACGGTGGCGGCGTGCGGGAAGTGCAACGGCCGCAAAGGCAATCGGACTCCGGAGGAGGCCCACATGACCCTCCGGATCACCCCGTACGTCCCGACGCGGGCCCAGCTCGCCGCTATCGTCTGACCGCCCGATGCATGGTGACCCGCGAGAGGTCGATTCTTGGACGCGAGAGGTCAGTTTGTGGAGCGCTCGGTGTCAGAATCTGACGCCTGGGTGCCAGAAACTGACCTCTCGGCGCCAGATTGTGACCTCTCGGCGGGAAAAGGGTGCGCAGACTTGACGTGGCATTAATAAGTACGATGGACTAACAAACATGTCCAAGGCTAGACGGCGCACGTTGCGGCCGATCGGGAAATTGCTGCAGGAGGATGCGCGGCGTCATCACCGCTCTCTGGTGCTCCAGCACCTCTTCGCGGTCGGTCCGGCGAGCCGTGCCGACCTCGCCCGGGCCTCCGGGCTGACCCGGGCGACGGTCTCCGATCTGGTCGGCAGCCTGCTCGAGGACGGGCTCGTCGAGGAGCTCGGAGCGCCGGTCGAGAGCCGGGTCGGGAAACCGCCGATGCTGATCGGGCTCGCCGCCGACGCCACCCACATCGTGGCCGTCGACGTCTCCGGGGACGACCAGGTCGCCGGCGCCGTGCTCAACCTGACCGGCGACGTCGTCCACCGCACCACGAAGTGCCGGGAGGGACGCACCGGGAGCGAGGCCGTACGCCTCGTGACCGGGCTCGTGACCGAGCTGATCGCGACCTCCGACCGGCCGATCCTCGGCATCGGGATCGGCAGCCCCGGTGTCGTCTCCGCCGACGGCACCGTGGTCGACGCGCCCAACCTGGGCTGGGCCGACGTCGCCCTGGCCGAGCACGTGCGCCGCGAGACCGGCCGACCGACGTACGTCGCCAACGACGCCAACACAGCGGTGCTGGGGGAATACACGTTCGGCCAGTCCGGCGACGGCGGCCTCATGCTCGTGCGGGTCGGCACCGGTGTCGGTGCGGGGCTCGTGCTCGAGGGCGCGCTGCTCCACGGTTTCGTGGACGCGGCCGGTGAGGTCGGGCACGTGACCGTCGACCCGGACGGCCCGCGGTGTGCCTGCGGCCGTACGGGTTGTCTGGAGACCTTCCTCGCGGTCCCGCGCCTGCGGGAACGCCTCGAGCAAGCCCACGACGATGCGCTCGTGGAAGCCGGCGAACACCTTGGAAAGGCATTGGCCCCTGTGGTCGGAACCCTCAACCTTCACGAGCTGGTCCTCTCCGGACCGGCCGATCTCCTCGACGGGCCGCTGCGCGAGACCGCCGACCGCATCATCCGCGAGCGGACGATGCCGGTCAGCGGCGAGCCGCTGGAGTTCCGTACGTCCACGCTCGGTGAGGACGTCGTCATCGTCGGTGCCGCGGTGCTCGTCCTCGCCGGTGAGCTGGGAGTGTCGTGATGCCTCCCTCGTCTGCCGTCGAGACCCTGGCGCTGCGCGTCCAGGTGTCCGCCTTCGCCGGCGCCACGCTGCCGGCCGACTACGCCGAGCTCCTGCGCGAGGGACTGGGCGGGATCTGCCTGTTCGGCTCCAACACCGAGCCCGGTGAGGAGTCCGTACGCAGCCTCTCGGCCGAGATCCGGGAGGCCGGCGCCGCGGGTGGTCGGACGCCGGTGATCACGATCGACGAGGAGGGCGGGGACGTCACCCGGCTGGAGGCGCTCTCCGGCTCCTCGGTGCTCGGTGCTGCTGCGCTCGGCGCGGCGGACGACCTGGCGCTGACCGAGGAGACCGGCCGAGCGATCGGGCTGCGCCTGGCACGGGCCGGGATCAACCTCGACCTGGCACCCGTCGCGGACGTGAACTCCAACCCCGACAACCCGGTCATCGCGACCCGATCCTTCTCCCACGACGCCGGCGTCGCCGCGAAGCATGTCACCGCCTGGGTGCGGGGCCTGGAGTCGACCGGTGTCGCCGGCTGCGTCAAGCACTTCCCCGGCCACGGCGACACCGGCCAGGACAGTCACGTCGCTCTCCCCGTCCTCGATGCCGACCTGGCGACGCTGCGCGAGCGTGAGCTGGTCCCGTTCCTGGCAGCCGCGGAGGCCGGAGCCGCTGCGGTGATGACCTCCCACATCGTCGTTCCGGCGCTGGACCCCGAGCTGCCCGGGACGCTCTCGGCGCCGGTGCTGGGGCTGCTGCGCGAGCTGGGCTTCGACGGGCTGATCGTCACCGACGCCCTCGACATGGCCGGTGCCTCGGCCGAGCGCGGCATCCCGGCCGCGGCGGTGCTCTCGCTCGCCGCCGGTGCCGACCTGCTCGTCCTCGGCCCCGACAAGCCCGCCTCGCTGGTCCGCGACACGGCCGCGGCGATCGTGGCTGCGGTCGAGTCCGGTGAGCTCCCGCTGGAGAGGCTCCAGGACGCTGCCGCACGGATCGACCGGCTGCTCGCCGGCACGCAACCGCGACCGGACGCCGCGCTCGACCCGCGGTTCGAGCAACGCTCGCTCGACGGCGCCCGCCGGGCGCTCGCCGCGGCCAGCGATCTCACCGACCTCCCGAGCCTCGCCGGCGCCCTGGTGGTGAGCATCGTGACCGAGGCCAACATCGCCGTCGGCGACGTGCCCTGGGGCCTGCCTGCGGACGTCGTCGTCCGCCCGGGCGAAGCGGTCCCGGATCTCCCCGACGTACCCCTCATCGTGCAGGTGCGTGACGCTCACCGGCGCCCCGACGTCGGCCGGACCGTCGCCGGGCTCGGGCGCGCCGCGGTGCTGGTGGAGTGGGGGTGGCCCGCGACGTACGACGGACCGGGGTTGCCACGACTGTGCCCGCAGGGCTTCTCCCTGCCGGGCGTGACCGCTGTGACCGAGGTGCTGAGAAGATCGGGCTGGGAACGATGAACGGCGCACGGGTCGGCCTCGACATCGGCGGGACCAAGATCCACGGCATCGCGATCGGTCCGGACGGGGCGGTGCTCGCCGAGGAACGGGCTGCCACGACCCTCGGTGCCGAGGGAGTCGTGAAGAGTGCGGCCGCCGTGGTCGCGAGCCTGCGGGACGCGCTCGACGACGGTGCGATCAGCTCGATCGGGGTCGGCATCCCCGGCATCGTCGACACGCGTGCAGGCACCGTGAAGCACGCTGTCAACCTGGGTCTGGACGGCGACGCCTTCCCGCTCGCGGAGCTTCTCGGCGCGCGGGCCGGAGCGGTCGTCACGCTCGAGAACGACACCAACGCGGCGACCCTCGGGGCGCACGCGGTCGAGGACGTCGACGACCTGGTCTACCTCTCGCTCGGCACGGGTCTGGCCGCCGGTCTCTACCTCGGCGGGGCGCTCCGCCGAGGCTTCCACGGCGCCGCCGGTGAGGTCGGGCACCTTCCCGTCGACCCGGAGGGCCCGGTGTGCGGGTGCGGGCAGCGCGGCTGTCTCGAGCTGGTCGCCTCCGGCGCCGCGCTCGCGGCCGCCTGGCCGAGCGCCACCGGCCATCCCGCTGCCGCACTCTTCGAGGCGGCCGCCACGGGCGACCCGGCCGCCGTCGCGGTGCGTGACCGTTTCGCCGACGGTGTCGCCGCCGCCGTACGCGCGCTCGCGCTGGCCGTCGACCCCGAACGCGTCGTCATCGGCGGCGGTGTGGCAGCGCTCGGCGAGCCGCTGCGCGAGGCCATCGCGGCCGCGCTCACCAGGCAGACCCAGGCCTCACCGTTCCTGGCCTCCCTCGAGCTCGCCTCGCGCCTGAGGGTGGTCTCGGCCGCTCCGGTCGCCGCCATCGGCGCTGCCCTGATCACCCCGATCATTCCGACTGCTCCGACTACTCCGACGAAGGACTGACATGGAAGTCGTTGTCCTCGACACCCCAGCCCAGGTGGCATCCCTCGCCGCCGACACCATCGAAGATGTCGTACGCCGCGGAGCGGCCGCCGGCAGCCCCGCGGTGCTCGGGCTGGCCACCGGCTCGACCCCGTTGGCGACGTACGAGGAGCTCATCCGGCGCGCCCGTGACGGCCGCGGGCCGTCCTACGACGGCGTGGAGACGTTCAACCTGGACGAGTACGTCGGCCTGCCGGACGGCCACGAGCAGTCCTATCTGGCGACGATCAGGCGGGAGTTCACCGACGTGATCGGCATCCCGCCCGAGCGGGTCCACGGACCCGACCCGACCGAGGAGACGCTGCCGACCGCCGGGGAACGCTATGAGGCGGCGATCGTCGCGGCAGGCGGGATCGAGGTGCAGATCCTCGGCATCGGCTCCGACGGCCACCTGGCGTTCAACGAGCCCGGCTCGTCGCTGGCCTCGTTGACCCGGATCAAGACGCTCACCGCCAGGACGCGGAAGGACAACGCGCGCTTCTTCGGCTCACCCGAGGCGGTGCCGCGCCACGTGCTCACCCAGGGCCTCGGCACCATCACCCGAGCCGGTCACCTGCTGCTCCTCGCCACCGGCGAGGGCAAGGCCGAGGCGGTCGCCGCCGCCGTCGAGGGCCCGGTCTCGGCCACCTGCCCGGCCTCGGTTCTCCAGCTCCACGGCCATGTCTCGGTCCTCCTCGACGAAGCCGCGGCCTCCCGGCTCGTACGCCGCGACTACTACCGCGAGGTCTTTGCCGGGAAACCGGACTGGCAGGGGTTGTAGATCCGCCGCGGATTGCAACACTACATAGATGTAGGTAGTCTTGCAGATGTGAAGGAGATCCGTGTTCCGATGACAGCGGCATCCCGGATGGGAGTGTCCGCGCTGGCGGCGAAGAGTGCGGAAGGCCGTGTGGTGCTTACGAGCCACGGTCGTGCGGTGGCTGTGATCGGATCGGCGGAACACCTCGACGAGGATCTCCGTGCGCTACGGGAGGCGACAGCTCGTGTGCTCGACGCTGTAGCCGACATCGTGTCCGCACGAGGACGTCTGCTCTCGCTCGAGGAAACCTGCGAGAGGCTGGGAGTCGACGTCGAGCGGGTGCGCTCCAGGGTCGCCGAGAACCGCGACGTGGCCTGAGTCAGGTGCGGGCGGGTGAGCAGTTCCCTGACGACCAGGCGTACATCGAGTTCAACGACGCCTTCGTGGAGTCGCTCGAACGACTGACGATCGCGCAGCGGGAGTCGGTGATCGCCGAGGTCGTCGCGTTGTGCCGCAATCCGGCGGGCACGCATCCGCTCAGCAACCGTGGCGGACAGAAGCTGGCCGGCTGGAACACCCTCGACGTACTCCAGAAGGAATACCGGGTCGTCTTCGCGAGCCGTGTCGATGTCGTCGACGGAGTGCCGGTCGGAATGATCGAGGTGCTCGTCGCAGGTCCACGCAAGGCTGAAGCCGCCTATGACATGGCAACCGCTCTCGTACGCAGCGGCCGCATCGATCCGGACCTGATGACCGAGGTTTGGGAGGTACTCAGCATGGTGGAGTTGGTTGCCGAGAAGGTCGGGCTCGACGGCTGGGACTACCGCCCGGAACCAGCTCCTACAGGGATGGTCCGGGCCGCCGTGGCCGCCGGCGTCCTGGACGAGCGAACCGCTACGGCCCTGTCGAAGGACGAGCTGGAAGCGGCCCTGGCTGCCGGTTGGGACTCAGCTGGAAATCCTGATCCGGTGGCTGCCCTCGGTGCCGCGATGTGGCGCGCCCGCGCGGGTGTCCAACCCCTCGACCTGACGCGGATCATGGCTGGACGTACTGCGCCCCGGTGCGGTGCCATCCTCACGCGCGTTCAGCGGCCGTGCATTCGACGCCAGGGTCATCCCGGACCGCACCGGTCCAGTTGACCGGCCATGCTGTCGAACGAGGTCAGTCCCACCAGAATGCCCAGACGTTGAGTCCGACAAGCGTGGTGGCGTACTCATCGATGCCGTTGTAGCGGCCCTGCCAGATGTTGTCAGGGCAGAAGGCGAGATGCTCGGCGGCGACTGCGCGAGCATGGAGGATGTCGCGCGGAGGATGGGCGACGGAGAGCCAGAGCATCGCGCTGGAGACGCCCGAGGCAGCGCCAACGGCGGGGCGCTGCGGTTGCAACCCGGAGCCGATGTCGTTGACGATCAACCCGCCGGCTGGCAGGTCTGAGGGCAGGTCAAGAAAATTCGGGCGCCTCATGGGTGCGCACCGTAGCGCCGGCGAGAAGACAACCCGTGGCGTGTCTCGCGCTCGCCGACTCCGATGAGATCGGCTTAGAGATCGCGCGATCTCTTACTTGCTGACGCAGGCCTGGGCGGCGCCTTGGGAGACGTTGCCGTTCTCGCCGAGGGAGCGGACCTGGATGCAGACCTTGGTGGCCCCGTCGAGGCGTACGACCGCCTTGGGGCGGTCCACCGTGCCGCTGGTCGAGTTGTCGCCGACCCACTTGTAGCCGGTCGCTCCGGGGACGCCGGACCACGTGAAGACGGCGCGGTTGCCGTTGAGCGTGCCCGTGACCTTGCCCGGGGCGGCTGGGCCGGTGACGCCGGGGAGGTCGGTCTCGACGGGCGGGGGTGGGACCTCGTCGGGCTTGTCGTCCTCGCCGCCACGGGCGAGCATGATGCCGACGACGGCGGCGATGAGGAAGAGGACGACGACGCCGATGATGGCGGGGGTCTTGCTGCGCGTCTCCGGTGGCCGCGGGCCGGTGACGACCGACGGGCCCTCCTCCGTACGCGGATAGCTGAACCGGGTGCGCTCGGCCGAGGCCGATCCCGCGTCGGGGAACGGGGCCGCCTGGACGGGTGGCGGAGGCTGGGCGATGACCTGCGAGGGCGGCTTGACCTCGGTGACGAGCTCGGCTTCCGGGTCTGTCGGCGTCGCGGGGAGGCTCATGCGTCCCGACCCGGTGGCCGGGCCGTCGCCGGGCATCGCCGGCACCGCGGGAACCACGGGGATCGACCCGGTGCCGCCGGCGTCGCGGTCGAGGACCTGCACCTCGGTGCGCCCCAGCCGCAGCTCCTGCTCGATCCGCTGGAAGTGCCGCGCCAGGTCGAGGACCGTCCTCGGCCGGTAGGCAGGGTCCTTCGCCATCGCCTGCTGCAGGACGCGGTCCAACGACGGAGGTACGTCGGGCCGGCCCGTAGCCGGGGGAGGGGTGTGCAGGATGCGGGAGAAGACGGCGCGGTCGGAGTTGTTGCCCCGCTCCGCGAACGGCGAGCGGCCGACGAGCAGGTGCCAGACGGTGGCGGCCAGCGAGTAGACGTCGGAGGCAACCGAGCCGTTGGACGCCGAGGTCAGGACCTCGGGCGGCGACCACGGCAGCGAGACCCCGATGTCGCCCTCGTCGTCGCGGGGGCGGCCGGCGATGCCGAAGTCGGCCAGACCGGGCACGTCGTAGCGCGACAGCAGGATGTTGGACGGCTTGATGTCGCGGTGGATGATCCCGGCGCGGTGGGCGGTCTCGACGGCGGAGGCCATCTGGATCCCGAACCGCAGCGCGTCCTGCACCTTCATCGGGTTGTTGCGGACCCGGGCGCCCAGGTCGGCGTTGGGGTAGTAACCCATCACCAGGTAGGGGCGGCCGTCCGGCGTCTCGCCGGCGCTGTGCACCGGCACGATGAACGGATGCTCGGCCAGCTCGGCCATCACCGCCGCCTCCGCGGCGAACTGCGCCCGCTGCGCCTCGGCGAGGTCGGAGGATCGCATCAGCTTCACCGCGACCCGGACCTTCGGGTGATGACGCTCGTAGAGGTAGACGTCGGCGAAGCCGCCCGAGCCGAGCCGGCCCAGGCAGGTCATCCCCGGCAGCTCGGGACCGAGCTCGGGGTGTGGTGTCGCGTTCACCCGAGAACCTCGTAGGTCAGGTTGATCGAGCCGGCGAGGCTCACCACGGCGCCGGGCTCCAGCGCGTACTCCTCCATCGGCCGCATCTGCTGCGGACGCCCGCCGGGCAGGGTCAGGTAGGACCCGTTGGCGGAGCCGAGGTCGCGGACGAGGACCTGCCACTCCTCCAGGCGCACCTCGGTGTGCAACCGGCTGATGTCGGGCAGCATCACCTTGACCAGATGCGGAGGTACGCCGCCGGCCCCGGTGTTGCCGCTCGCATCCGCGCGCGGCGACCGCCCGAAGACCGCACCGCGATCCAGGATGACGACCCGGCCGTCGCCGAGCTTGAGCTGGCCCAGTGCCGGGCGCGGGACCGAGACCGGCTGCTGGTGCGGCGGCAATGCCATCCGGCAGATGCGACAGGTCGGGGAGTAGGGCGGCGAGGCGTGGCCCTGGGGGCAGTAGACCGCCCATACCGACGGCCCGCCCGCGGGCGGCACCGGGGTCGGTGTCGGGGTGTTGCGGACCCGGGTCGCCATGTCGGTGGGCGGGGTGGGCTGGGGCGCCGGCGGCACCGGTGCGGGCATCGGGGCCGGCATCGGCGCAGGCATCGGGGGCGGCGGCACGGCGGGCGGCGGCCCGGGCGGAGTGGGCGGAGGCGACTGCTGCCGGTCCGGCGGACCCCACGCGTTCGGGTCAGGCTTCTTGGCCGCCTTCTTGCGCCACGGAAGCCCGTCGATCAGGCCCTTCTTCGCCTCCGGCGCGGGTTGCGCCGGAGGCACCGACGGCGGCGGCACCGGAGGAGTCTGGAACGAGGAGACGTTCGGCATCGCCGGTGGAGGCGCGGCCGGCATCCCCGGCGGCGGTGAGGCCGCCAGGTCGGAGCGCCGGATGGTGTGGTCCAGCGGCGGCGCCGAGGACGGGTCGACCTGTTGCCCGACCTGGACGTAGAAGTCGGGGTCGAAGACGACGTCGAGCGAGCGGGCGTGAGCGGTGTCGACCAGAGGCTGGTCCTCCTCCATCCCGCCCCAGGCGCCGTTGGCCAGCTCGGCGCGCTCGGGGACGGCGGCGAAGTGGCCGTCGGCCCATCTGCCGGAGACGTCGATGCCATCGATGAAGACAGGCACCTCGTTGACGACCGCGGTGACCTTGGCGGGCGAGCGCACGGCGTACCTCACCCGGGGTCCTTCACGCCCGACGATCGCGAAGCCCGGGGCGCGTGGGCCGTCCGCGGAGAGCAGACCGGCGATCGCGTCGACCGGGTGGGGATCGGCCAGGGCGGCCTGGACGCCCGCTACCCGCGGATCACCGGGACCGAGCTGAACGAGCGCCCAGCACCGGTCGCCCTTCAACGCGAGCCAGTGCCCCACACAGTAAGTAGCGGTATCACTCATGGGTCGAGGAGACGTCCCGGGTAGATCGGGCAGAGTCCGTCGGAGCGGAGAAGAGCGAGGGCGGAGGAGTCACGAGTACCACAGTGACATTGTCGCGCCCACCCGCGGCAACCGCAGCGTCCACCAGTCTTTGGGCCAGATTGTCGATGCTCCCGCCCACCCCGAGCGTGGCGGTCACGATCTCGTGGATCTCGTGGTCCTCGAGCTCGCCGGTGAGGCCGTCGGAGCAGAGCAGGAAGAGGTCGTCGGGGGAGACGGCCATCAGCCAGGTGTCGGGCTCAGGAGACGGGTAGGTGCCGAGCGACCGGGTGATGACGTTGCGCAGCGGATGGACGCGGGCCTCCGCAGCGGTGATCATCCCGGCCTCGACCATGACGGCGACCTCGGAATGGTCGACGCTCACCTGCGTCACGCCCGACGGCGTGAGCCGATAGACACGCGAGTCGCCGACGTTGAACACCAGCCAGTGCGGGGCACCCTCCGACTCCACGAGAGCGACCCCGGTCAGGGTGGTGCCCATGCCCTGCTTCTCGGAGCTGCGCGCCGCCTCCGCGGTGATCGCGGAGTTGGCGGCGTGGACGGCATCGCGGATGTCCTCGGGGACCGGCCAGATGGTGGCGAAGCGGCTCTGGAAGGTCTCCACCGCGAGCGCGCTGGCGACGTCGCCGCTGGCATGACCGCCCATCCCGTCGGCGACCACGGCCACCGCCGGAAGCATGACGAACGAGTCTTCGTTGACCTCGCGGACCCGGCCGACATCAGTCGCCCCCGCGGCACGCAGGGCTGGGTATCCGGTCATGCTTTTCCTTTGCGGTGCCAATTACCGGGGACATCCCGGTCAGGATGCGAAATGGTGGTGCTGGAAGCGGACACTTTAGAACATCCCGTACGGTGTCGGTGAGCCAGTTCACTGAGCCGTGTGCCACGTTTGGCTCATTCGTGTGGCTTCAACCCCGATGCGTGTTTAGAGTAAGCCCGGTTTTTGCGTCGGCTGGCCGTTTGCATGGAAGGACTTGGGGAGAGTCTTGGTGGCACGTTTCGGGATGGCACCCGGCTGGATTCGGCGTCATCGGACCTCGATCGCTTCCTGGGCAGCGCTCGCCGTGGTCGCGAGCGGTCTGACCGTCTACGCGATCCAGTCGACGGGCTACCCCGTGCACAAGGCCGACCTCGACGACGGTGGCATCTGGGTGACCAACCAGTCCTGGGGCACCCTGGGCCGGCAGAACCGCCCGGTGGCTCAGCTCGACGGTGTCGTCTGGGCGGGCAACGAGACCGGCTCCAGGTCCGAGCGCGCCGGGCTCGACGTGGTGCAGAACGGCATCGCCGTGGCCTCCGTCGACCGCGACGCCCGCACGGTCACGCCGGTCAACACCAAGCTCGCCGAAGGTCTCGACGACGATGCGGTGACGGTCAAGGACAGCCGGGTGGTGATGGGCGGCACCACGATCGGCGTCGCCGAGCAGAAGACCGGGAAGGTCTGGCTGACCTCGGTCGACCCGACCACCGGTGTCGGTGACCTCTCCGACCTCTCCGGCTCGACGAAGCCCACCGAGACGGTCGGCGCGGACGCAGTGCTCACCATCGGCACCGACGGGACCGCGTACGCCGTCTCGGCCGCCAAACGGACGCTGACCGCCTTCGCGCCGGAGGGCGACGGGTTCGCGGACCCGGAGGAGACCAAGCTCCCGAAGGCCCCCGAATACGCGGAGACCCCCACCTCGGCGACCGCCGTCGGCGACGAGGTCATCACCCTCGACGAGACCGGCTGGCTGCTCGGCGCCTCCCGGGGGTCCGATGTGGCCGTGGACTTCGGTGACACCGCGGAGAGTGCCGTCCTCCAGCAGCCCTCCGTCAAGGCGAAAGAGGTGCTCGTCGGCGACGCGACCGGCCTCAAGTCGGTCAGGTTGAGCAACGGCGAGATCCGCCACGTCGCCGAGTCGGCCGGCGACCCGGCGGCCCCGGTCCGGCTCGGCGACTGCATCTTCGGCGCCTGGGCCAACGGCTCGACCGGCTCGGTGGTGACCCAGTGCGGGGAAGGCGAACCCGTCCTGGGCGAGATCCCGACGCTCGGTCCCGCCGCCGAGCTGGAGTTCCGGATCAACCGTGGCCAGCTGGTCCTCAACGACCTGCGCAACGGTGACGTCTGGGAGATCGACGGCGCCGACATCAAGAAGATCTCCAACTGGGAAGCCTTCCAGCCGCAGACCCAGAAGCAGAACCAGAAGAAGGACAAGCAGCAACAGCAGACCAAGGCCGCCCAGGCACCGAAGGCCGAGGACGACCAGCTCGGGGCCCGGGCCGGGCGCACCACGGTGCTGCACGTCCTGGACAACGACTCCTCCGCGAAGGAGTCGATCCTGAGCGTGGTCTCGGTCGGCAAGGCCTCCGTCAAGGGCGTCGAGGCCACCATCGCCCCCGACCGGCAGTCGATCCTGGTCACCACACCGGAGGCGGCCGCGGGCAAGAAGACGAGCTTCAAATACACCGTCGACGACGGGCTGAAGGGCAAGGCCGGCCAGGACGACGCCAGCGTCGAGCTCAAGATCCAGGGTTCGGAGGGCACCGGCAAGCCGACCCTGCGTGAGCACTACACGCCGACCGACTACACCGTCGCGGCCGGCGGCACGGTGGAGATCCCGGTGGTCGGCGACTGGCGCGACGAGCGCTACGGCGACCCGATCACCGCGCAGTCGCCGTCCGCGTCCAAGGGCAAGGCGAGCGTGACCCCGGACGGGCTGCTGCGCTACACCGCCGCCCCGGACGCATCGGGCAACGAGAGCCTCGGCTACCAGGTCAGCACCGGCGGCAAGACGTCGAAGGACAAGGTACGCATCAACATCGTCGCCGGCGCCAACACCGCGTCCCCGGAGCCGAAGGACGACGTCGCCGAAGGCACCCAGGGTTCGTGGGTGACGATCCGTCCGCTCGACAACGACATCCCCGGGGCCGACCCGTCCAACCTCGACGCGGCTCTCACCCTCGCCGGCGACGTACCGCCCAAGGGCGGCCTCGAGGTGAGCACCGACCGCGAGACCGGGGTGGTGCGGGCGAGGGGAAGCTCCCCGGGCACCTACCAGCTCAGCTACAGCGCCGGGTTCGGTGCGGCGAAGCCGGCCTCGGCGAAGATCCGGGTCGACGTCAAACCGGCCTCCCAGGCGGCGGACGAGCCGATCGCGACCCCGGACACGACCGCCGTGCTCGGCACCTCCACCCGCACCCTCGACGTACTCGCCAACGACTACGACTCCCAGGGCCGGCTCCTCGCCGTGACCCATGCCGAGCCGGTCGGCGACAGCGACCTGACGGTCGCGGTGCTCGACGGACGCTGGCTGCGGATCCAGGCGGCCAAACCCGACATCGCCCCGTCCACCCAGGCGATCCGCTACACGATCAGCAACGGTGCCGCCGAGGCCGAGGGGTCGGTGACGGTGAGCCAGCGCCCGGCGCTGCGCGGTGCCGAGAACGCCCCCGAGGCGGTCGACGACGAGGCGACGGTGCGCGCCGCCGACTCCGTCTCCATCCCGGTGCTCGACAACGACTCGACCCCATCGGGTGACCCGGTCGGTCTGGTCGTCGACCAGACCATCGAGACCAAGGGCCAGCTGCAGGTGCTGGGTCAGCCGACCGTCGGCGAGGCCTACATCGACGGCAACCGGGTCCGCTACGTCGCCCCCGACGAGGTGAAGGGGCCGGTCGACGTCGACATCCGCTACGTCGTGCAGAACACCGGTGACCCCTCCGCGGAGCACTCCTCGGGCAACATCCGCGTCCACGTCAAGCCGCTGCCGAAGAAGAAGGCCGACAACTCCGCCCCCGCACCGAAGGCGCTGGAGTCGCGCGTGGTCCAGGGCGACGAGGTCACGCTGCGCCTGCCCACGGTCGGCACCGACCCCGACGGCGACTCGGTCTCGGTGACCCGGATCAACAGTGCGCCCTCCTACGGCCGGGTGCTGGCCCACGGCGCCAACACGATCACCTATCAGGCCTTCCCCAACGCCGCCGGCACCGACGAGTTCACCTACGAGGTCAGCGACCCGTTCGGGGCGGTCGCGACCGGCACCGTACGCATCGCCGTGGTCGCGCCGGGGGCTCCTCAGCGCCCGGTCGCCGTCGACGACCTGGTCACGCTCGACCCCTCCAAGAAGCTGACCTACGACGTGCTCGCCAACGACCTGCGTACGCCGGGCACGGAGCTGCACCTCGCGGCGACCGACGCGACCGAGGGGACCAACGTCAAGCAGCGTTCCGACGGGATCGTCACGGTCCAGGGTGGCTCCGACGAGCCGTTCCAGCACGTGCCCTACCGCGCCACCACCGGTCTGCACGAGGACACCGGTGAGCTCGCGATCCGCTATCAGGAGGGCTACGACAACCCGCCGATGGCCGGCATCGTGGTCGCCAACCCGGAGGGGGACTCGTCGACCACGACGGTCGACGTGATGACCAAGGTGAGCGACATCGACGACTCCCTCGAGGACATCACTGTCGACGCGGTGAAGGGCCCTTCGGTCGGCGAGGACGAGGCGAAGCCGAAGATCGAGGACGGCAAGGTGACCCTGCCGGTCGGCGACACCACCCGGGTGTGGACCTACCGGGTCACCGACCCCGACGGTGCCCAGGCGGTCGGTTCGATCTACGTCCCGGCACGACCGAAGGACGCCCCCTATCTGAAGCCGGGCTCCGAGCTCCAGCTGAACCCGGGCGAGACCAAGAACGTCGACATCACCGACTACGTCGAGGACCCCGAGGGCGACCCGGTCGTGCTGACCACGACCGACAAGATCGTGGCCGCCCCCGAGGGCATGCTCAACACCGGCGACACCACCGCGACGACCGTGCAGGTCACCGCCGGTGAGACCAAGGGCCCCGCGACGCTGACCTTCGAGGTCGCCGACCGCGAGAAGATCACCTCCGCGGACGCGCATCTCTCGGTGATCTCCCTGCCGGTCCAGGTCGGCAAGGAAGAGCCCGAGATCAACTGTCCGAGCACCCCGGTCGAGGTTCCCGAGAGCGGCGACGGCGCGCTGGTCGACATCGCCGCCATCTGCCACGTGTGGACCGCCGACCCGGGCGACGCCGACGACCTCGACTTCACCGCCGAGATCGGCGACGGGCTCGACGGGGTCGAGGCCAAGCCGGAGGCCGGCGGGCTGAGGCTCACCGCGGAGCACGCCGACGCCGGCGCCCAGGGCGCCCTCGAGATCGGCATCAAGGGCACCGACGCGACCGGCCAGCTCCTGGTCAGCGTCATCGCTCTGCCGCCGCCCTCGCTCTCCCCGATCAAGCCGTTGCAGACCGAGGCCGGGAAGACGGTGTCGATCGACATCGCCGACTACCTGCAGACCCCGGTGCCGTCGGGATCGCAGGAGATCGTGGTCACCAAGCTCAACCCGATCGACGGTGACTCGCCCGACATGGGCAAGGTCAGCGGGTCGAAGATCACCTTCAACACCCCCGAAGAGGGCCACGGTCACTACCGCTACCCGATCGAGGTCAGCGACTCCGGCAAGGACTCCAAGCGGGTCAAGGCCACCGGCGTGATCGAGGTGGACGTCATCGACGTCCCCGGCGCGCCGACGGGGCTGCGTACGACCTCCGACTTCCTCTCCAACGTGGTCGCGCTGTCGTGGAACGCACCGAAGGACAACGGTGACGACCCGATCCAGCGCTACGAGGTGGAGGCCAACGGCGATCACGTCCAGGACTGTCCGTCGACCTCGTGCCGGATCACCGGGCTGAAGAACGGCGTCGTCTACGACTTCCGGGTCCGGGCCGTGAACTCTGTCGGACCGAGCCGGGAGTGGAGCAACTCCGCCGAGGGCGAGCCCGACGCCTACACCGGTCCGGTGCAGAACCTGCGGGTCACCCGCCAGCGCGACCACCGCGTCGAGCTGAGCTGGGCGCCGCCGGCCGAGTGCGACTGCTCGGCCGTGCAGAAATACCGGATCAGCTGGCCGGGCGGCGGCATCAAGGACATCTCCGCAGGTCAGACGACCTATCCGGCGGCGGTCAGCTCCAACGGTGACCCGGTGCAGTTCACCGTCGTGCCGCTCAACGACAAGGGTGTCAAGACCAACAAGGGCCCGTCCGCGACGGTTGAGGGGATGGGTGCCGGCAAGCCGGACACCCCGGCGACGCCGACCTTCGAGTTCGCCAACACAGCCAACAACTCAGGCAAGACGGTGAACGTCTCGTGGAGCCCGGTCGCGCCCAACGGTCCCGCCCCGGTCACCTACGAGGTGCGCCGCACGGGTGGCTCCGGCGAGAAGATCGTCTGCTCCTGGGTGCCCGAGACGAGCTGCCGTGACGACGTCCCCAACGACGGCACGATCTACACCTACTCCGTCCGGGCTCGCAACGCGGAGGCGACCTCGCCGCGCGAGACGGGATCGGGCGGCTCGCCGGACACGCACGTCTCCGGCTACTCCGCCGGCGGCAAGGTCGAGGCGGCAGCGACGCCGGACGCGGTCTCCTTCGCCAGCGCGACCCCGACCGGGGCCAACGGCCAGGCGAAGATCGTCTTCACTCCCCGCGCCTCGCACGGCAAGACCAACCGTGTCGAGTGCACGCGCGCCGGATCCTCCTGCGGGTCGTGGACCTACCCGCCCGAGGGCGCCGGTGAGCAGACCAAGACGATCTCGGGATTCACCAACGGCAGCTCGACCCAGGTGCAGCTGCGCGCCTGCAACGACTCCTCCGGTGGCGCCGGTGCCGGGGAATCGTGCGGTCCGTGGTCGTCGAAGAACGTGACCACCTACGGCCCGCTCGGCACGCCGACCATCTCGGCGTCCGCGGTCGATGGCACCAGGAAGGTCAACTGGAGCATCAGCTACGACCCCAACGGCAACGCCGCCCGGGTCGTGGTCAAGCGTGGTGGCTCGGTGCTGGCTGACTTCGACACCAGCACAGGCAAGGGCACCCGCTCGGGCACCGATACCGCGCCCGATTGGAACACGTCGTACACCTACACGGTTGAGATCAGCGACAGCTCCCCGTCGCGGGCGCGCAAGTCGGACAGCGTCAGCGTCCGCACATCCAACCCACCGCCTCCGAAGATCACCGACGTCACCAAGGGCACCTCCTGCTCAGGCGCCAGCTGCCCCGATCCCACTCAGGCCTGCGTCGGCACCTGCTGGCATCCGCGGGTCCACATCACTGACGCTCGGGAGCGCACTTGGGAGTGCAACGGGAGCGGCACCACCTCGCGCTGGAATGTATCCACCAACGGCGGCTCCGGCTCGGGCGAGGGCGGATCGTGGTATGGCACCAACACGGAGTTCACGATCACCTGCACCACAGATGAGGCGCCCCGAGATTCCATCCGATACACCCAAGAGTGGCGCAACTAGAGATGAGAAATCGATGACTGTCACCACTGAGCAGGCCCGTTGGTTCCACGACACCTTCGAGAAGTTGTGCGACAACGTCGAGAAGGCTGTGCTGGGCAAGCGCAACGTGATCCGCCTGGTGCTGACCGCGCTGCTCTCCGAGGGCCACCTGCTGCTCGAGGACTACCCCGGGACCGGCAAGACCCAGCTGGCTCGCGCGCTGGCCAACACGGTCCAGGGCTCGCACGCCCGCATCCAGTTCACGCCCGACCTCCTCCCGAGCGACGTCACCGGTGTCACGGTCTACGACCAGGGCAAGGGCACGTTCGAGTTCCACCCGGGGCCGATCTTCCACTCGATCGTGCTGGCTGACGAGATCAACCGGGCCTCCCCGAAGACGCAGTCGGCGCTCCTCGAGGTCATGGAGGAAGGTCGCGTGACCGTCGACGGCGCCACCCGCGAGGTCGGCCGCCCGTTCATGGTGATCGCGACCCAGAACCCGATCGAGCAGGCCGGCACCTACCGGCTGCCCGAGGCGCAGCTGGACCGCTTCCTGATGAAGACGTCGGTCGGCTACCCGGACCGCAACGCCACCGTCGAGCTGCTGATGAACTCCTCGGTCCGCGACCGGGCCACGCTGGTCACGCCGATCATCACCGCGCCGACGGTCACCCAGATGGCCGAGATGGCCGATCAGGTCTACATCGACCAGGCGATCGTCGCCTACGTCTCCGCGCTGGTCGACGAGTCGCGCCGCCACAAGCACGTACGCCTCGGCGCCTCCATGCGTGGCTGCCTCGCCCTGGTGCGCACCGCCAAGGTGTGGGCGCTCTCGGAGGGTCGCTCGCAGGTGCTTCCCGATGACATCAAGGCGCTCGCCGAGCCGGTGCTCTGCCACCGCCTGATCCTCGACCCGGAGGCGATGTTCAACGGCGTCACCGTCGAGGACGTCATCGGCGACCTGCTCACCTCGGTCCCTGCTCCCACCGAGCGTGTCGCCTGAGATGAGCAGGATCAGTGTCCGCAACCTCGTTGCTGACCTGCGGAATCGGCTCGCCCCGGTAGCCTCCGGGGCGGGCTCGGCCTACTCGTTCGTCGCCGACCGGGTCCGTCCGTGGTTCGGCACCGTGACCTCGATCGGCTGGGGAGTGCTCCTCCTCGGCGCGCTGGCCTGGGTCGCCGCGACGGCGCTCGGCTGGATCGAGGCGGCCGTGGTGGCGATGGCGGCGTTCTTCCTGGTGATCGGCGCCGCCTTCTTCATGATTGGGCGCACCCGGCTCGCGGTGGCGACGGTGGTCGAGCCGCCGCGTGTCGCCGTCGGCCAGGCGCTGACCGGCGAGCTGCGGGCCCGCAACGAGGCGCGCGGTCCGCTGGTCTCGACGAGCCTGGAGTTCCCGATCGGAGCGGGCGGGGTGACGTACGACCTGCCGATGCTGCTTCCCGGCGCCGAGCACACCGAGCTCTTCGTGGTGCCGACGCAGCGCCGCGGCGTGATCGACGTCGGGCCGGTCCGGACCGTACGCGGCGACCCGCTCGGCCTCTTCCGGCGCGTGCAGGAGTGGACGGACCGGACCGAGGTCTTCGTCCATCCGCGCACCACCCATCTGGAGCCGTTCGGGGTCGGCCTGGTCCGTGATCTCGAGGGCTCGACCGCCCAGAACACCTCGATGAGCGACCTGGCCTTTCACGCGCTGCGTGAGTACGTCCCCGGCGACGATCTGCGCCACATCCACTGGCGTTCCTCGGCCCGCCACGGGCAGCTGCTGGTGCGGCAGTTCCTCGACACCCGCCGCTCCCACATCGTCGTCATCGTGGACTCCTCGCCCTCCTCCTACGACTCCGAGGATGAATACGAGACCGCGATGTCGATCGCGGGCTCCCTGCTGCGTCGCGGGATCCTCGACGAGTTCGACGTCTCCTTCGCGACCGGCGACGTGCTGATGGTGCGGGCCACCGCGGCGAACGGCGGCGGCCGGTCCGCCCTTGACGCCTGCTCGCGGGCAACGCCGCAGCAGAGCAACCTGATCGAGATCACCGCCGAGGCCGCTCGGCAGGCGCCGGACGCGTCGCTGGTGATGCTGGTGACGGGGCGCTACCCCGAGTTCGTGACGCTGCAGCGCGCTGCCGGCCAGTTCTCGGTCGACGCGACCACGGTCGCCGTACGAGTCGACTCGTCGCAGCGCGCAGGGTTCAAGGCCATCGCCGACCTGCCGATGCTCACCCTGCCCGATCTGGACCAGCTCCCGATCGTGCTGTCGAAGGGGCTGTCCGGATGAAGATGACGAAGCACCACGCCGTCGACGCCCTCCTGCTCTTCCTGCTCGGCACCATCGCTTTTCTCGGCTTCGACGACACCTACGCCGGCTGGACCTACCTGCTCGCCGGAGTCGCCGGGCTGCTGCTCGGGATCCTCATCGCCTTCGTGGGCCGCGGCCAGCCGGTGGTCGTGCTGGCTGTCGGGCTCCTGGCCGCCTTCTTCGTGCTCGGCGGCGCGGTCGCGCTGCACGGGATCGGTGACCTCTCGTTCCTCCCGGTCCCCGACACCCTCGGCACCCTCGCCGACAACTCCGTGCACGGCTGGAAGCGGCTGCTGACCACGCTGCCGCCGGTCGACGGCGGTGCGCTGCTGACGATCCCCTACATCCTCGGCCTGGTCGCCGGCTGTCTCGGCTTCGCGCTGGCGGTGCGGATGAAGGCGGCGCTGCCGCCGGTGCTCGTCGCGCTCGCGCTGATGGCCGGGGTGATCCTGCTCGGGGTTCAGGACCCGTCCAAGACCGCCCTGCTCGGAGCGCTCTTCGGGGCCGTCGCGATCACCTGGCTCTGCATCCGCGGGCTGCGGGCCCGAGCCCTCGCCGCCGGTGGCCGTCGGCTCTCCCGGACCGCCATCGGGGCCGGGCTGTGCCTCGGCGCGGCCGGTATGGCCTTCCTCCTCGGGCCGCTCCTGCCGGGCCTCGCGCCCGAGCGGACGGTGCTGCGCGGCGAGATCGAGCCACCCTTCAACGTCGGGAAGTACCCCTCCCCGCTCGCCGGTTTCCGGGTCTACACCAAGGGTTACCAGACACCTGAGGACGACCGTCGGCTCTACGAGAAGGCCCTGTTCACGGTCTCGGGCCTGCCCGAGGGGACCCGGGTCCGGGTCGCCGCCATGGATTCGTACGACGGCACCGTCTGGCGTGCGGCCAACGACTCCGGCGAGACCGAAGGTCCCGACGACACGTTCCAGAAGATCAGCTCGACCCTGCGCAACCCGCTGGCCGACGGCAAGCAGGTGCGCGGGACGATCACGATCGGTGAGGACTTCGGCGGCGTCTGGGTGCCGCTGCCGACCGCGCTCACCCACATCACGTTCGACGGTCCCGACGCCGACTCGTTCCGCTACAACCTGGCGACGTCCACGGGTGTCCTCCCGTCGGCGCTGAAGCCCGGCGACTCCTACTCCTTCACCGCCTCGGTCACCGACGACAAGGTGACCGAGAAGAGCGAGGTGTGGTCCGGCGGTTCGCCGATCGGCGACGAGGCCGCGCAGTTCCAGGCGCTCGCCGCCGAGTACGCCGGCGGCGGTGACTCGCCGATCACCAACGCGCTGGCGGTGGCCTCGAAGCTGAAGGAGGAGGGCACCTACACCGACGGGGAGCCGCCCAACCAGCAATACCCGGCCGGCCACTCGCTCCGCCGCCTCGCCGACTTCACCGCCAAGGGTGGCCAGCTCGCCGGCAACGACGAGCAGTACGCCGCTCTGATGGCGATCCTCGCCAACCAGGTCGGCGTCCCGGCCCGGGTGGTTCTGGGGGCTGTCGTCGGCTCCGACGGTGTCGTCCAGGGCAAGGACATGCACGCCTGGGTCGAGCTGCGGATGTCGGACGGCTCCTGGGCGACGTTGGACTGGAACGAGTTCATGAACACCGAGAAGCCGCCCGAGCAGAACGCGCCGCAGCCCGAAGAGCTCGTCACCGGCAAGGTCGTCCCGCCGCCGGCACCGGTCCGCCCGCCCGCGACCTCCGGCGACCCGTTGGACGAGTCGGTGAACCAGAAGGCCAACGCGCGTCCCGACGGGTTCACCCTGCCCGGCTGGCTCGTCGCGGTCCTGACGTACGTCGGCATCCCGCTGCTGCTCATCGCGGCCGTGTGCGGCGCGATCATCGGCGCCAAGGTCTGGCGCCGACGGCGCCGACGGACCCGCGGCACACCCGTCGCCCGGCTGTCCGGTGGCTGGCGCGAGACCCTCGACTCCGCACGCGACTTCGGGGTCGGTGTTCCGGTCGGGGCCACCCGCCGGGAGCAGGCCTCAGTCCTCTCCGCGTCTCCGGGCATGGACGGTGCGCCGGGTCTGGCGCTGCTCACCGACACCACCATGTTCGGCGAGACCGGACCCGACGATGCCGAGGTCGCCGCGTTCTGGGAGCAGGTCGGCACGCTGCGCACCTCGCTCGCCGACTCGCGCACCAGGTGGCAGCGCATCCGGGCCGCCGTCAACCCGCTCTCGCTGGTGCCGCCGCGGCTGTTCCGGAAGCGCTGAGTCAGTCACCGAGTCCGTAGTCTCTGATCGAGTCCGCCGTGATCCGCAGGACCTCCCGCGAGGTCCCCGGCATCGGCGGGTCCACGTCCGTGAGCGCCTCGGCGGTGCCGCGGATCTCGATCATTCGTGGCTTCCACGGGTTGGTGGACTCGAGGTCGTCGACCACGAAGGCCACCTGGGCGTGCTTCTGGGCGTTCCGGAACTTCCGTGACCTGCCCATCTGATGACCGCCGATGACGATCCGGTGCTCGTCGTCGATGGTGAACCCCACGGGGTTGTTCTGCAGGCCGCCGTCAGGGGCGAGGGTCGCAAGCCTGCCCAGCGGTTGGGTGCGGAGATAGCGGAGCTGGGTGTCGGTGAACTTCATGGCACCAGCGTCGATGCTCATGTCGGCTTGAGGTCAAGCCGGATCCGGATCGTCGGCGTGGGGCCGTGTGAGCGGTCGGACGGCGGGCCCGTCCAGGACGGAGCCGTCCGGAGCGAACCGGGAGCCGTGGCAGGTGCAGTCCCAGCTGGTCTCGGCCTGGTTCCAGTGCAACGGACAGCCGAGATGGCTGCATCTGGCGTTGACGGTGTGCAGGGCGCCTGCCGGGTCGCGGTAGCCGCCGACGGTGTCTCCGTCGACGTCGACGAGGCCACCTTCGCCCGGCCGCAGCTCGGAGGCGGGACGGGCGTCGGGGTCGTGGCGGCGGCCCGCGACGAGCTCCTCGCCGACGTGCAGGTTGTCCTTGACGAGGCGGGCGACGGTCCGGGCGCCGCCGATGCGGGTGGCATCGAACAGCGACAACCAGGGGTTGTCGGTCCCGGCGAGAAGATCGGCCAGCATCATCGCGGCCGCCGTCCCGCTGTTCAGGCCCCACTTCTGGAAGCCGGTTGCCACCAGGACCAGCTTGCTCATCGGCGAGTGGCCGACGTAGGGCACCCGGTCGGGCGTGAGGTAGTCCTGGGCCGACCATCGGTAGTCGACCGCCTCGACGTCGAAGGTGGCGCGTACCCAGCTCTCGAGGTCGGCGTACATCGCCTCCGTCTCGGGTTCAGCACCGGTCTCGTGGCCGTTGCCGACCACGATCAGGCCGTTCGGCCCGGGGTCCAGCCACGGCCGGGTCGAGCGGCTGGGCGTGTCGATGCTGATCGCCATGCTGGCCGGCGCCTCGTCGTGCAGGCGGACCGCCAGCCCGTAGGCGCGGGACGGGCGGGCGCGTGCGAAGAACCCGCCGAGCAGGCCGGGCGGAAGCAGCGAGGCGACGACCACCTGGTGGGCGATCACGGTCGCGGTCGGCGTGGTGAGCTCGACGGTCCGGTCGCGCTGCTCGTCGATCGCGGTGACTCGGGACCCCTCGAAGATCCGACCGCCGGCCGCGGTGAACGCCTCGGCGAGACCGGCCACGTATCGGCCCGGGTGGAGGTGGATCTGGTCGTCGAACACGACCGCGGCCTCGATCTCGAAAGGTAGGTCGGTACGTTCGGCGAGCCGTGCCGGGAGCCCGAGCCGAGCAGCGGCCTCGACCTCGTCCTCGATCCGGGACCGTTGCTCGGGCAGCCGGGTGTAGGCCACCGCCGGGGCCCGGGTCAGGCCACACTCGATCCCCAGCTCGGAGGCGAGATCGGCGACCTGCTCGATCCCGGCTCTCATCGCGTCGGCGTAGCGGCGAGCGTCGTCGTCCCCGTGCCGCTTGACCAGGTCGGCGTAGATCAGTCCGTGCTGGGCGGTCACCTTGCCGGTCGTGTACCCGGTGGTGCCTCCGCCCACCGTGCGCGCCTCCAGCACGGCGACCCGCAGTCCACGTCGTTGCGCGAGGAGCGCGGTCGTCAGGCCGACGATGCCACCACCCACCACGGCGACATCGACGACGAGGTCCGTGTCCAAGGTGGCGTACGTCGGCCTCTCGACTGTGGCCAGCCACACGCTGTTTCGCTCCATCGGCCCGCCGGTACCCGTCTGCGGGGATCGCCATGCCGATGACTCGGCCAACCGGAAGGATGACGTCCGGAACCCGGCCTAGTGTCGAGCGCATGACGACCATCGACACCACCCAGCCGATCGAGATGAGCCCGGTCATGGACGAGACCGGGACGCTGCTGAGCACGCTCGACCGCATCCGGCGTACGTTCGCCTGGAAGTGTGGCGGGCTGACCGACGAGCAGCTGCGCCAGCGGCTCGAACCGTCCCGGATCACGCTCGGCTGGCTCCTCAAGCACCTCGCGTTCTGCGAGGACCATTACTTCACCGCGGTCCTCGCCGCGAGCGACTACCCGGACGTCTGGGCAGACTACGGGCCGGGTGAGGAGGGCTGGGACTGGAAGACCGAGCCCGAGGACACGGCCGAGGGTCTGATGGCGCTCTGGGAGGGTGCGGTCGCCCGGTCACGCCGATCGATCGCGGACGCTCTCGCCAAGGACGGGATGGACACGCTCGCGACCAACGCCGAGTGGGGTGTCGAGTCCAACCTGCGCCGCTACGTCGCCGACATGATCGAGGAGTACGCCCGCCACACCGGCCACGCCGACCTCATCCGCGAGTCCATCGACGGTCTGGTCGGCGAGGACCCGCGGGACGGCGAGTGACATGGCGGGGATCCGCGGTGTCACCGGATGGATCGGCGTCAACCTCGCGTGCACCGATCCGCCCGCTCTCGCCAGGTTCTACGCAGACCTGTTCGGCTGGGAGGTCACCAGCTCCGAGCCGACGTACGCCACGGTCCTGATCCGTGACCCCGCCGGCAACGGCACGCACAGCAACCTCGCCTTCGAGCTCGACCGCCGCTACCGGCGACCGGTCTGGCCGAGCGAGCCGGATGCTCAGCAGCAGATGGTCCATCTGGACATCGGTGTGACCGACCTGGCTGCGGCCGTCGAGGACGCCGTCGGTCTCGGTGCGATGCTCGCAGACTTCCAGCCCCAGGACGACGTAAGGGTCATGCTCGACCTCGACGGCCACCCTTTCTGCCTCTATCTCGATACGGCTTGAACGCCAGCGGGTCACAGCCCCCGATCGACCTCATAGAAAAGTTCTACGATCAAGGTTATTCTGAGTGCATGAGTGAAGTTCGCGTAGGTGAGTTGAACCAGCAAACCGGGCGGGTGCTGAGGCGAGTCCAAAATGGCGAGTCTCTGATCGTCACCGACCATGGCCGTCCGGTGGCGATGCTGGTTCCCGCGCCGACCAGCAAGTTCGATCGAATGGTCGCTCTGGGGCAGATTCGGCTGCCGAGGAAGAACGACTGGGGCCTGTTGGATATCGAGCCGGTCACTCGGTCGGAGGACTTGGACGAGGTTCTGGCTGAGCTTCGGGCGGACACGATCTGATGCTCGCGTACCTCGACACGTCGGCGGCGGCGAAGCTTCTTCTCGACGAGCCGGAGCGTTTGTCTCTGCATGACCACCTGCACGAGATGAGGGATCGTGGTGACCGACTGATCTCGTCAGATCTTCTTGATGTGGAGTTGGCGCGCGTCTGCGTTCGGCTGGGCATCGACCAGGCGTTGGCGGACCAGATTGTGGCGAGCGTGTCTCGAGTGGGGATTCTGCCGGAAGTGATCGAGGAAGCGAAGGAGATCAAGCAGGCGGTCACGTCGCTCGATGCCATCCACCTCGGCACCGCCCTGCTCCTCTCCGAGGAGGCCGAGGGAGATGAAGCGGTCGAGCAGGTCATCACGTACGACGACCAGATGGCGCGGGTCGCCGAAGAGCTCGGCTTCGAGGTGGTCAGCCCAGGGCGACCGTGAGGGCGAGCAGCATCGCGGGATCGTCGAGCCGATCGCCATACACGTCGCGCAGCTGCCCCATCCGGTAGCGGACCGTCTGCGGGTGGATGAAGAGCTCGGCGGCAACGTCCTCGCGCCGGCCTTGGTGGAGCAGCCATGAACGGAGCGTCTCGGTGAGCTTCTCGGCGGTGGCGGGGCGCAGGTCGGCCAGCGGAGCGAGGACCTGGGCGCGCAGGTCCTCGCGGGCGTCGGTGTCCGCCGACAGCACCAGCTCGACCAGGTGCTGCTCGGTGTCGGAGCCCAGGCCCGCGAGATGGACTCGTCGGGCGCGCTCGTAGGAGACCCGCGCCTCACGCCAGGGCTTGGCCGGCCCGGCGACGGCCCGGCGACCCTCGAGCGCCTTCATCAGCGCCCGCCGTCGACGACCGTGCGCGTCAGGGACCAGCAGCAGGGTGTGGTCGTCGAGATCGCGCAGGTCGTCGTGCTCGAGCGTGCCCTGGTTGACCTTGGCGAGGATGGTGCCGACCTGGGAGTTGGGCACGAGCACGGCGGTGAGCGTGCTCGGTGGGGTCCACTCGGCCCGCACTGCGGCGTCGTCGAGCTCTTCCGGGGTCGCCTCGGCGAGCAGCTTGCGGGCCAGCCGCTCGCGCAGCTGTCGCTGCACGCGTCCGGTGGTGGCGCGCTCGTCGGCGTGCCCGGCCGCCGAGGCCTCCGAGATCTCGTCGATCCAGGCGAAGACCAGCGCTGAGAACTCCACCAGCATCTCCGGGGCCATGCCGCCCTCGACCGCCTTGCTGGCGAGCTCCCGCCAGGCGACCCGCGCGCCGATGCGATAGGCGGCGAGCAGCGCCTCCATGGTCCGGCCGCTCCTGGCCTCTCCGCGCCCGAGGTCGTACGCGCCCTGGAGCGCCGGCGGTGTCGCGGCCGACACGTCGGCAGGCAGCCCGTCCCCGGAGGCGAGCGACAGGAAGCCGCCCAGCGCGATCCCCACGGCGGTCCGGATCGTCTCGCCCATGTGGCCCGAGAGCGCGTCCTGGTAGGGCGGCACCTCCGCGATGATCGCCGCGACCACGTCGTCGCCGACCTGGGGGAGCACCGCACGGATCGAGTCGACCACCTCGGGCGTCAGGTGGACGTCATAGGAAGAAAGTGAGGGGATCTCTCGGGAACTTTTGTTCGTCACGTATAAATCCGCCTATCAGATTCACGTCGCTGACACAGGAGTTTACCTCGTTTAAGTAGCACTATGGATGCATGGCAGAGATCTCTACGTCCCCCGCCCTGTTCGCCCCGGGCGAGGCCAGGCGACCCGCGCTGCGCGAGCGGTTCTCGCGCAAGGCGTGGGAGATCGCCGAGACGATCGCCACGCCGCTGGCACCGGCTGACTACCTGGACATGTTCATCCCGCTCCGACCCGGCGCTGACCTGCGCGGACGCGTCGTCAAGGTCACCCCGGAGACGGCCGACGCGGCCACCATCGAGATCAAGCCGGGTGCCGACTGGAAGGGCCACACCCCGGGGCAGTACGTCCGCGTGGGCGTCGACGTCGACGGCGTACGCCACTGGCGGGCCTACTCGCTGACCCACGGCCCCCGCAAGGACGGCCTCATCTCGATCACCGTCAAGGCCGTGCCCGACGGCAAGGTCTCCAGCCACCTGGTGCGCCGGCTGCGTCCCGGCAAGATCGTCCACCTCGAGCAGGCGGCCGGCGACTTCGTGCTCCCCAGCGACCTGCGCGGCCACAAGTTCCTGATGGTCACCGCCGGCTCCGGCGTGACCCCGGTCATCGGGATGCTGCGCAACCTCTTCCCGGTCACCGACGAGGGCGTCGTCGAGCACCAGCGCCTCGACGTGACGGTCGTCCACGTCGCCCCGAGCCGCCCCGACTCGATCTTCATCCGCAACCTCGAGACCCTCGCCGAGGCCGGCGCGATCCGCCTCGTCACCCGCTACACCGGGTCCGAGGGCCGCCTCGACGTCGACGCCCTCGCCGAGCTCGTCCCCGACCTGAAGGAGCGCACGGCGTACGCCTGTGGTCCCGCGGGTCTCCTCGACAACCTCCAGGCCTGGTACGACGCCGAGGACCTGCCGCTCCAGACCGAACAGTTCCGCCTGGCGACCGTCGTCACCAGCGAGGGTGGCACCGTCGCCTTCAAGGGCAAGACCGTCGACGCCGCCGGTGACAAGCCGATCCTCGACGTCGCCGAAGAGGCCGGCGTCCTGATGCCGAGCGGGTGCCGCATGGGCATCTGCTTCGGCTGCGTGCTCCCGATGAAGGAGGGCGCCGTCCGCGACCTCCGCAACGGCGAGCTCACCGTCGCCCGGCCGGGTGAGACCGGCCCCGAGGGCGTGCCCATCCAGACCTGCATCTCCGCCGCCGCCGGCGAGTGCGTCATCGACCACTGACCACCCCCCACAGAAGCGAGACAGACATGACCATCGCACCTGAAGCCCCGGCCTACACCGGTCCGATCGCCCACCTCAGTCGCGAGGACGTCGAGCAGCTCGGCCGCGAGCTCGACGCCATCCGCCAGGAGGTCATCGACACTCGCGGCGAGCGTGACGCGGCCTACATCCACAAGGTCATCAAGGTCCAGCGGTCCCTGGAGCTCGGCTCCCGTGCCGTCCTGCTGGCGAGCATCTTCCCGCCGGCGTTCGTCGTCGGCACCGTCGGTCTCTCCATCGCCAAGATCCTGGACAACATGGAGATCGGCCACAACATCATGCACGGCCAGTGGGACTGGATGCGTGACCCGAAGATCCACTCCACGGTGTGGGAGTGGGACAACGCTTCCACCGCGGAGGGGTGGAAGCACTCCCACAACGAGCTGCACCACACCTACACCAACATCGTCGGCAAGGACAACGACCTCGGCTGGGGCATCATGCGCGTCGACGAGGAGCAGCGCTGGACGCCGGCTTCGCTCGCGCAGCCGCTGATGAACTTCCTCAACATGTGCATCTTCGAATACGGGATCGCGGCCTACGACCTCGAGCTCGGCAAGATGCGCCGCCTCAAGAAGAGCGGTCGTGACATGCCCGAGGGCTGGCACGAGATGGCGCAGAACACGGTCAGGAAGATCCGCCGCCAGGCGCTCAAGGACTACGTCGCGCACCCGCTGCTGTCGATGGTCACGCTCTCCGGCCCGACCACGCTGCTGGCGAACCTGACCGCCAACTTCGTCCGCAACGTCTGGACCCACTCGGTGATCATGTGCGGTCACTTCCCCGAGGGCGTGGAGACCTTCGAGCTCAAGGACATCCCCGAGAACGAGACCCGCGGCGAGTGGTACGTCCGTCAGATGCTCGGCTCGGCCAACATCTCCGGCTCGAAGTTCCTGCACATCATGTCGGGCAACCTGTCGCACCAGATCGAGCACCACATCTTCCCGGACCTGCCCTCGAACCGCTACGCCGAGATCGCGCCGAAGGTGCGGGCGCTGTTCGACAAGTACGGCCTGAACTACCACACCGCCCCGATGCCGCAGCAGGTCGCGTCCGCCTGGCACAAGGTCGTGCGCCTCTCGTTCCCCAACGGCTTCCTCGAGTCCACCAACGTTCGCAACGCTCCCAAGCAGTTCGGCAAGCTCGTCAAGGCCGTACGCGGCGACACCCGCACCCGCCGCCGCATCCTGAAGGAGTTCGAGGCCGCCGGCGCAGCCTCGGTCGGCAAGGCCGTCTGACGCACGACGACGCGGTGTTCTGAGCTTTCGAAGCTCAGGACACCGCGTCGTATCTGTCTTTCAGGCGTCGTACGCGCCGGCGGCGATGTCCTCCATCAGGGTGGGGCCGGTCGGCTCCCACCCCAGGGTCTTCCGGGTGATCTCGGACGAGGTCGCGCCGTCCAGGCTGAACATCATCGCCATCCAGCCGAAGTGGGCCGGGGCGTCGTCGGGGCTGATCGATCGCACCGGCAGGTCCAGGCGCTTGCCGAGGGCTTCGGCGATCTGCCGGGTCGGGATGCCCTCCTCGGCGACCGCATGGACACGGAAGCCGGCCGGCGCCTACTCCAGTGCGATGCGTACGGCGCGGGTGGCGTCGCGGCGGTCGACACTGGCCCAGCGGCTGCTGCCGTCGCCGATGTAGCCCGACACGCCGTGCTTCCTGGCCAGCTGGGCCAGGTAGGCGACGAAGCCGGGGTCGCCGTCTCGACCGTGCACGATCGGGAAGCGGAGCGCGACGGGGCGTACGCCCTTGTCGGCATGGCTCAGCGCCAGGTTCTCGCTGCCGCCCCGCATGGAGTCGGGCCCGTGGAAGGGGCTGGGGTCGTCCTCCGTCGCGGCTCGCCCGGTAGCAGCCCCCGCGGCGCCGCTGGCGAAGAGGAACGGCTTGCCGCTGCCCTCGAGGGCTTCGAGCATGGCGCTCACCACGGTGCGCTCGGTCCGGCCGGCGGTGTCGTAGTGGTCGAAGTCGTGGTTGAAGGCCAGGTGGATGACGGCGTCTGCCGCCTCGGCCCCTGCGGCGAGCGAGGCGGGGTCGTCGAGCGATCCGCGGTGAGCGGCCGCACCTCTGGCCTCCAGGGCGGCGGCGCTGGTGTCGGAGCGGGCCAGGCCCGTGACGGCGTAGCCGTTCGCGAGCAGCTCGTCGGTGACCGCTGAGCCGATCCAGCCGGAGGCTCCGGTGACGAAGATGTTCATCGTTCTTCCTCTCTTCATGTCAGTGACTGACATCGACAGTAGCAGGTGATGTCAGAAACTGTCATCACGGTAGGATGGCGTCATGTCGAGATGGGAGCCGGATGCGCGCGGCCGGATGGTGGCCGCTGCCCTCGAGCTCTTCGCCGTGCAGGGCTACGACAGGACGACCGCGGGCGACATCGCGGCCCGAGCGGGCGTCACCGAGCGCACGTTCTTCCGACACTTCGCCGACAAGCGCGAGGTGCTCTTCAGCGGCCCGGGCTCCCTGGACGAGATGGTCACCCAGGGGATCGCCGCAGCCGACGAGGATGCGGGCCCGCTGCAGATGGTCATCGCCGGCGTACGCCAGGCGGCCGTCGAGCTCGTCGAGGTACGCACCCGCGAGCAGGCCGCGGAACGTGCCCGGATCGTCGAGGCGACCCCCGCTCTCCGGGAGCGCGAGCTGCTCAAGATGGCGACGATGACGGCCGCTGCGCAGGCGGCGCTCATGGAGCGGGGAGTGGCGGAGCTGAGCGCCGGGCTGGCTGCCCACAGCGGGGCCGCGGTGTTCCAGACGGCATTCTCCCGGTGGGTATCGGGAGAGACCGACCTCGACCTTCCGGAGAGCGTCGACGAGGCGGCCGCCGCCCTGCGTGATCTCTGCTGAGTCACGGTGACGAATCTCGTATGGACATCGTCGTCGGCGACCGGTAGACAACTAGCCACTATGGAGAACGAGTTGATTCCCGGCACCGGGTCGCAGACCGCAGTACGCAGCTATGTGACCGCCAACCAGCCGAACGCGTCGGCGCTCGCCGACGGTCTGTGGGTGCTGCCACCCGACGTGCTCTCCAGCGGCGACCGCGCGGTGCTCTTCGACCAATACAAGCTCTACGTCGCCGAGGCGGAGCGGCTCAGCGTGCGACGTACGCTGACCAGCGCGTTCCTGCTGATCCTCAACGTCGGGCTGCTGGTCGCCGGAACAGCCCTCCTGGTGAGCGCTCCGGAGAAGCCGTGGCTCTTCTCGATCGCTTTGATCGCCGCCCTCGGCACCTGCCTCGGCTGGTTCTGGATCATCCGCTCCTACCGGCAGATGGCGAGCGGGAAGTACGCCGTCATCTCCCACCTCGAGAAGCAGCTCCCCGCGGCGCCGGGTGTCGCGGAGTGGTCGGCGGTCGGCCTCGGCCGCGACAGCTCGCGCTACCTGCCGATGAGCAACGTCGAGGTGTGGGCGCCCGCGCTCTTCGGCTTCTGTCACCTCGCCACCTACGGCCTGCTCTACCTGCCCTAGTCGAGAACCCGCACCTCGAGCGGGCTCTCCCCGTCCGGCCCGACGGCGTAGGCGACTCCGTCGGGCCGCTCGCTGATCACCTCGACGAGCTCGCCGTCGCGCCACAGCAGCGCGACGCCGTCGTCAGCGGCGTAGCCGGCGGGCAACGCTCCGGAGCCGACGAAGCCGACGTACGTCTCGCGCCGGTCCTCCTCGCCGAGGTAGTGCGGGCAGAACGAGCCGGGGAGGAAGCCGAGGCCGTCGGGAAGCGGCGCGGTGGGGCCGAAGGAGTCGGTGGAGGAGGCCTCGTACCAGCAGTTCGCGCCGGCGGAGATCCCGGCCAGGATCGTCCCGCCGGCGGCTGCCTTCTCCAGGAGAGCCGGCAGTCCGTGCAGACGCCAGACCGCCAGCAGGTTGGCGGTGGAGCCGCCGCCGACGTAGACGATGTCCTGGTCGAGCAGCTGCTCGAGCCTGTTGATCGGGAGCTCGTGTCCTTCCGGCGCCTTGTTGAACAGCGACAGCACCGTCGCCTCGGCACGATCGGCGTACGCAGCGAGGAACTTGTCGTGATAGCTGTCGGCGTCCCCGCTCGCGGTCGCGATGAAGCAGACCTTGGGCTTCGCCTGCCCGCTCAGGCGGGTCAGCTCCGCATCGAGGGGCGAGAAGTCCCGCCCGTGCACCTCGGGCATCGAGAAGCCGCCACCGCCCATGGTCAGGATCGTTCCGCGCATGGGGGTGAGTGTAGGGACACAGAGAGCCCCGCCGAACTGGATTGTCCGGCGGGGCTCTGCGAGGTGTGAGGGTTACTTGACCCTGACGGTCACCGTCTCGGTGATCGCCTCGTTCTTCCGGTCACCCGAGTAGGCCACCTCATAGGTGTGCGTACCCCGGCTCGCCCCGAAGGTCGCCGTCTCGTTCTTCTTCAGACCGAACCGACCGACCCGCTTGCCGTTCTCGGTGACGACGATCTCGCCGCTGGCGCGCTCGCCGTCGACGGTGATCTCGACCTTGCCCTTCTTGGGCGAGGACGCCGAGATCTCCGGGACCGCCTTCTCGGTGCAGTAGCTCACCGAGACGTTGTCGACGGCCCAGCCCTCGACACCGTTGCAGCCGTCTCGACCCAGGTCGAAGCGGAACTTCACGGTGTCACCGGCGTCGGCGATCGCGTCCAGGTCGACGATCGTGGTGCCCCACTGGCCGGTGAACTGGCCACCGTCGGTGCCGGTCCAGGCCGGCTGGCCCTCGAGATACCCGCTGCCGGCGGCCATCGTGCCAGCAGGAGCGTTGAAGAGGTACGCAGCCTTGTCGACCAGCGTGAACTCGCCGCCGTTGACCGACACCTTGACGTTGCCGCCGTCCCAGGTCGACTCGGTGCGCACCGAGTGATCGAATGTCAGGCGAGGCGTCTTTCCGGCGGGCACGGTGATCTCCGGGGAGATCAGCCCGTTGCGGCTGGTGATGTCACCAGGTCCGCCGCACTCGCCCTCGACGGGGTCGGGGCCCCAGGCTGCCGTGGTCTCGTTGCCCTCGACGCCGCTCTTGGTCTCCCAGGGGTAGTCGTTGCCGGGGACCAGGGACTCGGCGTCCTGGGTCCAGCCGGTCAGGCCGTCCTCGAAGTCCTCGGAGTACGTCGTGACCTCGTTGGTGCCCTCGCCACACAGGGCGGGGGTGTTCGGGTCGAGCATCGGGCCGAAGTTGCACTGGACCGGCTCCTTGGTGAGCTCGGTGGCGGTGTTGGCCGCCGCGACCGCTGCGCAGTCAGTCGCCGTGATCGGTTCCAGAGCCGGAGCGGTGGCCTCGCCGCCCGGAGTCTCGCCGCCGCCGGTCTGCGACGTCGAGGTGCCCAGGGTGGGCTTCTTGAGCGTCGTGAGGCCGGTGAGATCAGCGCAGGACGAGACCATCGCCTGGGCGTACTCGGGGAAGCCCGAGGTCGGCGTCAGGTAGTTGGTCTGGGCGTGCCAGATCAGGTTGGCCGCCTTGTCCAGGCCGATGCCGGGCACGGTGGTGCCGTTGTAGTCACCGCCGTCCACGAGCAGGGCGTAGTGGTGGTTGATGACACCGGAGTTGGTGTGCACACCGCCGGAGTCGGTGGTGTCGCAGTGGTATTCCTGGTCGGAGACCTTGCCCGGGTCGCCGTAGCAGGTCGGGTTCCACATGTCGCGGATCGCGCCACCGAAGGCGGAGGAGTCCTCGCCCATCAGCCAGCGAGTGGACTCGTCGGTGTTGGTGGTCTGCGAGATGGTCGCAGTCGCCGATCCAGCCGTACGCACCTTCGCGCCGTGCGCCATGTCGATCATGACGCCGGGGATCGTCGAGGTGCCGCTCATCGTGCTGGGCGCGGCTGCCGAGTTGTTGCCGACCACGAGGCCCGCCGCACCAGCAGCGACGGCGTTGTTCGCCTTGATCTGGAAGGAGCAGGTGCCGCGGTCGACGTAGGCCCACTTGCCGGCCACGTCGGCAGCGTTGGCGAAGGCCGTGCAGCCGTCGGTCTCGGACGGACCCTCGGTGTTGGCGGCGTCGCGAGCGACGACGATGTTCGCGGTCACCGGCGAGGCGAACGCGTCGGCAGCGGTCCACGAGGCCGAGGCCACCTGGCACAGGCCGGCGGCGTCTGCCGGTGCGGTGATCTCGAACTTCACCCGAGCGGGCGACGAGGTCGAGCAGGCACCGTCGGCGGAACGCTTGACCTCTTCGGAGCTGTCGTTCTCACGGGAGTTGATCAGGTCGACGGTGCTGCCCCACATGTCGGAGTAGGCCTCGTTGAGCGCACCCGGCTGCCACTGGTAGATCAGGCCCGAGGTGTATTCGGTGTAGGCGTGGCCCCACTCGTGGGCAACGACGTCGTCGGAGGTGACGCCGGAGCAGTAGTTGGTGGTTGCGCCGTTCCAGTTGGCGTTGGGGCACGAGATCCGCGGGTCGTTGTTGACGGTGACCATCTTCGCGCCGGCGCCGTCGTAGGAGTCGCGGCCGAAGGTGTTCTTGTAGAGCCAGTAGGACTCACCGGTGGTGGCGACCTCGTTCTGCTGGTCCTGGTCGAGCGCACCCGGGAAGGCGTCGTTCTCGGACCAGACCGGGGTGTCCAGGCCGCCGATCGTGTCGTCGCTGGGGTCGTTCGGAGTGCCACCGTCGTCCGCGACGTACGCCTCGTAGAGCTCGCGGTCGTGGGCCGCGTGGATCATCGAGTAGCGGTTGACCGGCTTGCCGGTGGTCGCGTCGATCACGACGGTCTCGCGCACGGTCGACTGGTTGGAGACCTCGATGACCCAGGCGAGCAGGCTCTTGCCGCTCACGCCCTGGGCGGCGCCCATGCGGTAGACGTTGAGGTCGGCCTTGACGACCTCGACACCGGTGGTGTCGACCTTGGCATCTGCCTGGGCGTCGGCGGGCTTGGCCTTGACCAGCTCCAACGCCTTGGCGGCGGCCTTGTCCTTGGACCACTTCGGGGTGGTGCTGAGGTCGAGGTCGGGGGCGGCGAAGCCGTTGACCGAGGTCAGGTCGCCTGCCTTGTCGACGTGGGCTTTCAGGACGCCGGCGAAGACCGGTACGTCTTTGTAGACCTGCTCGAACTCGACCGTCCAACCAGCTGGGGTGGTGCTGACCTTGGCTTGGTCGAGCTGGTCCGCCTCGGCACCGAAGACCGGGGCGTATTTGTCGAGATACTTGCGGGCCTTCTCGGCCGCCTTCGACTTGCTGTCGGCTGCGACCTCGGGCATCAGGTCACCCTTGGTGGACACGAAGCCGATCTGGCCGGTGGCCCCCTCCTTCTTGAGGGTGACCGTCTGGTCGGCATCGGCCTTGAGCTGGTCGAGGCCGGTGGGATCCGGCTCCGCGGCGACAGCTGCGATCGGTGTGATCACCATGCCCGCCGCGACGAGTGCAAGGCTGATTCCTTGCTTTCCGAGCTTCACGGGTTGCTCCTCTCGGGGATTGCGCCGCGTCGAGTCGCGGCGCTTCCGCATCGTAGAGAGATTTGCGTCACAGAGAGGGGCAAACGGGAATCACGACTCCGAAACGATTCGATTCCGGGCTGTTCGTGCTGGCACCGAGGTCCTTCAGGGGCGATCTAAGGTAGTTTCCCGATGCGCCGGCCTACCTCAGGCGCAGATTCTCGGGGTGTGCCCTTGGAGATCATCCCGCCTTTGTACGCCGCCGGCCTGCCGTGCCACGGAGACGACTCTGCGTTGTGGTTCTCAGAGTCCCCTGCCGCCCTCGAGGTGGCCAAAGACCGTTGCCTCGACTGCCCGGTGATGCGTGAGTGCCTCTCGGGGGCGCTGGCCCGATCGGAGCCGTGGGGCGTCTGGGGCGGCGAGATCGTCGAGCGCGGCCGAGTGGTCACCCACAAGCGCGGCCGCGGTCGACCCCGCCGTCAGGCCGCCTAGGCGATACCAGAGAGCCCCGCCGGACTGGGTCCGGCGGGGCTCCCGAGGGTGGGGCGACTGGCGACTAGCCCTTCGGGCCCTTGTTCTTCGCCTTGACGTCGACCGTCACCGTCTCGGTGACCGACTCGTTGTTCCGGTCGCCGGAGTAGGTCACCTCGTAGGTGTGCGCACCCGGAAGCGCGCGGAAGGTCGCGGTCTCGTCCTTCTTCAGCGTGAACCGGCCGACGCGGACACCGTTCTCGGTGACGACGATCTCGCCGGTGGCGCGCTCGCCGTCGACGGTGATCTCGACCTTGCCTTTCTTGGGCGAGGACGCCGAGATCTCGGGGACCGCCTTCTCGGTGCAGTAGCTCACCGAGACGTTGTCGACGGCCCAGCCCCTGGCCCCGCCACAGCCATCACGACCGAAGTCGAAGCGGAACTCGACGGTGTCACCGGCGGCGGCGATCGCGTCGAGCTTCACGATGGTGGTGCCCCACTGACCGGCGAACTCGTTACCGTCCGTGCCGGTCCAGGCAGGCTGCCCGTCCATGTAACCGCTCCCGGCGCTCATGGTGCCGCCGGGCGCGTTGAAGGCGTACGCGGCCTGGTCGACGACCTTGAACTCGCCGCCGTTGACCGAGGCCTTGATGTTGCCGCCGTCGTAGCCCCATTCGGTGAGGACCGAGTGGTCGAAGCTCAGCCGCGGCGACAGGCCGTCCGGCACGGTGAGCTCCGGGCTGATGAGCCCGTTCCGGCTGGTGATGTCACCGGTCGTGGACCCGCAGGCGCCCTCGTTCGGGTCCGGTGCGAACGCCAGGCCGCTGGTGTTGCCCTCGATGCCCGATCCCGCTTCCCAGGGGTAGTCGTTCCCGGGGACAAGTGCTTCGGCGTCCTGGGTCCAGCCGGTCAACCCGTCCTCGAAGTCCTCGGTGTAGGTGGTGACCTCGTTGGTGCCCTCGCCACACAAGGCGGGGGTGTTCGGGTCGAGCATCGGGCCGAAGTTGCACTGGACCGGTTCCTTGGTGAGCTCGGTGGCGGTGTTGGCCGCCGCGACCGCCGCACAGTCGTCAGCGGTGATCGGTTCCAGGGCCGGAGCCGTCGCCTCGCCGCCCGGAGTCTCGCCGCCGCCGGTCTGCGCCGTCGAGGTGCCCAGGGTGAGCTTCTTGAGCGTCGTCGCACCCATCAGGTCGGCGCAGGAGGAGACCATGGCCTGGGCGTACTCCGGGAAGCCCGAGGTCGGTGTCAGGTAGTTGGTCTGGGCGTGCCAGATCAGGTTGGCAGCCTTGTCCAGGCCGATGCTGGCGACGTTGACGTCGTTGTAGGAGCCGCCGTCGACGAGCAGGGCGTAATGGTGGTTGACGATCCCGGAGTTGACGTGGACGCCGCCGGAGTCGGTGGCGCCGTCGCAGTGGTATTCCTCGTCGGAGACCTTGCCGGGGTCGCCGTAGCAGTTCGGGTTCCACATGTCGCGGATCGCGCCGCCGAAGGCGGGCGAGTCCTCACCCATCAGCCAGCGCACGGACTCGTCCTTGGACTCGGTCGAGGCGTCCTTGATGGTGATGTTGACCGTGCCGGTGGCGTTCTTGATCTTCTGGCCGGTGGCGTAGTCGGTGGTCGCACCGTAGATGCCGGAGGTGCTGGAGATGCTGCCGATCGACTGGCCTTCCAAGAAGGCGATCACGACACCGGTCGCACCGGCGTTCTCCGCGTTGGCGACCTTCTGGGTGAACGGGCAGGTGCCGCGGTCGACGAGCACGAACTTCCCGTCGACCGCCGACGCGTTCTCCAGCGGCGAGCAGCCGTCGGTGGTCGACGGCCCGGCGCTGTTGGCTGCGTCGACGCCGACCACGATGTCGCTGGTGACACCCGACTGCGGGTAGACCGGACCGAAGTTGGCGGCCGCCGCCGGACAGTCTCCGGCGACTTCGGCCGGTGTGTTGATGGTCAGGGTGATCGCGCTGCGTGTGGACGTCGAGCACTTCCCGGCCGTGCGGGCCACGTCGTCGGTGGTGTTCTCGCGGGTGTTGATGAAGTCGAGGGTGTTGCCCCACATGTCCGAGTAGGCCTCGTTGAGCGCACCCGGCTGCCACTGGTAGATCAGGCCCGAGGTGTATTCGGTGTAGGCGTGGCCCCACTCGTGCGCGACCACGTCGTCGGAGGTGACCCCCGAGCAGTAGTTGGTGGTCTCGCCGTTCCAGTTGGCGTTGGGGCAGGAGATGGCCGGGTCGTTGTTGACGGTGACCATCTTCGCGCCGGCGCCGTCGTAGGAGTCGCGGCCGAAGGTGTTCTTGTAGAGCCAGTAGGACTCACCGGTGGTGGCGACCTCGTTCTGCTGGTCCTGGTCGAGCGTGCCGGGGAAGGCGTCGTTCTCGCGCCAGACGGTCGCATCGTCCGTGGTCTCGGGGGTGTTGTGCTTCTCGATCAGCTCGCGGTCGTGAGCCGCGTGGATCATCGAGTAGCGGTTGACCGGCTTGCCGCTGGTCGCGTCGATCACGACGGTCTCGCGCACGGTCGACTGGTTGGAGACCTCGATGACCCAGGCGAGCAGGCTCTTGCCGCTCACGCCCTGGGCGGCGCCCATGCGGTAGACGTTGAGGTCGGCCTTGACGACCTCGACACCGGTGGTGTCGACCTTGGCGTCGGGGTGGGCTTCGGCCGGCTTGGCCTTGACCAGCTCCAGGGCCCTGGTGCTGGCCTTCTCCTTCGACCACTTCGGGGTGGTGCTGAGGTCGAGGTCGGGGGCGGCGAAGCCGTTGACCGAGGTCAGGTCACCTTTCTTGTCGACGTGGGCCTTGAGTACGCCACCGAAGACCGGTACGTCCTTGTAGACCTGCTCGAACTCGACCGTCCAACCAGCTGGGGTGGTGCTGACCCTGGTCTGGTCGAGCTGGTCGGCCTCGGCACCGAAGACCGAGGCGTACTTGTCCAGGTATTTGCTGGCCTTCGAAGCCGCTTCCGACTTGCTGTCGGCCGCGACGCTGGGCATCAGATCGCCCGTGGTGGCCGCGAAGCCGATCTGGTCGGTAGCGCCCTCCTTCTTCAGCACGACGGTCTTGTCGGCGTCCGCCTTCAGCTGGTCGATGCCGCTGACATCCGGTTCTGCGGCGATCGCGGCGACCGGAGTGATCACCAGACCCGCCGCGACGAGCGCAAGGCTGACTCCTTGCTTTCCGAGCTTCACGGGATGCTCCTCTCGGGATTGTGCCGCGCCAAGTCACGGCCCGTTCGCATCGTAAGGAGATCTGCGTCACTAAAAGTTCTAAACGCTCGTAACAAGACGTAAACGATCAATCTCGGTGGACCTAGCTGTGGGCTGACTCCATCCCCATGCTCGCGGCGAGCTTCGCGACCTGGGCTGGAGCGGCATACGCCTCGATCTCGGTGATCCGTCCGTCGACCACCGTGAAAGCCATGACGCTGAACAGCCTGTCGTGGAGGGTGACCGCGACGCCCGCTCGCCCGTTGACCAGCGCAGGGTGGGTGACGCGGTCGGCGTGGGCGTACATGACCGCGTTGCCGGCCACCTTCGCCGCGCCACGATAGGTGGTGATCCCGGCGCCCAAGTCGGCCCGCAGCACGACCTCCGGATGGAGGGCGCCGATGAGGCGGTCCAGGTCACCGTCCTGGGCGGCGGCGAAGAAGGCGTCGACGACCTCCCGCTGCGCGGCCACGGTGCGGTCCTGGCTCGCGGATCCAGCACTGCGACCCCGGACTCGTCGTCGCGCTCGGCTGGCGAGCTGTCGGGTCGAGTCCGAGGAGCGGTCGAGCATCGTCGCGATCTCGTCGAAGGGCACAGCGAACAGATCGTGGAGCACGAAGGCGAGCCGCTCGTCGGGGGAGAGCTGGTCGAGCACGACCAGGAGCGCGATGCTGACCGAGTCCGCGAGCATCGCGCGTTCGGCCGGGTCCTGGGTGCTGCCGTCGTCGAGGACGACGGTGGGCTCGGGCAGCCGATCCTCGAGCCCGACCTCACCGCGGGTGTTGCGCGAGCGCAGCATGTTGAGGCAGACCCGTGCGACGACGGTCGTCAGCCAGCCGCCGATGTTGTCGATCTCCTCGGCGTCGCTCCGGCTCAACCGTAGCCAGGTGTCCTGGACGGCGTCCTCGGCCTCGGAGGCCGATCCGAGCATCCGGTACGCCACCCCGAACAGGTGCCGCCGCTCCTCCTCGAAACGCTCCGCCAGCCACTCCTGCTGCATCGTCTGTCCTCTCGGTCGAAGGTCTCCACAGACCCGACCCGTGAAGCAGAGCAGATGTGACCGATCCGGTGAAAGAAGTTTTTCTTTCGCGGAGCTGTCACATCCATCTGCCCCGACGGGTCAGGGATGGCATGAGCAACCGAATGAAGAACCCAGCAGAAGTACTTCCGCAGGCATTCAAGGGCATCGGCAACCTCCTGGCCGCTGTGTCCCAAGGTGGTCTCCCGGAGACCACGACCGAGCTCGTCGCGATGCGGGTGAGCCAGCTCAACGGCTGCGCCGCCTGCCTCCAGGGTCACGCCGAACGTATCGACGACGTCGGTCTGTCGATCGAGAAGGTCGTCGGTCTCGCCGGTTACCGCGAGTCGCCCTTCTTCGACGAGGCCGAGAAGGCGGCGCTGGCACTGGCCGACGCCATGACCCGCCTGGCCGACGCCGAGGACGCCGTGCCGGACGAGCTCTGGCGCGAGGTCACCAAGCACTACGACGAGCAGCAGACCGCCGCCCTGGTCGTCTGCATCGCCACCCACAACCTCTTCAACCGCATCAACGTGACGGTCAGAGAAGACGCAGCGAACCCGTTCTGGGCCCGCTGACCCCCTCCCCGCCGAGACGTCAGCTTTTGACCGCGAGAGGTCGATTCCTGACGCCGAGTGGTCCATTCGGCGCCAGAATCGACTCTTCGGCGCCAGAAACTGACTTCTCGGCGGGTCAGGAGAGGGCGGCTGCTACTACGGCCTTTGCCTCTTCTTGGACCTTTGCCAGGTGGGCCTCGCCTTGGAAGGACTCGGCGTAGATCTTGTAGACGTCTTCCGTCCCGCTCGGTCGGGCGGCGAACCAGGCCGACTCGGTGGTCACCTTCAAGCCACCGATGGCTGCGCCGTTGCCGGGGGCCTCGGTGAGCTTGGCGGTGATCTCCTCGCCGGCCAGCGTCGTCGCGGTCACGGCCTCGGGGGAGAGGGCGGCGAGCTTCGCCTTCTCGTCGCGCGAGGCGGGGGCGTCGATGCGGGCGTACGCGGGCGCTCCGTGCGCCGCGACCAGCTCGGCGTAGCGCTCCGACGGCGACTTCCCGGTGCGAGCCAGGATCTCGGAGGCGAGCAGGGCGAGGATGATGCCGTCCTTGTCGGTGGTCCACACGGTGCCGTCGAAACGCAGGAACGAGGCGCCCGCGGACTCCTCGCCGCCGAAGCCGAACGAGCCGTCGATCAGCCCCGGCACGAACCACTTGAACCCCACCGGGACCTCGACCAGCGGCTTGTCCAGGGACGTGGCGACCCGGTCGATCATCGATGACGAGACCAGCGTCTTGCCGATCCGTGCCGTCGCCGGCCAGTCCGGACGGGCACCGCCGAAGAGGTGGTCGATCGCGACCGCGAGGAAGTGGTTGGGGTTCATCAGCCCGGCGTCGCGGGTGACGATCCCGTGCCGGTCGGAGTCGGCGTCGTTGCCGGTGGCGATGTCGAACTCCGGGGTGCTCTCCAGGAAGCGCACCAGCTCGGCCATCGCGCTGGGGGAGGAGCAGTCCATCCGGATCTTGCCGTCCCAGTCCAGCGGCATGAACCGCCAGGTCGGGTCGACCAGCTCGTTGACCACGTTGAGATCGATCTTGTGGCGCTCGGCGATCGCGCCCCAGTAGGCCACCGACGCGCCACCGAGCGGGTCGGCCGCGATCTTCACCCCGGCATCGCGGATGGCGGCCAGATCGACCACGTGGGGCAGGTCGTCGACGTAGGAGCCCAGGAAGTCGTACGCCTCGGCCTTCCGCCTCGCGGCAGCGAACGGCACCCGCTTGACGCCGGTGAGCCCGGCCCGGATCAGCTCGTTGGCCCGGGCGGCGATGACCTTGGTGGCGTCGGAGTCCGCCGGCCCGCCGTGAGGTGGGTTGTACTTGAAACCGCCGTCGGAGGGCGGGTTGTGGGACGGGGTCACGACGATCCCGTCGGCCAGGCCGGAGCCCGACAGGCGGCCGGCGTTGGCACGGAGGATGGCGTGCGAGACCGCCGGGGTCGGCGTGTAGCCGTCGCGGTCGTCCACCAGGACGCGTACGTCATTGGCGACCAGCACCTCCAGCGCGCTCGCCCACGCGGGCTCGGAGAGGCCGTGGGTGTCACGCCCGATGAACAGCGGCCCGTCGATCCCCTGCGAGGTCCGGTAGTCGACGATGGCCTGGGTCGTGGCCAGGATGTGCGTCTCGTTGAAGGCCGACTTCAGCGAGGACCCGCGGTGCCCGGAGGTGCCGAAGACGACCTGCTGGGCCGGATCCTCCGGGTCGGGCTGCAGGTTGTAGTAGGACGCGACCAGGTGAGGTACGTCGACCAGGTCGGCGGGCGTAGCGAGCGTTCCAGCGCGTGGGTCAGCCATGTGTCCCATCATGCCTACTGCCCCGTAGTGTTCTCCTCATGCCCCTCGTCACCACCGAAATCAACGACGGCATCGCCCAGGTGCGTCTCAACCGCCCTGACAAGCTCAACGCGCTGACGCTCGAGCTGCTCCGGGAGCTGGTGGACACGGCCAGGGCGCTCGGCAAGAACCACGATCTGCGCGCGGTCGTCATCGCCGGCGAGGGGGATGCGTTCACCGCCGGTCTCGACTTCGCCTCGGTGCTGCGCGACCCGAAGAAGATCGTCGGTGCGTTCATCCCCGTGCCCTTCCGTGGCACCAACCTCTTCCAGGAGTCGGTCTGGGCCTGGCGCCGGCTGCCGGTCCCGGTGATCGCGGCGGTGCACGGCCACTGTCTCGGTGGCGGCGTACAGATCGCCCTCGGGGCCGACTTCCGTATCGCCGAGCCCGACTCGCAGTGGTCGGTGCTCGAGGGCAAGTGGGGCATCATCCCCGACATGACCGGCATCCGGTCGCTGTCGGAGGTCGTCGGCATCGACACCGCCAAGAAGCTCACCATGACCGCCGAGCAGTTCTCCGGCGAGCGTGCCTACGAGCTGGGCCTGGTCACCGAGCTCTCCGCCGACCCGATCGCCACCGCCACCGCCTTCGCCCGGCGCCTCTCCGAGCGCTCGCCGGACCAGCTCGCCGCCGCCAAGCGCCTCTTCAACGACACCTGGTACGGCCCCATCAAGCGCACCTTCTCCCGCGAGCGCATCGAGCAGCTCCGCCTCCTCTTCGGCGAGAACACCAAGATCGCCCGCGAGGCCGCCTTCAAGCGCGAGAAGCCGACCTACAAGCCCCGCCGCTGACCCGATTCAGCCGAGGCGTCACCCACGTCGGCCGAGGCGTCACTCGCGTCGCCCGAGTCGTCATCCGCTGCCTTCTCGGCCGACGGGAGCGACCTTTCGGCCGACGTACCTGACGCTTCGGCGTGCTTGCGGCGGCGCTTGATCTCGCCCTGAGCGAGGACGAAGGCGAGGACGACGGGCCAGATGTACTTGAGGTGGTTGGCGATCCACGCGACCCAACCGGGGACCTGTACGTTCGGCAGGTCCGGCCAGGGGATCGACGGCCACGGGATGCTGGGAAGGTCGGGGAGCGGCAGGTCGGGCAGATCCGGAAGATCCGGAAGGTTCGGGAGCGGGAGGTCGATGTCCGGCAGCGAGATCCGGGCGACGATCCACGCGACGACCATCGCGCCGACGATGCCCGCGACGACGCCCGCGGCCCCGCCCAGGGTCTCGATGAGGGCGTAGCGCTTGGGGTGCTCGAGCACCCGACGTTCGTACGCTGCCGCCCGCGACCCCGGTTCCGGCGTGAGGTCGATGCCGCCGATGCCGGCCATCCCGGCAAGATCCTCGCCGGGCGCGAAGTAGGTCGCGCGCCGCGGCGTACCGAGGCCGGAGTGGATCACGAGCAGGCTGCCGTGCTCTTTGGTCTCGAGTCGTGCCCGGTCGTCGGCGGTCTTCCGGGTGAGGACCTCCTCGCCGTCGATGGTCCACACGAACGTACGGATGATCTCCCCGGTCACCTCGAGATGGTGGGTGTGCTCGGAGATCGTCCGCGACCAGATCTGGACCTTCTTGCTCACCCTGCTGAATCTAGGAGCCGGGGCGTCGCCGGGGCATCGGCCGGAGGTAGCAGGCCGGGTCAGACTTTGGTCAGGGGTCGGCCCGTCAGGGGTAGGAGACGCCGGTGGTCTGCTCGGAGAGCTCCCACAGCGCCCGCGCCGCCTCCGGGTCGCGGGCCAGGCGCGAGGCGGAGACCGGTTTCGGTGCGCCACGGCCTTCGAAGGCGTCGCTCGGCCCGACGTACGTCCCGGGCTTCAGCCCCGGGTCGGTCGCCGCCATCAGTGCGGGCCAGGCGCCGGCCTCGGGAGTCTGTGCCATCGCGCGGACGGCTGCCTCACTGATGCTCGCGATCGGCGCGATCATCGTCCGCGATGCTCCGTTCGACATGAGCCGGGTGGAGGCGAGACCCGGATGGGCGGCGTAGGCCGCGACCGGGAGTCCCGCCTTCTCCAGGCGCCGCTGGAGCTCGAAGGTGAAGAGCAGGTTGGCGAGCTTGGACTGGGCGTAGACGCCCCACGGCGAGTAGCGCCCGACCTGCACGGTCGGGAAGCCGAGGGGTGCCTTGCGGGCGACCTTGTGTGCCATGCTCGCCATGGTGACGATCCGCCCCTCACCGCTCTCGGCCAGCGGTTCGAGCAGCAGCCCGGTCAGCAGGAAGGGCCCGAAGTGGTTGGTGGCCATCTGCAGGTCGAGGTCGTCGACCGTGCGCGACTGCGGCGTCGCCATCACGCCGGCGTTGTTGACCAGCAGGTGCAGCGGTCCGCCGCCTTCGAAGGTCGCTGCGGCGATCGCCTCGGCTCCGGCACGCACCGCCTGGAGCGAGGAGAGATCGAGCGCGACCCGATCGAGACGTGCGCCCGGGACCTCCTCGGCGATCCCCGCAGCAGCCGCGTCGAGCTTCTCCCACGAGCGCCCCGCCAGGATCACCCGTGCTCCGGCCGCGGCCAGCCCGCGCGCGACGAAATACCCGATGCCGCCCGGTGTCGGTCCGGTCACCACAGCGTTCTTGCCGGTCAGGTCGGGAATGTCGGAGGTCGTCCACGCCATGCGGCCACACTAGGCGGCAGGTCCACACATCCGACGCATTTGACGTTCTCGCCCGTCTTGTCAGCCCAGACCGCCCAGCGCGAGACCGCCGGCGATCGCGATCATCGTGCACCCGATGAGGGTGTCCAGCACCTGCCACGCCCGCCGGCTGGCGAGGAGGGGGCCGAGGAGCCGGGCACCGTACCCGAGGCCGGCGAACCAGACGATGCTGGCCACGCATCCACCGATCGCGAACCCCCAGCGAGCCGAGCCGTAGGTCGCCGCGATCGACCCGTGGAGCACAAGGGTGTCGATGTAGACATGCGGGTTGAGCCAGGTGAAGGCGGCAGCCTTGGCAGCCACCCGGGGGAGCGTCTCCCGGGGCGCGTCGGCAGCGTCCATGCCCACCGGCCGAAGCGCCCGCCGGAACGACCCGATGCCGTACCACCCGAGGAACGCGACGCCGAACCAGCGCAGCACCTCCAGCGCCCACCCGGCGTGCGACACGACCGCGCCCATCCCACCGACGCCGGCACAGATGAGGATGAGATCGGAGACGGCGCACACGCTCACCACGACGAGCACGTGCGAGCGCAGGATGCCCTGCCGCAGGACGTACGCGTTCTGCGACCCGATGGCGACGATGAGGCTGAGCCCGGTCAGGAGTCCGGCGAGGCTGGCGTTGATCACACCGGCGACGGTAGGCCGCCGCGTATCTGCAGACCAGCGAAAGAATCTTACCGAAGACAAGTCATGCTTAAGGCATGCGCGCACTCGACCCGACCCAGCTCGAGACCCTCGTCGTCATCACCGAAGAAGGTACTTTCGACGCCGCGGCGCGACGCCTCAACATCACTCCGAGCGCTGTCAGCCAACGGATCAGGGCGCTCGAGCGCGCGGCCGGTCGGGTGTTGGTGCGGCGTACCACTCCCTGCACGCCCACCGAAGCCGGTGAGCCCCTGATCAGGCACGGACGCCAGCTCAGGCTGCTGCTCGCCGAGGCCACCGCGAGCCTGAACACCGGCGACACCGACGATGACGGCAGCAGCGACGGCGCCGTCGTCGACCTCTCGGTCGTGGTCAACGCGGACACCCTCGCGACCTGGTTCCGTCCGGTGCTCGAGGAGGTCGCGACCTGGGACCGGACGGCGCTGCGGATCACTGTGGAGGACCAGGGCTACTCGGCCGACGCGCTCAGACGGGGCGAGGTCCTGGCGGCCGTCACCAGCGAGCCCAAGCCGGTCCAGGGGTGCACGGTCGAGCCGCTGGGCAGGCTTCGCTACACCCCCGGCGCGGCCCCGGCGCTCGTCGAGCGCCATCGCAAGGGCCGAGGCGTCGACTGGGGTGCGATGCCGATGATCGTCTTCAACGAGAAGGACCACCTCCAGGACGAGGTCCTCGCGGCCCACGGTGCGACCCGGCCGCCCGTCGTCCACCGGGTCCCGAGCAGCCACGACTTCCACGAGGCCATCCGACGGGGCCTCGGCTGGGGCATGCTCCTCGACGCTCAGGCCGAGGCAGACCTCGCGTCAGGGGCGACGATGCCGCTCCCCGGCGCGAGGCCGATCGACGTCCAGCTCTACTGGCAGCGCTGGCGACTCGACTCGATCACCGTCGACGACCTGAGCGAGGCCGTACGCCGCGCCGCCCGCGCGCAGCTACGCCCGGCGCGTCAGCCCCGGTCGCCCGGGTAGCCGCCGCCGTACTGCTGCGGCGGGACGTTGCCCTGCACGGGGTGGCCGGCCGGCGGATAGTGGCCCTGAGGAGGCGCGGGCGGACCAGGAGGGTAGGGGCCCTGAGGTCCGCCCCCGTAGGGGCCGACGTCGTACTGACGGTGCTCCACCGCGGTGGTGTGCTGGGACCGGTTCACCGACAGGAGTACGCCGATCGCGATCGCCAGACCGCCGGCGATCACCAGGATCCAGCCGAGCGGTTCGCTGGCGATCGCGTTGGCGACGTCGTCGGGCAGGTCTACTGCGCCGGTGAGCAGGATGAGTCCGAGGACCAGGAGGATGATCCCGAGGCCGATGGTCATGGAAGAGCTCCAGAGGTTGGGGGTGGCGCGCCACGCTACCCAGCCGTTTCAGGCCCTCATACCGTCCCCCGCATCACAGCGCCAGCCGTTCAGGTCGTACGCCGCGACCCCGACACCCCGCGCGCCGCGACCCCGAGCAGCACCAGCAGCAGCGCACCGAAGGCGAGCATCGCCGGCTCGGTCGCGACGTACTGCACCAGGATCCCGAGCAGCACGACCGGCACCGTGATCCCGAGATAGGCCATCAGGAACAGCCCGGCCAGGGCCTCGCCACGACTCTCGGCCGGTGCCACCGAGATCACGGTCGCGACCGCCGCCTTGAACGACGTCCCCGACCCGGCCCCGGTGACGACGGCCCCGACGACCAGCGCCCAGAACGTGCCGGACAGCAGGGCCCCCACCACGAGGAGCAGGCCGGCGGTCAGGGCGACCAGCCCGATGACGTACAGCTGGCGGCGCGGACGACGCCCGGCCACCACCTGGGAGAGCGCCGCAGCCCCGAAGATGGAGAACCCGACCAGGCCCGCGACGAGGTGCGAGTGCATGTCCAGGTCACCGGCGAGGAACGAGGGCACCAGCGAGGTGAAGAAGCCGAACATCGCGAACGCCACGAAGCTCGCCATCCCGGCGGCGAAGTAGGCGCCGCGCGCGTCGGCCGGAACCCGCACCCGCTGCGGCCGGTAGGTCCACCCCGGCTGGTCGGTGTCCACGGTCTCCGGCGCCGCGACCACCGCGAGCATCCCGACCACCATGAGGAACGCGAAGACCGCGTACGGCGTGTAGAGCGGTCGCGGCGCCCACTCGGCCAGTGCACCGGCGACCAGCGGGCCTAGCCCCAGACCACCGATGTTGGCCGCGGTCGCGACCACCTCGGCCCGGGTCGCCGGCGCCCCCGGCCGCGCGGTCCGGTGCAGCTCGGCGAGGTGAGCCGTCGCCGTCGCGGTCAGCATCCCGACACCCAGCCCGGACAGCAGCCGCGCCAGCAGCAGCCAGCCCAGCTCGTGGGTCGAGAGGAAGATCAACGCGGAGAGCACGTTGAGCAGCACCGCCGGTGCCACCACCCGCCGTCGCCCGAACCGGTCCGAGAGGTGGCCGGCGAGGAACAGCGAGACCGCCACCCCCGCGCCGTACGTCGCGAACACCAGGGTGATCACGAACGAGCTCCATCCCTGCTCGTCGACGTAGAAGACGTAGAGGGGTGCCGGCGCGGCCGCGAAGGCCATGGTCACCGTGAAGAGGAACGCCACCGACCAGAACCCGCGGACGTGGTGGCGCCGCTCCGTGAGGTGCACCGCCTGGATCGTTGTCATGCGTCCATGCTCGCCGATCCACACGATCATCTCCAACGAATCTTCTCGAAGGTAAGCATCACGATCTGCGATAGTGGTGCGCATGCAGCCGCACCAGCTGGAGTACTTCGTCGCCGTCGCCGAGACCGGCAGCTTCACCGCCGGCGCCGACCGGGTCGGTGTCGTGCAGTCGGCGGTCTCCGCAGCCGTCAAGCAGCTCGAGCGCGGCCTGGGAGCGCCGCTGATCGAGCGCGGCTACCACCGTCTCGCGCTCACCGCCGAGGGTGAGGCGCTCCTCCCGCGTGCCCGTGAGGTGCTCGCCGGCATCGAAGCCGCTCGCGAGGCGGTCGCGGGCGCCCGCGGCCAGGTGGTCGGCACCGTCCTCTTCGGCACGCTCTCCTACACCGGCCGCTGGAACATCGCCGAGGTCCTGCAGGGCTTCGCCGCCCGTCACCCCGGCATCACCGTGCGGATGCGTCAGACCATCTCCGGCAGCGCCACCAGCGAGGCAGACGTACGCTCCGGGGCCCTCGATCTCGCTCTGGTCTCCACGCCCGCGGCCTCGCTGCCCGGGCTGAGCCTGACCCGCATCCACGGCGACGAGCTGGTCTTCATCTGCGCGCCCGATCACCGCCTGGCGCGGGCCGGCTCGGTCACCGCCGCCGACCTCGCCGAGGAGACCTGGGTCGACTTCCCGGCGGGGTGGGGCAACCGTACGGTCGTGGACACCGCGTTCGCCGCCGCCGGCGTCTCGCGCACGGTGCGCACCGAGGTCACCAGCTTCGAGCTGGCGCGCAACCTCGTCTGCCGCGGTCTGGGCGTCTCGGTGGTGCCGCGTTCCTCGGTCGCGGGCGACCCCGGGGTCGTCGCCGTCCCGATCGGCCTGGAGTGGTCCTTCCAGCTCGCCGTCGCCACCAACCGGCGGATCTCCGCCGCTGCCGCCCGGCTCGCCGAAGCGGTGACGGTCTCCGCGATGTGAGCGGCAGACGACGGAGCGGCCCGCCCGGAGAACCGGGCGGGCCGCTGCGTACGTGTCGTCAGAACCTGAGGGTCAGAAAGCCGACTCGGGCAGGTCCATGATCGAGTTGTCGATCGCCTCGGCGATCGCCCGCTCGGCGGTCAGCTTGGGCAGGTTGTAGGACGCGAAGAACTTCGCGGCGGCGACCTTGCCGGTGTAGAAGTCCTTGTCCTTGCCGGGGTCACCCGCCAGGGCGGCGAGGGCGATCTCGGCCTGGCGCAGCAGCAGCCACGAGACCACCACGTCGCCGACGGCGAGCAGCAGGCGCGAGGTGTTCTGGGCGACCTTGTAGATGTTGGTGATCTCCTCCTGGGAGGCCATCAGGTCGTTGAACATGTGGCCGACGATCGCGTTGACGTCCTCGAGCGCGGTCGCGAGCAGGGCGCGCGACTCCTTGAGCTCGGCGGAGCCCTCGTTGTCGAGGAACGCCTGGATCTCGCCGGCGATCTGGCCGAGCGCAGCGCCCTGGTTCTTCACGATCTTGCGGAAGAAGAAGTCCTGGCCCTGGATCGCGGTCGTGCCCTCGTAGATCGAGTCGATCTTGGCGTCGCGGACGTACTGCTCGATCGGGTACTCCTGCAGGAAGCCCGACCCGCCGAAGGTCTGCAGCGACTCGGTGCCGAGCAGCACCCAGGCGCGCTCGGAGCCGTAGCCCTTGACGATCGGCAGCAGCAGGTCGTTGACCGCGGCGGCCAGCTTGTTCTCGTCGGAGCCGTCCTCGGTGAGGACGACCTTCTCCTGCCACGAGGTCGTGTAGTAGACCAGCGCGCGCATGCCCTCGGCGAACGACTTCTGCACCATCAGCGAGCGACGTACGTCGGGGTGGTGGGTGATCGTGACGCGCGGGTCGGTCTTGGCGGCGGCCACCAGGTCGGCGCCCTGGACGCGGGTCTTGGCGTACTCCAGCGCGTTCAGGTAGCCCGTCGACAGGGTCGCGATCGCCTTCGTGCCGACCATCATCCGAGCGTTCTCGATGACGTCGAACATCTGGCGGATGCCGTCGTGCACCTCGCCGAGCAGCCAGCCCTTCGCGGCCTCGCCGCCGCCGACCTGCGGGTCGCCGAAGGTGAGCTCGCAGGTGTTGGAGACCTTGATGCCCATCTTGTGCTCGACGTTGGTGACGTACACGCCGTTCCGCTCGCCGGTGAGCTCACCGCTCTCGTGGTCGAAGTGGTACTTCGGCACGAGGAAGAGGGAGAGGCCCTTGGTGCCCGGGCCGCCGATGCCCTCGACGCCCTTCGGGCGCGCGAGGACGAGGTGCATGATGTTCTCCTGCAGGTCCGACTCGGCGCTGGTGATGAAGCGCTTGACGCCCGTGATGTTCCAGGAGCCGTCCTCGTTGGGGGTGGCGATGCTCTTGCCGGCGCCGACGTCCGAGCCCGCGTCGGGCTCGGTCAGCACCATCGTGGAGCCCCACTGCCGCTCGACCATGATCTCGGCGATGCGCTTGTCGCGGTCGTTGCCGTTCTCGTAGACGACCTTCGAGAAGAACGGGCCGGCGCCGTACATCCAGATCGCCGGGTTCGCACCGAGCAGCATCTCGGCCGTCGCCCAGATCAGCGAGTTCGGCGCCTTCTGGCCACCGATCTCCTCGGGGGTCTGCAGGCTCCAGAAGCCCGACTCCATCCACGCGTCGTACGACTTCTTGAACGCGGCCGGGACCGGCGCGGTGTTGGTCGCGGGGTCGAAGACCGGCGGGTTGCGGTCTGCCTCGACGAACGACTCGGCGAGATCCTCCCGCGAGAGACGCTCGACCTCGGCGAGGATCTCCTTCGCGGTGTCGACGTCCAGGTCCGCGAACGGACCGGTGCCGAGAACCTTGTCGGTGCCGAAGACCTCGAACAGGTTGAACTCGATGTCGCGGAGATTGCTCTTGTAGTGGCTCACTGATCCACCTTCATAACCTTTGTCGGATTTACCAGTTGCGGGAGCGCCGATCGGGCCGGACTACTGGCGGGTAACATTAAGAATAGGCATGCTCTCCAGGGGTGGCAAGCCCGGGCCTACTCACAGGTAGGGTTCTTTGTCACAGTGGGACGCCAGGGAAGCAGCCCAGAGGAGAGCAGGAGTACGCCGCCGGCCACCGCGATCGCTGTCCGCGGGCTCGTCGCGGCTGCCAGCGCTCCGGCCGCCAGGATGCCGACCGGCTGGGCGACCTTCACGGGGTCGGCCATGCTGCCTGCCAACAGGGGGTGGCGGGCCGAATAGGCAGAACAGGTTTCAGTTTCGGCGTACGATCTGCCGCATGATCACCTCCGACGCCATCACCTGGAACGCCCCGAACGACGAGCACCCCGCGCGTACGGCCGGGCAGCGCTCCTACTCCGCCGTCGCCAAGGGCGACCTCGACGAGTGGTTGACGATCTACGCCGAGGACTGCGTGCTCGAGGACCCCGTCGGGCCGTCGATGTTCGACCCCGAGGGCAAGGGCCATCACGGCCACGAGGGCCTCAAGGCGTTCTGGGAGAAGGCGATCGCGTCCGTCCACAAGTTCGAGTTCGAGATCAACGACTCCTTCGCCAACCCCGGCGGCAACACCTGCGCCAACATCGGCAGGATCAAGACCAGCTTTCCCGACGGTAGCTACACCACCACCGACCTGATCATGGTCTACACGGTCAACGACGAGGGCCGCATCGCCTCGATGAAGGCCTTCTGGGAGCCCGAGCGCACGATGGCGAGCTTCACCTCCGCCTGAGAGGGTCCTCGGTCCGCGACGTCACGGTGTCCAGTACGTGGCGCTGCTGTTCGGGAACGGCCGGAGGTCGCCGACCTGGTTGCAGGAGTATGTCGCCCCGGCGCCGGGCTCAGGTGCGCAGGCGTCTCTGCCCGCCTGGCCTTTGACGACATCGGCACTCGCGCCGCCGGCCAGTCGGTCGTTGTCATCGCCGCCGAGGATTCGGTCCTTGTCGTCTCCGCCCCCGATTCCATCGTTGCCGTCGCCTCCCGACAAGTAGTCGGCACCGCTGTGCCCCAGGATCCAATCGGCTCCGGTACCGCCGTAGAGACTGTCGTCGCCGGCCTGTCCGTGGAGGCTGTCGGGACCGGTTCCGCCGCTCGCTTGGTCCGCGCCGCTGCCTCCTGAGATGCCGTCGCCTCCGGTCCCGCCGTAGAGCCGATCGGCGCCGCCGTTCCCGCGGACGTGGTCGTTGCCCGATCCGCCGGAAATGGTGTCGTTCCCGGTCCCGCCGTAGAGGCTGTCGCTGCCGGCATCGCCGTAGGCCCGGTCGTTTCCGCCCTGCCCTTCGACGAGGTCATCCCCGTCGCCGCCGTAGAGGATGTCGCCGCTGTCGGTCCCACTGCTCTCGACACGGTCGCCGGGGTTGTAGTGACCGTAGATGGCGTCGTTGCCGCCCATGCCCCAGATGACGTCGGAGCCGGCGCCACCGCGAAGGCGGTCGCGGCCGGAGGTTCCGTGAATCCGGTCGTTGCCGGAGCCGCCGAAGGCGTACGTCGACCAGATCTCGTCGTTCCCGCCCTGTCCGAAGACGATGTCGGTGGCGTGGATCTTGTCATCGCCGTCGCCGCCGCACACGACGTCGTTCGAGTCGGCATAGATGGTGTCGGCACCGGGCGTGCCGAGGATGAAGTCCTGGTCGGAGGACGTCCTCGGCGTCTGCCCCCGATTCATGTCGACAGTGACCGCTGCTCCTCCGCAGGTAGCGGCCGCGTTCGCGGTGCTGGCGGTCAGCGTGATTCCGGGGATGAGCAGAAGCGAAGCGGCTCCTGAGATGAGGACAGTCATACGCACAGCGGCACACCCTAATGGGTATCGCGCCGCCGCGTCTCGGCGATCACGCCACCGCGTGCTCGGCGATCCACTCGACCAGGGGACGTACGGCCCGCCAGTCCTTCTTCACCTCACCGACGAGGTCGGGGGTGTGGATGATCGGCTCGAAGCCGATGGTGCGGCCGAGGTGGATCGACTTGTAGCGGAGCAGCTCGATCTTGGGGTGGTTCTTGTCGATGCCACGCGGTGCGGTCTTGAGGCGGTCGCCGGTGACCTCGTAGCCCTTCTTCTCCGCGACCGCGAGGCGCTTCTCCAGGTCGGCGCCGTAGTGGTCGTGGACGATGGCATCGCGGAAGGCGGCCAGCCGGGGCGGCTCGAACCAGTAGCAGCCACCGCCGGTGCGGATGCCGCGGGGCGAGACCTCGACGTAGTAGCCGGTCTGCGGCGCCACCGCCACGAAGGCTCCCTGGTGGGTCTTGTAGGGGAGCTTGTCCTTCGAGAAACGTACGTCGCGATAGGGCCGGAAGATCTTGGCGGTGCCGAACTCCTCGGCGAGCTCGTCGGTGAGCGCCTTCATCGGCGCGTGGACCGACTCCTTGTAGATGTGCTTGTGGGCTTCCCAGAACGACTTGGTGTTGTCGACCTCGAGGTCGTCGTAGAAGTCGAGCGCTGCGACGGGGAAACCTTCGAAAGTCACGCGCCCCATCGTACGAGGCGCGCGAGCTCTGGCTAAACGCTCGGGATCTGGATCGTGTCCGCGACCCGGCGGGCGTGCTCGGCCATGGCACGCGCGATGTTGGCGGACTCGCCGAGGTGGCGGCAGGGATCGAGCAGGTCGGAGATCTCGTCGCGGCTGAAGTGGGCCGAGACCTCGGGGGAGGCGGCCAGGAGCGAGGCGAAGTCGAGCTCCTCGACGGCGGAGCGTTGGGCCAGCTCGAAGACGATGTCATGGGCGACCTGGCGGCCGATGCGCTCGCCGAGCTCGAGCATCAGCGACTCGGAGCCGATGAGGCCTCCGGAGAGGGCCAGGTTGGCGCGCATCCGGTCCTCGTCGAAGGTCAGGCCGGTGAAGATGACCACCAGGCGAGCCAGTACGTCGCCCGCCAAGCGAGACGCCTGCGCGACCGCGTCCTCGAGGATGCCGGTCATGGCGCCGTTGGCCTCGTGGTCGTGGAGCATCGACTCCATCGCGGGGGCGACCAGCCCGCGCAGCTGGGTGGCGGCGGTGATCACGTCGAGGGTCAGCTGCGGGTTGCGCTTGTGGGGCATCGTCGAGGAGCCGATGGTGCCCTCGGGGATCGGCTCGAAGGCCTCGCCGAACTCAGGCTGCATCATCGAGTAGACGTCCTTGCCGATCTTGCCGGCGGTGCCGCCGAGGAGGCCGAGGATCGAGACCCACTCGACCATGCCGTCGTTGATCGCGCGCGAAGGGACCGGCATCGAGCCCATGTCGAGCCGGGACGCCGTCTCGGTCTCGATGGCGCGGGCGTGGGAGCCGAAGGAGGCCATGGTGCCGGCCGCGCCACCCATCAGCAGACGGAAGACGCGGTCCTCGACCGAGCGGAGCCGGTCGACGTGGGCGGCGATCTCGTCGATCCAGATGGCGACCTTGAACCCGAAGGTGATCGGGACGGCGTGCTGGGAGTGCGTACGTCCCGGCATCGGCACCTCGGCGCCGGCCTCGGCGACCTTCGACAGCGAGCGGAGCAGGTCGCCGAGGAGGTCGAGGATCTTGTCGTGCGCCTGGCGCATCAGGATCAGGTCGGCGGTCTGGGTGATGTTCTGCGTGGTGGCACCCCAGTGGACCCAGCCGCCGTGCTTCGTGCCGACGACGCGGGAGAGCTCCTCGACCAGCGGCGTCAACGGGTGGCTGTGCTCGGCGGTGGCTTTCTCGATGCGGTCCAGGTCGAGCTTGTCCAGGTCAGCGGCCTCGGCGATCGCCTCGCCGGCCTCCGCGGGGATCACCTGCACGGCCGCCTCGGCCTCGGCCAGGGCTGCCTCGACATCGAGTCGCGCCTGGAGGCGCGCCTCGTAGGTGAAGAGGTCTCCGATGCCGTGGTCGGGGACTCGTCCGTCGGTGAATCGGCTGCTCGAGCCCGCGGGCATGTCGAGTGATCCTTTACGCGTCGTTCACACAGAGATGGGAAAACAGAAACCCAATGTTAATGGACGCAAAGCCCAAACGCCCGTGATCGTGTGCTGCGTCACTTGGATCGTGCAAGTGAACCGAAACAGGCCGTGCCGAACGGCACGACCTGGATCTGTGGAGCGTGCGACGAGATTCGAACTCGCGACATCAACCTCGGGATTCAGATTACCCCACCTCGCACCCGCTTACGGCGGTCTCTGCCCTCATCATCGGCCCGATCTCTGATCCCCAGACGGGCAGCGCTGAAGCGATCGGGGTCACATGCATGGGTCGGCGGGTGAGTGGTTACCGGGTGTGCACCAACGGAGCGTGCCAAGGGGTGCCTTCACCCATGTGGCGAGTGACACCACGCAGTGCGCCGTTGGTGCCGCGGTCTCGGGTAGCGACTCGGGATCGCGGTCTAGTTGGCGGGAGCTGTGGCCCGCTGGCGAAGGACCGGCGACAGGCACGGTGCGACGGCTCCCCCCGACGTTGTGATCGTGCCGAAGAGCTGGCGTGGCTCGTGAGTGAGGATCAGCATCCTCCATGAGACATTGCGGTTCAGCTGCTGGCCCTGGAGAGTGAGCGCTCGGTCTACGGACTGGGCGCTCTTCTTCATGTGCGCCGAGGATGGCGGCTGGTATCTCGGGGGCATCCTGGAGGCATCTGAGGGCAAAAGAGAAACCCGCACTGCCGACGATGACGCCGAAAGTGCGGGCTGACCTGCTGTGTTATGTGGAGCGGACGACGAGATTCGAACTCGCGACATCAACCTTGGGAAGGTTGCGCTCTACCAACTGAGCTACGTCCGCAGGTGCGACCAGGATGTTACCCCACACTCCAGGCCAGGTGTGAACCGGTTCAGGAAAGTCGGGTCAACCGGGGATAGCGGGCCGAGAGTCTGTCGCCCGCGGGGCCGCGGAGCATGCGGCGTACGGCCCAGGGGAGTGCGCGCGTCGCCAGCCGCCGGACCTGGCGGACCGGGCCGGCCAGTCCGGTCGGGCCGGGTTCCTCGATGACGGCCAGCGGCTGCGGGGTGGGCAGATGGTGACGTACGCCGAGCGTGTCGAGGACCTTGATCGCCATCAGCTGGTGGCCGGGGGTGCCGAGGAAGCCGTGGCCGTCCCAGTAGCCCGGGTCGTCGTACTCCGTCATCCGCCAGAAGTCGACCAACGTCGCGCCGCGGCGCTGAGCGATCTCGCGGACGGCCTCGTTGTAGACCGCGAAGCGCCCGCGCATCAGCCGGCCGACGGTCGACGCCCGTGCGCCGTACGCGGTGAAGACCAGCACCTTCGCGCCGGTCCCGACCAGGTCGCCGATCGCCGACTCGTAGGTCGCGAGCAGGTCGTCGATGTTCACATGTGGCCACATCAGGTCGACCGACCCGCCGTAGATCGTCACGACGTCCGGCTCGAGCGCGATCGCAGGCGCCACCTGCTCCTTGACGATCCGGTCGATCCCGCGGCCGCGGACGGCGAGGTTGGCGTAGCCGAACTCCGGGGTCCGCTCGCCCATCACCTCGGCGACCCGATCGGCCCAGCCGCGTACGCCGTTCGGGCGGCGCGGGTCGGTGTCGCCGACGCCCTCGGTGAAGGAGTCGCCCAGCGCGACGTACCGGCGATAGCCGCCGGGGATCAGCGCATCCAGTGCCATGCCACAGATTCAACCGCACGCAGCCGCGCCGGCGTCAGGTCCAGCCTGGGCTAGATTGGGCCCGTGCTGCTGAGCGACAAGGACATCCTGACCGAGATCAACGACGGCCGGATCGTCATCGACCCCTGGGACGAGTCGATGCTGCAGCCGTCGTCCGTCGACGTACGTCTGGACCGGTTCTTCCGCGTCTTCGACAACCACAAGTACGCCACGATCGACCCGGCGGTGGACCAGTCCGAGCTCACTCGGCAGATCGAGACCGAGGGCGACGAGCCGTTCATCCTGCACCCGGGCGAGTTCGTGCTCGGGTCGACCTACGAGACCCTCACGCTGCCCGACGACATCGCGGCGCGTGTGGAGGGCAAGAGCTCGCTCGGGCGCCTCGGGCTGCTCACCCACGCCACCGCCGGGTTCGTCGACCCGGGCTTCTCCGGCCACGTGACGCTCGAGCTGGCCAACGTCGCGACCCTGCCGATCAAGCTCTACCCGGGCATGAAGATCGGGCAATACTGCTTCTTCAAGCTCACCTCGCCCGCGCAGAACCCCTACGGCTCGGAGAAGTACGGCAGCCGCTACCAGGGCCAGCGCGGCCCGACCGCCTCGCGCAGCTTCCAGAGCTTCCACCGCACCAAGATCTGAGCAGGTGCCTGTCGGTGGTCGCCGCTAGGGTCGGCTGGATGAGTGAGACACCGTTCCTGGCCCCGGACGGCCAGACGCGATGCGCGTGGGCCGGAGGGGCGCCCGAGTTCCTGGACTACCACGACACCGAGTGGGGATTTCCGACCGGCGGTGACGTACGGCTCTTCGAGAAGATCTGCCTGGAAGGGTTCCAGAGCGGGCTGTCGTGGCGCACGATCCTCAACAAGCGCCCCGCGTTCCGCGAGGTCTTCGAGGGGTTCGACTTCCACCGGGTCGCCGAGTTCGACGAGAGCGACGTCGAGCGTCTCCTGCAGGACGCGCGGATCATCCGCCACCGTGGAAAGATCGAGGCAGCGATCAACAACGCCCGCCGCGCGGTCGAGCTCGTCGAGGAGCGCGGGTCGCTGGCGGCGTACGTCTGGGGTTTCGAGCCCGAGCCGTTGACGGTCCCGGAGGTGGTGGCGACCTCGCCCGCCTCGGTCAGCATGTCCAAGGACCTCAAGAAACGCGGCTGGAAGTTCGTCGGTCCGACGACGATGTACGCGTTCATGCAGTCGATGGGGATCATCAACGACCACTCGCTGGACTGTGTGATCCGGGAGCGGGTCGAGGCGGAACGGGCGGCCTTCGTCAGGCCCTGACCTGTCCATCGTGCGGGGGCCGATCTCCCCTGGGGGCGCAGATGTGTTTAGGCTGTCCTAACTAAGCATTGCCTAACCCCGAGGTGGTTCCCCCGTGATCCGTCGTTCTGTACTCATCGCAGCGAGTCTCGTGCTCGCTGTCACCGGCCTGGCTGCGTGCAGCACAGGCGCGACCGACTCCGCGGACGGCTCCGCCGACTCCGCCTCGAAGGCCGACTCGGGCGCCTTCCCCGTCACCGTCGAGCACGCCTACGGCAGCACCGAGATCCCCAAGGAGCCGACCAGGGTCGCCACCATCGGCTGGTCCGACCACGACGTCGCCCTCTCGCTCGGTGTCGTCCCGGTCGCTGCCCAGGCGATCACCTGGGGCGGCAACGACCAGCAGTCGACCGACTGGTTCGACGCCGAGCTGAAGGAGGTCGGCGGCAAGCAGCCGGTGCGTTACAACGCCGACACCAGCATCCCCTTCACCGAGATCAGCAAGGCGACCCCCGACCTGATCCTGGCCACCAACTCGGGCATCACCGAGGCCGACTACAAGAAGCTCAGCGAGATCGCCCCGACCGTCGCCTTCCCCGGCGACCCGTGGCTGACCTCCTGGCAGGACTCGCTGGAGATGATCGGCAAGGCCACGGGCCGGGTCACCCTGTCCGAGGACGTCGAGAAGGAGACCGAGGACGCGATCGCGCAGGCCCAGAAGGACCACCCGCAGATCGTCGGCGCCGAATACCTGGTCACCGGTGTCCAGGACAACTCCAAGCTCGGCACCATCGGCCTGTACGGTGCCGGCGACGCCCGCCCGCAGATGCTGACCCAGCTCGGCATGAAGCTCGCGCCGATCGCCGACGAGCTGGTCCCCGCCGGCCAGTTCTACACCGACGTCTCCGCCGAGAAGGCGCCCGAGCTGGAGTCGGAGGTGCTGATCAACCTCGGCTACACCGAGGGCAGCTTCGAGGCCCTGCAGCAGGACAAGCTGCTCAGCCAGATCCCGGCGATCAAGAGCGGCCACTACCTCGACATCACCGACCAGCCGCTGTCGCTGACCTTCTCCGCCGCGAGCACTCTGTCGATCCCGTACTTCATCGACGAGCTCGTTCCCTCGATCGCCGAGGCGGTCGACGGCGGAAAGGTCAACGTCACCGCGACGAAGTGACGAAGTGACGTCTTGACCACCCCCACACCACTGGCCTCGGAGGCCCCGGCAGCACCATCCGCCGGGGTCGTCCGGGGTCGGACCCTTCCCGGGATCGGGCTGATCCTGGTGATGTTGATCGTCGCCGCGGTCGTCTCGATCCTGCTCGGCTCCGAGTGGGTCTCTCCCACCGCGCTGTTCGACCAGGGCAGCTTCGGGCACGCGATCCTGGAGAACCGCATCGCCCGGACGGAGACCGCCTTCGCCGTCGGTGGCGCGCTCGCGCTCGGCGGTGCCTGCCTGCAGGGACTGACCCGCAACCCGCTGGCCGACCCGGGACTGCTCGGCCTCAACGCCGGTGCCGCCTTCGCGGTCGTGGTGGCGCTCGTGTACGTCGGGGCCACCGGCCTCGACTCGCTGCTGTGGGCCGCCTTCATCGGCTCCGGCCTCGCCGCGATCGTCGTGCACGGCATCGCCGCGATCGGGCGTGACGGCGCCACCCCCGCCAAGCTGGTGCTGGCCGGCGCCGCGCTCACTGCCGCACTGACCAGCTGGACCAGCGGCATCCTGCTGGTCGACCACCAGGGTCTCGAGGTCTTCCGACAGTGGCAGGTCGGCACCATCGGCAGCGACTGGGGTGACCTCGCGGTCTGCGCCCCGTTCTTCGTCGTGGGCGCCGTGTTGGCGCTGTCGAGCGCCCGCGTCCTGGACGCGCTCGCGCTCGGCGACGACCTCGCCAAGGGCCTCGGCCGTCGCACCGGCCTGGACCGCGTGGTCGTCGGCATCGCGGTGGTCCTGCTCAGCGGCACCGCCACCGCGCTGGTCGGCCCGGTCGCGTTCGTGGGCCTGGTCGTCCCTCATGCGGTGCGCGCCCTGGTCGGCCCGAGCTACACCCTGGTCCTCCCGCTCTCGATCGCCGGCGGCGCCGCGCTCACCGCCATCGCCGACGCGCTGGGACGAGTGGTGCTGCCGCCCACCGAGGTGCAGGTCGGCATCATGACGGCCGTTGTCGGCGTACCGGTGTTCGTCTGGTTCCTGCGACGCGGACGGATGGCAGGCCTATGAGCAACGTGCTGGATCCGGCGCGCCCCGTCGAGGTCGTACGCCGGGCCCGACGCGGCCCGCGCCGGCATCACGCCTTCGTGATCGCCGGCCTGGCGGCCGTCCTGTTCGGGGCCGTCGTCGCCCGGGTGCTGCTCGGCAACTACATCATCACCGTGCCCGACTTCTTCCGGATCCTCGGTGGCGCCGAGATCCCAGGCGCGACCTTCCTGCTGATGTCGGAGAAGCTGCCGCGCGCCATCCTCGGCGTGCTGGTCGGGGTCGCGTTCGGGATGGCCGGTGCGGTCTTCCAGAGCACCCTGCGCAACCCGCTGGCCAGCCCCGACATCGTCGGCGTCTCGCTCGGCGCGAGCGCGTCGGCGGTCTTCGCGATCGTGGTGCTCGACCTGCAGGGTCTGGCGCTGAGCATCGCCGCGATCGTGGGTGCGATCGCGATCGCGGTGGCGGTCCGGCTCGTCGCCGGTTCCGACGGCAGCTACCGGCTCGTCCTCGTCGGCGTCACCGCCGCGGCGGCGATGACCGCGGTCGTCCACTACCTCTTCACCCGCGCCAACGAGTTCGACGCGCTGCTCGTGCTGCGCTGGCTCACCGGCGCGCTCAACGGAGTCACCTGGCCCACGATCTGGATCCTGCTCGGCTTCCTCGCCGTGCTCGTCCCGGCGCTGATCTGGACCGCCCGGTCCGCCCAGGCGCTCCAGCTCGGCCCCGACGTGGCCACCAGCCTGGGCGTCAGCCGCCGGCGTACGGACCTGCTGCTCCTGCTCGCCGTCCTACTCACCGCTCTCGGGGTCGCCGCGGCCGGGCCAGTCGCCTTCGTCGCGTTCGTGGCCGGACCGATCTCGCGGGCGCTCAACGGCGGGCGTACGACCCTGGTCGGCGCTGCGCTCGTCGGTGCCATCGTGATGGTGGCCGGCGACTACATCGCCGACTATGCGATCCCCGGCGTCTCCTTCCCGGTAGGCGTCGTCACCGGTGCGTTCGGGGCGCCGTTCCTGTTGTGGTTGCTCGCCGCTGGGCGGGCTGGAAGGCGATGACATGAAAGAGGCCCAGACAAGGCTCGCTGCGGAGAGCGTGAGCCTCGGCTACGGCGCGAACCCCGTGGTCGACGGGGTGTCGCTGGAGATCCCCGACGGCCTCACCACCGTGATCGTCGGCGCCAACGGCTGCGGGAAGTCGACCCTGCTGCGTGGGATGGCGCGGCTGCTGACGCCCATCTCCGGGCAGGTCGTGCTCGACGGCAAGGCCGTCCACAAGCAGCCCACGCGGGCGGTGGCCAAGACGCTCGGCCTGATGCCGCAGTCGCCGATCGCCCCCGAGGGGATCACCGTCGTCGACCTGGTCGGCCGCGGCCGGCAACCCCACCGTGGCGCGCTGCAGCGTTGGTCCCACGAGGACGACGCGGCGGTCGCGGAGGCGCTGGAGCTGACCGACACGCTCGATCTCGCCGACCGGGTCGTCGACGAGCTCTCCGGCGGCCAGCGGCAGCGGGTCTGGGTGGCGATGGCGCTGGCCCAGCAGACCGACCTGCTGCTCCTCGACGAGCCGACCACCTTCCTCGACGTCGCCCACCAGATCGACCTGCTCGACCTGCTTCACGGTCTGCGCGAGACCCGAGGGACCACCGTCGTGATGGTGCTCCACGACCTCAACCTGGCCGCGCGCTACGCCGACCACCTGATCGCGATGAGCGGCGGCAAGGTCGCCGCCTCGGGCCGCCCGGCGGACGTGGTGACCGCCGCCCGCGTCGAAGAGGTCTTCGGTCTCGAGGCGCAGATCATCCACGACCCCGTCTCGGGCACACCGCTGGTCGTCCCCATCGGCCGCCACCACCGGCCTGCCGCTCACCCCCACGCACAAGGAGCCTGACATGCCCATCCTCGCCCGCGTCTCGGTGCGCTCCATCGAGCGCCTCTCCCCGTCGTTCGCCCGGATCGAGCTGGTCGGCGACGACCTCGCCGACTTCGGCACAGACGGGCCGACGCTCGACCAGCGCATCAAGCTCCTCTTCCCGGCCGCGTCGGGCGAGCTCCCCGAGCTCTCGGCCGACGACTGGTACACCGAATGGCTCGCCCTCGCCGACGACGAGCGCCCGCGGATGCGCACCTACACGATCCGCTCCATCGAAGGTGAGGGCATCGAGAAGCGGCTGTACGTCGACTTCGTGCTGCACCCGGGCGCGCACGGTCCCGGCTCCGACTGGGCCGGCGCGGCCCGGCCGGGCGACGAGATCATGGTCGTCGGGCCCAAGCTCGGCGAGGAGTACGGCGGGATCGAGTGGTTCCCCGGCGATGCGACCCGGCTGCTCCTGGTCGGCGACGAGACCGCCGTCCCGGCGGTCGTCTCGATCCTCGAGTCCCTGCCGGCGGACGCCACCGGATCGGCCATCTTGGAGGTGCCGGTCGCTGGTGACGTACAGGAGGTGTCGGCCCCGGAGGGGCTGAAGGTCACCTGGCTGCCGCGCGAGGGTGCGCCGGTGGGTGGCCCGGCCCTGGCGGCCGTCGGTGGGCTGCTCGGGTTCGAGGCGAAGCCCGAGGACGTGACCTCGGTCGAGGTCGAGGACCCGGACCTGTGGGAGACCCCGATCTACTCGTCCTCCGGTGAGGAGGTCACAGCCCCCGAGAACGGCTCCGCGAGCGCCGCCGCGAACGGCGACGACGGCCGCTACGCGTGGATCGCGGGGGAGTCCCGGATGGTCACCGCGCTGCGCCGCCACCTGGTCAACGAGCTCGAGATGCCGCGCAAGCAGGTCGCTTTCATGGGCTATTGGCGCGAAGGCGTGTCGATGAAGGGGTGACCCAGCGCGGGTTTCGCCTGTTTGACGTGATTAGGTTGACGTACTCAATCAACCTAGAAGGGTCGTGGAATGCAAGGAAGCATCCTGGCCGCGGACACCCTGATCCAGGCCAACGCAGTTGACTACCTTCTGATCGCGATCTACTTCGCGTTCGTCCTCGGGATCGGCTTCCTGGCCAGCCATGGGATGTCGAACTCGGTGGACTTCTTCCTCTCGGGCAGGTCCCTGCCCGCCTGGGTCACCGGTCTCGCCTTCATCTCGGCGAACCTCGGCGCGGTCGAGATCATGGGTATGTCGGCAACCGGTGCGGAAGTCGGGCTGCCGACCGTCCATTACTTCTGGATCGGCGCCGTTCCGGCGATGCTGTTCCTCGGTGTCGTGATGATGCCGTTCTACTACGGCTCGAAGGTGCGCTCGGTCCCCGAGTTCATGAAGCGCCGTTTCGGCACCGGGGCCCACCTGGTCAACGCGATCTCGTTCGCGGTGGCGCAGCTGCTCATCGCCGGTATCAACCTCTACCTGCTCGGCTCGATCGTGCACGCGCTGCTCGGCTGGCCGCTGTGGGTGGCGCTGATCGTGGCCGCGGTGATCGTCCTCTCCTACATCACCCTCGGTGGGCTGAAGGCCGCGATCTACAACGAGGTGCTGCAGTTCTTCGTGATCGTGGCCGCCCTGCTCCCGCTGACGCTGCTGGGCCTCTACCAGGTCGGCGGCTGGGACGGGCTGACCTCGAAGATCGAGGCGGCGGCCGCCGCCAACCCCGACACCGTCGCTCCTGCCGCCGACCAGCTCAACTCCTGGCCGGGGTCCGCGCTGACCGGGTTCTCCTCCGACTTCCTCTCGGTCATCGGCATCGTCTTCGGTCTCGGGTTCGTGCTCTCCTTCGGCTACTGGACGACCAACTTCGTCGAGGTCCAGCGGGCGATGGCGGCGGACTCGATCAGCGCAGCCCGCAAGACGCCGATCATCGGGTCCTTCCCGAAGATGTTCGTCCCGTTCATCACGATCCTTCCCGGCATGATCGCGGCCGTCCTGGTCTCCGATCTGGCGGCGTTCAAAGCCTCCGGGGGAGAGGCGCAGATCCCGGGCGGTGCGGGCGGCAACGTGACGTACAACGACTCGCTGCTCCTCCTGATGCGGGATCTGCTGCCCAACGGCCTCCTCGGCCTGGCGCTCGCCGGTCTGCTCGCGGCGTTCATGGCCGGGATGGCGGCCAACGTGTCGGCGTTCAACACGGTGGTGTCCTTCGACATCGTCCAGGAATACATCATCAAGGACCGGCCCGACGAGTTCTACGTCAAGCTGGGCCGCTGGGCGACCGTCGCCGCGACCGCCATCGCGATCTTCACCGCGGCCCTGGCGTCCAACTTCGCCAACATCATGGACTACCTGCAGACCCTGTTCGGGTTCTTCAACGCGCCGCTGTTCGCGACGTTCATCCTGGGTATGTTCTGGAAGCGGATGACCGCGACCGCCGGTTGGACCGGTCTGGTCTCCGGCACCCTGGCGGCGATCCTCGTCGGTGTCCTCTCCGAGGGCACGCTCGGCGGGCTGTCCGTCGGTGTCCTGCCGTTGTCCGGCCAAGGTGCGTCGTTCGTGGCTGCCGGCGCGGCCTTCGTCGTCGACATCGTCGTCAGCGTGCTCGTCTCGCTGGTGACCGCACCGAAGCCGGCAGGCTCCCTGAAGGGTCTGGTCTATTCCGAGACCCCGAAGGAGGACCTGGTCGACGCCGAGGACGCCAACCGTCCGTGGTGGCAGCGGCCGGTGCCGCTGGCGGGCCTCTCGCTGGGCCTGGTCGTCATCCTGAACGTGATCTTCTGAGGAGGTTGAGATGCCTAGCGATTCCAACCAGGCCGGATCGACCACGAGCGGCGGGTTCCTCGGCACCCTGCTCTCGCTGTTCGACATCCGCAACGTGATCGGGGCCCTGCTCGCGGTCTACGGCGTGATCCTGCTGCTCATGGGCCTGTTCGGCGACCCGGAGCTCGACAAGACCGGCGGGCCCAACGCCAACCTCTGGGCGGGCGTCGTCCTGCTCGTCGTCGGCGCGATCTTCCTCGCCTGGGGGCTGCTCCGGCCGGTGGTGCCGGACGCTCCCGGCGGCTCCGAGGAGAAGAAGCAGCCCTGAGGCTCAGAGCCCGACGAGAGTGATGTCACCGCTGACCGTGGTGGTGCGCAGCTCGACGTAGGGCTCACCCGCGGCCGGTGCGCCAGCGCTCTCGACAGTGCTGGTCCACCGGCCGGTCACGGTGTTGATGTCGGTCCACACCGGGGTGCCGTTCGGGATCCCGATGCGTACGTCGGACGACGCGCCCTTCACCGAGATGCGGCCGGCGCTGACCGAGTGGATCGCGAAGTCGCCGGCACCGGTCGAGTGGCTCACCTCGCCCTCGACCTCGTCGATCTCCACGCTGCCGGAGCCGGTCTTGGTGCGCAGGTCGTGGGCCGTACCGATCCGGATGTCACCGGAGCCTGACTTGATCGACGCGTGCCCATCGAGGGTGTCGGCCTGGATGTCCCCGGAGCCCGTCTCGACGTCGAACTGCTCGGTGACCCGGTCGACGCGTACGTCGCCCGACCCGGTCTGGATCCACGCGGCCCGGAGGACGCCCTGGGTGGCGATGTCGGCGCTCCCCGTGCGGGTCCGCAGCTGGCTGTGGGACGGGGCCGTGATGGTGATGTCGTAGCGCCGGGAGCGGCTGAACGGGCCCTTGTGAGGGTCGATGACGTTGATCGTGTCGCCGCTCTGCTCGACGACCAGACTCTCGGCGTCATCGCCGTCGATCTCGACGATCGTCTCGTCGGTCTCGGTCGTCTGGACCTCGAGGTTTCCCTTGCCGAACTCGACGAAGAGCTTGGCCGGGGCGGTGGACATGAAGGTGTAGGTGCTCATGGTGCTTCTCCTCAGGGTGTGCTGATCTACCGGACCGGCCGGGCGGCCGTCCGTTGTCGTGCTCTGCTGTGCGTCTAGGTCAGAGCCAGCCGGTCATCCGGCGGTCGGACCGGCCGCGGTTGTTGCCGCGGAACGGGTCGAGACTGCTCATCGCCTCGTTGACGATGTGGGGGATCGCGGACAGGTCGACGTCGACGTTGACCGCGTTGTCCCGGGTCGCCGCGCGCACCGCGCCGACGAGCCAGGTGTTGAGCGACTGGCCGGCGTCGGCCGCAGCCTCCTCGGCCTTCGCCTTGAGCGACTCCGGGATCCGGAGGGTCACCCGGGCGAGGCTGTCGTCGCCCTCCGGCTCGGGTGGGGCCGGTGGAGCCGGGGGAGTGGGTGGTGTCGGCGGCGTCGGGGGAACCGGCGTGGCGACCTCGGGAAGCGTGACCCCGAACTCCAGGTCGCGCCCCCGCAGACGTACGTCCACGTTGCCCGTCGGCAGCTCCGCGGTGATCTCCGCGGCCGCCTGGCTCACCGCCTCCATCACCGCAAGCCGCGCGGCCGGGTCGAGCGCGTAGGTGAGTCGCTCCGCGGTCTCCCGCGCCTCCGGCCCGGAGGCCTCGGCCGCGGCCAGCAGGTCCCGTCGCAGGCTGTCGATATACGGCGTGATGTCCATGTGCACCACTGTGACATCACGATGACGTCATTTCAACCCCAAAGTGATGTCAGCTGACGTCAGGCCCCTGCCGAGGCGTCACCCAGGTCGGCCGAGGCGTCACTCCGGTCGTTCGAGAGGGCAGGCTGATGCCAACTCGGCCGACGGGAGTGACGCCTCGCGCTTCGCTCGGTCTCGGCCTGAAATGACGATGACACCCTGCGCGGAGGCGCAGGGTGTCATCGTCTGGTGCAGCGGACTGCGGCGGGTCAGAGGTCGAAGAGCGACCCCGCCTCGTGGATGTCGACGTCGGTACGCGGCGTGTGAGCCTCTCCGCTCACGGCCGGGGCCGGCTTCGACTCCGGTGCGGGAGCAGCCGTGGCCTCGGGCTCCGGCTCGGCCGGGGCCTCCACCTCGACGGCAGCGTCCTCGGCCGGCTTCTCCTCGGCCGGCTTCTCGTCGACCGGCGCGTCCTCGACGGGCGCGTCCTCGACCACGGTCTCCGCGGACTCGGCCTCAGGTGCGGCCTCGGCGACCGGAGCCGGAGCGGCCGGAGCGGCCGGAGTTGCGGCGGCGACGGTGCCCTCCGGAGCCTCGATGTCGAAGAGCGAGCCGAGGCTGTCGAAGTCGACGTCGGTCTTCGGCTCCGAGGTCACACCCGAACCCGCGACAGGCGCCACCGGCGCGGCCGGGGTTTCCGTCGTGGTCTCGGCCGGAGTCGCGTCCTCGACGGGAGCAGCCTCGACCGGAGCAGCCTCGACCGGAGCAGCCTCGACCGGAGCCGCGGCCTCGGGAGTCTTCGCCGAAGCGGGCTCGGGCTCGCTCGCCGGGATGTCGAAGAGCGAGCCACCCGCGCTGAGGTCGATGCTCGGCTCCTCGGCCGGTGCGGCAGCCGGGGCAGGGGCAGGCGCCTCGGGCTCGGCAGCAGGCGCGGACTTCGCCGCGGGGGCCGGCGCGGCCTCCTCGGCAGGTGCGGCCGGGATGTCGAACAGCGAACCGCCGCCACCGAGGTCGACGGCAGGCTCCTCGGACGCCGGCGCCGGGGCAGCGGGCTCGGCCTTCGCCTCGGGCGCGGCCGGCTCCGTCTCCTGGGCGGGTACGTCGAAGAGCGACCCGCCGGCACCGAGATCGGTAGCAGGCTCCTCGGCCGGCTCCTCGGCCAGCTTGTCGGCGGGCTTGTCGGCGGGCACGTCGAACAGCGACCCGCCCGACGTCGCGGGCTTCTCCTCGGCAGGCGCAGGAGTGTCGAAGAGCGACGAGCTGTCGTCGAACAGCGAGCCACCGGAGGCGGGCTTCTCCGGCTCGGCGGCCGGAGCGGGGGTGTCGAAGAGCGACCCGCCACCCGACGCACCGCCCGAGGCGGGCTCGGCCGGCGCAGGGGTGTCGAAGAGCGAGGACGCGTCGGCCGGAGCCTTCGGGCTCTCGGTGGTCTCGGCAGGAGAGTCGAAGAGCGACGAGCCGGCGGCAGCAGCACCTGCGGCAGCACCGGCAGCCGGAGCGGCCTCCTCGACCGCCGGCGCGGCCTTGGCGGTGGCACCGACCTTCGCGCCCTCGCCCGGCGCCAGCTTGGTCGCCTGCTCGCCCTTCACGGACGCGAGCAGCATCTGCGCGACGTCGAGAACCTCGACCTCTTCACGGGCGGCCCCGTTGGCCTGGGCCTTCGTGAGGCCGTCGGAGAGCATGACGCGGCAGAACGGGCAGCCGACCGCGATCTGGTCGGCGCCGGTGGCGACGGCCTCGTTGGTGCGGTTCTCGTTGATCCGCGACCCGATCTTCTCCTCCATCCACATCCGGGCGCCGCCTGCGCCACAGCAGAAGGAGCGCTCGGAGTTGCGGGGCATCTCCTTGTATTCGGCACCCGGCATGATCTGCAGCAGCTCGCGCGGCGGCTCGTAGACGCCGTTGTGGCGACCGATGTAGCACGGGTCGTGGTAGGTGATCGAGCGCTTGTGGGCGCCGGCGCCGTCCGCGACCGGCGTCAGCTTGCCCTCGCGTACGAGACGGTTGAGCAGCTGGGTGTGGTGGACGACCTCGAGCTCGATGCCGAATTCCTTGTACTCGTTCTTCAGCGTGTTGAAGCAGTGGGCACAGGTGGTGACGGCCTTCTTGACCTTGAACTCCTTGAACGTCTCGACGTTCTGCTGGGCCAGGCCCTGGAAGACGAACTCGTTGCCCGCGCGACGGGCGGAGTCGCCGGTGCAGGTCTCGCCGTTGCCGAGCACGCCGAAGGAGACCCCGGCCATGTCGAGCAGCTCGGCCACGGCGCGGGTGGTCTTCTTGGCGCGGTCCTCGTAGGCGCCGGCGCAGCCGACCCAGAACAGCCAGTCGACCTCCTCCAGCGACTCGATGTCCTTGCCGACCTCCTTGACGTCGAAGGGCAGGTCCTTGGCCCAGTCCATGCGCGCGTTGGCGTTCATGTTCCAGGGGTTGCCCTTGCCCTCGAGGCCCTTGAAGAGACCGTTGAGCTCGGAGGGGAAGTTGGACTCGACGAGCACCTGGTAGCGGCGCATGTCCATGATGTGGTCGACGTGCTCGATGTCGACGGGGCACTGCTGGACGCAGGCACCACAGGAGGTGCAGGACCAGAGCACGTCCTCGTCGATGACGAAGCCGCCGTCCTCGGGGTTGTAGAACCAGTCCAGGACCTCCGCGTTGCCCTCGGCACCTTCCGGCGCGCCGTCAGCCTTGCCGATGAGCGGCTTCTCCTTGAGGTCGCCGTCGGCGGCCGCGGCGTACGCGTGCTCGCGCAGGCCCATCATCAGCAGCTTGGGCGAGAGCGGCTTCTCGGTGTTCCAGGCAGGGCACTGCGACTGGCAGCGGCCGCACTCGGTGCATGTGGTGAAGTCGAGGATGCCCTTCCAGGAGAAGTCCTGGATCGAGCCGACGCCGAGGATCGCGTCCTCGGGGATGCGGTCCTCCTCGACGTCCTCGAGGGTGACCGGCTTGCCGTCGATGAGCATGGGCTTGATCGCGCCGAGCGCGGTGCCGAGCGGACGGGCGCCGTCGGTGTCGGACGTACGCGAACCCGGCTCACGCTTGAACCAGATGTTGAACCAGGCGGTGAAGCGGTGCCAGGCGACACCCATCGTCAGGTGGGTGGAGACGACGGCGAGCCAGATCAGCGCGGTGATGATCTTGAACGCGGCGATCGCGTAGATGATGTTCTCGAGGGTGGGGATCGCGTCGGCGCCGGTGGGGTAGAGGGCGCCGAAGAACTGCGAGATCGGGAAGTGGAACGCAGTGGCGTGCTCGGCGACCTCGCCGCCGTGAGCCTTGGCCAGGTTGTATTCCGCGCCGCGGATGAACAGGATCGCCGCGCTCTCCACGAGCACCATCGCCTCGACGAAGAACGCCTGCCACTGGGTGGAGCCGTAGAACCGGGTCTTGCGCCCCATCGTCGCGGGCTGGTGGGTCAGCCGGTAGATGATCAGCGGGATGATGCCCAGGGCGCCCAGCAGGCCGAGGACCTCGGCGATCCACTCGTACGCGAAGAGCTTGCCGACCACCGGCAGCGTCCACTCCGGGTCGAAGAGCTGGAAGTAGGCCGCGCCGACCGCGGTGGACAGGACGATGAACGCCGCGAAGGCGAACCAGTGCAGGATCCCGACCCAGGTCCACTGCAGCATGCGCGTGTGGAGGACGGTCTCCTTCAACATCGTCAGGGTGCGGGCCAGCGGCTGGTCGACGCGGCTGATCGGCGTACCGATCTTGATGACCGCGAGCATCGACCGGACCGCCTTGATCACCAGATAGGCGGTGGCCACCGTGGCCGCGAGACACACGACGATGGCGATGATCTGCAACATGCCTAGGCGCTCCTCATCAGGGGGCAGGACGAACCGGTTTACCCCGAGCCTAGTGCTTGTGCTCGGTTCGGCTCGGTCAGGGTGCGTTGATACTACCCGTCGGTAACTTACATGTGAAGAAACGGCCCACGACCTGGTCGGGTCGCGGGCCGTTTCTCAGGACAGCCTCAGTGGGTCAAGGCTTCACTTGTTGGCGTTCACCTTGAACTTCGCGTGACCGATGTTGACGATCGACTTGGTGCCGTCGGTCGCGTCGAGGAGCGTCAGCCGCAGGGCGACGACCTCGATCAGGTTCTTGCTCCGCTCGACGATGACGTTGGTCTCGATCTTGGCCAGGCCGGGGATGTTGACGCGGGAGAGCGCCGACCCGAGCTGGGCGAGGGAGACCTTCTCCTTGCCGATGTAGATGTCACCGAACTTGGTGCCCGCGGAGGACGACGTCGAGCCCTTGCCCTTGACGTACTTCACGTTCGCCTGGGCGCGGATGGCCTCGATGCGGATCGCGCCGTCGCCGATGTTGACGCTGGCGACCTCACCGAAGGTGTAGCCCTCGGCGGTGGTCTTGGTCTGGTTCGAGCGCTGACCGCTGGTCAGGCCCTTGACGTCCAGGACCTTGCCCGCCTCGCCCAACGGCACGCCGGCAATGGACTTGGTCTTCAGCTTGCCCTTGGTGCCGGCGCAGCCGGCGTTGGTCAGCGGGTTCTTGCCGACCTTGACGACACCGCCGAGCGCGGTGGCGTCGACCGAGTTGGAGAAGCCGTTGAACACCGCGGTGAAGGCCTGGCCGTTGATCTCGGCGCGCGAGCGACCGACGATGACCTCGGAGTCGGTGCCGTGGAGCTTGATCCAGATGCCGTTGGCGTAGGACAGCGCGCCGTCGGCGTTGGCCTGCTCGACGACGTTGCCGATGCCGATCGTGGCGATGCCGGGAATGACCAGCGGCTTGTCACGGCCGGGGATCGGAAGGTCGAGCTTGCGGCCCGGGCCGGCCGGGTCGAGAACGATGTGGGCGATCTTGGCGTTCGAGTCGGCCTTGTAGCCCTTGCCGTCCCACCATGCCTGGGAGACCGAGCTGAGACCCTCGATGGTGACCTTGCCCAGCGGGCTCTTGTCGAGCACCACGTCGGCGATCTTGTGCTCCGAGATGGACTTGACCGTCGAGCCGGACTTGACGGTCCGCTGCTTGGTCGTGGTCGCGCCGATCGTGCCGACACCGGGCACCTTGGCGCCGGCGGTGTTGTTGTTGACGTCGTAGCCAGCCTTACGGGTGCACCCGATGGTCTGGTATCCGAGGTCTCCAGAGTTGGCCGGGATGCTTCCACCGGTCACGCGGGTGCCGAAGCCGCTGGCGAACATCCCGAAGGACGTCTCCGTGAGTGCGGCCTGTGATGGCGCCGGCACAACCAGGACTGCGCCGACGACGGCGGCAGCGGCTGCGGACAGCGCGAGCGTACGAATGCTTCGCATTGTTGGTTGGACTCCGATTCTGCGGTGGGGATCCCCCAAGATCCCCGCTACGGGGCCGTGCCACCTGCCAGATCCGGGGGAACCTGGCGCACTCCCGAGTTATGGGGTGGCACAACGCTCAAACGAGAGAAAACCACGGAAGTTATCGGGACCGAGGTCCTTTTTCGGAATGGCCCGTCCTGACTAGGGCCACACCATCCAGGCGTACGCAAACGGGCCGCGACCTCGGCTGAGGTCGCGGCCCGTCACGGGAACCCGGGTCTACGGGGTCAGATCGATCTTGATGCCGGTGAGGGTGCCGACGACGCCGGTCGCGGTGTCGAGCAAGGGACCGATCACAGTGTCGGAAAGTGCCGGCGGTGCTGGTGCTGGTGCTGGTGCGGGGGCGGGCGCCGGCTCGGGGGCGGGTTCCGGCTCGGGTTCGGGCTGCGGCGCCGGTTCAGGGGCTGGAGCGGGCTTCGGCGCCGGACCCTTGTCCGCCAGGGTGTTACCGGTCTGCGGGGTGGAGAAGTCCCTGGTGGCGGAGTGGGCGCCGCCGTAGGTGTCGGCGGCCGACGGTGCGTCGTAGTTGCCGTTGGAGTGCTTGGCGACATTCGTGGGGCGCGCGGGCCCGGAGAAGGGCGAGATCTGCTCCGGGGCGATCACCCCAGGAGCGTCGATCACCTGCTGCTCGCTGCTCCTGTCCGCCACGGGCACCGCGGCGTACGTGTCCGCGCCCGCCGTGAACTGCTGCGCCTCGGCACCGGGGTCGACGTTGGCCTGGGCGTAGGCGCCGATCCCGGCCGAGGCGATCGCCATCGCGGCGAGCGGCAGCAGCACCGCCTTCCGGTTGCGCCGGGCCCTCGGCATCGGCCGCGGGGCGGCCGAGGAGCCGTCCCGGGTTGGCACCTGCATCGCGGCGTACGGCGGCATCGCGGGGTTGGCGAAGATCATCGGCCCTGCGGGGTGCAGCTGCTGGGCCGCATAGGGGCTGGGGTGGTAGGCGTACTGCGGCAGCCGGGAGGGCGGCGGCAGCGGCCGCTGGTAGTCGAGCCGTGTCGGCCGGAAGGGCGCGGCATCGGGGCGTCGGCGGACGACGCTGGTCGGGTTCGTCCGGGGATTGGTGAACCATGACTCGTCCGACGGTGTCATCCCCTGAAGAGCCCGGTGGGCGATCTCGAGGGGGTCGGGCGCGGTCCCGTTCGTGGGGAGCATCGGTGGTGCGGGGTGTCGAGCCGGCGTGGGCGGGACGTTCGAGCGGTCCCCCGTCGCGGGCCGACGGTTCGCTTCAGTCATCTGACGCTGTCTCCTGAGCGCGTAGCGAGTGTCGGTTGTGTCGCGCAGCACGTAACGGAACCAGAATCGCGACTGTTTGTCACCTTCTTCTCGGAAAAAAGTTACCGATCCGCCCAAATGGGGGAGCGGGTAACTAACCAGATACATCCTGGGGTATGTGGGACTCGTGGGGCAACAACCCTGAGTCGGATTGGGAATCGGTCAGCGCCGAGTCGGCTGCCTGGCCACACTGTGTGCCCATGTCTCCCACGATCACCCGTTCCCGCATCGCTCTTCCCGAGATCAGCTCCCGTGCATGGGAGCATCCGGCGGACAGAGGTGCACTGGTCGCTCTGCGTAAGCTGCGAGGCTTCGACACCGTGCTCAAGGCTGTCAACGGCCTGATCAGCGAACGGGTGACCCGGTTGTCACTGCTGGGCGATGCTGTCCGGGTCGACGAGCGGCAGTTCCCGCGTATCCACTATCTGCTGATGGATGCCGGACGAGTTCTCGATGCCAAGGAGCTGCCCGAGCTGTACGTCACCACCGATCCGACGGTGAACGCGATGACCATCGGTATGGACCGGCCGATGATCCTGCTCAACTCGGCCCTCGTGGAGCTGCTCGACGACGACGAGCTGCGGTTCGCGATCGCACACGAGCTGGGACATGCGCTGTCCGGACACGCCGTCTACCGCACGCTGCTGTTGCGACTGATGCAGTTCAGCGGACTGTGGAGTGCGGTTCCGCTGGGCGCGCTGGGCATCCGGGTGATCATCGCGGCACTCATGGAGTGGTCGCGCAAGGCCGAGCTGTCGGCCGACCGTGCCGGCCTGCTGGTGTGTCAGGATCCTGCCGCAGTGCTGCGCACCCACATGAAGCTGGCAGGTGGTGTCCAGCTCGACGAGCTCGACCCGGCGTCGTTCCTGGCCCAGGGCTCGGAGTACTCCGAGGCGGGCGACGTACGTGACTCGATCCTCAAGCTCCTGCTGCTCGAGCAGCGGAGCCATCCGATGGGGGTCGTTCGTGCGACCGAGGCGCGTCGCTGGATCGACTCCGGGGCGTACGCGAAGATCCTCACCGGCGACTATCCGCGGCGGTCCGGAGACGCGGACGCGAAGATCTCCGACGCGGCGCGCGAAGCCGCGGACCACTACTCGCAGAGCTTCGCCCGTGCCGGAGACGCGTTGTCGAAGCTCGTGAAAGACATCGGTGGCACCGTCGGCGGCGCGCTGAACTGGCTCGGTGACAAGCTGCAGGGCAACGCGAGGGACGGGGCCTGAGGTGGGTCCGGCCTGGCGGCGAACGGCCGCCAGGCCGGCGCTGTCACAGCGCGGCGATGGCCTCTGCGATGCTCAGCGTGCGCCGTGCGGACTCGACGTGGAGGTTCTCCACCATCTTGCCGTTGTAGGTCACGACGCCGCCGTCGCTGGCCTCCCAGGTCTCGATGAGGCCCTGGGCGTCGGCCACGGCCTGCTCGCTCGGGGCGAAGCCGGCGTTGGCGGCCTCGACCTGGGAGGGGTGGACCAGGGTCTTGCCGTCGAACCCGTAGATCCGGCCCTGCTCGACCTCCGCCGCGTAGCCCTCGGCGTCCTTCACGTTGTTGTAGACACCGTCGAGGATGACCTTGCCGCTCGCGCGCGCGGCGAGCACCGCGAGCTGGAGCGAGGTCACCAGGTTCGTGCGGCCCGGGACGTGGTCGACGTACAGCTCCTTGACCAGGTCGTTCGTGCCCAGGACGAGCACGGTCAGCCGCTCGGAGGCCGAGGCGATCTCCTCGGTGTGGAGGATGGCGTACGGGCTCTCGATCATCGCCCAGAGCTTGGTCTCCTCCGGGACGCCGGCCTTCTCGAAGGCCGCGACGAGGTCCTTGACCTGCTGGGCGGAGTTGACCTTGGGGACCACGATCGCGTCGGGTCCGGCCTTGGCGGCGGCGGCCAGGTCGTCGGCGTGCCACTCGGTGTCGGCGCCGTTGATCCGGATGGTGAGGTACTTGTTGCCGTAGTCACCCGAGCTCACGGCCGCGGCCGCGTTCTCGCGCGCCTCCGCCTTCGCGTCGGGGGCGACGGCGTCCTCGAGGTCGAGGATCAGCGCGTCGGCGGCGATCGTCTTGGCCTTCTCGAGGGCACGGGTGTTGGAGCTCGGCATGTAGAGGACCGAGCGGAGGGGACGGAAGGTCTCGGTCATGATCAGTCCTCGATCTCGATGGTGTCGTAGAGCTCCTTGAGCTTCGGGTCGATGGCGGCCAGCTCCTCGGCGAGGTCGACGAGGACGAGGCACTGCTTGAGCGAGGCGTCGTCCTCCATCTTGCCGTCGAGCATGACCGCACCGGTGCCGTCGCCCATCGCCTTGACGACGCGGCGGGCGTGCTTGATGTCCTCGACGCTGGGGGAGAAGACGCGGTTGGCGATCTCGATCTGCTTCGGGTGGAGGCTCCAGGTGCCGACGCAGCCGAGCAGGAACGCGTTGCGGAACTGGTCCTCGGCCGCGACCACGTCGGTGATGTCGCCGAAGGGGCCGTAGTAGGGGTAGATCCCGGCCTCGGCGCAGGCGTCGACCATCTTCGCGATGGTGTAGTGCCACAGGTCCTGCTGGAAGACCGTGCGGTTGCCGTGGATGTCGCCGTCGACCGGGTCCTGCCGGACCAGGTAGCCCGGGTGGCCGCCGCCGACGCGGGTGGTCTTCATCTTGCGGTCGGCTGCTAGGTCCGCGGGGCCCAGGGAGATGCCCTGCATCCGCGGCGAGGCGAGCGCGATCTCCTCGACGTTGGCCACGCCGCGCGCGGTCTCGAGGATGGCGTGGATGAGGATCGGCCGCTGTACGCCGCCCTTGGCCTCGAGCTGGGCGAGGATCCGGTCCACGTAGTGGATGTCCTCGGGGCCCTGCACCTTCGGCACCATCACGACGTCGAGCTTGTCGCCGATCTCGGTGACCAGGGTGATGAGGTCGTCGAGCACCCACGGGGAGTCGAGGCTGTTGATCCGGGTCCAGAGCTGGGTCTTGCCGAAGTCGGTCGCCTTGGCGATCTCGACCAGGCCCTCGCGCGCGGCGACCTTGTTGTCCGCCTTGACGGCGTCCTCCAGGTTGCCGAGGAGGACGTCGACGGTGCCGACCATGGCCGGCACCTTGGCCGCCATCTTCGGGTTCGACGGGTCGAAGAAGTGGATCGCGCGGCTCGGCCGTGCCGGGATCTCCCGCAGCGGTGCGGGGGCGCCCACCGCCAACGGCGCGAAGAAGTCCTTAGGGCTCTTGTGACTCATGCCGGTCACCCTAACGGCCGGGGGTTACCGGCCGGTAGGCGTCTCGGCTTGTAACGATCACGGTCGACGTCGGGCGGGGTGGTCCTTCGGTACGCGGGCGCCGTGCCGGATCCGGGCGCCGGCGTCGAGGCCGGCGAGGACGGAGCGCACCGTGGTGCGGAGCTTGCTGGGGTTCTTCCGGTAGCTGGTCATGACTCCATCGTGCTCGCGTTGGGCCGGTTCGAGGAGTGGCAGAATTGACTATGAATGATAGATTCTTGCCATGTCAGTGAAGCCGTCTGTCGCCATCCCGATCGTCGACGGGATGACCCTGTTCGAGATCGGGATGCCGCTCGAGGCGCTCGGCTACGACTGGGACCACGACGCCAGCCCGCTCTACGACGTGGTGCTGTGCGGCGACCTGCGTGGCGTACGTGTCCATGGTGGGCCGCGGCTGACCCCGCACCGGCCGATGACCGCACTGACCGCGGCCGACACGGTGCTCGTCCCCGCGATCCGGCCGGGCGATCCGGTCAGCCCGACCCTGGTCCGGGAGCTCCGCCGGGCCGCCGAGGCCGGAGCCCGGATGGTCTCGCTGTGCACCGGCGCCTTCGCCCTCGCCGAGGCCGGGCTGCTCGACGGTCGCCGGGCCACGACCCACTGGCGCTGGGCGGACCTGTTCCGGCGTACGTATCCAGGGGTCGAGCTCGACCCGCGGGCGATCTACGTCGACGACGGCGTGCTGACCAGCGCGGGCTCGGCCGCGGGCCTGGACCTGTGCCTCCACCTGATCCGAACCGACCACGGCCAGCACGCCGCCAACACCATCGCCCGCAACCTGGTCATCGCCTCGCACCGCGACGGCGACCAGGCCCAGTACGTCGCGGCCGACCCGCTCACCGAGCAGGCCCGTTGGCTCGACGAGCTGCGCACCTGGCTCCGTGCCCACCTGCACGAGGACGTCGCCCTCGAGCGCCTGGCGGCCGCCGCCGCGGTCTCGCCGCGCACCCTCGCCCGGCGCTTCGAGCGCGATCTGGCCACCACCCCGATGCGCTGGGTGACCGCCGAGCGGATCGCGGTCGCCAAGACCCTCCTGGAGACCACAGACCTCCCGATCGACCGGGTCAGCCACGAGGCGGGCTACTACTCGCCGGTGACTTTCAGGGCCGGGTTCATCTCGGAGGTCGGGGTGACTCCTGGGCGCTATCGGACGCGGTTCTCGCGGCGTGAGGTCGGGTAGCGTCCGGGTGATGCGTTGAACGCCCACCGAGGTAACTCGGTCCGGTCTCGCCTGCTTCGCGGAGTTCCATGAAGACAGTGGCGTTCCACCGAGCTACCTCGGTGAACATTCACCGCCGCCGCTGCCACCAGCGACGCTTCCGTGCGTCCTCCTGGCGGCGTACGTTCTTGGCGGCCTCGACCCGCGCGGCGCGGCGCTCGCGCCACTCGTCGAGGGTGGCCTCGACGTCGCGGGGCATGGTGATGAGAGGCGGGCCCTCGGGGGCGCCGTAGCGAGCGGCGATGACACGCTCGTTGAACTCCTCGATGATCCTGCGGGCGCCGTCCTCGGTGGTCTCGCGATCGAGGAGGCCGTCGAGCTCGGCGTCGTCCTTGCGGAGCTGGACGGACCGGGGGAGCACGACGATCTGCTCGCGCTCGATGAGCTGCTTGACCCACCAGTCGGGGTCGTGGTCGCGGTCGAGGTTCTTGATCGGCTTGCCGGCGCCGGGCAGGTTGTCGAACTCGCCGCGCTGGATCGACTGCTGCACCTGGAGATCTACCCACTTGACCTGGTCCTGCATGCGGGCGGCGGCCGCTGACCTGCTCGCAGCATCGTCGAGGCGGGGCGTCGGCGTCTCCGGGCGCTCGTCGGGACGGTCTTCGCTCGTGGTCATGTGGTCACCTCCAGCGTCGGAAAGTTTACCCAGTGCTGGAAGCGCGGCGGGGCAGCAGAAGCAGCAGCCCGGCCACGAGAGCGGTGACGCCGCAGACCGCCCACACCGTCAGGTAGCCCGACAGCGGCGCGTGCGCCTCACCGCTGATCGAGCCGTCCGCGGCGAGCGCGATCGCGAAGACCGCGGAGGCGATCGCGCCGCCAACGGTCTTGGTGGCGTTGGTCATGCCGGTCGCGAACGCGGTGCGGGACGACGGTGCGGCGGCGGCGGCCGCCGCCGGGAGCGAGGCCACCAGTGCGCCCGAGCCGAGCCCGACGACGGCCATGTTGAGGAGTCCTTGAGCGGTGGTGTCGTGGAACGGGAGCCACATCAGATAGCCCGCGGCCACCAGGAAGCAGGCGACCGCCTGCGCCCGCACCGGTCCGAGGAACCGTGCCCACAGCGGCAGGGTGAAGGCGGAGACGGCCATCGCGATGACGTACTCGGCGATCAGCAACGACACGAACGACGCGCCCGCTCCCAGCCCGAAGCCGGCCTCTGCGGGGTCGGTGCGTGCGAACGTCGACAGCGGGATCTGCGCTCCCAGCACCGACATCCCGAAGAGGAACGCGGTCAGCTGGATCGGCCACTGCCCGCGCGAGACGAGCAGACGTACGTCGATGAGAGGCTCGCGCTGCCCCGCGTCGTCCAGCGCGGTCTCGATGTGCCAGAACGGGATCAGTGCGAGCAGACCCAGGAGCACGAGCGCCCAGGCGAGCATCGACCCCGCTCCGAGGACACGTACGCCGACCAGGCCCGCCATGACCAGGCCGAGCACGACGGTCAGCACCGCCAGCCCGAGCCAGTCGAAGGCGCCGCCGCTGGTGCCGGAGTCCGGCTCGATGCCGACGGCGATCACGACGAAGACCGCGGTCACGGCCACGGCCGGGAAGGACAGGATGACCCACATCGGGAGCACGCCGACGAGAGCGCCGGCGGCGACCGCGCCGATGATCACCGAAAGCTGCAGCGCACCGACCAGGACCCCCGCGGCCCGCCGGGTGAGCGCGGTGTCACCCCCGGTGCGCTTGTGGACGATGGCGACCTCGAGCGGCAGCCAGATGACGTAGGCGCCCTGGATCGACCAGGCGACCAGGAACGAGCCGAAGTCGGGAGCGACCACGGTCCACCAGGTGGCGGCCGCGGTGACGCCCGTCGCCAGCAGGAGCACCTTCTTGTGGCCGATCAGGTCGCCGAGCCGGGCGAGCGGCGGCACGCACAGCGCGGAGACGATCAGCTGTCCGGCCTCGAGCCAGTTGAGGTCGGCGTCGGAGACGCCGAGATGGTCGGCGAGGTCGGAGAAGATCGGGGTGTAGTAACCCTGCAGGATGCCGCTGGCGAACTCGACGGCCACCAGGAAGCCGACGATCACCCAGATTCCGTGGGCGGCCTTCTGGACGCCGGTGCGCTGACTTTCGGTGGTCACAGCGACTCGATCAACCTTCGGTAGAAACGGATTCCGTCGAGGTAGTCATCGACCCTGATGTTCTCGTCGGCGGCGTGGATGGTGGCCCGCTGGGCAGCGGTCATCCGGAACGGCGCGAACCGGTAGACCCGGTCGCTGATCTCGTAGAAGAAGCGTGAGTCGGTCGCGGCCATGACCGTGTAGGGCGCCGGGACCGCCTCCGGGAAGACCTCCGCGATGGCGTCGGTGATCGTCGTGAAGGCCTCGTCACGAGGGGAGACTGGCGACGGCTCGCCCGCGCGGACGACCTCGATCTGGACCTGCTTGTCGCCGATCGCTGCGCGCAGCCGCTCGACGACCTCGGCGACCGTCTCGCCGATCATGATCCGCAGGTTGACCCCGGCCGAGGCCGCTGAGGCGATGACGTTGGCCGCGGGGCTGCCCTCGAGCGTCGTGATCGCGACGGTGGTGCGGACCAGTGCGGCGGGTTCCGGGCCGAGCCGGGGCAGCAGCCGGGCCAGTGCCGGCGCGAGCCGGCCGGCGTTGGCCAGCACCGGGCGCAGGGGCTTGGCGGCGTACGGCGCGATCTGCTCGAACATCTCGACCGTCGGCGCCGGCAGCTGCACCGGCATCGACATCCGGTCGAGCCGGGTGATCGCCCGGGCCAGCCGGGCGGTCGGCCCGTTCTGCCGCGGGGTGGAGGAGTGGCCGCCGTCGCCGGTCACCAGGAGGCGTACGTCGGTGGTGCCCTTCTCAGCGACGCCGACGACCCCGATCGGCGCGGCGACACCCGGGAAGGCGTCGAACGCGACCGCGCCGCCCTCGTCGAGCACGAACCACGGCTCGACCCCTCGGGAGCGCAGCTCCTCGACGGCCGCCCGCGCCGCCTCGCCGGTCGTCTCCTCGTCGGAGCCGAACGACAGCCAGACGTCGTACGCAGGCACGAACCCCGTCGCGAGGAGCTCCTCGACCGCGGCGCAGATCGCCACGAGCTGGCCCTTGTCGTCGAGCGTGCCGCGCCCGTGGATCACGCCGTCGACGATCTCACCGCCGAACGGATCGTGCGTCCATTCCCCGGCGATCGGTACGACGTCCTGATGGGCCATCAGGACGACCGGCTTCTCGGTCGAGGCGCCGGGCCAGCGGAAGAGGAGCCCGTGGCTGCCGACCGGGGTGAGGTCGAGCGTCGAGTGCAGCAGCGGGAAGTGGTGGCGCAGCGCCTCGTGGAGCTGCTCGAACGCCGCCGCCTCCGCCCCCGAGCCGTCGTTGACGGTCGGGGCTCGAAGGGCGGCCTGAAGAGCGGCGACGGCGTCGAGTGTCATGGCCGAAACCTAGCTCCACCACCGTGGTGCGGGTCACCCCGGTGGTGGGTCCGTCACCAGTTTGTGGCGTTCCCGGGCAGCTTCACCTGATGCGGGTGGATGACGTAGGTGATCCCGTCGGTCGAGGTCTGCCAGACCCGTTCGAAGTTCTCCCGGGTGTAGACGTTGCGGACCTGGTCGTTGGAGGGGTAGTTGGGGTCGTAGATGATCGGGTCGCCCTCGGCGGTGAAGCCGCCGATGACCAGCAGGTGGCCGTCGGTGCCGTAGCCGGACTCGGGCATCTCCTCGAGGTCCCAGTTGGCCGAGACGACCAGCGGGATGCCGGCCTTCACGAACCGCTCCGCCTCGGCGAGGGAACGCAGCCGGGTCACGAACCCGTCGAGTCCCCAGCGGGTGGCGTAGGCGGTGTTGAACGGCCAGTTGCCGGCGCCCTCGTAGGCGTAGTCCCAGGTGTTGATCGCGGCGTAGTCGACCTGCGGGTCGCCGTTGGGCGCCACGATCCCCTCGAGCTCGCTCGCGGGCACCTCCCGGCCCCAGTGGTACTGGACCATCGTCGTCGAGGTCGGCGAGCACCAGACCTGTCCGCCGCCGCCGAACTCCGGGTATTCGCCGCGGTGCTTGTTCTGGCTGAACGGCGGCACCCCGAGGTCGATCTCCCGGTCGAGGGTCGGCGTGCTCGTGCCGGGGTAGGCCGAGCTGGGGATGTATTCGTTCGTCAGCGTCGAGAGCGACCGCAGGCTCGGGGACGCCGTCGAGCCCTCCGGGCGCAGCAGGGTGACGCTGGTCTGGAACGCCTCGGGCTCCTTGCCGGTCCGAGCGACGTACGTGTCGGTGTAGAGCGCCGCGTCGGTGTCGTTCTGTCCGTTGACCGAGGTGCGGTGGATGTCGCCGGCTGCGAAGTCGTCGCCGGCGGTCCATCGACCCATCACGAACCACTTCGTCCAGGTGCCGTCCGCCTTGCGGCCGCGGAACCGGATCTCGGCCCAGGTGCCGGTCGGGGTGGCGACGTCCCAGGAGGTGACCGACTCGTCGATCGCGTAGCCGGTCTCGACCACCGGTGAGGTCCAGGTGCCGGTCTCGTAGGTCTTCGCCGTGCCGTCCCCGAACGGGTCGGTGTAGGTGGTCGTGCCGGTGCTGCCCGCGATCCGCAGGGCGCCGTGCTTCCCCGGCAGCAGGCCGCTCGAGCTGCCCTTCGCGAAGTCTCCGGCGTTGTCCCAGCGGGTGAGAGTGATATCGGTGGTGGGGGTCTCAGGCTCGGCCGCGTGGACCGGAGTCGTGGGTGCTACCAGAACGGTTGCGGCGGCGAGTGCAGCAACGTACGCAAGGCGGGACCGTGGGCTCATGCCCGGCAGGCTATTCCTCCTCCGAGGCGCGGGCAGGGCAATTCGCCAACTCGGCTCCCTCGCTCTGCAGTTTCCGAGAAACGTCGGCACCGGGTGGCATCCTTGGTCACCGTGAACAACTTCGCTTCCGACGGCTGGTTCAAGGACGAGTTCCACAAGAGGTATGCCGAGTCGGCCAAGGAGATCGGCCGGTTCAATCTGGCGGTGTTCGGTAAGACCGGAGTCGGGAAGTCCACGCTGGTCAACGCCGTCTTCGGGGCGGAGGTGGCGAAAACCGGGATCGGTGAGCCGGTGACGAAGGAGTCGACGCTCTACCTGCACACCAGCGGGTTCTTCGGGCTGCTCGACACCCAGGGCCTGGAGATCGGTGTCGAGGGCGACCGGGTGATCAAGGACCTCGCCAAGCTGATCCAGGATCGGCGCCGCAAGCCGCAGTCGGAGCAGATCCACGTGGCCTGGTATGCCGTACGTTTCGCCGACCGCCGCTTCGAGGAGACCGAGGCGGCGTTCATCCGCAAGCTCGCTGACCTGGGGCTGCCGGTCGTGCTGGTGATGACCCAGGTGCCGACCTCGCCGACCGGCGCCTACCACCCGGACGCGGTGGAGTTCGCCCAGCAGATCGACGCCCGGGGCCTGCCCGTGCACGGTGCCCGGGTCTATCTGACGAACGCCAAGGCCGATGACTTCTCGGGCCAGCAGGTCCACGGACTGCAGGAACTTGTTGATGCCACCTTTCGATGCGCGCCTGCAGGCGTCGAGGACGCCCTCATCGCCGCGCAGAAGGTGGATCTCAAGCGCAAGCAGGAGCAGGCGAAAACCGTGATCGCGGGCGCCGCGACCGCCGCCGGGGCGGCCGGGGCGACCCCGATCCCGTTCTCCGACGCGGTCGTCCTGGTGCCGATCCAGCTCGGGATGATGGCGCGCATCTCGGCGATCTACGGCATCGAGGTCGACAAGGCCGCGATGGCCTCGATCGCGGCCACCGCGGCCGCCACCCAGGCCGGCCGCACCGTGGCCGGCAACCTGCTCAAGATGATCCCCGGGTTCGGCACCGTCGGCGGCGGCGCGATCAACGCCACCGTCGCGGCGGGTTTCACCGGTGCCATCGGCGCCGCCTGGTCGACCGTGTGCGTCAAGCTCGCCGAGGGCAAGCTGCGCGGGGTCAACGGCGCACTCGACACCGAGAGCGTCCGGTCGCTCTTCCTCGACGAGCTGAAGACCCAGGTCGCGCGGCTGAAGATCAACGCCAAGGAGAAGTGAGGTCTGCCGGGGGGATGTGGGTCTAGGTATGTAGCCGAGCATTCGCTTCCCCGGTGGAGTTCCACGTGGGAAGCGACAGCTCGGCTGCATACCTAGACCAACATGCGCCCCCGGGATCAGCCGCCCATCGCCGCCTCGTACGCAGCGGCGAGCTGCTCGCTCGCACGCGGTGCGTCCGGGTCGGGCCGGGGTGTGCCCAGGTGGAGCTCGCGCAGCTCGTCCATGAACGACTCGACCATCTCGGGCCCGGCATCGCGCAGCAGCTCGGCGCGTACGCGGAGCTGCCGGGTGCCGTCACGATGGGCGAGCCCCCAGTTGCCGAGCGCGACCATGATCGGGAGGGTCTGGATGCCTGCCTCGGTCAGCGCGTAGGCCGCCTTCTGGCCACGGCCGGCCTGCTCCTTGGTCAGCAGGCCGCCCTCGACGAGCTTCTTCAGTCGGCTGCTGAGGATGTTGGAGGCGATGCCTTCCTCGGAGCTGGTGAGCAGCTCGCGGAAGTGTCGCCGGTTTCCGAACATCACGTCGCGCAGCACGATCACCGACCAGGGGTCGCCGAAGACCTCCACGGCTGCGTTGATCGGGCATCCCGACCTGGGTTCGCTCACCCGTCTGCTCCTGCATCAAATAGTGGTTGCACTCTGCAATCGGAAAGTCTACTCTCGGAGCCAGTGATTGCAAAGTGCAATCACTCTGGATCGAGGGAGATCGCAATGTCACGCGTACGTGCTCACACCATCGGCATCTCGCTGGACGGCTTCGCCACCGGCGAAGGCCAGAGCCTGGAGGCGCCGTTCGGTCACGCCGGCCATCGGCTGATGGACTGGTTCTTCCCGACCAGGAACGATGCCGACGACGTCTTCGTGGACCGTGCCTGGGACGGCATCGGCGCGGAGATCATGGGAGCCGGCAAGTTCGGGCCTCCGGGATGGCAGGACGACCCCGACTGGAAGGGGTGGTGGGGCGAGGAGCCGCCGTTCCACACGCCCACGTTCGTGCTGACCCACCAGCCCCGGGAGTCGATCGAGATGAAGGGCGGCACCACCTTCCACTTCCGCAACGCCCCGATCGAGGACGTGCTGGCCGAAGCCAGGGAGGCGGCCGCCGGCCAGGACGTACGCATCGGCGGCGGCCCCTCCTCGCTCCGGGAGTTCCTCGCGGCCGGGCTCGTCGACCACCTGCAGGTCACCGTGACGCCGATCATCCTGGGCCGCGGCGTACGGCTCTGGGACGGGTTGGAGGCCTTCGAGGACGGTTACGACGTCCAGTCGGTCACGACCCCGAGCGGCGTCACTCACATCACCTTCGACCGGAAGCAGGTGGCCTGATGAGCACGGTGCTCTGGCACTTCTCGATGTCGCTCGACGGCTTCGTCGACGGTCTCGAGCCGGGGATGGCGTGGTTGGGCGATGTCACCGGCCAGCCCGGGGTCGAGGAGGCGTACTCCTCTCAGCTCGGCGCTGTCCTGGGTGGGCGCAAGGGCCACGATGCCTACCCGGACATGATGCCCTACGGCGACTGGGAGGGCCCGGTCTTCATCCTCACCCACCATCCCGAGGGCGCCCGGCCGCAGGAGCACGTCACCTTCCTCAGCTGTGACGTCGAGGAGGCGCTGCAGATCGCGATCGACGCGGCCGGCGGGAAGAACGTCGAGGTGCACTCGGCCGACATCGGCCGCCAGCTCCTCGAGCGCGGCCTCATCGACCGGATCGATCTCCACATCGCACCGGTCCTGCTGGGCGACGGCGTCCGCCTCTACGACAACCCGGGCGGCGCGCCGATCAGGTTGAACAACCTGATCGGCGACGACCCGCACCGGGAGGTCGACCTCCGCTACGCGCCTGTCCGTCCGTGAGGAACCGGGGCCTCAGACCCGGCAACCGGCCGCGCGGGCGACGGTGAAGGGGTAGGACTGCGCCGGGCCGGTGCCGTAGTAGTAGGGCGAGCACAGGTAGGCCCAGGTCCGCGGGCCGACGATGCCGTCCACCACGACCGAGGAGTCCCAGTAGCGCCACGACGTCTGACGGTTGATCACGGCCTGCCGCGTGAGGTTGCCGTACTGGCCGTCCACGACCAGGTCGATGCCCGGCTGCCAGTTGAGCAGCGTCTGGATGTAGCGGACGCACGTGCCGTTGCCGCCGTAGGAGTAGTTGTACGAGGTGCAGGTCGCGGCCTGCGCCGGGCTCGGGGCGGCCAGGCCGGTGACGGCCGCACCGGTGATCGCGATGAGGGTCGCGGAGACGATCCCGGCGATCCGCCGCTTCCACGTGCGCGGGACGGTGGTGGTGGCTGACATGTTCTCTCCTGAGGGTCGTGCGACGGTTGCGACGTCGAGCCCGAGTCTCGACGCGTCACGCTAGATGTCGCCCACCCGTGTCGGCACCCAACGAATCCGCGGAAACGATCCGAGCCAGGATCGAGGCGATGACCACTAGGGTGCGAACCGTGGTCAGCCTCATCTCGCTCCCGCTCCTGCAGACGCCGCGCGCCCGGGTGGCGCGCATGATCCGGGCCGTGACCGGTGGTCCCAGCCCGCTGGCCGGGCGCACCGTGCTGATCACCGGAGCCAGCTCGGGGATCGGGGAGGCGACGTCGTACGCCGCGGCCCGACGTGGCGCGCACGTCCTCCTCGCCGCCCGTCGCGCGGAAGAGCTCGAGCGGGTGCGGACGACCATCGCGGAGGGCGGTGGCCGAGCCTCGACGTACGTCGTCGACATGACCGACGGCGACTCGATCGACGCACTGGTGGAGCGGCTGCTGGCCGAGTACGGCGCGGTCGACTACCTGGTCAACAACGCGGGCCGGTCGATCCGGCGGTCGCTGGAGCTGACCCACGACCGCTTCCACGACTTCGAGCGGATGATGGCCGTCAACTACTTCGGCGCGGTCCGGCTCACGATGGGCCTGCTGCCGGCGATGCGGGCCCAGCGGTTCGGGCACGTGGTCAACATCGTCACCTGGGGCAACCAGATCAAGGCGCCCAAGTTCGCCGCCTACATCGCCGCGAAGTCGGCGCTCGACGTGTTCGGGCGGATCCTGAGCCGTGAGGCCTACTTCGACAACGTGACCTGCACCAACATGCGGGTGGCGATCGTCCGCACGGCGATGATCGCGCCGACCGCGGAGTATGCAGGCCGCGGCGAGAGCCCCGAGGAGTGTGCCGACCGCGTCGTCCGCGCCCTCGAGGACCGGCCGGTGACGGTCGACGGCGCCTTCGGATCGGCCTTCGAGGTCCTCAACATCGCGGCGCCCCGGCTGGCCGATCTCGCGATGGCGATCTCCCACGTGCGTACGCCGGACTCTGCTGCGGCCCGTGGAGGGGATGTTCATCAAGGTATGCAGCGGAGCATTCGCTTCCCCAGCGGAGTTCCACGAGGGGAGTGAGGGTTCGGCTGCATACCTCGACGAACATCCACCCACGGTCACCCTGCCCGACGCATCGCCCGAAAGAGCCGCTCGATCGACTCGGCGGGGCGGTCGTAGTCGGACCAGATGAATCGGATCATCATCGACCTGGTCAGCTCACGCAGCTCGTCCTCGCGGCGCTTCTCCTCGAACACCACATCCCCGGGTTCCTGGCCCGGTTTGAGCAGCCTGCCGTACTTGACCCTCCCGTCGAACTCGCCGAGCAGCCCGAACTGAGGCCATGCCCAGTCGGTGATCCCCGCGAGCGTGCCGTCGGGACGCCGCACCTCGTACTGCAGGATGGGCCGGGGGACGCCGTAGCGTTTGAACATCGCGGCGCCTCGCGACTCGCCGATCGATCCTGACCGCCCGTCGGCGAAGGGCAGCACCGTCCCCACGCGGCGCATGAAGGGCCAGTGCTCCATGATCGAGTACGCCGCGTCGAGCTGCTCCCGGTCGAACCTCGTGCTCCGCAGGCCTGAGTCGAGCAGGCACCAGGCCGCCTCGGTGTCGATGCGTGATGCGGTCTCGAGTACGCACCGTTCCGGGCGCACCACCCGTTGACCGTTCACCTCGACGATGTCGTCGTGGCCGACGAACCCTTCATGGTGCACCACGTCACCCTCGATCCGGCCCGGACCTCCGTCGAGCCGGGTGACGTGCACGCGGTCGAGCGGAACCCGCCAGAGGTCGATGTCGTGGCGTACGACTCCTGACGCATGACTCAATGCCACCCTCGGCCCGAGCGCGTGGAGCACGGCACTGGAGCGCACCCGGTGACGGCCGACGTCGTCGAGCTCCGCCCACATGGCCGCCGGGGCGTAGGCGCCCCTTCTCACCCGATGCCACTCCTTGCGTCGAACCATCGTGGTGATCTCGCGGTCGGCGTAGCCCGCCGCCTTGGCGTGTTGTCGCGTGAAGAAGCCGTCTCGTACGACGGCAAGATCCAGCTCATCCATGGCACGACCGTCGCCTGGAAGCGCAGGCGATTCCAGCCCGATGTGGGCGCATGTGGATAACCCGTGCGCGAGACACCCCTGTGGATGGCTGTCGGCCCGGCGGATGTTGGTCTAGGTACGCAGCCGAACCGTCACTCCCCACGTGGAACTCCGCGAGGGAAGTGGATGCTCGTCTGCATACCTAGACGAACATCCACCCCCTCACCACCGCCCGCGGTGGACGACCTCCTCGAGCGGGGTGCGCTTGCGGCGGGTGGGCGAGCCCTTGGCGCCGCCGGTGGCGGGATGGCCGATGGTGACGGCGCCGATGGGGTCGAAGGTGTCGGGGATGTCGAAGGCCTTGCGGACCGCGGCGTCGGACTCCGGCGGGATGCCGAAGTAGAGCGCCCCGAGGCCCTCGTCGACCACCGTTTGCAGGATCAGCATGGTCGCCATCGCGGTGTCCATGTGCCAGAACGGCATCGGCCAGTGGGCCTCGTCGCGGTCGGTCCACCCCTTGTCCGGCTGCGCGTAACGGTCGAGGTAGGCCGCCTTGGAGGAGCACGGGATCACGATCACCGGCGCCTGCATCATCCCGGCCAGCCACTCGTCGGGGTGGTCGACATCGGCGGTCGCCTCCCAGTAGCGGCGTACGTCCTCGGGGGTGTCGAGCACGAGGAAGGCCCATCCCTGGGAGAAACCAGCCGACGGCGCCCTGGTGGCGTTGTGCAGGATCTTGTCGATCACCGCCGGATCCACGGGATCGCTGGTGTAGTTGCGGACCATCTTGCGGCGGCGTACGACCTCGGAGAACTCCATAGGTGAAGTGTCCCGTCTAAGGCATCGAGCCCGTGACCTAGGTCGGCACGTAAGGCACCGAGACCGGAAAGTAGGGCGGGCGACCGATCCGGCTCCCTACCTCAGCGGAGGAATCTTCTCGGTGTCAGCAGGACACACCGAACCAGGAGAACCGAGATGTTCAGCACCGCAGGTTACGAAGCCGAGGTCAAGTACCGCCGCCAGCAGATCCAGAAGGACCTGGTCAAGCGCCAGCGGGCCAACCTGGCCCGTCAGGCACGGCGCGACCGCACCCGCTGAGATGCGGCCGCACGACGGCAGTCACGAACGGGAACGACGCCGAGCAGGAGAGATCCGGCTCGGCGTCGTTCCACGTCCGGAGCACGGTGGTGTCGACCGTTTGACCAACCCGCTGGAGGCGTAGGCGCGATGATGGCCCCTATGGCGCAAAGCACCGAGAGGCTCGTCGGACGTGACGCCGACCTGGAGACCCTGGCAGGAATGGCCGGTATCGCCGGGGCGAACCCCGCGAGCAGGCACGTGCTCCTCGCCGGTGACGCCGGCGTCGGGAAGACCCGGATCCTGCGCGAGCTGCGTGGCCGAGCCGTGGCGGACGGCCGACAGGCGTTCGTCGGGCACTGCCTCGACTTCGGCGACAGCGCCGAGGCGTACCTTCCCTTCACCGAGATCCTCGACAACATCACGACCGCGCTGCCCGAGGCGGTGGCGCAGGTCGCCGACGTGCATCCGGCGCTCCTGCGGATGGCGCCGGTGGCGCGTGTGCTCGGCGGGGCTGACACCGCCGACCAGGAGGCACTCGACCGAGGCAACCTCTTCGCCGCTATCCATGCGTTGCTGGAACGCGCGGCCGAGAAGGCGCCGGTGCTGGTCGTCGTGGAGGACACCCACTGGGCCGACCAGTCGACCCGTGACCTGCTCACCTTCCTCTTCACCAGGCCGTTCACCGGCCCGGTCACCCTCGTCGCCTCCTACCGTGCCGACGATCTCCACCGCCGCCACCCGTTGCGCCGCCAGCTGGCCGAGTGGGCCCGGCTGCCGTCGGTCGAGCGGTTCCACCTCGGGCGGCTCTCGGACGATGACGTACGTCTCCTGGTCGCTGAGCTGGCCGATGCGCCGGCCGGCGATCCGGGGATCGACGTGGAGAGCGTCGTACGTCGTGCCGAGGGCAACGCCTTCTTCGTCGAAGAGCTGGTGCAGGCATCGGGTGCCGACGAGCTGCCCTGGGATCTCGCGGACCTGCTGCTGATCAGGCTGGATCAGCTCGACGCGACCGCGCGCGAGGTGGTCGACACCGCCAGCGCGGCCGGCCGCGACGTCAGCGACGAGCTCCTCGAAGCCGTCGCCGGCCTCGACCGCGCCACCCTCGACGCCGGACTGAGGCAGGCGATCGAGCGCGCGATCCTGGTGCCGCGCGAGGACGGCTACTACGTCTTCCGGCACGCTCTGCTCGGGGAGGCGGTCTACGACGACCTGCTCCCGGGCGAGCGGGTCCGGCTCCATCAGCGGTACGTCGAGGCGCTGAGCGGCGACCTGTCGACCGGCAGCTCGGCCGTCCTGGCGCGCCATGCTCGCCTCGCCGGGGATCACGAGACCGCGCTCAGCGCCGGGATCGCGGCCGGCGACGAGGCCGCAGCCACCGGTGGTCCCGACGAGGCCTCCCAGCACTATCAGCAGGCGATCGCCCTGCTGGCCGGCCGCGCCGGCTCCGATCACGACATCCAGCGGCTCGTCGACCTGGTGGTCAAGGCCAGCGACGCGATGGTGGCCGCCGGCCATGCCGACCGGGCCGGGAAGCTGGCTCGTGAGCAGCGGGAGTCGCTCCCGGCTGATGCGCCCGGACTGTGGCGGGCGCAGCTGATGACGGTCGAGATCGAGACCAGCTTCGCCTACGTCAACGAGGTCGCGGTGGAGGCGCTCGCCGAGGAGGCGATGGCCGAGCTCCCCGAGGATGCCCCGCCGATGGTGCGCGCGCGGCTGCTCGCTGCGTACGCCCGGGTGCTGATGATCTACCGCCGTCACGACGACGCCGAGCGGGCCGGTCAGGAGGCGCTGGCGCTGGCCGACGAGCTCGGCCGGACCGGTCTCGCCGCGGACGTGGCAGCGACGCTGGCCGGGACCTGGGGGCGCCCGCCCCGGACCCGGATCGAGCCTCTCCGAGCGGCCGTGGACAGAGCGGCCAAGGCCGGTGCGCTGCACCCGGAGCTGAGAGCGCGGATCCAGCTCGCTTTCGCCCTGGATGCCGCCGACCGTCTCGACGAGGCCGGGGAGAGCTACCGCAACGCCTATCTGCTCGGCATCGAGCGTGGTGTGCCCTGGGCGCCGTACGCGTTCGATGCCCGGGTCGCCTGGCTCGGCCACCTCTACAAGGCCGGCCGGTGGGATGAGGCGCTCGCGCTCACCGAGGTGTACGGGATCCCGCCGGCGCTCTCGCCGTGGCTGGAGGCCAACCGGTTGATGATCGAGCAGGACCGGGGCGTCGACCGGGGCGAGCAGGCCCGCCGCCTGCGACCGACGTGGAAGCAGGAGATCGCGACCGCTAGCGAGTCGGTGTCGGTGGAGATCAAGGCGGCCGGGGCGCGTGGGGACATCGATGCGGTCATCGAGGCCTACGACGCGGGCGTCGAGGCCCTCGGCCGCACCTGGGGCAAGATGTTCGGCGGCAACGCGCGGCTCGCCGCCGTCGCTGTCAGCGCACTCGGTGCGGCCGTTCCGGGCCTGCCGGCTGGTGATCGCCGGCCGGTCGTGGAGCAGGTGGACCGGATCGTCGCGAAGGGCATCCGGCCCGCCACGGCGAAGCCGACGTGGGGGCTGGAAGGACAGGCGTGGACGGCACGGCTGCAGGCGGAGGCGCTCCGCGTCCACTGGCTCGCCGGCATCGACCCGCCAGCTCAGGAGAGCCTCGTCGACGCCTGGCGGAAGACGGTGGCGGCCTTCGAGGCCTTCACGCAGGTCCACGAGCTCGCCTGGTCGCGAGCCCGCCTGGCCGAGGTGCTCCGTGCGGGTGGTGACACCGCCGGTGCCCGGCAGCTCGCCGACCAGGCCCGGGAGACCGCGAAGCAGCTCGGTGCCGAGCCGCTGCTCGAGCACCTGCGTACGCTCGGCACGACGCCGCAGCGGTCGGCGACCGTTCCCTCCGGACAGCTCACCGGCCGAGAGAGCGAGATCCTGGCCCTCGTCGCAGCCGGGCGGAGCAACGGTGAGATCGGCAACCAGCTGTTCATCTCCACCAAGACCGTCTCGGTCCACGTCTCCAACATCCTGGCCAAGCTCGGCGCCTCCGGGCGCACCGAGGCCGCCGCCATCGGTCGGCGTCGGGGACTGGTGGAGTGATCCGGATCACGGCCGAATGAGGCACCCGTGACGTACGCCTAAGGCAGCCGCCTCATGCGTGGGACTACCTCAGGAGACGAACCTGGATACATGACCTACACCAACCAGATCAGCTACGACGCCGAGCTGACGTACCGCCGCCAGAGCATCCGCAGCGCGACCGCGGCCGACCGGCTCGCCCGCCAGGTGAAGCGGCGCCGTCCGCGCCGGATGGACTCGATACACAACTGAGTCCTCGGAGGACGGTAATGCGGGAGAATCCCGGGCCCGGAGGCGCGATGATAGAGCCCATGGCGCAAAGTGCTCGGTCATTCGTAGGTCGCGACGTGGAGTTGCAGACCCTTACCGGGTTGCTCGGGGTCGGCTCGACCGGCCCGGCAGACGCCACCGCCGCGGCAACCGATGGCAGGCGCCAGCACGTCCTCCTCGCCGGTGACGCCGGTGTCGGCAAGACCCGGCTGCTCACCGCGCTGCGCGACCGCGCGGTGACCGACGGCTGGCAGGTGCACGCGGGACACTGCGTCGACTTCGGTGAGAGCGCGGTGGCCTACATGCCGTTCTCGGAGATCCTCGACCGGATCGTCGCCGACCTGCCCGAGGTGGTCGAGCGGGTGGCGGCGGACTATCCGGCGCTGGCCAGGCTGAGGCCCGTACGCCGGGTGATGGGCGCCAACCAGGGATCCGCGGCGACCGGCACCGACCGGGGACAGCTCTTCGACGCCGTCCACACCCTCTTCGAGGCCGCCGCGGAGAAGGCGCCGCTGCTGGTCGTGGTCGAGGACACCCACTGGGCCGACCAGTCCACCCGGGACCTGCTGACCTACCTCTTCACCCGGCCCTACGTCGGTCCGGTCGCGATGGTCGCGTCCTATCGTGCCGACGACATCCACCGCCGCCACCCGCTGCGCCGCCAGGTGGGGGAGTGGGGTCGGCTGCCGGACGTCGAGCGCATCGTGCTCGAGCCGCTCTCCGACGACTCGGTCCGCGAGCTGGTCCGCGAGCTGGCTCCGCCCCACGGGTCCAAGATCGACACCGAGAGAGTCGTACGTCGCGCCGAGGGCAACGCGTTCTTCGTCGAGGAGCTGGTGCAGGCCTGCTGCGACGACGACCTCCCGGTCGACCTCGCCGACCTGCTGCTGGTGCGCCTGGACCGTCTCGACGGGGCGGCCCGCAGCGTCGTGCGCACCGCCTCGATCGCCGGGCGCCGCGTCACCCACGAGCTGCTCGCCGCGGTGACCGAGATGAAGACCGACGAGCTCGACGACGCGTTGCGCACCGCGGTCGAGCAGAAGGTGCTGGAGCCGACGGGATCGCGCTACACGTTCCGCCACGCGCTGCTCGCCGAGGCGGTCTACGACGACCTGCTCCCGGGTGAGCGGGTGCGCCTGCACGCCCGGTTCGCCGAGGTGCTGAAGGAGACGCCAGGGCTGGGCGCGGCCGCCGAGCTCGCGCTGCACGCCAAGCACGCCGGTGACCTCGCGACCGCGCTGCGGGCCCGCATCGCCGCGGCAGAGGAGGCCCGCAACGTCAGTGGTGTCGGCGAGGCGGCCCACCACTACGAGAAGGCGCTCGGTCTGGCCGCCGACCCGAAGGTCGCCGAAGCGGCCGGAGTCGACCTGGACCGGGTCTACGAGCGGGCGGCCGACACGCTCATCATGGCCGGGCTGCCCTCGCGCGCCGACGCGATCCTGGGGGAGCGGCTCGACGCCATCCCGGCGACGCCGTCGGTGGGGCGGGCCCTGCTGCTGGCCACCCGGGCCGAGGCCGCGCTCGGTATGGAGAACGGCGATCCGCTGCGCTACTCCAGCGAGGCCATGACCGCCCTGCCCGACGATGCCGAGCCCAAGGCGCGGTGTGCCGTGCTCGCGGTGCGCACCCGGATGCTGGTGGCGTTCCGCCGCAGCGACGAAGCCGAGGCGGTGGGCCTGGAGGGCATCGAGATCGCCGAGCGGCACAGCCTCTCCAAGCTGGCCTCCGACATGGCCACCAGCCTGTCGATGCTGAAGGTACGCACCGGCCGCGGTGGCGGCGACAAGGTCGAAGGCTTCCGCCAGGTGCTGCGCGAGACCATCGACCAGGCGCGCCGGGTCGGGTCGACGTACGCCGTGAGCCGGGGGCTGTTCACGCTCGGGCGCTCCTACGACGAGGCCGGGGACCACCGGGAGGCGCTGAGGTGGTTCCGGGCGGTGATCGACGAGGTGGGCGGAGAGTCGCTGCAGTGGTCGCTCTACGCCGCCGGGGCCCGTGCCGACATCGTCCGGATCCAGATGGTCCTGGGGGAGTGGGACGAGGCGCTGGCGCTGACCGGCGGCAACCTCCCCGACGCGCCGCCGATCCCGGTCGCGGTCCTCGACGTCCTCCGGATGATGATGGAGCAGGCGCAGGGGGCATCGGTCGGCGCCGCCGCAGCCGCGCTGCGCCCCTTCTGGACCGAGGAGGGTCTGGTGGCGCTCTACGGTTCCACCGTGGAGATGATCGCGGCGGGCCGCGCCGGAGACCACGCGGCCGTCCTCTCGGTCTACGCCGACACGGTCGAGACGCTCTCCCAGTTCTGGACCGAGTGGTTCGGTGGCCGGGTGCGGCTGGCGGTCGTGGCGGCGTCCGCGATCGCGCAGATGCTGCCCTCTCTGCCGGCCGCGCAGTGGCCAGCTCTGGTGGAGGCCGTCGACGGGCTGCGCAACGACGGCGAGCAGGTGGTTGCTCAGTACGAGCCGGGTGAATGGGGGCCGGAGGGCCGCGCCTGGGCCGCGAGGCTGGAGGCGGAAGTGCTCCGCGTCCACTGGCTGGCCGGCATCGATGCCCCGCCGCAGGAGTCGCTGCTCGCGGCCTGGGCGCGCGCTGAGCAGCAGGTCGAGGCCTACGGCGACGTCCCTGGGCTGGCCGCCGTCCGGACCACGTACGCAGCCATCCAGCGCGCCACGGGCGACGTCGCCGGCTCGCGGGTGACCGCCGGCAAGGCGCGGGAGACCGCGAAGCGGCTCGGGCTGCAGCCGCTGCTCGACGAGCTGAAGGCGCTCGGCGCGACGGCCGTCAGACAGCCGCAGGCGACGCCGACGGCGCTGACCCCGCGGGAGAGCGAGATCCTGACGCTGGTCGCGGCGGGACGCAGCAACGGCGAGATCGGCAAGCAGCTGTTCATCTCCACGAAGACGGTCTCGGTGCACGTCTCCAACATCCTCGGGAAGCTGGGGGCGGGGAGCCGTACGGAGGCGGCGGCCATCGCGCGCCGCCAGGAGCTGATCAGCTGATTTCCTGGTGCTCGCTGGCAACGTGTGGCTGAATTGTCACCAGCACCAGGCGTCGGTGGGGACGGTTGTGGCGGCACGCTGAGGAGCAGATGTGAAGCAGGGAGCGAAGCATCCGATCGCGGCGGGGGTCACGGCGCTCGCGGCGGTCGCGGTCGGAGTGGGGCTGATCGTAGGGCTTGCGATGTTTGTCGGTGTCAACATCATGGGTCTCGGCGGTGGCTCCAGCGACCAGGCCACCGATCCGGACGCAGGTGCCTCGCTCTACGCCCCGTCGCCGAAGCGGACCGAGGCGGCCGGCGCTCCGGCAGTCACGCTCCACGCCTCGCCCACGAGCGCTCCCGAGAAGAAGACCGGATCGGCCTCCGCGAGCCCGTCCCCGTCGAAGACGGTGGAGGAGAAACCGGCGAAGAAGGAGATCACCCTCCAGGCCGGCATCGTCGTGGCCAAGCCGATGGAGCGGATCGACCTCACCGGGATCTACCCCGGTGGCGAGGGCGCCATCCTCCGGCTGGAGCGGGACGAGGGGCAGGGCTGGGAGGAGTTCGGGATCCCCGACGTGTCGGTCACCGGCGAGCAGTTCTCCACCGCGATCCAGACCGGCCGGGTCGGGAAGCACCGGTTCCGGATGAAGGACGTCGACGCCGGCACCTACTCCAACGTGGTGAGCGTGACGATCGGCTGAGGCTGGAACCGAGGCTGGCGCCGAGGCTGGAATAGGTCTGGATCCGCTTGGTTGTATGTGGACATGACGGTTCCCACGATCAAGCTCAACGACGGCACTTCGATCCCGCAGTTCGGTCTCGGCGTCTGGCAGGTTCCCCAGGACGAGACGGAGCAGGTGGTGAGCCAGGCCCTCGAGGTCGGCTACCGCCACATCGACACCGCGCAGATGTATCAGAACGAGGCCGGCGTCGGCGCCGCGCTGAAGAGCGCCGGCCTCGCCCGCGAGGACGTCTACGTCACCACCAAGCTCAACAACTCCCAGCACGACCCGGCCAAGGCGAAGGCATCGCTCGAGAGGTCCCTGGAGCTCCTCGGCCTGGACCGTGTCGACCTGTTCCTGATCCACTGGCCGCTGCCGACGCAGTACGACGGGACGTACGCGAAGACGTGGGAGGCCCTCGTCGGCCTCCGCGAGGCCGGCCTCACCACCTCCATCGGCGTCTCCAACTTCCAGCCCGACCACCTCGACACGATCGTCGCCGAGACCGGCGTGGTCCCGGCGGTCAACCAGATCGAGGTCCACCCCTACTTCGCCAACGAGGCCGCCCGCGAGGCCACCCTGCGCCACGGCGCGAAGGTCGAGTCGTGGTCGCCGCTCGGTCAGGGCGGCGGTGAGCTCACCGACCCGGTGGTCGCCGAGATCGCCTCGGCGCACGGCAGGTCGCCGGCCCAGGTCCTGCTCCGCTGGCAGATCGACCGCGGCGACATCGTCTTCCCCAAGTCCGTACGCCGCGAGCGGCTCGAGGAGAACCTGGCGATCTTCGACTTCGAGCTGAGCGCCGAGCAGGTCGCCGCCCTCGCGGCCCTCGACAAGGGCGAGTCCGGCCGCTCCGGCCCCAACCCCGACACCTTCGACTGGATCCCGTCCTTCTGATCCCCGCCTTCCGCCGAGTCGGCCCGTCATGACGGGCCGACTCGACTTGGTTTTCGGTCAAGACGGGCCGACTCGGCATGAATCTGGGCGGGGCTGGAATAGGGGGCGTAGGGTCTTCGTTGTGGACAGTGAACGAAGTTGAGTTGAATCGGCTCAACTTGTTTGCGAGACTCAGCGTCAGCCGCTGGGCGGCGCCCACATACACACAGCTTCAACAAGCGGAGGTAGCAAAGATGGCACGTGCCGTCGGTATCGACCTCGGGACCACCAACTCGGTCGTCTCGGTTCTGGAGGGTGGCGAGGCCACCGTCATCGCGAATGCCGAAGGCGCCCGTACGACGCCTTCCGTGGTCGCGTTCAGCAAGTCCGGTGAGGTGCTCGTCGGTGAGGTGGCCAAGCGTCAGGCCGTCACCAACGTGGACCGCACCATCAAGTCCGTCAAGCGTCACATGGGCACCGACTGGAAGGTGAACATCGACGACAAGGACTTCACGCCGCAGCAGATCAGCGCGTTCGTCCTGCAGAAGCTCAAGCGCGACGCCGAGGCCTACCTCGGCGAGACGGTGACCGACGCGGTCATCACCGTCCCGGCCTACTTCTCCGACGCGCAGCGCCAGGCCACCAAGGAGGCCGGTGAGATCGCGGGCCTCAACGTCTCCCGCATCGTCAACGAGCCGACCGCCGCGGCGCTGGCCTACGGCCTCGACAAGGGCGACGACCAGACCATCCTCGTCTTCGACCTCGGTGGCGGCACGTTCGACGTCTCCCTGCTCGAGATCGGTGAGGGCGTCGTCGAGGTGAAGGCGACCTCCGGTGACAACCACCTCGGTGGTGACGACTGGGACAACGCGATCGTCAAGTGGATGGTCGAGAAGTTCAAGGCGGCCAACGGCGTCGACCTGGCCGCCGACAAGATCGCCGCGCAGCGCCTCCAGGAGGCCGCCGAGAAGGCGAAGATCGAGCTCTCCTCGAGCCAGAACGCCTCGATCCACCTGCCCTACATCACCCACGGTGAGTCCGGCCCCCTCCACTTCGAGGAGACCCTGACCCGGGCGGAGTTCCAGAAGATCACCGCTGACCTGCTCGACCGCACCAAGAAGCCGTTCGAGTCGGTCCTCAAGGACGCCGGTGTCGCCCTCAAGGACATCGACCACGTCGTCCTGGTCGGTGGTTCGACCCGGATGCCCGCCGTCACCGACCTGGTCAAGAGCCTGCTCGGTGGCAAGGAGCCCAACAAGGGCGTCAACCCCGACGAGGTCGTCGCCGTGGGTGCCGCGCTGCAGGCCGGCGTGCTGAAGGGCGAGGTCAAGGACGTCCTGCTCCTCGACGTCACCCCGCTGAGCCTCGGCATCGAGACCAAGGGCGGTGTCTTCACCACCCTGATCGAGCGCAACACCACGATCCCGACCAAGCGCTCCGAGATCTTCACGACGGCTGACGACAACCAGCCCAGCGTCGAGATCAAGGTGGCTCAGGGCGAGCGCCCGATGTGGTCGGAGAACCAGCCGCTGGGCAACTTCGAGCTCACCGGTCTCCCGCCGGCGCCGCGTGGCGTACCGAAGATCGAGGTCGCCTTCGACATCGACGCCAACGGCATCGTGCACGTCTCCGCCAAGGACCAGGCCTCGGGCCGCGAGCAGTCCATGACGATCTCCGGCGGCTCCGCGCTGTCGAAGGACGACATCGACCGCATGGTCAAGGAGGCGGAGCAGTACGCCGAGGAGGACGCCAAGCGTCGCGAGTCCATCGAGATCCGCAACCAGGGTGACAGCCTCGTCTACACCACCGAGAAGTTCATCACCGACTCCGGCGACAAGGTCCCGGACGACGTGAAGACCGAGGTGCAGGCCGACCTGGACGCGCTCAAGAAGGTCCTCGAGGACACCGAGGCCGACAAGGACGCCATCCAGACCGCGATCACCAAGCTCGGTGAGTCCTCGCAGAAGATGGGTGCGGCCATGTACGCCGCGGCCGAGGCCGAGCAGTCCGCTGCCGGCGGCGCCACCGGTGCGACCGGCGAGGCGGACGACGACGTCGTCGACGCCGAGATCGTCGACGAGCCCGTCGAGGGCGAAGAGGGCGACAAGAAGTGACGAAGCGCCGCCCCGGCGGGGCGGAGGAGGCCGTCGAGGAGACGACCGCCGAGGCCCCGCCCGAGACCGATCCTGAGACGAAGGCTGGCGAGGAGTCGGACGAGAAGTCGGCCGAGGTGGACGCCCCTGAGGGCGACGCCTCGGACTCCGACGACGCTGCCGAGGCCACATCCGACGAGGATGGCTCCGCCGAGGCGGCCGAGGACGAGGCCGACGTGGTTGCCGAGGACAGCGAGGTGGACTTCATGGGCGACGCCGCCGACGAGGTCGACAAGCGGGTCGCGGAGCTGACCACCGACCTGCAGCGTCTCCAGGCCGAATACGTCAACTACAAGAAGCGGGTCGACCGTGACCGCGAGCTGGTCTCGCAGAACGCGACCTACAAGGTCCTGGCTCCGATCGTGGAGGTGCTGGACACCATCGACCGTGCCCGCGAGCACGGCGAGGTCGAAGGCGGCTTCAAGGCGGTGGCCGACCAGCTCGAGAAGATCGTGACCAACCTGGGCCTGAAGAAGTTCGGTGAGCCGGGCGACGTCTTCGATCCGAACCTTCACGAGGCGCTCAGCCACATGGGCACCGACCCGGAGGTCGAGGAGACGTCGGTCAAGCTGGTCGCCAAGGCCGGCTACACGATCGGCGACCGGGTGGTCAGGGCCGCGCAGGTCCTGGTCGTCGACCCGGAGTGACAACCATGGGTGGTCGAGCCTGCCGAGCCTGTCCGGGCATCGGCGGGCTCGGCCACCGAGAAGAAGGGAGGAGGGGCTAGGTGGCTGATAACGACGGGATCCGGCCGGACTGGATCAACAAGGACTATTACGCCGAGCTGGGTGTCAAGAAGGACGCCTCCAGCGACGAGATCAAGAAGGCCTATCGCAAGCTCGCGCGGGCCAACCACCCCGACTCCAACCCCGGCGACGACGCCAAGCACGAGAAGTTCAAGAAGGTCGCGGAGGCCTACGACGTCATCGGTGACGCCGAGAAGCGCAAGAAGTACGACGAGGTGCGCACCCTGGGTGCCTCCGGCGGCTTCCCCGGCGGCTTCGGCACGGGTGGCGGCCGCGGCTACAACTTCGACGACCTCTTCGGCGCCGGTGGTGCCCAGGGCGGTGGTCTCGGTGACATGTTCGGCGACCTCTTCGGTGGCGCCGGCGGTGCCGGTGGCTTCGGCGGGCGGCGTACGGCCCCGAGGGCTCGTCCGATCAAGGGCGCCGACGTCGAGACGAGCGCCACGATCGGGTTCACCGACGCGCTCGAGGGCGTCACCATCTCGCTGCGGCTGACCTCGGACGCCGCCTGTCCTGACTGCAACGGCACCGGCGGCAAGCCCGGCACCAAGCCGCGGGTCTGCCCGGAGTGCGAGGGCGCCGGCTATGTCGTCAACTCGGTCGGTGGTGCGTTCTCGATGAACGAGACCTGCCCGCGCTGCGGTGGCCGTCAGCTGATCTACGACGAGGCCTGCCCGACCTGCCGCGGCTCCGGCCGTGGCACCTCCGCGCGCACCATCCAGGCGCGCATCCCGGCGGGCGTCAAGGACCGGCAGCGGATCCGGCTCAAGGGCAAGGGCGCTGCGGGCGAGAACGGCGGCCCGGCCGGTGACCTCTACGTCACCGTCCACGTCACGCCCCACCGGGTCTTCGGCCGCAAGGACGACAACCTCACCATCGACGTACCGGTCGGCTTCGACGAGCTGGCGCTCGGCGCCGAGGCGAAGCTGCCGACGCTGTCCGGTTCGCCGGTGACGCTGCGGATCCCTGCCGGCACCCCCAACGGGCGCACCTTCCGGGTCCGCGGCAAGGGTTTCCGGCGTGCCGACGGCACCGTGGGCGACCTGCTCGCGACCGTCGAGGTGCAGATCCCGGCGGTGCTCGACGCCGACGCCAAGGCCGCTGTCGAGGCCTATCGCGCTGCCATGGCGGGTAAGCCACTGCGTACGTCTCTTCTCGAGGAGTCATGATGAGCGACGGATTCGGCAGCCCGGCTCCGGATGCCGCGGTCTACGTGATCAGCGTGGCCGCGGAGCTGACCGGGCTGCACCCGCAGACGCTGCGCACCTATGAGCGGCTCGGCCTGATCACCCCCGGGCGCACCGGGGGCGGCGGGCGACGCTACTCCTTCCACGACATCGAGCGGCTGCGCTCGATCGCGGACCTGACCTCGGCCGGCATCGGCATCGAGGGGGTGCGCCGCATCCTGGCGCTCGAGCAGCACGTCGACGCCCTGCGTCACCGCAACGAGGAGCTGCTGCACGAGCTCGCCGCGACCCGCGAGGCGCTCGCCCAGGCGCAAGCTGCCGCGCCGAAACCGGAGGGCTCGACCAGCAGGCTTCCTGCGGTTCGCCAGGACCCGCCCGCGGCGGCCGTCGTGGTCTGGAGACGCCAGCGTCACTAGCACAAATCCAACTGATCGCTTGACAGATTTGTTGGCGAGTTGTGGATTTTGGGTGCCACCGATGTTGGTGCTGTGCCCGCATACTGATGAACGAGCCGCGAGTGTCGGACCAACCCCCATATGGTCGGGGCACGCGCGGCGGACCCGGTGGAGCCGACCCGAGACGGACCCGCCGGGTCCTTCCACTTTTATCGCCTGTCAGGCAGGATCGGACCAGCGCCTGACGTCGCAAGCGCTCTCTCGGAAATATGGGGTTTCTTCAGCATGCTCTCTGCATGGGAGATCGACTGGTTCGCGTTCTGGTCGATACCTGTCTTCACCGCCGTGATCGGCTGGCTCATCAACTGGTCGGGGCTGTGGATGCTGTTCTCCCCGATCCGTTTCCACGGGGTCACCGTGCCGGGGCTCCGGCAGATCGCCGGGTCGCTGCCACGCAAGATCCAGGAGATCCCGGGCATCCTGAGCGGTGGCATCGGCTGGCAGGGGATCGTGCCCGCGCGGGCCGCGAAGATGGGCTCGATCGCCGTCGATCGGGCGCTGTCGCAGATGGCGACCGCCCGCGACTTCTACGAGCGGCTCGAGCCGGACAAGATCGCCGCCCACATCGTCGACGTCTTCCGGCCCGAGATCCCGTTCCTGGTCGACGAGATCATGTGGCGTGAGCACCCGCGATTCTGGCGCGACCTGCCGCGGCCGTTGCGGGCGACGGTGATCGAGCGGGTCCAGGACCGGCTCCCCGAGGTCGTCGGTGGCGTGACCGTCGAGATCGGCAACCACATCGACCAGCTCTTCGACCCGAAGATCATGGTGATCGAGAACTTCGAGAAGGACCCGTCGATCATCGTGCGCATCTTCAAGGACTTCGGCGCCCGCGAGCTGCGGATGATGGTCGTCTTCGGAGCGGTGTTCGGGTTCCTGCTCGGCATCCCGGTCGCCGTCGTCGACCAGGCCTTCCACATCTGGTGGCTGCTGCCGATCCTCGGCGTGCTGGTCGGCTGGACGACCAACGTGCTCGGCATGCTGCTCATCTTCGAGCCCGCCGACCCGATCCGGATCGGCCCGTTCAAGATCCAGGCGCTCTTCGCCCGGCGGCAGTGGCAGGCCTCCGACGTCTACGGCAAGCACATCGCCCAGGACGTCATCACGCTCGAGCGCATCGGCGACCACCTCCTCAACGGGCCCTCCGGCGACCGCACCCGGCAGATGCTGGCCGCGGCGCTCGAACCAGCGGTGAACGCCGCGATCGGGCCGGCCCATGCCGCGGTCCGGGTCGCCGTGGGGGCCAGGAGGTTCGACGCGATCCGGTCCTCGGTCGCCGAGCACGCGGTCGACTACACCCTCACTCCGATGCGCGACGCCGCCTTCAGTCAGCAGCAGTCGTGCAACATCCGCCGCCTGATCGCCGAGCGGTGCAGGTCCCTCCCGCCGAGGACCTTCGTTGAGATGATGAGGGCAGCGATCAAGGAGGACGAGTGGCTGCTCTACGCCCACGGGGCGATCATGGGTCTGGCGGGCGGGTTCCTGCACGTCGCCGTCTTCGAATGGTGGAACGTGCTGTGAGCGCGCTCCACATCAACACCGAGCCCACCGCCCGGCGGCCGGAGACCTACGCCGCCCCCTCGATCGAGCCGCAGGAGCAGCTCGTGGAGGGCCGAGAGGGGATGCACCGCCTGCCCACCCCGGCTCCGAGCGGCGGTCTCATCGACGAGACGCTGGACGTGCTGCCGGGCCTGCTCAGGATCTCAGCGGTCACGGTGGCCCATACCGCGGGCTGGGGCCTGAAGACGTACGTCCGGGGGGTCGGTCGCGTGGCGAAGGCGGTCGTCGACCCCAACGAGGCGGTGCGGCTCACCGAGGACGTGGCGGCCAGTGCGCGCGAGGTGACCGGTGTGGCGAAGCGGGTCGCGAGGGGCAACCCGATCACCGGCCTGCTGGAGCGCTATGCCCTGCCGGCGACCGAGAACGCGAAGGCGGCGATGGAGGGACGTGCCGCGCGGGTCAACGGAGTGGCGCCCGGCGCCGGTCCGGACCGGCTGCGGCGGAGCGGCGAAGAGCTGCTGCGCCGCTCGCGCGACGTCTGGGACGAGAACGAGCGCCACCCGGCTTTCGTCAGCATCCTCGACGAGCTCGCCCCCGACGAGGCCCGCATCCTGGTGCTGATGCTCAAGGACGGCCCGCAGCCGGCCGTCGACGTGGTCGAGGGAGGTCTGATCGGCCATCTGCGCGGGTCGCGGATGATCGCCCGGGGGCTGACGATGATCGGCGCGCAGGCCAGCGTTCGCTACCCGTCGCTGGTTCCGCAATACCTCAACAACCTGACCCGGCTCGGCCTGGTCTGGCAGTCCGAGGAGCCGGTCACCGACCTGATCCGCTATCAGGTGGTCGAGGCGCAGCCCGACGTACTCGAGGCTCGTCATGCCAAGAGCGGCGCCCGGATCAAGCGGCGCTCGATCCACCTGACCCCGTTCGGACAGGACTTCGCCCGCGCCTGCTTCGCCGATGCGGAGGACCTCCCCCGGCTGCCGAGCCATGAGATCCCGCCCAGCGCGGCGACGGAATCACCCACCGAATAGCAGACGCTTCGGGGTGAGTGCGTTCGCCTGTGGGTAGGGTACGCATACTGACGGTTTGGAACTCTGGCGGAAGGAGCTCGGATGTCGCCGGAGTGGCAGGACTCGCTGGTCGGCTGGTTCGACGACTGGGCTGCCCACGTCCACTGGCTCTCGCTGATCACCATCCCGATCTTCACCGGAGTGATCGGCTGGCTGATCAACTGGTCCGGCCTCTACATGCTCTTCGCCCCGCTCACCTTCAAGGGGTTCCAGGTGCCCGGGCTGCGGGAGCTGACCAGGGTGCTGCCGCACAAGCTGCAGGAGGTCCCGGGCTTCGCCCAGGGCGGCCTCGGCTGGCAGGGCATCATCCCCGCGCGCGCCGCGAAGATGGGCTCGATCGCCGTCGACAAGGCGATCGCCAAGCTCGGCACCCCCAGCGACTTCTACCAGCAGCTCGGCCCCTCGGAGATCGCCACGCACATCGTCGAGACGTTCCGTCCCGAGGTGCCCGAGCTGGTCGACCAGATCATGATGCGTGAGCATCCGCGGCTCTGGCGCGACCTGCCACAAGCGGTCAAGGACGCGATCGTGACCAGGGTCCAGGCGCAGCTCCCGACCATCGTGCACAAGGTCACCGACGACATCGGGGTGCACATCGACCAGCTGCTCGACCCGAAGCTGATGGTCATCGACCACTTCCGCAAGAACCCCGCCCTGGTGGTCCGGATCTTCCGTGACTTCGGCCAGCGCGAGCTCAATCTGATGGTTGCCTTCGGGTTCATCTTCGGGTTCCTGCTGGGCATCCCGGTGGCGCTGATCGACCAGACCTTCCACGTGTGGTGGCTGCTTCCCGTGCTCGGCGTGGTCGTCGGCTGGGTGACCAACCTGCTCGGCATGTGGCTGATCTTCGAGCCCGCCGAGCCGCGTCGGGTCCTCGGGATCAAGGTGCAGGGCCTCTTCCCGCGCCGCCAGGAGCAGGCGGCCGAGGTCTACGCCGACATCATCGCCACCGACGTGATCACGCTCGAGCGGATCGGTGACTTCCTGCTCGACGGTCCGCGCGGCGATGCCACCCGCAAGCTGCTGATCAACGCCCTGATGCCCGCGGTCGACCGCGCGGCCGGGCCCTACCGGGGCGCCGTACGGATAGCGCTCGGGTCGGAGCGGTTCGACCGGATCAGCACCTCGGTCGCCAACGAGGCGGCGGACCGTACGCTGGTGCCGTTCCGTGACCCCGGGTTCAGTCGCCACCAGGCGGACAAGATCCGCGACCTGGTCGCGCGGCGCACCAAGGAGCTTCCACCGGGCGATTTCGTGGACATGATGAGGTCAGCGATCAAGGAGGACGAATGGATGCTCTACGCCCATGGCGCGATCATGGGGCTCGCGGGCGGCTTCCTGCACCTTCTCATCTTTCCGACATGAGCGAGGCGTCATGAGTCTTCTGCGAAAGGTCGTCCCGACCGCCTCCGCCGTGGCCGACACCGCTCCCGGCCTGGCGAGGGTGGCGGCAGGCGCTGCCTGGCACACCGCCGGGTGGGGGCTGCGCACCTCCAGCCGGGCCGGCCTCAGGGTCGCCCGGGCGATGGTCGACCAGGACGTACGCCAGGGGTTGGTGCGGGAGGCCGCCGAGGCCGTGGGGATCGTCGCCGGCACCGCCGCCCAGATCATCATGCCCGGCCCGAAGCCGGCGTTGGAGCTCTCCTCGTCCGACTACGAGGACGCCGGCCACGACGTCGTGCTCGCCCGTACGCGCGAGACCGAGGCGTCCCCGGACTCCCTGCCGGTCCTGCGCCGTCGCGGCGCGGAGCTGCTCGACCGGTCCCGTGACGTCTGGGCCGATGAGCAGGGGCACCCTGCGTACGGACGGATCCTCGACGAGCTCGCGCCCGACGAGGCGCGGATGCTGCTCTACCTGCTCCAGGCGGGACCTCAACCGTCGGTCGACGTGCGCACCGGGGGACCGGCCGGTCTCGTCGGCAGCACCATGATCGCGCCCGGTCTCACCATGATCGCCGGGCGCAGCGGCGTGCGCTATCCGGAGCGGGTGCCGGCCTACCTCAACAACCTGTTCCGGCTGGGGCTGGTGTGGTTCTCCAAGGAGCCGCTGCCCGACCCGCTGGAGTATCAGGTCCTCGAGGCGCAGCCCGACGTGCTGGAGGCGCTGCACTCGGTGAAGTTCGCCAAGATCGTACGCCGCTCGGTGCACCTGACGCCGTTCGGTGAGGCCTTCGGGCGCACCACCCTGGTGGACGAGGGTTCGGCCGAGTCCGCCTACCCGGAGCACCAGGCGCCGGTGACCGGCGGGGCGGACCTGCCCAAGGCCTGACCGAGTGCGGGGAAGGTCGGGGATGTGGGCCCGTCCGGTATTCTGGGCCTGTTCCCCGATCGTTCAGCAACCCTCGCCGGACCTGGCTCGAGGCCTGGGTAGGAGCCCCCTCACTTGGCGCGCAAAGTCGTTCGTCCCATGCCCTTCCACCGTGTCGTGACCCGGTTCGCGGCCCTCATCGGGGTGGCCGCGGTGACAGGGCTGGTCGCCTCCGGACTGGCGATCCCGTTCATCCATCTGACGGGGGTCGCGGCCAAGTCAGGGGCCGAGGCGATGGACGAGCTGCCGCTCGACATCGACATGGGTGAGCTGTCGCAGACCACGCGCATCCTGGACGCGCACGGCAAGGTGATCACCACCCTGTTCGACCAGAACCGCTCCTACAAGTCGCTCGACGAGATCTCGCCGCACATGCCGACGGCACTGCTCGCGATCGAGGACAGCCGCTTCTACGAGCACGGCGCGATGGATCTCAAGGGCACGCTGCGGGCGCTGCTGCGCAACTCGGCTTCCGAGTCCGGCTCGGTGCAGGGTGGCTCCTCGATCACTCAGCAGCTGGTCAAGACCACGCTCGTCTACGGCGCCGACACCGACGAGGAGCGGGCCGCGGCGATCGAGAAGTCCACGGCGCGCAAGATTCGCGAGCTCCGCTACGCGATCTGGCTCGAGGAGCATCACGACAAGGACTGGATCCTCGAGCGCTACCTCAACGCGGCCTACTTCGGTGACTCCGCCTACGGGGTGCAGGCGGCCGCGAAGCACTACTTCGGCGTCGACGCCGCCGACCTGACCTGGGGCCAGGCCTCGATGCTCGCGGGGATGGTGAAGAACCCGACCGGCTACGACCCGACCGACTACCCCGACGCCACGCTGGCCCGGCGCAACTTGGTCCTCGAGCGGCTGGCCCAGGTCGGCGAGCTGCCGCGGGCCGAGGCCGAGTCGCTCAAGGAGAGCGAGCTCGGGCTCAACGTCCAGGACAGCCGCAACGGGTGCTTCGGGTCGTCGGCGGAGTTCTTCTGCGACTACGCGCTGCAGTGGCTGCTCGCCGACGAGTCGCTGGGTGCGACCGAGGCCGAGCGCTGGCGGCTGCTGCAGACCGGCGGCCTGACCATCAAGACGACCCTCGACGCGAGCTTCCAGAAGGCCGCGCAGCGGTCGGTGAGCAACCGCGTCTCGCCGACCGACAACGCCGTCGGCGCGCTGGCGATGGTCGAGCCCGGCACCGGCCAGGTCAAGGCGCTCGCGCAGTCGAGGCCGATGGGCGAGAACCGTCGCAAGGGCGAGTCCTACCTCAACTACCTGGTGCCGAAGGAATACGGCGACGCCAACGGATTCCAGGCGGGGTCGACGTTCAAGGTGTTCGTCGGCGCTGCGGCGATCGAGAAGGGCTTCCCGCTCAAGCAGTCGATCCCCTCGCCGCCTCGCAAGACGTTCAACCAGGCCTCCTTCGCCAACTGCCCCGGCGAGGGCAACTTCAGTCCCAACCCCTACCCGGTCGGCAACTCGACCACCTCGGGCAACAAGAACCTCTACACCGGCACCCGCGAGTCGGTGAACACCTTCTATGTCCGGCTCGAGCAGTTCACCGGCGTCTGCGCCCCCTACACGCTCGCCAAGAAGATGGGTGTCAGCCTGACCGACCCCGCCCACGAGCGGGTGCCGTCCTTCACCCTCGGCCCGGTCGACGTGTCCCCGTTGGAGATGGCCGAGGCGTACGCCACGTTCGGCGCCCGCGGCAAGCACTGCGACTCGCGGCCGGTGACCGCGATCATCGGCCCCGACGGGAGCACGATGAAGGAGTACGCGGCCTCGTGCGAGCAGGTGATGCGCGCCGGCACGGCCGACGCCATGAACGACATCCTCCGCGGCGTACTGCAGCCCGGTGGCTTCGGGCAGCGCCTCGCGCTGAGCGTGCCGTCGGCCGGCAAGACCGGCACCACGAACAGCAACCGCGCGGTCTGGTTCAACGGCTACACCCCGAAGCTCGCGACCGCCTCGATGATCGCCGGCGCCGACTACGAGGGCAACTGGGTCACCCTCAACGGGCAGCGCCTGCGCGGCGGCTACGTCGCCTCGGCGTCAGGATCCACCGTTGCCGGTCCGATGTGGTCCGACGCGATGCGGGCGATCGACGGCAAGCTCGGCTCCGCGAACTTCGTACGCCCCGGCGCCGCGGTCGTCAACGGCAAGGGCGTCAAGATCCCGAAGGTCGAGGGGCTCTCGGTCGCCAAGGCCACCGCCCGGCTCAAGGCGGCCGGGTTCAAGCCGGTCGTCGGCAAGCGGGTCCGGTCGCACTGGAAGAAGGGCACCGTGGTCGGCACCGCTCCCGCCAGCCGGGCGCTCAAGGGCGCGACCGTCGAGATGCTCGTGTCGAAGTGGCGCGGGTAGGCGCGCGGTGGCGGTTCGTCTAGGTATGCAGGGCAACCGCCACTTCCCTGGTGGAGTTCCGCGTGGGATGTGACCGTTCGGCTGCATACCTAGATGAGCGTACGCTGCGCTGCGCCGCGCCCGCCGGGGCCGTACGTTTCGACGAGCGGCCCCGGTGAGCAAGCAGGCGCCGCGGCGGCCGTTCGTCTAGGTATGCAGGTCAGCCGTCACTTCCCTGGTGGAGTTCCGCGTGGGGAGTGCGGGTTCGGCTGCATACCTAGATGAACGTACGCTCCGCTGCGCCGCGCCCGCCGGGGCCGTACGTTTCGACGAGCGGCCCCGGTGAGCACGCAGGCGGGGCGGCGGCCGTTCGTCTAGGTATGCAGGTCAACCGCCACTTCCCTGGCGGAGTTCCGCGTGGGATGTGACAGTTCGGCTGCATACCTAGACGAACATACCCCCCGCGCGCCGCGCCGCAGCCGCCTCGACGGCCTCCCGGAAGGCGCGGGTGACGTAGTCGGGGACTGGGAGGCCGCGGTCGCGGGCCCAGAGGAGCTCCTGCTCGACCCGGGCCACGTCGGCGGCGAGGTCGCGGCCTTCGTGATCGACCCCCAGGGTCTCCATGACGTTGCCGAAGTCGGCCAACTGGGTGACGTTGTTGACCCCGACGGGCGCGAAGGAGATCCGGCGCATGCGCCTGACCAGCCATTTCTGCCAGGCGGCGAGGGTCGCCCAGTGGGCGCGGGCGGAGAGCTGGTAGAAGGCGTAGTGGCCGGGCTCCTGGCGTTTGATCGGCGCGATGACGGTCTCGGCGACGGCGTGCTCGCCGGTCTCGATGACTCCGTCGTGGAGCAGGTTGTAGGCGATCACGGCGGACCGCTCGGTGGCCATCCCGGTCAGGTAGTAGAGCATCCGGCAGACGTCCTGGAACGGCTCCAGGTGGGCCAGCAGGCCGAGCACCCTCAGCTTGAACCCGACGTGCTCGAGGTCGGTCGTGGCCGGCGGGCGGCCGAGGATCTGCTGGAGCCGGTCGAGGATCAACCCGTGCTGGATCTCCTGAGGCTGCCACACCTCGGCGTAGAACCGCTTGTCCACCTCGGGCGGGTTGGGAAGCATGGTCGAGATCTCGAGTACGTTGCGGTCGACCTCGAGCTCGACGCGCGCCATGTAGTCGAGCACATGGCCGAATCGGGCGCCGAACCCGGCCGGGTCGTTCACGGTGAAGTCGACCGAGTCCATCGGGATCGGCGGGTGCTCCTCGCCGAGGCGCGCGACATGAGCGACGAGACGGTCGTTTTCGGTCTGCATGGAGGCGGCTCCTGGTGGTGGGTCAGGCAGCGCCTCCAGTGTGCCCGTCGCACCCGGGGTTGTAATGCGATTTAGGAGTGTTGGCCTCGACACACACCGTGAGGGAGGCTCCCGAGGCCCGACCATAGGAGAGGGATGGTCAGGCGGAGCGCGAGCGGGCGTGCCGAGGCCAACACGTTCAGAGGCCGAGTCTCAGGGCGTCCCGGCGGCGCCGTCCGCCCCGCCCGACTCGCCCGCCCCCTCGGTGGCGGACTCGGTGGCGGACGGCGTCTCGGTCGGGGTCTCGGAAGGAGTCTCGGAAGGAGTCTCCGTGGGTGTCGGATCCACGGTGGGTGTCTCGGTGGGGGTCTCTGTGGGAGTGGGATCGTCGGTCGGAGCGGGGGAGCCGGTCGGGTCCGGGTCGGAGGTCGGCGAGGGGACGACGGACCCGCCACCACCGGGGGAGGGTGAGGCCGATGGTGACGGGACCGAAGGCGTGGTGGACCCACCACTGGGCGTACCGGTGGCTCCGCCCGCGGTGGACCCGCCGGGGGAGCGCCGGGGAGGCTGCGCGCTGGGCGTGGCTCCCGAGAGCGGCTCGAGGTCGGAGGAGGACGTGACCGGGATCTGCGCAGCGGGCAGGACGACGCCGGTGGGTGCCTCGAACGTGCCCAGGCGATAGCCGGACGCGATCTGCAGGACGGCGGAGACGTACGCCTGGCTGTGGTTGTAGCGCAGCACCGCCGAGCGCTGCCCGGCCTCGGTGGACAGGTCGGCGGAGCCGGAGCAGAGGTAGACGGCCGCGGCGAGCGCGGCATCGTCGACGTCCTGCGGGTCTCGGCGACCGTCACCGTCGGCGTCGACACCGACCTCGGACCACGTCGAGGGGATGAACTGCATCGGGCCGACGGCACGGTCGTAGGTGAGGTCACGGTCGTAGGACCCGCCGTCGGTGTCCGTGATCCGCGCGGTCGCGCCGGCCCCGGTGAGGGGTACGCCGTAGATGCCCGGGGTGGCGACGCCGGTGGCGGACAGCGTGTTGCCGCCGGCGCGCCCGTGGTCGGACTCGACCCGGCCGATGGCCGCGATCAGCGACCAGTCGAGCCCGCAGCGCGGGTCGGCGTCGGCGAGCACGGAGGCCGCCCGCTGGTAGGCCGCGAGCGCTACCTCGGGGATCATGCCCGAAGCTGCGTTCGCAGCGAATCCGGCCGGCTTGGCCGCGAGCGTGGGGGTCGCCTTCGGGAGGGGCTTGACCGCCGAGACGCTCACCGGCGGCCGCAGCTCCTGCTCCGGTACGTCGATCGGCACCCGGCTCACCTCGGCCGAGGCGTCGAGCGGCCGGGCTTCCTGGATCGCGTGGATCGTCCAGGCGGCGGTGGCAGCGGCGACGGGGATCGCGGCTGCCTTGATCAGCAGACCGGGTCGTGGGGTCATCCTCGGTCACATCCTCAGGTGGGCGACGGCGGTCGGTGACCCGATCAAGCCATCCAGTGAGCCCCGTCACAACCGCCAGCGGAAGATTCGCGCGAAGAAAGCCCGAAATTACTCACGTACGTGACAAGTTTTCGGATCTCAGCACCGGGACGGCTCCCACCACCGCCGCCGTCGCCACACAGATCAGCGCGACGCCGGCCGCGATCGCGACCGACCCGACGCCCAGTGCCGTCGCCACCGCGCCGGCCACGGCCGGGACCAGCGAGACGGGCCCGGCCCATCGGGATCCGGAGACGACCCCGCGCGCGGTCGACAGCAGGTTGGCGACGTGCCGGGCGTCGAGGTCCTCCAGGTGTACGTCGCGACCTCCGCCCACGGCCAGGTCAGCCGCGGCCAGCGCCTCGGCGTCGTCGGGGCGCGAGCTGACGAAGGCCACCACCCGGCCCTGCTCCTGCAGCTCGGCGACGACCCGCGTCCGCTTCTCCGCGGCGATCTCGGGCTGCCACCGCTCGATGCCGCAGGCCGCGGCCAGGTGCTCGGTCTCCCGGGCGGCGTCGTCGGAGACCAGGACGGGGGTCACGCCCGCGGCGACCAGCCGCGCCACCGACGCGTCGGCGTCGGCTCGCAGCTCGTCGCCGACGACGAGATAGCCCAGCGGCCGGTCGTCGAGCTCGACGCCGAGCACCGTGCCCAGGTCGGGGCGGTCGGCCATGCCGACCCACGACGGCCGCCCGACGCGTACGGGATGCTTGTCCACCGATCCCTGCACCCCGCAGCCGGGGACGGCTGCGAAACGGGTCACCTTGCCGCGCGGCGCGAGCCGGGCGACGGCGCGGGCGAGCGGGCCCTCGGCCTCGTGCTCGAGCGCTCCCGCGAACCAGCGCAGGCTGCGTACGTCGTCGGGGTCCAGGGGGTCGACGGTGGTCACCTTGAGGCGCCCGGTGGTCACCGTGCCCCAGCGGTCGAGCACGACCGCATCGACCCGGGCCGCCACCGCCCACGCCGGCCCGGGCACCGACTCGATCCCGTGTCGTGGCCCGGACCAGCCGGCGACGACGCGGGGGAACAACAGCCCCAGGACGTACGCCATCGCCGCACCAGCCACGAGAACGACCATCTCCGTCACCATGTTCACGCCCGGGTCAGCCGGTCTGCTGCTGATAGCGGTCGAAGTCGCTCTGGTCGCCGGCGACCCACAGTGGCACGCTCGCCTTGAGCAGCAGCAGGAGCTGGGTGACGAAGTCGGGGTCGCGCAGCGACTCCCCGAAGAGCTCGTTGATCTTCTTCCAGCGGTAGCGGATCGTCTGCGGGTGCACCCCGAGCACGGCCGCGATCGCGGGCGCGCTCTCCCGGGTCTCGAGCCAGACGAGCAGGGTCTCGGTGAGGATCTCGCGGGAGTTCTCCGACTCCGCGAGGAGCGGTTCGAGCAGCTCCTGGGCGAGCTGGCGGCGCATCACCGGCTCGGCGTGCAGCCAGATCTCGGTGCGGTAGGCGAGGCAGTCGATGACCGGCTTGGCCGGGATGACGCGCGCGTTGACCAGCGCCAGGGCGCGGTTCGCCCAGCGCCAGGCGGCGGGTACGTCCTCGGGTGGCACCGGCCAGCAGACGGCGACCCGGGACTTCGGCCCGGCCGCTGCCCGGACCTCCTTGGTCACCACCGCGGCGTCCGGAGAAGGGCAGATCACCACCTGGGTGGGCTCGCGCCGGCGGGTGAGGGCGGTGGACGACAGGGCGTCGGCGGTGATCCGGCTGCCGTCGCGCAGCTCGACCGCCATCACGGTCACCTTCTCGGGCAGCTCCCAGTCGCCCAGCGCCGCCTGCACCTCCATCTCGGCGGCGGAGGCGCCCGACAGCATCCGGTCGATCAGCCGCGCCCGGGCGACGTCGTTGTCCTGGTCACGCGCCTCCGTGCCGGCCTCGAACCCCGCGGTGACCTGCCCGGACAGGTGCTCGACGTAGGTCGTCATCATCTCGTTGAGCGCGTTCAGCGCGGCTGCGGAGAGCTCGTTCTCGACCGCCCTGCGGCGCAGCTCGTCCCAGAGCTCGGTGGTGGCCATGTCGATGGCCCGGTCGACGATGGCCCGTTCCTGGCCCAGCGCGGCGACCTTGAAACCGACCTTGCGGAAGTGGTCGTCGATGGCGACGTAGGGGGCTGACCGACCGAGGCCGAGGTCGATGAAGTGGGACATCGCGCCGTGCACGGCGGTGAAGATGAGCTCGTCGAAGCCGTCGGTCTCGGCGGGCAGGACCTCGCGCAGGTGACGGGTGATCTGGAGAGCGATCGGCCGCACTTCGCTCTCCAGGCTCTTCAACATCCATACGGCGGACCCGGGCAGGCCGGAGGACCGCTGCATCTGCGTCATCTCGTGCTCCGTTGCACGTCAGGCTCCTTCGTCCGACAAGCCCGAGAAGGTATCGACCACCATGGCACGGCTTTACCGAATCCGCCCCCTAAATCTGGTACCTCCGTGCCGCTGCGCGGGCTGGCGACTCGAGACCTGGAGACGCCCGGGCGTCGTCGACCGGGGGCAAATTTGTCATGCGCATGACAAATCCCGGCCCTGATTTGCCGAGGGAATAGATTTCCTCTCCCCTGTGACTGGCGCCACACGTACTGTCCCGGTCCAAGACGAACCCCACTTCGGCAGATCAGGGAGGTCCGCGATGGGCGGCACCGTGGAGGTCACCGGGCTCACCAAGAGCTTCGGGTCCCAGAACATCTGGAGCGACGTGACCCTCACGCTGCCCCCAGGCGAGATCACCGCGCTGCTGGGCCCCTCGGGCACCGGCAAGTCGGTGTTCCTCAAGTCGCTGATGGGGCTGTTGCGGCCCGAGGCCGGGAGATGCCTGGTCGACGGCGTCGACATGGTCAAGGCCCGGGAGTCGCAGCGGCAGGAGCTGCGCAAGCGGTTCGGGGTGCTCTTCCAGGACGGCGCGCTCTTCGGCTCGATGAGCGTCTTCGACAACGTCGCCTTCCCGCTGCGTGCCCACACTCGGAAGCGCGAGTCGGAGATCAAGCAGATCACCAACGAGAAGCTCGAGCTCGTCGGGTTGATGGGTCAGGAGCACAAGCTGCCCGGCGAGATCTCCGGTGGGATGCGCAAGCGCGCCGGCCTGGCCCGCTCGCTGGTCACCGAGCCCTCGATCATCCTGTGCGACGAGCCCGACTCGGGGCTCGACCCGGTGCGCACCGCCAACCTCGCCCAGCTCCTCGTCGACGTCAACGCGGCCACCGACGCCACGATGCTGGTGGTCACCCACAACATCGAGCTGGCCCGTACGCTCCCGGACAACCTCGGGATGCTCTACCGCCGGCGGCTGGTGATGTACGGCCCGCGCGAGGAGTTCCTGCTCACCGACCACCCGGTCGTCTCCCAGTTCATGAGCGGCGACCCGATCGGGCCGATCGGGATGAGCGAGGAGACCGACCACGGCGTCAACGACGACTACGTCGAGGGTGAGGCCTACTACCCTTCGGGGGGACTCGCGACCGTACGCGCCGGCGCTCGCGCCATCGAGGTGCTGCCGCGACAGCTCGCTCCCGCCAGCGGTGCGCCCCGCGAGGGTGCCGCGCGGCACGCGGAACGGGTCGCCAGCGGCGCCGCAGCGCTCTACACCGCCGACGACGACGAGGTTGACCGAGCCCCGGTAGCGGTACGCACCAAGGACCCGTTCAGCCGAGGGTTCGACCAGGTCGGGGCGCTCTTCGCCCTCGGCCTGGACACCTTCCGAGCCGCCTTCCGACGGCCGTTCGCGGCCCGCGAGCTGCTCGACCAGTTCTGGTTCGTCACCTCCGTCTCCTGGATCCCGGCGATGCTGGTCGCGATCCCGTTCGGCGCGGTGATCGCGCTGCAGCTCGGCACGCTCACCGTGCAGATCGGGGCGCAGTCCTTCACCGGCGCCGCCTCCGTCCTCGCCGTCGTACAGCAGGCCGCGCCGATCGTGACCTCGCTGGTCATCGCGGGAGCCGGAGGAGCGGCGATCTGCGCCGACCTGGGATCACGGACGATCCGCGACGAGATCGACGCGATGCGGGTGATCGCGGTCGATCCGATCCAGGCGCTCGTGGTGCCACGTGTGCTGGCGTGTGTGCTCGCCGCGGTGCTGCTCAACGGCCTGGTCAGCGTCGTCGGCGTCCTCGGCGGCTACTTCTTCAACGTCATCATCCAGGGCGGGACGCCCGGGGCGTACCTCTCTTCCTTCACCGCCCTCGCCCAGCTCTCCGACCTGTGGGTGGGCGAGATCAAGGCAGTCCTCTTCGGGCTCATCGCCGGCCTCGTCGCCGCCTTCCGCGGCCTCAACACCAAGCCCGGGCCCAAGGGAGTGGGGGAGGCGGTCAACCAGTCGGTCGTCATCACCTTCATGTTGCTCTTCTTCGTCAACTTCGTGATCACGACGCTCTATCTCGAGCTCGTTCCTGGGAAGGGTGCCTGATGGCGACCGTAGACGTGGTGAAGAAGCGGTCGCGGCTCGACCGCTCGTTGGACGGGCTGGTGCAGACCGGGAAGGACATCCGGTTCTACGGCAAGGTGCTGGCGGGCATCCCCTCAGCGATCAAGAACTATCCGCGGGAGATCCTCCGGATCCTCTCCGAGGTCTCCTTCGGCACCGGCGCGCTCGCGGTCATCGGCGGCACGATCGGGGTGATGACGGGGATGAGCATCTTCGTCGGCACGGTCGTCGGCATGCAGGGGTACGCCGCGCTCGACCAGATCGGCACCTCGACGCTCAACGGGTTCATCTCCGCCTACTTCAACACCCGCGAGATCGCCCCGCTGGTCGCCGCGCTCGCCATGAGCGCGACCGTCGGCGCCGGGTTCACCGCGCAGCTCGGCGCGATGCGGATCAACGAGGAGATCGACGCGGTCAAGGTGATGGGGCTGGGCACGATCCCCTACCTGGTCTCGACCCGCGTGGTCGCCGGCTTCGTGGCGATCATCCCGCTCTACGTGGTCGGGCTCCTGACGTCCTATTGGGGCTCGCGGATCGTGACCGTCCAGTTCCACGGGCAGTCGGCCGGGACGTACGACCACTACTTCCAGCTCTTCCTGCCGCCCATCGACATCCTGCTGAGCTTCGGGAAGGTGCTGATCTTCTCGATCCTGATCATCCTGATCCACTGCCGGCTGGGCTTCTACGCCAGCGGCGGGCCGTCCGGGGTGGGGATCGCGGTCGGACGCTCGGTGCGGCGGACCATCGTGGTCGTCGCGCTGCTCGACCTCGCGCTCTCGATGGCGATGTGGGGCGCGACGACGACAGTGAGGATCGCGGGATGAGTCTCTCGAGAGCTCGTGATGCCTTCCTCGGCCTCTGCTACCTGGCCGTGGTCGCCGCGGTGGCGCTCGGCGCCTGGCTCGCCTACGACCAGACCTTCGTCGACCGCTCCGAGGTCACGCTGACCACGGGCACCCTGGGCAACGCCCTCCAGGAGGGCTCCGACGTCAAGCTGCGCGGGGTGCCGGTCGGCACCGTCCGCACCGTCTCGGCCCGCGAGGGTGGCGCCGAGCTGACCCTGGCGTTGGAACCGGACGTACTCTCCGACCTCTCGTCCGACACCACCGCGCGGCTGCTGCCCAAGACCCTGTTCGGCGAGCGCTACGTGGCCCTGCAGCCGACGGCCGGCGGGCCGGAGCTCGAGGCCGGCGACGTCATCGAGCAGGACCGCTCCGACGAGGCGGTCGAGCTGGAGCAGGTGCTCGACGAGCTGCTTCCGGTGCTCAAGGCGATCCAGCCGCACAAGCTCAACGCGACGTTGAGCGAGCTGGCCACGATGCTGCGCGACAACGGCAACGACATCGGCGAGGTGTTCACGGCGTGGGCCGCCTATCTGGAGAAGCTCAACCCGCTGGTGCCGCAGATGACCGACGACCTCGCCGCGCTGGGACGGGTCGCGGGCCACTTCGAGGAGGCCGCGCCGGACCTGCTGGACGCGCTGGACACCATGACGCTGACCGCTGACACCCTCGTCGACCAGCAGAAACAGCTCGCCGAGACGTTCCGGTCGGTGACCACGACGGCTCGGGACAGCGACCGGTGGCTTGAGCGCAACCGGGAGACGATCGTGGTGCTCTCCGACACCTCGCGCGACGCGCTGCGCGCGGTCAGCCCGTACGCCTCGTCCTTCCCGTGCCTGTTCAGCGCGCTGCGCGACTACGCGCCGAAGATGGCCGAGAACCTCGGCAAGGACACCGACGAACCCGGGATCCATGCTCTGGTCAGCGTCACCGACATCCGCCAGCCCTACCGGCCCGGCTATGTGCCAGAGCTGCGCACCGGCGGTCCGCGATGTCCGTACGTCACCGGCCAGACCGGCAGCCAGCCGGCGGTCACCGGGACGGCCGACACCGTCGAGCAGATCGAGGCACCGCCGACGGACCGGGTGCGCACCTTCGGTGCGACGAGGGGCCTGGGCGAGCAGAACTCGAAGGGCGAGAACCAGCTGATCGCCGAGGTGATGGCACCTGCGGAAGGCATGACACCTGATGAGTACCCGACCTGGTCGAGCCTGCTGCTCGGCCCCACTCTGCGAGGCACGGAGGTGATCGTGCGATGAGCGAGCGTCAGCGAGCGACCAATCGACGTCACATCGGGCCGCGTCCGTATCCTTGCGCCTGCGCCACGGAGGTGGCCCGATGAAGATGAACAGTGGCGCTTCGGCCGCGGTGACGCTCACCAAGTCGGTGGTCTTCGCGCTGGTCACGGTCCTGGCGATGGCCGCGCTGGCGACGACGATCTCCAACGGGTCGAGCTCGTCGGGGCGTACGTTCACGGCGCTGTTCACCGACGTGACCAGCCTGAACAAGGGCGACGACGTGCGGATGGCCGGGGTGAAGATCGGCACCGTCCAGTCCATCGGGCTGCGCCACAACGACACCGCCGAGGTCGTCTTCACCGCCGCCGAGTCGGCGCCGATGGTCGAAGGCACCCGGGCCGAGCTGCGCTTCCGCAACCTGATCGGGCAGCGGTACATCGCCCTCGAACCAGGCGCTCCGGGTGGCGACCCGCTCAGGTCCGGTTACACGTTCTCGCTCGACGAGACCCGGCCGGCGCTGGACCTGACGATGCTCTTCAACGGCTTCCAGCCGCTGTTCAAGTTCCTGAACCCCGAGGACGTCAACAACCTCAGCGCGCAGATCATCGCGGTCTTCCAGGGGGAGGGGGCGACGGTGGAGTCGCTGCTCTCCTCGACCGCTTCGCTGACCTCGACGCTCGCCGACAGGGACCAGGTGATCGGCGACCTGATCACCAACCTCAACTCGGTGCTCGAGGTGGTCAGCGAGCGCACCGGGATGCTCGACACCACGCTGGTGACGCTGCAGCGCCTGGTCACCGGCCTGGCCGCCGACCGCAAGACCCTCGGCTCGACCATCAAGGGGATGGGATCGCTCTCGCAGAGCATCACCGGTCTCCTGGAGGAGGGCCGCCAGCCGCTGCGCGACTCCATCGACTCCCTCGGCGACGTGTCGGAGAACCTCGCCGAGAACGACGAGGCGCTGACGAAGTTCCTCACCACCATGCCGCAGAAGACCGACGCGATCGGCCGGATGGCCTCCTACGGCGGCTGGCTCAACTTCTACATCTGCTCCATCGACGGGCGGATCCCGAAACCCGAGGGCTACTACGGCGACCTCGGTGTGGACTCGCCGGCAGGAAGGTGCCAATGATGGCCCGCTATCCGAAGTCGTTCGCCGAACGCAACAAGATCGTCATCGCGGTGGTCGGGATCCTCGCCATGGCCGGCGTCTTCATCGCCACGTTCAACGCCGAGGACCTTCCCGTCATCGGGGGTGGGAAGACCTACGAGGCCTACTTCGCCGAGGCCGCCGGGATCCGGCCCGGCGACGAGGCCCGGGTCGCCGGGGTCAAGGTCGGCGAGGTCTCCTCGCTCGAGCTCGAAGGTGACAAGGTGCTGATCAGGTTCCGCGCCGAGGACGTCACGCTCGGCTCGCAGACGACCGCGTCGATCAAGGTGAAGACACTGCTCGGGCGCAAGTTCCTCGCCCTGGACCCGGGCGGCTCGGGAGAGCTGCGCGACCCGATCCCCGTGTCTCGGACCACGACGCCCTACGACGTCAACGCCGCCTTCTCCGACCTCTCCACCACCGTCGAGAAGATCGATATGGCCCAGGTCGAGGAGTCGATGGACGCATTGTCGGAGGTCTTCGAGGACACTCCCGAGGACGTACGCGGCATGGTCTCCGGCCTCACCCGGCTCTCCCGCACGATCTCCTCACGGGACCAGGAGCTGGCCGAGCTGATGAGGACCACGACCACCGTCACCGGTGCCCTCACCGAGCGGAACCAGGAGATCGGGCTCCTGATCGAGGACGGCGACAAGCTCCTCGAGGAGCTCGCAGCGCGCCGGCAGGCGATCCACCAGATGCTCACCTACACCGACGACCTCGCCACGCAGGTCACCGGACTGGTCAAGGACAACCAGAAGCGGCTGCAGCCGGCGCTCGACAAGCTCGACCAGGTCGCCGTCATCCTGCAGCGCAACCAGGACCACCTCGACAAGGCGCTCTCCCAGATCGGCGCTTACTACCGCGTCGTCGGTGCCTCGATGAGCAACGGTCCCTGGATCGACGTCTACGGCTGCGGTCTCTTCGACGAGAACAACGCGCCGGTGCTCGACAACGACGTCACCCGCGACTGCAAGCCGGGAGGGACGAGATGAGACGGGTCATCGCTGGGTTGCTCGTGATCGCGGTCGTCGGTGCGATCGGGTGGGGTGCTGCGTACGGGATCCGAAAGGGAGATCGTGGGACCACCTTCTCCGCGCTCTTCGAAGCCTCCGTCGGCCTCTACCCCGGCTCTGACGTGCAGATTCTCGGTGTGCCTGTCGGGAAGGTGGACTCGGTGACCCCTGCAGGGGAACACGTGAAGGTCACCATGACCCTCGACCCCGGCCAGACCGCGGCCGCGGACACCGAAGCCGTGATCGTGGCCCCGACACTGGTCTCGGACCGCTTCGTGCAGCTCACCGAGCCGTACGTCGACGGGCCCGAGCTCCGCGACGGCACCGTCATCGAGGAGACGGCCGTGCCGGTCGAGATCGACGATCTCTACGCCTCGCTGACCGAGACCGGCAAGCAGCTTGGTCCCGACGGTGCCAACCGGAACGGTGCGCTGTCGCGGTTCCTCGAGGTGATCGCGGCCAACCTCGACGGGCAGGGCTCCGACATCAACCAGGTGATCCGGGAAGGTGCCGACGCGTCGGCGACCCTGGCCGACGTCGACCAGGACTTCTTCGCGACCGTCGAGAACCTCGACTCCTTCAACAAGACGCTGCTGGAGCACGACGACGGTGTCCGTGATGCCAACCGCCGGTTCGCGAAGGTCACCGACTATCTGGCCGAGGACCGCGACGATCTCGCCTCCGCGGTCAGCAACCTCGGCGAGGCGCTGGCGCTGCTGGAGACGTTCATCGAGGACAACCGCAGCCAGATGCGCACCAGCGTCGAGGACCTGCAGGGGCCGACCCAGGTCCTCGTCGACCAGAACGAGTCGCTCGAGGAGGCGGTCGCCACGATCCCGTTGGTGCTGCAGAAGTTCGTCAACGCCTACGACCCGGGCTCCAACACCCTGGTCGGTCGCACCAACCTGAACGAGCTGAGCGTCTGGTCCGGCGACGGCCTGACCGGGCAGACCTCGGAGGACGCACCGCCGGTCCTGCTGCCCGGTGTCGGCTCCGGAACGGGAGAGGAGCAGTGATGACCATGATCCGGTGGCCGAGCCTGTCGAGAGCCGCGGTCGTCCTTGCCGCTGCCGCACTGACTCTTTCCGGCTGCGGTCTCGGTGCCGTCAGCGGAGGTGTCTACGAGGCGCCGCTGCCCGGCGGTGCCGACGTCGGGGAGGACCCGATCACGCTGAGCGCGGAGTTCGGCGACGTCCTCGACCTCGTCCCTCAGTCCAGCGTCAAGGTCGACAACGTCGCGGTCGGCCGGGTCTCCAAGATCCGCCTCGCCGAGGACGGCCGCAGCGCGCGGGTGTCGCTGGTGGTCAGGGAGGACGTCGAGCTCCCTGCCGGCACCACGGCGCGGCTGCAGCAGACCTCGCTGCTCGGAGAGAAGTACGTCGCGCTGATCCGCCCCGCCACGCCGGTGGCCGGCTCGCCCCTGGGCGACGGTGCGGTCCTCGGGCGCGGCGACACCGACGCGGCCGCTCAGGTCGAGGAGGTGCTCGGGGCGCTGTCGATGGTGCTGAACAGCGGCGGGATCGCGCAGTTCCAGGAGATCTCCCGCGAGATGCAGAAGATCTCCGACGGTCGGCCCGAGGAGATCAAGGCCTTCCTGGCCGAGATGGACCGGTTCGTCTCCGTCCTCGACTCTCGATCGGCCTCGATCACCTCCGCCATCGAGTCGCTCAACCAGCTCGCGGTCACGCTGGAGAAGGACAAGACGAAGATCGCCAGCGCCCTGGAAGGCCTCTCGCCCGGCATGCAGGTGCTCGTCGACCAGCGGCCGCAGCTGGTCGCGATGCTGAAGGCTCTCGACAAGCTGTCCAAGGTCACGATCAGCACCCTCGACCAGGCGCAGGACGACATCGTCGCCGACCTGAAGCTGCTCGACCCGATCCTCGACCAGCTCGCCAAGGCCGGCTCCGACCTGCCCTATGCGCTGGAGATCCTCTTCACCTACCCGTTCCCCGACGAGGTGCTCAACGCGATCCGCGGTGACTACATGAACCTGTTCATGATCACGAACTTCCGCACTCCTGAAGGCTGCCAGGCCAAGGGCTGCGAATGGTTGCAGCCGGTGGACGACGGCGAGTTCGGCGGAGCAGGCGCCTCGCGGTCCGGGACCTCGGGTGCGCCGCCTGGACTGCTGCCGTCGACCAGCTCGCCGGTGCCGGGGTCGTCCTCGCCCGCGATCCCGGGGGAGTCGATCCTGCCTTCTGACGGGGGCTCGTCGTCCTCGTCCTCGGACCCCTCGCAGTCCGGGTCGTCCTCACCGTCGTCCTCGTCCGACCCGTCGGAGTCCCCCTCCGATACCCCCGGGTCGCCGTCCGGCTCGCCGGCCGGGTCGGAGCCGGCGACCTCCGATTCCTCGCCGGAAGGCGCTGCCCCTGACGCCGGCTCCGTGGAAGGGAGCGAGTGATGCAACGACTCACCCGACGCGTACACGTCAAGCTCAGCGCCTTCGTCGCCCTGGCCCTCCTGGGCACGAGCTACGTCGGCGCCCGCTACGTCGGCCTCGACCTGTTCGAGGAGCCCTATCGCGTCGACGTCTCGCTGCCCGAGGGCGGCGGACTCTTCGTCAACTCGGAAGTGACCTACCGCGGAGTGCCCGTGGGCGAGGTGACGTCCCTGGAGGCAGGTTCGGACGGCGTCCGGGCGGTCCTGGAGATCGAGGGCGACGCCCCGGCCATCCCGTCCGACGTGACCGTGAAGGTCGCCAACCGGTCGGCCATCGGCGAGCAGTATCTGGACCTCCGTGGCGGCGCGGTCGGGACGTCGCGGCTCTCGGACGGCGACCGGCTCTCGGCGGGGGAGGAGGCGTTGCCGTACGACGCCTCCCAGGTCATCGAGACCGGCCGCGACTTCGTCGCCTCGGTGCCTGAGGAGGCGCTGGTGACGACGATCGACGAGTCCTACCTGCTGTCCCAGGGCGCCGGCTTCGACCTGCGGAAGCTGATCGACACGTCGCTGTCGTTCCAGCAGGAGGCCGACCGCAACTTTCTGGTCTCGGCGAGCCTGATCCGCAACTCCGACCAGGTGCTCGCGACCCAGGAGGAGTCGGCGACCAGCATCAAGGCGTGGAGCAACGACCTCGCGCTCTTCTCCTCGACGCTGGCCGATTCCGACAAGGACCTGCGCGAGCTGATCGGCGCCGCCCCTGGCGCGGCTGCCGAGATCTCGCTGCTCGTCAAGGAGGTCGGGCAGCCGCTCGGCATCCTGATGAGCAACCTGGTCACGCCCGCCACCCTCTTCGGGACCAACGCCGCCGCGCTCGAGTCGACGTTCGTGACGGTGCCGGAGGCGGTCAGCATCGGCTGGGCGATCAACACCTCGCAAGGACCACGGCTGAGCCTGATGCCGTCGTTCTTCAACCCACCGCCGTGCGTCTCCGGGTATGAGGGGACCGAGCTGCGGGCCGGCACGGATGTCAGCAAGGGCAAACCGTTCAACGAGGCGGCGGGCTGCCAGGACGTACCGAAAACCACGAAGACCGAGACAGCCGAGCCGGGGACCGTTAGCGTCCCCACCACGCTCGCCGGACTGATGGGGGAGCGATGAGCACATCAACGCAGAGTCGAACGGAGACCTCGGTGGCCGAGCAGAAGTCACCAGGGTCTGAACGACGTGGCCCCACGCTTGTCGAGACCACCGAAGAGCCGAGGTCGACCCGCGAGCGGGTGCTCACCTGGGCGCTCCCGGTGGTCGCCGTGTGCGTGCTGGCCGCCGGCCTGTTCTCCTGGTGGCGGGCGAGCGGTCACGACCAGGAGATGGTCGACGAGGCCGCGCGGCGTGACCGGGTGCTGATCGTCGCCACCAGCCACATCGAGACCCTCAACTCGCTCGATCACCGCAAGATCGACGAGGGTCTGAAGGGCTGGGCCGCGGTCACCACCGGCACCCTGCACGACCAGCTCACCAGCGTCTCCGAGGAGGACCGCAAGGTCCTCGCCGAGCAGAAGAAGATCTCGACCGGGTCGGTGATGGACGCCGCCGTCACCGAGCTCGACGACGACAGCGCGACCGTGATCGCCGCGGTCGAGATCACGGTCCGTGACGGCTCTGCTTCCGGTGAGGACGCCGAGCCGACCGTCAAACGGAACCGGTTTGCGGCCGACCTGGTCAAGGTCGGTGACGACTGGCTCCTGGAGAGCCTCGAGCAGGTAGCGGTGAATATGTCATGACCCTTCTCCCCACCTCCGTACGCCGCTGGGCGCCGTTCCTCGCCGCGCTCGCCCTGATCCTCGGGCTGGGTGCGTTCTGGCAGGCCGACCGCGAACGCAAGACCGACCACGTCGGCAACCGCGCCGTCGTCGACACCGAGGCCACCACCGAGGTGCAGTCGGCCATCTCCACCGGTCTGCTCCAGGTCTTCTCCTACGACTTCTCCGACCCCGCTCCGACCGCTGCCGCGGCGGACGAGTTCCTCGCCGGCGACGCCCGCAAGGAGTACGACCTGCTCTTCAAGCAGCTCCAGGACAAGGCTCCCGGCCAGAAGCTCGTGCTCAGCGCCCAGGTGCAGGTCGCCGCGGTCAAGTCCCTCGACGCCGACTCCGCCGAGCTGCTCGTCTTCCTCGACCAGGCCTCCCAGCGCTCCACCGACAAGGAGTCCTCCATCTCCGCCGCCCAGATCGCCGTCGAAGCCGCCAAGGTGGACGGTGCCTGGAAGGTGACCGCCCTGGACCTCTTCTGACCCGACGTCGAGTCGGCCCGTCTTGACCGAAACCGACGCCGAGTCGGCCCGTCTTGACGGGCCGACTCGGCGTCTTGTGGTGTCAAGACGGGCCGACTTGGTGAAAGTTGAGTGGAATAGACTCAACTTTGATGTGTTGAGATAGATGCGGGTGGTCGGCATCCGCGGCAGACTCAGGTGCATCCCCAGGAGGAGAGCAGACACAGATGAGCCAGTTTTCGGCAGACAAGTTCACCACCAAGGCTCGCGAGGCGATCGAGGCCGCGCAGCTTTCCGCCACGACGGCGGGCAACACCACGACCGAGCCCATCCATCTGCTCGTCGCGCTGCTGCAGCAGGACGAGGGCACCGCGACGTCGATGGTCACCAAGTCCGGTGTGGACGCCGAGGAGCTGTCCCGGGCTGCGGCCACCGAGCTCGCCGCGCTCCCGCGCGCCAGCGGGTCCACGGTGCAGCAGCCCGCCGCCTCGGGTTCGCTGACCCGTGTCCTCGCCGGGGCGATCACGCTGGCCACCTCGTTGAAGGACGACTACGCGGCCACCGAGCACCTGCTGATCTCGCTGGCCACCGTCGAGTCGTCGGCGCAGAAGGTGCTCAAGAGTGCCGGGCTCACCGAGAAGGGTCTGCGCGAGTCGCTGAAGGCGGTGCGTGGCAACCGTCGGGTCACCAGCCAGGACGCCGAGGACTCCTACGAGGCGCTGGAGAAGTACTCCCAGGACCTCACCGAGGCCGCCGAGAAGGGCAAGCTCGACCCGGTCATCGGCCGTGACGCCGAGATCCGCCGGGTGATCCAGGTGCTCTCGCGGCGTACGAAGAACAACCCGGTCCTCATCGGCGAGCCGGGCGTCGGCAAGACGGCCGTCGTCGAGGGGCTCGCCCAGCGGATCATCGCCGGTGACGTACCCGACTCTCTCAAGGGTCGCCGCGTGCTGAGCCTCGACCTGGCGGCGATGGTCGCCGGTGCGCAGTACCGCGGCCAGTTCGAGGAGCGGCTCAAGGCCGTCCTGGAGGAGATCAAGGCCGCCGAGGGCCAGGTGATCACCTTCATCGACGAGCTCCACACCGTCGTCGGCGCGGGCGCCGGGGGCGACTCCGCGATGGACGCCGGCAACATGCTCAAGCCGATGCTCGCGCGCGGCGAGCTGCACATGATCGGTGCGACCACGCTCGACGAATACCGCGAGCGGATCGAGAAGGACCCGGCCCTGGAGCGCCGCTTCCAGCAGGTCTTCGTCGGCGAGCCGTCGGTCGAGGACACCGTGCAGATCCTGCGCGGCATCCAGGAGAAGTACGAGGCCCACCACGGTGTCCGCATCACCGACGCCGCGCTGGTGGCCGCCGCGTCCCTCTCCGACCGCTACATCACCGGCCGTCAGCTGCCCGACAAGGCGATCGACCTCATCGACGAGGCCGCCTCCCGGCTGCGGATGGAGATCGAGTCGTCCCCTGAGGAGATCGACCAGCTCCGCCGCTCCGTCGACCGGCTGAAGATGGAGGAGTTCGCGCTCTCCAAGGAGTCCGACGACGCCTCGCTGGAGCGCCATGCGGCGCTGCGCAAGGAGCTCGCAGACAAGGAGGAGGAGCTGCGCGGCCTGGAGGCTCGCTGGGAGCGCGAGAAGGCTTCGCTCGAAGGCGAAGGCGCCCTGCGCAAGCAGCTCGACGCCATGCGCAGCGAGGCCGAGCGGCTTCAGCGTGAGGGTTCGCTGGGGGAGGCCTCGGAGATCCTCTACGGCAAGATCCCTGCGCTGGAGCGGCAGATCGCCGAGGCCGCCGAGGCCGAGGACGAGGTCACCGACCGACTGGTCGGTGAGGAGGTCGCCGCCCAGCAGATCGCCGAGGTCGTCGAGGCCTGGACCGGCATCCCGACCGGCAAGATGCTCCAGGGAGAGCAGGCCAAGCTGCTCGAGATGGAGTCCGTCGTCGGGCAGCGGCTGATCGGGCAGAAGTCCGCGGTCACGGCGGTCGCCGATGCCGTACGCCGCTCGCGCGCCGGGATCGCCGACCCGAACCGTCCGACCGGTTCGTTCCTGTTCCTCGGCCCGACCGGCACCGGTAAGACCGAGCTCGCCAAGTCGCTGGCCGACTTTCTCTTCGACGACGAGCGCGCGATCGTACGCATCGACATGTCCGAGTACTCCGAGAAGCACTCGGTCGCCCGGCTGGTCGGAGCGCCTCCGGGCTACGTCGGCTACGACGAGGGCGGTCAGCTGACCGAGGCGGTGCGCCGTCGGCCCTACTCGGTGGTGCTGCTCGACGAGGTCGAGAAGGCTCACCCCGAGGTCTTCGACATCCTGCTGCAGGTGCTCGACGACGGTCGCCTGACCGACGGTCAGGGCCGCACGGTCGACTTCCGCAACACGCTCCTCATCCTCACCTCCAACCTCGGCTCGAACTTCCTGGTCGACCCGGTGCTGGAAGAGCACGAGAAGCGCGAGTCGGTCATGGCGGTGGTCCGCGGTGCGTTCAAGCCCGAGTTCCTCAACCGTCTCGACGAGGTCGTCATGTTCGACGCCCTCTCCCTCGCCGACCTCACCAAGATCGTCGACATCCAGCTCGGACAGCTGGAGAAGCGCCTGGCCGTACGCCGCATCTCGATCTCCGTCACCCCCGAGGCTCGGGAGTGGCTCGCCGAGACCGGCTACGACCCGGCGTACGGCGCCCGTCCCCTCCGCCGCCTCATCCAGTCCGCCATCGGCGACCCGCTGGCCCGGATGCTCATCGGCGGCGAGGTCTCCGACGGTGGCCAGGTCACCGTCGACCGCGACGGGGATGGTCTGACCCTGAAGGTCTGACCGGCCACCGCCGAGGCGTCACCCCGGTCGGGGGGGGGGGGGGGGCGGCCCCCCCCCCCCCCCCCCCCCGCCCCCCACGCGCCCGCGGGGGGTTGGGGCTCCCCGTGCTGGTCTCCCGCCCCCCCGCCGCGGCCCCCCCCGGGGCGGCGGTGGGGCCCCACAGCGCCCCACGCGCCCGACGTACGTGACGCCTCGGGCGCGTGGGCGGTGACTGCGGAGGAATCGGATCCGCATGGTGGGCTAAGGTCTCGCGCCATGTCACATCCGTACGGCTCCCTCGATGACGCCCCGGGCGTAGCGGCTCCTATCGCGGGATGGTCCCTGTCCGATGGTCAGCGATCCTCTCGGTCTCAGGGGCGACCGAACGGGGTGACTGTTGCGGGCTGGACGACGATCATCATGTCGGGACTGACGCTGGCGTTGACGGGGTTGGCGGCGGTGGGCTTCGCCCTCGCCTACGTTGACCCGGCCGCCCTCGGGGACGCTGGCGTGCCCACGGACGATCGAGGAATGATGCTTGCGCTGGGCATCTACTCGGCCATATGCGCAGTCCTGAGCTCGATCGCGATCCCGCTTGGTGTCTTGGTCCTCGGCGGGGCGAAGGTGGCGAGGGCGCTGCTGACGGTGGTCGCCGTCCTCGCGTTCTTGGCATCGGTTCCAGCGGCCGCGGGGATCCTCGGGGTCGTACCGTTGGCACTCATCGTCGGTTCTCTGATCATGCTGCACCGACGCGACGCGAACCAGTGGTTCGGAAGTCGGGTTGCGCTGTAGCCTCCGCGCATGCGCAACGGTCGGATCATCCTGCTCAACGGAGCGTCGAGCTCGGGGAAGAGCAGCATCGGGCGGGAGTTGCTGCCGTTGCTCGAGGACCCGTGGTTTCTGGTACCTGTCGACGGGATCAGCGGGATGCGGTCGACGGTGCACACCCGCGAGCTCGACGAGGCGGAGATCGGGGAGATGCTGTGGCGCACCCGGCTCGGCTACCACCGCACCGTCGCAGCGCTGGCCTCGGTCGGTAACGACGTGATCATGGACTACCCGCTCAGCGAGACTTGGCGGCTCGACGACCTGCTCGAGGTGCTCGACGGCTACGACGTCACCCTCGTCGAGGTCTGGTGCTCGCCCGAGGAGCTCGAGCGCCGTGAGGCCGCTCGCGGTGACCGCCCCGCCGGCCTCGCCCGATCGCAGACCCTGGTCTACTCACATCCGTACGACATCCGCGTCGACTCCACCACCGCCACCCCCGCCGCGTGCGCCAAGGAGATCGCCGAAGCCCTCCCCGCTCTCACCGCGCCCAAGGTCTTCACCCGCCTCCGCGCCGAGTAGTCACGTACGTCGGCCGAGACGTCACTCCGGTCGGCCGAGGCGTCAGGCAGGTCGGCCGAGGCGTCACGTACGTCGGCCGAGACGTCGCTTGCGTCGAGCGAGGCGTCACCCCCTGCCCACTCGGCCAGCGGGAGCGACGCTTCGGCCGACGCGGGCGACCTTTCGGCCGACGCGGGCGACGTCTCGGCGGGATCTCGACGGGCGGGGTGGATGGAGGTTGGCGGGGATGAGAAAATGGTTCCCAACATGTCTGAAACGAAGCTTCCCCGCCCCGGTCAGGCCACCCTCGCCGGGTGGCTCATCGTGCTCGGCTCGCTGCTCACCGTGGTGACTGCCTGGGACCAGATCGCCGGGCTGAACAGCCTGGACACCCGGGAGCGGGTGGAGAAGGTGCTGGCGGAGCCGCCGCTGGCGGGCTCGGGGATCGGGCTCGACAACATCCTCGACCTCATGCACGTGATGGCGCTGGTCACCGGCGCGATGGCGGCGGCTGCGGTGATCCTCGGCTGGCACGTGCTGCAGCGCAACAAGCAGGCGCGGCTGGCCCTCACGGTCATGGCGGCGCCGCTCTTCTTCGCCGGGATGTTCGGGGGAGGGTTCTGGTCGACGCTGGCGGCTGTCGCCGTCGTACTCCTGTGGATGTCGCCCACACGCGACTGGTTCGACGGCGTCTCGCCGACCAAGCGAGAGGCGCTCGGCAGCGGTGACCCCGATCAGGAGTCGTACGTGGCACCGGCTCCTCCGGAGACCACGACCGGCGCCACCGGCGCAACGCCACCGTCGGGCCAGCCGGACCAGGCGTCCGGCGCGGTGCGGCTCTCCGCGCAGCAGCCGCCGCCGTGGACCGGAACGGTCGCACAGGCCACCAAGCCGGCACCCACGCGCCGCCCGGGAGCCATGACCGCGGCGGCGGTGCTCACCTGGATCGGGTCCGGGTTCACCGCGCTGATGATGCTCGCCTCGGCGGTGACGGCGACGGCCAACCCCGAGCTGATCCTCGAGCAGCTGCGCAAGCAGGCGGAGAGCGATCCGGCGATGCGGGAGATGGCGAGTCTCTACACGACCGACGTCATCGTCGCCTCGGCCTGGTTCGGGGCGGTCCTGGTCGCGCTCGTCTGCGTCGCCGCGGCCGTGTTCGCCGCCTTCGCGTTCCGTCGCCAGCCCTGGGCTCGGGTCGCGCTGATGATCTCCGCAGGCGTCTCCGCGCTCTCGCTGCTGGTCTTCGCCCTCGCGTTCCCGCCGGCCGTGGTCCTATTCGGTGCTGCGGTCGCGACCTTCTCGTTCCTGCTGCGCCCCGAGGTCGCCGCCTGGTTCCGCAGCCGAGGCGAGAGCCCGAGGCGATAAAGCAGGGCAGGTGAGATGGTCGGCCGGATAGGCTCCGGGCATGTCCGATCAGTACGGCTCCTTCGACAACCCCTACGGCGGCAAGCCGCCGTTCGAGGGCCAGGGGCCGCCGCCGACGCCGTACGCCACCCCGCAACCGCAGGGATGGGGGCAGCCGCCTCCGGCCTATGGGCAGTACGCCATGGGGCAGCAGCCCCCGGCCTACCTGCGTCCGCAGTACCCGCCGCCCGACCCCGACAGTCGGCCCGGAACGGTGGTCGGGGCGTCGGTCATGACGATCGTCGGGTCGGTGATCGCGCTGCTGATCTCGGTGTTCATGGTGCCGGCGGGGATCGCGGACTACAACGATCCGACGTCTTCCGACAAGGGGCTCACGCTGGCGATGATCATCTGGTTCGCCGCTTGCGGTCTCCTGAGCCTGGCCGCGATCCCGCTCGGGATCATGATCCTGTTCCGTTCCAACCTGGCCAGGATCCTGCTCACCGTCATCGGCTCGATCGCGGCGGTGCTCTCCGTCTTCGTGGTGCTCTACCCGGCGCTGATCATCGCCGCGCTGGTGATGCTGTACGCAGGCAGAGCAGGCAACTGGTTCGCCCGCCGCTCACCCCGCGACCCCTGGCAGCCGCCGGTGGTTCCAGGGCCGACCCCGCCGGGACCGACCCCGCCGACCCACCAGCAGTTCTAGGTGTGATGCCCAGGCACGTTGGTCGAGATCGTGTGACGACACGGTCTGATCTGTAGATGAACGAAGGCCTCCCGGGTGTGGAGTGGAGCTGTCTAAGGAACCAGTTCCGCCACCAAGGAGGCCTTCGTGTCCCACGCTACCCATGCCAACGCTGCTTTGGCCCCTCGCGCCCGACTTCGGTTGGCGCGATTGATCGTTGATCAGGGTTGGTCTCCTGCTCGCGCTGCTGAGCGTTATGACGTCTCGTGGCGCACCGCGAAGAAGTGGGTCGAGCGTTACCGGGAGGAGGGGCCGGCGGGGATGGTGGATCGTTCCTCGGCGCCCCACCGTCAGCCGAGCCGGACGCCGGCGCCGGTGGTGCGCTAGATCGTGCATCTGCGTTGGAAGCAGCGCCTGGGGCCGGTCGAGATCGGCGACCGGCTCGGTATGCCTGCCTCGACCGTCCATGCCGTGCTGGTGCGGTGCCGGCTCAACAGGCTCTCCTTCATCGATCGAGCCACTGGTGAGCCGATCCGGCGCTACGAGCACGAGAAACCGGGTGATCTCCTGCATGTCGATGTGAAGAAGCTCGGCCGTGTTCCCGATGGGGGCGGATGGCGGTATCTGGGGCGTCAGCAGGGAAAACGAAACCGGCAGGTCACCGCGGTCAAGACCGGTGGACCGCGCAGCAAGTGGGGTCAGCCCCTGATGGGCACCTGCTACCTGCACACCGTGCTCGACGACCACTCGCGCGTGGCGTATGTCGAGGCCCGTGAGGACGAAACCAAGCAGACAGCGGTCGAGGTCTTGCGCAACGCAGTCGCCTGGTTCGCCGAACGCGGGGTCGTAGTGAGCCGGGTCCTGAGCGACAACGGCGGTGCCTATCGGTCCTACCTGTGGCGTGACACCTGTGCCGAGCTCGGCATCACTCCCAAGCGAACCCGGCCCTACCGGCCACAGACCAACGGGAAGATCGAGCGTTTCCACCGCACCCTGGCAGAGGGCTGGGCATTCAAGAAGTTCTACAACTCCGAATCCGCCCGACTGGCCGCCCTGCCAGGATGGGTCCACGAGTACAACCACCACCGACCCCACTCAGCAATCGGGAAAGCCGCACCCATCACCAGGTTGAACAACCTGGCTGGACATCACATCTAGGAGCGCAAGAACCTACGGGACGAGCGAGTCGTCCTTGGCGCCGTTCTCGGAGCCACGGACCATCTTGTAGAGGCGCAGGCCGACCCAGGCGACGACGGCGACCGCCACCACCAGGATGACGATGTTCTGGAAGCGCCCGACGATCGGCTCGACCTTCTCCCAGTTGTCACCGAGCTGGTAGCCAGCGACGACGAAGATCGTGTTCCAGATCGCGGAGCCGACGGTGGTGAGGAGCAGGAACTTCCAGATCGGCATCCGGGTGACCCCGGCGGGCACCGAGATCAGCGACCGGAAGATCGGGATGAAGCGGCCGAAGAAGACGGTCAGCGCGCCGTACTTCTCGAAGAACGCTTCGGTCTTCTCCAGGTCGGAGGTCTTCACGAGCGGCAGCTTCTCGCCGACCCAGTAGACCCGCTCGCGGCCGATCAGCGCACCCACCAGGTAGAGCGCGAGCGCCCCGACGACCGAACCGAGCGTGGTCCAGATCAGCGCCTCGGCGATCGTGAAGCGGCCCTGCGCGGCGGTGAACCCGGCCAGCGGCAGGATGATCTCGGAGGGCAGCGGCGGGAAGAGGTTCTCCAGCGCGATGCCGATCCCCGCGCCCACCGGGCCGAGCTTGTCCATCAGGTCGACCGCCCAGCCGGCGACGCCGGTGAGCTCCTCGGGCTGGCTGGAGGTCAGGATCATGAGGCTCTCTTCGAAGTATGTGGGTGGGCCGGCGCGGCCGAAGCCTAGGACCCCGAGTTGACCGCGTCCAGATCTGCCCGGGTCAGCACCGAGCGGATCTCCAGCGAGACATCGCGCAGGGACTCGCCGGGCTCGGGCGACCGGTCGATCGCACACACCACAGTGTCCACGACCGCACCAAGCGGACGGAGCGCGTTGACGGCGTCGCGCACAGCACCGCCCGAGGTGATCACGTCCTCGATCAGCGTGACCCGCTTGCCGGAGAACGAAGGGCCTTCGGCGAGCTTGGCGGTGCCGTATTCCTTCGCCTTCTTCCGGATGAAGATCGCCGGGATGCCGGTCTTGGCCGACACCATGGTCACGATCGGGATGCCGCCGAGCTCGAGACCGCCGAGCAGCTCGGTGCCCTCCGGCAGCAGCTCGACCATCCGCGCCGCGACCCGGTCCAGAAGCTCCGGCGACGCCTCGAAGAGGTACTTGTCGAAGTAGGTGTCACTGACCTGCCCCGAGCGGAGCGTGAACTCCCCGTGCAGGCGGCAGGTGGCGTCGATGTCGGCAGCGAGGGCAGCGTCGGTTGTCACGGCCCCTAGCCTAAGTCGTATGAGTGAGCGCCAGCGAACGACCATGACTGCGCGACGACTTCACGGCATCCCGCCGACGATCTTCTCCGAGATGTCGGCGCTGGCCGCGTCCACCGGCGCGGTCAACCTCGGCCAGGGATTCCCCGACGTGGACGGCCCCGAAGAGATCATCAAGGAGGCCGTCTCCGCGCTGGAGAGCGGGCGGAACCAGTACGCCCCCGGCCCCGGCATCCCCGCGCTGCGAGAGGCCGTCGCGGCTCACCAGCAGCGTCACTACGGCCTGACCTTCGACCCGGCCCGCGAGGTCGCGGTCACCACCGGCGCCACCGAGGGGATCGCGGCCTCCATCCTCGCCCTGGTCGACCCGGGCGACGAGGTGATCCTCGTGGAGCCCTACTACGACAGCTACCCGGCCATGGTGCAGATCGCAGGCGGCGTACGTCGTCCGGTCACGCTCAGCCTGGACGCCTCGGCGCCGGGTGGGAGGCTGCCCCGCGAGGCCCTGGAGGCAGCCGCGTCCGGCACGACCAAGGTCCTTCTGCTCAACTCCCCGCACAACCCGACCGGCACCGTGCTCACCCGCGAGGAGCTGGAAACGGTCGCGGCCTTCGCGCGGGACCACGACCTGACGGTGATCTCCGACGAGGTCTACGAGCACCTCACCTTCGACGGCGTCGAGCACGTCCCGATCGCCACGCTCCCCGGGATGCGCGAGCGCACCCTGACCCTGTCGAGCATCGGCAAGTCCTTCTCGTTCACCGGCTGGAAGGTCGGCTGGGCGACGGGCCCCGAGCACCTGGTCCAGGCGCTGTTGGGAGCCAAGCAGTGGCTGACGTTCACCTCCGGCGCCCCGCTGCAGCCGGCCGCCGCCTACGCGCTCGAGCACCTCGACCGCTGGCCCCACGAGCTCGCCCTCGACCTGCAGGGCAGGCGCGACCTGCTCTGCGACGGGCTGAAGCAGATCGGCCTGGACGTGACGGTTCCGGAAGGCACTTACTTCGCCGTCTCCGACATCGAGGACCTCGGCTGGCGCGACGGCCTCGAGTTCTGCCGGGCCCTGCCCGAGCGGGCCGGGGTCGTGGCGATCCCGTTGCAGGGGTTTTACGACACCGATGCCGGCAAGCACCTGGTCAGGTGGACCTTCACCAAGCAGCGGGATGTGATCGAGGAGGCCCTGGCACGTCTCGGCAAGGGGCGCCTGGCGAAGTAGCCGAGACCGGCCGTCAGTGGTCGGCCCGCTTGTCGGCGTCGGCCGGGGTGCGTGGCCGGACGGTCATCCCGAGGATGTCGCGGTCGGGGTGACCGTCGTGGCGGTGTCCTGAGCTTGTCGAAGGGTCGAGGTCCGAAGCCAACCGGGAGGCCGTACGTCGCCGACGCCACCACTCCACCATCGCGGGTGCCAGCGCGAGCGCGAAGAGCAGCAGGATCAGGTAGTCGATGTTGTCGGCGAGCCAGGGCCAGCGGGCTCCGACGAAGTAGCCGAACAGCGTCACCGCGAGCACCCACAGCACGCCACCGACGAGGCTCCAGAAGTAGAACCGCCGCCGGTCCATGTGGGTGACCCCGGCGATGACGGTGACGTAGGTGCGCACGAACGCGATGAACCGCCCGATCACCAGCGCCTTGTTGCCGTGCTTGTCGAAGAACTCCCGGGTCTGGTCGATGTGCCGTCGCTTGATGAAGCGGTTGTTGCTCTCGTAGAGCCGTGGCCCGATCCGGCGACCGATCTCGTAGCCGGTGACGTTGCCGGCGAACGCCGCCCCGACGAAGAAGAGCATGGCGATCACGATCTCGACGCCGGGAGGTCCCGGAAAGATGTCGATCTTGCCGGTCGCGATGAAGATCCCGAGCGCGATCAGCAGGCTGTCGCCGGGCAGGAACGGGAAGAAGAGACCGCACTCGATGAAGATGATGATGAGGCTGATCCAGAAGAGCGGCTCGCCGAAAGTGGCCAGCAGGAAGTCCGGGCTCATCCACTCCAGACCGGCCATCAGCGGCGCAAAAGATCCCGCACCCGTCACGGGCCCTACGGTACCCATAGGTAACAACTATTGTTGTCGAATACTCTTATCAGCCGATGAACGAGACACGACCGTCCGAGGATGATTCCCGAGCGCCGTACGACCCGATGCCCCACGGGCAGCCGGAGGTAGGTCTGGGGCCGTGGCAGGGGGAGTGGCCCATCGGAGACCACTGGGACCCGGAGCTGCTCGCCAACGGCGACCGCCGCAACGTGGTCGACCGCTACCGCTACTGGACCCTCGAGGCGATCGTCGCCGACCTCGACCGGCGTCGCCACGGCTTCCATGTCGCGATCGAGAACTGGCAGCACGACTTCAACATCGGCACCATCGTCCGCACCGCCAACGCCTTCCTCGCCGCCGAGGTCCACATCGTCGGCAACCGCCGCTGGAACCGTCGCGGTGCGATGGTCACCGACCGCTACCAGCACGTCCATCACCACCCCGACGTGCCGGCCCTCGCGGCGTACCTCCATGACCGAGACGTACGCCTCCTCGGCATCGACAACCTTCCCGGGTCGCTCCACCTGGAGACGATGGCACTCCCCGAGAAGGTCTGCTTCCTGTTCGGACAGGAGGGGCCGGGTCTCTCCGAGCAGGCCCGCGACAGCGTCGACGGCACCTTCTCGATCGCCCAGTTCGGCTCGACGCGTTCGATCAACGCCTCCGCCGCTGCGGCGATCGCGATGCACTCCTGGATCGTCCAGCACGCCGATCTGACCTCCGAAGAAGCCTGGCGCGGCTGACGCACCCGAGCGCCGGAGCCGGGGCGGTGGTCGTTCTCGGTTGTTGAAATTCGGTTACGCCCCCGGTGACCTCACCGAAAACCTGATCCGCTAAAGTTAACTCCTGGGTCGCCCGGATTGTGCCCCTGCAAAGGGTGCGTGGCCTCGGGGCCGGGCGGCAGCGGGGACCCTAGGATCGTTCGATCCGATAGCGGATCTTCACCTGTTCGCCGCTCTGCACGACGTCGATGACGCTCATCCGCTTGCTGGTGATGCGGCGGGGGAACAGCGGTGCCCCGGCACCGAGGGTGACCGGGCAGATCCCGGCCACGACCTCGTCGAGCAGACCGGCGTCGTCGAACTGGCCGACCAGATCGCCACCGCCCACCAGCCAGATCCCGCCGTCGACGGTGGCCGCGATCTCGTCGTAGACGGGCTTCACATCACCCTGCACGAAGTGGACCTGGGTGCCCTGGACAGCCGGCAGATCGGTCGCGTGGGTGAACACCCACACCGGCCGGTCGTCGTAGTACTCCCGCCACTTCTCCGGCCCGGTCAGCATCTTTGGGTCGTGGTCGATCATCCAGCGGTACGTCGTGCCCCCCCATCACCAGCGCCGCCGACTCCGCCATCAGCCGGTCCCAGGAGGTCTCCTCGTCGCCGTGCGGCGTCTCGAAGAGCCAGTCCAGCGAGTTGTTCTCGTCGGCGATGTAGCCGTCCAGCGATGTCGCGGTGAAGTAGGTGACCTTGGGCATGCCTCGGACGCTACGCCCGTCGGAGGCATGCCGGCCCGACCGTTCTTGCTCGGAACGTGCCCGCTCGCCTATGCCCGTGAGACGTTCCCCGACTCCAGACGGGTGCGCAGCGCGGTCAGCCCGCGCGAGGAGTGGCTCTTGACCGTCCCCTCGCTGATCCGCAGCTCCCGCGCGGTCTCGGCGACCGACAACTGCAGCCAGTGACGCAGCACGACCACCTTGCGCTGCATCTCCGGCAGCGTCTGCAACGCTCCGAAGAGGTCGGACCGCTCATCGAACTGAGCGGCCGGGACGGGCCGGTCGGGCAGGTCGCCCGAGCGCTCCCGCTTCCACCACGAGCGCCGCGTCTGGTCGATGTGAGCACGGACGAGGATCGTCCGGACGTACGCCTCCTCCGACCCGCGCTCGACCCGGCGCCATGCGGCGTACAGCTTCAGCAGTGCGGTCTGGACGAGATCGTCTGCCCGGTGCCAGTCACCGCACAACGCGTAGGCGACCCGCAGCAGGTGGGATCGCCGGGCGGCGACGTAGGCGGTGAAGGCGTCGTCGTGATCGTTCACTGCCACATCCCGTCGGACGGCACGCTGTCGATGATGTCCAGATACTCGTCGATGGAGATCGGGACGCGGTCCTCGGCCCACGGTGACTGACCCACCTCGTAGCTGTAGGCCTGGGTGTCGCCGTCCACCTCGCGGACGAGCACGAACCGCTCCGCGCCGTCGACGGTGATCTTCGCGGCGGCGGACCGCGAGGCGCCGGCCGAGAAGCCGTCCACGTCGGGCTCGGTGCGCTGCTCGACGACCTCGACCCCGTCCTTCGCGGGAACGATCTCGGACCCGGACCCGAACGTGACCACCCGCGTGGTGCCCATGCCGACGCCGAAGTCGCCGACGCCCTTGCCCTCGAACTCCTTGCGGAACTCCTTGCTGCGGCCTGCCAGCCACTCGTCGATGGTCTGCCCGGGGATGGCATAGGTGCCGTCCCGTCCCGTCGACTCGCGGCCGCTGTCGCTGCGGTCTCCGTTGTACAGGACCCACCGCTCCAGGCCCTCGCGTTCCACGACCGCGGCCATCGAGTCCCACGGGGCGGCGACGCCGAGGGGGTTGGGGATCTCACGCACGATCTTCCAGCCGCCCCTAGCGCGCAGCTCTCCGCGTGGCCTCCAGTTGATCGCCAGGTCGTGGGACTTCACGTCGTCGAGCCAGGCCTCGAGGCTGGTGGCGCTCGTACGGGACGCGTCGACGTAGGAGATCTCGGTGGGGTTCATGAAGTGCACGTAGAGGGTCTTCGCGCCGTCGGTCGCCTCGACTGCGACGGAGTCGGCGACGCCGTTCGGTCCGATCCGGTCGACCACCTTCCACCCCGGGTAGAGCCCGACCTCGTCGGTGCGGTGGTCGTAGGTGACCGGGGCGTCCTCGGTCGGCGGCGACGGGTCCGGGGCCGGCGGTTCGTCACTCTCCGCGGACTGCGTCGCGACCGGTGGGGTCGCACGGTCGGCACCGGAGGGCACGACGATCGAGCCGATCCCGAGCACGGCCCCCACCGCGAGGGCGGTGCCGGCGACAGCGGCGACCCGTCGGCGGCGTACGAGCTTCTTGCCGTCCGCCACCAGCGCAGCCGGGTTGTGGTGGGTGGGTGGTGCTTGTGGGATCGCCCGTTCGAGGGCGTCGTGCCAGTCCATGTCGGCCTCCAGGATCAGTGTCACCCGTGGATACGGATCGCGTGGCGGATCGGTTGTCCTGGTTGATCGATCCAACTGCGAGCGTTGGGCGGGGTGGCCAGGGGTCCCATTACGCTGGCCACCAGCGCACCGGTCGACAACGGATCTTCAAGGAGACCCCCAGATGCCCATCGCCACCCCCGAGAAGTACGCCGAGATGCTCGCGACCGCGAAGGAGAAGGGGTTCGCCTTCCCCGCGATCAACGTCTCCTCGTCGCAGACGCTCAACGCGGCACTGGCCGGCTTCGCCGAGGCCGGCTCGGACGGCATCATCCAGATCTCCACCGGCGGCGCGGAATACCTCTCGGGCCCCACGGTCAAGAACATGGTGACCGGCTCGGTGGCCTTCGCCGCGTACGCGACCGAGGTCGCCAAGTCCTACGACGTCAACATCGCGCTGCACACCGACCACTGCCCGAAGGACAAGCTCGACGGCTTCGTACGTCCGCTGCTGGAGCTCTCCGCCGAGCGCGTCCAGCGTGGCGAGGCGCCGCTGTTCCAGTCACACATGTGGGACGGCTCCGCGGTGCCGCTCGAGGAGAACCTGCAGATCGCCTCGGAGCTGCTCGCGGTGGCCAAGGCCGCTCACATCGTGCTCGAGATCGAGGTCGGCGTGGTCGGTGGCGAGGAGGACGGCATCGTCGGCGCGATCGACGACAAGCTCTACTCGACCCCCGAGGACGCGATCGCGACCGCCGACGCGCTGGGTGTCGAGGGCTACCTGACCGCGCTCACCTTCGGCAACGTGCACGGCGTCTACAAGCCCGGCAACGTCAAGCTCCGTCCCTCGATCCTGCGCGACGCCCAGGACGCGGTCGTGGCCAAGCTCGGCCTGCCCGCCGGTTCGAAGCCGTTCGACCTCGTCTTCCACGGTGGCTCGGGCTCTTCGGCCGAGGAGATCGCGGAAGCGGTGTCCTACGGCGTGGTCAAGATGAACATCGACACCGACACCCAGTACGCCTACACCCGCGCCGTCGCCGGCCACATGCTCGCCAACTACGACGGCGTTCTGAAGGTCGACGGCGAGGTCGGGAACAAGAAGCAGTACGATCCTCGCGCGTGGGGCAAGCTCGCGGAGGCCAGCATGGCTACTCGGGTCGTCGAGGGTGCCCAGCACCTCGGTTCTGCGGGCAACTCCATCGGCTGATCGACACGCCGAGGAAGGCCAATGGTCCCGATTCGGAAAACGTTGTGGCACACGGCATAGCAAACTCGGGCTTATGTCGTTGTGCCGGTCATTGGTAAAGCGATTCAATGCCCTAGCTGGACGGCGACCCTCGGGTAATCAGGTCGAACCGTCCCTTCGGCGTTGATCTTGGGAGGGACATCCTCGGTATGGAAACCACTGCGCGAAACCGCACAATCGGCGGGATCGTCATAGGCGCGATCATCTTGATCCTGCTGCTCGTCTTGTTCTCTTGCACCGTCAACGGCGACCCGGAGAGCTCGCCGACGAAGGAGCCGACCACCGGGGAGTCCTCGACTCTCCCTGACGACGAGGACACGCTCGAACCCGACGAGGACCCGTCGGAGTCGGAGTCGGAGGAGCCGGAGGAGATCGATGACGACGACATCGTCCCCGCCGCCAACACCGGCGTGACCTTCATCCCCGCGGGCAACATCCCCTCGGGCAGCACCCCGACCTGTGATCTCGACCCGAGCGCCTGTGAGCCCGTACGCCCGCCGGGTGCGGGTGTCGACATCTGCGAGATCCGTCCGGATCTGACCCAGTGCCAGCCCGAGCCGACGCCGACCCTTCCGCCGGACGACGGCGAGACGACGCCGCCCGACGACGGTGAGGACGACTGCTTCCTCGGCATTGGCATTCTCTGCCCGCCTGGCGACGGAGACGGCGACGGCGACGGCGACGGCGACGGCGGCAACACAACTCCGCGACCCGTCATGGGCGACGTGAAGTGCGAGGTCGTAAGCACCACTGAGCTGAGCCTGTCTTGGCCCAAGGCCAAGGACGATAAGGACCAGGTCTCCTACTACACGATCGATGGCCGGCCGGGCATCGATCGACAGGAGACCATGACGCTCGGGGGCACGTTCAAGGGGCTGCGGCCTGGCACGGACTATCAGTTCGAGGTAAGGGCGACCGACGCCGACGGAAACAACTCTCAGTGGTCCGAGGTGCAGTGCTCCACGAAGCCTGACACCGAGGATCCGACTCCGCCGAAGGACCTGAAGGTCGTCCACATCACAAGCACCACGGCTGACTTGGCGTGGGAGGCGTCGACCGATGACTCTCGCGTCGACCACTACGAGGTCAGCTGGACTCCTGCGAGCGGCGAGCCGACTCGAACGGCCGAGACCGATGGCACCAGCTTCTACATCACCGATCTTGACCCCGAGACGAACTACACCTTCACCGTGATCGCGGTTGACATCGTGGAGAGGTCGTCGGATCCCGCCTCGGTAGACGGGACCACTCTGGTCGAGGACACCGAGGCACCCGACGTGCCGTCAAACGTCGAGATCGTGAAGGTCGGCGATAACACGCTTCGTGTCACGTGGAAGGCCAGCGGCGACAATCAGTCGCGGGGATCTGCCATCGAGTACGACATCAGGATCACTGGGGTGGCCTTTGCAAGCGGTTCGGTGACCGGAGAAACGAGCTACACGACCGACTACCTCGACCTAATCCCGGGAACGATCACGGCTGAGGTGACTGCAACCGACGAGGCAGGCAACACGTCGGAGGCAGGGTCCGGCGAACTGACGGTGGAAGAGCAGCGAGAGATGCAGCGCCAACTGCAGCGTCAGGCTCCGGAGGTCCGCTCGCAGACTCAGGACCCGTCGAAGTCCGGCGCCCCGTCTGGTGATGTCCCCGCTGACGCGCCGACCGAGAAGTCGCCGCAGTTGCCGGGCCTGAACGACATCCTCCCGGGTGGTGACGACACCGAGGCGCCAGCGGAGGAGCCTGCGGCCCCCGAGGCGACGCCGGAGGCCCCGGCTGAGCGGCCGACGACCGAGGAGCCGGTCGAGGAGCCGACTGAGAAGGCTGCCGAGGAGGCGCCCGCTGAGGAAGCCCCCGCCGAGGAGGAGAAGGACGGTCTGCTGGAGAACATCGGTGACGCGCTGACCAGCGCCGTAGCCGCGGTGTTCTAGCCGACACACGCCGAGAAACAGGGCGGGGAGAGCGGAGAGGCTCTCCCCGCCCTGTCGCATGTGGTGCCGACACGTAGGCGGTGTCGCCGTCCACCGGGGTACCTCCGTCGGCCTCTGCGGCGGTGGCGGCGGGCGACGCGAGCTCCGCCCGCCCGCTCGCCGAGTTACCTCGGTGGGCGCGTACTCACTTCGTGGAGTTCGCCGAAGACAGTGACAGCCGAGTGAGGTAACTCGGTCAGCATCCGAGCCGCAGCGCCCCCGCCGAACGACCCGAGCGACGCGAGCCCAGCCCGGCCACTCTCACCGAGGTACCGCGGTGCGCACACACTCACGTCGTGGAGTTCGCCGAGGCCAGTGACCGCTCACCGAGGTACCTCGGTGAGCATCCGCACCAGCACCCCGACCCAGACGCCGAGACTCCCCAAAACCAAGGAGTCGGATGCCCAGCGCCCCCCACAAGCCCTGGACATCCGACGATCTTGGGTGACCGACACCAGTCTGCGTCAGCCGTGCGCACAGGTTAGGCATAGAAACGCCCATTGATCCAGATGGTTAAGGCGAATTTCATGAAGTTTCCGTGCGGATTCGAACAGATTCGAACAGATCTGAGGCTCAAATCATCTGGATCCATACATTAGGATTTCGCTGTGCGTGTGATGACCTCCCGAGCTCGCGCCGCCATCTTCGCCCCGATCGGCGACGAGGGCCGAGCTGCGCGCGTCGAGAACCGGCTCGCGGAGGCGATCCGATCCGGCGTGCTCGCCCATGGGGAGCGGCTGCCGAGCGAGCCCGAGCTCGCCCAGATGCTGGGGGTCGCGACGGTCACCGCACGAGAGGCACTGGTCGCACTGCGCGCCAAGGGTCTGGTGGTGACGACCAGGGGGCGCGGCGGCGGTTCGTTCGTGCGCGCACCGGAGAGCGTCGATCTCGTCGAGCACCGGCTGGCCGCGATGTCGCGGATCGAGCTGCGCGACCGGGCCACCGTCTACCTGGTGGTGCTCACCGGGTGTGCGGAGATCGCGGCGGAGCGTACGGACCCGGACGAGGTCGAGGACCTGCGCGACCTGCTGATCCCGCTCAACGTCAGTGACGTGGCTCGCTGGCGCAGCGCGGACAGCGAGCTCTACCTGTCGGTGGCGGCGCTGACCCAGTCGGCGCGGATGACCCGCGAGGTGGTGCGCCAAGAGGCCGACTTCGGTGCGCTGCTCCGGATCCCGCTCAGCGAGCCGGGCTTCCGGGAGGCGACCGCGACCCGCCATCAGGAGCTTGTCGAAGCCCTCGCGTCGGGAGATGCTGTCAGGGCCCGGGAGAGCGTACGCGAGCATGTGACCCACTCCCTTGAACGCTTGGCCGAGATCCATGAGGCGGTGCGGCGATGACGAAGACCATGACTCCTCTCGACTGTGTGACTCAGGTCGAAGAGCATTTCGGGCCGATCGTGTCCGAGCTGGAACGCGTACGCAGTGAGGTGACCGCTCTCGTCGAGGCCGGCCCGGTCACCTCCGGGGCCTTACGGGAGCGCCTCGAGCCCGGGGCCCTGGAGTTCCTGCGCAACCCGAACCTCATCGGCGGAGGCTTCGTCGTCGCGCCCGACGTGCTCAGCGACCGCCGGCTCTACCTCGTCTGGTGGCAGGGCGAGGAGCGGGACTTCCTGGGCGACGCCGATGCGCCGGCCACGGGCGAGGCGATCGACTACACCCGCCAGCCCTGGTACCGCACCCCGGAGCGCACCGGGGAGCTGACGCTCGTCGGGCCGTACGTCGACTTCGTCTGCACCGACGAATACGTCATGACCACGACGATGCCGGTCTACGCCGGCGGCCGGATGGTCGGCGTCGCGGGAGCGGACACCCTGGTCGAGACGCTGGAGACGATGCTCCTGCCCGGGCTACGCGAGGCCGGCGCCACGCTGGTCAACGGTCATGGCAAGTCGATCGTCTCGGCCGACCCGCAGCTGGCCACCGGCGACCCGCTCACCACCGCCCGCGACATGATCCCGTGCCGGGGTCTGCCGCTCTCCGTCGCGCTCTCCTAGAGCGTGTCCTGAGCGGACGACTTCACCAGGTGCCTCGGCGTGGTGAAGAAGAGGACCGCCACGAACCCGATCGCCAGCACGGCCGCCGGCAGCAGCATGACCTCGGACATCGCATCGGCGAACTGTGACGCGACGGCGGGCGGGACCGAGGAGCCGGCGGCGGTCTCGTGGTTGCCCGACAGCGATCCGCCGAGCCCATGGGCGTTGAGGCGAAGGTCGATGAGCACGGCGACCGCGGCGGAGCCGACCACCGACCCGACCAGCCGGGTGGCGTTGTAGACCCCGGCGCCGGCCCCGGCCAGTCGCATCGACACGTTGCGGGTGGCGGTCGCGGCCAGGGGTGACCAGACGGCGGCCGAACCGAGGCCGAAGACGGCCATCGGCACGAGCAGCTGCCACAGCGGGGAGTCGACGGTCATCGGCACCGAGACCCAGAAGAGCGAGACCGCACAGAGCAGGAACGCCACCCCGGTCAGCAGCCGGGGGTGCATCCGGTCGGTCAGCCGGCCGACCAGCGGTGCGGCGACGAACGACACCAGCGCCATCGGCACCAGCAGCATCGAGGCCTCGAGCGCGGTGTAGCCGCGGACGAGCTGGGCGTACAGCATCAGCGGGAAGCCCATGGCCACCGCCGCGAACCCCATGCACGAGATCGCCAGCGCGGACACGGAGAAGTTGCGGTCGGTGAAGATGCTCAGCGGCACCAGTGGCTCCTTGCGGTTGACCGCCTGCCACCAGACGAAGAGCCCCATGATGGCGATCCCGCCGATCACCAGCGCCCAGGTGAGGGCGTCCCAGCCGCGCTGCTCGCCGTTCTGCAGGCCGAAGACGACGCAGAACATCGCGACCCCGCTCAGCGCGACACCGAGCCAGTCGAAGGCGTGCGAGTGGGTCTCCAGGGTCGGCACCAGCCACCAGTTGAGCACGATCGCGACGATGCCGATCGGTACGTTGACGAAGAAGATCCACTCCCAACCGCCGATCGCGACCAGCGCTCCGCCGGCCAGCGGGCCGACGAGCGTCGCCATCCCCGCGGTCGCGCCCCACAGCGCCATCGCCGCGCCCCGCCGTTCGGAGGGGAAGATCCGGGTGATCGTCGCCATCGTCTGCGGCGTCATCATCGCCGCACCGAGGCCCTGCACCGCCCGCGCGGCCACCAGCGACTCGATGCTCCCGGCGAGCCCGCACCACAGCGATGACGCGGTGAAGACGGCCAGCCCCGCGAGGTAGACCCACTTGGGACCGAAGCGGTCGCCGAGCCGACCCATGATCAGGACGGGCACGGCGTACGTCAGCAGATAGGCGCTGGTCACCCACAGCACCGCGTTGGCGCTGGCGTCGAGCTCGATCATGATGTCCGGCGTCGCGACGGTCACGATCGTCATGTCGACCAGCAACATGAAGAAGCCGATGCACAGTGCGAACAGCGCCCGCCAGGGATGCTCCGTCGTCGGTGCGGCGGTCGTCTGCGTCATCGGCTCGGTCATGGCCCCAGTCAACACCAGCGCCGGAGGAAGACGAGGGTCAAGCGGAGGCGCTCGCGAATTGCGGAGCAATCGCAAATAGGATGGTGTCTATGACGCACCAGGATCTGATGGCCGGACCCCCGCCGACCCACCTTCCCGCCGACCCTGCGGCCGACGAGCTGGCCGCCGGCACCGAGCCCGCCGAGGTCGTACGCCGCCACCCCGCCTCGCCTGCTGCCTGGGCCGCGCTCGCCACGGCCGCCAAGGAGTCCGGCGCCGAGGACGTGACCATCTACGCCTACGCCCGCGTCGGCTACCACCGCTCGCTCGACATGCTGCGCCGCAACGGCTGGAAGGGCCACGGCCCGGTGCCGTGGGAGCACGAGCCCAACCGTGGCTTCCTGACCTCGCTCGCGCTCCTGGCCGAGCAGGCCAAGGCGATCGGTGAGACCGAGGAGTGGGAGCGCTGCTCGGAGTTCCTGCGCGACAGCAGCCCGACGGCGTACGACACCCTTCTCGGCTGAATTACCGAATCGCGTCGGACCAGCGATTTCGCCTAGCCTTGCCCTGTGACTGAGCAGCCCTCCAACGCACCCGACGCCCCCGAGGTTCAGCAGAGCCTCAACGAGCAGATGCTGGTCCGGCGCGAGAAGCGCGAGCGACTGCTGGCCGAGGGGAAGAAGGCGTACGCCATCGGTGTCGGCCGCACGCACACGCTCGCCGAGGTGCGCGAGGCCTACGAGGACAAGCTCGAGGCCGGCGAGGAGACCCAGGACGTGGTCACCGTCGCCGGTCGGGTCATGTTCGTCCGCAACACCGGCAAGCTGGCCTTCGCGACCCTGCAGGAGGGCGTCGGCACCCGGCTCCAGGTGATGCTCTCGCTCGCCGAGGTGGGCGAGGAGTCGCTGGCTGAGTGGAAGGCGCTCGTCGACCTCGGTGACCACGTCGCCGTCACCGGCCGGGTGATCTCCTCGCGCCGCGGTGAGCTCTCCGTGATGGCCTCGAGCTGGGAGATGGCGTCCAAGGCGCTGCGGCCGCTGCCGGTGCTCCACAAGGACCTCTCCGAGGAGGCGCGCGTCCGGCAGCGCTACGCCGACCTGATCGTGCGTCAGGAGGCGCGCGACATGGTGCGTACGCGCGCGAAGATCACCCAGGCGATCCGCCGCTGCCTGGAGGACGACGGCTACCTCGAGGTCGAGACGCCGGTCCTGCAGCTCATCCACGGTGGCGCGCACGCGCGGCCGTTCAACACTCACATGAACGCCTTCGACCAGCCGATGACGCTGCGGATCGCGCTCGAGCTGAACCTCAAGAAGGCCATCGTCGGCGGCGTCGACAAGGTCTACGAGATCGGCCGGATCTTCCGCAACGAGGGCGTCGACTCCACGCACAGCCCCGAGTTCACGATGATCGAGGCCTACCAGGCCTACGGCGACCAGTTCACCATCGCCGAGCAGATCCGGAAGATGTACCTCGCCGCCGCCGACGCGGTCGGCTCCCGCCAGATCGCGGTGTCCAACTCCGAGGGCGAGGCCGACGTCATCGACCTCGACGGCGAGTGGAAGTGGCTGCCGGTCTACGAGGGCGTCTCCGAGGCCGTCGGTGTCGAGGTCACCCCCGACACCGACATCGACACGCTCAAGGCGCTCGCCGACAAGCACGACGTCGACCTCGACCCGGCCTGGGGCGCGGACAAGATCGTCATGGAGCTGTGCGGCGAGCTGGTGGAGCCCCACCTGATCCAGCCCACCTTCCTGTGCGACTTCCCGGCGATCGCCCAGCCGCTGGCCCGGATCAACGACGAGGAGCCCAGCAAGGTCCTCGCCTGGGACCTGATCATCGGCGGTGTGGAGCGCGGCACCGGTTTCACCGAGCTGATCGACCCGGTGGTGCAGCGCGACGTGCTCACCCAGCAGTCGCTCCTGGCCGCCGGCGGCGACCCCGAGGCGATGCAGCTCGACGAGGACTTCCTGCGTGCGCTGGAGTACGGCGCCCCGCCGATGGGTGGCCTCGGTCTCGGTCTCGACCGGGCGATCATGCTCTTCACCGGTGCCGGGATCCGCGAGACGATCCTCTTCCCGCTGCTCAAGCCGGAGGCCTGAGCGCCGGTCCGTTCGTCTAGGTATGCAGCCGAACCGTCACATCCCTCGCGGAGCTCCGCACGGGATGTGACGGTTTCCCTGCATACCTAGACGAACAGACACGCGACTAAGGTGCCACTATGGAGATCGGCCGGTCGCAGACGCTGATGACCGCGCTCGGGTTCGAGCCGGGCGCGGCGCAGCTCTACAGCCGTCTCCTCCCGCTCAACGGCTGGCCGCTGGTGGTCGTGGCGGCGACGCTGTCGACCTCCGAGGATGAGCTGAAGCAGGAGGCCGCGCCGCTGATCGAGAGCGGTGTCATCTGCGTCAGCGAGACCCTGACCGTGCTCAGCCCGACCGCCGTGGTCGCGCACATGCTGGAGCGGGCCGCGACCAGGGCGCAGGACGCCCACGACCACCTCCTCAAGATCTCCCAGTCGGTCCCGTACGTCGCAGGCACCGCCGCGCGGCTGCCGGCGACGATCGGCGAGGAGCACCCCATCGACGGCGAGGTGGTCGCGACCGAGTTCACGCCGGAGACGTTCGAGCGGCTCATCTCGGCCACCTCGGGCGAGATGATGTGGCTGCGCCCCGTGGTGACCGTGCATCCCTCGGAGATGCGGTTCATCTCGGCCATCGAGGCCGCGGTCAGGTCGGGTCGCCGGTGCCGTGGCATCTACCCGGTAGCGGCCCTGAAGCACTCGCCCGATGTGCTGCGGATGCGGATCGAGACCGGTGAGGAGATCCGGATCCTGCCGCGCATCGCCACCCACCTGATGGTGGTGGGCAGCACCCACGCGATGTTCCCGGACCCGCTCGGTCCGGTCGAGCAGCCGATGGTCAACGTCCGTCAGCGGGGCATCGTCGAGGTGGTCACCAGCTACTTCGAGGAGCTGTGGCGCCGCGCCCTGCCCGCGGCCGAGCTCGAGGACCTGCCGAGCGCCGAGCGCCGGCTGCTGCTTGCCGAGCTCGCCAGCGGCGCCCAGGACGAGCAGATCGCCCGGAGGCTGGGGGTCTCGCTGCGTACGGTCCGGCGACGGGTCGCCGAGCTGCTCGAGGAGCTCGGTGCGACCTCACGTTTCGAGGCGGGTGTCGAGGCGGCGCGGCGCGGCTGGCTGTGACGTACGGCCTCGAATTTGCTAGCGTGTGGTCGCAAGAGCCCTGGTCTTGCCAGGGTTTTTCGCATTCTCAGACGGGTCCAGCGATGGATCGTCACCCACTAGATATTGATGCGTTGAGCAGCCGCCGTAGGGCGGAGGGACTCCGTCCGGAGCGAAGGAGCAACACATGCCCGCGATCACGATCATCGGCGCCCAGTGGGGCGACGAAGGCAAGGGCAAAGCGACCGACCTGCTCGGTGAGCACGTCGACTACGTCGTGAAGTTCAACGGCGGCAACAACGCCGGCCACACCGTGGTGATCGGCAAGGAGAAGTACGCACTTCACCTGCTGCCCAGCGGCATCCTGACCGGAGGCGTGACGCCGGTGATCGGCAACGGCGTCGTCGTCGACCTCGCCGTCCTCTTCGAGGAGCTGACCGGTCTGGAGGAGCGCGGTGTCGACATCTCGAAGCTGAAGCTGTCGGCCAGCGCCCACGTCATCGCCGACTACAACCGCCAGCTCGACAAGGTCACCGAGCGCTTCCTCGGCTCGCGCAAGATCGGTACCACCGGCCGCGGGATCGGGCCGACCTACGCCGACAAGGTCAACCGGATCGGCATCCGCGTCCAGGACCTCTTCGACGAGTCGATCCTGCGCGGCAAGGTCGAGGGTGCGCTGGAGCTGAAGAACCAGCTGCTCTCGAAGGTCTACAACCGTCGCGGCTTCACCGTCGACGCGGTCGTCGAGGACCTGCTCTCCTACGCGGACCGGATCGCGCCGATGGTCTGCGACACCGGCCTGCTGCTCAACCAGGCGCTCGACCGCGGCGAGACCGTGCTGCTCGAGGGCGGCCAGGCGACTCTGCTCGACGTCGACCACGGCACCTACCCGTTCGTGACCTCCTCCAACGCCACCTCGGGCGGCGCCTGCACCGGTTCCGGGATCCCGCCGACGCGGATCGACCGGGTCGTGGCCATCGTGAAGGCTTACACCACCCGCGTGGGGGAGGGGCCGTTCCCGACCGAGCTCTTCGACGAGTCGGGCGACTACCTGCGCGACAACGGCCACGAGTTCGGCACCACCACCGGGCGGCCGCGCCGCTGCGGCTGGTATGACGCGGTCATCGCCCGCTACGCCGCCCGGGTCAACGGCGTCACCGACTTCGTCCTCACCAAGCTCGACGTGCTCAGTGGTCTCGACGAGATCCCGGTGTGCGTGGCCTACGACGTCGACGGTGTCCGTCACGACGAGATGCCCGTCAACCAGTCCGACTTCCACCACGCCAAGCCCATCTTCGAGATGCTGCCCGGCTGGAAGGAAGACATCTCGGGCGCGAGGTCCTTCGCCGACCTGCCCGCCAACGCGCAGTCCTACGTGAAGTACGTCGAAGAGATCTCCGGCGCTCCGATGTCCGTCATCGGCGTCGGCCCGGCACGGGACGAGACGGTCATCATCAACCCGCTCGCCTGAGGTTGTGAAGCTGAGAGTGGCCCATGGGTCACTCTCAGCTTCACAACTCGCCGTTATCCACAACCTCCAGCTATTGCCGTTGCTGTCCTCAATGGCGTGGGGTGCCATGGACGGCATGAGGAGCGGAGCTGGGGACTGGCGAGGGATCGCCGCTGCGCAGGGTGGCCTGATCACGCGGGCGCAGCTGGCCGAGGCCGGGATGGCGCGGTGGGGTGTTGCCCATCGGATCGCCTCGGAGCGGTGGCAGCTGCTGTCGCCGACCGTGATCGCGACGACCACGGGCGAGCTCAGCGATGTCCAGCGGATCTGGCATGCGGTCCTGCATGCCGGCGAGGGCGCGATGGCCGGTGGCCTGACCGCGGCGGAGCTCGCCGGGCTGAAGAACTGGCGCCGCGAGGAGACCACCGTCCTGGTGCCTTATCGACGTGGCCGGCCCCGGGCGCTTCCGGGCGTTCGCTTCGTCCGCGTCCGGCGGTCACTGACCGCGGTGGGCTCTCCGCCGCGATGCCGCATCGAGCCGGCGGTCCTTCTCTTCGCGGCCGCGGACAGGTCGGAGCGAACGGCACAGGGTGTGCTGGCGGCCGTTGTCCAGCAGCAGCTGACCAGTCCCGAGAGTCTCCTCGAGTGGCTCGATCGGCTGGCCCCGCTCCGACGGGCAGCCGTGCTCCGACGGGCGATCGAGGACATCGAAGGAGGTGCCCAGTCCTTGGCGGAGATGGACGTCAGGCGGATGTGCCGCACCTTCGGTCTGGCGGAGCCCCTCCGTCAGGTGAAGCGCCGCGATGCCGACGGCCGCATCCGATTCACCGACTGCGAGTGGCGACTTGCAGACGGACGCACCCTGGTCCTGGAGGTCGACGGTGGCTTCCACATGGAGGTCGAGCACTGGGAGAACGATCTGGCGAGGCAACGCGCCTTGGCGGGGACCGATCGCGTGATCGTCCGACGCACCGCTCGCGAGCTTCGCGACGAGCCGGAGCGGGTGGCCCGAGACTTGCTGATGCTGGGAGCTCCCGTCGCGGCGTGAGGCGTCAGGTCGCCGAACGACGGATGGTGACCCGTCCGGTCGTCAGGTCCACCCCGTAGGGCGGTTCGTCGCCGTCGGGCGACGGGACGACGTGGCCGACGTTGTCCTGCTCCTTGAGGTCGCGCGCTGCGCGCGCGTTGCCCGGGTCGAAGACGTCGATGAAGTTGCCGAGTCCGTCGCCGAGGCCGGTGGAGACCCCGCCGCGCGAGGAGCGCAGCGCCTTGTTGCAGGCCGCGATCAGCAGGCCGAGCACGACAACGACGGCGACGCCGAACACGACCCAGGTCATGCCTGGCAGGGTACGCCGATGCTCAAAGCAGCGAGGCGCCCTCGACGACTCCGAGCGGCTCGGCCGCGATGTCGGAGCGCCGCTGGAGGCCGTCGAAGGTGATCAGGTCGGCGGCGGCGTAGGCCCGTGACCGGGCGTCGTCGATGTCGTAGCCCTTTGCGCGGACCGCCAGGACGCGGCCGCCGGCGGTGACGAGGTGGCGGTGGTCGGGTTCCTCGGGAGTGGAGGCGTCCACGATCGCCGTGCCGGCGTGGATCACGTCCACGTCGTTGATCGAGTTGGCGTTGCCGGCGCCGGTGATGACGTCGCCCTTCGAGGACGTCTCGGGGTAGCCCGCCGAAGCCAGCACCACCGTCACCGAGGCGCCGTCGGAGAAGGTCGGCGCCTCGACCGTGTCCAGAGCGCCCGTGGCCGCCGCGAGGAGCAGGTCGCCGAGGGAGGACTCCAGCAGGGCCAGGACCGGCTGGACGTCGGGGTCACCGAAGCGGCAGTTGAACTCGATCACCTTCGGACCCTTGGCGGTCAGCGAGAGCCCGACGTAGAGGCAGCCGACGAACGGCGCTCCGCGCTTCTCCATCTCGGCGAGCGTCGGCTCGACGACGGTCTCCAGCACGACCTCGGCCAGGTCCGGCTGTGCCCACGGCAGCGGCGAGTAGGCGCCCATCCCGCCGGTGTTGCCGCCCTTGCCGCCGTCGAAGATCCGCTTGAAGTCCTGTGCCGGCTGCAGCGCGTAGGCGCGCGTGCCGTCGCAGATCGCGAACAGCGAGACCTCGGGGCCGTCGAGGAACTCCTCGATGACGACCCGCTCGCAGGCTGCGGCGTGCGCCAGCGCCGCCTCGCGGTCACGGGTCACGACCACCCCCTTGCCGGCGGCAAGAGCGTCGTCCTTGACCACGTAGGGAGCGCCGAACTCGTCCAGCGCGGCGGCCGCCTCCTCGGGCGTGGTCGCCACCCGGGATCCTGCGGTCGGCACGCCGGCCGCCGACATCACGTCCTTGGAGAACGCCTTCGACCCCTCCAGCTGCGCAGCCGCACCCGATGGCCCGAAGACCGCGATCCCGCTCTCACGCACGGCGTCGGCGACCCCTGCCACCAGCGGGGCCTCGGGCCCGACGACGACCAGGTCGACGCCGAGCTCGCTCGCCAGCGCGGCGACCGCCGGACCGGACATGATGTCCACATCCCGAAGCGCGGCGAACTCCGCGATCCCGGGGTTTCCGGGCGCGGCGTACACCTCGTTCCCTTCCTGGGAGAGCTTCAGAGCGAGCGCGTGCTCACGACCACCGGTGCCGACGACGAGGATCTTCACGGGCCCACCTTATGCCGCGACCGGGTTGTGAACCTGAGCGTGGTCCATAGGTCACTCTCGGCTTCACAACCTCGCTCAGTCCGGCGTCGGCGGCGTGACTGCCTCGTCGGGACGGTGTTGGAGGACGTCGGTGTAGTAGGACTCGGCGGCGTCGATGAGCTTGACCCACTCGCCGGCGAACTGGGAGAGCACCCAGCGGTGCTCGAGGATCTCGTGGAACATCTGCGCCGGGGTGAGCTTGGCGGCGGCTCCGGGCGGACGCATCGCGACGATGGGCTCATAGATCTCGCGCAGCCAGCGGCCGGCGGCCACCTCGATCGGCAGGTGGCCGAGGTCGCGGGTGGCGCGGAACGCGGAGATGTCGTTGAGGATCCGTCGTGCCTGGGCGTCCTGGACGTCCAGCCCGGTCAGCGTACGCAGCTCGCGACGGTGGTGACCGAGCTCGACCACCCGCGGGCGCAACGCGACCGTGTCGCCGTCCTCGCTCGTGGTGATGTCGAGCTCCTCGACGTCGAAGCCGAGGTCGTGGAGGCGCTCGATGCGCTGCTCGATGTGCCACATCTCCTCGGCCGAGAAGACCTGCTCCTCGGTGAGCTCGCGCCACAGCGCGTCGTATCGGCTCTGCAGCCGCTCGACGATCGCGTCGATCGGGAAGGCCTCCGGGAGCGACTCGCTCGCCTGCAGGTCGAGCAGCTCGCCGAAGATGTTCTGGCAGGCGACCTCGAGGTCGTATTCGCGCAGCCGGTCGGAGAGCTCGGCCTTCAGCTCCCCGGTCTCGGCGTCGACGAGGTAGGCGGCGAACCCGGCTGCGTCGCGGACGAAGAGCACGTTCGACAAGGACACGTCGCCCCAGTAGAAGCCGGCCAGGTGGAGGCGGACCAGCAGGACCACCAGGGCGTCGATCAGGCTGGGCAGCCGGTCCGCGGCCAGGCCCCGCTCGAACAGCGCCCGGTAGGGGAGCGAGTAGGTGAGGTGATCGGTCATCAGTGCGGCGTTCAGGTCGTTGCCGTCGTGGTCCTTGCGGCCGGTGACGACACACTTGGCGACCACCGTCGGCAGGCCGAGACGCTGCAGCTCGCGCAGCATGTCGTATTCGCGCCGGGCGATGTCGGCCTGGGTCTCCTTGACCGCGTAGACGTTGCCACGCACCCGCACGATGCGGACGACGTGCCTGCTGAGGCCGCGGGTCAGTGGCACCACGACGTCGTCCGGCCACTCCTCCAGGGGGAGGGACCAGGGCAGGGTGTAGATCGCCGGATCGGGCCGGCTGGCGAGGATCCGCAAGGCCATGGCTCCACGTTAGTGGCGTACGCGTCGAGCATGGGAGAATGTCGACCGTGACTGTGGTGCCCAACGTTCTCGCCAACCGCTATGCGGCCGCCGACCTCGCCGGGATCTGGAGCCCCGAGCACAAGATCGTGCTGGAGCGCCAGCTCTGGATCGCGGTGCTCAAGGCCCAGAAGGATCTCGGCATCGACGTCCCCGACGGGGTGATCGAGGCGTACGAGAAGGTCGTCGAGGAGGTCGACCTCGACTCGATCGCGGCCCGTGAGCGGGTGACCCGCCACGACGTGAAGGCGCGGATCGAGGAGTTCGCCGCGCTGGCCGGTCACGAGCACATCCACAAGGGCATGACCTCGCGCGACCTCACCGAGAACGTCGAGCAGCTCCAGGTGCTGTCCTCCCTGAAGCTGATCCGCGACCGTGCCGTCGCCACGCTGGCCCGCTTGGTGCGACTGGCCACCGAGCACGAGACCACCGTCATGGCCGGCCGCAGCCACAACGTCGCTGCGCAGGCGACCACCCTCGGCAAGCGGTTCGCGACCGTCGCCGACGAGATGCTGGTCGGCCTCCAGCGGGTCGAGGAGCTCATCGCCCGCTACCCGCTGCGCGGGATCAAGGGCCCGATGGGCACCGCGCAGGACATGCTCGACCTGCTCGACGGCGACGCGAGCAAGCTCGCCGCGCTCGAGGAGCGGGTCGCGGCCCACCTCGGCTTCGAGAACGTCTTCACCAGCGTCGGCCAGGTCTACCCGCGCTCGCTCGACTTCGACGCCGTCTCGGCGCTGGTCCAGCTGGTCTCCGGTCCGTCCAACCTGTCGACCACGATCCGGCTGATGGCCGGCAACGAGCTGGTCACCGAGGGCTTCAAGGAGGGCCAGGTCGGCTCGAGCGCGATGCCGCACAAGATGAACTCGCGCTCCACCGAGCGGGTCAACGGTCTCGCCGTGGTGCTGCGCGGCTACCTCTCGATGATCTCGGAGCTGGCCGGTGACCAGTGGAACGAGGGTGACGTCTCCGACTCGGTCGTCCGCCGCGTCGCGCTCCCCGACGCCTTCTTCGCCGCCGACGGGCTCTTCCAGACCTTCCTCACCGTGCTCGACGAGTTCGGCGCCTTCCCTGCGGTGATCCAGCGCGAGCTCGACCGCTACCTGCCGTTCCTGGCCACCACCAAGGTCCTGATGGCGGCCGTCCGCAACGGTGTCGGTCGCGAGGAGGCGCACGAGGCGATCAAGGAGGCCGCCGTCGGCACCGCGCTGTCGATGCGCAAGGGCCAGGCCGAGAACGACGTGTTCGCCAAGCTCGGCGCCGACTCCCGTCTCGGCCTGACCGAGGAGCAGATCCAGTCGCTCGTCGCCGAGCCGATCGAGTTCACCGGTGCCGCCGTCGCCCAGGTCCAGGAGGTCGTACGCCGCGTGGAGGCCGTCACCGCCGCGCACCCGGAGGCCGCTGCCTACGCGCCGGGGGAGATCCTCTGAACTCGGTGACAGGCCCCGTGATCACCGTCGCGGCGGTCGTCTTCCGTGACGGCGAGGGGCGGATGCTGGCGGTCCGCAAGAACGGCACCACGAGCTTCATGCTCCCCGGCGGCAAGCTGGAGCCTGGGGAGTCGGCCGCGCAGGCGGCCGTGCGCGAGGTGGCCGAGGAGCTCGGCGTACGTCTTCAGGTCGAGGACCTCACCCTGCTCGGCGAGTTCGAGGCGGACGCCGCCAACGAGCCGGGGCACCTGGTGCGCTCGACGGTGTTCACCTGGGCAGGCGAGGTGACGCCGGACGCGGCCGCCGAGATCGCGGAGCTGCGCTGGGCGACGCTCGCCGAGATCATCGACGGTGCCGAGTTCGCTCCGCTGACCAGGGAGCACGTCGTCCCGGCTCTCCAGCCTGCCTGAACCCCGAGCACGCCGTCGCGCGCGGTGGCAGACTGGTGGTATGTCCGGGTACTTCGCTGCTGACTCGATGGTCGTCCGCGCGATGCGCCAGCGCGTCGTCGGGCTGACCTGGGGCCAGCGGGCGCTGGTGATCGGCGGGCTGCACCCGCGGCTGTTCGTCGGCACCGCCCAGCACACGGTGCACCGGGCGACGCCCTACACGCGGCTCGCGCTGACCGCCCGGCTGATGGAGACGGTCTTCCTCGGCTCCCGGGAGGAGGCCGACCGGGCGCTCGCGTTCACCGCGCGCCGCCATGTGCCCGTCGACGGGACGATGGAGGTCTCCGGCGGCCCCGCGCATCCCGCCGGCGCACACTACTCGGCCACCGATCCCGGGCTGATGTGGTGGACGGCGGCATTCGCGCTGGACTCGGTCGAGTTCATGTACGACGCCCTGGTCCGCCCGCTGCGCCCGCACGAGCGCGAGGAGCTCTTCGACGGGTTCGTGACCTGGGCGGGTCTGTTCGGCATGCCGGCTGAAGCCGCGCCGGACTCCTATCCCGACTTCCGCCGCCGCTTCGACGCCTGGCTCGCCTCGGACGAGCCCTACCTCGTCGACGAGGCGCGGCTGGTCGGCCGCCACATCGCCGGCACCGCCGGCTACCACCTCCCGGGTGGGCCGCCGACCTCCGAGACGCTCCGCACCGTCGTCCAGGGCAGCCTCCCGCCGCTCGTCCGTGAGCACTACGGCATCCCGTGGTCGGCCGCCGCCGAGACGAGGTGGCGGGCCGTACGCACCGCCAGCCGTCTCGCCCACGGCCGGCTCTCCCTCCTCGGGACGACGCCGCTGCTGCGCGGGAAGAGCGAGCGCTTCTACCAGGTCGTCCAGCGGGGCGAGCAGGCCCTGGTGCGCCGAGGTGGCGTCAGCATCCCGGGCGTCTCCGACGTCCCGGCCTGACCCTGCCGGAGTTTGATCTTCGCCACAGACAGGCCGTAAACCCAAGCGACGGATCGGAAAGTGGTGTATCTGCCTGCGACGATGGGCCACATGTCCGATCCGGTAACCGTCACCATCGCCCGTCGAGTCTCCGTGGAGCGCCGCGACGAGATGGTCGCCTGGATGCAGGCAGGGATCCGGCTGGCCAGCGAGTTCCCCGGATTCCTCGGGGCGGGCTGGGTGCGGCCGGCGCCCGACTCCGACCAGTGGCACCTCCTCTACCGCTTCGACTCCCACGAGACCCTCGGCAGCTGGGACAACAGCCGCCAGCGGGGCTGGTGGCTCGGCGCGGGCGAGCCGTTCGTGGAGGAGACCCGGATCGAGCGGCGTACGGGCATCGAGGGCTGGTTCGACCCGCCGAGCACCTACGACGTCGAGCAGGTCTCCGGGGTCGCCACGGCTCCGCCGCGATGGAAGCAGACGATCACGATCTTCATGATCTTCTACCCGGTCAGCCTGCTCGCCAACTGGCTCGTCGGGCCGCACGTGGCCGGCTGGGACCTGCCGTGGAAGGTGCTCAGCGTGATGGTCGTGACGCTGCCGTTCATGACCTACTTCGGGCTGCCGTGGATCACCCGCAACATGGAGTGGTTCCTGCACGGCCGCCCGGCTCCCTGGCGTCGTCGCTAGGGCTTCGGCTGGCCGTCCTCGGCGGAGAGCACCGCGTCGAGGAGGCCCGGGAACCGCGCGTCGAGATCCTCGCGCCGCAGCGAGAGCCGCCGGGCGCGGCCATTGGCCTCGTTGCGGACCACGCCGGCCGTACGCAGCACCTTCATCAGGTGCGACTTGGTCGACTTCGGCACGTTCGGGTTGCTGAGGTGGCACTCCGCCATGTCGAGGGGCCCGTCGACCAGCTGGCGGGCGATCGCCAGGCGCTCGGGGTCGCTGAGCGCGAAGAGCACCGTCGTCAACGAGAGCTCCGACCGCTCAGGATGCGGGAGGTCCGGGGAAGAACTCATGGTTCGATAATAGTTGCACAGTTGCGTGAAGGCACGTACGCTCCCAGAAGGTTCGAAATAATTCGAACCATGAAGGAGCGGTGATGTCGACAGAAGCAGTGAGCGGTGCGGCGACGAACGTTCTCGCCGGGCGGCGGATCGGTGCCGGAATGGCCCTCGGGGCGGTCGTGCTGATGATGGCCGGGGCCAGTGCCCCGTCGCCTTTCTATCCCGATCTCCAGACGAGCCTCGGGCTCCAGCCCTGGGTGATGACGGCGGTCTTCGCGGTCTACGCGGTCGCGCTGCTGGCCACCCTGCTCGTGCTCGGCGCGGTCTCCGACCACGTCGGCCGACGGCCCGTGGTGACGGCCGGCTTCCTCCTCCTGGCCGCCAGCTTCGCGCTCTTCCAAGGTGCCGACACCGCAGCCGCCCTCTTCGAGGCGAGGATCCTGCAAGGAGTCGCGAGCGGACTGCTCCTCTCGACCCTGTCGGCCGCCCTGGCCGACTTCGAGCGGCCATCGCGGCCGGGGTCCGCGGCGGTGGTCAACGCCGTCGCGCCGATGGTCGGTCTGGCGGTGGGAGCCGTCGCCGCCGGCGTGGCCATGCAGGTGACCGTCGACGCCCGGCTCGTCGTCTTCGATGCCCTCGTCGTGCTGTCCCTGCTGCTCGCGGCGGGCGTCTGGCTCGCCCCGGAGACCGCGCCCCGTCACGAGGGACTGATCGCCTCGCTACGTCCGCGGGTAGCGGTGCCGCCGGCGGTCCGGGGCATGCTCGCCCGCAGTGCCCCGGCGATCTTTGCGGGCTGGGCCACCGGTGGCCTGTTTCTCTCCCTCGGCGCCGCGATCGTCCGCACCGAGCTGGGCGCCACCAGCCACGTCCTCCAGGGGCTGGCGATCGGTGCTCTCGCCGGATCCGGTGCGGTCGCCTCGTACGCGTTCCGGAACCGCTCGGCCCGAGCGACGACGCTCTACGGGACGGCCGCGCTGGCCGTCGGCACCGTCCTCAGCCTGCTCGCTCTCGCGACCGGGTCAGTGGCTGCGTACCTGGTTGCGGTGGTCGTCGCGGGCACCGGCTTCGGCACCGCCTTCTTCGGCATCCTGCGCTCGATCATGCCGATCCTCCCGGCCCACGAGCGGGCGGAGGTGTTCGCGGTGATCTTCATCGTGTCCTACCTGGCCTTCGGCATCCCCGCCGTCGTCGCCGGGTTGCTGACGCCGGAGATCGGTCTCACGGCCACGACCTACGCCTACGGGGTCGTCGTGACGGTGCTCTCGGCGACCGCCGGGCTGCTGCGTTGGCGAAGCAGCCACTGACCCCTGCTGCGTCGGCTGTCAGGGGTGGGCGATCGCCCCGCCGCCCTTCCGGTCCTGGTACGCCGCCGAGAGCTCGTCGTAGGTCCGGCTGATCCGGACGAGCTGCTCGGGGTCGGCGAGCGGGGCGAGGGCGGTGCTGGTGAAGTAGGCGTTGGTGCGGTTGTAGAGGTCGCGCCCGGGATCGACCTCGTCGCGGTCAGGATCCGGGACGGCGTAGACGCCACGCAGGATCGCCAGGTCGTAGGGGATCGCGAAGGAGTCGGCCGAGTCCTGGTGGCTGAAGAGGTAGGCGAACTCGGGGATCCCGGACCACGCCACCCCCGACAGGCACAGCGAGCACGGTTCGTGGGTCGCCAGCAGCAACGAGTCGGCGGGGGTTGGCCGGGCGTCGGTCGGCAGCTCGAAGAAGCGCTTGATGGCATGGATCTCCCCGTGCCACAGCGGGTTCTCGATCTCGTTGTTGGTCTCGGCGACCACCACGGACAGATCCGCGCGTCGCAGGATCGCAGCGCCGAAGATCTTGTTGCCCGCGGCGACGCCGGCACCGGTCAGCGGGACGATCTCCTGCTCGATGACGTCCAGCAGGCGGCGTACGTCCTCCGCGTCGAACCGCACCTCCGGTGCCATCAGATCAGGGCCTCGCCGCCGTGGGTGGCGAGCTTGCGGGCGACCTCGGCGAGGTCGGTTCGCCAGGCGTCCTCGGGGCCGGGCGGGAGGATGTCGTCCCAGTCGGGCGAGAAGCTGCCGCGTATCGAAAGCAGGTCCTTCGGGCGGGCCAGGAACCACATGTGGAGATGCTCGGCGCCGTCACCGATCCGCATCGCGTGGCAGCGCGCGATGTTGGGCAGGCTCTCGACGATCCGGACGAGCCGCACGGTGAGAACTCCGAACTCGGCTGCCTGGTGCTCGTCGAGGTCGGGCAGGTCGTAGTGCTCGAGCGGCTCGAGGACCAGCACCAGCGGCAGGCCGGACTGCTTCAGGTGCTTCACCCGCCAGTTCTCGTCTTGCCAGATCATGCCGGGCAGGTCGGGGCCGCACAGGGTGCAGTCCTCGCCGCCCTCGCCGCTCCGGGGCTCCTCGGGGGCCGGGGGAGCAAGCGGCTTGGGCGCGATCTCTCCGTCGCGTACGACCCACGGGAAGACATCCCACTCCGTCACGCTCGGCGCAGGCAGGTCACCGCCGGCCTGGACGCGGGCGTAGATCTGTTCAGCTGTCTCGGCCATGGCTGGAACGATGCCACAGCGGGCGGGCGTGTAACACGCTGTTCGTCGTACTACTCGCCCTATTCAAACGACCGGATAGTGCTACGAACGACGTGTTACACGGTCTCGCGGCGCGGATTCATAGTCGATTGAGTAACTTGACTAAGGTGTATCCATGACCACCGGTTTGCTTGCGTCCCTCCCGTCGTACGACGGTGCCGAGCTTGTCATCCCGGCCCCCGGGGAGGGTCCGGGGAACTGGGCGGGCGCGGCCAGCGCGGTCTTGGTCGACGGGGTGTTCTGGCTGACCTGGCGCAACCGCCGGCCGCTGTCCGACGGGCGCGGGGTGACGGTCAGCGTGGCCCGCTCGGTCGACGGGGTGCGGTTCGAGACGGTGACCGAGGTCCACCGCGACCAGTTCGGCTGCGAGTCGCTGGAGCGGCCGGTGCTGGTGCCGCTGCCCGAGGGCGGCTGGCGGCTCTACCTCTCGTGCGCCACCTGGGACTCCAAGCACTGGTGGGTCGACAGTCTCACCGCCGACACCGTCGAGGGCCTCCCCGGCGGCGACCGCCGGGTCGTGCACCCTGGCAGCGACACGGTCGCGGTCAAGGACCCGGTGATCGCGATCGACCCGCTGACCCGGGCCTGGCAGATGTGGCTGTGCTGCCACCCGCTCACCGAACCGGGCCACGAGGACCGGATGACGACCCGCTATCTGACCAGCACCGACGGCCTGGAGTGGCACGACGGCGGCGAGGTCCTCGCCGGCCGGCCGGGCCGGTGGGATGCCCGCGGCGCCCGGGTCACCACGGTCGTCTCCCGGGATCCGCTCGTCGTCCTCTACGACGGGCGTGCCGACGCCGAGTCCAACTGGTACGAGACGACCGGCGTCGCCCGGTGGGACGGCACCCGTCTGGTCGCCGACCCCCAGGCGGCCCCCATCACCAGCCCGCACTCCGACGGTGCGTTCCGCTACGCCAGCGCCGTGCCGCTGCCCGACGGCCGGATCCGCTACTACGTGGAGGCCGCCCGCGAGGACGGCGCCCACGACCTGATCACGCTGATCTGCTGAGGTTCTCGGCGGCCCTCGCGGCGCGCTCCTGGAACGATCCCCGGCTCGTGGTGGAGAGCCAGTCGGAGAAATCCTGACCGCTCACCTCGCTGAGCAGCTCGATGTCCTCGGCGAAGGCGGGCAGGAGCTGCTCGCGCTGATCCGAGGTCAGTCGGGGCCGGTGATGCTCGCCCGGCCCGGCGAGCCGGCGCAGCAGCGGCGGGTAGGTCCGGCGCCACACCTCCGGAGGCGCGAACTGGGCGAGCCAGGCACCGCCCCTGACCACCGGACCGAGCACCTTGGGGCGCCAGCCGGGTTCGACGTACGTCCTGCTGTTGTCCTTCGGGATGTGGTCGACGTGGCCCTGCTCGATGCCGAGGAAGCGGCAGGCGCGATCGACGGTCGCGGCGGGTTCGTCGACGATGTCGCGGTAGCGGACCACCAGCACCCGGTCCTGGCCGACCAGTCCGTAGAGGTGGTCGAGCTGCCGGCCGTACAACCCGAGCTCGCGGTAGCGCCAGAACGGGGCCCAGCCCTCGTGGGCACGCCGGTCCTGGAGTCGAAACGCTGTGGGGAAGTCGGCGACGGGCTCGAGACCGTCGCACCACAGGTGCATCCAGTTGGAGTACGCGCGGTCGATCGGGTCGCGGACGACCGCGATCAGCTTCACCTCGGGGAGGTGCTCGGCGATCCGTCGCTGGGCGCTGGTCGACCAGAAGTAGAACGGCGTGCTCTCGCCCCGCACCGCATGCCCGGGTGCGGCGGCGAAGAGGCGGTCGTAGTCGTGGCGCCGCCAGACCCACTCCTGCTGGGAGTGCTTGTCGCCCGGACCGCGCCAGTGGGGCGGGGGAGCGTCGTCGCAGAGCCAGTACTTCGGCTCCTTCGGTGTCGTGGCGAACACCTGCGGGTGCGTCGCGAGCGCCGAGTGCAGTGCCGTGGTCCCGGCCTTCGGCGCTCCGATGATCAAGAAGTCCGGCTGAGGTCGTCGATCCATGAGGGGCCCTCTCGCTTAAGTCACTTGAAACAGTCTACTTAAGCGAGAAACGGAATCGGACCCTCATCTCTTAGGCTGAGTACGTGGCTGAACTCAACATCCCGCCGGCGCCGGCGATCCCGGGCGCGAAGCACCTCCACTCCGGCAAGGTGCGTGACCTCTACGAGCTGGAGGAAGGGCCGTACGCCGGCCAGCTCCTGATGGTCGCCAGCGACCGCATCTCGGCCTTCGACCACGTCTTCGACACGGTCATCCCGGACAAAGGGGAGATCCTCACCAAGCTGTCGCTGTGGTGGTTCGAGCAGTTCGAGGACCTGGTGCCGACCCATGTCCTCTCGACCGACGTCCCCGCGGAGGTCGAAGGCCGTGCGGTGGTCGCCCAGAAGCTCCACATGCTGCCCGTCGAGTGCGTCGCGCGCGGCTACCTGACCGGCTCCGGCCTGCGTGAGTACGACGAGACCGGCGAGGTCTGCGGCATCCGCCTCCCGTCGGGCCTGGTCGACGGGTCGAGGCTGACCCCGCCGATCTTCACCCCGGCCACGAAGGCCGAGCTCGGCGACCACGACGAGAACGTCACCTACGAGCACGTCTCGAAGCTGATCGGCGAGGACGACGCCGCCGCGGTGCGCCGGCTGACCCTGGCGATCTACCAGCGCGCCGACGAGATCGCCCGCGGCAGCGGCCTGATCCTCGCTGACACGAAGTTCGAGTTCGGCGTACGCCAGGACGACCTGGGCATCCGCACGATCGTCCTCGCCGACGAGGTGCTCACCCCCGACTCCTCCCGCTACTGGGACGCGGCGCAGTGGCATCCCGGGAGCGCGATCCCCAGCTTCGACAAGGACGTGATCCGGCGCTGGCTGCTCTCGCCCGAGGCCGGCTGGGACCGCGCCGCCGGCGACCCGCCGCCCGACCTTCCCGAGGAGATCGTCGAGCGCACGCGGGCGAAGTACGTCGAGGCGTACGAGAAGCTCACCGGCCACCGATTCTGAGCAATGTTCTCCAGCACATGACGTATTGGGCGGAGACCCATTCACGTCCATACCTACGCGCGGGTAAGTTGTGACGCGTAACACGCATACCACTGGAGGCCAAGTGTCCACGTACAACCTTGCTTCGCTGCTGGAAGACTCCACGGCGAACTATCCCGAGCGCACCGCGATCGTCATGGGTGACGTCCGTCTGAGCTACGCCCAGGTCAACGGTGCCGCCAACCAGGTCGCGAACCTGCTGGCGAGCAAGGGCATCGGCGCAGGCGACCGGGTTGCCCTGATGAGCCCGAACCTGCCCTACTTCACGATGGTCTACTTCGGCATCCTCAAGGCCGGTGCCACCGTCGTTCCGCTCAACGTGCTCCTCAAGGGTCGCGAGGTGGCCTACCACCTCCAGGACTCCGACGCGAAGGCCCTCTTCGCGTTCCAGGGCACGCCGGAGCTCCCCATCGGGGCCGAGGCGCACGCCGGCGCGCAGGAGGCCGGTGTCGAGGACTTCTTCCTGATCACCGCCGATCCGGCCGCCCCGTCGCCGATCGAGGGCGTCACCACGCTGGGCCAGGGCATCGCGACCCAGCCGCCCACCTTCGACACGGTCGCCACCGACGAGGACGACACCGCGGTCATCCTCTACACCTCCGGCACCACCGGGCGTCCCAAGGGTGCCGAGCTGCGCCACCGCAACATGCGTGACAACGCTCTGGCCGGGGCGGATCTCTTCGACGCCTCCGCCGAGCGCCCCGACACCTTCCTCGCCGTGCTGCCGCTGTTCCACGCGTTCGGCCAGTCCGTCGTGCAGAACGGCGCGTTCGCCTTCGCTGGCACCGTCGTGCTGCTGCCGCGCTTCGACGCCGCGGCCGCGCTGGCGACGATGCTCAAGGAGAAGGTCACCTTCTTCGCGGGCGTCCCGACGATGTACTGGGGGCTTCTCGGTGCCCTCTCCGACGACATCGACGTCGCCACCCTGGCGAAGAACCTGCGCATCGCCGTCGCCGGCGGTTCTGCGCTTCCGGTCGAGATCCACAAGGAGTTCGAGAAGCGCTTCGGCGTCACCATCCTCGAGGGCTACGGCCTCTCCGAGACCTCGCCGGTCGCGTCCTTCTCCCTCTACGGCAAGCCGGTGCGCCCTGGCTCGATCGGTGTCCCGATCCCGGGTGTCGAGATGAAGCTCATCGAGGCCGGTTCCTGGGACGAGATCGACTGGACCCCCGACACCATCGGGGAGATCGCGATCAAGGGTCACGCCATCTTCAAGGGCTACTACAACCGCCCCGAGGCGACCGCCGAGGTGCTCACCGAGGACGGCTGGTTCCGCTCCGGTGACCTCGCCAAGCGCGACGAGGACGGCTGGTACTACATCGTCGACCGGGCCAAGGAGATGATCATCCGCGGCGGCTTCAACGTCTACCCGCGCGAGATCGAAGAGGTCCTGCTCACCCACCCGGCGGTCTCGCTGGCCGCCGTCATCGGTGTCCCGCACGACTCCCACGGTGAGGAGATCAAGGCCGTCCTCGTGCTCAAGCCCGGCGCCTCCGCGACCCCCGAGGAGATCATCGCCTGGGCCAAGGAGCAGATGGCGGCCTACAAGTACCCGCGCATCGTCGAGATCGTCGACGCCCTCCCCATGACCGCCACCGGCAAGATCCTCAAGCGCGAGCTCAAGTAGGAACTCCCGTACGCCGGCAGCAGCCGTAGCTCGAAGGTCGCAGTCACTCGGTGGCTGCGACCTTCGGCATGGATCACCGATGAGCCTCGGGGAGATCGTCGGCCGCCCCGACGGCACGCTGCGGGCCACGGGCAAGAACGAAGACGAACAGGATGGCCATCACCGCGGCACCGGCCCACATCGCGTCCTGCCACCCTGCGACGAACGACTCCTGTGCTGCGCGGACCACGGCAGGGGCCTGGTCGCCGGCGCCACCGGCGGCGGCGATGGCGTTCGCAACGCCCTCGCGGGCGGTGTCCGCGACGTCGTTCGGGACGTCATCAAGGTGATCGTCGATCGCGCCCCGGTAACCGGCGGACAGGACGGCTCCGAGGAGAGCGATGCCCAGTGCGGTGCCGAGCTCGCGCGTGACGTCGTTGAGGGCGGACGCGACGCCTTGACGTTCGCGAGGCAGTGAACCGGTGATCGCCTCGGTGGATGGCGTCATGGACAGGCCCATCCCGAGGCCCATGGCGAGCATGCCGGGCAGGACCGCGAGGTAGCCGTCCTCGACGGAGACCAGGCCGGCCATGAGGGCGAGCCCGGTGCCGACCAGGAGGACGCCGGTGGCCATGGTGGCCCGCGCTCCGATGCGGGCTGCGACCCGCGGGGCGAGGCCGGAGGCGAGCATCATCAGCAGCGCCATCGGCATCATCGCCAACGTGGCGCGCAGTGCTGACCACCCGAGCACTGCCTGGAGGAACGGGAAGAGCACGACGAAGATCCCGGCCTGCACGCCGAAGACCACCAGCAGCGCGACCGATCCGCTGGCCAGACTCCGCTCGCCGAAGAGCCGGACGTCGAGCAGGGGTGTCGTCTGGCGCAGCTCCCACACGACGAACGCGACGGCGGCGATGATGCCACCGACCAGCCCGATCATGGTCGCCGGTTCCGTCCAGCCGTGGACCGGGCCCTCGTGAAGGGCGAAGATCAGCCCGAGCATGGCGAGGACGGAGGTGGCCGACCCGACGGTGTCGAACCCGTGCTCGGTGTGCTCGCGCGTGTTGGGCACCGAGCGCACGATCATGACGACAGCAACCAGAACGAGCGCGATCGGCAGGGCGAAGAGCCAGCGCCAGGTGGCGACGTCGACCAGCAGCGCGGACAGATACATGCCCAGGATTCCGCCACCGCCGGCGACGCCGGTCCAGACGCCGATTCCCTTCGCGCGTTCCTCCTCGGGGAAGGTCGAGGTGATCACCGCGAGGGTGACCGGCATGATCATGGCCGCGCCCACGCCGGAGAGGAATCGCGAAGCGAGCATCACCTCCGAGGAGGTGGCCAGCCCGGCTGCCAGGTTTGCGGTGCCGAAGACGATGAGGCCGACGAGCAGCACCGGTTTGCGGCCGATCCGGTCGCCGAGGGCGCCCAGCGGCAGCAGCAGCGCCGCGAGGCTGATCGTGTAGAGGTTGATGAACCACAGCACCGTGCTCTGTGAAGCGTCGAACTCGACGGCCAGATCAGGCTGTGCCACGTTGAGGCCGGTGACCGAGGCGATGACTGCCATCAGCGCGATGCAGACCGCGATCAGGATCGCGCGGCGCTGACGTGCGTCATGAACGGTCGGATCACCTTCTTCGACCGGGTCGTCCGGACCGGTGCTGATGATCGATGGGTTGGTGCTCAATGGACTTCCTTTCAGACCTGCTTGCCAGTTGGTTCGATGGTCCGGAGTCCTGTGCCGATTCGCAAAGGTTGTTGCTGAATGGCAATCTTTGAGCATGGACGACTCGACCGATCGCACTCTCGACGCGGTGGGGCCGCGACTGAAGCAGCTGCGCCAACGTCGCGACATCACGCTCAGCCGCCTGGCTGAAGAGACCGGAATCTCGACCAGCACGCTGTCCCGGCTCGAGGCCGGCCTACGCCGCCCCACCCTGGAACAGCTGCTGCCTCTGGCGCGGGCCCACGGCGTCACCCTCGACGACCTCGTCGATGCGCCTCCGACCGGCAACCCCCGCATCAATCTGCGGCCCATCCCCTGCGCGGACGGCTCCATGATCCTGCCCCTGACCCGGAGGCCGGGAGGCATCCAGGCCTACAAGTTCGTCCTGCCCACCGGCCGCGACGATGCCCACCCCGACCTACGCACCCACGAGGGATACGACTGGGTGTACGTCCTCAACGGCAGGCTCCGCCTTGTCCTGGGCGAGCACGACCTGATCCTCGAGCCCGGTGAGGCAGCGGAGTTCGACACCCGCACGCCACACTGGTTCGCAGCCACCAGCTCGGGGCCGGTGGAATACCTCAGCTTGATCGGCAAACAAGGGGAACGCGCTCACGTCCGAGCCGCCCCCAAAGCCCGGAGCGCGCGTCGAGACTCGGCGGGATGAACAACCGACAACGACGGCATGTCTTGGGTCGAAGATCGCAGTCACTGGGTGGCTGCGATCTTCGAGTTTATAGGGGTCTGATCTGGGGTAGAACGATTCCGTGGAGCACTCGGGGGACGCGAAACAGCTGTTCGACCATGTCGGCATGGTGCGACTGCGGGATGAGATCCAGGGCGGCGTGATCTCGCGGCGACAGCTGCGCGACCTGCACGCCCAGGACCACGACATCCGTCGCCTCGTACGCAACCGCGAGCTCGCGGTGCTCCACCCGGGGGTCTACGTCAACCACACCGGCAACCCGACCTGGGGCCAGCGTGCCTGGGCGGCGGTGCTGGCGTGCTGGCCGGCGGCTCTCGCGGGACGCTCGGCCCTGCCGAAGCCGCCCGAGCGCGCGCCGATCGAGGTGATGATCCCGATGGGTCGCACCGTGATCGCCCCTGCCGGCGTGATCGTCCGGCGCCGTGCTCGTTTCGACGGCTTCGTCGACTGGGCCGCCTATCCACCTCGCCAGCTCATCGCGGAGGCGGCGATCGACGCCGTGGTCGAGGCCGGCGGTGCCGCAGGGGCGTTCACCACGCTCGCCGATCTGGTCCAGACGAAGGTGGTCAGGCCGGGAGCGCTCATCGAGGCCGTGGGCCACCGGCGACGGGTGCCCGATCGACAGCTGATCCTCGGGCTGCTCGAGGACCTGAAGGCAGGCGCGTGCTCGGTCCTCGAACGCGAGTACCTCCGCCGCGTCGAGCGAGGCCATGGCCTGCCGGCGGGGGAGCGGCAGGTCGGCGACTCGATCGCAGGCGTCTCGGTGGAGCGTGATGTCGTCTACTCGGCTTACGGCTTGGTCGTCGAGCTCGACGGCCGCGCCTTCCACGGCAGCGCTGCCGCGCGGGATGCCGACCACGCCCGTGATCTGGATGCGGCCGTCGCTCGCAACCTTCGCACTGTTCGGCTCACCTACGGTCAGGTGCTCGGCGACCCCTGCCGGACAGCCGCCCGGGTCGGTGAGCTGCTCGGTCGCGGTGGTTGGCCGGGCGAGGTGACGCCATGCGCGGACTGCTCGCTTGCCGCTGGTTAGTGGCCGTGTAGCGCCGCTGCTCAGGTGCTTTCAGCCAGCCGTGCGTCGCGTGGTTTGAGTCCATCGAAGAGAAGGTCGAAGATCGCAGTCACCGGATGGCTGCGAACTTCGAGCTAAGCGGTTTTGTTCGTACGAAACTCGAGCATCGGCCGGGAGGTGGCGCCGACGGCGGCCAGCGCGAGCAGGCAGGTGATGCCCCCGCTGACCAGGGCGAACGGGCCCGAGGTGAGCTCGGCGACGGCGCCGCCGCGGAGGTTGCCGACCTCGGGGCCGCCGGCGCCGACGATCATCTCGACCGCGGCGGTGCGGCCGCGCAGGTCGTCGGGCACGGCGAGCTGGATCAGCGTCCCGCGGGTGACGACGCTGACCGAGTCGGCGGCACCGGCCACGGCGAGCAGAGCGAGACAGAGCCAGGGGGAGGTGGCCAGCCCGACGGCGGCGAGGCTGAGCCCCCACACGGCGGCGGCGCCGATCGTGATCACGCCCGGCCGCGTGCGTCGCGTGAAGGATCCCGAGAACAGCGAGGCCGCGACACCGCCGACCGCGATCGCGGTGAGGAACAGCCCGAGCGTACGCGGGTCGCCACCGAACCGTTCCTCGTTGATCAGCGGGAACAGGCTCACCGGCATGGCCAGGACGGTGGCCGCGAGATCGACGAGGAGCACGCCGCGTACGACGGGTTGGGTGGCGGCGAAGCGCAGCCCTTCGAGGATGCCGCCGCCGTTCGTCTTGGTCACGGGCGCGAGGCGCGGCAGGCCGGCGACGCCGAGGAACCCGGCGACGAAGGTGAGTGCGTCGACGGCGTACGCGATCTCGAGCCCGGCGAAGCCGATGATCAGTCCGCCGAGCGCCGGGCCGATGAGCATCGACCCCTGGAAGCTCAGCCGGTTGAGCGCGAGTCCCGCGGCGACCTGATCGGTGGGGAGCAGGCGCGGGATCACACCCATGCCTGCAGGTGCGGCGACCGAACCGGCGGCGGCCATGAGGGCTACCAGAACGAGGACGGGGACGAGTGATGACGCCGACGTTCCCAACCAGAGCGCCTGCGCCATCAGCAGCAGCGCCAGCACGAGCTGTGCGAGGTTGGTGACCATCAGGATCGAGCGGCGGTCCATGCGGTCCGCCACCGCCCCGCCCCAGAGCCCGGCGACGAGCAACGGGACGAGCCGGGCGAAGGCGACGCTGCCGGACCAGAACGGGCTGTGGGTCGACTCCCAGACCTGGAACATCACCGCGACGATCGTGATCTGTCCACCGAGTCCCGAGACCGCCCGTCCGAGGAAGAACCGGCGGAAAGCTCGAGACGTACGCAGCGGAGCGATGTCGATCAGCAGATGGCGCACGAGGACCGACGGTAAAGCCCGAGGTGATCGATAGCCAACGGTTTAGGTGAGCGGCCCATGGCCCACCTAGACTGCAGCCATGCCTCGCGTTGTCGTCGACGTCATGCCCAAGCCCGAGATTCTCGACCCGCAGGGGAAGGCCGTTCTCGGCGCCCTGCCGCGGCTCGGGTTCACCGGGGTCACCGAGGTCCGTCAGGGCAAGCGGTTCGAGCTGGAGATCCCCGAGGTCACCGACGACGCGCTCGCCCAGATCGAGAAGCTGGCCGAGACCTTCCTGGCCAACACGGTGATCGAGAACTACGTCGTCCGCGTGGAAGAGACCGCCAAGTGAAGATCGGCGTCATCACCTTCCCGGGCACCCTCGACGACGTCGACGCGCAGCGCGCCGTCCGGGTCGGGGGCAACGAGGCGGTCGCGCTGTGGCACGGCGACCATGACCTGCAGGGCGTCGACGCGGTGATCCTGCCGGGCGGCTTCTCCTACGGTGACTACCTGCGCTGCGGCGCCATCTCGCGCTTCGCCCCGATCATGACCGAGGTCATCGAGGGCGCGCAGAAGGGCCTGCCGGTCCTCGGCATCTGCAACGGCTTCCAGATGCTGGTCGAGTCCCACCTGCTCCCCGGCGGCCTGCTGCGCAACGACCACCTCAAGTTCATCTGCCGCGACCAGAAGCTGCGCATCGAGAACAACTCGACCGCCTGGACCTCTGCCTTCGCCAAGGACCAGGAGATCGTGGTCCCGCTGAAGAACGGCGAGGGACAGTACGTCGCCGACGCCGACACCATCAAGCGCCTCGAGGACGAGGGCCGCGTCGTCGCGCGCTACCTCGACGTGAACCCCAACGGCTCGGTCAACGACATCGCGGGCATCACCAACGAGGCCGGCAACGTCGTCGGCCTGATGCCGCACCCGGAGCACGCGGTGGAGACCCTCACCGGGTCCGGCACCGACGGCCTCGGGTTCTTCACTCTGCCGTTGGCGATTGCTTCGCAATTCGCGAGCGCTTCCGCTTGACCCTCGTCTTCCTCCGCTGCGCTCGTCGCTCCGCTCCTCGCTCCGCTGCGTCCAGACGAGGGGCGCTCCAGCGCTAGGCTGGCCGAGAAGGTCCTGGCCCGCTGACCGACCACGGGTGACCGGGCTGGACCGAGGCGATCAGCTCGTCCCAGGCTCTGCTCGCAGCGAGAGTGAGCGCGCCGGTCAGGACGGCACGGTCGGCCGGGACCAGCAGCGCGAGCTCCGGCGGGACCAGCGTGAACCGCGGCAGGTGCAGGCGTAGCTGGTCGACCAAGAACTCGCCGGCATTGGCGATGCCACCGGTGAGGACCACGACGTCCGGGTCGATCGCCAGGAAGACCGGGGCCAGCCGCTCCACCATCTTCGTGGCCACCGCCGACACCGCTGCGACGGCTGCCGGGTCACCCTCTGCGGCTGCGGCGAAGACCTGCTGGGCCGTGAGGGAACGGTCGGCAGGCAGCGCCCCGCCAGGGTGCTTGGCGGCCTCCACCCTGGCCAGCTCGGCGATCCCCGCGCCGCCCAGGGCGTGCTCCAGCGGACCTCGCCCGTGCTCGTCGAACTGCACGCCATCGGCCGAGACCGGGATCAGACCGACCTCGCCGGCCGCTCGGTGCGCCCCGCGATGGAGGGAGCCGTCGATCACCACTCCGGCCCCCAGCCGCTCACCCCAGTGGATGACGACCAACGTACGGCCCGGATGCTCGGCGCTGGCCGCGATGGCGGCCAGGTTGGCGTCGTTCTCCACCAGCAGCCGTGACGGGAACCGACGGGCGAGGTCGGCGAACAGGCCGGCCTCGGTGTTGCCGGGGGCGGACGGAGCCATCGTCACCCGGCTCAGCTCCGGCCCGACGACACCGGGCGAGCCGGCGACCACCGCCCCGATCCGATCGGGTGGCAGGCTGGCGGTCCGGAGGGCGCCGTCGACCAGCGAGCTGACCTGACGTCGGACGGCGGCCGGGTCGGAGCCGGATGGCACCTCGATCGCCTCGTCCGCGAGCGTCTCGCCCTGGACGTTGGCGATGGATGCCGCGACCCGGTGGGGTCCGATGTCCAGTCCGAGCACCGGCAGCAGGCCTTTGCGCAGAACGTACCGGGTGGCGGGACGGCCGGCCCCGGACGGCTCCGCGGGTGCCAGCGGCTCGACGACGGCGGCGGAGGCCAGCTCGTCGATCGCCTGGGAGACGGTCGGTCGGGTCAACCGGGTGTCGGTCGCCAGCTCGGTGATGCGTGCGCCTGCCGCCCCGGCAGCGCGGACGCCTTCCAGGACCGCGGTGGTGTTGAGCCGCCGCAGCACGCGGTTTCCGCTCGACTCTCCCGTCACAGCCTGCCCCGGATCCCGTCCATGGCGACCAAGTTACCGGCTCGCCCGTCCCTGCCTGCATCTCCCAAAACCCTTGACCGGCGCGGCGTCCGGGAGGACCATGAGGCCACATTACGAAAATGTTCTTCATAACTGGGGAGGCGCGATGCCGAAACGCCAGCGACACAGTCAACTGGCTCACCTGATCGTGGCGATGCTGCTCGGGCTGATCGCCGCCACCATGCCGACCATCGCCGCGTCGGCCGACCCGACGGAGCCTGTGTCCGAGGAGCCGTCGGAGGCCTCGTCGGGCCCGGCTGCCACGCGCCCGGCCCGCGAGGCTCTCGTCAGGATGCTCGGCCACCGGCACGCGGCCCGATTCGATCTGTCGGTGAACCCGGGTGGCAGCGACCGCTATCGGGTCAGCGCCCGCGGGAGCCGGATCGTGGTGGAGGGGACGAACGTCCCGGCAGTCCTGATGGGCGTCAACGCCTACCTGAAGAAGGTCGCCAAGGCGGACGTCTCCTGGACCGGGACCCAGGTGCAGGTCAAAGGCTCCCTGCCGGTGCCTTCGGAGCCGATCGAAGCCACCTCCCTGGTGGCGCACCGGTTCTCCGGCAACGACACCGAGGACGGCTACTCCGGCCCGTTCCGCACCTTCGAGGACTGGCGTGACCTCGTCGACATCAACGCCATGCACGGCGTCAACGAGATGTTCCTCCCGGTCGGCTCCGAGATGGTCTACTACCGGCTGCTGCAGGACTACGGCTACTCCGAGGCCGAGGCGCGTGCCTGGATCCCGTCGCCGGTCTATCAGCAGTGGTGGCTGATGCAGAACATGTGGAACTTCACCGAGCCGGTCACCCCCGAGCTCCTCCAGAAGCGTGCCGACCTCGGCCGGCGTATCGCCGACTACATGCGTTCGATGGGCATCACGCCGGTGCTCCCAGGCTACTTCGGCACCGTCCCGACCGACTTCGAGGTCCGCAACCCCGGAGCCGTCACCGTCCCGCAGGGCACCTGGTCCGGCCTGCGACGGCCGGACTGGCTGGCCCCCACCCACGAGCTCTTCGGCCAGGTCGCCGACCGTTTCTACGAGATCCAGGACGACGTCCTCGGAGCGTCGACGATGTACAAGATGGACCTGCTGCACGAGGGTGGGACCCCCGGGTCCATCCCGGTCGGCAAGGCCTCCGCGGCCGTCCAGGACGCCCTGGACGCGGCGCACCCGGGCGCCACCTGGGTCGCGCTCGGCTGGCAGAGCAACCCGCGGCCGGAGACCCTCGACGCGATCGACCGCGGCCGGATGCTCATCGTGGACGGGCTGGCGGACCGCAACCTCGACCCACAGCGTGAGACCCAGTGGAAGGGCACGCCGTATGCCTTCGGCTCGATCTGGAACTTCGGTGGCAACTCGACCGTCGGCGCCCCGATCAAGGCGTGGAACGAACGGTTCTGGGACTTCCGGTCCCGACCGAACAGCGCGCTGAACGGCATCGCCATCCTCCCGGAGGCCAGCTACAACAATGCCGTCGCGATGGAGTTTCTCGCCGAGCTGCCCTGGCAGACCGGCCCGGTCGACCTGGACGCCTGGTTCGCCGAGTACGCCGACGCTCGCTACGGTGCGACCGACCCGGCGGCTCGCGCGGCCTGGAAGACCCTGCAGAACACGGCCTACTCGATCCCGCCGAACAACAACCGTTCGGCAGGCACCAGCGGCCTCTTCGCGGCCGTACCGGCGCTGACGGCCACCAGGGCCAGCAACTACACCGCCCCCGGGAATCGCTACGACCCGACGGACTTCGCGGCAGCGCTCCCGTCGCTCCTGAAGGTGAGGTCGTCGCTGCGCGCCAGCGACACCTATCGCCACGACCTCGCCGAGATCGCCCGGCAGGTGGTCACCGAATACACCCACCCCTTGCTGGTCCAGATCCGACAGGCGTACGCCGAGCGTGACATCGCCGAGTTCGACCGGCTCACCGACGCGTGGATCGAGGCGATCGACACCGCCGACCGGATCAGTGCCACCCGTGCCGATCAGATGGTCGGCCCCTGGCTGGCGAAGGCTCGCGCCTTCGCCTCCTCACCTGAGGAGGCCACCGCACTCGAGCACGATGCCCGCCGCGTCCTCACCTCGTGGACCCTGACGCTCTCGCTGACCGACTACGCCTACCGCGACTGGTCCGGCCTGCTCGACAGCTATTACGCACCCCGCTGGGAGCGCTACTTCGACTCGCTGCGCGACTCCCTGCGCACGGGCGAGGAGCCGGCGGCGATCGACTGGCTGAAGGTCGCCGACGAATGGTCACGGGCGACGGATTCCTACCCGACCGAGCCGGAGGGCGACACGTACGCCGAAGCCGCTCGGGCCCTGGAGCAGCTGTCGGCCGCGGACTTCGGCGCGGCGGTGTCGCTCCGTCCGACCGGGACGATCGGCGAGGACCCCGGCACGGTCGCCCTGACCGTGGTCAACAACAACCCGTTCGCCGCGCTGGAGAACCTGTCCGCCCAGGTCACCGCGCCAGACGGCATCACAGCCTCTGCCGCCGGTGAGCTGCCGTCCCGGATCGAGCCCGGTGGCTCGGCGACGGTGAGCTGGACGGTGGCGGCCGACGCCGACCTGCCGTCGGAGGCCACCGAGGCCGCGATCGGTGTCGAGGTGACGTACGACCAGCAGGCCGGGACGAAGCAGAAGACGGCCCGTGCGGTGCTGCCGGTCGACAGACCCGGCCGGATCCAGCTCAGCGACGTACCGTTCTCCTCCTCACGCAACCACGACGGGGAGCACCCGGTCGCCCGCGACACGGTGACCCCGGCGACCCCGTCGGGCAACGGCGCGCCGATCATGCTGGACGGCACCGCTTATTCGAAGGGTCTCGGCACCAACGCCGCGGGCGAGGTCCGGTTCGAGCTGGGGCAGGGGTGTCAGCGGTTCACCACCCTCGTCGGCATCGACGACGCGATGAACCATGCCGCCGACGGTGACGTGGTCGTCGAGGTGTGGGGCGACGGCCGCCGGATCCGCACCACGCCGGTGCTGCGCAGCGGGCTGGCCACCACCGGCACCGAGGCGATCCGCCTCGACGTCGACATCACCGGGGTACGTCAGCTGCGGATCGTGATCGATCGGGCCGACGGCAACCGGTCCTTCGACGCGGCCTCGTTCGGGCTACCGACCCTGACCTGCTCCGGCACGATCCCGACGCCGCTCAGCGAGGGCAAGCTGGCCACCGCATCCAGCAGCGAAGGTGCTGCGGCGCCGGCCCGGGCGGTCGACGCCAAGCTGCACACCAACTGGCTGTGCAACCCGGCACAGTGCGCCGGCAAGCCGGCGTGGTTGCAGGTCGATCTCGGTGCCGAACGTGAGATCTCCGGGATCAGGGTGACGCCCTACTACGCGGACCGGCGGTCCTACCGCTACACCGTGGAAGGCAGCGTCGACGGCATCACCTTCACGCCGATCGCCGCCAAGAACGTCGACTCTCCGCAGACGGACGTGGGGGACTGGTATCCGGTGAGCGGCAGCTTCCGCTACGTCCGGGTGACCGGCACCGGTAACACCAGCAACGCCTACACCCTGCACCTGCAGGAGCTGGCGGTCTACGGCAGCTGACCCGCACACGGAACGGCCCCGGCTCGCGACCGCGAGCCGGGGCAGTTCCGTTGCGACACGCTCGAAATCGTTGATCCCGACCACCCGATCGAATACACCGGAAACGGCCTGCGAGAGGAGCTGGGATGGGACGAGCGCGAGCACTGTCGCGGGTGCTGGGCGCGGCGGTCCTGGTCGCGGCCGGAGCGGCCCTGGCGGGGTGCTCCGACCTGGCGTCCGACGAACGGCCCACCGGTGAGGCACCTGCCCCTGACGCCGAGTTCGAGGTCTCGGTCGAACCGACCGCATCCCAGGTGACGGTGCACTACACGCTGACCAACAGGACCGACGGGCCCCTGCGGGTGATCGACAAGCCCGCGGTGGCCGCCGGAGCCGGGGTGCGCTATCGAAACGACGTCGCCTACGCACCGGCGACGGTGAGGGCGGTGTGATGCTCTCTCAGGCGCTGTTCGGCATGCCCGACGTCGGACGAGGCCGGGGTCACGACGGTCACCCACGCAAGCGCGGACCAGCACCTGTTCTGCTCCGACCCGGCCACGCTGTGAGGGCTGTGAGGCCGTGTCGGAGCAGAATCGGCTGCGTGGTCAGTCGATCTCGACCGCTGCCCGGCCGGTGACGTACGCGCGGCCTCGGGAGGGGCGTCGGAGCACCACGCTCAGCGAGGCGATGATCCCGATCGCGCCGAGGGCGGCCGCGGCGTAGAACGCCTCGCGCATCCCGGGGACGACCTCTCCGGGCGCCCCGTTGGCGACGTAGACCGAGGCGATCACGGCCAGGCCGATGGCGCCGCCGAGCTGCTGCATCGTCTGCACTAGGCCGGAGGCCGAGCCGGCATGGGCGGCGTCGACCCCCTCCAGCCCGAGGGCGGTGGTGGAGGTGAAGACGAGCGAGGCGAAGGCGCCGTTGAGGAGGAACGGGGCCAGGACGGCACCGGCGTACGTGCTCGTCTCGGACAGCGTGCTCAGCCAGAGGAACGACACGGTGAGACCGGTGGCGCCCAGGACCAGCACCCGGGGCATCCCGATCCGCGCCGCGATGCGCGGAGCCACTCGGGACATCGCGAAGATCATCAGGGTGAGCGGCAGGAACGCCAGCCCGGAGGCGAGCGGACCCATGCCGAGCACGCCCTGCAGGTAGATGACGGTCAGGTAGAAGGTCGCGAACTGGGCGCCGACCAGCCCGACCGCGGCGATGAACGCGGCGACGCGGCGGTGGCTGTCGAAGAGCTGGAGCTGCAGCAGCGGGTGGGCGACCCGGCGCTCGGTGAGCACCAGGGCGACCAGCAGGAGCAGGCCGACGGCGATGCCGCCGAGCGTGCGCGCCGAGGTCCAACCGTGCTCCGGGGCGCCGATCAGCGACCAGACGATCGCGGCCGCGCCGCCCGTGGCGGTCACCGCACCGACGACGTCGAAGCGTCCCGGCCGTGGGGCGGTCTCGGCGACGAGACGGCCGACGAGGGCGAGCACGACGAGCCCGATCGGTACGTTGATGAACAGCGTCCAGCGCCAGGATGCGATGTCGGTCAGGATGCCGCCGAGGATCAGCCCGATCGAGGCGCCGCTGGAGGAGACCGCGGAGAAGAGCGCGATCGCCCGGGCCCGGCCGCCCTCGTCCTTTGCGGACGTGGTCAGCAGGGCGAGCACCTGGGGCGCGGCGATCGCGGCGCCGAAGCCCTGCAGTGCGCGGGCGATCACCAGCAGGTCGTCGGTCGGCGCGAGTCCGCCGGCCAGTGAGAAGAGGGTGAAGACGGAGAGGCCAGCCACGAACATGCGCCGCCTGCCGAAGACGTCGCCGAGGCGGCCGCCGAGCAGCAGCAGGCCGCCGAAGGCGAGGGTGTAGCCGTTGAGCACCCAGGTGAGTGCCGCAGGCGTGAACTTCAGGTCGTCGGCGATCTGGGGGAGTGCGACGTTCACGACCGCCGAGTCGAGGACGATCATCAGCTGAGCGACCAGGACGAGCGCGATCCCGGCGCCGGCGGCCTTGGTGGCTGCGGGTGGCTGGGGTGGTGCCACGGTGGATGTCATGCGAGAGCTCCTGGTGGAGACGGAAGAGGAGTACAGTGAAGCGGAGGAAGCCTCCGCTTGATCACGACACTACCGGAGAGTGTCTCCGGTTAGCAACGCGTTTAAGAGCCCGGGCGGTGGCTGCTGTTAACGTGAGGCGCCCGCACCGCCGCGGGAGCCACCGAGGAGGTCCTGATGAGAGCCGACGCGCAGCGCAACCGCGAACGGCTGATCGAGGTCGCCCATGCCGTCTTCAAGGAGCGTGGCCTCGACGCGCCGCTCGACGAGGTCGCCCGGCGCGCAGGTGTCGGTCCCGGCACCCTCTACCGCCACTTCCCGACCCGCGAGGCGCTCCACGAGGCGATCATGGCGACCTGGATCGAGGAGGTCGCCGGCCATGTCGAGAAGGCCATGGCCACCGAGGGCGGATGCCGGGACAAGCTGCTCGCCTGGTTCGAGGAGTACGTCTCCCTGCTGACCCGCCACCAGGGCGCCGCTGCCAAGATCACGGCCTCGCTGGGCTGCCAGGACTCACCGCTGCGCACCAAGTGCCAGACCTACGCCGACGCCAACGCGAGCGTCCTGGCGGAGATGTCCGACCACGGCGCACTGCGCGAGGGTGTCGACAATCTCGACGTCTGCCGCCTCCTCGGCGGTGTCGCGACCATGGCCGACCAGTCCTCGCTCTCCGCTGAGGACGTTCGTCCCATGCTCGACGTCATCGCGAACGGCATCCTCAAGAACTGACGGAGTCTGGGGCACACTGGGGCGTATGTCCTTCACCTCGCCGGTCGGCGGCCCGCAGAGCCCGCTGAAGCTGGAGTTTCCCCAGTCCCTCGCGACCTATGACGACTACGCGGCCGCGCAGAAGACGGTCGACTTCCTTGCCGACAAGGAGTTCCCGGTCGAGAACTGCATGATCGTCGGCACCGAGCTGAAGCAGATCGAGCGCATCACCGGGCGGCTCACCTGGAGCAAGGTCGCCCTCGCCGGTGTCCTCTCCGGCGCCTGGCTCGGTGTCTTCGTCGGCCTGATCATGTCGCTCTTCGGCGACGACAACTTCCTGTTCATCCTGCTCTCGACGATGCTCCTCGGCGTCGTCTTCGGCCTCGTCTGGTCGCTGATCGGCTACGCCGCCACCCGCGGCGCCCGCGACTTCTCGAGCGTCAAGGTCATCGTGCCGACGAAATACGAGGTCCTGGTCGAGCACAAGGTCGCCGCCCGCGCCCGCGAGCTCCTCGCCGACCTCCCGGGTGCGCTCCCCAACCCCTTCTCCTGAGCGCTCACCGCCGCGCCTCATCTCGGATGATGAGATAGGCGCGGCGTTCGTGTGTAGCCACGCGTGTTCCGGGGAAGAACTCCGTTGGAGAGGGAGGCCCCGATGCCATCTCAGATCAACGTACGTCCCGACGATCTCGTCAGGCTCGCCGACGGCTGCATCGACTGGGCGATGGACCTGACCGCTGCGACCACGGACAACGCCGGGGCCCTCGAGGTCGCCGCCCGGGACGCCGGAAACACCCAGGGTGGCTACGACACCATGGCTGCTCACGGCCCGCTCGTCGAGGCCGCTTCCAGCGCGCTCGAGTCGTTCGCGGCGGTCTTCGAGGCGGACGCCGATGCCCTCATGCTGTGTGCCTTCGACATCTCCGCAACCGACGAGGAGATCGCCCGGGCCGCCCAGTCCAGCAACTCGCTGCCCCCGGGACCGACGCCGCGGCCTCCGGAGCCGACGCCGGGTCCGCCGCCGCCCTCGCCCACGCCGAGCCCGTCCCCGGGTCCCACACCGACCCCGCGTTGAGGAGCACGAGATGTCCGAAGGCACCTGGAAACTGTGGGACGACGCGGCCTCGATCGACGATGCGTCGCGAGGCTGGACATCGATCGCGAAGGCGCTCGACCGCGTCACCGAGTCGTTCATCAGCGGATCCAAGAACGTGGTCGCCGACTGGGAGGGCCAGACCGCCGAGTCCTATGAGGGGCACCGCAAGACGCTCCTGGCCGACCTCGACAAGGCGCGCGAGCTCGCCGACAAGGCCTCCTCGGCGACGGCTCGGATCGCCGGCACGGTGCGCATCGCCCAAGGCCACCTCGACCAGTCCTGGGCCACCGTGGCCCACATCCCGCACCAGGGCAGCCCCTCGGGCGACATCCGGTTCGAGCCCGAGACCCCCGAGGACGGCAAGCTCGTCACCGACGCCATCACCCGCGCCTCCGAGATCCGATCAGGCCTCGACCGCGACCTCGACGCCGACCGGCAGGTGCTGGTCGACACCACCGCGGCCTGGCAGGGGCTGTCGACGAGCATGGCTGCGATCGCCGAGTCGGGGCAGGACCCGTTCCACGTCCCCGCCGACGTCGACTCGGTCGGCATGATCAACGTCGACGGAAAGACCTACATCAACACGGGCAGCGGCGACGACGTGGTCACGGTCGGGATCAACCCGCTGACCGGGAAGCAGGTCGTCACCGTCAACGGCCAGATGTACGACGTGCCACCCGGCAACGAGATCGTCATTCGCGCCGGCGAGGGCAACGACCAGGTCAACGTCCCGCAGGGCACCAACGTCAATCTCTCCCTGCTCGGCGGCAGAGGCCAGGACAAGCTCCACGGTGGGGCAGGGGAAGACCGCATCCTGGGTGGTCAGGATGGGGACAAGATCTTTGCGGGCGAAGGCAACGATCGTGTCTCCGGTGGTGTCGGCCGGGATTACATCGACGGTCAAGGCGGTCATGACCTGGCCACGGGTGCGGGCGGGGACGACACGGTCTACGGCCTGGCCGGCAACGATCGACTAGCAGGTGGCAGCGGACGCGACTATCTGGAGGGTGCTGACGGCGATGACGTCCTTGTTGGCGGTGACGACGCCGACATCCTCTCGGGTGGTGACGACAACGACCGGATTCACGGGGGCGCAGGTGGGGACGTGACGTACGCCGGCCGTGGCAGCGACACCACCTACGGTGGTTCTGGCGACGACACGTCCAACGACGAGTCCGGTGACACGAACGATTCGGAGCACCACGTCACGGTCGAGATCAAAGACGTCCCGGACTGGATCAAGATCGAGGGCTCGCCCGAGTTCGTCGCTCGCACGCGTGCAGATCTCGAGATGCTGGCCGCGTCGCCGACCGGGCAGCAGATGCTCGCCAACTTCCAGAAGAACCACGACGACTCCGGATTCCTCGGCATGGGCAAGGAAGGCCTCACCATCACAGAGTTTGTCGGCGACAACAACAAGGCCTTCGACGGTCCATTAGGCGGGAACAGGATCGAGTACAACCCCAGCCGCGATGTCTCCACCGGCGACCGGCCTCCGGTTGTCGGGCTGTACCACGAGATGGCGCATGTCTACGACTACATGAACGGCACCTTCGAGGACGATGTCTACGACGGTGATGACGGGGTCGACCGGAACAACACCGGTGATCCTGAGAACGACATCAAGGTGGGCGAGCGCCAGGCGGTCGGACTGCCGATCGATCACGACGACGACCCGAGCACTCCCGAGATAGTCGATCCTGATCACCCAAGTGCCTACACAGAGAACGGCTTACGCGAGGAGTTCCACTGGGATCCGCGCGAGCACTACAGGGGTTGAGGATGACTCGTTTCGGCGTTTTGACTCTGACATCGTTGTTATTGCTCGCTGGGTGTGCTGACGCGGGAGCGGATTCGCCCTACGGCGAGTTCGGTCCTTCTGGCTCCGCGCCGGCCCCGGAGGCGACGTTCGGCGCCGAGGTGTCGGTCGGCGACACCGAGGTCCGGGTGAGCTACCGGTTCGCCAATGACGGTGACGAGCCGGTGCTGCTCATCAACCGCCCGGCGGTGGCAGCTGGGGCCGGCGTCCGCTATCGGGAGGACGCGGCGTACGTCACCGAGGATGCCGGCGGCGGTGCGCTGTTGTCACAGGCGCTGTTCGGGATCCCCGACACCGACCAGACCTGGGAGTCGATCCCGCGGGTCGGGGTCACCGAGGTTGCGCCGGGGGAGACTGTCGAGGTCGATGTGAGCTCGGCCGTGCCACTGACCTGGTTCCATCCGTTCGGAAGCGACTTCGGATCCGGGGCGATGTCTATCCCGGACGATGTTGACAAGATCCGGTTCTGCCTCGGCGTGGTCTCCTCGCCCTTCCCCGAATCGATGACGCCGCAGACCGAGGAGGACGGGACGCGAACCGTTGGGCACGCGAGCGCCGAGCAGCACCTGTTCTGCTCCGAGCCGGTAGCGATCAGTTAGGCGGGCTGCGTGACATCGGCGCACGTACTCCTCCGCGATTGGTCCAGGACGATGGCAGCAACGGTAGGGCTCGTCGCTCTGATGAGTGGCTGCGCGACGGTCCCCGAGGGGGATCAGGAGATCATTGGAGTCTGGTTCGATTCCGAGATCACCGTGGCCGGAGACGAGCTCGAGGTCAGCTATCGGGTGGTCAATGACGCGGACGCCGACGTCTACGTGATCGACTCGGTGCCGACGTACGCCAACGGGGCGCTGCAGCCGGCATCGGCCGACACCGTCTACGTCCTGGGCAGCGGCGGGAGCCGGGCCGAGGTCGGCAAGCGGGTCTTCGCGCTGCCGGAGGACAAGTCGTTCGCGCAGATGCCGGCGGTCGGTTGGGTCAAGCTGGCGGCGGGCGACGAGATGAAGCGGGACGTGCGCGTGCCGTTGCCGCTCGAGGAATACCGACCATTCGACGACGACTCCGTCCCGGAGCTTCCGGACCCGGTCGAGGAGGTCATCTTCTGCGTCGGTGTCCTCGACCTCCGCGACCTCTACCCCCAGGGCGTCCCGGCCGACGTGACCGGTCTCGCCCACTCAGACTCGGCTGCCGAGGCGCAGCAGATCTTCTGCTCCGATGCTGCATTGCTGGACTGACGGCTCCTCGAACCGGAGCCCGGTGAGTTGTGAAGCTGAGCGCGGTCCATAGGCCGCGCTCAGCTTCACAACTCGGGCTCAGCGGCCGTGGGCCAGGTCGTACCAGGTCACCTCGGTGGCCATCCCGGTCTGGGTGCGGCCGAGGCGCTTCTGGTAGGCGACGAGGGCGACATGGGTGTTCCAGTCGAGGACCCCGGTGATCTTCGGGCGCTCGGGGGCGGAGGTGGCGCTGAGCGCGCGCTGCAGGTCGCGGACGGACTCTCCGGCCGACCCACGCTTGAGCAGCGGGCGGCTGTTGGCGGCCCACAGCGTCTTCCAGGCGCCCTGGGTCCAGGTCTTGCGCACCGCCAGACCATGCGAGCGCTGCCAGGCGTTGACAGCCCTGACCAGGCCCGCGTCGTACGTCCCGTCGATCGCGCCGGTGAAGCCACCGCGCTCGCGGAGCATGCACTCCAGCGCCTTCGTGTAGATCGGCGACGGGGTGTAGGAGCTGCTGCGCGGCTTCAGGGCGGGGTAGTAGGTGAAGCTGACCGGCACGCCGCCACAGTGGGTCGTCGGCCGGGCGAAGGAGCCGCGGCCGAGGTCGACGTAGTTGGAGTCGATCTCGATGGTGGTGCCGCCGTGAGTCTCCTTGTGGGGTCCGCGGTACTGCTTGACGCGGCGGTGCGGGTTCCAGGGAGTGTCGGGGATGTAGCGCGTCGAGGTGCCGGCGCGGCCGTCCCAGTCGGCGATCCACAGGTCCGCGGGGTAGACGAAGCCGCGCGGCTGGGCGCGCCAGACGGCGTGCATCGCCTTGATCCCGGAGGCCGCGCTCGAATACATCCCCGGTCGGTAGCCGAGCTTCTTGATCCGGTGGCTCCAGGCCGAGACGAACCACATCGCCGACTCGCGGCAGCGCTTGTTGCCGATGTCGAAGCCCTCGAGGTCGTAGAACATCGTGCTTCCGGCACGGATGCCGTAGCGCTTGGCGGCGTCGACGGTCGCATTGGCCTGGCTGACACCTTGGCGCTTGGCTGCGGCGTACTGATTGGTCGAGCTGGCGCTGATCCGCGGATCGTCGCGGTAGCGCGGGAAGTGCGGGTTGCAGGACGCCTGCGGCCCGAGCGTGATCGGCAGCAGGCGCCATCCGCGGGCCTGCTGGTTGCGCACCCAGGTGGCGCTGAGGTTGGCCTGCTTGCGGCAGCCGCGCGAGTTGCCGGCGATGTAGATGCCGACCGCGCCGAAGTTGGAGTGCTTCCACCAGCGGTCCATCGCGGTCTGCGACGGTGCCGCGCACTGGTCGAAGCCGAAACCGGTGAAGTTGCCCGGCGTGACGGGATTCGCGGCGGCCGCGGGACTGGGCGCTGCCAGCCCCGCGACCCCGACGACGCCGCAGAGCAAGCCGGCGCCGAGTGCCCGTCTGACGTTCGTGAACCTGGTGTTTGCCCCCATAGTTTCGTCACGGTAGTCACAACGGTCACTCTGTTACCAGTGGACTCGCGCAGAGGGCGGTGTTTGGTTGACCTGACATCCGAGCTTCGCTCGGTTACTCCCTCGCTCGGCTCCGGTCGCCTCGGGACGGCGGACGGTGCGTCAGGAGTACGCCAGCAGGGTCTTGTCGACTTTCTCCCAGGCCGCACGCAGCTCCGCCAGCTCCTCGGGTCGCCTCCGTGCCAGGTCGGCCTGTTCGCGTACGTCCTCGCTCAGGTCGTAGAGATGGTCGGTGCCGTCGAGCCGCAGATACTTGAGCGGGCCACGACGCAGCGCCCGCTGGCCCCGCATACGCCAGAAGAGGTCCTGGGTCTCGCGCGGCCGACCGCCGAAGAGGAACGGGACCAGGCTGGTGCCGTCGAGCGGGTGGTCCGCCGCCGGCGTCGCACCGGCGAGCTCCAGGAAGGTCGCGGTCCAGTCGGTCGTGACCACCGGCTCGTCGCTGACCTGGCGACCGGGGAGCGTGCCGGGCCAGCTCAGGATCGTGGGCACCCGGATGCCGCCCTCGTTGAGGCTCGACTTCGCGCCGGTGAACGGCCAGACGTTGGAGAACCGCTCGCCGCCGTTGTCGCTGGCGAAGAAGACGACCGTGTCGCGGAGCTGACCGGTGCGCTCGAGGGCCTTGATGACCTGGCCGATCGACTGGTCCAGGTCCTCGACCATCGTCTTGTACGTTGCCAGCGAGCCGCCGTCGTTGTGGAAGAGCACGCCCTTCTCGCCGCCCTCGATCCGGGCGGTCAGCTCGTCGCTCACGGCCTTGTCGTCGGGTCCCTCCCAGGGCCAGTGCGGGGTGGTGAAGTTGAGGTTCAGGAGCCACGGGGCGTCGTGGTCGCGCTCGATGAAGCCGACGGCCTTCTCGGTGACGATCTCGGTGTAGTAGCGCAGGTCCTCGACCTCCACCTCGTCCTCGTAGAGGTCGTGGTCGCCGTTGTGGTTGATCTTCGAGAAGTAGTCGAGACCGCCGGAGAAGTTGCCGAAGAACTCGTCCCAGCCGACCCTGGTCGGGCTGTACCAGGGCAGAAAGCCGCAGTGCCACTTGCCGAACAGGGCCGTCGCGTAGCCCTGCTCCTTGAGCAGCGAGGCCAGCGTCGGGTGGTCCAGCGGGATGCCGTGCAGCTCGTTGGGCGAGCTGATCGGCTCCGGCAGCCCGCCCGGCAGGCGACCGGGGTAGCGGCCGGTGTAGAGGCCGAACCGAGTGGGGGAGCAGACCGAAGAGGCGGAGTAGGCATCGGTGAACCGCACGCCGGAGGCCGCGAGCCGGTCCAGGTGCGGGGTCTTGATGTCCGGGGCGCCGTAGGCGGACAGGTCGGCCCAGCCGAGGTCGTCGCCCAGGATGACCAGAAGGTTGGGCCTGCGCTGGGGCCGGGTGACCTTGCGCGCCGTGAACGGCTTCTCGACGGCCGCGTTGGCGGGGGTGGCGAGGCCGGTGGCGGCGATCGCGCCGGCACCGGTGGCCAAGAGGCTGCGTCGGCTGAGCGTGCTGGGGGAGGGCACCGTATTGCCTTTCTTTAGTGAATAACTACAGATTGAAGACTAGACGGGAGTCCGGGACCCCGGCGGGGGTCTCGGTCGGCGGACATGCTGGGACGTTGGTCCCGTGGTTGATGGGCCCTAACCAAAGCCGCGCTGCGGCGTTACCTTGGTAAAGGAAGGGAACGCTGAGGGGGGTGGGGGCCTGTGCAGAAGCGCCGCGACCGGGTCACGCCGGCCCTCTTCGTGATCACCGTGCTGCTCGCGCTGGCGGTCGCCGGGATCATCCATCTCGCCCACGGCGGCGAGGTGATCGGGCCGTTCGCGGTCGCCGACCAGGTCAGCTCGACCACGAAGCGCGCCAACACGCCCTACGTCTGCTGGGACGGGAACGGTTCCGGCTCTCTGACCCGCTGCCCGGACCCCCGCGGCGAGGACGGCATGAGGTGGGTCCTTCCCGGATACGACGAGGCCGCTCGGCGCGGTGAGTGCGCCCGCGACGACACCGGCGCCGGCGACCAGTTCGTGGAGTGCTCGATGTCCTGGCGCGGCTCTCGGGTCTACCTCCACTACGCCTACTGGAGCGAGTGGCAGACCGGTCAGAAGAAGTATGCTGCCATCGGCTCGACCCCCAGTGTCGCGCAGCGCCCTGACGGGGGGATGTCGCTCTCCTGGCGCCCGCGCCGGCTGCCCACGCCGCACGGCGAGGCGACCTGGGTCACCGCGGAGATGGTCGAGGGCCACGGCTGGAGCGTCGCGGCGTACGCCGGCGATGGTGAGGTCGCCCGAGAGGCTCTCGAGGAGTTCGGCGAGATCCGCGACCTGCGGGAGTGGCGCGGGCTGCCCAGATGATCGATGCCTGGCGACGACTCGGGGGATTGGGCACCTCTGACGTAGATTTCTGCCCGTGACCGAGACTTCGTCCGCTGCCGTTGCGTCCGATCTTCCGCTCCTGGACACCGTGCACCACGCTGCCGGTGACCCTGACCGCGAGCAGCCCTGGGCCGAGCTCGGCCTCAAGGAGGACGAGTACGCCGAGATCCGCCGCATCCTCGGCCGCCGGCCGACCGGCGCGGAGCTGGCGATGTACTCGGTGATGTGGTCCGAGCACTGCTCCTACAAGTCCTCCAAGGTCCACCTCAAGCAGTTCGGCGAGATCCCGCAGGAGACCCCGGCCGGCAAGATGCTCGCCGGCATCGGCGAGAACGCGGGCGTGCTCGACGTCGGGCAGGGCTATGCGGTGACCTTCAAGGTCGAGTCGCACAACCACCCGTCCTACGTGGAGCCCCACCAGGGCGCCGCGACCGGCGTCGGTGGCATCGTCCGCGACATCCTCGCGATGGGCGCGCGCCCGGTCGCCGTCATGGACCCGCTCCGGTTCGGCCCGCTGGCCGAGGAGGACACCCACCGGGTGCTGCCCGGAATCGTGTCCGGCATCGGTCACTACGGCAACTGCCTGGGTCTGCCCAACATCGGCGGTGAGGCGGTCTTCGACGCCTCCTACCTCGGCAACCCGCTGGTCAACGCCCTCTGCGTCGGCGTGCTGCGCCACGAGGACCTCCACCTCGCCAAGGCGTCCGGCGCCGGCAACCTGGTGATCATGTACGGCGCGCGCACCGGCGGCGACGGCATCGGCGGCGCCTCCATCCTGGCGTCGGTCGAGTTCGACGAGGACGGCCCGGCGAAGCGGCCGAGCGTCCAGGTCGGCGACCCGTTCATGGAGAAGCTGCTGATCGAGTGCACCCTGGAGCTCTTCGCCGCCGGCATCGTCCGCGGCATCCAGGACTTCGGTGCGGCAGGCATCTCGTGTGCCACCTCCGAGCTCGCGGCCGCCGGTGACGGCGGCATGCACGTTCACCTCGAGCGGGTGCCGCTGCGTGACTCGACGCTCGCTCCGGAGGAGATCCTGATGAGCGAGTCCCAGGAGCGGATGATGGCGGTCATCGCGCCCGAGGACGAGGCGACCTTCATGGACATCTGCGCCAAGTGGGACGTCGAGGCGGCTGTCATCGGCACCGTGACCGGCGAGGGCCGGCTGCGCGTCGACTGGCACGGCGAGACCATCGTCGACGTCGACCCGACGACCGTCGCCCACGACGGCCCGGTCTACGAGCGCCCCTACGCCCGCCCGTCGTGGCAGGACGCGCTGCAGGCCGACGTGGCCGAGAAGCTCCCGCGCGCGGCCTCCGCCGACGAGCTCCGCGAGACCATCCTGAAGCTGGTCGCCTCGGAGAACCTGTGCGACAAGTCCTGGATCACCGAGCAGTACGACCGCTACGTGCGCGGCAACACCGTCCTCTCCCAGCCCGCCGACGGCGGCATGATCCGCGTCGACGAGTCGACCAACCTCGGGGTCGCGCTCGCGACCGACGCCAACGGTCGCTTCGCCAAGCTGGACCCCTATGCGGGCGCCCAGCTCGCGCTGTCCGAGTCCTACCGCAACGTGGCCTCCGTCGGTGCCAAGCCGCTGGCCATCTCCGACTGCCTCAACTTCGGGTCGCCGGAGGACCCCGACGTGATGTGGCAGTTCGCCGAGGCGACCCGCGGCCTGAAGGACGCCTGCCTCGAGCTCGGCATCCCGGTCACCGGCGGCAACGTCTCCCTCTACAACCAGACCGGCGAGACCGCCATCCACCCCACGCCGGTGGTCGCGACGCTCGGTGTGATCGACGACGTCACCACGCGTACGCCTTCGGACTTCCAGGCCGCCGACGAGGTCGTCGTGCTGCTGGGGGAGACCCACGAGGAGCTCTCCGGCTCGGAGTGGGCCCACGTCGTGCACGGTCACCTCGGCGGGCTGCCGCCCAAGGTGAACCTGGCGGCCGAGAAGGCGCTGGCCGAGCTGCTGCTCGAGGCGCGCTTCGTGACCTCCGCCCACGACCTCTCCGACGGTGGCCTGATGCAGGCGCTGGCCGAGCCGGCGATGTCCTCGGGCATCGGTGTCTCCGTCACGCTCGCCGGCGACCCGTTCGTGGCGCTCTTCTCGGAGTCGGTCGCCCGCGCGGTCGTCACCGTCAAGGCCGACGACGTCGAGCGGCTCACCTCGCTGGCCGAGCGACACGGAGTCGCGGCGACCAAGCTCGGGGTGACCGGCGGGTCGACCTACGAGGTCGCCTTCGACGGCGGCACCGTCGAGATCCCGCTCGAGGAGCTCACCGGCGTCTGGCGCTCGACCCTGCGGGACGCGCTGGCCTGATCGGTCCGTCGTCGCCGCGGCGTGCGGTGGATGATCCACTCGGCGATCAGCAGGTTCACGACCCAGCTGACCCAGGCCGATGCCGCGGCGGCGCTGGCGAGGGTGGGGTCCTCGGTGCCGATGTCGGCTCCGGTGAGGACCTCGGGCACGAAGAGGATGATCATCACCGCGCCCCAGAATCGGTTGGCGATGATCGAGAACGCCAGCGCGTAGCTGCGGTACATCCACTCGCGGTGGTCCGCGAAGCGCCGCTGCCGGACGGCGCGGAAGCCGAGCAGGGTGAACACCAGGAACAGCCCGGCGAGGAAGGTGTTGCCGACCTGCTGGGACGGTCCGGCGGCGGGGAACTGGCTGGTGACCAGGGCCGCCACGCCTGTCGGGATCGCGGTGGCGACATAGGTGCGCCCGGTCCAGCGGTGCATCCTCGGATGGTTGGCGCGCAGCCAGGGCCACAGCTGGAGCACGCCGCAGCTGAGCATCACCGACCCGAAGAAGATGTGCGTCACCAATGCCGGGTAGAAGGCCGGCCCGCGGTCGGCGGGGGAGAGTGACTGCGACGGGTCCAGGCCGACATACCGCGGCAGCGCTGTCACCAGGAAGATCACCGTCGCGGCGGCCAGCGGGAAGACCCACCATTGGCGCGCCAGAGGACTGTTCGTGGGGCTCATGATCTGTCCGATCTAATAGCGTATGGCATTAACTGTTTAGAGAATACGCAGATTAATGGCGCGGTCAACCGGTTTCGAGGAGAAGCAGGGCATGATGGACGCGATGAGTTCCGATCTGATCCCTCGGCTGTGGGGCAAGCCCCCGGCCGGCCGTCGCGGCCCCAAGCCGGCGCTGAGCGTCGCCAAGATCGTCGAGGCCGCCTACGTCCTTGCTGATGAGCATGGACTTGCCGCCGTCTCGATGGCCCGCGTGGCCGACGAGGTCGGGTGCTCCCCGATGGCGCTCTACCGGCACGTGAAGAACAAGGAGGAGCTGCTCGTCCTCCTCTCCGACCGGCTCTGCGCGGAGCTGCCGACGCTGGCGCCCGAGCTGGGGTGGCGCGAAGGGCTGGCGGCATGGATGCGCGCGCAGGTCGATCTCGCGCGCAGGAAGCCGTGGTTCCTCGAGCTGCCGATCGCTGCTGCGCTGCCGGGGCCGAACCGGCTGGCCTGGATCGACCTGGCGTTCTACTACCTGCGCGATGTGGCGCTGCCGGCCGAGGAGAAGCTGGCGATCGTCGGCATCCTCTCGCAATACACGCTGGGCGAGGCGAAGATCGAGATCGAGGCCGCGCTCTCCGAGGAGAACAACCCGTTCGCGTCCTTCGAGCAGATGCTCGTGACGTACGCGGATCCGGAGCGGTTCCCCAGTCTGATGGCGTCGATGGCGACCTGGCGTCCGGCGGTGCCCGGAGAACGGTCGGAGTCGGATGATCCCTCGGCCTTCGGGCAGAGCCTGCTGCTCGCCGGGATCGAGGCCCACATCGAGCGCCATCTCGAGCACGGCGGCCCCGAGTAAAGGTCGATACCCTGGCGGGGATGTTCCCCCACCTGCATCGCCTCGTGCCCTGTCTCCTCGCTCTGCTGCTCGCGGCAGCTGCGCTGCTCGTCGGCGCCGGCCCGGCCTCCGCGGGGGAGGGCGGCTCGATCAAGAGACTGGCGAACGCTGCGCGGTCCGAAGCCGGTCTCGACCCGCTCACGCGCGACTCCGCTCTCGACGGGCTGGCGCGGAGGTGGGCGTACAAGATCGCTGCCGACGGATCGCTCTCGCACAACCCGGATCTGGCCGAGCAGGTACCGCAGGGGTGGCAGGGCGTCGGCGAGAACGTGGCCATGGGCTATCCGACCGGCGCGGAGATGCACCGGGGCTGGATGAACTCCGAGGGGCATCGGGCCAACATCCTCGGCGACTACACCCATATCGGGATCGCGTTCGTCGTGGTCGACGGCACCAGCTGGGGCGTCCAGGTCTTCGCCAAGTACCCGCCGGGCGCGCGACCGACCGAGAAGCCGAAGGCGACACCGGCGCCGGCCCCGCCGGCCTCGACCAAGGCACCGACTCCTCGGCAGACCGCGAAGCCCACGAAGCCCGCGACAACCGAGACCGCATCGCCAACCCCGTCGCGTACGTCATCGGCACTACCGTCGGTGTCGCCCTCGGGGTCCGCATCCGCATCCGAGTCGACCTCGTCCTTGGCTGGGGGCGACTCGGAGACGGCGGGCCCGGTGACGTTCACCGATGCGTCGGATGGTCCGACTCCGGCTTCGAGCGGGCTGTTCGGCATCGGTGTCGCAGAGGTAGCCGTCGGGATGCTCGGGCTGTCGGCGCTCGGGTTGCTCGCCGGGCTGTTCCTGGGGCGACACCGCCGTGACCGGCGGCGCCGGGAAACGGTGACCGAGCAGGCTCGGCCCGGAGGAACCCATCCCGCACGAACTCACCCCGCGCCAAATAGTCCACTGTCAAACTATCCCGCCCGGACCTATCCCGCCCGGACCTTTCCGGCTCAGGCCTATCCCGCCCAGAGCCGCCCCGTCCGCCCAAGTCCTCCACCTCGCCGCGAGTGGTGACAGTCCCGACGCCGAGTCGGCCCGTCTTGACGGGCCGACTCGACCGGGGATCTCGTCAACATGCGCCGACTCGACCGGGGATCTCGTCAGGATGCGCCGACTCGACCGGAGATCTCGTCAAGATGCGCCGACTCGGCGGGAGTGGGGGCCGGCCGAGCCGAGGGCGTACGCCGGAAGGCGATGAACGCGACCACGGCCGAGATGGCCATCATCGTCACCGGGAGCCAGAACGCGACCTGCAGGGCGTCGGCGGCCAGCGGTGCGACCGCGTCGAGCTCGGCGGGTGACAGTGCGCTGAGCGCTCCGACGCCGTCGCTGCCCAGCCCGGGCAGGCGGGCGGCGAGGGCGGTGGCCAGGAGCACCGAGACACCGGCGGTGCACAGCGCGGTGGCGACCTGGTTCATCACGTTGATCAGCGTCGAGCCGGCCGGGATGGCGCTGTCCTCGAGGTAGCGGGTGGCGATCGTCATCGTCGGCAGGAGGACGAACCCGGCACCCGCCGTCGCGATCGAGTGGGTCGTGACCAGAGCCGCCACCGGGGCGTCGGCGCTCAGCTGGAGCGCCAGGGCGGCGAAACCCAGGGTGGAGACCACGATGCCCGAGCCGATCACCGGTAGCGGCGGGAACCGGTCGATGAGGCGGCCGGAGATCTGGATCATGACCCCGGCGGCGATGCCGGCCGGCGCCATCAGCAGTCCCGCGGTGGTGGCGGACTCGCCGCGTACGACCTGCCAGTAGAGCGGCACCAGGATCATCGAGCCGAAGTAGCCGCCGGCGAAGCAGACCAGCAGTGCGGCACTGCCGCCGGTCAGGCGCCGGCTGAGGAGCCGGACGTCCAGGAGCGGCGCCGCCGTCCGGAGAGCGTGCCGGACGAAGAGCGCCACCAGGACCACTCCGGCGCCGATCGGGACGAGCACGTCAGCTGCGAGCAGGGTGCCTTCGGCGAACGAGGTGCCCAGCACGAGGAGCGCCATCGCGGGCGGAAGGAGCAGCAGGCCGCGTACGTCCAGGCGGGCGCTCGGACCACGCTCCAGCCGCGGCAGGTTGCGCATCCCGAGGATGAGGCCGAGCAGGCCGATCGGCAGGTTGATGAGGAACATCCACCGCCACGACATCGTGTCGAGCAGCCAGCCGCCGAGCACCGGCCCGAAGACCGGACCGACCAGCACCGGCAGGCCCATCAGGGCCATCAGTCGGCCTCGCTCCTCCGGTGGCGCCGAGCGCAGGGTCAGGGTCATCGCCGCCGGCATCACGAAGCCGCCGCCGAGACCCTGCAGCACCCGGAACGCGATCAGCGACTCCACGTTCCAGGATGCCGCGACCAGGCCGGAGCCGACGGTGAAGACGGCGATGGCGGTCAGGAAGACCTGGCGTGCGCCGAACCGGCTGATCGCCCACGCGGCGGCCGGGATGACCGTCGCCAGGGCGAGCGTGTAACCGGTGGCGACCCATTGGATCACGGGTAGCGAAGCGCCCGTCTCCTGGGAGAGACGGGCGATCGCTACCGCGACGATCGTGATGTCGATCGGGATCATCACCGTGCCGGCGATGACGGTGAGCACGATCGTTGTCGGGCTCGGGGCTGTGCGTGGTCGGGGCGTCATGCCTTCAGTCTGGAAGTTGAAGTGAGCTTGAGGTCAAGGGATTTCTACTCCGAGATGTTCAGCTCGACCTCTCCATGGTCCGTACGCCGACCAGGACGCCGAGCACGGCGACGGCCGTCGCTGCGACGAAGCCGCTGATGACGACATCGGCCGGGAACTCGCCGGCGAAGAGTGCGCGCTCCGCCTCCACGACGTACGTCATCGGGTTGATGTCGCTGAGGAACCGCAGCCAGCCAGGGGCGCCGTCGAGGGGGAGGAGCACGCCGGAGAGAAGGAGCAGTGGGAAGATCAGCATCTGCTGGACGGTCCAGAAGACCCAGTCCTGCTCTTTCGCGGCGGTCGCCAGCGCGAAGCTGAGCGCGCCCAGCCCGATCGCGAAGAGCGAGACGATGACGGCTCCGACCAGCACCCCGCCGAGGTGGAGGTCGAAGCTGAACGGGGTCACCACGGCGAGGATGACGGCCGTCTGGAACAGCACCGGCACGACTTCCTTCAGGGCGCGTCCGACGAGCAGCGACGGCCGGGACAGGGGCGAGACCAGCAGCCGCTCGTGGGAGCCGGAGCGGATCTCCGCGGTCAGGTCCGCGCCGGTCATCGAGGCGCCCATCAGTGCGGTCATGACGACGATCCCGGGCACGAACCACTGCAGCGCGCTGCCGCTCTCGACGGCGGGCAGCAGCGGTGCGAAGAGGCCCAGGAAGACCAGCGGCTGCACCATCGCGAAGAGCATGGAGGCGGGCTGGCGCAGCTTGGGGGTGAGCTCGCGGACCAGGACGGTCCAGGTGTCGGTGAGGAAGCCGGTCGGCCGGCTCAGCGGCCGGGTCGTGCGCCGGACCTGGGTGGCCGGGATGGTGAGGGTGGTCATGCTGCTGCTCCTTCGGTCTGGGTGGTGGAGTCGGCCGACTCGCGCAGGCTGCGGCCGGTGAGGTCGAGGAAGACGTCGTCGAGGGTGGGGGCGTGGACCTCCATCCGGATCGCGGGCGTGCCGTGCGCGGCCAGGTCGATGGCCAGTGCCGGGGCGCTGTCGGCGCCGCGCGGGGTGCGGATCGAGACCTGGGTGCCGGCTCTCTCGATGAGGGTGGACCCGGACAGCGCCGACTCGGCGCGGGAGGCCGCGGTCGCGGCGTCCGACTCGGTGCCGAAGCCGAGGAGCACCAGGTCACCGAGCCTCTCCTTGAGGCGGGAGGCGGTGTCGTCGGCGATCACCACGCCGTGGTCGATGACGATCACTCGCCCGGCGAGCGCGTCCGCCTCCTCCAGGTAGTGGGTGGTGAGCACGATCGTGGTGCCGTCCTCGTGGAGTCGACGGATCTGCTCCTGGAGGTTGGCGCGGTTCTGCGGGTCGAGGCCGGTCGACGGCTCGTCGAGGAACAGCACCTCGGGGTGGTTGAACAGCCCGATCGCGATGTCGAGACGTCGCCGCTGGCCGCCGCTGAGCGTCTGGACCGGGCGGTCCGCGTACTCCTGCAGGTCGAAGGCGGCGAGCAGCTCCTCGATCCGCGCCTTCGCGGCAGCACGCGGGATGCCGTGGGCGCGGGCCTGGGACATCAGCTCGTCGCGACCGCGCTGGACGTACGCGGCGGCGTTGCCCTGACCGACGTAGCCGATCGAGCGTCGAACGGCCGAACGTGCGCGGACGACGTCGTGGCCGGCGACCTCGGCGGTGCCGGAGGTGGGCGGGATGAGGGTGGTCAGCATCCGCAGGGTGGTCGACTTGCCGGCTCCGTTCGGGCCGAGGAAGGCGACGAGCTCACCTCGGTTGATCTCGAGGTCGAGCCCGCGTACGGCCTCGACGGTCTTCTTGCTTCGGGTGAAATGCCTGGTCAGTGCCTGAGTGCGGATCACCGACCGCTGGTTGGTGTGGTTCGTCATGTCTCCAGCCTCGGAGGTAATCCGGTCAGTTCCTGGCCGCTTTCGAATTTCTGCAGCAATCTGGTTTAGAAATCCGACCCGCGGGTAAGAGACAGGTGGCGCCGCGGCGGGCGGCTCGAGGAGGGGGCGAGCCGCCCGTCGCGCGGGCTGACCCGAACTCCGGGCAATCAGGTCACAAGATGACCGCAATGATGCTTAGAGTCGACAGCATGAGCGAGCACCAGCGAGCGACGCAATGAGTACGAGCGCCCGGATGCTGCAGCTGCTGTCGCTGCTGCAGACCCACCGTTTCTGGCCCGGCACGGAGCTGTCCGAGCGCCTCGAGGTCAGCGAACGTACGCTGCGCCGAGACATCGAGCGGCTCCGAGATCTCGGCTACGACGTGGACGCCAGCCGCGGCGTGGCGGGCGGCTACCAGCTCCGCGCCGGCAACGCGCTGCCGCCGCTGCTGCTCGACGACGAGGAGGCGGTCGCGATCGCGGTCGGGCTGCGCACCGCCGCCGCCGGACTGGTGGCCGGGATGGGGGACACCTCCGCCCAGGCGCTGGGAAAGGTCATCGCGCTGATGCCGCCGCGGCTACGGCGTCGGATGGACGCGGTCACGTCTCAGACCGACTCGCTCCCCTGGGGCGGCCGGGTGCCGCTGGACGCCGGCGTGCTCGGGATCCTGGCGCAGGCCTGCCGCGACGACGAGGCGCTGACCTTCACCTACCAGGCGCCCGAGGCCGAGCCGACCCTGCGTCGCGTCGAGCCGCACCGGCTGGTGACGCTCGGCAACCGCTGGTACCTCCTCGCCTATGACCGGCTCCGTCAGGACTGGCGCTCCTTCCGGGTCGACCGGATCAGCGACCCGGCGACCACCGGCCAGCGGTTCCGTCCGCGGGAGATCCCCGGCGGAGACGCCGCGACGTACGTCCAGGCGGGGATCCGCTCCCGGCCGGCTGCCCACGACGTCTGTGTCCTGATCCGAGCCGAGGCCGACGTGGTCGCGCGGCGGGTGGGACGTTGGGGCCAGGTCGAGGCGGCCGAGGGTGGCTGCCGACTGCGGATGCAGGTCGACGACCTGGGCTGGCCGATGATGATCCTCGCCGGCGTCGAGGCCGACTTCACCGTCGAGCAGCCCGCCGAGCTGGCCGAGCTGGTCACGCAGGTGGGGGAGCGGTTCGTCCGTTCAGGCTCCTGAACCGGCCGAGCGAGCCTGCCACTCCTCGCGCAGGAGCCCGTAGACCACCAGGTCCCGGCGCCCGCCCGGATAGGCCTGTGCGCCGCGCAGGGTGCCCTCGTGGGTGAACCCGAGGCGTTCGGCGACAGCACGGCTGCGCTTGTTCATGACAGAGGTGTCGATGATCGCCCGGGCGATGTCGTACTCCCCGAAGAGCATGTCCAGCAGCGCCGAGACGGCCCGGGTGATCAGGCCGCGGCCCTCGTAGGCCTCGCCCAGCCAGTAGCCGATCGTGGCCGACTTCTCATAGAGGTTGATCCTCGCGGTCGTGGCGCCGGCGACCTCGCCGTCCTGGCGGATGATGCACGGGATCGCCTCGCCCTTGACCCACTGGTTCAGCAGGTAGGTGCCGAACCCGGAGACGCTCAGCATGGTCTGCTGCCCGTGCGCCCACGGCTCCCACTCGCGAAGGTGGTCGAGGTTGGCGTTGATGAGCTTGTGGACGGCGAAATCCGTCGATCGGTCGCGCAGGACGATCTCCGCGCCGTGCCCGAGGTCGATGTTGAACAACTGGTCTCCTACCGTGCCGGACCGGGACCTGGATCGTACGCTTCCAGCCCTGATCCGCCGTCGCGCAACGCGTCGAGGAGCAGCGTGCCGTACTCTCGCATCCGCCTCAGCACCGGGACCACCTCACCCTCGAAACGACAGATGACCGCGTACGCAGCCCGCCGGCCATCGACCTCGAGCAGCCCGACCTCGGCGCGGACGCCGTCGTCGGTGCCGGTCTTGCTCCACACCTGCAGGGCATCCGCCGGACCGGCAGGGACCGGCTCGGCGTGTGCCAGCGGGTCCAGGCCGAAAGCGGAAGAGACCATCGACAGGTCCGTGGACGGGGCCAGCCAGGACAGGACGGTCGGGTGCGGCGTACGGAAGTAGTGGACCCAGTCGGCGGCACAGCCGATGGAGAGCATCGGCGGGTCCTCGGGCGCTCGTACGTCCCGGACGACGTCGTTCAGCATCGACCCGCCCGGCGCCGACCGTGCCGCAACCGCCTGGACCGGAGCGAGACCGACGTGGTCGAGGAGCACGTTGGTGGCCAGGTTGTCCGAGACCGCACCGACCAGCCGGGCGCAGTCGGCCACGGTCAGCGCGGGAGCGTCGAGGTGCTGCCACAGCCCGCTGTCGGCCACCGGGGCAACGCTGTCCTTGCGCAGCATCCGCCGCGCCAGCGACGGATCGTCGTCGAGCAGCTCAGCGAGATGGTGCAGCAGGAACAGCTTCCCGACGCTGGCCGTCGGCAGCAGCAGGTCCGGCGCGGTCTCGAGGAGCACCTCGCCGGAGCCGATCTCGACCGCGAGGACGGACCATTCCGTCGACGAGCTCATCGCGGCCGGCCTAGACCGGGGCCGAGGACTGGTCCTCGCGCAGCTCGCCGACGACCTGGATCTTCTGCCAGATCTTGCGCGAGAGGTCGACGGTGAGACTCTCGACGGTGCTGACCGTGGCGAGCACGACGTTGTCCTGGGACTCCTCGGCGCAGAGCGCGGCAGTCTTCCCGACCAGGCTGAGCAGCTCGGAGCAGTAGTCCAGGTAGTGGATCAGCTGGTCGGCGTCGAGGGTGAGCCGGACGCTGGCCGAGGTCGGCGTGAACCCCGTGCGCAACCGCTCGGGATCCTTGGTCAGCTGGTGCATGTCGATGATGTGGGCGAGCGAGCGCAGCCGGTGCAGCAGCCTCAGTGCCCGCGACCGCAGCAGCCGCTCCGGGATCGTGTAGAGGAAGAAGATCGCGACCGCGGCGAAGATGAGGTCGTTGACCGTGCTCTCCATCAGCGGCAGCCACTGGACGCCGGTGAGCGTCTTGTCGCCGAAGGCCGTCGCGAGGGCCCAGATGATGGCGCCCAGCGCGAGCGCGAGGACGACCAGGATCAGCACGCGTGAGACCGCGCGCGTCCACAGCAGCCGCTTGCGGAGCCGGTCACCGGCGCCGGAGGACTCCCTGATCAGGTCGATCAGCTCCTCGGCGACCTTCACCAGGCCGCGGTCGGGGAAGCGCGCCGCGATCCGTCCGTGCAGCGTCTCGGCGGTGTCCAGCACCATCGCCGACTCGAGTCTCTCCAGTCTCACGTCACCGGAGCGTAGTGGTCGCGCGCGGTCACCGTGGCCGACTGCCGCAGATAGGCTGACGACGTGCCAGCCCGACTCAAGCCCGCGGCCGCCGCCGACGTGGCCGCCGCCCTGGATCGCGTACGTTCCGAACCCCCGGCCAAGGCCGACCTGCGGCTTCTCACGAAGCACTTCCTCGCCGTGCTCGAGGAGCGTGCGCCGGGCAAGAGCGTCGAGGTGCGTGTCCCCCCGTACGCCGCGGTGCAGTGCATCGAAGGCGTCCGGCACACCCGGGGCACCCCGCCGGCGGTGATCGAGACCGACGCGGCCACCTGGATCGCTCTCGCCACCGGGGCGATGACCTGGGCCGATGCCGTCGACGGGGCCCGAGTCAGGGCCTCGGGAGAACGCACCGACCTGTCGGCGTACCTGCCCCTGGACGGGTAGTGCCGGGGTAGTCCGGGAGCGAACTGCCTATATACCGGCCAGTAATAGGCAGTTCGCTCCCGGACTACCCCGGTGACCGGTGGGTTATCCACAGGTCACCGGAATCGGAATGCGGTCGGTCCCGGTGTGGGCGCACGCTGGTGGCATGGCGAAACGTAGACCGCACTTCGAGCCGAATCCGTGGTCGGAGGACCGGCCGCAGGTGGTGATGCCGGTGGCCCTCGACCCCACGGGGAGGACTGGGCCCACGACCAGGCAGAGCCGCGGCCGCAGATGGAGGCGGGTGTGGCGTGGACTGTACGTCCCCACGACCGTCAACTCGTCCGACGCACAGCAGCGGGTGATAGAAGCTGCGGTCCTTCTGCCCAACACGGGCGCTGTGACCGGATGGGCGGCATACGCCTGGGCCGGTGCCACGTGGTTCGCGGAGATGGGCGAGTCCAGGCCGGTGACCTTGGCGACGTACGGTCACAAGATTCTCGCCCAACCTGGTCTGGCGATCTCCGCAGAGCGGATGCCGCCGCAGGAGCGTTGCTGGATCGACGGGATCCCGGTCACGAGTCCCGCCAGATCGATCGTGTTCGAGATGCGGCACTCGCCGGACGTGCGTGAGTCGGTGCGGTGGCTCGACCTGGCGATGGCTAGCGATCAGGTCAGTCTGATCGAAGCGGCGGCGTACATCTCGACGCTGAACGGCTGGACCGGGGTCGGGATGGCTCGGGAAGCGCTCGTTCTTGCCGACGAGAACGTCTGGTCGCCGCGGGAGGTCGACCTACGACTCCTGTGGCGGATCGACCTCGGGCTCACCGAACTGGTGTGCAACCGCCCGGTCTTCGACCTAGACGGTCGGCACATCGGGACTCCCGACGTACTCGATCTCGAAGCCGGCGTCGTGGGCGAGTACGACGGAAAGCTCCATCTGGAAGGCAAGCGCCGGGCTGCCGACATCAGTCGCGAGGGCCTGTTCCGGGCGGCTGGCCTCGAGTACGTCACGATGGTGTCGCGCGACATCGGCGACCCGAGCGGTTTCCTCCGCCGCACCCTGGAGGCCAGATCTCGTGCCCGCCGGATCCCCGCACCCGACCGCCGCTGGACGATCGAGCCTCCTCGCTGGTGGACCCCCACCCACACCGTCGAACAGCGTCGTGCCCTGAACGACGTACAGCGGGACCGCTTCCTGGGGAAGCGGGCGGGATGATGGGCGCCGTCGGGGTAGTCCGGGAGCGAACTGCCTAGATACCGGCCAGTAATAGGCAGTTCGCTCCCGGACTACCCCGGCGCTGAGGCCCCCGGATAATCTCACCCTATGAGCCACTCCACCGAAGACATCAAGACCCGGGTAGACGACCTCTTCCCCCAGATCCGCAAGGACCTGGAGGACCTGGTGCGGATCGAGTCCGTGAGCGCGGACCCGGAGCGCCTGAGCGAGGTCGAGAAGAGCGCGGAGAAGACCCGCGACCTCTTCGCCGCCGAGGGGTTCGACGTGGAGATCGTGCGGGCCTTCGACGGCGCCCCGCCGGCAGTCGTCGGCGAGCGGAAGGGCCCCGAGGGTGCCCCGACGGTGCTGCTCTACGCCCACCACGACGTCCAGCCGGAGAACGACCACGCCGACTGGGACACCCCGCCGTTCGAGCCGACCGAGGTCGGCGACCGTCTCTACGGACGCGGCGCGGCCGACGACAAGGCCGGGATCGCGGCCCACCTCGGCGCGGTCCGCGCGCTGGCCGGCCTCGACGAGAACGGCGAGCTCCCGGTCACGGTGCGCCTCTTCATCGAGGGCGAGGAGGAGGTGGCCTCCGCGACCCTGCCCGAGCTGCTCGGTAAATACCAGGACAAGCTGCGGGCCGACGTCATCGTCATCGCCGACTCCGGCAACTGGGACATCGGCGTCCCGGCACTGACCACGTCGCTGCGCGGTCTCATCCGGGTCGACGTCGAGCTCCGCACCCTCGGCCACGCGGTCCACTCCGGCATGTGGGGCGGCCTCGCCCCCGACGCGATCATGGCGCTCGTTCGCCTCCTCAACACCCTCTGGGACGAGGACGGCGCTCCGGCCGTCGAGGGCCTCGTCTCCGGCCCGGCGGCCGACGTCGACTACCCCGAGGAGCGGCTCCGTGCCGAGTCCGGGGCGATCGCCGGCCTCGAGTGGGTCGGCAAGGGCAGCGCCGTCGAGCGGATGTGGACCCAGCCGGCGATCACGATCACCGGTCTCGACGCCCCCAAGGTCGATGGTGCCTCGAACACGCTGGCACCGAGCGCGCGCGCCAAGGTCACCATCCGGATCGCGCCCGGCGACTCCGGTGAGAACGCCGTCGCCGCCCTGCAGAAGCACCTGGAGAAGAACGTCCCGTGGGGAGCCGAGCTGACCACCAAGGTCGTCGACACCGGTGAGCCGATCGCCCTGGACGCGACCGGCCCCGCCTACGACGCCGCCCGCGCGGCGTTCACCGAGGCCTGGGACGGCACCGCCCCGATCGACATGGGCGTGGGCGGCTCGATCCCGTTCATCGCGGAGTTCCTCGACGCCTTCCCGCACGCCAGTGTCCTGGTCACGGGCGTCGAGGACCCCGACACCCGCGCCCACGGCGCCAACGAGGGTCTCCACCTGGCTGAGTTCCGCCGGGTCGTCGTCGCTGAGGCTCTGCTGCTGCAGAAGCTGGGCAACCGCTGACCGTTCACCGAGTTACCCTTCGACAAGCTCAGGACATCGCCTCGGTCGAGTAGCACTGCCTTCGTGGAGCTCCGCGAAGGCAGTGCGCGCTCACCGAGTTACCTCGGTGAACATCCACCCCCTAGACCCCAGGCAGCGTCAGCGCCACCCGGGTGCCCTCGCCGGGGCGGGAGTCGAGCTCGACCAGCCCATGGTGGCGCGTGGTGATGATCTGGTCGACCAGCGTCAGGCCGAGCCCGGCTCCGCGTGAACCACCGAGCGCGGAGTTGGAGCCTCGGAAGAACGGCGCGTAGATCTGCTGCTGCTCCTCGTAGTCGATGCCGACACCGGCGTCGGCGACGATGATCGTGACCTCGCTGCCGGCGCTGTAGAGCATCACCTGCACCCGGGAGCCCCGGTAGCTGTAGGTCAACGCGTTCTTCACCACGTGCAGGAAGGCAGCGCGCAGCTCGCGGGGGTCACCGACGACGTACGCAGGTCCGGTCGGTGTCGTCAGGACGCACTCGATGTCCTTGTGGGTGGCGTCGGGATCGAGCTCGTCGAGCACGTCGTCGAGCATCTCGGAGACCTCGATCGTGGTCTCTCCCGGGGCGTTGGCTGGGTCGCGGATCCGGGAGAGGAGCAGCAGGTCGCTGACGATCCCCTCGATCTGGGCGCTGCGTACGGTGAGCGTCTCGACCTGGACGATCCACGGCAGGGTGTTGGGCTGCTCGGCGCTCAACGCGTTCAGCGAGGTGCCGAGGGCGTTCACCGGGATCCTGAGCTCCCGGGCGACGGCCTCGATCAGCCGGTTGCGTTCGCGATCGGCCTCGGCGAGCTGCCGGGCGAGGTCGCGCTCCTGCGTGTAGGCGTCGGCGGTGAGCACGATGCGGCCGAAGTCGCGGCCCAGCTCCATCGCCAGCCGGCCCTCGGCATCGGTCCAGGCGGGCCGCCCGGGCGACCGGAGCAGCACGATGTGGCCCAGCCACTCGTGGTCGGCACCGACCGGCACCACCAGGGCGCTCTCCGCTCCCAGGGTCGTGAAGAACTCGTCGACGACGACGGCCTGGGTGTTCCAGTCGGGGGAGCTGGAGATCCGGTCGCGGGACAGGATGGAGTAGGTGCCCTCGGCCCAGTAGTGGGACGTGTTCTTGGCCGTGAGCGCAGCCAGGGCCGGGTCGGGATCCCAGCTGAGACCCGGGGTGGCGTGCACGACCATCCGCCTGCCGGGGCCCTTGGTCGCCATCCAGATCCCATCGGCTCCGAGACCGCGGATCAGTGCGTCATGACTGGCGTCGAGCACGTCGGAGAGGCTGAGCTTGGAGCTGGCATCGCGCAGGAACTCCTTCGCGGTCTCGAGGTTCGCGGCGCGCTCGTAGAGCCGCTCGCGCTCGAGGTAGCCGAGCACCACCCGCTGTGCACGTTTCGCGAACCGGTTGAGCACGCGGCGCTGGGTGAAGTCGGGTCGGCGGCCGCTGATCGGCATGTCCACCGAGAGACAGCCCTGGATGGTGCCGTCGTCGCCGAAGATCGGTGCGATCAGCATGTCGTGGGGATGCCACGCGTCGGCCGCGTCGATCATGTTGCTGGTGGAGACCCAGCTGCCCTCGTGAAGGTGCGCCCGCTCGTGGGGGATGAACCGCCACGAGCCCCAGTTCTCGCCGCGGGACAGGTTGTCGCGCAGGTCGTGGAGAGCCCACCGGGTGCCGAGGATCTCCTCGGCCGTCTCCCGCTGCCCGTGGGCGTTCAGGCCGCTGGTGAACCCGTGGACGGCGACCACCTCGAGCTCGTCACCGCGGGTGACGTTGATCGCGGCGATGCCGAAGCCGAGCAGCTCGCAGATGCCCTCGGCGATCATCTGGAGAGCAGGATCGACGGCCAACGGTGCCACAGGTGACGACTGCCTGCCCGGCGTGCTCGTGTGCACGTCGAGGGCGCCGACTGACTGTGGTGGGGGCATTTCTTGCTCTCGGGTAGGTCGTTCATGCCGGGTGTTGCTACGGCGTGGCAGTCCTGAGGACCGGGGCACCACGGAGTGTTGCATGAATCACCGAACCTGTGCAGACATAGGCCGCGGTCTCGACCAGATTGTGACGTACCGTTAATCAACCGAGATGAGGTCGTTGGCCAGCGGCAGCACCAACGAGACGCGGGTGCCGGTGCCGGTCTCCGAGCGCAGCGTGACCCGGCCGTCGTGGCGGTGGGCCACCCGGTCGACGATGCTGAGCCCGAGCCCGACACCCTTCCGGCCGCCGATCGCCTGGCTGCTGCCGCGGTAGAACTCGGTGAGGACCTGGGACTGCTCGGCGGCCGGGATGCCGACCCCGTTGTCGGTCACCGAGATCGCCGCCTCGCTCGCGCTCTCCACGATGTAGAGGCGTACGTGGCCGCCACGGTGGGTGTAGACGAGCGCGTTGTCGACGAGCCGGAGGACGGCCGCCTTGATCTCGCTGCGGTCACCGAGCACCTGGACGCTGTGATCGGGGACGTCGAGGCTCACCTCGATGCCGCGCTTGTCGGACTCGTAGGTCCTCTGCTCGTGGATCTCGCGCAGCAGCGGCACCAGATCGACGTAGGTCAGGGTGGGCCGCGACGACGGGTCGGAGAAGCGGGAGAACAGGAGCAGGTCGTCGACCATCGCGACCAGCTGGTCGGAGCGGCTGATCAGATTGCCGACCTGCTGGAACCAGGTCGGTGACCCGCGATCCTCGTGACGTATCGCGTCGATGCCGGTGGTGAGCGCGGTCAGCGGGTTGTGCAGCTCCTGCGCGACGGACTCGATCAGCCGGCTGTGGACCTTGTCCGCGGTCGCGAGCCGCTGGGCGAGGTCGCGCTCCTGGGTGTAGGCGTTGGAGGTGAGCACGATGCGCCCGAAGTCGCGGCCGAACTCCATGGCGAGACGACCCTCGGCATCGGTCCAGCGTGGCCGGCCGGCGCCACGCACCAGCACGAGGTGGCCCAGCGCCGTCGTCTCGACGCCGATCGGCACGACCAGGAGCGAGTCGGCGTTGACGGCGTCGAGGAACTCGATGCCGATCTTCGCGAGCTTCCTCCTCAAGGTGGTGTCGCCGTTCAGCAGCATCTGGTCGAGCACCTCGCGGTTGACGATCGCGTGCTGCCCCTCGTTCCACCGCCGACTGCTCTGGTAGGCCTGCCCGATCGCGATGTTGGCCTCGGTGACCTTCCAGCCGAGGCCGGGAGAGACGTACGCCACCGACCCGCCCTCGCCGTCGTCCGCCTGCACGTAGAGACCGTCGGCGTCGAGACCTCGGCTCATCGCCTCGTGGGTCGCCTCGAGAACGCCGGTGAGACCGAGCTGGGAGTTGGCCTCGCGCAGGAAGTTCTGTGCCTCGAGCAGGTTGTTGGCCCGCTCCTCGAGATATTCGCGCTGCAGGGTCAGCAGCACCGCTCGCCTGGCCTGGCGAGCGAACCGGTTGAGGATCCGCTGCTGCCGCCGGCCGGGGCGGCGGCCGTTGGTCGGGCGGTCGATCGAGAGTACGCCGACGAGCTCGCCGTGCTCGTCGTAGAACGGCGCCAGCAGCTCGTCGAGCTGATGCCAGTCCTGCGGGTCCTTCATGATGTCTTCGTCGGTGTCGGGGACCCAGTAACCCTCCGCGGCCCCGATGGTGTTCTTCTCGTGCGGGACGAACTTGATATCGCCCCAGTCGACGGACATGTCCAGCAGGTCGGTGACGACCGAGACCGGGAACCGGGTGCCGAGCATCTGGGCGACGGTCATCTCACCGTCGACGGTGTGGCCGGTCTCGTCGCCGTAGGCGGCGACGATCTCGAACTCGTCGCCCCGGCGGATGTTGATCACGGCAGCGCCGAATCCGACCAGCTCGGTGACCCCCTCGGCGATCAGCTGGAGACCGGGATCCGGGGTCGGGTACGCCTCGGAGGCGCCGTCTGGCACGTCCGGACCCTCTGAGGGCGTACTGGTCATGAGTTCTCCGCCGAGATGAAAAATGCAGCCCCGTCAGCGGGGCGTAAGGTTAAACAATGGGCAGCGTCACACGGAATGTGCTTCCTGCGCCAGGGGTGGAGTCGACCGATATCAGTCCGCCGCGTCGGCTGACGATCCGCGACACGATGGTCAGACCGAGCCCGGTGCCCGGCTGCTTGAGCGCCGTGGGGTTGGTCGAACGGAAGAACTCGGTGAAGAGCCGGTCCTGGTCCTCCGGCGAGATCCCGAGGCCGTGGTCGGTGACCCGCAGCTCGAACCAGCCCGGGCTGGTGCGCGTGCTCACGATGACCTGACCGCCCTCGGGGCTGTATTTGATCGCGTTGGTGACCAGGTTGATCACCACCCGGTCCAGATCGCCCGGCGCCAGGGTCACGTAGACGTCCTCGGACGGCATCTCGAAGACGAGCTCGTGGGCGTCGCTGGTGGGCATCTCGGCGCTGAGCTGGCTGTAGACCTCCTCGAGCACGCCGACGACCTGGATCGGCACCGTTGCCGGCAGGTGGTCGGGATCGGAGACCTTCGACAGCATCGCCAGGTCGGCCACGATCTTCTCGGTGCGGTCCCGGTTGCGGGTGAGCGCGGTCAGCACCTCGGCGTACTCCTCCTCGGACTCCGCGTAGGGCAGCGACTCGATGTTCCACCGGAACGCGGAGAGCGGGTTCTTCAGCTCGTGGGCGACCGTCGCGATCAGCCGGCTCTTGTGGGCCTCGAGCTCGCGCAGCGAGTCGACCGCTGCCTTCTGGCGCAGGTAGGCCCGGGAGTTGTGCACCACCCGGCCGAAGTCGCGGCCGAGGTCGGCGGCGGTGATCAGCTCGAGCTCGCTCCAGTGGGGCTTGTCCGGACCTCGGCCGAGAAGCATCGCGCCGTACCACGTCTGGCCGGAGCCGATCGGGACGCCGACGATGGAGCCGACCTTGTAGTGGCGGATCCACTCGGTGATCAGCCGCTGCGCCTCCGGGTCGGGGTGGGGCAGCCGCTCGGCCCCGTCGGGGGTCTGCACGGTGATGCTGCGCTGGTCCCACAGATATTGCCCGTATTCGACCATGTAGGGACTGGTCAGGTCGCCGATCGGGAGCTTGAAGTCCTCGCGGTAGACCTTGGTGCGGATGCCGCGGCCGCCCGGCTTGGACATGTGCAACCAGAAGTCGGTCAGGTCGAGCACGTCGACCAGCCCCGTGCTCAGCGAGTTGAGGATCTCGTCGGGATCCAGCTCGCGTCCGGCACGGCGGATGACGTCGCGGGCGGCCTCGGCGAGGCGTACCTGCTCGGAGAGCTCCTCACGCTCCAGGGCGAGCAGGATCGCGCGCTGCGCCTGCACCGCGTGGCGGCTGAGCACGGCGCGTTTCTCCGGGTTGGGGCGCAGCCCGTCGGTCGGGATGTCGACGATCAAGGTGCCGCGGAGCCTGCCGGCGTCGTCGCGCAGCGGCGCGACCAGCAGGTCGAGCGGGTTCCAGGCGCCGGCCGCGTCGATCGGCTTCATCGTCGGGATCCAGCCGTAGACGTCGGCGGACGGGTCCAACCGCTCAGCGGGCACGAACTTGAAGATGCCCCAGTCGTCGGCCCGGGCGAGCTCGGCCTCGAGCTGCTCGATCGGGGTGACGATGCCGAGCAGGTCGGCGCGGGCGGACTCCTGGCCCGAGACCACCACCATGTGGAGATGTCCGTCGGCACGCGCAACGCTGATCGTGGCCATCTCGAAGCCCGCCAGCGCGGTCAGGCTGTCGGCGATCAGCTGGAGGTCGGAGAGGTCCTCACCGGGGGTGAGCAGGCCGCCGATCTCGGCCAGATCGGTCGTGATCGTCGTCATCGTCGTGGTGAGGTCGCTTCTGGCGCGGTTCCCGCCCAACGGTGGGGGCGCGAATCCCGGTGGCACCGTGAGTCGGTGACCGCCGGCGGGCTTGGGCGCTGGAGAAGTCATCGGATCGATTATCCGGGATGTCGGTCCCGGGCGGTAGGGCAGACGTGGATCGTTCTTTACAATCATGATTCCGAGACGTTCATGTGACCAGTCATATCGTCTCGGGCTCTGCTTCGACCAGCCTGACAGGACTGTCAAGGGTTCGGTGATCGTCGGAGTCGGCCCTTACACTCGATGCCGTGGTCAACCTCACCAGCTCAGGTAGGCACGTGTCCCGACGCAAGGGTGGCGACGGCCGGCTCACCGCCGCTCTCGACCCCCACGACCAGGGTCCCCAGGACCACTGCGGGGTCTTCGGTGTGTGGGCGCCGGGCGAGGACGTCGCGAAGCTGACGTACTTCGGCCTGTACGCGCTGCAGCACCGTGGCCAGGAGTCGGCAGGCATCGCGGTCAGCAACGGGCGCCAGATCCTGGTCTACAAGGACATGGGCCTGGTCAGCCAGGTCTTCGACGAGCCGACCCTCGAGTCGCTCAAGGGGCACGTGGCCATCGGCCACGCCCGCTACTCCACCACCGGTGCCTCGGTGTGGGAGAACGCCCAGCCGATCTTCAAGCCGACGCCGGACGGTTCCGTCGCGCTCGGCCACAACGGCAACCTGATCAACAGCCACGAGCTGCGCGAGCAGGTCGCGGCGCTGCCGGAGCACGCCGAGGGCAAGCACACGCCGGTGTCGACCAACGACACCTCGCTGCTGACCGAGCTGCTCGCCTACCACCCGGACTCCTCGCTCGAGGCCCGTGCGCTCGAGGTCCTCCCGAACGTACGCGGCGCCTTCTCGCTGGTGTGGATGAACGAGGACACCCTGTTCGCCGCACGTGACCCGCAGGGGATCCGACCGCTGGTCCTCGGCCGCCTCGACCGCGGCTGGGTGATCGCCTCCGAGGACGCCGCGCTGGCCACCGTCGGCGCGAGCGTGGTCCGCGAGGTCGAGCCGGGCGAGATGATCATCATCGACGAGTCGGGGTTGCGCTCGGTGCGGTTCGCCGAGGCCGACCGCAAGGGCTGCGTCTTCGAATACGTCTACCTGGCCCGCCCCGACGCCAACATCGCCGGGCGCAACGTCCACGAGTCCCGCGTCGAGATGGGTCGAGAGCTGGCTCGCGAGTTCCCGGTCGACGCCGACCTGGTCATCCCGGTGCCCGAGTCCGGGATCCCGGCGGCCACCGGCTACGCCCTGGAGAGCGGTCTGCCGTTCGGGCAGGCCTTCGTGAAGAACGGCTACGTCGGGCGCACGTTCATCCAGCCCTCGCAGACCCTGCGCCAGCTCGGTATCAGGCTGAAGCTCAACGTGCTCGAGCACATGGTCCGCGGCAAGAAGGTCGTCGTGGTCGACGACTCGATCGTGCGTGGCAACACCCAGCGCGCCCAGGTGCGGATGCTCCGCGAGGCGGGCGCCCTGGAGGTCCACGTACGGATCTCGTCGCCGCCGGTCAAGTGGCCGTGCTTCTACGGCATCGACTTCGCCACCCGTGCCGAGCTGATCGCCAACGGTCTCTCCGTCGAGGAGATCGCCGCCTCCGTCGGCGCCGACTCGCTGGGCTACATCTCGCTCGACGGGATGATCTCGGCGACCGACCAGGACCCCTCGACGCTGTGCACCGCCTGCTTCACCGGTGAATACCCCGTGGAGCTGCCCGACCAGAGCATGCTCGGCAAGCACCTCCTCGAGGTCTCGCTGCAGTCCCCGACCGAGGGCAAAGCCCTTCCGGTCCTGAACAACCCGTGATCGGAGATCAACCCGTGAGCCAGACCCCGACCAACGCGTACGCCGCTGCAGGTGTCGACATCCACGCCGGCGACCGCGCCGTGGATCTGATGAAGGTCTGGATCGAGAAGTCCCGGCGCCCCGAGGTGCTCGGCGGGGTCGGCGGCTTCGCCGGACTCTTCGACGCCACGGCTCTGAAGGCCTACGAGCGGCCGCTGCTGGCCACCTCCACCGACGGCGTCGGCACCAAGGTCGCGATCGCGCAGGCGCTCGACAAGCACGACACGATCGGCTTCGACCTGGTCGGCATGGTCGTCGACGACCTGGTCGTCTGCGGCGCCGAGCCGTTGTTCATGACCGACTACATCGCGACCGGCAAGGTCGTCCCGGAGCGGGTCGCGGCGATCGTCAAGGGCATCGCGGAGGCCTGCGTCGAGGCCGGTTGCGCGCTGGTCGGCGGCGAGACGGCCGAGCACCCGGGTCTGCTGGCGGCAGACGAGTACGACGTGGCCGGTGCGGCCACCGGTGTCGTCGAGGCCGACGGTCTCCTCGGTGCCGACCGGGTGAAGGCGGGCGACGTCGTCCTCGCCATGGAGGCCTCCGGCCTGCACTCCAACGGCTACTCCCTGGTCCGTCACGTGCTGCTCAACTCAGGTGCCTACACGCTCGACCAGCAGGTCGACGAGCTCGGCAGCACCCTCGGCGAGGCCCTGCTGACCCCGACCCGTGTCTACGCCAAGGCCTGCCTCGAGCTGGCCCGCGGGACCCGCACGCACGCCATGTCCCACGTCACCGGCGGCGGCCTCGCCGCCAACCTGGAGCGGGTCATGCCCGCGGAGCTCTCCGCGCGCATCGACCGCACCACCTGGACCCCGGCGCCGATCTTCGACCTCGTCCGCCGCACCGGCTCGGTGGCCCTGCAGGACCTGGAGATGACCCTCAACTGCGGGGTCGGCATGGTCGCTCTCATCGACCCCGAGGACGTCGACGAGGCCGTACGCATCCTCGCTGGCTACGACATCCGCGCCTGGGCCGCCGGCGAGGTCACCGCGACCCCTGGCGGCACGGTCGAGCTCACCGGGGCGTACGCGGGCTGGAACGTCTGAGCCTTCGCCAGGACACGAACGCCGAAGGGCGCCGGAGCGGAAGCTCCGGCGCCCTCGTTGTTTCGCTCAGGCCTTGAAGACCTGCACCACAGACGGGCGCGGGCCCTTGAACTCGCCCGTGCCGGCAGTGCCCTCGACGTAGTCGGGGAAGAAGGAGTTCTGCGCCTCCCAGGTGCCCTCCTCGCCCGGGTGCTGGACGGCGACGAAGACCGAGCCGTCGCGGTCGTGGATGACCGGACCACAGGTCTCACCGTCGCGCGGCACCGCGAGGAACTGCTGGACGTGACCGCGCTCGCGACCCTCGAGCGGGACCTTGAAGAGGCCGTCGAGCTTCTGGATCGAGCTCGGCTGGCCGTCGGTGGAGATCCACAGGTTGCCCTCGGAGTCGAAGGCCAGGTTGTCCGGGCACGAGACCGGCGAGACCTTGTCCTTCGGGTAGCCCGCGAAGTAGGTGGACTCGTTCACCGACGGGTCGCCGGCGACGATCACCAGGTTCCAGCGGAAGACGCGCGAGGTGTGGTCGCCGTCGTCCTCGGTGATCTCGACGATGTGCCCGTCCCGGTTGGAGGTGCGCGGGTTGGCCTCGTCCACGCCGGCCTTGCCGGTGGTGCCGCGCTGGGAGTTGTTGGTGCAGGCGACGTACACCTTGCCGGTCTTCGGCGACGGCTGGACGTCCTCGCAGCGGTCCATCTTGGTGGCGCCGGCCTTGTCGGCGGCCAGGCGCGTGTAGACCAGCACCTCCTCGACGCTCATCCCGGCGACCTTGCTGCGGCCGTCGACCACGAGCGGGACCCACTGGCCGTAGCCGTCGAACCTGCCGTCGCGGGGCAGCGTGCCCGTGCCGTCGATCTCGGCGGCGGGGGAGTCACCGTGGAAGCGGGCGACGTAGAGGTTGCCCTCGGTCAGCAGGTCGAGGTTCTTCGCCCGGTTGTGCGGGTTGTACTTCTTCTTGGAGACGAACTTGTAGAGGTAGTCGAACCGCTCGTCGTCGCCGGTGTAGGCCACGACCTTGCCGTTCTTGGCGATGACGACGTTCGCGCCCTCGTGCTTGAGGCGGCCGAGCATGGTGTGCTTGCGCGGGGTCGAGGTCGGGTCGGTCGGGTCGATCTCGACGATGTAGCCGAACCGGTTCGGCTCGTTGGCGTAGTCGGCCGAGCGGGCGTCGAAGCGCGGCTCGATGGCCTCCCAGCCGTACGTCGAGGCCGCGCTGGTCAGGCCATAGCGCTTCTCCTCCGCCGAGGTGCCGTTGGCACGGAAGTAGCCGTTGAAGTTCTCCTCGCCCGACAGGATCGTGCCCCAGGGAGTGGTGCCGCCGGCGCAGTTGCCGATCGTGCCCAGGGCCACGGTGCCGGTCGGGTCGGCGGCGGTCTTGAGCAGGTCGCTGCCGGCCGCGGGACCCGTGAACTCGAACGGGGTGGAGGCGGTGATGCGGCGGTTCTTCGGTGCCGACGGGACGTACGTCCACTTCTCACCCGGCGCCGAGCGCTCGAGCTCGACGATCCCGAAGCCGTGGGCGGCCATCGCGATCTTGAGCTGCTCGGTGGCGTCGAGGTCCGGCGGGAACATGATGTCGGGGTTGACGTACTCGTTGTTGCAGCACAGCAGGGCCTTGGTTCCGGCCTTGTTGGTCACGATGACGTCGGTGTAGTCGTTGTTGTAGCCCCAGGCGAGCGCCTGCTTCGCGGCGGTCTGGTTGTTGACGTCGAACGGGACGCCGCCGGGCAGGATCGGGTCACCCCAGCGGATCACCGGCTCCCAGGTGTAGCCCTGCGGCACCACGAAGGTGTCCTCGGTGGCCGCGACCGGGGTGATCGGCTTGAACGGCAGGTTCGTACGTCCGCCGTGGCCGCGCCCCGCCGCGAGACCGGCCTCGTGGGGGCTGGCGGCGGCCGCCAGACCGCTGCCGCCGACCGCGAGCGCGACCGCCCCGGCACCGGCGAGGCCCAGGGCGTGGCGGCGACTGAGCGCCTTCCCGGCGATGTCGCGGAAGTAGCCGTTGTCGGAGGTGTTGGGGGCGGGCTTGGCGCACGCGCTGTCGCACTTGAGGGCGCAGGTCACGGCGCTGCGCTTGCCGCGGGTGTGGCCCGCCATGGGCAGCAGGGACAGCATGGTGCGGCGGCCGTCCGTGACGGCAGGGGCAGCCGGGTCGCTGCACGAGGGACAGGCGGTGTCGGTCTGGATGTCGCTCAGTTCGGTCACTGCTTTTCCGTTCAAACGCGTTGTTGTCAGGTCTCCCAAGAATCGGAAGGGAGGCTATGCGCGGCGAGACAACCGGCTGGCCCCTCAATCTGTCGGTGAGGTGAACGGCGGATGACGACTCATCAGGCTGGTCGCGGGCTGGTCGTCGGGATGGTCCTCCAGCTGGTCATCAGGCGCGGAAACGTGTGACCTCAGTAACATTCGCTCCTAGCGAACGGATTTTCGACACCCCGGCGTGCGGATTCTTGGCATGAACCGGTAGCGTTGTCCTTACGAGAAACCTGTGAACAGCCCGGGACAATCCCGGCCAAGTGCGACGAGGGGGCTGGACCCTATGGGGCGCGGCCGAGCGAAAGCCAAGCAGACGAAGGTCGCACGCGACCTGAAGTACCGGACCTATGAGACGGACTTCGGGGCCCTTGCGCGCGAACTTCACGGTGATGAAGACACCAGTCAGAGGTCCGATCCGACGCCGGACGACTATGACGACTGGTCGGACTACGACGCGGGATCCTCGCGCGACTAGGGATTGTCGGCCAATGACAGCAACGTCTTGGTCGACACACCCTCACTCCGATCGCCCCCGGGTCGATCGGCTCAGGACAACCTCCCCGTGAGTGCCGTAGCCGGGTAGCCGGCCGCCGTGAGGCGTGCCGTCGAAGGCGATGTGCAACCACTCGGTCCCGACTGGGATCAGCGTGGGCCACGGAAGGTTCGAGACGTACTCCGACCGGAGCTCTGCGACCTCGTTGAGGTCCAGGTCGAAGATCGGGTAGCGGGCGCGGACGCGACGCGGGTTGTCGCGTCCGTCGCTGGCACCGACCACGATCGTGCCGCCCAGCGGGACGATCGTGGTGCCCTCGGTGGCTGTCCGGTCGGTGCGGGCTGCCCTGAGCTCGAGTGCGTCCAGACCAGGGCCGGCAGCGATGACGGGATGGAAGTCGAAGTACTTCCTCGCGCTGACGTAGCCGACGAGCCACTGGCCGTCTTGGCGCAGGAGGTGCGGGTCCCAGACCCCGACCGACGACAGCCCGTCCGTCGGCAGCACCAGGGGAGTCGCGTCCAGGACATGCTCACCCCGGGTCAGGTCCGCGCGCGAGCGGGCGATCGTCACGCCGACCGGAGTCCACGGCTCGTCCGGGTTCTTCGCGTCCGGGGCCTTGAAGCCGGCCCACGTGCTCGTCGCGACCAGCCATTCGTCGCCGTCGCGCACGAGATGTGTCGCGTGGTCGCCGTAGACCAGCCCGTCCCTGCGGAAGTAGAGCGCACCTCGATGGACGAGGTCGTACGTCACCGGGTCCAACGCCCACACCGAGGTGTGCGCGGTCGGGAAGAACCCCGGCCCCGCGCTGGTCGCGGTGAGCAGGAGGCCGCCGTCCTCGTCCTGGAACGGCGAGCCATCGGCGTACGTCACCGCGCGGATGTCGCGCAGGCCGAGCTGTCCGAAGGAGCCGAAGCGCACGTCCTCGTCCGTGCCGTCGTGGTCGGCGGTCAGATCGGCGAGCCATGCCTCCGCACGTGGCTCGATCCCGACCTCGGTGAGGTCGACCCGGGCTCGGGCCACCCACGCGCCGTGCTCGCTGCGCTCGCTTACTCCCTCGCTCGGCGCGGGCGGACGAGCAAGCTCGCCGCTCGACCTCGCTCCAGTCGTCTCCGCGCAGGTCAGCGCGGTCAGCATCGTCCCGGTCAGCGTCAGCGCGAACCGGTCGACCCCGCGGCCGACCCTGCCGTGGCGCCGACTGGCGTGCGAGGTGTGCCGTGACCCGGTCGTCACGGTGAGCCACACCCGCTGTCCGTCGTACGTCCCGGTGAGCACGTCCTCGCCCGACGCGAGGCTCAGCGAGACCGGCCCGGTACAGGCCACCTCGATCGCGGCGTTGGCTGCTGGTCGGGCGGGGCTGGTGGACTCGACTGCGATCGTGACGGGGCGCTGGCGACGTACGATCTCGAACTCGGGAAACATCGGCTCCAGTCTTCCGGGCGCGTCGGCCCCGCCCAAGGGCGGGGCCTCCCATCCGGAGGCGCCGGCCTAGCGCAGCCCCCGGACATAGGCGGTCGCCCGGCGTAGGTCGTGGAGACGTGCCTCCCAGGTGATGCCGAGGAAGAGCAGCAGGAGACCGGCTGCGCCCAGCGCCCACCACTGCTGCAGCATCGCCGCCGACGGCATCTGCGCCAGGGCCAGGACCGAGGCGACCAGGGCGCCCCCGACCAGGGGTGCGGCCCAGCGCAGCCAGGCACCGCCGATGATGAAGGCCAGACAGGCGATGCCGAGGACGACGGTCCGCATCGAGATCGGGTCCTGAAGCGCGGCCGGGACGGAGGGGACGAGGGCGAGGAAGACGCCCGGCCCGAGCACCGGCAGGGAGGCGACGTCGCTGTTGAGCCGGAGCTTGACCACGCCGAAGACGACCAGTGCGATCGCGGGCGGCAGGGTGTAGTACTCCCAGGTCGAGACCGAGGTGTCGGCCAGCCGAATCCACAGGGCGACGGTGGCCAGCGAGGCACCGACCCAGCCGAGCCAGCGGCGCTCGTGGTGGGCGATCGCGTGGGCGGAGACGGCGGCGCCGGCCAGGATCAGCAGGGTGCTCAGCCAGGGGAGATCGACTCCGCTCGACCCGACCGCAGCCGGTCCGTCCGGGGTCAGGACGATCGAGGGACCGAAGCTGATGGTGCCGACGGCGATGGTGACGACCGCGGCGACGGCGGCGGTGATCTCGGCCGAGGGCAGCAGCCGGACGATGGTGACGACGGCCAGGATGACGATGATCCCGGCCGCAGCATGCGGCTTGGCGATGTCGTTGAGGTTGGCGAACATCCAGCAGAACGCCGTCAGCGTGATGATCCAGTAGGGCGCGGTGACGGCCTTGGTCTGCTGCTCCCGGGTGAGCCGGTCGACGGCGACCGCTGCAGCGGTGAGCATCCCGGCCACCACGAGGGCCAGCAGCTCGTTGGAGAACGCCGAGGCGAGCGACCCGAGGCCGAGCAGGCCGGCGATCGTGAGTCGCGCTCCGGACTGCTGCGGATCGTGGCGCAGGGTCGACGCGATGCACATGACCCCGGCGATCAGCAGCAGGATCGCCAGCCAGTCGGTGTCCACCCCGTCCACGCTGATGGCACCCAGGCCGATCGAGACGGCAGCGCCGGTGGCGGCCGCGGCCTCAGTGGCGGGGCTGCGGCGTACGAGCACGATGACGCCCATCGCGATGACGACGGCCACCGCGGTGTAGGGCCGCTCGATGTCGGCCAGCCGGGCTGCCTGCCAGACGGCGGCGGTCAGGGCGAGGATCCAGTAGGAGGTCGCGACCTCCTTGGTCGCGCCGGACTGGACACGGTCGACGATGACCGCGAGGGCGGTGAGGATGATGGTCACGACCAGCGCCAGGACGTCGCTCGAGAGGACCGCCGCCGTGGCCGCGCCGATCCCGACGGTCCCGGCCACCGCGAGCGCGGGAGGCTGCCGGTGGTGCAGGCCGATCGCCGCAGCGAGGACGGTGGCGATGATCAGCATGACCGCCGCCCAGTTGACGTCGACCGCGCCGATCCCGATCGAGATGGCGGCGCACGCCGCGGCGGCCCACCAGCCCGACGCCCGGAAGCGGAAGAGCGTGATCAGCCCGAGGACGGTGACGATCACGCACGCCGCCCACTGCCGCTCCACGTCGATGAGCGGAGCGAGCGACCACAGGCCGAGGGTGAGCGTCACCACCGAGTAGCTGGCGGTGACCTCGCGCTCGGCGCCGGCCAGGCCCTGACCCGCGTAGGCCGCCACCCCCGCCAGGGCAAGCGCGACGACCACGGTGAGCAGGTCGCTGGGCAGCGCCGCCGCGAGCGCGACCACCCCGAAGATGCCGGCGGCGAGCAGTCGCGGCCACTGCTCGGCCCACCACGCCAGCGCGACGGCGACACCGAGCAGCAGCAGCGCGGGGAGCAGGAGCGGCGCGCCGTAGCAGGCGGCCGTGATCGCGAAGCCGGAGACACCGCCGGCGAAGACGATCCAGCGGATCGTGGGTCGGTAGGTGCGGAACGCGGGCGGGTTGAGCCGGTAGAACCAGGCGGTGCCGAGGGCGAGGATCGCAAGCTGTGCCGGCAGCGTCAGCCAGCCCGGCATCAGCGGCTCCGGACCGGTGACCGGCGAGAACGCGGACTCGGTCCAGGGTACGGCCGCGAGCCGGACGGCGGCCGAGGCTGCCAGGACGAGGACCGTGATGCCCAGGCCGATCGCGTACGGCGTCAGCGCGGCGGCAGCCCAGCGCCAGGGCCGGGGAAGCGTCATGAGCGCGCCGGCCGCGAGCAGGGTGACCACCACGGCGACGACCGTCAGGGTGACCGCGCCGTCGTCGAGAGCGGGCTGGGTGAACGTGTAGGCGGCGATCAGCAGAGAGCCCCCGAGCATCGCGACCTTGGCGTCCTTGGGCAACGGGAACAGGTAGGCCACGACCGCCAGCACCGCGGCGGCGCCGAGCAGCAGCGGCAGGGTGCCGTCACGCACCAGCTCGGAACCGGTCAGCGCGGGGTCGCGCAGACCGCGGACGAGCAGCAACAGCCAGAAGCCCGCCATCACGACCATCGCCCCGAGGGTCAGTGCTCGCAGATCGGTCTTGCTCGCCACGATCACCACGACGAGAGCGATGACCGCGGCGATCAGCGGGAACCAGATGAGGTCGGAGATGATCTCGAGACCGATCAGCGCGGTGAGCACACCGGCGGCGGCCGCCACCTGCGGCCCGATCACCTCGGTGAGCTTCTCGCTGCGGGCGCCGACCAGCGACATCGCGGTGCCGGCCAGGAAGACGGCGACGCCGACGATCACCAGGAAGCCACCGTCCCAGTCGGATCCACCGAGCCAACCGGCGTACTTCATCCCGGCTATGTCCAAGGCCAGCAGTCCGAGTGCCAAGGTCCAGACGCCCTCGGTGCCCGCGCGTAGCTCGAGATGCATCAGCAGCGCGCCGCCGATGGTGAAGAGCGCGGTGAAGACCAGCAGCATCGTCGTGCGGCCGCCGACACCCATCGCCGCCCAGGCGACCGCGAGGAAGATGACGCCGGCGACCAGCAGGAAGAGCACGCCGACGCCGACCAGGATCAGCGGCACCGTGATCGGCGCGCGCCGGGGCGCGACCGGGGCGCCGGGGAACGCCGCCGGTCCGGCGACGGCCGGCGCCGGTGCTGCCGGCGCGGCCGGAGGGGATGGCGCCTTGAGCGGTGCGACGACCGGTTCAGGCTGGATCTGCGGCGGCGCAGCGGGTGCGGCGACCGGTGCGGGAGCGGGCGGCGGGGTCGGCCGCGCCGCCCGGCTCGCTTCGTCCCGGATCGAGCGCAACCGGGTCATCAGTACGTCGGCTCGCAGCAGCGTCCCGTAGAGCTCTTGGGCGACCGCGTTCTCGAGCGGCAGCCCGCAGTGCGGGCAGGGGCTGGTGCCGGGCTCGAAGGCCTCCCGGCAGTCGGGGCAGCGACCAGGATCGGCGTACTTCACAGCCCACCATCCTTGCGCAGTTCCGCCGATGCATGTGCGGGAAACGCAGAGGGTCCGTTCCGAGTCCTGAAATGCCGACCGGCTCCGACCGCTGGTGGGCGATCGAAGCCGGTGGGTGCTTGTGGGCAGGGGCGGGGTCGAACCGCCGACCTATCACTTTTCAGGCGATCGCTCGTACCAACTGAGCTACCTGCCCAAGCGAGGTGAAACATTACCGGAAGCGACCGCGACGTTCCGAATCGGGACCCGCACACGCACGTACGCCCTCGCTTTGGCGGGCCCGGACGCAGCCCTCTAGGATGTGCCGGCAGGCCCCCTTCGTCTAGCGGCCCAGGACCCCGCCCTTTCACGGCGGTAGCGCCGGTTCGAATCCGGTAGGGGGTACACAGTTCATATGGGATTGGTTCGCAATCCACCGACTTCATGGGCATGAAGCCACTCTGGCCCCCATGACACCGGTCCGGCATCCGCACGGATACTCATATCCATGACATCCGCCGCCTGAGGTGGTGCCACACTTCCGACTGTGAGTGCGTGGACGTCGCCGGCGGCGATCGAGGTCGAGAACCGGCTCTTCCGGGCTCTCGCGGTGCTGCGCGTGGTGGTGCTCGTGAACGCGGTCGGGCTGACGATCTACCGGGCGGCCAACTTCGACCCGCCCGCGGCGGCGCTGGCCAGCGCGCTCGTGATGGTGGCCTGGACCGGTTTCGCCGTCTGGGCGTATGCAGCACCCGAGCGCCGCACGGCACTGCTCGTCGGCGCCGACCTGGCGATCGCGCTCGGGCTTCTGCTCGTGACGCCGCTGGTGAAGGGGCCCGGTTTCCAGGCGAGCGTGCCCGGTTTCTGGGTGAGCGGCGCGCTGCTCGCGTGCGCGATCCACTATCGCTGGATCGGTGGGCTGCTGGCCGGGGTGGCGCTGGCGGCCGTCGATCTCGGCCTGCGTCAGGAGATCGACCAGTCGATCTACGGCAACGCCTTTCTGCTGGTCATCGCGGGGCCCGTGGTGGGCTACCTGTGTGAGTCGATGCAGCGGATGGCGCTCGAACGGGACGAGGCCGAGCGTGCTGCGGCGCGAGCGGAGGAGCGGGCACGGCTCGCCCGGGCGGTCCATGACGGAGTGCTCCAGGTCCTCGCTCTCGTCCAGCGTCGCGGCGGCGAGCTCGGTGGTGACGCCGCCGAGCTGGGCAGGCTGGCGGGGGAGCAGGAGCGGGAGCTGCGGTCGCTGATCCGCGGCGAGCAGCCCGGGCGCCGCCCTGCTGCCGGACCAGCCCGTGGGATGCTCGACCTGGCCGCAGCGCTGGACGAGCTGGAGACCGGCACCGTGACCGTGTCCGGCCCGGCGACGGCCGTCGAGCTGCCCGTGCACCGGGCCGAGGAGATCGTCGCCGCGACCCGCGCGGCGCTGGACAACGTACGTCGTCATGTCGGTGAGGACGCCCGAGCCTGGGTGCTCCTGCAGGCGTTCCCCGACCACGTCGAGGTCTCGGTGCGCGACGAGGGCCCGGGCATCCCGGCCGGTCGCGTCGCCGAGGCGGAGGGCGACGGCAGGCTCGGCATCGCCGGCTCGATCCGGGGCCGCATCCATGATCTCGGCGGCACGGCCGAGCTCATCACAGGAAGGACGGGGACAGAATGGGAACTGACGGTTCCACGAGGGTGATGGTCGTCGACGACCACCCGATGTGGCGCGACGCGGTCGAGCGCGACCTCGCCACCGCGGGTTTCGAGGTCGTCGCCACCGCCAGCACCGGTCGCGAGGCGATCACCAGGTTCGCGGCGACCCGGCCGGAGGTCGTGGTCCTCGACCTGCAGATCCCCGAGCCTGACGGTGTCCGGGTCACCACCGAGATCACCTCGCTGCGCCCGTCGACGAAGGTCCTCATCCTCTCCGCCTCCGGCGAGCAGAACGACGTCCTCGCCGCGGTCAAGGCAGGCGCGACCGGCTACCTGGTCAAGTCGGCCTCCCGCGACGAGCTCCTGGAGGCCGTACGCCGCGTCGCCGCCGGCGACCCCGTCTTCACCCCCGGTCTCGCCGGCCTGGTCCTGGGCGAGTTCCAGCACAGCGCCGCCACCGAAGTACGCGGCGACAAGCCCACCCTCACCGACCGGGAGACCGAGATCCTCAAGCTCGTCGCCAAGGGTCTGAGCTACCGCCAGATCGCCGACCGCCTCGTCCTCTCCCACCGCACGGTCCAGAACCACGTCCAGAACATCCTGCGCAAGCTCCAGATGCACAACCGCGTCGAGCTCACCCGCTATGCCATCGAGCAGGGGCTCGACGGCGAGTGACTCGGCTCGGGTGAACGAACGTTCGTTCGTCGCTCTGCGCTGAACGAACGTTCGTTCGGCGCAGAGCGACCACCTCCCGGGCAGCGCCCCGCAGCCCCCACCACCCCGAGAAACACTCAGCTGGCCGAACAGCGACAGACACAGCCATGAGAGAGAATCCAGGAGTGGTCTCGCTCCTCTACCTTCATGGCGTCGGCAACGGCGACCCCCGCGACGCCTGGCGCCGCGCGCTGGACAGGTCGCTGCAGGACCTCGGCTACCCGGGGCTCGACAAGGTCGAGGTGATCGCACCGAAGTACCCCGACGTGCTCCGCGCCGACAGCGGCGACCGGACCCAGAAGATTCCGCCGGTCACGGTGCCGAGGCTGAGCGCCGAGGAGCAGCGAGCTGTACGCCGCCGGGTAGAGCGCGCGACGGCCGAACTCGAGACGATCCTCGGCGAGCCCGTTCCGGCATCGCCGGTCGGGGTGACCGACTCGCTGGCCCCGATCGTCCTGCGGGTGCTCCGCCAGGCTCACAACTATGTGACCAAACCCGGGATCCGCGCACGTACGCTCCGCATGGTCCTCGACGTGCTCCCCGAGGAGGGCGAGATCGTCATCGTCGGGCACAGTCTCGGCTCGATCATCGCGATCGACCTGCTGCGCCGGCTCCCGCCGAAGCTCACCGTCACCGGCTTGGTCACCATCGGCAGCCCGGCCGCCCACCCCAACCTCCACGAGGACTCCGACCGTCTGGAGATGAAGGCGCCGGTCGACCATGTCGGCTGGTGGGTCAATGTCTGGAGCAACGGCGACGCAGTGACCGGCCTGCGCGGCATCTGGCGCCACTTCCCGTGGGCTCTCGACCTCCAGGTCGGGCTCGGCCTCGACCACCGCACCACCACCTACTTGCGTTCCAAGCCGGTCGCCACGGCGATCGGTCGCGGCCTGTTCGGTTCGCTCACCAAGGAGATGGCGGTCGTCGAGGGCACCCCCGACGTCGCCCTGAACTCCCTCGAGGTACGCCTCGCGCTCTGGCTCGCCTATGCCCAGTTCCTCCGCGACCACCTCAAGGGCGCCACCCAGGAGCGTTTCGGCGCCGCCCTGCGGGTCGTCCAGCACGAGGTCCTGGAGCGCCTCATCGAGAACTACCAGGCCGATGGCGTACGCATCCCGCAGCAGCTCCTCGACCTGCGCGTCTCGCCCACGGTGCACCTTTCCGAAGGTCCTGGCGACCTGCCTCGGCCCAAGCCGTTGACCCAGCTCTCCAAGGAGGAGGCCGTCCTCGCCCTGGTGGCGCTGGCGACCACGAACCCCGTGCGTCCCTACGAGATCGAGGTCCCCGACGACGTACGCCGCCAGGCATTCCACGACCTGACCGTCTGGATGGGCCTCGGCGGCGGGCTCGGCGAGAACCTGCATCTCGCGATGCAGTCCGCGTCGAAGGCGGTCTACCCGGTCGACCAGTGGAAGCTGTGGGTCGGCATCGGCATCGGCGCCGCGGTGCTCGTCGCCGGGCCGATCGGGCTCGCGCTGGCAGCCCCCGCCGGGCTCGCCGGGGGAGCGGCGATCATCGGCGCGCTCTCCGCGTTCGGGCCCGGCGGGATGGTCGGCGGCCTCGTCACCGCCGGTGCGATCACCACCACCGGTGCCGGGACCATCGCCGCGACCCTCGTGTCCAGCTCCTCCAGCGCCGAGGACGTCGAGGTCACCGTCATCCAGCTCCTCACCGCCGCGATCCTGCGCTCCCGTGAAGGACTCGAGCAGGACCTGGGGGTCTGGCTCGCGATGTCCGAGATCCAGCGTCAGACCGGGCGCGAGGTTGCTCGGCTTTCGGCGTACAGCGACGAGAAGGCCCCCGGCGTCGAGGCCCTCCGACGCAAGGCTCGAGCCGCTGATCGGGCCATGACGTACATGGTCAAGAACCGTCTCGTGGAGGGGCTCACCGACGAGGAACCGAAGGGTGAGGAACCCTTCGAGGAGTAGGACGCGTCCCCGATTGTGTATCCCTCGCACCCATGGGATATGTTTTTCCCGTTGCCGCACACAGCGGAAACAAACAAGGCCCTGTAGCGCAGTTGGTTAGCGCGCCGCCCTGTCACGGCGGAGGTCGCGAGTTCAAGTCTCGTCAGGGTCGCGGACAAATCAGAGAGGACGTGTGTCGCTTATTGCGACCACGTCCTCTTTGTCATTACATGGCGGCCTCCGGCCGCGGCGGGGGAGATCCCCCGCACCCCCTTGGTCGTACGTGGCTGGACGATCTTCTTGGTGCTCGCGGGTGCCTCGGGGTGGGGGAGGATGGGGCGGGATCCTGTCGGTGGGGTGTGGCTGGAGATGCTTGTTTCGGTTGGTGTGGCCTGTGGGTCTGGTGATGTTCTGGGACGGCGGGACACGCCGGGGCGGGGCGAGCGCGGTCGCCCTCGGGCGTGGGAGGGTGGTCACCCTGCTTCGGCAGGAGTCTCGGGCCGGAGATCCCCCCGATCTCACCCCTGGTTCGGGCCGTTCGACCCTGTGGGATATAAGCCGAGTAGGCGGTAACGTGCGGGCTGCTGTCCTCTCGTGAGAGGATTCTGCCGCTTGTGTCGACGTCGCCAGCTCGGCAGGGCAGGGGGGAACGACTAAGACGTTCGGTATTCAGGAGGCAACACCACCATGTCGTCGTACTACCCGCATCGGCCGCCCCATGCGGCGAGTGCGGACGAGCTTGCGTCACGGATGCAGACGAACGGTGCCTACCGCACCCCGGCCGCGCCCGCGCAGCAGCAGCCCCCCGCCCTTGGTTGGGACCAGCGTCCGCAGCAGTCGCAGGCACAGCCGCAGTACCAGGAGCCGGCGATCCAGCAGCCGGCCGTGATGGCGCAGACCACCGGCACGCACTGGCCGCAGTTCGTCAACAACAATCGTCTCATCGGTGCCCTCGTCGCCGGCTTCGGCGCCACCCAGCTCGCCACGATGTTCGGCTACTGGATCTACGGCCTCGGCATCATGGAAGGCCCGCTGGACTTCGCGTTCTTCAACGGGGTCATCCTGACCCCGAACGCCACCGCCAACGAGGCCGGCTTCGCCGTCTCCCAGTGGTTCGCCGGGATGGGCTTCCACTACTTCAACGGCATGGTCTTCGCGCTCGCCTACGCCCTGGTGATCTTCCCGTGGCTCGGCAAGACCCACACCACCGGCAGCAACCTCGCGCGCTCGCTCGGTATGGGCATGTTCCTCGCCACCGCCTCCTGCGGTTGGTGGATCCCGGCCCTCCACCCGGAGGACGTCATCGGCATCGACCCGGGCTTCTTCTCGATCAACCTCGGCTGGGGCACCGTCCTGGGTGTCTACCTGTGGCACGTGGTCTGGGCCGTCGCCCTCGGTCTGTTCTTCAACCCGCAGGACTGACCCACAGAACACATACGAGAGCCCCAGCCGAACGGCTGGGGCTCTCGTGCGTGCTGGCGCTGCTCGAGTTCGGGCGGAAGCCCAGTTCGGCGCGCCCCTCGTCTGGACGTAGCGGAGCGAGGAGCGCCAGCGACGAGCGCAGCGGAGGAAGACGAGGGGCGCGCCGAACTCGCGACGCGTCAGCGGCGCAGATTGGAGAGCAATCGCAGACTATTCAGGCCAGGCGTCGAAGACCTGGCCGCCGTTGGTGGTCAGGTGGTTGTGCAGCTGCTCGCCGGCAGCGACGTCGCGCAACGTACGGAGCACGAGGCGGCGCCGGTCGGACGGGTTGGCCGTCGGGGGTCCGGGGGTCAGCGCCATGGTCTCGGTGACCCGCTCGGCCAGCAGGCGCAGATGGCTGCGCTCGCCTCCGGCGTAGATGACATGGGTCTGCTCCAGCGGGGAGGCCCACAGGATGTTGCCCTCGACGACGATCAGGCGCGACTCGGTGGCCATCACCTTCATCTCGACGTCGGTCATGTTCTGGATCATGTCGGCACCGGCGACGATCGACTCGCCCTCGTGCAGGAAGGCCGGCAGTGCGTGGGCGAGGTTGGCCTCGACGAGCGCGGCCTCCTCGCGGGCACGCTGCTGAGCGCTCTGCGGCGCGCCGTAACCGCTACCGACGGCACGCTGGGTGCCCGTGTTCGGGGCCTGGCCGTAGGACCCGGTGTTGGTGCCGTACGGACCCTGGTTGGGGTAGTAGGACCCGGTGTTCGGGTAGTAGGAGCCCGGGTTCGGGTAGGACCCCGGAGCCGGCGCGACGCCGTAGCTGTTGGGGGCGGGCGTGGCGACGTTCCCGGCGCCGTACTCACCACCCCAGCTGGCGTCGACGTTCAGCTGCGCGCCGGCCGCTCGGGCGGCGTAGTCGAGGGTCGGGAAGAAGTCGTGGAAGGCGTCCTTGTCCCGGATCTTCATCGTCGTGGAGTAGGATGACCCGGGAACGAGAGCCTCGATGATGAAGTCGCCGAGGCTCGGCGGCGGGGGGACACCGATGAAGGTGACCACGGCCAGGTTGACCGAGAAGACGCGCTCGTGGAACTCGAACATCACCCGGCGGTCGGTCAGGAACGCGTGCCCGGAGGCACCTCCCTCGTGGGGGAACTTGACCGCGACCCGCACCCACTGGACCTCACCGGGCTGGAGCAGGGACTTCACCAGGAGCCAGTCGCGAGACTCCGAGGCGATCGCTCGGCTGTGGGGGTCATGCGCCATCCGTCGGTGGAAATCCTCCACCGGTCGGTGGCCCACGGTGATGGACGCCGAGGCCCTTCTCATTGAGCGCATGTTCGCAAACCCTAGCCCTTCCTCCCTCTAGTGTGGACAGTTTGTACCAGCAGGGTCGCGATGTTGTGGAATCCCCTGATGTAGATGACACCTCAACTCTGCGTGACCGGTCCAAGCACCTGCCTATTGACAGAAAACTGACAGGGCATCCGGGCACCCTCTCTGGTGGGTATCCCTGACGACGGGGATCAGCGAGGGGATGGGACTGTGATGACTGGTTCGCCTGTGGCGACGGCGAGGGAGACGACCGGCGTGCACTGGAGCGAGCTGCCGTGTGCGATCGAGGACGGAGATCTCTGGTTCGCCGCGACGAGCGCCGACGCGGACAGGGCCAAGGAGCTGTGCCGGACGTGTCCGCTGCAGCGCTCCTGTCTGCAGGGCGCGATCGCGCGGCAGGAGCCGCACGGCGTGTGGGGTGGTGAGGTCTTCTACGAGGGCATCGTGGTGGCCCGCAAGCGCACCCGCGGCCGCCCGCGCAACGGAGAGCTCCACCAGCGGGACCTGGAGCGCCAGGCTCGTGCAAACCTGCGGAAAAATACGCCCGAAGCGGTTGCGTAGGCGTATCTGTCACCCGGCAGAATAGCGCCTGTGGGGATTGAGATAAGCCCGGAGCGCTTCGATGCACTCGTGGACCAGGCGCTCGACGCGATCCCGGACGAGCTCGCGGCCCAGGTGCACAACCTCGTCGTGCTCGTCGAGGAGTGGCCGCCCGAGGGCGAGCCCCAGGACACCCTCGGTCTCTACGACGGCGTCGCGCTGACCGACCGCAACGACCTCTACGGCGTGACGTTGCCGGACCGGGTCTTCATCTTCCGTCAGCCCCTCCAGCAGATGTGTGTGGACGAGGAGGATCTGGCCGCCGAGATCCGCATCACCGTGGTCCACGAGATCGCCCACCACTTCGGCATCGACGACGACAAGCTCCATCAATTGGGTTGGGCTTGACTATTTGCGATTGCTCTTCCATTTGCGACGCTGACGCGTCGCGAGTCCAGCGCTATAACCCTCGTCTTCCTCCGCTGCGCTCGTCGCTGGCGCTCCTCGCTCCGCTGCGTCCAGACGAGGGGCGCGCTGGACTGGGCTTGACTGTTTGCGATTGCTTCGCAATTCGCGCAGCGCTGGTGGCTCAGTGGTGCATCAGGAGATAGCCGAGGCTGACCGCGGCGGTGCCGATCGCGAGCGAGCCGAGGACGTTCAGGGTGGCTGAGCGCCACCGGCCGTCCTCGGCCAGACGTACGGTCTCGTAAGAGAAGGTCGAGAAGGTCGTCAGCGCCCCGCAGAACCCGGTGCCGGCCACGGTGAGCACCCACCCAGGAAGTACGCCGCTCGCGGCTGCCCCGGCCAGCAGGCCGAGGACGAGCGAGCCGACGGCGTTGACTGCCATCGTTCCCCAGGGGAAGTCGGCGCCGAGCCGCTCACGCACGTAGAGGTCGCTCAGGTAGCGGGCCGGCGCGCCGAGCGCCCCGCCGAGCAGGACCAGGAGGGCGGTCATCGGTCCTCCTCGCTGTCCGGGACGAAGATCCGGCCGAGCGTCAGCCCGAACCAGGTCGCGGCGATCCCGGCGACCACCGAGCCGAGCAGGTAGAGCATCGCGAGCGCGGGTGAGTGCCCGCCCAGGACGTACGTCTCCAGCTCGTAGGTCGAGAAGGTGGTGTAGCCGCCGAGGACGCCGACGCCGAGGAACGGGCGCAGGTAGCGGCCCCAGAACGGGACGGAGAACCACGGGCCCAGCACGAAGGCCATCAGCAGTCCCAGCAGCAGGCAGCCGGAGACGTTGGTCAGGAAGGTCGCCCACGGCCAGGAGTGGCCGTCGTGGGGGAGCGCGGCCGTGAGGCCCCAGCGGGCCAGCGAGCCGAGCGCTCCGCCGGCGGCGATGGGGGCGAGCAGATCGCCATGCTCACGCAGCACGCCGACAGCGTACGTGCCCTAGAACCCGGGGCTCGTCATCTGGGAGGCACTCCAGCGGGTGGGGCGGCCGCCGGCGGCCTGGGTGAGGTATTCCCCGAGGAACCAGCGCTGGAAGGCGACCTGCTCGGGCGAGCGGGCCAGGACGAGCAGTCGCTCCTGGCGGCAGAACTCGTCGATGAGGTCGAGCATGTCGAGGAAGCGGCGCATCGTCTCGGCCGCGGCGCGCGGCATGCGTACGTGCAGGTCCGCGGTCTCTCGGTGGCGGCCCGAGCCGATCACCCCGGAGAGCTGGCCGTGGCCGAGGCCGTCGAGGAGCTGGCGCTCCAGCGAGCCGAACAGCGCCGAGAGACTGGCGGCGAGCGGGTAGTCGTCGGCGTGGGCGAGCGAGAGGAGGCGTACCTCCCGACGCAGCTCGCGGAAGTGGTGCTCGAAACCGCGGTAGAGGGCGAGAGGTACGCCGAGGATGCTGACCTCGACGGCCTCGGGACCGAGGCGCTCCGGCTTCGGTGGCGCGCCCGCGGGTCCGGTGATCACGCCCTCGACCCCGTCACCTTCGTCGATGTGGGTCGCGGGGGTGAACCAGACGGTCTTGCCGGAGGCGTCGATGTCGGCGCCCCAGGCGTCGGAGACGCTGGCCACGATCGAGAGCCCACGGCCGACCGTCAGCAGCACCTCGTCCTCGTCGTGGAGAGCGAGCGGGACCGGAAGCAGCGGCGGGTCGGTCGAGGCGTCGCGGATCTCGACGCGCGGATGGTCCACGGTGCCGCGCATCCGGATCGTGACCGGGGCGGTGCCGTGGAAGAGTGCGTTGGAGACCAGCTCGGAGACACCGAACTCGGCACACTCGGCGAGATCGGAACGGTCGATCTCCACGCATGCCGCGCGGACCCAGGCGCGAGCGTCCTGGACGGCGCGAGAACCGGTGCGGAGCAGGAGCGCTGGCCGGCTCAACGGCATGGTCCGCCTCCGATCTCCTGGGTCGGCAGGCACACGGTCGTGTTGTGTGCTGTTCGTTGCAAGGATTTTCCGCACTTGAAGGTGTCTGATGCGGGCCACGGACCACTAGGGCACAAGGTCCCGGCCGCCCTCACAGATTAAAGTCGCCGGGTTTCGACTCGGTAACGGACACGCGGCAGATACGCATGCTCAGCGGAGGACTGGCAACTGTGACGAAGTAGTCGTGCCCTGGAATGAACAGATCCGGCTGGATGGTTCAGAATAGAAGGTGGAACGTTCAAACGGTCTCTTGTGTTGAGGTAGCGGAGGGTATAAAGCAATGTCAGCGGACCAGGCAAAGCACCGGGTCGTCATCATCGGTTCCGGCTTCGGGGGGCTCTTCTCCGCGAAGGCGTTCAAGGGCCGGGACGACGTCGAGGTCACCTTGATCGCGAAGACGACCCACCACCTCTTCCAGCCGCTGCTCTACCAGGTGGCGACCGGAATCCTCTCGCAGGGCGAGATCGCCCCGCCGACCCGTGACATCCTGCACCGGCAGAAGAACGCCACCGTGCTGCTCGGCGAGGTCACCGAGATCGACACCGAGGCCAAGTCGGTCAAGGCGCACACGCTCAACCAGCAGATCGACGTTCCCTACGACTCCTTGATCGTGGCCGCCGGCGCCGGCCAGTCCTACTTCGGCAACGACCACTTCGCCGAGTTCGCGCCCGGCATGAAGTCGATCGACGACGCGCTCGAGCTGCGCGGCCGCATCTTCGGTGCGTTCGAGATCGCTGAGCTGACCGCCTCGCGCGGCGAGCCGGTCGGCGACCTGCTCACCTTCGTGGTCGTCGGCGCCGGGCCGACCGGTGTGGAGATGGCCGGCCAGATCGCCGAGCTGTCCCGCCGGGTGCTGAAGAAGGACTTCACCCACATCCAGTCCGAGAAGGCTCGGGTGGTCCTGGTCGACGCCGCGCCGCAGGTGCTGCCGCCGTTCGGTGAGAAGCTCGGCGCCAAGGCAGAGGCGGCGTTGGAGAAGGCCGGTGTCGAGGTCGTCCTCGGCGCGATGGTCACCCACGTCGACGAGTTCGGCATCGAGATGAAGTTCAAGGACGGCCGGACCGAGCGGATCGGGTCGATCGCCAAGATCTGGGCCGCCGGTGTGCAGGCCTCCGAGCTGGGCAAGACCCTCTCCGAGCAGACCGGCGCCGAGCTCGACCGTGCCGGCCGGATCGCGGTCAACCCCGACCTGACGCTGCCGGGTCACCCGGAGATCTTCGTGGTCGGCGACATGATCAGCCTCAACCACCTGCCCGGTGTCGCCCAGGTCGCGATCCAGGGCGGCAAGCACTCGGCCAAGACCATCAAGGCCCGCCTGAACGACAAGCCGGCGCCCGGCGACTTCAAATACTTCGACAAGGGCTCGATGGCCACCATCTCCCGCTTCAACGCGGTCCTGATGATGGGCAGCTTCAAGCTCACCGGCATCCTCGCCTGGTTCGGCTGGCTGGTGGTCCACCTGGCCTACATGACCGGGTTCCGCAACCGGCTCACCGCGACCCTGCACTGGATGATGTCCTTCATCGGCAAGGACCGATCGGAGCGCACCACCACCATGCAGCAGATCTTCGCCCGTGAGGCGCTCGAACGCGTCCCGGGCGGCATGGCCGCGCTCATCGACGACCCGGCGGAGGTCGCTCTGCAGGTCGAACGTCGCCGCAAGGAGCTCGAGGAGCAGGCCGCCGAGGAGGCGCGCTACGCCGACTCCCACAGCGCCTCGTAGCTGATCCCGTCAGAACCGGCCCGCCGCAGACCCGTGTCCGCGGCGGGCCGTTCTTTCGTCACTGGTGCTTGCTATTGTTTGCGGACATGGTGTCTCATTAATCTTGTGCTGAGACATCCACCGACGGAGGAGGGCACGTGACCGAGGTGACCACACGCATGGTCGAGACCACCGACGGGCTGACGCTCGCGGTCTACGAGCAAGGCCCCGCCGAGGCGCCGACGATCGTGCTCGTGCACGGCTATCCCGACAATCACTCCGTCTGGGACGGCGTCGCACAGATGCTCGCCGAGCGGTTCCGCGTCGTCACCTATGACGTACGTGGCACGGGAGAGTCCGGGGTCCCCGACTCGACCGCCGGCTACCGCCTGGCGCAGCTCTCCGCCGACTTCGCGGCGGTCCTCGACGCCGTCTCGCCCGATGCGCCGGTGCATGTCGCGGCGCACGACTGGGGCTCGATCCAGACCTGGGAGTCGGTGACCGATCCGGCTCTGAGCAGCCGGATCGCGTCGTACGTCTCGATCTCGGGGCCGGATCTCGGGATGGCGACCGCCTGGCTGCGGGAGCGGGCACACCTGGGAAGCTCGCTGCGGCAGCTGGCCCACTCCTGGTACGTCTTCGCGTTCCAGGTGCCGCTTCTGCCTGAGGCGATGGTGCGCTCGGGGCTGCTCGCCCGCTTCGTCGGCGGCGGGCCGCGGCCCACGAAGGACCAGGTGAACGGGGTCGAGCTCTACCGGGCCAACTTCCTCGGCAAGCTGCTCCGTCCGGAGCCGCGAACGACCGACGTGCCGGTGCTGGTGATCGCACCGCGCGGCGACGACTACGTGACGGTGCCGCTGCAGACCGAGGCACCCCGGGCGTACGTGACGTCGCTGACCACCCGAGTCATCGAGGGCGGCCATTGGGTGGTCGCCACCGAGCCGGAGCTGATCGCGGCCGAGATCGAGGGCTTCATCGAGAAGGAGGGTGTGCGATGAGCGAGCGTCAGCGAGCGAACATCGGAGCTTTCATCGGGCCGCGTCCGTATTCTGGCGCTTGCGCTACGGAGGTGGCCCGATGAGCGAGCGTCAGCGAGCGAACATCGGAGCTTTCATCGGGCCGCGTCCGTATTCTGGCGCTTGCGCTACGGAGGTGGCCCGATGAGCAAGCGCGGGCACGAGCCGGCCAAGGTGGCGCTGCATCCACGGAACGTGAAGTTCGACTGGAGCAGGCTGCCGCTGGTCTGGATCCCGGGCGAGGTCTTCGCCTCCCACTACATCAACGTGCTGCACCTGCTGCTCCCCGAGGGCGAGCGATGGTTCGTCAAGGTGTTCTCCGAGATCCTCCCGCTGATCGAGGACGACCAGCTGCGTGAGGACGTGATCGGCTTCATCGGCCAGGAGGGCGTGCATGCCGCCGCCCACCAGGAGGTGCAGGACTACTTCACCGACAACGGCCTCGACGTACGTCCGTTCGCGGCCGAGATCGAGGCGCTGTTCCGCAAGATCCTGGGTGACCGCGACCTGACCGGCCGGGCCAAGGAGGAGTGGCTGATCGAGCGCGCCGCGATCATCGCGGGCCTCGAGCACCTCACCGCCGTGCTCGGCAACTGGGTCCTCAACTCGCCCGCGCTCGACGAGGCCGGGGCCGACGAGACGATGCTCGATCTGCTCCGCTGGCACGGCGCCGAGGAGGTCGAGCACCGCAACGTGGCGTACGACGTCTTCCAGCATGTCGACGGTCGCTATCTGCGGCGGGTCCGCTCCTACCTGCTGGGTGGCACCGCGCTGCTGGTGCTGTGGTGGCGCGGGGTCGGCTACCTGATGGACAACGACCCGACTCCGCTCGATCCAGCAGCGCCCGACGCCGAACAGTCCTCTCCGGCGAAGCGGCCGAAGGCGAGCCTGCTCAGGCTGATCGACGCCGAGCGTCGCGGGCTGGCGCCCGGCATCGTACGTATCGGCTGGGCCACTTGGAAGTTCTTCCTGCCCGGCTACGACCCGTCCTCGGAGGGCTCGACCGCCCAGGCGGTGAGCTACCTGGCCAAGTCTCCGGCGGCGCTGCGCGCCGACGCCCTCGCGGAGGCACAGTGAGTCCTGCCCACTACGCGGCCCCGGACATCCCCGACTCGAAGCTCTATCGGGGCTTCGAGGCGATCGTCGGCGGCTACTGGACCAAGGCCGCCTACCGGTCCTGGCGCCGCCGCAGGCCGCTCGGCCGGATCGACCGAGACCTGCACGTACGCATCAGCCGCATCGATCAGGAGTGCGCCGACGTCAAGGCGATCTGGGTCGAGCGCGAGGGCGGCGGCGACCTGCCCGCCTGGGATCCAGGCGCGCACGTCGACGTGGTGCTGCCCAGCGGCAGGCTGCGGCAGTACTCGCTCAGCTCGGACCCCGACGACCTGTCCGCCTACCGGATCAGCGTGCGGCTGATCGAGCCGACCGCCGGGGGCGGTGGCGGGTCGGTCGAGGCGCACTACCTCGGCGTCGGTGACCGGCTGGTGCTGAAGGGGCCGCGCAACGCCTTCCCGTTCGTCGACTCACCGGCGGGCTACCTCTTCGTCGCCGGCGGTATCGGGATCACCCCGATCCTGCCGATGCTGCGCGACGTGGTGCGCCGCGGCGTGCCGTACGAGTTCGTCTACACCGGTCGCTCGCGCGAGAGCATGCCGTTCCTCGCGGAGATCCGGGAGATCGTCGGTGACCACGAGATCCAGGTGTGGCCGGACGACGAGCGGGACCCCGGGGAGAGGCAGCGGCCGGATGCTGCCGAGATCATCAGGCTGGCACCCGAGGGAGCCGCGCTCTACTGCTGTGGCCCGATGCCGATGATCGACGCGATCCGCGCGCAGATCCCGGACCCGCAGATCGACACCCTGCACTACGAGCGGTTCTCGCCGCCGCCGGTCCTGGGCGGCCGTCCGTTCCGGGTACGCCTCGCCGACTCGGACACCGAGGTCGAGGTCGGCGCGGAGGAGTCGGCGCTGACGGCGGTCCGCCGGGTGCGGCCGGCCCAGGCGTACTCCTGCCAGCAGGGCTTCTGCGGCACCTGCCGGGTGCGGGTCCTGGAGGGTGAGGTCGAGCACCGCGACCACGCCCTGGCCGACTACGAGCGCGACGGGCACATGATCCTGTGCGTCTCGCGGGCGCGGGGGACCGTGGTGATCGACGGCTGAGACCCGTCGGCTCCGTCGATATCGGTTTGTCCCGTGGGCCGTCGGCTGGTCTGCTTGCCACATGACTGCACTTGCTCTGCCCTCCCTCGACCTCTACGACTCCTGGGCGGCCACCGTCCGCGAGTTCGACGGGGCGCACCTCGATGGCGCCTCGATCCCCGACGAGGAGGCCGCCGACGCGAGTCGGGAGGCGTGCGAGCGACTGGTCGAGAAGACGACGCGGAGCCGCGACCTCTCCCAGCCGCCCGCTCCGGGTCGGGTGCACGACTCCAGCTTCTGGATCACCGACGACGGGGAGGTCGTCGGGTTCATCCAGCTGCGGCACGACCTCAACGAGTTCCTGGAGAACGTCGGCGGGCACATCGGCTACTCGGTCCGGCCCTCGGCGCGTCGCCAGGGGCACGCCCGGCGGGCCCTGGGCTTGGTGCTCGAGGAGGCCCGTCGGCTCGGGCTCCAGCGCGTTCTGATCACCTGCGACGACGACAACGCGGCCTCGGCTCGCACCATCGAGTCGCAGGGCGGCGAGCTGCAGGACGTCTTCGACGGTGCGGCGTACGGGACCGGGCCCAAGCGGCGCTACTGGATCACCCTGTGAGCGAGCGTCAGCGCGCGAACAACGGCCGCGCGAACGAGGACGGAGTCGCCACCGAGGGCGAGCTGGAGTGGGCGCTCGCCGGTGGCTCCGAGGCGCCCGACGAGCCGGTCGAGGAGGTGCTGACCGCGCTGCGCACCACGGGACGTACGCCCGAGGCGGGCGTCGAGGTGCTGCGCGCGGCCGCCTTCCGGCTCGTCTCCGAGGACAGGCTCGACGAGGTCGGACGCGGCTGGCTGGAGCTCCTCGACGCCGTCCGGGCGCACCCCGACGCTCGGTTGGCCGACCTGCCGCCGGCACGCACGGACTGACCCTCAGCCGTCGGTGCGTGCCGTCATCACGCCGAACCCGGCGATGTACTCCTTGATCGGGCGGTAGTACTCGTAGCCGACCCGGTAGGGGCCGGCGGTGCCGAGGGCGGCGAACGCGGCCACCCAGGTCCGGACCTCGTGGGCGGAGTTGCCAGCCTCCGCGGCCATCTCGGCCGGAGTCATCGCGTCGATCGGCGTCAGGTCGCCGGAGGCGAGCACCTTCATCAGGGCCTGGTCCCACTCCGGTGCCAGGTCCTGGATCGGGGCGATGCCGGCGGCGAAGTCGCGGCCGGTCTGGATGACCCGCTCCTGGCGGGCGTCACGGGCGGCGGCGGTGGGGTGGCGGCCGTCGAGGAGCATCGCGCGCTGCTCCTCGGTGGCGGTGGCCCACTGCGGCACCGGCGGGTCGTGAGAGAGCCCGCCGGAGCCGACCACCAGGACCCGCTCGTCGGTCAGGGTGCCGAGGAAGGATCCGATCACCTCGCCGAGCCTGCGCACCCGCGCCATCCGGGTGAACGGCTTGGCGACACCGTTGACGAAGACCGGGATCGTCGGCACCGTGTCGATGCCGCCGAAGAGGATCTCGAGGGGCTGGACGGCACCGTGGTCGATCTCCATCCTGCGGGAGATGGCGATGTCGAGGTCGCGCTCGGCCACCCACTCGGCCAGCAGCTCGGCGGTCTCCGCGGGTACGTCGAGGGGGCCCTCGGTGGTGCCGTAGTCACCGACCCCGACGGCCGCGAAGCCGATGCAGAACGGGGGCATCAGGTCGTGGAAGAAGCCGTTGTAGTGGTCGGGGGCGAAGGAGACGACCAACGTCGGGTCGTACTCCTCCACGAAGCCGCGGGCTGCGGTGAAGGCCGCCTCGACCTCGGCCTTCACCTCGGGCGCGGGGTCGTTGTGCTCCAGCAGCGGGGAGTGGGACATGGTGACGAGGGCGATGCTCATGCGTCGGCTCCTTCGGTGGTGACGTACGAGGCGGCCCGAAGAGTCGCGACGAACGCGACCGAGGCCTGCTGGGCGAGGGATGCTGCGGCGACGAAACGGTCCGGGCGGAGCACGACGAAGCCGCACGCGCGAACGTCGAACCAGTCCTTCAGCGCGCCGGTCGTGTCGCCGACGACGATCGTCCGCGAGCCGGCGTAGCGCTTCTCGGCCCAGGGTCGCTGGGTCTCGGGGAAGAACGCCACCAGCCGCATGCCGAGCTGCTCGGCGGTGGCCAGCTCGTCCGCGGAGAGCAAGCGGGCAGGATCGTTCCCCCAGGCGGCAATGGTCCACCAGTCGCCGGTGACCTCGTCCAGCAGCAGGTCCTTCGCGGAGGCGGTAGCGACCCGGGGCTGGATGAACTGCAACCCGACCGGCGAGGTCTCGCCGGCCGAGTCGACGAACGGCGCCAGCGCGGAGCCCTTGAACGAGACGTCGGAGCGGCCCGGCTCGAGGCTCGCCTGGTCGACGACCACACCTGCCGCGTACCTCGGCATCGGCTTGAACCGAAGCTCGGAGAAGTAGGCCTTCATGGCAGGGCGTACGTTGAGCAGGCTCGCCGCGCGGTCACGCAGCCAGCCCTTGACCGGTCCGCACTTCATGATCGCGCCGGCGGCCATGTTGACATCGATCATGTCCGAGGCGTGCTGGTGACGCTCGTCGGTGTAGGTGTCGAGCAGCGCGTCGCTCGCCTGGCCGCGGAGGATCGCGGTCAGCTTCCAGGCGAGGTTGGTGGCGTCACGGATACCGGAGTTCCAGCCCTGGCCCAGCCACACCGGCATCAGGTGCGCGGCGTCTCCGGCCAGCATGACCCGGCCCTTGCGGAACGAGGTCGCGATCCGGCCGTGGTGGGTGAAGACCCGCTGGTTGACGATCTCGAGGGCGTCCGGGTCGGGCACGTGCCGGCCGAGCAGCGTTCGCCGGAAGGCCGCCGTGTCGACCAGCTCGGTCGGCTCGTCGTCGAAGAGCATGAACTCCCAACGGCGGATGCCGAGCGGAAGGCCGATGGAGACGTAGGGGCGTCGCGGGTCCGCACCCAGGTAGACCGACGGCGTACCGATCGGGTCGTCCTCGACGTCCACCACCAGCCAACGCGTCGAGGGGGACTTCCCCTCGAACTCGACGCCGTGCTTCGTGCCCAGCCAGGAGCGGGTGAAGCTCCGGCCGCCCTCGGCGCCCACGACGTACGCGGCGGTGAGCTCGACCCGCTCGCCGGACCCGGTCACCGCGGTGACGCGGACGTGGTCGGTCTCCTCGACCAGGTCGACGACCTCGTGGCCGAAGCGCAGCTGCGTCCCGGCGAACCGGTCCAGGCCGGCGGCGAGCTCCCGGTCGACCAGCGGCTGGATGAAGCCGTGCTTGCGGACGTAGCCGAACTCCTGGGTCTGGGGATCGTTCGTGGCGAGCACCTGGCCCTTGCCGTTGACGAACCGGACGACGTGGTGGGGAACGGTGTAGGGCTCGATCTGCTCCCACAGACCGGCGGTGGCGAGGGAACGGATCGACTCGTCGTCGAGACCGACCCCGCGGGGGTAGTCGATCAGCTCCGAACGGGCCTCGAGCACGATCGCCGAGGTGCCGCGCAGGCCGAGGAGGTTGGCCAGCGTCAGTCCGACCGGGCCGGCGCCGATGATCAGGACCTCGGTGTCGAGTGTCGTCATCGTCGTCGCCTCAGTTGCTCAGGAAGTCGATGACGAGGCGGTTGAACTCGTCGGCGTGCTCGATCATCGCCCAGTGGCCGCAGCGGTTGATCAGCACGAGCCGCGAGTTGGGGATGTTGGCGGTCAGCCAGAGGCTGGTCTCGTAGTGCAGCACCCGGTCGTCGCGGCCGTGGATGAGCATGGTCGGCGCCTCGATGCTCGGGATCAGGCTGCGATCGACCGTGATCGGGATCGGGGCTCCGTGCGCCAGGCCCTCGACGTAGTTCGCCAGATGGTCGGGGCGTGCCAGTGCGGCCTCGGAGCGCGCCCTGGTCAGCTCGGGGGTCGCGAAACGAGCCTTGTCGTAGGTCATGATCTCGACCAGTGCCCGCATGTTCTCCGGCGAGGCATCCTGGTAGGCCTTGATCAGCACCTTCAGGCCCTCCGAGGGGCCGTCGCCGGGGCCGAAGAGACTACGGGGGAGGCCCTTGCCCAGCGAGGCGCCCATCGTGACCAGGTGGGTGACCCGCTCGGGGTGGAGTGTCGTGAAGCGGATCGCGGTGTGCGCGCCCATCGAGTTGCCGACCAGAGCGGCCTTCTCGATCCCGAGCGCATCGAGGATCGCGACCAGGTCCACGTCGTGGTCCATGTCCTTGGTGGCGACGGCGTCCGAGTCGCCCCAGCCGGGCATGTCGGGAGCGATGACCCGGAAGCCGGCGGCGGCGATGGGCTCGATGTTCCCGGAGAAGTTCGACCATCCCGTGGCGCCGGGGCCGGAGCCATGGAGCATCACGGCCGTCGTTCCGTCGGAAGGGCCGGCCTCGTAGTAGCGGACGTACGTGCCCGAGGGCAGCGTCAGGTCGCGGGCAGCGGACTCCTTGGTGATGGCCATCGTTAGCTCCTAGTGCGTTATTTACACGTTCTAGGTCGATAATTGCACAACCTAGCCCAAGCAATATGACGCCGGTCACCGCACGTTGTCAAGGTCGTGCGGTGACCGGCGCCGTTGGTTGCTAGTTCACTGCAGTGCTGCGGCGATCTGTGCCGCGGCGGCCACCAGCTTGGGGGCCGAGCCGGCCGCGACCTCGCTGCGGTGGGTGATCAGGTTGAGGCAGGTCGGCGGCACGCCCTCGGCGGGCGGGAGCGGCACGGCGACCCCGTAGGCGCCCTGCTCGACCTCGCCGAACGTCTCCGCGTAGCCGAGCTCTCGCGCCGCGGTGACGCTCGCGCGCTCACCGGGCAGCGGCGGCTGCGCTGCCAGCAGCGCGATCCCGGCCGAGCCGCGGCCGATCGGGTGTCGGCTACCGGTCCGGAAGGAGAGGACGTACGCAGCGCCGGGCGGTTCCATGACGGCGAGGGCCACGGCCTCGCTGCCCTCGGCGACCAGGAGCGAGACGGTCGCGCCGAGCTCTTCGGCGAGCTGCCGCATGGCTGGTTCGGCGGCGGCGCGCAGGGTGGTGTGGATGCCGTCAGCGAGAGCGGTGAGCCCGGTGCCGGTGCGGTAGCGGCCGTCGGGACTGCGGGTGACCAGCCGGAACTCGGCCAGGGTCGCCAGCATCCGGGACGCGATCGATCGGTGCACGTCGAGCCTGGTGGCGACCTCCTGGATGCTCAGCCCGTCGCGCGCGGTGGCGACCATCTCGAGCGTGCGTAGGCCGCGGGCCAGTGTCTGGGATCCGGCGGCTGGGCGGGCGGTCTCATCCATGGGGGTCAGCGTAGACGTGGCGGTGGTGGGTGCGGTGGAGCCGCCTGCGCTGGGCTTCAGCGTGACAGCGAGCGGCGGCGCGACACCAGGCTGGAGAGACCTTGGGCGGCCGCCCGGACCTGGGTCACGTGAGCCTCGGGGCGGAAGCGGCCCACCGGACCGGTGATGCTGATCGCGGCCAGTGCTCTGTCGCCGTCGGTGAGGATGGGGGCAGCGACGCACTGGAGACCGGGTGCCGACTCCTCGCGCTCGAAGGCGACGCCGTTCTCGAGGGCCGTGGCGAGCTGACGCTCCAGCAGGCCGGGAGCGACGATCGTGTGCGGCGTACGCCGTTCCAAGGGGCTGCTCAGGACCTCCTGCTGCACCTCCGGATCGGAGAACGCGAGCAGGACCTTGCCGATCGCGGTGCAGTGGACGGGCATCCGACCGCCCGGCCGGGAGGGTGACTTGGCCTGACGGTGGCCGCCGATCTTGGCGACGTAGACGACGTCGTGCCCTTCGCGTACGCCCAGGTGAACCGTCTCGTGGGTGCGCTCGTAGAGGTCCTGGAGGAACGGCATCGCCAGCTCCAGGAGGGAGCGCTCCACCGAGGCACGCATGCCCAGCTCGAAGAGTCCGCCGGAGAGGCGGTAGCCCAGCGGCGTACGGTCCAGCAGCCGGTTGGTCACCAGGTCCCCGGCCACCCGGTGGACGGTGGCCTTCGGGAGGTCGGTGCGGCGGACGAGCTCGGCCAGCGGGAGCACCTGGTCGTCGACCGTGAAGGCCCGCAGGATGGTCACCGCCTTGCCGAGCACGGTGTCGAGATCGGCAGACGGCTGAGGCATGGGATCACCGTACCGGTCAGCGGGACGCGGGCGCTCCTGATCAGGTGGGATGCTGAGACCGTGGGGACATGAACCACGTGATCTCCCCGCCCGAGACTTCGGGCGACGCTGCCGTCGCGGCGGCCGCCGACCGGCTGCTGACCGCCGCCGCCACGGGCACCCCGGTGCCGCCGATGCGGGACCTGCTGGGTGCGACCGATCTGGCGACCGCGTACGCGATCCAGGAGCGGCTCACCGCCGCCCGCGTCGCCGGTGGCGCCACGATCGTGGGCCGCAAGATCGGGCTGACCTCGAAGGCGGTCCAGGAGCAGATCGGTGTGGACACCCCCGACTTCGGTGTGCTCTTCGACGACATGGCGTACGCGGACGGGGATGTTCTCCCCGCCGACGCGATCCTGCAGCCGCGGGCCGAGGCCGAGATCGCCTTCGTGCTCGCCTCCGACCTGGCCGACGGCGACCTCTCCTACGACCAGGTGCGCGAGGCCATCGACTACGCCGTCGCGGCCATCGAGATCTGCGGCAGCCGGATCGCCGACTGGAAGATCGCCTTCGGCGACACCGTCGCCGACAACGCCTCGGCAGGGGCGTACGTCCTCGGGACCGAGCGCCGCAGGCTCGACGAGTTCGAGCCTCGCGAGGTCACCATGTCGATGTCGATCGACGACGAGGAGGTCTCGACCGGCACCGGCGCAGCCTGCCTGGGCGACCCGGTCAACGCCGTCCAGTGGCTGGCCCGCTACGCGCGCGACTTCGGTGAGCCGCTGCGCGCCGGCCAGCTCATCCTCTCCGGCGCGCTCGGCCCGATGCGGCCGATCGCCGCCGGCAACACCGTTCGTTCCACCGTGTCGGGCCTCGGCTCGGTGACCTTCACCGTAGGGAAGTGACGTCCATGAGTAAGACGAAAGTGGCGATCATCGGGTCCGGCAACATCGGCACCGACCTGATGATCAAGGTGATGCGTACGTCGCAGCACCTGGAGATGGGCGCGATGGTCGGCATCGACCCCGACTCCGACGGCCTGGCGCGGGCGGCGAAGTTCGGCTTCGCGACGACGTCCGACGGCGTCGAGGGGCTGATCGGGCTGCCGGAGTTCGACGACATCGAGATCGTCTTCGACGCGACCTCCGCCAAGGCGCACGTCGCCAACGCGGCCGCTCTGGAGCCCTACGGCAAGCGCCTGATCGACCTGACCCCGGCGGCCATCGGTCCGTACGTCATCCCGGCCGTCAACATCGACGAGCACATCGACGCGCCCAACGTGAACATGGTGACCTGCGGTGGGCAGGCGACGATCCCGATCGTGGCCGCGGTCGCGCGGGTCGTCCCGGTGGCCTACGGCGAGATCGTCGCCTCGATCTCCTCGCGCTCCGCCGGTCCCGGCACCCGAGCCAACATCGACGAGTTCACCGAGACCACCTCGGGCGCGATCGTGCAGGTCGGTGGCGCCAAGCGCGGCAAGGCGATCATCATCCTCAACCCCGCCGAGCCGCCGTTGATCATGCGAGACACGGTCTATGCGCTGGTCGAGGGCGGTTCCCGCTCCCTGGAGGAGCTGACCGCGGAGATCACCGAGTCGGTCGAGAAGATGGTCGGTGACGTCGCTGCGTACGTCCCGGGCTACCGGCTCAAGCAGAAGGTCCAGGTCCATCCGATCCCTGACGACCAGCCCGTGGAGACGCTCCTGGCGGACGGCGAGACGACCCGGCCCACGCATCAGGTGTCGGTGTTCCTCGAGGTCGAGGGCGCCGCACACTACCTCCCTGCCTACGCGGGGAACCTCGACATCATGACCTCGGCCGCCTTGCAGATGGCTGACAGGATCGCCGCTTCCAAGGAGGCCGCCAAGTGAGCACGCCCATCTACGTCCAGGAAGTCTCGCTGCGCGACGGCATGCACGCCGTACGCCACCGGATCACGCCCGAGGACGTCAAGCGGATCGTGATCGCCGCCGACGAGGCCGGCGTCGACGCCATCGAGGTCGCCCACGGCGACGGCCTGACCGGCGGCTCGGTCAACTACGGTCCCGGTTCCAACTCCGACTGGGAGTGGATCGAGGCGGCCGCCTCGGTCATCAAGAACGCCCGGCTGACCACCCTGCTGCTCCCCGGCGTCGGCACGATCGAGGACCTGCGTCGCGCCTATGACCTCGGCGTACGTTCGGTGCGCGTCGCGACCCACTGCACCGAGGCCGACGTCTCGGCCCAGCACATCGCCGCCGCCCGCGAGATGGGGATGGACGTCTCCGGCTTCCTGATGCTCTCGCACATGGCGCCGCCCGAGCAGCTCGCCGAGCAGGCGAAGCTGATGGAGTCCTACGGCGCCCACTGCGTCTACATCACCGACTCCGGCGGCCGGCTGACGATGAACGACGTCCGCGACCGCGCCCGGGCCTACCGCGACGTACTGAACGACGAGACCGAGATCGGCATCCACGCCCACGAGAACCTCTCGCTGTCCGTGGCCAACTCGGTCGTCGCGGTCGAGAACGGCGTCTACCGCGTCGACGCCTCCCTGGCCGGCCACGGTGCCGGCGCCGGCAACTGCCCGATCGAGGCGTTCATCGCCGTCGCCAACCTGTCGGACTTCAAGCACAACTGCGACCTGTTCAAGCTCCAGGACGCCGCCGACGACATCGTCCGCCCCCTCCAGGACCGCCCCGTGCGTGTCGACCGGGAGACGCTGACGATGGGCTACGCCGGCGTCTACTCGTCCTTCCTCCGCCACGCCGAGAACGCCTCCGCCCGCTACGGCGTCGACACCCGCGACATCCTCATGGAGTGCGGCCGCCGCGGCCTGGTCGGTGGCCAAGAAGACATGATCGTCGACATCTGCCTGACCAAGCTCGCCGAGCGCGAGGAAGCCGCGAGCTGAGTTTGTCCCAGACCCTGGGAGCGCCAGGCGTACGTGGTGCGCCTGGCGCTCCCAGGGTTACCGTCGGTCTGTGGTCGAGACCCCGGAAGAGCAGAGGGAGCGGGAGCGGCGCGAGGACGCTGCTCGACTGCTGCGCGCTCACCTGCTCATGCAGGACGGTGTCGCGAGCCACGCGCAGCTGACTGCCGGCGGGATGACGAAGGCCGACATCGAGCGGCGGTTGCGACGCAAGGAGCTCCGCCGTGTGCACCCGCGGGTCTACGTCGACCACGCCGGCCCGATGACCTGGCGCCAGCGTGCCTGGGCCGCCGTCCTCTACGCCGAGCCCGCCTACCTGTGCTGGACCAGCGTCGAGGAACCACGCAGGCGCGACGACGGTGCACCGATCCACGTCGCCGTCGATCACAGCCGCCGGATCCGGCCGCAGGACGGCATCGTCATCCATCGGATGAAGGGCCTGGAACAGCGCGCCTATGGGGGCTCGCCGCCCCGTCTCACGGCCGAGGACAACGCACTGGCGATGGCGCACGAGGCTGTCACGGACATCGACGCGATCGCCCGGCTCGCGGAGGCGGCCGGGAGGAGCTACGTCACCGCTGACTCCCTCCGCGCCGCCCTCGACCGCTATCCATCCGTACGCCGCCGCGCGCTCCTCGCCGGCCTGATCGACGACCTCGAGGCCGGCACCCATTCCGTGCTCGAGCACGGCTACCTGACCAGAGTCGAGAGAGCGCACGGCCTGCCCGTCGGGGCACGCCAGGCACCACGATCCGGCCCGGCCGGGAACCAGTTCCGGGACGTCGAATACGTGGCGTACCGCCTCGTCGTCGAGCTCGACGGCGCTGTCGGTCACGAGTCCTGGCGCGACCAGTCCCGCGACGCCGACCGCGCGCTCGACGATCTCGCGTCGGCCGGCGTGCTCACTGCCCGGCTCCGCTTCCATCAGGTCTTCGACACTCCCTGTCACACCGCCACCAGGATCGCCAGGATCCTGAGACGCAACGGTTGGAACGGCACGATGAAGGCCTGCGGCGAGGCGTGCCGCATGAAGGAGGCTTGACCGAACCCGGGGAGCGCGAGGCGTACCAGGTGCGCCTGGCGCTCCCCGGGTTGGGCTATCGCCTCGGCGGCACGGCCACTCGGTCGAGGTCTCGGGCGATCGTCAGCGGTCCGTCGTACGCCACGCGCGCCTCGGCCTCGAAGGCCCGTTCGAACTCGCCGTTCTCGGAGTCCGGGTAGCGCTGCGAGAAGTGGGTGAGGACGAGGTGACGTACGCCGGCAGCAGCCGCGATCTCGGCCGCCTGTAGAGCAGTGAGATGGCCGTATTCGGCCGCCAGGTGCCGATCGGGATCGAGAAAGGTGGACTCGATGACCAGTAGGTCGACGCCGTCCGCGAGGTCAGCGGCGGCGTCGCACAACCGGGTGTCCATCACAAACGCCATCGACTGCCCTCGGCGTGGAACGGTCACGTCTGCGAGGTGAACGACGCGGCCGCCCGACTCGATCACGCCGTCCCGTTGCAGTCGACCGACGGCAGGTCCGCTGAGACCCGCTTCGGCGAGCTTCGCGGTGTCGAAGGAACGGCCGTCGGGCTCGTCGAGCCGGTAGCCGAAGGCCTCGATCGTGTGGTCGAGACGCCGCGCGGTGAGCCACGTGCTCGACTCGGCGGGGAGCCGATCGACCGGGCCGTCCGCGACGAGGCCCTGCAGCACCAGCTGTTCGCGGTGATGGAAAGCAGTGGAGTCACACAGGTTCCGCACCCACTTCTCGCCGGACGCCGGGAACGAGATGGGCACCTCGCGTGGCGAGCCGTCGAGGCTGATCCGTTGCACCATGCCGGCCAAGCCGAGGCTGTGGTCACCGTGGAGATGGGTGATCGCGATCCGGGTCAGGTCGGACGCGGCGACGCCGGCCCGTGTCATCTGACGCTGAGTACCTTCGCCGGGGTCGAACAGGATCGTCTCGTCGTCCCAGTGGAGCACGTAGCCGTTGTGGTTTCGGCGCTTGGTCGGCACCTGGCTCGCAGTGCCGAGCACGACGAGCTCGCGGGCAGAGGTGCGGGGCACGGAAGGATCCTTTGACGAGTCGTGGCCGGCCATCGTTGGCGACGGCCGTTGGACGAACAGTAGGGCGCTGCCCGTGTCATGGCGACTGGTTTCACAGCGTGCCCTGAGCAGTTTCCACTCGCAGATCGATACGGTTACAGGCATGTTCGGCATCGAGGGATTCGATCCGGAGTGGAAGAGCGGGGCGCGCTCTCTCTGGCACCTCCATGGAGCGGACCTGAGTGGGCTCGTCGGCCGGCGTCTCCGTGCATGCTGGCTGGTGTGGGACTCGAGTGACGACTCATGGTTCGCCGACGCGCCGGTCGTCCTCGACTTCGAAGGTCGCCATCTGGAGATCTGTCATAACAAGTTCGACGAGCTCGACATTGCGTGGAACCGGATCGACCTCCTGCGCCCGATCCTTTGGCGCTATGACGATGACGGACCGATGCCGTTGTCCTGGTGCGATGACCGTGCCCCCGAACTCGATCGGTTCCGTGGCCGGGTTCTGCGTCGATGCACGCTTGAAGAGTGGGTCGACGACGATGTGGCCAACGGAATGGTCGCGGTCGGATTCACCTTCGACAACGGCGGCTTCCTGGTGAGTAACGGGCTGGATGAGAACCAGATCGATGTGCGACCAGTGGGCTCGCACTTTCGGCGGGTTGGCTGATCCTGGCTACGCGGACTCTCGGGGTTCGTCGTGCGCTTCTGCTTCGGGAGCCTCATCGGAACACGTTCTTGCGTATCGCGAAATCGCGATACGCAGGCGCTATCGTGTTTTCGCGATATCCTGTTTCTATCGGAAAATAACGATAATGGGAGCAAGTGAGATGAGTAGAGCGCGAATGCGGGCGCCCGCCGACTTCGGGCTGGCGATTCAGCAGGCAAGGTTGGCCGGCGGCATGACGCAGACGGATCTGGCGGCTGCGGTCGGGGTGCCACAGAGCACGGTCAGCGACGTCGAATCAGGCAAGTCGACGATCTACATGCGCCGCCTCCTCGACATGATGCGTGCAACCGGGGTCGAGCTCACTGCCACCTGGGAGGACGAGCGGGATGCGGCTCGCGGTTGAGCTCTACGGCACGATCGTCGGCGAGCTGATCGGCCAGCCTACGACGTACGACTTCGTCCCGAGCGATGACGGAGTCGAGCGCTTCGGTGCGAACAGCACGGTGCTCTCGGTCGCTGTTCCGCTGGTCGCCGTATCGCGCAAGCATCAGGCCTCGCGGCGCCGCAACTGGTTCGCCGAGCTGCTGCCCGAGGGGGATCAGTACGACTACATGCTGCGTCAGGCGGGACTACGGCGCGGGGACACCTTGGGGTTCCTCGCTCGCTACGGTCGTGATGTCGCAGGAGCCCTCCAGATCTGGGATCTCGACGACCCGACGGAGCCGAAGACGCCGTCGCTACGACCTGTCGACGATGCCGGAGTCCGGCAACTGCTGGAGGACCCGGTCGGTGCGCCGCTGGCCAACGAGTCGTTGCTCGGGAAGTCGTCTCTCGCGGGCGTTCAGCCGAAGGTCGTCCTCGTTCGTCACGACGGCGGGTGGGCACGGGCCCTGGGTGGCCATCCGACGAGCCACATTCTCAAACCGCGGTTGGAACGGCGTCCGAGCGTGATCTTCGACGAGGAGTACGGCGCCAGGATCTCGCGAGCGCTCGGGCTGGCCGGTCACAACACCTGGATCGAGGACTTCGATGGTCTGCCGACACTGGTCATCGAGCGCTTCGACCGCTCGGCGACCGGACGGATTCACCAGGAGGATTTCAGCCAGGCGCTGGGGGCGTCCGGAGATCAGAAGTATCAGGAGTTCGGCGGTCTGGTGAGCCTGCGCCGTATCGCCGACACACTCCAGCGGGCCACACAGACGGCTGACTTGGTGACCCTTGCGCGGATGGTCGTGCTCGCGGTCGCCGTCGGCAACCTCGACATGCACGCGAAGAACCTTGGCATCCTCCATCCGCTCGACGACGACCCCCGCCTCGCACCTGCCTATGACGTCGTTCCTCAGACCCATATCCCCGGCATCGACGGGAAGATGGCTCTCGCGGTCAACGGGACCTACCGCCACGCCGGTCTCACCACGGCTGATCTGGTCACCGAGATCACGAAGTGGGGCCTGCGTCGTGCCGACTCGATCGTGGCCGACTGCCTTGCGGACATCGCGGAGGTGGTGAGGAAAGAGGATCCGCTGGGGGGCGCACATCCGAGCCTCCAGAACGACATCTCGACCTTCGTGCGAAATCTCCGCAACGACGACCCCGTTGGGTGAGCGTGACAGAGTCGTCCCGTGCGAACTGACTCTACTCTCGACCTTCCGCTCGTCGGCCTGGCCGCGCTGTTCCTCGGATCCGGGACGCTGCATCTGGTGAGGCCGCAGGTCTTCGAGCCGATCGTCCCGCCGCAGCTGCCGGAGCCGCGCAAGATCGTCGAGGTCTCCGGGGTGGCGGAGATCGTCTGCGGGCTGGGGCTGCTGCACCCGAAGACGCGCCGGATCGCGGGGCTCGCGAGTGCCGCTCTGCTGGTGGGGGTGCTCCCGGGCAACGTGCAGATGAGCGTGGACGCGGGGAAGCGGGCCCACCGGAAGAGGACCCCGAAGTCGGCCGCTTTCTTCGCCGGTACGCTTGCCCGGCTGCCGTTGCAGTGGCCGATGATCAAGGTGGCGCTGCGCGCCGGAAAGGGGACCGACGCATGACGTACGTTCCTTCGGAGTCTCGTTACGACACGATGCAGTACCGGCGGACCGGCCAGAGCGGCCTGGACCTGCCGGCGGTCAGCCTCGGGCTGTGGCACAACTTCGGTGACGACCTGGCGTTCGAGCGGCAGCGCGCGATCCTGCGTACGGCCTTCGACGCGGGCATCACCCACTTCGACCTCGCCAACAACTACGGCCCGCCCGCCGGGTCGGCGGAGGAGAACTTCGGCCGCCACCTGCGTGGCGACTTCGCCGGGCTGCGTGACGAGCTGGTGATCTCGACCAAGGCGGGCTGGGACATGTGGCCGGGGCCGTACGGAAAGATCGGCGGCTCGCGGAAATACCTGATCTCCAGCCTCGACCAGTCGTTGAAGCGGATGGGTCTCGACTACGTCGACATCTACTACCACCACCGCCCCGACCCCAGCACTCCGCTGGAGGAGACGATGGGCGCGCTCGACCAGATCGTGCGCTCCGGGAAGGCGCTCTACGTCGGGCTCAGCTCCTACTCCTCGGCACTGACCCGCGAGGCGGCGGCGATCCTGCGTGACCTCGGCACGCCGCTGCTGATCCACCAGCCGTCCTACTCGATGCTCAACCGCTGGCTCGAGACCGACGGGCTGCTGGACACGCTCGACGAAGTCGGTGCCGGCGCGATCTCGTTCTCGCCGCTGGCGCAGGGGATGCTGACGAACAAGTATCTCGGCGGCACCGTGCCCGAGGACTCCCGCGCCGCGAAGGCGCGGTTCCTGACCCCGGAGGCGCTCACGCCCGAGACGCTGGCCGGGATCGAGTCGCTCAACGCCCTCGCCGCCGACCGTGGCCAGACGCTCGCCCAGATGGCGCTCGCCTGGGCGCTGCGCGACCCGCGGATGACGTCGGTCGTCATCGGCGCTTCCCGGCCCGAGCAGGTGACCGACTGCGTCGGCGCGCTCTCCGGCCCGGCGTTCACCGACGAGGAGCTGGCCAAGATCGACGAGTACGCCGAAGCCACCGGCATCGACGTGTGGAAGCGCGCCCGGGTCGAGGGTGACTACCGCGAGATCTTCAACTGACGCTCGTCCCAGGCTGCTGAGCTGATCCGCCAGCCGTCGTCGGTGCGTACGAACGACATCGTCTTCATCCCCCTGCCGGTGTGGACCTCGCCTCCGGCCAGCCAGCGCTTGCCGTAGGCGCCCCACCAGTGGGCGATGTCGCCGAACACGTCGATCCGGCCGGGTTCCGGCCACTCCTCGAACTCCTCGATCTCGCCGCTGGTGAGGAGCGCGAGACGCGGGGCGATGAAGGACTCGACGTCGTAGACCTCGACCGGAAGCCCGCAGGTGCGCACCACGGTCGCGCCGGGAATCATGATCCGGCGCAGGTCGTCCAGGCGGGCTGCCGTGTCCGGTCCGGTGGTGAACGCGGAGAAGAAGGCGTGCACCAGGGCCTCGACCGCGGCCTCGTCCGACGTCGCTGCGGCCTCGCCGCTGGTGATGGTCATGGCCGGAACATAGCCACGCACCCCGGATATGGCACGCCATTTGGGGGCGGGGAGGTCGGCCCGGCCGCTAGCCTGCGCACATGCGGGTCGATGAGTATCTGACGTACGACGCCACCGGGCTGGCGCAGCTGATCGCTGACCAGGAGGTGACCGCGGCCGAGGTGCTGACTGCTGCGCGAGAGCGGGCCGAGGCGGTGAACCCGCGGATCAACGCGATCGTCGCCGACATCCCGGAGGCCGACGCCCAGGTCGCGGGTGACGGTCCCAGCGGGCCGTTTGCGGGGGTGCCGTTCCTGGTGAAGGACCTCGCCCAGGAGTATCAAGGGCACCCGACGACCTACGGCTCACGGTCGCTCGTCGACGACGTCGCCGAGGAGCACTCCTACTTCACCCGGAGCGCCCTGGACGCCGGCCTGGTCATCTTCGGGAAGACCAACACCCCGGAGTTCGGGTCGAAGGGGATCACCGAGCCGGAGCTGTTCGGCGCGGCCCGCAACCCGTGGAACACCGACCACACTCCCGGCGGCTCCTCGGGCGGGTCCGGGGCCGCGGTGGCGGCCGGGATCGTCCCGGCCGCCGGCGCCAACGACGGCGGCGGGTCGATCCGGATCCCGGCGGCCTGCAACGGTCTGGTCGGGCTGAAGACCACCCGCGGGCTGCTGCCCTTGGGGCCGCAGAGCCTGGACGCCTCCAACGGCTTCGTCGTCCAGGGCGTGGTGACCCGGACGGTGCGCGACGCGGCCGGGCTCTACGACGCGCTCATCGGCGACCGGCCGATGGCGATGATCCACACGCCTCGTCCCGGTGCGGCGTTCTCCGAGTCCATTGCGACCACGCCGCGCACGCTCCGGATCGGGTTCACCTCGACGTCCTCCATCACCACGCCCGACCCGGAGGCGGTGGCCGCCGTCGAAGACGCCGCCAAGACCCTGGAGTCGCTCGGTCATCAGGTCGAGGAGGTCGAGGCGCCCTACGACGCCGCCGAGCTCGGCCGCGACTTCCTCACCATCTGGTTCGCCTCCGCGGCCGCTGAGGTCGCCGAGGCCAAGCTCCGGGTGGGAGCCACCGACAGGGACTTCGAGGCCGACACCCTGGCCGTGGCCGAGCTCGGCCGGGCCGGGGGAGTGGTCGCCGTCGAGCTCGCGCACATCAACCGCCGCAACCACGTACGCCGGCTGAGCGAGTTCCACGAGACGTACGACCTGCTGCTGACGCCGACGCTGGCCAAGCCGCCGCTGAAGGTCGGGCAGCTGACCACGCCCAAGGTGCTCCAGACGGCCGCGCGGGTGCTGCACAAGGTGCACGGCGGCCGGGTGATGCGGGCGACCGGGATGATCGACCAGCTCGTCGACGAGAACCTCGGCTGGGTGCCCTACACCCAGCTCGCCAACCTCACCGGTCGTCCGGCGATCTCGGTGCCGACCTATCGGACCGCTGCCGGGCTGCCGCTGGGCATCCAGCTCTCCGGGCAGCTCGGCGACGACGGGTTGCTGCTTCAGGTCGCCGCACAGCTGGAGCAGGCGAAGCCGTGGGCGGACCGCTGGCCGACCCTCTGAGAGGAAGTTTCTTTTTCAGGAGCGCAGACGCCGTCGGCGCGGCATCATCGAGGTATGACGCCCCCACGGTCAGACCTGCTCATGTCCTCCCGGCTCATGTCCTCCCGACGCAGCTTCCTCGGCGGCGCGCTCGGCGGAATCACGATGGCGCTGGTCGGCGGCACCGCCGTCGCCTCGTCACCCGAGGCGCCGACGAAGGCCGGCGCGAAGGCGCTCGCCTCGTTGGCCGGCCGGCCGCCGACGATCACGCCGGACGAGCTCACCTTCACCCCGCGCACCGTCCTGCGCCCCGGCCACCCCCGCCAGGTCGGCCTGGACCCGACGCAGATCGCGAAGATCCGCACCGAGCTGACCCGCTTCCTCGAGCCGACCCCGGAGAACCCCGCCCACCCGTTGTACGCAGGGGCCACCGCGATCGCGGTCAAGGACGGCGTCATCGTCGCCCACGAGAGCGTGGGCAAGGCGCTCCGATACGGCATGGACGGCACCACCGTCGTCGAGCTGCCGGCCGACCAGCAGGTCGACGCCGGTCTGGACACGATGTGGGACGTCGCCTCGATGTCGAAGCTCTTCACCACGACCGCCATCCTCCAGCTGATGGAGCAGGGCCGGGTCGACCTCGAGGCCCCGGTGGTGACCTACCTGCCCGAGTTCGCGCCGAACGGTAAGAGCACGATCCTCGTACGCCACCTGCTCACCCACGTCTCCGGGCTGCTCGCCGGCCCGTCACCGTCGCTGTGGGCCGGCTACGACACCTACGAGAAGCGGGTCGCGGCGATCATGGCCACCAAGCCGACCCACGCTCCCGAGCAGATCTACCGCTACTCCGACATCAACCTGATCACCCTCGGGCTGCTCGTCGAGCGGCTCTCCGGGAAGAAGCTCGACATCTACGTGCGCGACCACGTCACCGAGCCGCTGGGCATGCGGGACACCATGTACAACCCGCCCGCCGACCGCCTCGACCGCGTCGCCGCCACCGAGTACGAACCGTGGGCCGGCCGCCCGATGATCCGCGGCGAGGTGCACGACGAGAACGCCTGGGCGCTCGGCGGCGTCGCCGGCCATGCGGGGATCTTCTCGACCGCGGCCGACATGGCGAAGTTCGGCCAGATGTTCCTCAACGGTGGTGTCTACAACGGCACCAGAATCCTGAGGGAGGACACGGTCAGGCTCTCCTTGCGCGACTACACCGGCGCCAGCTTCACCACCTCGCGCGGGCTCGGCTGGGAGCTCGCCACGACCTGGTACCACGGCCCGATCTGGTCGCCGGTCTCCTTCGGTCACACCGGCTACACCGGCACCAGCATCGTGATGGACCCGATCGGCCATCAGCTCGTCGTGCTCATGACCAACCGGGTCCACCCCAGCCGCGACTGGGGCAGCAACAACCCGTCCCGCCGTGCCGTCTCCGACGCGCTCGGGATGGCCTCGGCGGTCAAGCCGGCGCGGGGACGGGCGTCGTGGTTCTCGGGGCGCACCAATGCGAAGAAGGCGAAGCTCGACGTGCCGCTCGCTGCCACCGAGGAGGCGAAGCTCGCCTTCGACTACTACTTCGACACCGAGCCGCGGTTCGACTTCGGCCGGCTGCAGTACTCCACCGACGGCACCACGTTCAGCCCCTTGCCGTGGCGGCTCGACGGTGATGGCTGGTCCTGGGAGACCAGCGAGGCGGTCAACGGCTACGGTGGTCGCCGCTGGCTCCAGGGAAGCGCCGACCTTCCCGCCGGGACGACCACGGTCAGGTGGACCTACGAGACCGACTCGTCCTCCCAGGGACGCGGGATCTACGTCGACGGCATCGTGGTCAGCCAGGGGCGGCGTACGGTGTTCGACTCCACGCGTCCTGCCGACGAGGCTCGCATCGTCGCCGACGGCTGGGCTCTGAGCACCAGGTGACCGCACCCCGATAACCTCTGGCGGCATGACGCAGCCGCAGCAGCCGAACCCGTTCCTGGTGAACCAGCTCCGCGACGAGGCGGAGGCCAAGGCGCTCGTCACCAAGGCTGCCGAGTCGAGCTCGGCGGGTGCGCCGCGGGGGATCCTGGACGCGATCCGCGACCGGCTCACGGACCTCGGTCCGGAGCTGGTCGCGGTCTCCCACGACCTCGCCGAGCACCCGGAGACCGGTTTCGAGGAGCACCGGAGCTCGGCAGGGCTCGCGGAGTTCGTCGAGGCCCACGGCATCGAGGTGGCCCGCGGTGCGTATGGACTTCCGACCGCCCTCTACGCCTCGGCGGGTGGCTCCAAGGACGGCCCGACGATCGCGGTTCTCTCCGAGTACGACGCGCTTCCCGGCATCGGCCACGGCTGCGGCCACAACCTGATCGCCACGGTCGGCGTCGGCGCGTTCCTGGCCATCGCGAGCGTGATCGACCGCATCGGCGGACGCGTGATCTGGCTCGGCACCCCGGCCGAGGAGGGTGGCGGCGGCAAGGAGCTGATGGCCCAGAAGGGCGCCTTCGACGGTGTCGACGCGGCGATCATGGTCCACCCGTTCACCTACGACTGCTCCGAGCCGGTCTTCCTCGGCCGCCGGCAGCTGAAGGTGACGTACGTCGGGGTGCCGGCGCACGCCTCGATCCAGCCGTTCATGGGGCGCAACGCCCTGGACGCCGCCAACCTGCTCTACACCGGTGTCGCGCTCAACCGGCAGCAGATGCCGCCGACCGACCGCGTGCACGCGATCATCACCGACGGCGGTCTGCGGCCCAACGTGATCCCGGAGCACGCGACGGTCGAGTTCTACGTACGTTCCGCCTATCCCGAGACCCTCAAGATCCTCTCCCAGCGGCTGGAGGAGATGGCCATGGGAGCAGCGCTGATGACCGGCTGCGGGGTCGAGTTCAGCTGGGACGAGTCGCCGGTCTACCTGCCGATCCGCAACAACTCCGGCCTCGCGCAGGCGTGGAACCGTCGCTACCAGGAGCGCAACCACACGGTCCTCGCGCCCGGCGTGGTCCCGGACCTGCTCGCGGGCTCCACCGACTTCGGCAACGTCTCCTTCCGCGTCCCCGGTCTGCACGCGATGGTCAAGATCGCCGAGCCCGACGTGTCCCTGCACAGCCGCGAGTTCGCCGCTGCCGCGGTCACGCCGTACGCCGACGAGGTGCTCGTCGACGCCGCCTACGGCCTCGCCGCGGTGGCCGCCGACTACCTCTCCGACGCGAGCCTGCGGGAGACGGTCCGCGCGGAGTTCGAGGAGGCCGGGGGAGCGGTCGACGTTACCGAATTTTTCGGGTCATGAACGGTTGATGACGATTCGGCAGCGGTAACGCGATTACCTCTTCACAATCGGAACCCGAAGGGGCATCGTTCCCTTCGTTCGATCACTGAGATGGGGAGCCCCGCAATGCCTCGTAACACCCGAAAGCTTCGCCCCGTGGTGGCCGTTGCCGCCGTCGCCCTCGCGGCCGCCGCAGTCGCCACTCCGCTCGCGAACTCTGCGACGGCGCAGTCCAGCTCGGCAAAGGCTGGGAAGCACCTGGTCGATGTCCAGCTGCTCTCGTTCAACGACTTCCACGGCAATCTCGAGGCGCCGTCGGGTTCGAGCGGCCGTCTGGTCACCGGCCACCACATCGACCCGGCCACCGGCAAGCCGGTCGACGACACCGTCAACGTGGGCGGCGTCGAATATCTCGCCTCCCACCTCGCCGAGGCGCGCAAGGGTCACGACCGCTCCCTGACCGTCGCCGCGGGCGACCTGATCGGCGCCTCGCCGCTGCTCTCGGCCGCCTTCCACGACGAGCCGTCCATCGAGGCGCTCAACAAGCTCGGACTGGATGTCACCGCGGTCGGCAACCACGAGTTCGACGAGGGCTACCAGGAGCTGCAGCGCATCGCCGACGGTGGTTGCATCGACGACGGTGACGGCAAGGACAACCAGAACTCCTGCGCCGCCCACGACTACCAGGGCGCCGACTTCGACATCCTCGCCTCCAACGTGGTCGAGGACGCGACCGGCAAGACCATCCTGCCGTCCTACGCGATCAAGGAGGTCGACGGCGCCAAGATCGGCTTCATCGGCATGACCCTCGAGGCCACCCCCGACATCGTCACCGCCGAGGGCGTCAAGGGCCTCACCTTCAAGGACGAGGTCGAGACCGCGAACGCGCTCGTGCCCGTGCTGAAGAAGAAGGGCGTCAAGGCCATCGTGACCCTCATCCACGAGGGCGCCAACCTGCCGAAGGAGAAGTGGACCGACCCGGCCACCGGCACGGTCTACGACGTCAACGCCCGCTACGACTACACCTGCGAGGGCGGCGGCGAGCTGGTCGCCGGCTCGCCGATCGTGCCGATCGCGCAGAACCTCGACCCCGAGATCGACATGGTGGTCACCGGTCACACCCACAACCCGTACGTCTGCGACGTCCCCGACCCCGAGGGCAAGTCCCGCTTGATCACCTCGGCGTCGTCCTTCGGCCGGCTCTACACGGAGACGAACCTGAAGTACAACCTCAAGTCGCGCGACATCGTCCGCTCCTCGGTCAAGGGCTCGAACCTGCTCGTCACCCGTGACGTCGCCAAGGCTCCGGAGCAGACCACGCTGATCAACACCTACAAGGAGCTGGTCAAGCCGATCGCCTCCCGCGTGCTCGGGTCGATCTCGACCGACGTCAAGCGTGACCAGAGCCCTGCCGGCGAGTCCGCGCTCGGTGACCTGATCGCCGACGCCCAGCTCGCCGACCAGTCGACGGTGGTCGACGGGAAGGTGCCGGTGATCGCGTTCATGAACCCGGGCGGCATCCGCACCGACCTGACCGCGGCCAGCTCGCCCTACGGCGAGGCCGTCGGTGACGTCACCTACGACGAGGCGTTCAACGTGCAGCCGTTCAACAACTACCTGGTCTCGCTGACCATGACCGGCCAGGACATCTACGACCTGCTCACCCAGCAGGTCACCGGCGCCAACGCCGGCTCCCACAAGATCCTGCAGGTCTCGAAGGGCTTCTCCTACCAGATCAGCCCCTCGGGTCCCGTCGACGGCTCGGTCAAGCTCAACGGTGAGCCGATCGACAAGGCCGCGTCCTACCGGGTCGTGACCAACAACTTCCTGCAGGGCGGCGGCGACGCCTTCGCGGCCTTCACCAAGGGCACCGACCCCTACTACGGCGGTCTCGACATCGACGCCTTCGCGGACTACCTGGAGGCCAACTCGCCCTACACCCCGGGTCCGCTCGACCGCATCACCGGCACCCACTGACGTCCTTTCGTACGCAGCGGCCCGATCAGCTCTCCGAGCCGGTCGGGCCGCTGTCTCGTGCGCACAGCTCGTCCACGACGGTCGCTGCGGCCAGCGCTGTCGTCGTGATGCGGCTCTCGGGGATCCCGGATGCACGAAGGCAGGTCGCCGCGATGACGGCGGCGGTCGTGTCATCGATCGGGACCCCGCTCCCGCGGAGGCTGGTGGTGACCTCGACCAGGTGCATCAGCATCTCACCGAGGTGGCGTGGGTCGGCCACCGGAGCGACGCCGGGCTCGGCGGCGCGGGTGGCGAGCCGACCATAGGCGTCGGCGAGCTCGGCGCGAGTGCTCCGGAAGGCGTCGAACGCCTCGCTGCTGGTCACGTCGGGATGCGTCGCCAGCATGCCGATGTTGTCCGGCGCCTCCGCGAGCGTCTGCACGTCGACGAGAGCCAGCGCGTAGAGAGCGGTCTCGGGGCTCTCCGAGGCCGTCAGCTGCTCGATCCTGGCGACCCGATCGACGGTCGGCCGGACGGATCGCTCCAAGAGCTCGGCGAGGATCTCGTCCTTGCCGGTGAAGTGGTAGTAGAGCGACGCCTGGCGGATCCCGACCTGCTCGGCGATCTCGCGGGTGGAGGTGGCGGCGAAGCCCTTGGTCACGAACAGCTGCGCCGCCGCGTGGAGCACCTGCTCGCGCGGTGGGGCTGCGGTGCGCGAGGGGACGAGGCGCGGTCGTCCGGGGTGGGTTCGTCTGATGCTCATCGAGGCCCTGCCTTCCTGTCGACGTCGACCCCGGAACCGATTAGAGCATGATATGAGGATCAAGACAATCATGATGTGCATCTGGACGCGCGGTATGCACATCGTGCAAGATGGTCGTGTCCGACCCGAGCACCCTGTCGAAGGAGGCCGCCATCGTGCCCCGCCCTGACCGTCGAGCCCGCGAAGCGCTGACCGAGGCGCTCCGGGACGCCCGCCGTGCCGCCGGCCTGACCGGGATCGATCTGGCGGCCGCCCTGGGGGCAGGCTGGTCCCAGCCGAAGGTGTCCAAGATCGAGTCGGGTCGACAGTCGATCTCCGCCGCCGAGGTCCGAGCCTGGGCGGCCGCTGTGGGCGCCAGCAAGCGGATGCTGCTCGCGCTGCACACCCGTGCCGAGCTCGAGGAGGCTGCGTTCCGCGACGCTCAGCCGACCGGGGGTGCCGAGCAGCACCAGGAGGCGTACGCAGCGACCGAGGCGGCCACGAAGGTCCTGACCAGCTTCCAGCCGCACAGCGTCCCGGAGCTGCTGCAGACGCCCGACTACGCGCGCGCCCTGCTCGCGCTGGCGGGTGGCTCGAGCGACCGCGACGCCGATCCCGGCGAGGTCTCCAACGTGATCGCGGCGAGGCTCCGCCGCTCGGCGATCCTCTACGAGCCCGGCAGGTCGATCACCCTCCTGGTCGGGGAGGCGGCCCTGCATCACCTGGTGGGCTCGCCCGACATCATGCGCGCCCAGATCGATCACATCGCCAAGCTGGCGACCACCACCCAGGCGACCATCGGCATCGTTCCCTTCACTCACTTCCCCGTCCTGGTCCAGCACGGCTGGGACCAGCGCGGCCGGATCGTCACCGTCGAGACCAGTGCCGGCGACCTCGAGATCGCCGACCCGGTCGAGGTCGCCCGCTATGAGAGCTGGGCGAAGCTGCTGCTCGAGCAAGCGCTGACCGGTGAGGCCGCCGCCGAGCGCTGCGCCACGATCAACAGCGAGCGCGGCCGAGCGTCGACGCAGGGCGTCCGCGAATAGGAGTAGACCGCTGCTCCGGTAGACTCCCGGCGGGCCGTTAGCTCAGTTGGTAGAGCAGTGGACTTTTAATCCATGGGTCGTCGGTTCGAGACCGACACGGCCTACCAGACCAGACCCCTGCCCGGGCCTCGGGCGGGGGTCTTCGGCCGTCCGCGAGCCGGCGTTTCACGGCCGAGTTGCGCAACCTTCACCCCTTCGCACGTAAAACGATCGGCCAAGGGGGGTTCGCACGGGCCCGCGAGTTGCTAATGTCACTCCCGCATCAGGTGCAAGTTCCAGAAGGTCTGACGCCTGCGGAGTTTGTGATCCAACGGCGTTTCTGCTCTGTGCCCGCTCGGACCCCGGTCCGGGACCACAGGTCGGAGCGACGTGTCACCCGCCCCTGATGCGGGGCTACCGAACCTGGTGGCCTCTCGCCCCGACTAAGGAGTAACGAGCAGATGGCTCAGGGCACCGTTAAGTGGTTCAACGCCGAGAAGGGTTTCGGCTTCATTGCGCAGGAGGACGGCGGCGACGACGTCTTCGTGCACTACTCTGCGATCCAGACCAACGGCTACAAGTCGCTGGACGAGAACCAGAAGGTCGAGTTCGACGTCACGCAGGGCCCGAAGGGTCCGCAGGCGGAGAACGTTCGTCCTCTCTGAGAGACTCGCGGATATTCAAGACGATCTCGGGTTCGGCGTGAGCCGACACTGATCATCTGCAACGAGGCCCCAGCCGTCCGGCTGGGGCCTCGTGGTCTCAGCCCACATCCGCCGCTCTCCGCCTGCTACGCGCCACCATACGGGCGCGCTGGCGGCGTTGCCGCCGCTCGACAGACACCCGGTATGCCATCGCGGCGAGGTCTGAACGTAGTGGCCTTTGCCATCACACCCGTCTGATGGCGCTCGCGACGGCGGCCATCGGCGGATCTGGTCTGATTGGAGCCCTCTCAGGCTTCTGTGTCACGCTTGATGTGACAACTTTTGATGGTTCTTGCTGGATCAGCGCGCAGATCCACCGAGACTGGGCGATGATGTGAAGACGAGCTCTAGGGTGAGGAGGCGGGCGTGGCTGACCAGTTCGATGTGACGCTGGAAGATCCCGAGCTGCTCCTCGAGGTCGAGCTCACCACCAACCTCATCGTGGCCGCCAGCGAGTCCGAGGATCACCTCTCCCAGGAGGAGATCGACCGCATCCTGGGGATCATCCCCTAACGGACCTACGGTCCTCAGCAGGTCGCGAAGAGCAGCGGCCCGTTCGCGAGGTCGGAGAGCACGGCGGTGCCGTCCTTCGGCTCCAGCTCCATGGTGACGACTGCGCCATCGGCGGCGACCTTGCCGAGCTCGAACCGTTCGTCGAAGGTGCCGCCCTGGCCGGGCGCCGGTCCGACGGCGAGCTTGGCCCGGGTGTCGGCGTTGGTGCGTGCCTGGTCGTCGTTCTCGAACGACATCGCGACGCGTACGTCGCCGGACGGCTCGGCCGCCATCGCGAAGCCGGCGATCGGGTTGATGTCGCCGGCGGCGTCCACGAGGCCGTCGGCCTGGTCCTGGTCCGCGGCCGAGGCGCCACCGAGCCCGATCTCGCTGCACGTGAAGTCGCCGTCGTAGACGAACGCCGAGAGCGGGTCCCCGAGGTGGTCGGCCGCCTCTGTCATCGGCTCGTGCAGGTCGCCTTCGCCGAGGTTCTCGACCTGGTCGCTGAGGTAGCGCCGGCCGTCCGAGGCCAGGATGAGGTTCCGCTCGGGGACGAAGGCGATGTAGGTGAGCTGCGGGGTGATCGTCGAGTCGATCCCGGAGTCGGTGAAGCTGGAGAACGGGACCAGGGTGCCGTCCCAGACGCCACCGTCGGCCGGGTCCTTCTCCGGAGCGGTGAACCCCATCGAGGTGAGCTGGTCGACGAGATGGTCGGCGTCCATCCCCTCGAGGTGCGCGGTCATCAGCGCGCCCTCGGTGGACTGGGTGTAGAGCTCCCAGTCGAGGGTCGCCGGCGACCAGCCGAAGTGCTGCTGCAGCAGCCCTGAGGCGTCGGGTAGCACCGAGGTCGAGGTGAGGTCCTTCGTATAGGCCTCGTCGATCATCTCGTGGACCTCCGCCGGCGTGGAGTCGGCATCGAGGTCGGCACCCACGTTCTCGCGGATCGCCGCCCAGTCGGTGAACGAGACCCGCGTCGCCTCGGCAGGGGCCAGCCGCAGGGCCTCGTCGAGGTCGCCTCCGCGGGTCGCCCAGGCACGGGCCAGGAAGATCACGAGCGCGACGACGACGACGCCCACCGCGATGGTGACCAGGGGGTGGGCGCGTACGACTCGGGACGAGCGACCGGCCCACATCCGGGGACGGTCGAGAAGCTGGGGGGTGCGGAGCATCCCGACGAACCTTAGACGAACTCGTCGTCCATCCGACATACCCTGTGCGCATGCCCGAGATCCCGGCCGCCGGCGTAGTGGTTTTTCGCGAGCACCACGACCAGCCCGAGGTGGTGCTGGTCCACAGACCCAAGTACGACGACTGGTCCTTCCCCAAGGGCAAGGTCGACCCCGGTGAGTCGGTGCCGGTGGCCGCGATCCGTGAGGTGCGGGAGGAGACCGGCCTGCGGGTCGCGCTCGGCCGCCCGCTCCAGCGGCAGCGCTATCCCGTGGAAGCGGGGCAGAAGGTGGTCCACTACTGGGTCGGCCGCACCGCGGCCGGAGCCGACGACGACGTCGACGGCTACCAGATCAACGACGAGATCGACGATGTCGCCTGGCTGCCTGTGGAGGAGGCGCGTCGCCGGCTCACCTACCCGCACGACCGGGCCACGCTGCAGCAGGCCGAGGACGTACGCCCTCCCACCGTCCCCGTCGTCGTCCTCCGCCACGCCACCGCCGTCAGTCGTTCAGCCTGGTCGGGAGCGGACCCGGAGCGGCCGATCGACGACACCGGCCGTGCCCAGGCGGTCACCCTGGCCGGTCTGCTGATGGCCTACGACGTCGGCCGGGTGATCACCTCGACCAGTGCCCGCTGCGTGCAGTCGGTCGCGCCGTACGCCGGGCTCGCAGGCGTCGCGCTCGAGCAGATGAGACTGCTGAGCGAGGAGGGCGCGGAAGCGGGTAGCGTGTCGGCCCTGGCCGTGGACCTCCTGCGTGATCTGGCGGTTCCGACGGTGATCTGCACGCACCGACCGGTGCTGCCGTGGGTCTTCGACGGGCTGGGTGTGCGTGATCCGAAGCTGGCGAAGGGCGAGCTGATGGTGCTCCACGCACGCGCCGGTGACGTGCTGGCGATGGAGACCTTTCAGGCCTGAAAGCCGCCCGAGGCCGGGCTGTTCATCTCCTGTGCCCGGAACCGACGTCGATTTGCCATCGACTCTGAATCCCGCGTTCAGCCTGTGTTCACCTTCACCGAGTTTCCCGTCCACCTCGGCTCCCTACGGTCGTCGCGACAACTCCGAATCGACTGCATCATCATCAGGAGACTTGCGTGAACACCACCTCGCTGCGCCGGGCACTCGTCCCGGGCATCACGGCCGCGGCCCTCGCTCTTTCGATCAGCGCCTGCGGCGCTGCCAACGAGCAGAACAGCGGCAGCGAAGGGGAAGGCACCCTCTCGGGCACCATCAAAGGTGGCGGAGCCTCCTCGCAGGAGAAGGGCCAGGCGGCATGGGTCGCCGGCATCCAGGACGCGAACCCCGACCTCAGCGTCGTCTACGAGCCGGTGGGCTCGGGTTCGGGCCGTGAGGGCTTCGCGACCGGCGGCTACCTCTTCGCCGGCACCGACTCGGCGCTCAACGACGACGAGGGCGAGCTGACCAAGGCCAAGGAGCAGTGCGGCGCCGACCCGATCCAGGTCCCGGCGTACGTCTCGCCGATCGCCGTGGTCTTCAACGTCGAGGGCGTCGACGAGCTCAACCTCGACCCCAAGACCCTTGCCGGCATCTTCTCGGGCAAGATCACCAAGTGGAACGACCCGGCGATCGCCGCGACCAACCCGGACGCCACGCTTCCGGACAGCGCGATCACCCCGGTCCACCGCTCCGACGACTCCGGCACCCAGGAGAACTTCACCGAGTACCTCGCGGCCGCCGGTGGCTGGGCCGAGGAGCCCTCCGGTGAGTGGCCCGCCTCCATCAAGGGCGGCGAGGGCGGCGACGGCACCTCCGGTGTCGTGACCGCCATGCAGGGCGCCGGCTACATCGGCTTCATGGACGAGTCCGCGGCGCGCGAGAACGACCTCGCCACCGTCAAGGTCAAGGTCGGCGAGGAGTTCGTCGCGCCGAGCGCCGAGGCCGCCTCGAAGATCCTGGCCGCCTCGAAGTCGGTCGGCACCAGCGACAACGACATGGCCGTCGAGGTCGCGCGTACGACCACCGAGGCCGGCGTCTACCCGGTCGTGCTGGTCTCCTACCTGCTGGCCTGCCCGACCTACGAGAACGCCGAGGACGCGGCCAACGTGAAGGGCTACCTGGAGTACATCCTCTCCGAGGAGGGCCAGGAGGCAGCCGCCGAGGACGCCGGCTCCGCGCCGCTCGACCGCGAGATCGCCGACAAGGCGCTCGAGCTCGTCGGCGGCATCAAGTAAGTGCCGATACGTCTGATCTGATCGCCGTTCGGGCGGTGGCTGCGGCCGCCGCCCGTACGGCTGTCTTGAGAACCGAAACAAGAAAGTCGAGGAATGCCTTGTGACTGTCGCCGCTGACCCCGGCGCCGACCCTGGCGTTGACACGAAGTCGGAGCTGTCCGGCCGTGGCTCGATGGGGGATGTCGTCTTCCGGGGCCTCGCCGTCATCGCCGCCACTCTCATCATGGTGGCGCTGGCAGCCGTCTTCATCTTCCTGGGCATCGAAGGCATCCCGGGCTTCAGTGTGGACGAGCAGAACTACACCGGCCAGGGCTCGTTCCTGGGCCTGGTCGTGCCGCTGCTGTTCGCCACCATCTACGCAGCCGTCCTGGCATTGATCGTCGCGGTCCCCTTCAGTGTCGCGATCGCGCTCTTCATCAGCCACTACGCCCCGCGGCGGATCGCCACCCCCGTGGCGTACGTCATCGACCTGCTCGCCGCGGTCCCGTCGGTCGTCTTCGGCCTGTGGGGTGCGGTGGTGCTCGGTCGATACCTGGTGCCGACCCACGCCTGGCTCGCCGAGAACATGGCCTGGCTGCCGTTCTTCGACGGCCAGCCCTCCGGCAACGGCCGTACGCTGTTCACCGCCGCGATCGTGCTGGCCGTGATGATCCTGCCGATCATCACCTCGATCTGCCGCGAGGTCTTCGCACAGACGCCGCGTCTGCACGAGGAGGCGGCGCTGGCGCTCGGCGCGACCCGCTGGGAGATGATCCGCTACGCGGTCTTCCCCTACGCCCGCTCCGGCATGGTCTCCGCGGTCATGCTCGGCCTCGGCCGCGCACTCGGCGAGACCATGGCGCTCGCGATGATCGTCTCGCCGAAGGTCCTCATCTCGCTGTTCATCATCGGCACGAACAACCCGCAGACCATCGCGGCGTACATCGCCCAGGGCTACAAGGAGAGCACGCCCGACCGGCTCTCCGTGCTGATCGCGACCGGCCTCGTGCTCTTCGCGTTCACCTTCCTGGTCAACGCAGCCGCCCGCTGGATCGTCGCCCGAGGGAGGGCCAAGTGAGCAATACAGAGCTCTCCAACGAGGACACGAAGCTGTCCCACGCCACGCTCCCACGGGGTGCCCAGTGGCTGGTCGGCGTCGCGGCACTCGCTCTCGGCGGTCTCTCCCTGGTGCTCGGCATGGGCATCGTGGGCGCCGTCGTCATCGGCGTGCTCGGGTTCCTCATCGGCTACCCGCTGTGGGCGCTGCTGGTCGAGAACCGGCGCTCGGCGACCGACAAGCTCATCACCGGGCTGGTGTGGACGGCCTTCGCGGTCGCGGTCATCCCGCTGATCTGGCTGGTCTACACGGTCGTCTCCAAGGGTGCCGCGACCCTCAGTCCGGAGTTCCTCACCTACTCGATGCGTTCGGTCACCGGCGACGAGCAGGGCGGTCTCTACCACGCACTGATCGGCACCCTGATCGTCACCGGCATCGCCGCGGTGATCTCGATCCCGATCGGCATCATGACCGCGATCTACCTGATCGAGTACGGCAAGGGCAACCGCCTCGCCAAGACGATCACCTTCCTGGTCGACGTCATGACCGGCATCCCGTCGATCGTCGCCGGCCTGTTCGCGTTCGCGCTGTTCACCCTCCTCGTCGGACCGGGCACGCGGTTCGGGTTCGGCGGCGGTATCGCGCTCTCGCTGCTGATGATCCCGACCGTCGTCCGCTCGACCGAGGAGATGCTGAAGCTGGTCCCCGACGACCTGCGCGAGGCTGCGTACGCCCTCGGGGTGCCGAAGTGGCGCACCATCACCAAGATGGTGCTCCCGACCGCCATCGGCGGCATCGTCACCGGTGTCGTGCTCTCGATCTCGCGAGTGATCGGGGAGACCGCACCGCTGCTGGTCGCCTCCGGGTTCAACCCGAACCTGAACACCAACGCCTTCGAGGACAGCCCGATGATGACCGTGCCGGTCTTCATCTACACCCAGCTGTCCGAGGCCACGGAGAAGGGCGTCGAGTACGCCTGGGGTGGAGCACTGGTGCTCTTCATCCTCGTCATGGTCCTCAACCTCATCGCCCGTATCGTCGGCACGATCTTCGCCCCCAAGACCGGGCGCTAGGAGTAACACATGTCCATCCACGTCAAGGACGCCAGCATCTTCTACGGCGACTTCAAGGCCGTCGAGGACGTCACCATGTCCATCAAGCCGAAGTCGGTGACGGCCTTCATCGGGCCTTCCGGCTGCGGCAAGTCGACCTTCCTGCGCACCCTCAACCGGATGCACGAGGTCATCCCCGGCGCCTACGTCGAGGGGAAGATCTCGATCCACGGCCAGGACATCTACGGCCCGAACGTCGACCCGGTGGCCGTGCGCCGCAAGGTCGGCATGGTCTTCCAGCGGCCGAACCCGTTCCCGACGATGTCGATCTACGACAACGTGCTCGCCGGCAACAAGCTCAACTCCAAGCGGATCAAGAAGTCCGAATCGGACGCGATCGTGGAGAAGGCGCTGCGCGGCGCCAACCTGTGGAACGAGGTCAAGGACCGTCTGAGCAAGCCCGGCATGGGCCTCTCCGGTGGTCAGCAGCAGCGGCTCTGCATCGCCCGCGCGATCGCGGTCCAGCCCGAGGTGCTGCTCATGGACGAGCCGTGCTCGGCGCTCGACCCGATCTCGACCGCCGCGATCGAGGACCTCATCCACGAGCTGAAGTCCGACTACACGATCGTGATCGTCACTCACAACATGCAGCAGGCCGCCCGCGTCTCCGACGACACCGGCTTCTTCAACCTGAAGGCTGCCGGCCAGCCGGGCCACCTGGTCGAGTTCAACCCGACCAAGCAGATGTTCACCAAGCCGGACAACCCCGACACCGAGGCCTACATCTCGGGTCGCTTCGGCTAAAGCTTCTGACAATGCAGCCGAGTCGGCGCATCTGACCCCGTGTCTCGCGAAGCGAAGCGAGCGAGAGGGGTCGGATGCGCCGACTCGGCGTGTTGTCGTCTACGGCAGCTGGAAGACGAAGTGGCAGATCAGATAGACGAGCGCCGCAACACTGCCCGCGGCGGGGAAGGTGAAGACCCAGGCCATTACGATGGACTTCGCGACGCCCCAGCGGACCGCGGAGAACCGCTTGGTCGCGCCGACGCCCATGATCGACGAGGTGATCGTGTGGGTGGTCGAGATCGGGGCCTCCCAGACGTACGCCGTGGTGTAGAGCACCGAAGCGGCGACCGACTCGGCGGCGAAGCCGCGCGAGGGGTCCAGGTGGATGATGCGACGGCCGAGGGTGCGCATGATGCGCCAGCCGCCGGACATGGTGCCGAGCGAGATCGCGGTGGCGGCCGCGGCGATCACCCAGAACGGGAGGTTGTCATCCTCGGAGAGGAAGCCGCCGGTGACCAGGGCGAGGAAGATGACGCCCATGGTCTTCTGAGCGTCCTGGAGGCCGTGGCCGAGGGCCATCGCGGCGGCCGAGATCGTCTGAGCGATCCGGAAGCCCTTCTGGGCCTTGTGCGGGTTCGCGCGGCGGAAGATCCACATGATCGCGAGCATCACGCCGAAGCCGAGGCCGAACGCGACCACGGGGGAGACGAACATCGGGATGACGACCTTCTCCAGCACCGTCATCCAGTTGACGAACGCACCGGCGGCGATCGCCGAGCCGGCCAGGCCGCCGATGAGGGCGTGGGAGGAGGACGAGGGAAGGCCGAAGTACCAGGTGATCAAGTTCCACGCGATCGCGCCGAGCAGGCCGGCCATCACGACGGTCAGGCCGTGCGCCCCTGATGGTGGCGTGATCGTGTCGGAGACGGTGTGGGCGACCTTCTGCCCGAGGAAGGCGCCGACGAAGTTCATCACCGCCGCGAGCAGCAGGGCGATGCGCGGGGTGAGCGCACGCGTGGAGACGGAGGTCGCGATGGCGTTGGCGGCGTCGTGGAAGCCGTTGGTGTAGTCGAAGACCAGGGCGACGACGACCACCGCGATGACGATGGCAAGTTCCACGGTGTCAGGATTCCTTGACGGCGATCTGCTCGACGGTGTTCGCAACCTTCTCGAACCCGTCGATCGCGTCCTCGAGGGACTCGACGATGTCCTTCAGCTTGAGGACCTCCATCGCGTCGTACTCACCGGAGAACAGCTTGGCGAGGATGCGGCGGTGGTTCTTGTCGCCCTGGTTCTCGAGACGGTTGATCTCGATCCAGTATTCCGAGAGCTCCTTCATCGACCGCAGCTTCGGCATCGCCGCCGCGGTCAGCTCGGCACAGCGCTGGAGCACGGTGACCTGGTCGGAGAGCTCGGGAGGAAGGATGTTGACGCCGTAGACGAAGATCTGGTCGACGACCTCGTCCATCGAGTCCATCACGTCGTCGAGACCGGAGCCGAGGGCGTAGATGTCCTCGCGGTCGAACGGGGTGACGAAGGTCGAGTTGACCTTCTTGACGATCTCGTGGGTGGTCTCGTCAGCGGCATGCTCCGCGTCGCGCATCCGTCGCGCGACGTCCTCACGATCGGCTGCGTCGCTGAGCATCTCGGCGAGCAGCGAGACACCGCCGACGAGGTGGTTGGCGGACTCGGTGAACAGGTCGTAGAACGACGTGTCGACCGGGCGGATACGGAAACGCACGAGGGGCTCCTGGCTGGATGAGGCAGACCTGCGGGCTCATGTTAGGCGAGTCCGCTTGACACGGCGAAAGTCAGGGCGTGTTCAGCCTGTCGAGGCGCGCCTGCGCTGGCGCTGCCGTGTGATCAACATCGCCTGGAGGTGGTCGGGCGCATGGTTGCGGGTCCACGTTCCGTCGGGGCCGAGGACCCAGGCGTCCGTGGTCGGTTCGAATGCCATGTCGAACAGGGTGCCGACCTCGGCCACGAGCTCGGGCGTGGGAAGACGTACGAGAGCCTCGACCCGCCGGTCGAGGTTGCGGTGCATCATGTCGGCCGAGCCGATCCAGGCGCTCGGGCCGTCCCCGTCGTCGGCGGTGCCGTTCTCGAACCAGAAGATCCGCGAGTGCTCGAGGAACCGGCCCAGGATCGAGCGCACCTCGATGGTCTCGCTCAGCCCCTCCACGCCGGGGCGCAGGGCGCAGATGCCGCGCACCAGCAGCTGCACGGGCACGCCCGCCTGCGAGGCCAGGTAGAGGGCGTCGATGATGGCCTCGTCCACCACTGAGTTGGCCTTGAGCCGGATCCGGGCCGGCCGGCCGGCCAGATGGTGGGCGATCTCGCCGTGGATCTGCTCGATCAGGCCGCTGCGTACGTTGTCGGGAGCGACCAGCAGCTGACCGTACGTCGCCTCCCGGCTCCAGCCCGAGAGGTTGTTGAACAGATGGGCGACGTCCTCGCCGATCTCCTCGTTGGTGGTGATCAGCCCCATGTCCTCGTAGAGCCTGGAGGTCTTCGGGTTGTAGTTGCCGGTGCCGATGTGGGTGTAGCGGCGGATCGAGCCGTCGGGCTCTTCGCGCACCACCATCGCCAGCTTGCAGTGGGTCTTCAGCCCGACCAGGCCGTAGACCACGTGACAGCCGGCCTGCTCGAGCTTGCGCGCCCATCGGATGTTGGCCACCTCGTCGAAGCGCGCCTTGATCTCGACCAGCACCAGCACCTGCTTGCCGGCCTCGGCGGCGTCGATCAGGGCGTCGATGATGGGGGAGTCGCCCGAGGTGCGGTAGAGGGTCTGCTTGATCGCCAGCACCCGCGGGTCGGCCGCCGCCTGCTCGATGAAGCGCTGCACGCTCGTCGCGAACGAGTCGTAGGGATGCTGGAGGAGTACGTCGCCCCGCCGAGCTGCCTTGAAGACGTCGACCGGCGCGGCGCTCTCGACCGGTGCCAGGGCAGGGTGGGTGCTCGGCACGAAGGCCGGATACTTCAGCTGACCGCGGTCGATGTCGGCGATGCCGTGCAGCCCGCGCAGGTCGAGCGGGCCCGGGAGCCTGAAGACCTCTTTGTCGGAGATGCCGAGCTCGGAGACCAGCAGGTCGAGCGTCGAGGCGGTCATCGACTCCTGGACCTCGAGACGTACGGGCGGGCCGAATCGCCGCCGCAGCAGCTCCTTCTCCAGCGCGGTGAGGAGGTTCTCGGTGTCGTCCTCCTCGACCTCGAGGTCCTCGTTGCGGGTGACCCGGAAGGTGTGCACCTCGATGATCTCCATGCCCGGGAAGAGCTTGGAGAGACGCTCGGCCATGACCTCTTCCAGCGGCACGAAGCGGTCGTTGCCCAGCGGCACGAAACGCGTGAAGATCGGCGGGACCTTCACCCGGGCGAAGTGCTTCTTCTTGGTCTTCGGGTCCCTCAGCCGGACGGCGAGGTTGAGCGAGAGCCCGGAGATGTAGGGGAACGGGTGGGCGGGGTCGACGGCGAGCGGCGTCAGCACCGGGTAGACCCGCTCCTTGAACAGCTTCTTGCAGGCCTTGACCTCCTCGGGGGTGAGGTCCTCCCAGTGGAGCAGCTGGATGCCCTCCTCGAGCAGCGCCGGCTTCACCTGGTCGCGGAACACCTGGGCGTGCCGCTCGGAGAGCTCCCGGGTCTTCTGCCAGATCAGCTCGAGGACCTCGCGCGGCATCAGGCCGGACGCGGCCTTCACCGCCACCCCGGCCGCGATCCGCCTCTTCAGCCCGGCGACGCGGACCATGAAGAACTCGTCGAGGTTGGAGGTGAAGATCGCCAGGAAACGTACGCGTTCCAGCAGCGGGAGGGTCTCGTCCTCGGCGAGCTCCAGGACCCGCTCGTTGAACCGCAGCCACGACAGCTCGCGGTCGAGGAACCGGTCCTCGTATTTCTCGACCTCCGCCAGCGCCTCGTGATCCGGGATGTATTCGGGTTCGACGTCGAAGGGCTGGTCAGGGACCGCCGTCAGGCTCACGGTGTCCTCGGCCGAGCGGGTGGGGGCCTGCGGGTCGAGACTCATGGTTTCAGTCTTTCATCCGAGCGCGTGTTTGAGACCGACGATTCCACGGTACGTCCCACTCTCTGGCGAACTACCTGTTACGCCTGTCCCTACTAGCGGGTAGTTTTGGGCGCATGTCGTTTCTCGAGCGTGCGTCGTCCCTGATCGATCCGTTGCTGATGCCGGTGCTGACCCCGATCAAGGGGCTGGCGTTCGCGACGGCGATGAACCTGCCGGCCGCGGTGCAGCGGCGGATCGTGGGGGAGCCCGTGACGTACGACGGGCAGACGCTCGCGGTGGACACGCAGACGATGCTGGCGCTGATGAAGGTGTCGGGGGAGCCGGACCCGTCGACCCTGCCGATCCCGAAGGGACGGGTGGCGCTGCTGCGTCAGTCGCAGATGGGTGGCGGTCGTCAGGAGATCGGGTCGGTGCGGGAGCTGTGGGCCGCGGGGCTCAAGGCGCGGCTCTACGTGCCCGAGGGTGCCTCGGGCAATGCTCCGCTGCTGGTCTTCCTGCACGGTGGCGGGTTCATCTTCGGGGACCTCGACAGCCACGACGCTCCCTGCAGGCTGCTCGCCAGCGAGTCGGGGGTCAAGATCCTCTCGATCGACTACCGGCTGGCGCCGGAGGCGCCGTTCCCGGCGGCGTACGACGACTCGGTCGCGGCGTTCCGGTGGGCGGTCGAGCATGCGGCCGAGCTCGGTGCGGACCCGGCCCGGATCGGGGTGGGCGGCGACTCCGCCGGCGGCAACCTGGCCGCCGGGGTCGCGCTCGCGGTCGGGGAGGCCTGCGCGTTCCAGCTGCTGATCTACCCGGTGACGCAGTCGGAGGCGAACACCCGCAGCCGTGAGGACCTCAGCGAGGGCTTCTACCTGACCGCCGACTTCATCGCGGCGGCCACGAACAACTACCTGCCCGCGGGCACCGACCGCCGCGACCCGCGCCACGCCCCGCTGCACGCGGAGATCCCGACGAGCGGGGTCGCCCCGGCCTACGTCGCGACCGCCGGGTTCGACCCGCTGCGCGACGAAGGGGAGGCGTACGCCGCCAAGCTCGAGGAGGCCGGGGTCAAGGTCGCGCACAAGCGCTTCGCCGACCAGATCCACGGGTTCCTGAACGTGGTCGGCGCCGGACGTACGTCACGTGCCGCTGTGCTCGAGATCGCGCAGGTCCTGCGCGACAACCTCTGAGGCTGACTCAGCCGGCCATGTCGGGGCGCCAGCGGAGCACTTCCCGCTGGAACGCCTCGGGGTCGACCATCGACTTGTCGATCTGGACCGCACCGGCCTCGTCGGTGTTGAACTCGACGACCCACTCGTCGGTGGCCGGCTCACCCTTGATGGTGATGTCGGTGTGGGTGTCGTAGAGGTCGTAGGTGTGGGTCTGCTCGTCCTTGCGTACGTCGAGCACGCCCTCCTCGGTGACCGTGACGGTGCTCTCGGTCATGAGCGAGCCGTCCTCGGGCTTGAAGGTGCGGACGGTGAGCTTCTTGGAGGCGGTGTCGTCGGCGGGCTTGGCGGGCTCGGGCACGGAGCTGTCGGCGCCGGGGATCTTGGCGCCGGGGAACTTGCCGGACTCGGCCAGCTTGACGGCCGCCAGCCAACCGCTCGAGCGGTGGGGGAGCGCATCGCTCGGGGTGTCGGGCAGGTCCACCGGGTCCGCGAGCGGGTCACCGGACGAAGACTTCTTGTCGCCCTGCTTCTTCGCGGTCGGCCGCTCGGGCAGGGTCACGGGTGCGGTAGGCGGACCGGCCGTGGGTGCTGCCGGGGAGTCGACCGGAGCGGGCGCCGTGGTCTCGACCGGCTCGAGGGGCTCGACGACGAGGCGCTCGGCCGGGGCGTCCGGGATGGGGAGGCTGGCCTCGGGCGGCGTGGGTGTCGCGGCCAGGGTGAGCTCGAGGGCCTGCATCGCCCGCTTGTTGGTGCTTCCGCCCTTGACGGCGAGCATGACGGCCTCGCGCAGGTCGGCGAGCTGCTTGGCGAGCTGGGCGCTGCGGCGCTCGGCGATCTGCCGGTCGACGATGGCCTGCTCGACCAGCTGGGTGTTGTGCAGGATCGAGGCTTCGACGGCCTGACGGTCGATCGCCTTCTGGCCGGCGATCTCCTCGGCCTCGGTGCGTAGCCGCACGGCCTCGGCCGCCAGCTCCTGGGCGTCGGCGAGACGGTTCATCATCTCGGTCATCCGGCGCTCGGCCTCTTCGCGCTCCTTGGCCTGGCCGGTGACGAGCTCGGTCATCGACTCGTGGGCGGTGCGCAGCGCGGTCTCCGCCGCGCGACGGCCCTCGTTGGCCTCGGTGGCAGCGCGCTCGGCCGCGCGCCGGCCCTCCAGCGCCTGCACGGCGAGGTCGGCGTGCTCGGAGGCGCGCTGGTCGGCGGCCATCCGGGCGAGGTTGGCGGCCTCGGCGGCCTGCTCGGCCTGCGAGGCGAGCTCGGTGAGCTGGCGGTAGCGCTCCTCGTTCTCGTTGGCCTCGTGAGCGGCCGCAGCAGCGAACTCGGCGTACTGCTTCGCGCTCTTCTCGGCCTCGAGCCGGGCGTCGTTGGCGGCGTCGGCGGCCTTGAAGGCGCGCAGCGCGGCCTCCTCGGCCTCGGTGCGCGCGGCGAGCGCCTCGGCCGCGGCGGCGTACTGGTCCGCCGCCGCGGCCTCCGCCGCGGCCCGGGTCATCGCGTGGTCCTCGGCGTTGGCGTCGGCGGCCTTGCGCTCCTCGAACGCCTCCTTCGCCGCCTCTTCGGCCTCGGCGCGCGCGGTCGCAGCAGCCTCGGCCGCGGCATAGGCGGCCTCGGCAGCAGCCTCGGCCTCCTTGCGAGCCTGCTCGGCCTGCTCGGCCTGCGTCGCCATCGTGACCGCCGCCTCCTCGGCGGCGATGCGCGCTGCGGACGCCTTCTCGGCCTCGGTCGCGCGATCGTTGGCGGCCTGCTCGGCGGCCTGGCGCGCGGTGAACGCGGCCAGCGCCTCGTCAGCACGGGCGGCGGCGGCCGTGTCGGCCTCCTCGCGCATCCGCGCGAGCTCCTCGGAACGGGTGTCGGCCTCGGTGCGGGCGGTGTAGGCGGCCTCGGCCGCGGCCTCCGCCTCGCTGCGTGCCTCATAGGCGGAGCGCGCTTCGTCGGCGGCCTTGCGAGCTGCCTTCTCAGCCGCGGCCAGCGCGTCGCGGAGCTCGTCCATCTCCTCGAGGCGGTCCTCGGCGGCCGCCTCGGCGACGCTGCGGGCGGCGTAGGCGGCCTTGGCCAGCTCGGCGTGCTCGGCGGCCTTCGCGTGTGCTTCGGCGGCGGACGTGGCCGCGGCCGTGGCCTCCTCGGCCTTGGCGCGGGCGGCCTCCTCGGCCTCGGTGCGGGCGCGGGCCTGCTCCTCGGCGGCTCGGGCCGCCTCGAGCAGACGGCGCTCGGCGTCCTCCAGCTCCTTGCCCCGCGCGACCGCGGCCTCTTCGGCCTCGGCGCGCTCCTTCGCGCGGGTGTCGGCGAGCTTCTCGGCCTCGACCCGGGCGCGGGCGTACTCCTCGGCGGCCTTCTCGGCGGCCTCGCGCGCCTGGTGGGCGTCGGCGGCCAGCTCGGCGTGGAGCTTGGCGGTCTCGTCGGCCTTCGCGCGGGCCGTGGCGTGCTGGGCGGCGGCCTCCTCGGCCACCAGTCGCTCGGCCGCCTGCTCGGCAGCCGCCTGCTCGGCGGAGATGCGAAGCGACTCGGCTGCGGCAGCGGCGCGGGCCAGCTCTGCCGCGCGCGCCGTCAGGTCCTCGTCGTCACCCGGCTGGGCGGCCGAATCACGGCTCCACCACTTGCCACTGGGGGTCTGCGTACTCACGAGGGTGAATGCTAACGGCGAAGTAGGGGGCGTGTGGAGTCTCCGAGAGGATTAACCCGCCTACTACCTGGAACTACATCAATGTAGTTCGGGACCCGGTGCTGACGTCAGTAGACGAGCGCCTGAACGCCGTCGCGCAGGATCTCCTCGGTGAAGACCACCGCACCCTTGATGGTGACGCCCTTGATCAGGTCGTCCTCGGTCAGATCGCGTCGAGACGCGCACTGGCTGCACACGGTGACCTGACCGGCCTCGATGACCAGCCCGATCAGCTCCTGCAGCGGCGCGGCGTTGTCCAGGGTGAACTCCTCCGCGCGCCCGGGCACGGCAAACCACGTCGCCTCACCGGTGAGCCACAGCGACACCTTCGCGCCGGCGGTCGCGGCCGCGGAGGCGACCGTGAAGGCCTGGTTCGTACGCTCGGGCGCCTCGGCGCCGACGGTCACCTTCACCACGAGTTCCTGCATGCCGAGCACATTAGCGCCTACGTTTCGGGTCGGTGGCGACGTACGGCCTAAACTCGGTGTGTGGCTTTCGAACTTCCGGAGAACCTTCACCCCGATGCCGGTCCCTGCGCGTGGATGCTCGGCACCTGGCAGGGCAACGGGCACGGTGACTATCCGACGATCGACAAGTTCGAGTTCGGGCAGGAGCTGATCTTCACCCACGACGGGCGACCGTTCTTCCACTACTTCGCACGCTCGTGGATCATCGACCCCGAGACCGGCGAGAAGGTGCGCGACGCCGCTCTGGAGACCGGCTTCCTCCGCTTCCGCCCCGAGGGCGAGGTCGAGTGGGTGATGACGCACAGCAGCGGCATCGTCGAGATCTGGTACGGCAAGGCCGAGGGCGGCAAGCTCGACGTCGTCACCGACGCGGTCGCTCGCACGGAGACGGCCAAGGAATACACCGCCGGCAAGCGCCTCTACGGCAACGTCGAGGGCGACCTGCTCTATGCGTACGACATGGCCGCGATGGGTCAGGCCCTGCAGCCGCACCTGTGGGCTCGGCTCAAGCGCGTCACCAAGTAGCCGTCGCGATGACCGAGGCGGCTGAGGACTGGCGCGAGGCCCTTCGGGCGAAGGGCTATCGCCTCACGCCCCAGCGCGAGCTGGTCCTCGGCGCCGTCGAGCGACTGCGGCACGCCACCCCCGAGGAGGTGCTCGCGGTCGTACGTGAGTCGTCCTCGGCGATCAACCTCTCCACCGTCTACCGCAACCTCGAGGTGCTCGAAGAGCTCGGGCTGGTGCGGCACGCCCACCTGGGCGAGCGGGCCTCGACCTACCACGCGGTCTCCGGTCGGCCACATTTTCATGCCGTGTGCAGGAAGTGTCAGAAGGTCACCAGTGTTGACCCTGCTGTGGCCGACGGAATTCGCGAGCGGCTGCGTGAGGAGTACGCCTTCGAAGCAGATGTCGCTCATCTGACCGTCTTCGGGGCGTGCGTCGACTGTTCTGCCAAGCCCACCTAGGAGCCCAGCACGATGACTGCCAGCCCCCTTCTGTCCCTGCCCGGTGCCGTCGCCGGCGATGGTGCGGACGCACCTGTCGCCGCCCACTACGGCTCGTTCAACCTGGAGCAGCGGACCTTGGCGTCCGGCGAGGGCTTCGTCGACCTCTCCCACCGCGACGTGGTGCGTGTGGCCGGACCCGACCGGCTGACCTGGCTGCACTCGCTGACCTCGCAGGCGTTCGAGGGGCTGGCCCCGGGGACCTGGACCTCCGCCCTGGTCCTGTCGCCGCAGGGACATGTCGAGCACTTCTTCTCCGGCGTCGACGACGGCTCCAGCTTTCTGGCGTGGACCGAGCCGGGCGCGGGGTCGGCGCTGGTCGACTACCTGGAGCGGATGAAGTTCTGGTCCGACGTGACGGTGACGCTCGAGCCGTCGCAGGCATCTGTCTGGCGTCCCGCGCAGGGCTACTCGTTCGTCCCGCGCGAGTCCTTGGAGACGTACGCCGCTGCCGCGGGTCCCGCCTGCGGCCTCTGGGCCTTCGAGGCCCTCCGGATCGAGCGCGGCGAGCCGCGCTTCGGCGTGGACACCGATGCGCGCACGATCCCCAACGAGGTCGGCTGGGTGCCCGGTGCCGCGGATGTGGTCGGACCGGAGTACGCCGTTCATCTCGACAAGGGCTGCTACCGCGGCCAGGAGACGGTCGCCCGCGTGCACACCCTGGGCCGCCCGCCCCGCCGCCTCGTCCTGCTCCATCTCGACGGCTCGGAGAACCGACTGCCGGTTCCTGGCTCGGAGCTGGTCTTCGGGGAGAAGACTGTGGGCTTCGTGGGTTCGTCGGCTCGTCACCACGAGCTCGGGCCGATCGCGTTGGGGCTGGTCAAGCGCAACGTACCTGTTGACGCGCAGCTCGTCGTGGACGGCATGCCGGTCGCGCAGGAGGTCCTCGTCGACCCCGAGATCGGCCTCCACGTCCGCCCGCTGAAGTCCTGATCTGCTGGTCAACTCGCGCCTGCTCGGGCAGGCTGTGGGCACAGGGTTCGTGATCGGGACCCGTGATCTCGGGGGTTGGCATGGGTGAGATTCGGATCGTCGTCGGGCAACAGACCCAGGCGGCGAAGCTGGTCGAGGGACGCATCAAGGAGCTGCAGGAGCTGCTGACCGGGCTCGGCGGGAAGCTCGACGAGGCCACGGAGTCCTTCAAGGGAAGCGCGGCGCAGGGTTTCGGCGAGGCCATCACCGAATGGTTCGAGAACACCGCGAAGCTCGGCGAGCAGATGGCCGAGTACGCCGGTGGTCTCTACGCCATCGACCTCATTCACCAGCGCAACGACGAAGGCGCCGCCGCCGCTGGTCGTTCACTGGAGGGCATGCTGTCGACGCAGGTCATGGCCAAGCTGGACGGACGGTCCTGATGGGAGCCGACGTCACCCTGGAAGCCGACGAGCAGGCTCTCCAGCAGCTCGCCTCGCTGCTGGAGGGCACCGCTGCGGAGCTGCGTACGTTCTTCGACCGGGTCGCCGCTGACGTCGACGCCCTCATCGGTGGCTGGCAGACGACCGGCGAGGACCACTCCCGCCAAGCACACGACCAGACCCAGTCGGCCCTCGTCGCCGCCGGCGGCCGCTCCGCGGACGCCCTGGACAAGATCGCCCAGGCGGTCGCGTCCTACGCCGAGAAGGTCCACGACACCGAGGTGCGCAACGTCGCCGCCATCGGCTGAGCCCGCGGTGGTGTGGACGCCGGCGGTGAAAGAAGTTTTTCTTTCACCGCCCGGGACATGTCAGTCGATGTCGCCGACGTACTTGCCGGGCGACGTGATCGGGACCTGTGCTCCTGCTCGTCCGCTGGCGACGGCGTTGCGTGCACGGGTCTCGAAGTCGGTCATGTCGATGTCGGGGTTCTCGGCGGAGAGTTTGGTTTGGCGCACCAGGATCACGGGGTAGCCGTCGACGTCGATGGTTCCGACGACTCCGAAGGCGGTGCCAGGGAGGAACAGGACCTCGAACTCCTTGGGGCGTCGGGAGACGGATTCGATCCCACGTCCTTCGGTTCCCATGACGGCGTAGACGCCGGGTGTGGTGAAGTTCTGGGTGGCTACGCGGGAGTCGCGTGACGTTGCGACGAGACCGCGGGCCACAGCAGTGCGGGCGGCCTTGCCGAACTCGGCGGTGGTGCTCATGCCGCGGAAGCTGATCCCCGACCAGCCTGGAAACGACTGGAGCTCCTTGAGGAGGGCGTTTGCCTGGTCTGTTTCCGGAGCCGCGTTCGGAGAGGTAGCTTTCCGGTTTGCTGTTTCCCACCGCTCTTGACGGTTCTGGCGCCAGCGCTCGGCCTCCTGCGCCGTGGTGCTGTAGAGCCTTTCCTCGCCGCGTCCCGTTCGGTACGGCTCTAGACGACGCGACGGTTTCCAGCACCGGTCTTGCGGATCCCAGTACGTGGCGTCGGCGAGACCGCATTTGACCTCGACCTTGTAGACCATCGGCCCGAGCTCGAACGGAGGAGTCCTCTCCTCAATGTAATAGTGGAGCCCGTCGTCCAAATCCAAGGGCATCGCGCCAGCGATCATCACCGGCTTGGGCTCGCTCAGGCCCGGAGGATTCGGGTCGCAGTCGAGTCGTGCATATGCCTCTTCGTCCGATTCACTGGTCGGCGCGTACGAGACGACGGTGAGGTCGCGGACGAGATAGAGACGGTTTGTACGCCCGGCGACCGGGCCGAATCCCCACGCATCGTGGACTCTCCAGGTGTTCCAGACCTCCGGAGTCGAACCCGACACGTCCGAGCCATGGCTGGCGAACCATGCATTCAGGGTCGCCAACGCCTCGGTTTCGGAGATCACGGAGCAGTCCTCCCTGGTGTCGGCCGCCTCGAGCGTCATGCGCGCGTACGCCGCTTCGGTCGATTCCGTCGACGGTGAGTAGGCGACGACGAGACCGTCCCGCACCATGTGGAGGCGGTTCGTGCGCCGCCCGCCCCTGGGGCTGAAGACCCGTGCGTCCTTGTGCTTGCTGATGCTCCACGCATCGAGGGTCGATGCCGACGTGTCGCGCCCACGCGCTTCGAACCAGCTGTTCAGAAATGCGAGTGCGTCAGCACCGTCGGACGTCATGAGTACGGCTCCTTCTCGGTATGCAGCTGGTCCTGTATGCGAAGCGGCGAGCTGACGTCAGTCGATGTCGCCGATGAATTTTCCGGGGGTATAGATGCGGTAGGTGCCCTTGACCTTCTTGGTCTCGTGTTCGTGGAGGGCGGCGACGCGGTTACGGATGTTGTCCCAGTCGACCTCGGCTCGGTCGGCGGGGTTGATGGTTGTCTGATTGACCAGGCGGATCGGAAAGCCGTCGACCTCGTAGTCGCCGATGAACTGGAAGAACGTTCCGGGCAGGAAGACGATCTCTTGCTCCTGTTTGATCGCGATGCTCTCGATCGCCCGCCCGTCCGGGCCCACGATCGCGTACGCCCCGGCACAGGTGTAGTTCTCGGTCGCCATCCGCAGGTTGCGTGAGGCGGGCACCAGGCCGCGGCAGACTGTGCTTCGGGTTCCCGTCCCGAACTGCGCCTCCCGGGTGAATCCGCGGAAGCTCACCCCCCACCAGGACGGCACACGGCGAAGCTCCGCGATGAGTTTTCGCGCTCGTTCGGCCATCGGATCGACCGGAGCCGGTGAAGGTGGCGCTGGGGGAGGTGGGAGCGGAGGAACGGGAGGAGTCGGGGGCGGAGATCCTTCCGGACGCGATGCGACAGTCGAGGAGGACGTTGTACGCCGCGGCGGAGGCGCAGGCAGGGGCGGCGGTCCAGGATCCTGCTGTATCGGGACAGGTGGTGGAACGAACTGCATGAAGTCGGCGGACGGAGGTAACTTGAGGTCTACATCCTTCGACGTCGAGATTGGCCTCATGGCGTTGATCTTCTCGAGAGCCGCTATGTGTAGGTCACGCGTGATCTCACCGGTCCTCTTGTCGATGAAGAGGACTTGCCCGTCCATCCTGGCGCCACCTTCGAGCCCGTCGAGAAAGAATTCTCGAGACCCATAGACCGGCATGAAATGTGTGTCGTCTTCGAAACCATCAGGCGAGACGTACAACGTGCCTGACATTGCTGGCGGATAATTCTCGAGGTAGCGGCGGGCGATCCAGCGAGCCTCTTCGAAAGTGACCATCGTCAGGTCGCTCCATTCTGGGTCTGTGTATGGGCAGTGCGCGCTTCATGGATGCGCATCTCTACGTTGTATCGACCCCAGTCGAGCCGGTGATTCTGTTCGCGAAGGGCTTGGAGCATGCCTGCCGCTTGAGATTTCTCGCTCGTGCTGGCGTTGGGGTCGTTCTGGATGTCCTCGAACTTCGTGAAGAGGCTCTCGTTCCTCTCGCGCCAGTGTTGATTGGCGTCGAGCTCGCGCTGCACCATCGACTCCGGGAGTTGGAGGGGATCGCCGCTACGAAGGCCGTGGCCCCAGGAAACGGTTTCGGCCTTGGTCTCGGCAGTGTCGGGACGCGCGGCCTGCAGGATCTCTTCGGTCGGCTTCAGGTCGTCAACCCGCATCACACGAATGTCGTTCCAGGGGTTCTGTTCCCGTTGATTGAAATGCATGTTGTCGAGATGAGAGCTTGCATCAGGTGTATTCGTCTGTCCATCGAACAGTCTGATGCTCCCGTCTGCTTCTTTGGTGAAGGAGAATATATGCGCGGCGCCGCCGTTACTCCATGATCCTGTGATGAAGCCGCGGGCTCCCGCGGGCAGGTCTTTCCCGTAAGCTTCGAGCGACTTGGCTGGGCTTTCCGTACCGTGGTCGCTCAGGTAGTCGAATTCACGGATCGAGCCGTCCTTCTGGCGCCATCCTGATTCGATGTTGGGTAAGTACCTGCCTTCGAAGGTCGGTGGCATTCTGTGGGTTCCATCTCCGGCACCATTCAACTCCCCACCTTCGACCGTCGGGCTCGCGGTGACATCGTATCCACGGGCACGTAGTTCCAGCGCTTCCACTACATTGTGGCAATTGTTTCCGAACCTGCCCTTGTCTGCCCAGTAACCGAGCTCGTTGACCTTCTTGACCGACTCTTCGATGGACTCGGGGACATCTAGGTGCGGTAGCTCTGCGTCCAGTAAGGCGTCGTGTTGGCCGGCGCTCCATTCCGTGGGGGTATCGGCGTCGGCGTCTTCGGCTGGGTCGGCCTCGTGGCTTGGGGTGTCACTCGTATCGGGCTCGTTCCGTAGGTTCTCCTCAGAACTGCTCTCTGGGTGGTCGTCCCCGTGCGTTCCGCCCGGGCCGTCATCATGGGATCCGCCGGGATGGGGGTGGCCGACCTCGCGTAGGTCGATCTCCCAGCGGCCGTCCGTGTCGTTCCAGTGCCGTCCGACGACATCGAACTCCGTGCCGGGCTTGAAGAGGATCTCTTTTTCGCCAGAGTTCAGCGAGATGTCGCTGATGTCCCGACCGGAGTGACCCTCGACCCGCACCAAGATTTTTTCCTTGGGAGCAGCTTCAGGATCGCGGCTGTCGTGGAGCTCATCGATCCAGTTGTTGGCGACATCCGGGGACTTGCTGGTGCTCAGGAACGCCGGATCGGAGAATCTTTCCCCTCCGAAGAGTTGGTCGATCGTCGAGCGCTCCATGTACATGCCGCGGTGGCTGACCTCTTGGGTCGGCGGCAGCGAGTCTAGTTCTCGCTTGACGCCGTCGATCATGTCGTCGGCGCCTATGAAGGGCGGTGCGTCGTACTCGCCGCGCAGGTACGGATTGATCCTGTTGTACGCCTCCCCGGCGTAATCCTGCGTGTTGGGATAGTCGTCGCCGTTGAGCCCTTCTTCGGGCTTGACGTGATCCTCGACGTGGACCGGGTCCTCGGTGGGCTGTGGTCCGTCCCGGTCGCTCAGCTCGAGTGAGTCGACATCCGGCTCGGCGTTCGTGCTGTCATCAGTGTGAGAGGGGTCGGGACGTAAGGGGTCCTCGGGCCCGGCGTGGTCGTCGACCTCGGGTTCGCGAATCGATGGCGCGGAGTCGTCCCCGGGTTGTGAGAGTGGGCTCTCGTCGGGTGTGGGCCCCGGGGTCGTCTCCCCGTGCCCGCCGAGCCTGCTCTCGAGGAAGCTCTGACCTGTGTCCGAGATCGAGCCCATCCTGGACTCGAGCCGGCTCATCGGATCACTGGACGATTCCGAGCCGGGCGCGCCGTGGCCGGGAGGGGCGGCGGTGGCCGAATCTGGCGTCGGCGCAGATCCATGGGGCGGGGGTCCTGCGGTAGGGGCAGGGGGAGTCTCGGGAACACCTCGCGCTGACGGGACATCGGGGGCGGGTACGTCAGGCGTGGGAACGCCGCCGCTGAAGAGGTTCTTGGTGATGTTCATCGAGTCGCCGAGGTTGTCCATGGCGTCGGCGGCGCGGTTGAGCCCGCTCGTGGTGCGGCCCATGTCGCTGATCGCGTCGATGGCGTCGGCGCCCATCCGTAGGCCACGGCTGGCGGCGCCGGCGGTGCCGCCGGTGAGGATTCCGGCGATGATGTCGGGGAGCAGGTGGCCGACGGCACGGGCGGGGTTGTCGGCCCAGGTGTCCCAGTCGAGCATCCCTTTGCCGAGCTGTTTGCCGAACTCGAGCGGGTCCTTCTTCGCAGCCTGCCACGCCTGCTCGAGCGTCTCGCCGTCGAGCTGGAACTGCATCTTCAGCTCTTCGGTCGTCAGCTCGCTCTCGTCCATGAGCCCGAGGCCGCGGAGCATCGACTGGGTCATCTGCCACTGGGGGTTGTACTTGCTGAAACCCATCTCGACGAGTTCCCACGTCGCCTCGGCGGCACCCTTGAGCATCTCGATGTTCGAGTGGATCCGGTTCTCCAGCCAGTTGCGCTTCTCGGGCGCGTTGCGGCAGGCGGAGCGTACGTCGGCAGCGCAGGCGCGGGCGGCGGCCTCGCGGCCGCGCTTCGCGGCTGCGTAGATCTCCAGTGCGTTCTTGCGGAGCTCCTCGCCGGGGTCGGTGAAGGGCTCCTTGGCCCAGGGATACTCGAGGCCGTCGGAGATCGCCTGTGACTTCAGCTTGTTGTAGCGGCCCTCGTATTCGGCGTACGCCGCTTTGGCCTCGCGGGTGGCGTCCTCGCCGCGCTGATACTCCTCCTTCGCCCGAGCAGCCTCGTTCTGGGCGTGCTCGAGAGCATCGGCGTAGGTGTTGAGTGCTGTGCCGCCAGACCGGAAGGCGCCACCAGCCTCCCACCAGCGATTCGGCTCCTGGTCGTTCTTGTCGCCGAAACGCTCGGCCGATCGGCCGTACCAACCCTTCTTGGTGTCCAGGTCGCGCAGGGCCGAGCCGGTGCCGCTGAAGAGGTCGGCCTTCTTGACCATGGTGCTGGCGCGGGAACGGATCCCGGCCGGGTCGCCCTTGATCTCGAAGTCAGGCACCCTGCCCGCCGATCTCGCGGGCGGCGGCGATCGCACCCTTCATCAGGTCGGCGCCCTCGTTGTCGAGCTCGACGTAGTTACCGGCTACCTTCCCGAGCGTCCCGGCCATGTTCGTGACGTCCTCGGTGAGGTTGTTGAGACCCTCTTCCCAGCGGTCCTTGAACTCCTCGACCGCCGACCAGACCTCGTCGCTGCCGAGCATGTCCGAGGTAGGGACGAAGTCCTCGACGTCCTTCTTCTTCAGCGCCTCGATCGTGTCGTTCAGGCCGGAAGCAGCAGTGATCAGCGACTCGAAGTCGACCCCGAACTCGTACGCCACGATGCCCCCGAAAGCACGTTGACGCTGCGCCGTGCAGCGATCTCACTTTAACTGAAGAGAACGACGGCAACCCGTCGGAACACGAGGTCAGCGACCGTGCAGACCAGCTCGGACGGCGTCGTGGGTGAGGGTGATGAGGAAGTCGCCCGGGATGCCGGGGTAGCCGTGGCTGAGCTTGCGCCATTCTGCCGGGATGGCGGAGGCACCCCAGCGGGCGCCGAGGAGGCCGCCGGCGATGGCGGCGACGGTGTCGGTGTCGTTGCCGATCCGGATGGCGGTGTTGAGCGCCTCGACGTAGTGGCTCCCCGGATCGACCTCGGGCACCGGGGTCTGGGCGATCGACGACCACGCCGCCTGGAGGGCGGTGACGACCCAGCCGTTGGGGTTGAACGTCGACGGCGGCTCGGTCTCGGCCTCGTCGAGCTTCTCGGTCCAGAAGGACGCCTCGGCGGGGGAGAGGAGGGAGAGGCCGGAGCGTACGTCGAGCTCGCCGTGCATCACCGCATGCTCGATCGCCAACGACCACAGTGCGCAGCCGGACTGCGCGTGCTCGTCCCAGTGGGTCAGCGCGCTCACAGCGGCAGCCGCCTCGGCGACGGCCGGCCGGTCCCCGAGATAACGCAACGGGACCGGAGCCGTACGCATCAGCGAGCCGTTGCCGCCGGTGTGCCGGGTCATCTCGTGGAGCTTCTCCGAGACGTAGCGCAGCCGCTCGGCGGTGGGGGACTCGCCGGCGGTGTTGAGCACCCGCGCGGTCTGGTTCCCGATGTCCTTCGGCCCGGTCTCCGACCACTCCCGGAAGTTGCGGCCGACCGCGGTCAGACCCTCCTCGGTGCGCAGGTCGTGGCCGCCCGCGGCGGCGTCGAGGATGCACCACGCCATCGTGGTGTCGTCGGTCCACTCGCCGGGCGCGAACGGCCCGAGCCCGCCGCCCAGCATCTGGGCCTTCTCGTCCGGTCCGAGCGTGGGCCGGTCGAACTCGTAGTGAGCCCCGAGCGCATCCGCGACTGCGGTCCCGACGATGGCCCCGACGGCCCGGTCACTCTGAGATTCGGTGAGCTTCACGCGACCCGACACTAGTGGCGGGTGTACTGGATGTGCGTGTCCGCCGCGGCGCGGGTGAAGCCGAGCCCTTCGTAGAGACGTACGGCCGGGGTGTTGTCGCCCTCGACATAGAGGTGGATCGCATCCACCCCGGTGTCTGCCAGGTGACGCAGCCCGAGGAGGGTGACCAGCTTGCCGAGGCCGCGACCCTGGGCGGAGGGGTCGACGCCGACGACGTAGACCTCGCCCTCGGTCTCGCTGTGGCGCTTGGTCCAGTGGAACGCGAGGAGCTTCTCGCTCTCCCACGCGGTGATCAGCCCCGACGCGTCGAACCAGGGCTCCGACATCCGCTCCCGCAGACCGGCCTCGTCCAGCGAGCCCTGCTCGGGGTGGTGGGCGAAGGCGGCGGCGTTGACCCGGAGCAGCTCGGCCTCGTCGCCGGGCTCGAAGCCGCGTACGAGGATCCCTTCCGGGGTCTCGGGAGCCGGTGGCAGACCGGCGGCAGGACGCCGCATCACCCACAGCTCACGGGTGCGCTCCCAGCCCTGCCTCGCGGCCAGCGCAGCCGCGGCCGGGTTGTCTCCGTGCGACCACGCCGTCGTCCCGGCCGGAAGCGAAGGCGCGCGCAGCAGCAGCTGGCGCCCCAGACCGACGCCGCGGTGCTGGGTCAGCACGACCAGGGAGAGCTCGGTGCCGATCAAGAGCCCGAAGCCGCGTACGTCACCCCAGATCGTGACGTCCTCCGGCCGGTTGCGCAGCGTCAAGAGGGTCGCCTCGTCGAGCGGGGCCACCCCGTCGTACGCCTCGGTCGCCTTGGCGATGTCCAGGACCTGGTCGACGCTGAGTGCCATGCGCCCAGCCTAGGCGTCGGCCCCCAGGCGAGGAGACGGGGCCAGACGGGCGTTGTCGGCGGCGGCGTCGTTGTTCTTCGACGGGAGCACGAAGCGGTAGCCGACGTTGCGGACGGTGCCGATGAGCGTCTCGTTCTCGGGACCGAGCTTGGCGCGCAGGCGACGTACGTGGACGTCGACGGTGCGGGTGCCGCCGAAGTAGTCGTAGCCCCAGACCTCCTGCAGCAGCTGCTGGCGGGAGAAGACGCGGCCCGGGTGCTGGGCGAGGAACTTCAGGAGCTCGAACTCCTTGAAGGTCAGGTCGAGCGCGCGGCCGCCGATCTTGGCGGTGTAGGTGGCGTCGTCGACGACGACCTCACCGGAGCGGATGACGTGGGCCTCGGGGTCGGAGGCGTCGCGAGCCGCCGAGCTGCGGCCGATCGCGAGCTTGATCCGGGCCTCGAGCTCGGCCGGACCACAGGTGTGCAGCACGACGTCGTCCATGCCCCAGTCGTGGGAGACGACCGCGAGGCCGCCCTCGGTGGCGATCAGCAGGACGGGGATGTCGGTGCCGGTGGTGCGGATCAGCCGGCACAGGTCGCGAGCCTGGGCGAGGTCCTGCCGTCCGTCCACCAGCAGCAGGTCGGAGTCGGGCGCCTCGAGAAGCGCGCTACCTTCGGCAGGGAGGATCTTCACCTGATGGCCGAGGAGCGAGAGCCCTGGAAGGACGTCTGTCGACGGCTGGAGCGAACTGGTCAGCAACAGAAGCGAGCTCATGGGGGTGCCTCTCGGTCAGAGAAAGAGCACCGAAACGCAACATTGAGCCTCGGTGAGGTGATCGTAGGACCATGTTAACGAAACATCGCGGTGACACAGGAAGGTTGTCCACGAGAAAGTGACGAACGTAATAGAGGTCCGCTACTGGGCGGCGGCCAAGTCCGCGGCCGGGACTCCCTCGGACGAGATCGAGGTCGACGGCCCGTTGACGCTGGCAGAAGTCGTACGCCGCGCCGCGGAGCTCCACGCCGACACGCGCCTTCCCGAGGTGCTGAAGGTCTGCTCGGCGCTCATCGGGGATCGCCCGGCAGGTACGGGCGACCCCGGTGGGATCGAGGTCCCACCGGGGTCGACGGTCGAGTTCCTGCCGCCGTTCGCGGGCGGCTAGATCACAGCTGGTGGGGAGCCCGCGCCCGGTGACTCACCTGCGTAAGGGCCTGCCGGGGCGGGCAGGTCCTAGCTCCTCAGCTCTCGATCGCGGCCGGCTCCGACGTGGGGCTCGTCGCGATCTGGATCTTGCGCGGCTTGGCCTTCTCCGCGACGGGGACGACCAGGCGCAGCACGCCGGCGTCGTAGGCGGCCTCGATGTGGTCGAGGTCGAGGTTGTCACCGAGCACGAGCTGACGGCTGAAGGTGCCGCGCATGCGCTCGTTGGCCAACATCTGCCAGTCGCCGTTCTTGGCGACCCGTTCGGCCTTGACGGTCAGTACGTTGCGCTCGACGTCGAGGTCGATGGTGTCCGGGCTGACGCCGGGAAGGTCGAACTCGATGACGAACCGGTCGCCCTCGCGCCAGGCATCCATCGGCATCACGGCCGGGCGGTTGGTGGTGCCGCCGCCGAGGAGCTGCTGGGTGATGCGATCGAACTCGCGGAACGGATCGGTGCTTCGGATCAGCATGATTCCCTCCTCACGGGATCTATATCGGTCGATACACCTTTTATATATTCCAACCGCTAGAGGATTTCAAGCCCACATGTCAGAATCGATCCTGTGAAGGAGCGAACCAGGGCCGTCTACGCGATCTCCGTGGCCGCCGACATGGCCGAGATGCAGATCCAGAACCTGCGCGTCTACGAGCGCCGGGGGCTGGTCGACCCTGCGCGCACCGCAGGCGGCACCCGGCTCTACTCCATCGCCGACATCGAGCGCCTCATCCGCATCCGGGACCTGCTCGCCGACGGGCTCAACCTCGCCGGCATCGCCCGCGTGCTGGCTCTGGAGGAGGACGTACGCCGGCTGAAAGCGGCCAACGAGAAGCTTCGGCGCGCCTCGGGGGAATGAGCGGGGCGGGTTACCGGTTCAATAGTCACATGAGCACCGGAGCCTGGATCGCCGTCATCGCGATAGCCGTCGCGCTCGCCTTCGGCGTGTTCCGACTGCTCACCGACGGCCGCTTCCGAGGCACGAAGGAGCTCCACGTGGCCCACGAGGATCACGCCCCAGAGCCGCGCGCGTGGGATGCGGTCACCGACGCGCTGGGTGAGACCGAGCTCGGTGAACGCGCGACGCTCGTGCAGTTCTCCAGCGCTTTCTGCGCGCCCTGCCGGGCGACCCGGCGGATCCTGGGCGAGGTCGCCGAGATCGTCCCGGGTGTGGTGCACCTCGAGATCGATGCCGAGCACCACCTCGACCTGGTCCGGCGGCTCGACATCCTGCGGACTCCCACGACGCTGGTGCTGGACGGCGTCGGCAAGGAGGTGGCGCGGGCTTCCGGCGCCCCGCGCAAGGAGCAGGTCCTGAGCGCGATCCCGACCTACGATCTCGAATCCTGATACTTCGGTCCGCATTCCGAGACATTCGTTTCGTGCTCGTCGAGCATCACGCTACTGTCGTCGCATGTTCTCGACCATGCTGACCAAGCGCCGCGCAGTGGATCACTGCCGCGTGCGCTCGGCGCTGTGTCGTTCCTGCCGCTGATTCCCTGAGATTTGTCGACTCAGTCGACACCGGGGACCGCTTTCGCCTGTCAGGCTCTTCCTGACGATCTCCCCTCTCTCGCAGGAGCACACCTATGTCCGAGACCTCGCACCAGACGGCGACACAGACCGGAATCGACCCGCGCGGCCCGCAGTTCGCTGCGGCGCTGACCGTCGTCGTACTCATCCTGGCTCTGCTGCTCCCGCAGCCATGGGCGCTCGTGGTGACGGCCATTCAGACCGTGCTCTTTGCGATCGGGGCTGGTCTCGGCGTTCAGCGGACCCCTCACGCCTGGCTCTTCAAGAAGCTCGTACGTCCGCGCCTCGGTGCGCCGGACGAGCTCGAGGACCCGGCACCGCCCCGGTTCGCCCAGGGCGTCGGCCTCGCCTTCGTCGTGGTCGCGCTCGTGGCTTACCTCCTCGACGCCACGCTCGTGGCGCAGATCGCCCTCGGCCTCGCGCTGGTGGCGGCCGTGCTCAATGCCGTCTTCCGGTTCTGCCTCGGCTGCGAGATGTACCTCTTGATCAAGCGCTTCGCCTGATCCCCTGAACGCAAGAAACACAACGAAAGGTACCTAGATGACCCGCGAGAACTCCCTCGTCTCCGCCCAGTGGGTGGAGGAGCACCTCGATGACCCGAAGGTGGTGCTGATCGAGGTCGACGAAGACACCACCGCCTACGACAAGGGCCACATCAAGGGTGCCATCAAGCTCGACTGGACCACCGACCTGCAGGACCAGGTCCGTCGCGACTTCGTCAACAAGGACCAGTTCTCCGCTCTGCTCTCCGAGCGCGGTGTCGCCAACGACGACACCGTGGTGCTCTACGGCGGCAACAACAACTGGTTCGCCGCGTACGCCTTCTGGTACTTCAAGCTCTACGGCCACCAGGACGTCAAGCTGCTCGACGGCGGCCGCAAGAAGTGGGAGCTCGACTCCCGTGAGCTGACCGACGAGGCCGTCACCCGCGAGGCGACCAGCTACACCGCGCAGGAGCAGGACCACTCGATCCGCGCCTTCCGTGACGAGGTCGTCGAGGCCATCGGCACCCAGAACCTCGTCGACGTACGTTCGCCCGACGAGTTCGCCGGCCGCCTCCTCGCCCCCGCCCACCTCCCGCAGGAGCAGGCCCAGCGCGCCGGTCACATCCCGACCGCGGCCAACGTCCCGTGGTCCAAGGCGGCCAACGACGACGGCACCTTCCGCTCCGACGAGGAGCTCAAGGAGATCTACACCGAGGCCGGTGTCGACTGGAGCAAGGACACCATCGCCTACTGCCGCATCGGCGAGCGCTCCTCGCACACCTGGTTCGTGCTCAAGGAGCTCCTCGGCCAGGAGAACGTGAAGAACTACGACGGCTCGTGGACCGAGTACGGCTCGCTCGTCGGCGTCCCGGTCGTCACCGGCGACGAGCCCGGGGAGGCCTGAGCATGTGCGGAGCAACTGAGGGCGGGCTCTCGCTCGCCGGCGTCGACGTCGCCAAGGAAGCAGTCATCCAGGGTCAGGTGACCCGCGGTGGCGAGCCGGTCCACGGTGCCTACGTCCGGCTGCTCGACCGTACCGGCGAGTTCACCGCCGAGGTCCCGACCTCGGCCACCGGGCACTTCCGGTTCTTCGCCGGCGACGGCGAGTGGACCCTGCGTACGCTCGCGCCGAAGGCGGAGCCCGTGGACAAGAAGGTCCACGCCGCGGTCGGCAACGTCGCCGAGGTGACGATCCCGATCGGCTGACGATCTCTGACGTGGGAGCCCCGGTGTCACTGGCTGACACCGGGGCTCCCACGTCGTTTTGCCATCCTGCGGTGGAGATATTGCGGCGAATCGTATGAATGGCGCTAGATTGTCCGGGTGACTGGACTGCTTGTGACCGTGGCGCCGACCGGGGCGGAGACCGCGAAGGAAGACTGCCCGCAGCTGCCGACGACGCTCGAGGAGCTGGTGGCGACGGCCGTCGAGTGCGAGGAGGCGGGGGCGCGGATGATCCACGTCCACATCCGCGACGACGACCACGCGCCGACGCTCGACCTCGGCCGGCTGACCGACACGGTCGAGGCCCTTCACGAGAAGACCGAGCTGATCGTGCAGCTCTCCACGGGCGGGTCCGTCCATGACCCGCTCGACAAGCGGCTGAAGGTGCTCGACGCCGGCCCGGACTCGTGCTCGCTGACCATGGGCACCACCAACTTCGGCGACGACGTCTTCTCCAACCCGTGGCCGTTCATCACCGAGCTCTACCAGCTCACCCAGGAGCGTGGCGTGGTGCCGGAGTTCGAGCTCTTCGACCTGGGCCATGTCGCCGCGCTGCAGCGGTTGTTGGGGAAGTACGGGCTGCCCGCCGGCGGCAAGGTCCACGTCGACTTCGTCATGGGCGTCCCCGGTGGCATGCCCGGGACCTCTGCGGCCCTGGTCGCGGCCGTCGCTGCGTTGCCGGCTGAGGTGACCTCGTGGTCGGCGACCGGAATCGGCCGCTCGACCCTCCCGGTCATGCTCACCTCGCTCGCCATGGGTGGTCACCTGCGCGTCGGGATGGAGGACGTCCTCACCCTCGCCAAGGGTGTGCCGGTCGACGCCAACCGTCAGCTCGTCGAGCGTGCCGTCGAGGCCGCTGCCGTCGCCCAGCGCGCCCCGATGAGCACCGACGAAGCCTGGGCCCTCCTCGGCCTCTCGCGGTAAAGAATCCGCCGAGTCGGCGCGTCTGTCTCGTTTCGGGCAGCCGAGTCGGCGCATCTGTCCCGGTCTCGCTGGGACAGATGCGCCGACTCGACGTGCATTTGCGGGACATCCGCGCCGACTCGGCGGGGATATTGGTCAGGTCACGCCGACTCGGCGGTGAGGTAGCGCTGGATGGTCGGGCCTACCCACTCCACGATCTCCTCGGCGTCCATCTCGACGATGGGCGGGAGGTGGAGTACGTAGCGCCCGAGTGCGATACCGAGGAGCTGGGTGGCCGCGAGGGCTGCCCGGCGTCTGGCCTGGGCGGGGTCGGGGCACAGGGGAGTGATGGCGGCGGCGACCTGGGTGGCGAAGATGCCTCGCATCTGTTCCGCGGCCTGGGGGTCCGAGGCGGCGCGGCGCAGGAGCGCCATCAGGGTGCCCTCGGAGTCCCAGGTGCGTACGAAGTGGGCGGTCATCACGCGGCCGGCCTCGCCCGCCGCGACCGTGGTGAGGTCCGGGAGTGCCAGGTCGATCGACGCCGCGGCGGTGAAGAGCTCCTCCTTGCTGCCGAAGTAGCGCATCACCATCGAGGGATCGATCTGCGCCTCTGAGGCGATCGCGCGGATGGTGGTGCGGTCGTATCCCTGTCGCGCGAAGTGCTCGCGCGCGACGGCGAGGATGCGCTCACGGGTCTCGGCTCCGGATCGGCGGGTCTCGGTCATGTCAACAAGTGTAGGCCAACAACTGTTGACGTCAATCCCGGCAGCGGGCTACCTTGGTCAACACCGGTTGGCCAACACATGTTGACCATCTAACGACCCAAGGAGAGCATCATGTCCACCATCACCACTGATGTCCTCGTCGCCGGCGCCGGCCCCACCGGGCTCGCCGTGGCGGCCACGCTGGCCGCGGCCGGCATCGACGTCACTGTCATCGACAACCAGGCCTCCGGCGACAACACCTCGCGCGCCGCGGTCGTCCACGCTCGCACCCTGGAGGTCCTCGCCGACCTCGAGGTCTCCGCGCGCCTGGTGGAGAAGGGCATCAAGGCGCCGCGCTTCACCATCCGCGACCGCGACAAGGTGCTGGTGCCGATCCGCTTCGACGACCTGCCGACGACGTTCCCTTATGCGCTGATGGTCTCCCAGGCGGTCACCGAGCAGGTCCTCCTCGAGCGTCTCATCGAGCTCGGCGGCCACGTACGCCGGCCACTCACCCTCGTCGACCTCGTCCAGGACGACACCGGCGTCACCGCCACCACCGAGGACGGCACCGAGATCCGTGCCCGCTACCTCGTCGGCGCCGACGGCATGCACTCCACCGTGCGTGACAAGGCCGGGATCGGCTTCCCCGGGGGCAAGTACGCCGAGTCGTTCAGCCTCGCCGACGTACGCATCGAGGGCGACCTGCCGCACGACGAGGTCATCCTCTACTTCTCGCCCGAGGGCACCCTGGTCTCCGCACCGCTGCCCGACGGCTCGTTCCGGTTCGTGGCCCCGGTCTCCGAGGCACCGGAGGAGCCCGACGTCGACTATGTCCAGGGCCTCCTCGACCGGCGCGGCAGCCTCGAGAGCCCGGTCGCGGTCACCGAGGTCGTGTGGGGCTCCCGCTTCCGGGTCCACCACCGCGTCGCCGACGCCTACCGCGCCGGGCGGGTGCTGATCGCCGGCGACGCCGCTCACGTGCACAGCCCCGCCGGCGGCCAGGGCATGAACACCGGCCTCCAGGACGCGATCGTGCTCGCCGACGCGCTCGTCACCACGATCACCGGCGGCGACGAGGCCGCGCTCGACGACTACGCCTCCCGCCGTCGCCCGGTCGCCCAGGAGGTCATCGAGCTCTCAGACCGCCTGACGCGGTTCGGCATCGCGCACGGGGTCCGGCGCAGCGTACGCAACCTGGTGCTGTCCACGCTCGCGCGGCACCCGCGCTTCCGCACGATGCTCGCTTGGCGCCTGTCCGGGCTGGTCTACCGCGACCGCTGATCCGTGGATGTTCGTCTAGGTATGCAGACCAACAGGCACTTCCCTGGCGGAGGTCCGCACGGGAGGTGATGGGTCACCTGCATACCTAGGCGAACCGACGGCGCGCTCCTCCGTCGAATCAGAGCGAGAGATAGCCAGCCGTGCGGAGACCTTCGACCACGTCGGACAGGGCCTCGTCGATCGAGCGGCCGGTGGTGTCGACACGTACGTCGGCATCGGCCGGCTCCTCGTACGGCGAGGAGATCCCGGTGAACTCCGGGATCTCGCCGCGTCGGGCCTTGGCGTAGAGGCCCTTGCGGTCGCGCCGCTCGCACTCCTCCAGCGGCGTGGCCACGTGCACCAGGAAGAAGGCGCCACCGGCGTTGTCGACGAAGCCGCGGACGTCCTGGCGGGTCGAGTCGAAGGGTGCGATGGGGGAGCAGACGGCGAGGCCGCCGTGGCGGGAGATCTCGGCGGCCACCCAGCCGATCCGGCGGATGTTGGTTTCCCGGTCCTCCTTGGAGAAGGTCAGCCCGGCCGACAGGTTGCGGCGCACGACGTCGCCGTCGAGGGAGGTGACCGTGCGGGCGCCCTGCTCGAGGATCCGGTCCATCAGGGCGCGGGCGAGGGTGGACTTGCCGGAGCCGGACAGGCCGGTGAAGAAGATGACCAGGCCCTGGTTCTCGGGAGCGGGCTGGTCGGCGTCGATGACCGCCGCGATGGCGTCGGGATAGTCGTCCGACGAAGCGGAGGCCAGCGCGTGAACCGGATCCCCACCCGCGTACGCCTCGACGACCGCCACCCCGAGCGCATGGTCGGCCTCGGGGTCGTCGTGAGCAGCCAGCGGCACGGCCACGACGGCAGCGTCGGGCAGGGAGTCCGCAGCCAGCAACGAGGCGCGCAACAGCGCGACGGGGGAGAGCGCCGGGGTGCCGTGCCCGACGAGCGCGAGCAGCAGCACCGGCCCGAGCTCCGCGATCTCGGCGATCTCGGCGGTGGTGAGCGCGTCGGTGACCGGGACGACCGTCCGCCCGGCGTACGTCTTCCGGGTCTGCTCCGGGGTGAGGTAGAGCCGCCGGAACGGTCCGTAGGCGGGGGAGGAGAGGCCGGTGACCTCACCTGCCGGCCAGGTGACGCGTGCCAGCGGGAGGCCTTCGGGGTCGACGATCTCGACGGCTCCCGCTGCGAGCGCGGACTCGCCGACCGCGGCCGGCAGCTGCAGGGTCAAGGCCGAACCGTCTGCGTTGAGCGGCCCGGGAAGGGCTGCGGAGACGATCAGCTCGACGTCGTCGAGCTCACGGGGAGAGGGAGAGTACTGCGGCACAGGCACGCCCCGAACTCTAACGTCGCGCTCGGCGGCAGCCAGCACCACGCTCGTGCGTGGACTCGTCCGCTGAATGCCCACCGAGGTAACTCGGCGAGCGACCACTGCCTTCGTGGAACTCCGCGAGGGGAGTGACCGCCGACCGAGTTACCCTTCGACAGGCTCAGGACACCGCCTCGGTCAGCATTGGGCCCGCTTGCCCGCCGGACGCGAAGCGGCGGCCCCGAGTTGGGGCCGCCGCTTCGTACGAAACCGATGATCAGTCGTTGATCATGCCCGCGCCGACGGTGACGCCGGTCGCCTCGTCGATGAGGATGAAGGAGCCGGTGGTGCGGTTCTTCGAGTAGGGGTCGCACAGCAGCGGCTTGGTGGTGCGCAGCTGGACGCGGCCGATCTCGTTGAGGCCGAGCTCCTTGGTCTCCAGGTCGCGGTGGAGCGAGTTGACGTCCAGGCGGTACTGGATGTCCTTGACGAGCGCCCGCGCCGAGTTGGAGGTGTGCTTGATGGCCAGCTTCTGCCGCGGACGCAGCGGAGCGGTGGTCATCCAGCAGATCATCGCGTCGATGTCCTGGCTCGGCTCGGGGGCGTTCTTGACCCGCGAGATCATGTCGCCGCGGCTCACGTCGACGTCGTCCTCGAGGCGGACGGTCACCGACATCGGCGGGAATGCCTCGGGGATCTCCTGGTCGAAGAGGTCGATCCCGGCGATCTTCGACGTCATGCCGGAGGGAAGCACCATGACCTCGTCGCCCGGCTTGAGCACGCCACCGGCGACCTGACCCGCATAGCCGCGGTAGTCGTGGTGGTCGTCGGACTTCGGCCGGATGACGTACTGCACCGGGAGGCGCACGTCGACCAGGTCGCGGTCGGAGGCGACGTGGACGTGCTCGAGGTGGTGGATCAGCGTCGGGCCGGAGTACCAGTCCATGCTGGTCGAGCGGGTCACCACGTTGTCGCCCTGGAGCGCCGAGATCGGGATGACCTCGAGGTCCGGGATGTTGAGCTTGGTCGCGAACGCGGTGAACTCGGCGGAGATCTTCTGGTAGACCTCCTGGGAGTAGTCCACCAGGTCCATCTTGTTGATGCACAGCACCAGGTGGGGCACGCGCAGCAGCGACAGGAGCACCGCGTGCCGGCGCGACTGCTCGGTCAGGCCGTGACGCGCGTCGACCAGGACGAGTCCGAGGTCGGCCGTCGACGCACCGGTGACCATGTTGCGCGTGTACTGAACGTGGCCCGGGGTGTCGGCGATGATGAACTTGCGGTTGGGCGTCGCGAAGTAGCGGTAGGCCACGTCGATGGTGATGCCCTGCTCGCGCTCGGAGCGCAGACCGTCAGTCAGCAGCGAGAGGTCCACGTAGCCGTGGCCCTTGTCCTGCGAGGTCTTCTCGACCGACTCGAGCTGGTCGGTGAAGATCGACTTCGAGTCGAACAGCAGCCGCCCGATGAGGGTGGACTTGCCGTCGTCGACCGAGCCGGCGGTGGCGAACCGCAGCAGATCCATGGCCATCAGAAGTAGCCTTCCTTCTTGCGGTCCTCCATGGCAGCCTCGGAGAACCGATCGTCACCGCGGGTCGCGCCGCGCTCGGTGACCCGGGCGGCGGCGACCTCCTCGATGATCTCGTCAATGGTCGACGCGGTGCTCTCCACGCAACCGGTCAGGGTCATGTCGCCGCAGGTGCGGTAGCGAACCGTACGCTCGGTGACGACCTCGCCCTCGCGCAGCGGGTTGAGCGGGGTCTCGGTGAGCAGCATGCCGTCGCGCTCGAAGACGCGGCGCTGGTGGGCGAAGTAGACCGAGGGGATCTCGATGCCCTCGCGGCCGATGTAGTCCCAGATGTCCAGCTCGGTCCAGTTGGAGATCGGGAAGACCCGCATGTGCTCGCCCTCGTGGAGGCGGCCGTTGTAGAGCGACCAGAGCTCGGGGCGCTGGTTCTTCGGGTCCCACTGGCCGAACTCGTCGCGGTGGGAGTAGACGCGCTCCTTGGCGCGGGCCTTCTCCTCGTCGCGGCGGCCGCCACCGAAGGCGGCGGTGAAGCCGTTCTCCTCGATCGCGTTCAGCAGGGTGGGCGTCTGGAGCCGGTTGCGCGAGGTCTTGCCGTCGTCGACGACGATGCCGCGCTCGATGGCGTCATCGATGCTCGCGATCACCAGGCGTACGCCCAGGCGCTGCACCCAGCGGTCACGGGTCTCGGCGACCTCGGGGAAGTCGAGGCCGTTGTCGATCTGGAGGACCGGGAACGGGATCTTGGCAGGGAAGAAAGCCTTCTCCGCAAGTCGCAGCATCACGATGCTGTCCTTGCCGCCCGAGAACATCAGGACAGGCTTCTCGAACTCGGCCGCGGCCTCGCGGAAGATGTGGATCGACTCGGCTTCCAGCTGGTCGAGCTGGCTGAGCCGGTAGTCGGCATGTGTTGCAGTCATTACGGAACCAGAGGACCTCTCCGTCAGGTTGAGGCGCCCATGCTAGTGGCGGCTTCCACGGCACGGCGAAATGTCCCATCCCCGCGTGGGCGGACTCCGAGTGTACGCACGCACGGACCTGCCCTCGGAAGCACCACTCGCACGGTGAGATTCCACCGTGGAGATCCGTCAGCGTCGCGGCGCCACCGCGACCCGGTCGCCGGCGAGCAAGAAGGCGAGCCTGTCGTTCTCGCCCGAAGGTGGCGTGAGCCCGAGGCGCAGGAACAGATCGCGTACGCCGCCGGGGTCGATGTCCTCGTGCGGCCGTAGCCCGAGTGCCTGCCGGATCGTCTCGGCATGGATGCGCCGGCCCCCGAGCCGGTCCCAGCGCTCCGCGACGAGGGCGGGTTGCGCGCCGAAGGTGACCAGCTCGGTGCGGGTGGCAGGGATCCCGTCGGACCGGGCCCGGTCGAGGTCGGTGAGCAGCGCGGCAGCTTCCTCGGGGGTCGTCGGTCGCAGGATGTGCGTCGAGGGATGTTCGTACGTCGGCCAGAACCACTTGCCCGAGGCCCGCCGCAGCGCGAACTTCCCCCGGTGACCACCGAGGGAGAACCGTGGCCGGGCCCGCTGGTCGAGCCACGAGGTGGGCTGGTTGCGCAGCGCCGCCAGCCGGGTCGCGATCTCGGGCAGCGGTGCCTCGACGGGATGGGGTGCCCGGCGCCACGGCAGGTCGGGGTCGGTCGAGAGCGACACCGCGCCCGGGAGATCGTCGCCGTAGGAGGCGAGCAGCGTCATCGGCTCGGTGTCCGGCAGGCCGCGCTCGCGCGCCCACCGGCGACGTACGTCCTCGCGTGCCGGGAGCAGGTTGTCGAGCCATGCGCGGGCGGCTCCCGGGAGACAAGCCGGTCCGGTGCGCGGGAGGGAGAGCGAGAGGGGGGTCGGGCCCGCGGTATCGGCGTAGACGAAGTCGATCCGGTCGCCGAGCTGGTGGAAGGTGCCCAGGTGGCGGCGGCCGGCGAAGGCGTACAGCTCCGGCATCAGGATGGACCGGTCAGGCAGCGGCTCAGGACGGCGTCGAGGTCGACGTCCTCCAGGGGCGGGGCGATCGGGGAGAGCTGTGTGGGGGCGAGATAGACGTCGAGGACCTCCAGCAGAGCGAGAGCCTTGCCGAGCTCGGCGCGCGGGTGTCCGGCCTCGACGTCGACCACGAACCGTCGGCCCACCCCGGCCCGGTGCGCGAGGTCGCCCTGGGTGAGGCCCGCACGCCGACGGGCCGCGCGTACGGCCGACCCGAAGGCGGACGGCGAGGTCAGATACGGCGACGGCACGGTGAATAATCTACCCAATGTTCCCGTACGGGAACAGCGCCAAGCCAACTCGCTGCGACGCTCGCCGAATCGCTGCTTACAGTTCCGGCATGAAGATCACCGTTGTCGGCGTGGGCTACGTCGGGATGTCTCTCGCGGTCCTGCTGGCGCAGAAGCACGAGGTCGTCGTCCTGGACGTCTCCCAGGAGCGGGTGGACCTGGTCAACGCGAGGAAGACGCCGATCGAGGACACCGAGATCACCAGCTTCCTGGCCACCAAGGAGCTCGACCTGCGCGCGACCCTCGACAAGGAGGACGCCTACGCGGATGCCGCGTACGTCATCGTCGCGACCCCGACCAACTACGACGAGGCCTCGAACTACTTCGACACCTCCAGCGTCGACGGCGTGATCGTGGACGCGGTGAGCCACGCCCCGGACGCGGCGATCGTGGTGAAGTCGACGATCCCGGTGGGCTACATCGCCGCCAAGCGGGAGCAGCACCCCGAGACGACGCTCTTCTTCAGCCCCGAGTTCCTGCGCGAGGGCCAGGCGCTCCACGACAACCTGCACCCCTCCCGCATCGTCGTCGGCGACGACTCCCCGGCCGCGAAGGGGTTCGCCGAGCTCCTGCTCGAAGGCTCCCTGGAGCACGAGGTGCCCGTCCTGATGACCGGTACGACGGAGGCCGAGGCGATCAAGCTCTTCGCCAACACCTACCTCGCGCTGCGGGTCGCCTACTTCAACGAGCTCGACACGTACGCCGCGACCCACGGTCTCAGCACGACCCAGATCATCGAGGGCGTCGGCCTGGACCCGCGGATCGGGTCGCACTACAACAACCCGAGCTTCGGCTACGGCGGCTACTGCCTGCCCAAGGACACCAAGCAGCTGCAGGCGAACTACCAGGACGTCCCGCAGAACCTCATCTCGGCGATCGTCGAGGCCAACACCACGCGCAAGGACTTCGTCGCCACCGACATCCTGCGCCGCGAGCCGAAGGTGGTCGGCGTCTACCGGCTGATCATGAAGTCGGGCTCGGACAACTTCCGCGAGTCGTCGATCCAAGGCGTGATGAAGCGGATCAAGGCCAAGGGCGTCGAGGTGATCATCTACGAGCCCGAGCTCGACGAGCCGGAGTTCTTCCACTCCGAGGTGATCGAGGACCTCGCCGAGTTCAAGAGGCGCGCGGACGTGATCATCGCCAACCGGCGCACCGAGGTGCTCGCCGATGTCGCCGACAAGGTCTACACGCGCGACATCTACGGACGAGACTGACCGCTTCCGGAGCCGAGAACTGCCTCCCGTGGGCGACCTGCGGGTAACGGACCGGTGACCATCGGCTCGCAATGAACCGCGCGCGGATGCGTACAGTTAAGGTCGCGTCTTCTGCTCCGTGTCTAGGAATGAGGCAACATCATGGCTGGTGACTCCGAGACCCGCCCCTGGGGTTCGTGGCATGTCATCGACGTCGGTCCGGGTTACAAGGTGAAGCGGATCGAGGTGCTGCCCCACAGCCGCCTCTCCTACCAGACCCACACCCACCGCTCCGAGCACTGGGTCGTCATCTACGGCAAGGCGACCTGCGTCATCGACGGCGTGACCACCATCGCCGGCCCGGGTGAGTCCGTCGACGTCGCCGTCGGCCAGGCCCACCGGATCTGCAACGAGACCGACGAGCCGCTCTCGATCATCGAGGTCCAGCGCGGCGGCTACACCGGCGAGGACGACATCGTGCGACTCGAGGACGACTTCGGCCGGGCCGAGGCCGAGACGCAGGTGGCGGCGGAGGCCTGAGCCGGCTGTAACACGCGGTTACACCCACTATCCGGTCGTTGAAAACGACCGGATAGTGCTACGAACAGCGTGTTACACCCCGACCTCAGGCCAGCAGCCCGAGCAAGTACTTCCCGTAGCCGCTCTTCAGCAGCGGCTGGGCGAGCTCGGAGAGCTGCTCGTCGGAGAGCCATCCCTGGCGCCACGCGACCTCTTCGGGAGCGCCGATCTTGGTGCCCTGGCGGTGCTCGATGGCCCGGATGAAGTTGGCGGCCTCGTTGAGGTCCTCGAGGGTGCCGGTGTCGAGCCAGGCGGTGCCGCGGGGGAGCACCTCGACGGAGAGGGTGCCGGCCTCGAGGTAGATCCGGTTGAGGTCGGTGATCTCGAGCTCGCCGCGGGCGGACGGCTTGAGGTTGCGGGCATGCCCGATGACCGAGCTGTCGTAGAAGTAGAGGCCGGGGACGGCGTACGGGCTCTTGGGCTTCTCGGGCTTCTCCTCGAGCGAGATCGCTGTGAAGGATTCGTCGAACTCGACGACGCCGTAGGCGCGCGGGTCGGCGACGCGGTAGCCGAACACGGCACCACCGGTGATCGTCTTGAAGCGGGCCAGCTGGGTGCCGAGGCCGGGACCGTAGAAGATGTTGTCCCCCAGGACGAGGCCGACGCCGTCCTCGGACTCGTCGAGGAAGCCGACGTCGGCGCCGATCGTGAACGCCTGGGCGAGGCCGTCGGGGGAGGGCTGCTCGGCATAGCTGATGTTGACGCCGAGGTGGCTCCCGTCACCGAGGAGCCGGTGGAAGCCCGAGGCCTCATGGGGCGTCGTGATCACCAGGATGTCCCGGATCCCGGCCAGCATCAGCGTGGTCAGCGGGTAGTAGATCATCGGCTTGTCGTAGATCGGCATCAGCTGCTTGCTGATCGCAAGAGTGATCGGGTGCAGACGTGAGCCGGTGCCTCCGGCGAGGATGATCCCCTTCATGGTCAGTTGATCCTACGGATGTTCACCCTACGTTCTAGGGAACCCACCGGGGCGAGGCGACCACCGGGCGGTTAATTCTGCCTACGATGAACCGGTGAGACGGATTCTTGTGACAGGTGGCGCCGGGTTCATCGGCTCCAACTTCGTGCACCACCTCGTGGCCAACACTGATGCGTACGTGACGGTGCTCGACAAGCTGACCTACGCCTCCTCGGAGGCGTCGCTCGCCGGGCTCCCGGAGGACCGGGTGAGGCTCGTGGTCGGGGACATCGCGGACGCCGCGGTGGTCGAGCCGCTGGTGGCGGAGTCGGACGCGGTGGTGCACTACGCGGCCGAGTCGCACAACGACAACTCGCTCTCCGACCCGGCGCCGTTCGTCCAGACCAACATCGTCGGCACCTTCGTGCTGCTCGAGGCCGTCCGTCGTCACGACGTGCGGTTCCACCACGTCTCCACCGATGAGGTCTACGGCGACCTCGACCTCGACGACCCGAAGCGGTTCACTGAAGACACCCCCTACCAGCCGTCCTCGCCCTACTCGGCCACCAAGGCGGGCTCCGACCACCTCGTCCGTGCCTGGGTGCGCTCCTTCGGCGTGCGCGCGACGATCTCCAACTGCTCCAACAACTACGGCCCCTGGCAGCACGTCGAGAAGTTCATCCCGCGCCAGATCACCGAGGTGATCGAGGGCCGCCGGCCGCGTGTCTACGGCGACGGGCTCAACGTGCGCGACTGGATCCACACCGACGACCACTCCTCGGCGGTCTGGACGATCCTGGAGAAGGGCCGGATCGGGGAGACCTACCTGATCGGCGCCGACGGCGAGAAGTCCAACGTCGAGGTGGTCCGGGCGATCCTGCGCCACTTCGGACGTCCTGAGGACGACATCGAGTGGGTGACCGACCGTGCCGGTCACGACCGTCGCTACGCCATCGAGTCCGGCAAGCTGCGCAGCGAGCTCGGTTGGGAGCCGAAATACCAGGACTTCGACAAGGGTCTGGCCGCGACGATCGCCTGGTACCAGGAGAACGAGGCCTGGTGGTCGCCGCTGAAGCACGAGACCGAAGCCAAGTACGCCGCGAAGGGGCAGTGATTCTCGGTGGCTGAGCTGCGCGTCGAGGAGACGCCCATCCCGGGTCTGCTGGTCGTCCACCTGCCGGTGCACGGTGACGCCCGCGGCTGGTTCAAGGAGAACTGGCAGCGGGAGAAGATGACCGCGCTGGGACTGCCCGACTTCGGACCGGTGCAGAACAACATGTCCTTCAACGCCGCTCGAGGCGCGACCCGGGGGATCCACACCGAGCCGTGGGACAAGTTCGTCTCGGTGGCCTGCGGACGGGTCTTCGCCGCCTGGGTCGACATGCGTGAGGGGGAGTCCTTCGGGACGACCTTCTCCATCGAGATCGACCCCGAGACCGCGGTCTTCGTGCCGCGTGGGGTCGGCAACTCCTACCAGGCGCTGGAGGACCGCACCGTCTACTCCTACCTGGTCAACGACCACTGGCGCCCCGGCTTCGCCTACCCGGCGCTCAACCTCGCCGACGAGACGGCCGCGATCGCCTGGCCGATCCCGCTGGACTCGGCGGAGGTCTCCGAGAAGGACAGGGTCAACCCGCGCCTGGCCGAGATCACCCCGATGAAGCCGAAGAAGACCCTGATCATCGGCGCCGACGGCCAGCTCGGCCGTGCCCTCGCCTCGGTCTTCCCGGAGGCCGATGCGGTCGGCCGTGGTGAGCTGGACATCTCCGACGAGAAGGCGGTAGCGGCCTGGCCGTGGGCCGACTACCAGGTCGTCCTCAACGCCGCTGCCTACACCGCCGTCGACACCGCCGAGACACCTGAGGGCCGGCGCACCGCCTGGGCGGCCAACGCGACGGCTCCCGCGCTGCTCGCCCGGGTCGCGACCGAGCACCGGCTGACCCTGGTGCACTACTCGACCGAGTACGTCTTCGACGGCACCGCCACCGAGCACACCGAGGACGAACCGGTCTCGCCCCTCGGTGTCTACGCCCAGTCCAAGGCCGCCGGCGACATCGCCGTCGCCGGCACCCCCCGCCACTACGTCCTGCGCACCTCGTGGGTCGTGGGCGACGGCAAGAACTTCGTACGCACCATGGCGGCTCTCGCCGAGAAGGGCGTCTCGCCCACCGTGGTCGACGACCAGATCGGCCGACTCACCTTCACCGACACGCTCGCCGCGGCCACTGCTCACCTGCTGCGGTCCGGGGCTGCGTACGGGATCTACAACTGCACCAACGCCGGGGAGCCGTGCTCGTGGCGCGACATCGCCGCCGAGGTGTTCTCGCTGTCCGGGCGGGACGGGTCCGACGTGGGTGCGACCTCGACCGAGGCCTACTTCGCCGGCAAGGAGGGTGTCGCGCCGCGACCGCTCAACTCGGTGATGTCCCTCGACAAGCTCACCGCCACCGGCTTCGAGCCCGAGGACCACCTCGACGCGCTGCGCCGCTACCTGAAAGCCTGACCGTCGAGTCGGCCTGGAGTTACTTGTCCGAGCGTTCCGGGAGCCGCCAGGCGGCGGCGTTGTTGTCGAAGGCGGCCAGGCCGCGGGTCTGGCGGATGAAGCCCCACAGCAGCGGGCCGAGGAGCAGCATGCCGCCGCCCAGGAACAGCAGGAAGGTGGCGTCGGCACCGAGCATCTTGGCCCCGGAGAGCGTCAGCATGATGACGATGCCGCGCCGGATGACCGACTGGGAGACCCAGCGCGCCATCCGGGAGCCGAGGAAGGTGCCGGGGGTGCCGCCGAGGATGAGCGGGATCAGCACGGCCCACTCGACGCCGTGGTTGATCACCTGGCCGATCGCGGCGGCGAGCACCAGAGGCACCGCCTGGACCAGGTCGGTGCCGACCAGCTTGACCGCCGAGAGCGTCGGGTAGACCAGCAGCAGCGCGATCATGATGACCGAGCCGGAGCCGACGGAGGTGATGCCGACCAGGAGGCCGCCGAGGGCGCCGATGACGATGGTGAGCAGCGGCTTCAGGTGGGGGTCTTCCTCGGGTGCCTCGTTGCCGCCGGTGACCAGGCGAAGCTGTAGATACATCCGGAACATGTAGGAGGCGGCCGCGAACAGCAGCGCGCCACCGAGGATGAGCTTGAGGAAGTGGTCGGTGTCGCCCGGCGCCAGCTTGTGCACGAAGGTGCCCAGGAAGGCGAACGGCACCGAGCCGATGACGAGGTAGGTCGCCAGCCGGAGGTTGGGCGAGCCGTGGCGCCAGTGCACTGCAGCGCCGACCGACTTGTTGACCGAGGCGGCGACGAGGTCGTTGGCGACGGCCGTCGTCGGGGGCACGCCGAGGAAGATCAGCGCCGGGGTCATCAGGGCGCCACCGCCCATGCCGGTCAGCCCGACCACGATGCCGATCCCGAAGCTGACCACGAGCACGCTGAGTGCGTCTTGGGTGAGGAGGTCGGCGAGCACGGGGCAACTCTCACATAGTCTCGGCCCCATGCCAGCACCAGTGCCGATCGCCGAGATCATCCGCTCCGACTTCGTCGAAGGACACCACTACGGATCCGCCCTAGCCCTGGCCGCCGACGGGACCGTCGGTTGGTCGCTGGGTGATGTCGACTCGCCGGTGCTCCCGCGTTCCTCGACCAAGCCGGTCCAGGCCCTGGCGATGACGATCCTCGGCCTCGATCTGCCGCCCGACCTGCTTGCCCTCGCCTGCGCCTCCCACTCGGGTGAGGCGTTCCACCAGGAAGGCGTACGCCGCATCCTGGCCACCGTCGACCTGGACGAGTCCGCGCTCGGCAACATCGAGGACTACCCGTTCGGGGTGGAGGCGCGGGAGGAGGCGATCCGTCGCGGCGAGGTGAAGACGCGGCTGGCGATGAACTGCTCCGGCAAGCACGCGGCCATGCTCGCCACCTGCGTCACCGCGGGCTGGCCGCTCGAGGGCTATCTGGACCCCGAGCACCCGCTCCAGGTCGGGATCAAGGAGGTGTTCGAGGCGTGCACCGGCGAGGCTGCGTACGTCACCGTCGACGGCTGTGGCGCGCCGGCCCTGTCGACGTCGCTGACCGGGCTCGCCCGGGCGTTCTCGACCATCGCCTCGGCGGTCGACGGGCCGGGCGCGCGGGTCGCCGAGGCGATGCGCACCCATCCCGAGTACGTCTCGGGCACGACCCGCGACGAGGTCGCGCTGCACCGGGCCGTACCCGGGCTGATCGGCAAGCTGGGTGCCGAAGCGGTCTACGCCGTGGCGCTGCCCGACGGCCGCGCCTGGGCGCTCAAGGTCGACGACGGCGGTGACCGGGCGCGGCCGGTCGTGATGGCCGCAGCGCTGCTGCGCGACGAAGTCGGTGACCTGGACGGGGCCGACGCCGACGCCGTGCGGGCAACGGGGGAGGCGCCGATCCTCGGTGGTGGTCGCCGGGTGGGGGAGATCCGCGCGCTGCTGTGAGCTGCTAACGGCTGCTAGCGACCTTCGGACTCGTGCTTCACACATGTTTCCGCCGGTTGATGAAGCAACTAGTGGGTGATGTGTGTCACTTCGGTTGCCGAGGACTTGTGATTGCTAGCAATTGTTAGCACACTGGAGTCATGGTCAAGAGCAAGGTCACGAGTGCGGTCGGCACGCTCGGCGAGTATCTGAAGGAACAGCGGATCTCGGCCGAGATGTCCCTGCGTCAGCTCGCCGACCAAGCAGGTGTGTCCAACCCCTACCTCAGCCAGATCGAGCGCGGACTGCGCAAGCCATCGGCTGAGGTCCTCCAGCAGATCGCCAAGGCGCTGCGTATCTCGGCGGAGCAGGTCTATGTCCGTGCCGGGATCCTCAGCCCTGACTCCAACGTCGGAGGGTCCGTGGAGCTCGCGGTGCTCGCCGATCCGAGTCTGACCGAGCGGCAGAAGCACTCGCTGCTCGACGTCTACCACTCGTTCCTTGCTCTTAACAGTCGTGTCACCGACGATGCGCCGGCCGCCGATGAAACCGACGAAGAACCCCATCATGAGGAGAACCCAGATGCCCACGCTGCCCAAGATTGAGACCACCAAGCCCCTCAACGCCGTCGCCGGGGTCGCCGACCTCGCCTACGAGACGGTCAAGGACCTCGCCAGCGACCTGCAGAAGCGCGTCGACAGCTACCGCTCCGAGGCGACCACCAAGCTGACCGACGCCCGCACCAAGGCGACCGAGAAGGCGACCGCCGCCAAGTCCACCGTGGCCGGCTTCGACCCGAAGTCCCTCCCGGCCCTGGCCAAGGAGCAGTACGCCGTCCTTCCCGAGAAGCTGAAGGTCACCGTCAAGGCCAAGCTCGACGAGACCACCGGTTCCGCCACCGGCACCTACGACAAGCTCGCCACCCGCGGTGAGACCGTTGTCGCGAAGTTCAAGAAGTCCGAGGCCGTCGAGGCGCCGAAGACCGAGGCCCCGAAGTCCGAGGCCCCCAAGGCCGAGGCGCCGAAGACCGAGGCTCCGAAGGCGGAGGCCCCCAAGGCCGCGGCCCCGAAGGCTCCCGCCAAGAAGGCTCCTGCCAAGAAGGCTGCGCCGAAGAAGGCCTGACCCTGGCCCTGCACGCGCGACGGCTCACCGAGGTGGCTCGGTGAGCCGTCGCTTATTTCGTGGAGTTCCACGAGGAGAGTGGGTGCTGACCGAGTTACCTCGGTGAGCATCCGCCGCGAGGATCAGCTCGGGTAGTCGGCCCCCGCGGCCTGGCGGGCCTCCCAGGCGGTGGCGACCATGGAGCGCAGGTCGTGGCGCATCTCCCACTCGAGGTCGCGACGCGCGAGCTCACCGGTGGCGACGATGCGGGCGGGGTCGCCAGGGCGGCGCGGGTTGATGACGGGCTCGAACTCGATGCCGGTCACCTCGCGGATGGTGTCCATGATCTGCCGCACCGAGGATCCCTCGCCGGAGCCCAGGTTGTAGACCGGCTCGAGGTCCTTGCCCTCTGCGAGCCGCTTGGCCGCGACGACGTGGGAGTGGGCGAGGTCGGCGACGTGCACGTAGTCGCGTACGCAGGTGCCGTCGGGGGTCGGGTAGTCGTCGCCGTTGATCTGCGGCGTCTTGCCCTTGGCCAGCGCGTCGAAGACCAGCGGGAAGAGGTTGTGGGGGCTGGTGTCGTAGAGATCCTTGCTCCCGGAGCCCACCACGTTGAAGTAGCGCAGCGAGGTGTGCGCGAGACCCTCGGCGCGAGCCACGTCGGCGATCAGCCACTCGCCGATCAGCTTGGACTCGCCGTAGGGGCTCTCCGGGTTGGTCGGCGTGGTCTCGGTGACCAGATCGACGTCGGGGGTGCCGAACGTCGCGGCCGAGGAGGAGAAGACCAGCATGTCGACACCGGTGGCCGCCATCGCCTCGAGGAGGTTGGCGGTGCCGGTGACGTTCTGTGCGTACGTGTGCAGCGGCCGCTGCACCGAGACGCCCGCGTACTTGAAGCCGGCGAGGTGGATGACGCCCTCGACCCCGTGGTCGTTGATCGCCTGCTCGATCGCGGCCTTGTCCAGCAGCGTCGCCTCGACGAACGTGACGTTGTCCGGCACGAACTTCGCGAACCCCGAAGACAGGTCGTCGAGGACGACCGGCTCCATACCTGCGTCGAGCAGCGCCTGCACGACGTGCGATCCGATGTAGCCCGCGCCTCCGGTAACCAACCAACTCATGTCATGAAGATAGCGGCAGGGTCCACCGCCTAACGTGGGCAGGGTGATCCTCCTGCACGGTGACGGCGACCCGACCACCCCCGAAGGTCTGCGAGCCATCTACGCACCACCCCGCCTGCCGTGGTTGCGGGCCAACATGGTCAGCTCCCTCGACGGCGCGGCGACCGGCTCCGACGGCCGCTCCGGCACGGTCAACAACGCCGTCGACGTCGATGTCTTCCACATCCTGCGCGAGCTCGCCGACGTCGTCCTGGTCGGTGCGGGGACCGCCATCGCCGAGACGTACGAGGCCAAGGGGACGCCGATCGTCGTCGTCTCCCGCCGCGGCCGGATCCCCGACGACCTCCGTGGCTGCGAGCCCGGCTCCGTCCGGCTCGCCACGGTGGCCGATGCGCCCGGCCTGGCGGCGGCGCACGACGAGATCGGTGCGGAGAACGTCTATGTCACCGGCGCATCCGAGGTCGACCTTCCGGCGCTCCTCGACAGGCTCCACGAGCAGGGCATGCGGCACGTTCTCTGCGAGGGCGGCCCCGCTCTCCTCGGTACGCTGCTCGAGGCAGGCGTGGTCGACGAGCTCTGCCACACGATCACGCCGAAGCTCCTCGCCGGCACCGGTCGGCGGATCGTGACCGGGCCGCCTCGGGACGTACCGGTCTCCTTGGGTTCCCTCATCGAGCACGACGGCACGTTGCTCGGACGATGGCTTGTAAATTCCTGACGTTCACGGTCAGTTTCCGGTAACGAAATCTTGAGACCGAGAGTTTTACTCTTGACGGCGTCGTAACCACCCGCTTGACTCACCGATCGTGCCAGGTATGACGGCAGTCACAACCAAGCGACCACGTCAGGCACTCTCGGGACGACGTGTGCGGGAGTGGCTGATCTTTCTGGCGTTCGTCGCGCCCAACGTCGCGCTCATCGCGGTCTTCACCTACCGGCCGCTCTTCCAGAACATCTACTACTCGACCCTCAACTGGACGCTGGGCTCGAAGTTCGCGACGCCGGTGGGTCTGGGCAACTACCGCGACTTCTTCACCTCCGGCGAGGCGGGCAAGGTGCTGACCACGACGGCGATCTTCACCGTCGCGACCGTCGGCCTCACCCTGGCCCTGGGCCTCGGTGTCGCGCTGGCGCTCAACCGCAGGCTCCCGGGCGCCGGGTTCGCGCAGGCGACGGTCTTCGCGCCCTACATCCTCTCCGGGTACGGCGTCGGGCTCGCCTGGCTCTACATCTTCGACCCCAACATCGGCGCGCTCTCCGCGATCCTGCGTGATGTCGGCCTGAACAGCCCGGAGTGGATCAACTCGCCCCCGTGGACGCTGACGATGGTGATCATCGTCTACGTCTGGAAGAACCTCGGCTACGCGGCGGTCATCTACCTCGCCGGTCTGCAGGCGGTGCCGGGTGACGTGCTGGAGGCGGCCGATCTCGACGGCGCAGGTCCGGTGCGGCGTTTCTTCACGGTGACCCTGCCGCTGCTGTCGCCGACAACGTTCTTCCTGATGGTCACCACGATCCTCAACAGCCTGCAGGCCTTCGACCTGCTGATCGCGATGGACAAGCTCGGCCGCGGCGCCCGCACCCTGATCTTCGATGCCTACCTGACCGGCTTCAAGGAGCAGAGCCAGGCGGGCTACTCCGCGATGCTCTCGACGGTGCTCTTCGCGATCCTCGTGGTGCTCACGCTGGTCCAGCTGGTCGTCCTGGAGAGGCGGGTCCACTACCGATGAGCGCCACCACTGCTCCGTCGCGCCGGGTGCGGCTGACGCCGCTGACCGTACGTGACTACCTGATCCTGCTGCTCGCGGTCCTCGTGGTCGTGCTGCCGCTCGGCTACATGATCCTGGCGTCCTTCAAGGGCCCCAGCGACCTGGCCACGACCGACCTGGTGGTGTTCCCCGAGGTCTGGCGGCCGGAGAACTACTCCGAGGCGGCTCAGAAGGTCCCCTTCGGACGGCTCTTCCTCAACTCCACCATCGTCACGGTCGTCGGCGCCGGGCTGAAGGTGCTGCTGGCGATCCTGACGGCGTACGGCTTGGTCTTCTGCGAGTTCCCCGGGAAGAAATACATCTTCTGGGGCATCCTCGCCACGATGATGGTGCCGCCGCAGGTGACCGCCCTGCCTAACTACGTCTTCATCAGCAGCCTGGGCGGCGAAAACACCTACTGGGGTCTCATCCTGCCGGGCCTCGGCACCGGATTCGGTACGTTCCTGCTGCGCCAGGCGTTCATGCAGCTGCCCTACGAGGTGATCGAGGCGGCTCACCTGGACGGCGCCGGCCACTGGCGGCGGCTGTGGCACTGCGTGGTGCCGATGTCGTTGCCGTCGATCGCGACCGTGGCGCTGGTCAACGTGGTCTACGAGTGGAACGACTATCTGTGGCCGCTGATCATCATCACCGACCCCGAGATGATGACGCTGCCGCGCGGCCTGACGCTGCTGCAGAACAGCGAGTCCGCGGCCAGCTCGTTCGGGGTGCTGATGGCCGGCACCGTGATGGTGCTGCTGCCGATCCTCGTCGTCTTCGCGTTCCTCCAGCGCCACATCGTCAACGGCTTCACCCAAGGCGGCGTCAAAGGCTGACGTGCTCGCCCACAACAGGGAAGGGATGCACCATGAACACATCGTCCAACCTGCATCGCTCGGGTCTGATCCTGGACCGGCGGCGGTTCCTCGGCCTCAGCGCCCTCGGCATCTCCGCGGCGGCGCTCTCCGCCTGCGGTGGTGGTCCGTCGACCAGCGGCGGCGGAGGCGCCAGCACGGTCGAGCAGATCGACTTCAGCGGCGTGAAGCCGGCCAAGGAGATCACCTTCTGGACCTCCAACCCGGGTGACTCGATCAAGGTCAGCACCGAGATCGTGAACGCCTTCAACTCCTCGCAGTCCGACATCACGGTCAAGCTGGTCACCGCCGGCGCCGACTACGAGGAGATCGCGCAGAAGTTCCAGACCGCCCAGACCGGCGGCGACCTCCCCGACATCATCAACCTGTCGGACGTGTGGTGGTTCCGCTACAAGATGAACGACCAGATCATCCCGCTCGACTCCCTCTTCGAGGCGCTCGAGTTCGACACCGACGACTACGTCGACTCGCTGTTGGCCGACTACCTCTACGACGACGCCCACTGGGCCGTGCCGTGGGCCCGCTCGACGCCGCTCTTCTACTACAACAAGGACCACTGGAAGAAGGCCGGCCTCTCCGACCAGGGCCCGGAGTCCTGGGAGGAGTTCGGCGAGTGGACGGCCAAGCTGGCCGAGTCGAGCGGCGCGAAGTTCGCCTTCCAGTTCCCCGCCCTGGCGGGCTACGCCGGCTGGACCCTGCAGAACAACCTGTGGGGCTGGGGTGGCGGCTGGTCGAAGGAGGAGTCCTTCGACATCACCTGCAACTCGGCGGAGTCGGTCGAGGCGCTCTCGTTCCTCAAGGACTGGGTCTACCAGGACAAGGTCGCCGGGGTCGCCGGGGTCGACCAGATCCAGGACTTCGCCGCAGGCGTCGCCAGCGCCACCGTGGGGTCGACCGGTGACCTGATCACCGCGATCACCTCGGCCAAGTTCGACGTCGGCGTCGCCCCGCTGCCCGCCGGCCCGGTGGAGACCGAGAAGATCTGCCCGACCGGCGGTTCGGGCGTCGGCATCCCGAAGGACATCAGCCCCGAACGGCAGCTCGCGGCCGGCACGTTCATCAAGTTCCTCACCGAGCCCGAGCAGGCGATCAAGTTCTCCGAGGCGACCGGCTACGTCCCGATCCGCAAGTCCGCCGACGCCAGCGCGATCGTGGAGAAGACCCCGCAGGCGCAGGTCGCCATCGACCAGCTCCCCAACACCCGTTCGCAGGACTACGCCCGGGTCTTCCTCCCCGGTGGTGACCTGGAGATGGCCAACCACATGGCTGCGATCCTCACCGAGAACAAGGACGTCCAGGCGGAGATGGACAGCCTGAAGACGGCGCTGGAGAAGATCTACACCGACCAGGTCAAGCCGCACATCTGATGAACACCGTCGTAGGGCACCCCACGGGGTGCCCTACGCTCGGTTCCCGTGAGCGAGGACTTGGTAGTGGAGCGGCGCCCCGGCGTCGTACAGGTGACCTTCAACCGACCCCAGAAGCACAACGCCTTCACGCACGCGATGTACGCCGCGCTGCACGATCTGTGCGACGAGCTCGCGACGGACGAGTCGGTGAAGGTGCTGGTGCTGACCGGCACCGGTGGGCGGGCGTTCGCCGCAGGCAACGAGATCTCCGACTTCCTCTCTCGTGACGCGGTCGACTACGAGGACTGGATCCGCTCGCTGCTCGAGAAGCTCTTCGCGCTCCCGCAGGTCACCATCGCCGCGGTCGACGGGGTCTGCGTCGGAGGCGGGCTCGCGGTCGCCACCCACTGCGACCTGCGGGTCGCGACGCCACACTCCCGGTTCGGCTACCCGATCGCGAAGACGCTCGGCAACGCGCTCGCGGCCTCCATCGTCTACCGCGCGGCTGCCGTCTTCGGTGAGCCGGTCGTGCGCGAGATGCTCCTCGCCGCCCGGCTGATCAGCGCCGACCGCGCCTACGCCACCGGTGCCCTGACCGCCGTCACCGACTCGCTGGCCGACGAGGTCGACGCGCTGGTAGCGGGCATCCTGCCGCTCTCCGGCGTCACCGTGCGCGCCACCAAGAGCCAGCTCGCTGCGTACGCTGCCCGCGCCGAGGCCTCGCCCGAGGGTGACGAGGACCTGCTCCGTGAGGTCTACACCGGTGCCGACTTCAAGGAGGGCGTGCGCGCCTTCCTGGCCAAGGAGAAGCCCGCCTTCCGCTAGGCCCGAAAGTCCGTTGACGGGCGCGTGGCCTCGGCCGAGGATGGCCTATGGCCACCGAGCAGAAGACCTACGTCGACAGCGACCGGTTCCGGGGCGCGCTGATCCGGCAGAGTGACGTCAGCGGTCTGGAGATCCGCGACTGCTGGTTCGAGGAGCGGCTGAAGATCGTCGACTGCTGGGGTCGCGACGTCTATCTCGGCGGCGACTTCGGGCGGGTCGTGGTCAACGACGTCGACGTGACGGCGCACGTCGAGGCCGAGCTCGATCGCCTCGAGCCCAACCGGGTGCTGGCCCGGGAAGCGCAGACTGCGGACGAGATCCGGGCGGCCTGGGCGGCGGTCGAGGCGACGTGGACGGAGACGGTGGAGCAGGCCCGGGCGCTGCCGGAGGAGCTGCTCCACGAGCGGGTCGACGACGAATGGTCGTTCATCGAGACCCTGCGGCATCTGCTCCACGCCAGCGACAAGTGGGTCGGCAACCCGGTCCTCGAAGAGGACGACCCCTACCACCCGCTCGGCTACGGGCCCGGGGGTGAGGACGAGACCGGCACGGGGCTCACCGTCGGCGCCGACCCCTCGCTGCAGGAGGTCCTCGAGCCCCGGCTCGCCCGGATGGCCACGGTGCGCGAGCTGGTCTCCACGATCACCGACGCAGGCCTTGACCGGCTCTGCGCCCGCACGCCGGTCGGCAACGACCCCGAAGCCGACTACTCCGTACGCCGCTGCCTGAAGGTCGTGCTCGCCGAAGAGGCCGAGCACCACCGCTATGCCGTACGCGACCTGGCGGCTCTCACCACCGGCTGAGACGGCACGATATTCACGAGCCGTCGGTGTCCTCCGGCCCTACGATGACGGCCGTGGCGGTCTTCGGTTGGTTCGTGCTGATCCTGGTGTTCGTCGACGAGCTCGTGGCGATCGCCGCCTTCGGGGTGTGGGGCTGGCAGCACGACCCTCGGTGGTTGCTGGTGTGGCTGCTGCCGGTCGTAGCGGCGGTCGTCTGGGGGATGTTCGCCTCGCCCAAGGCCACTCGAGGCGGGCCGGTGGTTCGGCCGCTGGTGAAGGTGATCGTCTTCGGGCTGGCTTCGCTGGCGCTCCTGGACGCCGGTCAACCGGGATGGGCGATCGCCCTGCTGGTCTTCTCGGTCGTCGTCAACGGCCTGGCGCAGCTGCCGGCGATCAGCCGGCTGCCCACCGATGGGCCTCGAGGAGACTTGGCCCGTACCAGGTGATCAACCGGCCGCTGACCAGCTCCGTCGGCGTCCGCGCGAACGCCTCCGGGCCGTCCTCGGCGGTGAAGACGTACGGCTCGTCGGGGAGCAGCACGACGTCGGCGCCGGCCTCGTCGATGTCGACCAGCTCGACGTGCGGATAGCGCTCCCCGTGAGCGCCGAAGACGTTCTCCCAGCCCAGGCGGCGCAGCAGGTCGCCGGTGAAGGTCCGTGAGCCGACCACCATCCACGGGTCGCGCCAGATCGGCACCGCGATCCGGCGGGTGACCTCGGGAAGCGGGCCGCACCACAGCTCCCGAGTCTGTGCGAGCCAGTCCGGGCGGTCCCAGCCGAGCCCGTCGAGCAGGCGTTCCATGGACGTGACCGCCTGGGGCACCGTCTCGATGTCCGTCACCCAGACCCGGACGCCCCGCTCCCGCAGGCGACGTACGTCCAGCTCCCGGTTCTCCTCTTTGTTGGCCACGACCACGTCCGGCGCCAGCGCCACGATCGCGGCCAGATCCGGGTTCTTGGTGCCGCGTACGCGGGGAACGTCCAGGTCCGCCGGGTGTGTGCACCAGTCCGTCGCGCCCACCACCCGGTCCGCCGCGACCGAGACGAGTGCCTCGGTCAGCGACGGGACCAACGAGACCACCCGCGTCGCCGGGTGCGGGCCTTCGTACGGGGTGCCTAAGTCGTCGTGCATGTTCATCAAGGTACGCAGGTCGGTCGTCACTCCCCGTGCGGAACTCCGCCAGGGGAGTGACGATTCGGCTGCATACCCTTCGACAAGCTCAGGACACCGCCTAGACGAGCATCCATCACACGTTGCGCCGGTACTGCCCGCCGACCTCGAAGAACGCCTCGGTCACCTGGCCGAGCGAGCAGACCCGGGCGGCGTCCATGAGCGCTGCGAAGATGTTCTCGTCCGACATCGCGACCTGCTTGAGCCGCGCGATGGCCTCGTCGGCCTCGGTCGCGTGGGCGGCCTGGAAGGCGTGGACGCGGTCGAGCTGGGACTTCTTCTCGGCCTCGGTCGCCCGGGCGAGCTCGACGGGGCCTGCGGGGGCGCCGTTGGTGTCACGTACGAACGTGTTGACGCCGACGATCGGCAGGGTGCCGTCGTGCTTGCGGTGCTCGTAGAGCATCGACTCGTCCTGGATCTTGCCGCGCTGGTAGCCGGTCTCCATCGCGCCGAGCACGCCGCCTCGCTCGGAGATCCGGTCGAACTCCTTGAGCACTGCCTCTTCGACCAGGTCGGTCAGCTCGTCGATGATGAACGAACCCTGGAGTGGGTTCTCGTTGAACGCCATGCCCCACTCGCGGTTGATGATCAGCTGGATGGCCAGGGCGCGGCGTACGGACTCCTCCGACGGGGTCGTGACGGCCTCGTCGAAGGCGTTGGTGTGCAGCGACTGGGCGTTGTCGTAGATCGCGATGAGCGCCTGCAGCGTGGTGCGGATGTCGTTGAAGTCCATCTCCTGCGCGTGCAGGGACCGACCGCTCGTCTGGATGTGGTACTTCAGCTTCTGCGAGCGCTCCGAGGCGCCGTAGCGCTCGCGCATGGCGACCGCCCAGATCCGTCGGGCGACGCGGCCGATGACGGAGTACTCCGGGTCCATGCCGTTGGAGAAGAAGAAGGACAGGTTGGGCGCGAAGTCGTCGATGTCCATGCCGCGGGCCAGGTAGGACTCGACGTAGGTGAAGCCGTTGGCCAGCGTGAAGGCGAGCTGGGAGATGGGGTTCGCCCCGGCCTCGGCGATGTGATAGCCGGAGATGCTCACCGAGTAGAAGTTGCGGACCCCGTTCTGGATGAACCACTCCTGGATGTCGGCCATGCAGCGCAGCGAGAACTCGGTGGAGAACAGGCAGGTGTTCTGGCCCTGGTCCTCCTTGAGGATGTCGGCCTGCACGGTGCCGCGCACCGTCTGCAGCGCCTTCGCCGGGTCGACGCCGCGCTCGCGCGCCTGGTCGATGACGGTGTTGAGGAAGAACGCCAGGATCGTCGGCGCCGGCCCGTTGATCGTCATCGAGACCGAGGTCGTCGGAGCGAGCAGGTCGAAGCCGTCGTAGAGCGCCTTCATGTCGTCCAGGGTCGCCACCGAGACGCCGGACGTGCCGACCTTGCCGTAGATGTCAGGGCGTACGTCGGGGTCGCGGCCGTAGAGGGTGACCGAGTCGAACGCGGTCGAGAGCCGGGTCGCGGGCTGGCCCTCGGAGAGCAGCTTGAAGCGGCGGTTGGTGCGGAACGGGTCGCCCTCGCCGGCGAACATCCGAGCCGGGTCCTCGCCCTGACGCTTGTAGGGGAAGACACCCGCGGTGAACGGGAAGAAGCCGGGCAGGTTCTCGTTGCGCAGGAACCGGGTCAGCTCGCCGCGGTCGGTGTAGCCGGGGGTCGCCACGCGTGGGATGTAGTTGCCCGACAGCGATGTCCGGCCGCTGTCGTCGGCGGCGTACGTCTCCTTGGTCTCCTGCCACGAGTCCAGCTGCTGGCGGAGGTCCTCGGGGAGCTCGGAGGCGGGGACCTCGAGCTCGGGGTGGTCGGCGGCGACGATCTCGTAGGCCTGCTCCTTGCGCACCGCGGCGACGAGCTCGCCGGTGCGCGCGTGGTAGTCGCGTACGTCGCCGGCGATCTCGGCCAGGTAGCGCACGCGCTTCTCGGGGATGATCGGGTGCAGCCCGGTGGAGTGACGGGTCGAGACGCGAGGGAGAACGCCCTCGCTCAGCGCCAGGCCGGCCTCGCCGAGGAGGCCCTTGATGTGCTGGTAGAGCGCGGTGACGCCGTCGTCGTCGAAGGCCGCGGCCGAGGTGCCGAAGACCGGCATGTCGTCGGGGGAGGAGGTGAACGCCTCCCGGTTGCGGACGAGCTGGCGGGAGACGTCGCGGAGCGCGTCCTCGGCCCCGCGGCGCTCGAACTTGTTGATCGCCACGACGTCGGCGAAGTCGAGCATGTCGATCTTCTCCAGCTGGCTGGCGGCACCGAACTCAGGCGTCATGACGTAGAGCGAGACGTCGACGAAGTCGCTGATCCCGGTGTCGCCCTGGCCGATGCCGGGCGTCTCGACGATGACGAGGTCGACGGCTGCCTTCATCACGGCGAGCACGTCGGCGAAGTGCTCGGGCACCTCGTGACCGCCGCGGGTGGCGAGGGAGCGGTAGTAGGTCGTCGAGCCGCCGTCGGTGATCGCGGCCAGCGAGTTCATCCGGATCCGGTCGCCCAGCAGCGCGCCGCCGCCGCGGCGCCGGGTCGGGTCGATGGCGAGCACGCCGATGCGGAGCTTGTCCTCCTGGTCGGTGCGCAGCCGGCGTACCAGCTCGTCGGTGAGCGAGGACTTGCCGGAGCCGCCGGTGCCGGTGATGCCGAGGACGATCGCCCGTCCGGACTCACGCAGCGGGTCCGCGATCTCGGCGGGAAGCCGTCCCTGCTCGGCGGCGGTGATGGACCGCGAGACCGCGAGCGGGCAGCCCGCGAGGACGTCCTCGGCGGCGAAGTTGAAGGTCGGCCACAGGTCGCGGTCGACGTCGCGCACGACCGAGTTGATCATCCCGGGGAGCCCCAGCCGCTGACCGTCCTCGGGGGAGAAGATCTTGACGCCGGAGTTGGCCAGGCGCTCGATCTCGTAGGGCACGATGACGCCGCCGCCACCGCCCACGACCTTGATGTGGCCGGCGCCGCGCTCCTTGAGCGCGGTGACCAGGTACTCGAAGAACTCCACGTGCCCGCCCTGGTAGGAGGAGACCGCGACGCAGTGCGCGTCCTCCTGAACCGCGGCGTCGGCGATCTCGGTCACCGAACGGTTGTGACCGAGGTGGATCACCTCGCACCCCTGCGCCTGGAAGATCCGGCGCATGATGTTGATCGCTGCGTCGTGCCCGTCGAACAGGCTGCTCGCGGTCACGATCCGTACGTGGTGCTGGGGGATGTGGAGGTCGGACATGGGCGGTGCTCCCAGGGAATAGTTGGACGTCCAAGTATTTCTAGGATAGGTCGTAGGTCACATACTCGCCAGTACGCGACTCCGCCCTCGCCGCGCGGGCTCAGCCGACCGAGTCCCCGGAGGCCGCGCGGACCTGCGTGAGCAGCGCGGTCAGGCCGGGTACGTCCTCGATCCCGGGCTTCTCGAAGACCTCGGTGTTGAGCGAGGTCGTGGCCGCCTCGACGGCGTCTCGGCCGGCGTCGGTGATGGCGGCGAGGACCACGCGGCCGTCGGCGGCGGAGCGGCTGCGGCGTACGAAGCCCTGCTTCTCCAGCCGGGCGACGGCGCTGGTCACCGAGGCGGGGTGGACCTGGAGGCGGGAGCCCAGCTTGGCCATCGGGAGCTGGCCGTCCTGGGTGAAGGAGAGCAGCCGGAGCACCTCGTAGCGGGCGAAGGAGAGGTCATGGGGTCGCAACGCGGCGTCGACGCGCTCCATGAAGAGCTGGTGCACGCGTACGAGCGAGGTCACCAGCGCCATCCCGTCAGCGGCGTCAGCCCAGCCGTGCGCGATCCACTGCCGTTGCGCCTCGCGGATCGGATCCATGCGGGTCAGCATCACACAGCTGCCATGACGACGGGGTTACGAGGGCGCGCCGAAGGTGCCGAGCAGGTTGAGGATCACCGCGACCCCGATGAGGGTCGCGATCACCGAGAGCGTCACGACCAGACCCACCGCGACGGAGAATCCCGCGCCCTCGTGCCGCGTGCCGCGCTGCTGCAGGGCGTAGAGCCGGGCGACGCTGGTGATCAGCGTGCGCCCCTCCTCGGCGTCGAAACGGTATTGGTCCAGATCGGGGACCGACTCGGGGTCGTGCACGTGCCACACGCCCTGGTCGGTCTGCTCGTCATCGGCCTCGATGCGGCGTACGCCGGTCTTCTGGGTGTGCGGCTCGTCGCCGAACCAGACGAGGCTGCGGGTGTCCTCGATGATCGCGTAGGAGTTCCGCGTCGGCATCGAGACGTGGTAGGTGAAGATCCAGCTCAGCTTGGCTTTCCGGAGCGTGTCGTGCCACTGCGGATCGCCGAGGTCGAGCTCCACGTCGAACCCGCGCGCCGTCTCGGTCGCCTTGTAGGGCGTGCCGTCGCACACGCGCGCGACATGGTCGAAGAAAGGCCTCGCATGAGGGGACACGACTCAGCAGTTTATCTGTTCCGGGGGCTCCGTGGGCTCACTCCGTGGCGTTGGGCGGGACGTCGATCTTGAAGCGGACCCCGCCCTCGTCGACGCTGTCGACGGTGATGATCGCGTCGTACGTCTCGCCCTCGGAGGTGAGCACGCAGGTCATCTCGGTGCCGACCTTGCCCTCGAGGTCGCCGGGGCAGTCGAGGTCCTCGGGAGTGACGCCGATGGCGTTGGTGAGCTGCTCGGTGGCGATCCGCTCGACCGTCTTCTCCTGCACGTAGTCCTTGCTCGAACCGCAGGCCGTCAGGGCGAGCGATACGGCGAGGAGCGCCGCGCCGGTCAGGGCGCCCGAGAAGGCGCGGGTGCGTGTCATGGGCACAGACTAGAGGTAGGCGAAGATCAAGCAGACGTACGCCGCACCAGCTCGGGCGCGAAGACGACTCGCCGGGGGATGGTGGTGCCGCCGTCGAGCTGGGCGAGGAGCAGCCGGACGGCTTCCCTCGCCATGTCTCCTATCGGGTTCTTGACCGTGGTGAGCGGGGGAGTGGTGCGCTCGGCGATGCCGAGGTCGTCGTAGCCGACGACCGCGATGTCGTCGGGCACACGGCGGCCGGCTCGTTCGAGCACGCGGAGTGCGCCCGCGGCCATCAGGTCGGAGGCGACCATCAGGCCGTCGATGTCCGGATGGTCGCGCAGCAGGATCTCGCAGGCGGCCTCGCCGCCGTCCTCGGTGAAGTCGCCCTCGACGACTGCGTCGCTGGCGAGGCCGGCGGCGTCGAGGGCGGACCGCCAGCCGGCCGCCCGGTCCATGCCGGCGCTCATGTCGACGGGGCCGGTGATGGTGCCGATGCGGCGGCAACCGCGCTCGATGAGGATGTTGGTGACCTCGCGAGCGCCGGCGATGTTGTCGGGGTCCGTGTAGAAGACCTTCTCCGCGCCGGTCAGCGGACGACCGATGAACGCGGCCGGCAGTCCGATGGCTGCCAGGTGGTCGGCGAGGGCATCGTTGCGGTGGTGGGAGACGACGATCGCACCGTCGACGTGACCGCCACGCAGGTAGCGCAGCGTCCGCTGCATCTCGTCGCCCGGCTGGGCGATCAGCAGCACGACCTGCAGGTCGCGCTGAGCGAGGACCTGGGTCACCACGTGCAGGGTGCGCGCGAAGAACGGGTCGGCGAAGACGCGCTCGTCCGACTCCGGCACGACCATCGCGATGGTCTCGGTTCGCCGCGTCACCAGGGAGCGGGCGGCCGGGTTGGGGAGATAGCCCAGGGCCTGCACGGCCTCGGCGACGGCCTCCGCGGCCTTCGCCGAGACACGCGAGCCGCCGTTGATCGCGCGCGACGCGGTCGCCCGGCTGACACCAGCCAGTCGGGCGACCTCGTCGAGCGTGGGCATGTTCATCCGCGGGCCGGCACCCGGTTGTTGGCGGCGACGTCGGCGAACCAGAGAGCGCTGTCCTTCAACGTACGCTTCTGGGTCTCGAAGTCCACGTGCACGATCCCGAACCGGTGCGCGTAGCCGTAGCTCCACTCGAAGTTGTCGAGCAGCGACCAGGCGAAGTAGCCGCGTACGTCCGCGCCCTGCTCGATCGCGTCGAGCGTCCCGCGCAGGTGCTGGTCGATGTAGTCGAGACGAGCAGCGTCGTGCACCGCACCGTCCTCGACCACGTCGTCATAGTAGGCGCCGTTCTCGGTGATGTAGATCGGCGGGGCGCCGTATTCGTCGCTGAGCCGGGTCAGCAGGCGGGTCAGCCAGACCGGGTCGATCTCCCAGTCACGGTCGGTCGTGGGGCGGCCCGTACGCGGGGTGACGAACTCGGCTCCCGGGTAGGGGTTCCCGCGCGGCAGGTCGGAGTTGACGAGCCGGCTGCCCAGCACCTGGTCGGGATCGATCTCGAACGGCTCCGCCGCGATGGAGTTGCCGAAGTAGAAGTTGATCCCGAGCACGTCGAGCGGCGCCGAGATGACCTCGAGGTCGCCCTCGAGCACCCAGTCCTGCCACGGCCGTCCCTGGAAGGTCAGGCCCTCGGTGTCCGCGGCCAGGTCGTCGGCGTACTTGCCTCGGAACAGTGGCTCGAAGAACACCCGGTTGTGCAGCCCGTCGATCCGCCGGGTCATGTCGACGTCCTCGGGGCGGTCGGCGTCGTAGGGGTCGACGACGGTCGGGTTGAGGGTGATGCCGAGGGACTTCCCGTTCTCCGGGGTCGCGCCGCGGCGGCGCAGCTCGTTGACCACGAGACCGTGCCCGAGCATGAGGTGGTGGGCCGCGACGATGCCGGCCACCCCCTCCTGGCGACCCGGCGCGTGCTGGCCACCGGAGTAGCCGAGGAACGCCGAGCACCACGGCTCGTTCAGCGTCGTCCAGTGGTCGACGCGGTCGGAGAGCTCGTCGTAGACGGTGGTCGCGTACTCCACGAACCGATAGGCGGTGTCCCGGCTGGTCCAGCCGCCCTGGTCCTCCAGCGCCTGCGGCAGGTCCCAGTGGTAGAGCGTGATCCACGGCGCGATCTCGGCCTCGAGCAGCTCGTCGACGAGCCGGTTGTAGAAGTCGAGCCCTGCCTGGTTGACCTTGCCGCCATCGGGACGGATCCGCGGCCACGCCGTCGAGAAGCGGTACGAGGCGAGGTTGAGGCGCTTCATCAACGCGACGTCCTCGGGCATCCGGTGGTAGTGGTCGCAGGCCACGTCGCCGGTGTCGCCGTTGAGGATCGCCCCGGGAACCCGGGAGAAGGTGTCCCAGTTGCTCGGCGTACGTCCGTCCTCGTCGACCGCTCCCTCGATCTGGTAGGAGGCGGTGGCTGCACCCCAGAGGAAGTTCTCGGGGAAGGTGCGCCCCTGGTGAGTCGGGCTGGTCATCCTTTGACGGCTCCTTGCATGATGCCGGACACCAGGTGGCGGCCGGTGGCGATGAACAACAGAAGTAGCGGGATGGTCGCGAGGATCGTCCCGGCCTGGACCAGGGCCATGTCGGCGTGCCCCTGACCGGGCGCGACCTTGAGCGCGTCGAGCGCGGTCTGCAGGGTCTGCACGTCGGAGCCCTGCAGCACGATCAGCGGCCACATGAAGTCGGTCCACACCTGCATGAAGGTGAACAGGCCGAGGATCGCCATCGCCGGTCTCGCTGCAGGGATGGCGACGGTCCAGAACGTACGGATCATGGAGGCCCCGTCGACGCGGGCCGCGTCGATGAGCTCGTCGGGGATCGCGTCGACGAGGTACTGCCGCATGAAGAAGACACCGAAAGCGGTCACCAGCCACGGCAGGATCACGGCGGCGAGCGTGCCGGTCAGGCCGAGGCTGGAGAACTGCTTGAGCATCGGCACCAGGGCCAGCTGGGTCGGCACCGCCAAGGTGGCGACGACGAAGACCATCCCGGCCTGGGAACCGCGGAAGCGGAGCTTGGCGAAGGAGTAGCCGGCCAGGGTCGAGAAGAGCACGACCGAGAGCGCTGAGATCCCCGAGACGATGATCGAGTTGAGCAGGGCCTGCCAGAAGTCGATCCGGTCGAACACCCGGGCGGCGTTGTCGAAGAAGTGTCCGCCCGGGACCAGCGGCGGCGGCGACTGGATCGCCCGATGCCGGGTGACCGAGCCGATCACGAACGACCAGTAGAGCGGGAAGGCCGAGCCCAGCAGGAATGCCGTGAGCAGGCCGTACACAAGGAATCCAGGTCTCTTGCTCATCGCAGGCTCCTTCGCTGGACGGCCCGGGTGACCAGGAAGTTGACCAGCGCGATCCCCACGATGATGAGGAACAGCACCCAGGCGGCGGCGGCCGCACGCGGATACGGGTTGGTCGTGGTCTGGGCGGTGTTGAAGACGTACATCGTCAGGGTCGTGTACTGGAAGTCGGAGCCACCCTGGAAACGGAGGTTGGTGTCGAAGATCCGGGGCTCGGTGAAGATCTGCAGGCCGCCGATGGTCGAGGTGACGATGACGAAGATCATCGTGGGCCGGATGGAGGGCAGGGTGACGTGGAAGAACTGGCTCACCTTGGAGGCGCCGTCGATGTCGGCCGCCTCGTAGAGGTCGCGCGGGATCGCCTGCATGGCGGCGAGGATGATCAGCGCGTTGTAGCCCGTCCAGCGCCAGTTGACCATGGTCGCGATCGCGGTCCAGCTGGCGAACCGGTCGGCGTGCCACGGCACCTTCGGGAACCCGAGAACGTCGAGCGTCTGGTTGATCAGGCCCGTGCCGTCGGCGAAGATCGCGCCGAAGATCATCGCGGACGCCGCCGGGGCGACCACGAACGGCAGCAGGACGCTCATCCGCCACAGGGTGCGCCCCCGGAGCTGGGTGTCGAGCAGCGCGGCGAGGATCGTCGCCACGATGATCTGCGGCACCGAGGAGAGCAGGAAGATCCCGATGGTGTTCCAGAAGGCTTTGCGGAAGACCGAGTCACCGAGGACGTGGGCGTAGTTGTCCCAGCCGACCCACGGACCGACCTCGGACCCGTAGGCGGGCCAGGAGAAGAAGGACAGGTAGCCGGTGTAGAGCATCGGGTAGAGCCCGATGAGGATGAACACCAGGAAGAACGGCGCGACGTAGAGGTAGGGCGAGAACTTGAAGTCCCACCGGGAGAGCCGGTTACGCCACGCCTGGCGGCGGGGTGCTGCCCCGGTCGAGGGCGCCGGAGTGGCGTTCTCGACCGGGGCAGAGGTGGTGGTCGGCATGGATCAGGACATTCCTTCGACGCCCTCGAGGAAGGTCGCCCACGACTTCTCGGGGTCGGTGCCCTCGTCGACACGTCGGATCGCCTGCTGGAAGAGGCCCAGGATGTCGGAGTACTTGTCACCCTTGAACGGGACGCCCGCCGGCACGGCCTCGGCGCGGCTCGCGAGGATCTGCGAGGTGGGCGCGTTGTTGAAGTAGGGGTCCGTGGCGTTCTCCTCGGCCAGGACGGACTGCGCCTCCAGGTTGGCCGGGAAGTTGCCGGCCACCTTCGATGCGGCCACCTGGGACTCGGCCGTGGTCAGGTAGTTGGCGAACTCCTTGGCCTCCTCCTGGTGCTCCGACTGCGCCGGGACGGCGAGGTAGGAGCCGCCCCAGTTGCCGCCGCCGCCCGGGAAGGCGTCGACGATGTCCCAGCCCTTCACGTCAGGCGCGGAGTCCTTGATGTTGGCGAACATCCAGCCCGGGCACGGGATGGTGGCGAACCCGTCGTTGGTGAAGTTGGCGGTCCAGTCCTCACCCCACTGCTCGACCTTCGTCGACTGGGTGGCAGCGTGCTCCGCGACCGTGTCGTAGACGTTCCGGAGCTCCGGGTTGTCCACGTCGACCTTCTGGTCCTTGGTCTGGAAGGGGAACTCGACCTGGTTGAGCATCGCCTGGGCGATCGCGCCGCTGGAGTCGTACCAGGCGGTCTTCGGCATCTTCGCCTTGAACTTGTCACCGGTGGCGAAGTAGGTGTCCCAGTCCTTGAAGAGCTCCTTCACGGCCTCGCGGTCGCTCGGCAGGCCGGCCTTCTCGAAGAGGTCGGCGCGGTAGCAGAACGCCTCCGGGCCGGCGTCGGTCGGGTAGCCGATCTGCTTGCCGTCGGCGGTCTGGCCCTCGAGGTACTTCGACTCCATCCAACGGCCGTCGAGCTCCTTGTCGGTGAGGTCGACGAACTGGTCGGAGGCGCCCTCGGCGACGAGCGCGGGCATCATGTCGCCCTCGATGCCGACGATGTCGGTGAGACCCTCGCCGGACTGCAGGCCGGTGGTGAGGCTCTGCTTCCAGGTGTCCCACTCGGCGACGACGGTCTGCTTGACCTTGAAGGGGCGCTCAGGGTCGGCGTTCCACTTGTCGATGAGGTCGCCGTAGCCGAATTCGCTGAACGTCGTGATGGTCAGGGTGTCATCTTTGCCGAGCTTGGCCTGCTCGCCGGTGTCGTCGCTGCCGCCGCAGGCCCCGACGAGGCCAGCGACGAGAGTGGCGACCGCGCCTGCGGCTAGACCGCGGCGCCAGGACTTGGAGATCTTGGACACGGGGTGCTCCTGCACGTCTGTGTGGGGAGTGAGAGCGCTTCCACTCTCGGGACTAGGGAGAGTGTGATTGCGCTCACAAGTCTCTGTCAAGAGCCTGTTGGGTAACGATTTTGTGATCGTGAGAGCGCTTCCACCAAAATGGGGAAAGGAGCGGTCGGTCAGCCCGAGATGACGGCAAGCAGCCGGGCGGTCTCGGTGGCCATCGCGTCACGGCCCGCGCCGAGGTATCGGCGCTGGTCGACCAGATCGGCGTCCGTCTCGAGCTGCTCCCGGACCGCCGCGGTGAATGCCTTGTTGAGCTGGGTGGCGACGTTGATCTTCGTCATCCCGGCGGCGATCGCGGCTCGGAGGCCGTCGTCGCTCACTCCCGAGGAGCCGTGCAGCACCAGCGGGACGTCGACGGTGCGCCGGATCTCCGCGATCAGGTTCTCGTCCAGGTGCGCGTCGCGCGTGGTCATCTTGTGGCTCGAGCCGACCGCGACGGCGAGCGCGTCGACGCCGGTGTCAGCGACGAACGCAGCCGCCTCCGCGGGGTCCGTGCGTACGCCGGGGGCGTGGACTCCGTCTTTTCCCCCGACCTCGCCCAGCTCGGCCTCGACGTGGGCGCCTCGGTCATGGCAGCGGCGGACGACGGCGGCCGTGCGAGCGAGGTTCTCGGCGTACGGAAGCTGCGAGGCGTCGTACATCACCGACGAGAAGCCGAGGTCGACCGCGATCCCGACCAGACGCTCGTCGGTGGCGTGGTCCAGGTGCAGCGAGATCGGCATCGTCGAGCCCGACGCGACCGCGATCGCGGCGTCGGCCAGCGGTGCCAGGGCGCCGTGGTAGCGGACCGCGTTCTCGCTGATCTGCACGATGACCGGTCGGTTGGCCGTCTCGGCCCCGGCTGCGATCGCCTCGACGGTCTCCAGGTTGATCGCGTTGAAGGCGGCGACCCCGCGGCCTTCCCGGTAGGCGGCTTCGACGAGCGCGGCGGTGGTCGTGAGCGTCATGGTCGAAGTGTCGCAGGCGGCGGACGACGATCCGTGCGGTGGCGACGGTTCAGCAAGGTATATGACGGTTCAGCAAGGTATATGACGGTTCAGCAAGGTATATAGAGAAACCGTCGCTTCCCAGGTGGAGTTCCACATGGGAAGCGACGGTTCGGCTGCATACCTAGACGGGCAGACCGGCGTCCGCGCTCCGCCTACTTGTTGGCCTTGCGCGCCCGGCTCGCGATCTTCGCCCGCTCGTTCTGGTCGAGGATGACCTTGCGGATGCGGATCTGCTCGGGAGTGATCTCGACGCACTCGTCCTCGCGGCAGAACTCCAGGCACTGCTCGAGGGAGAGCTTCTTCGGCGGGATGAGCTTCTCGAAGTTGTCGGAGGTGGCGGACCGGATGTTGGTCTGCTGCTTCTCCTTGGTGATGTTGACGTCCATGTCGTCCTGGCGCGAGTTCTCGCCGACGATCATGCCCTCGTAGACCTCGGTGGTGGGCTCGACGAAGAGGACGCCGCGCTCCTGGAGCGAGGTCATCGCGTAGGCCGAGGCAGCACCGGCGCGGTCGGCGACCAGGGAGCCGTTGTTGCGCGAACGGATCTCGCCGGCCCACGGGAAGTAGCCCTCGGAGATGTGGTGGGCGATGCCGGTGCCGCGGGTCTCGGTGAGGAAGTCGGTGCGGAAGCCGATCAGGCCACGGGAGGGGACGATGAACTCCATCCGGACCCAGCCGGTGCCATGGTTGGTCATGCCCTCCATGCGGCCCTTGCGGTTGGCGAGCAGCTCCGTGATCGTGCCGAGGAACTCCTCCGGCGCGTCGATGGTGAGGCGCTCGAACGGCTCGTGGAGCTTGCCGTCGATCTCGCGGGTGACCACCTGCGGCTTGCCGACGGTCAGCTCGTAGCCCTCGCGACGCATCTGCTCGACCAGGATCGCCAGCGCCAGCTCACCGCGGCCCTGGACCTCCCAGGCGTCGGGACGGTCGGTCGGCAGCACGCGCAGCGAGACGTTGCCGATGAGCTCCTGGTCGAGGCGGTCCTTGACCATACGGGCCGTGACCTTGGCGCCCTTGACCTTGCCGACCAGCGGGGAGGTGTTGGTGCCGATGGTCATCGAGATGGCCGGGTCGTCGACGTGGATCAGGGGCAGTGCGACCGGGTTCTCCGGGTCGGCGAGCGTCTCGCCGATCATGATCTCCGGGATGCCCGCGATGGCGACGATGTCACCGGGGCCGGCGACCTCGCCCGGCTTGCGCTCGAGGCCGTCGGTGATGAGCAGCTCGGTGATGCGTACGTTCTTGACCTCACCGTCACGCCGCATCCAGGCCACGTTCTGGCCCTTCTTCAGCGTGCCCTGGTGGATGCGGACCAGCGCGAGGCGGCCCAGGAACGGGGACGCGTCGAGGTTGGTGACGTGGGCCTGCAGCGGCGCGCCCTCGACGTACGTCGGAGCCGGGATGGTGTCCATGATCGTCTGGAACAGCGGCTCGAGGTCCTTGGAGTCGGGCAGCTCGCCGTTGGCCGGCTGCTCCAACGAGGCGACGCCGGCCTTGCCGGAGGCGTAGATCACCGGGAAGTCGAGCGCGTCCTGGCTGTGGGAGTCGTCGAGCAGGTCCATGAAGAGCTCGTAGGTCTCGTCGACGACCTCCTCGATGCGGGCGTCGGGGCGGTCGACCTTGTTGACCACCAGCACGACCGGCATGTCCGCGTTGAGCGCCTTGCGCAGCACGAACCGGGTCTGCGGGAGCGGGCCCTCGGAGGCGTCCACCAGCAGCACGATCCCGTCGACCATCGACAGACCGCGCTCGACCTCGCCACCGAAGTCAGCGTGGCCGGGGGTGTCGATGATGTTGATCGTCATCCCCTCGGGCGCGCTCGGCCCGGAGTAGCGGATGGCGGTGTTCTTCGCGAGGATGGTGATGCCCTTCTCGCGCTCGAGCTCGCCGGAGTCCATGACCCGCTCGGCCACCGACTCGGCCTCGTGCTCGGTGAAGGTGCCTGCCTGACGCAGCATGGCGTCGACCAGCGTGGTCTTGCCGTGGTCGACGTGCGCAACGATGGCGACGTTGCGGAGATTGGCCTTGAGGGTCTCGGACATGTGCGAAGCGGCTCGATTTCTGGCGCGGGACGGGACGACTGATCTTATCCGCCGTGACCTCCTTGACCCGCATCCGGAGATGACGGTTGGCTGAACCCATGACTTCTCGGAAACACGTCTGCCACATCGTTCCCCCCTACCTCATGCAGCGGCTCGACCCCGGCCGCCTCGACCAGGACAACGGTTTCCGTGCCGCCCGGGCGGAGCACCTGACCCGGGTCCTCGCCCGGGTTCCAGCCCCTGAGGCCGGCAGCACGGCCGCCGAGGCAGGCGACTGGACCGTCTACACCGCGAACAACGGCACCGACCTCCCCGGCGAGAAGGTCCGCGCCGCCGGAGAGCCGGAGTCGGGTGACGAGAGCGTCGACGAGGCCGCGACCGGCATCACCGGCTCGCTGGCCCTTTTCGAGGAGGTCTACGGCCGCGACTCCTACGACGGCCAGGGCATCGAGGTCGTGATGACCGTCCACTACGACCAGAACTACGCCAACGCGTTCTGGGACGGCACCCAGCTGGTCTTCGGCGACGGTGACGGCAAGATCTTCCAGCGCTTCACCAAGGCCGTCGACGTGATCGGGCACGAGCTCTCCCACGCGGTCACCGAGCACACCGCCGGCCTCGTCTACCAGGGCCAGCCCGGCGCGCTGAACGAGCACATCTCCGACGTCTACGGCTCCTGCCTCAAGCAGCGCCTCCTCGGTCAGAGCGCGGAGGAGGCCGACTGGATCATCGGTGAGGGCCTCTTCACCGAGTCGGTCCAGGGCGTCGGGCTGCGGCACATGCTCGAGCCGGGGACCGCCTACGACGACCCCGACCTGGGCAAGGACCCGCAGCCGGCCCACATGGACGACATCTACGACGGCCCCGACGACAACGGCGGCGTCCACATCAACTCCGGCATCCCCAACCGCGCCTTCGCCCTGGCCGCCAAGGCGATCGGCGGCAACGCGTGGGAGGGCGCCGGCAAGATCTGGTACGCCGCGCTGACCAACGGTGCGGTCACCACCGACACCGACTTCGCGGGGTTCGCCGCGGCGACCGTCGCCGAGGCCGGCGACCACGCCGACGCGGTCACCACCGCGTGGTCCGAGGTCGGGGTCACCCCGGCGTCCGGTACGCCCGCGCCCGACGGCGAGACGCCGACCCTGGTGAAGGTACGCCGCAGCGGCGGTTTCCTGGGACGTACGAAGGAGGGGAGCGCCGAGCTCGCGCCCTCAGCCGCGCAGGTGGCAGCCCTGCGCAACCTGGCCGCCGGGGCCGCCGGGCCGTCGAAGCCGAAGGGTGCCGACCGGTTCGTCTACGAGTTCGAGGTCGACGGCCAGACCGTCGTCGTGCACGAGGGCGACCTGAGCCCCGAGCTGCACGCCCTGGCCAACGACCTGCTCGAGAGGTAGGGGTCGGCTACCGGGGGAGGGCGTGGTTGAGCGCGGCCTCGACGTGCACGGTGATGGCGTCGAGGATCGGTACGTCGACGTCGCTGGGCCGCACCAGGAGGCTGAGCTCGGAGGCACCGAGGATGACCCCGTCAGAACCGGCGTCCCACAGCTCGTGGACGACCTCGAGGACCCGCTTGCGTGAGCCGGACACGACGTTCCGGTGCACGAGCTCCTCGTAGATGATCGAGTCGAGCATCTCCACGTGGAGGGTGTCGGGCAGGTTCACGTCGACGCCGTGGTCGGAGATGCGCTGCGCGAAGAAGTCGTTCTCGACGGTGTAGCGGGTGGCGAGGAAGCCGGCCTTGGTGATGCCGAGCTCCTTGGACTTCGCCGCGAGCACGTCGGCCAGGTGCAGCACCGGTACGTCGACGGCGGTCGCGACCTCGTCATAGACCTTGTGGAAGGTGGTGGTGCACAGCAGGATCAGGTCGGCGCCGCCGGCCACCACGCTGCGGGCAGCAGCGACCAGGATCTCGGCGACCTGGTCCCAGGCCTCCTTCTCCTGCAGCGCCGTCAGCTCGGCCAGGTCGACGGAGGCCAGCACGATCTTGGCGGAGTGAAGTCCGCCGAGCCGCTCCTGGACACCCTTGTTGAGTCCCTCGTAGTAAGCGGCTGTGCTTTCCCAGCTCATGCCGCCGATGAGTCCGATCGTATGCACGTCATCGAGTGTGACACCGTACGAGGCTGCGTACGGAATCCTCGGCGCCTCTGACCAGGGCAGTTGTCGGCTCAGCCCTCGCGGTGCACCTTGTGCGGAGCGGCCTGGGCGCGCGGCTTGATGACCAGCTCGTCGATGTTGACGTGAGCCGGGCGGGTGGCCATCCAGACGATCGCGTCGGCGACGTCATCGGCCACGAGCGGTTCCGCGACGCCCTGGTAGACCTTGTCGGCCGCCGCCTGGTCGCCGCCGAGGCGGACCAGCGAGAACTCCTCGGTGTGCACCATGCCGGGAGCGACCTCCATGATCCGCACCGGCTGGTCGACGATCTCCAGGCGCAGTGCCTCGGTGACCGCGCGGGTGCCGAACTTGGCCGCGTTGTAGCCGGCGCCGCCCTCGTAGGCGCGGCGGCCGGCGATCGAGCCGACGTTGACGACGGCGCCCGCCCCGGATGCGATCAGGGCCGGGAGCAGCGCCTTGGTCACGCGGGTCAGGCCGATCACGTTGACCTCGAACATCGCCTGCCACTTGGCCAGGTCGGCCTCGGCGACCTTGTCCACACCGAACGCGCCGCCCGCGTTGTTGACCAGCAGGTCGAGACGGTCGCCGACGGCCTCGACGAGCGCGGCGACGGAGTCGTCGGAGGTGACGTCGGTCGCGATCGCGGTGCCACCGATCTCGGCTGCGAGGGTCTCGATCCGGTCGGCCCGGCGAGCGGCGAGGAAGACGTGGTAGCCCTCCTTGGCGAGCTGGCGGGCGGTGGCGGCGCCGATCCCGCTCGAGGCGCCGGTGACGACAGCGTTCTTGGAGACAGTGTTCTTGAGAGCCACGGAACCATTCTCTCGTGGGCCGCTCGACATTCGGCACCGGGTCCACGATCGAAGATGTTCGCGCCGGCGGGAATGACGAGCGGCGTCAGCGTGTTGAGAACCTGGATTGGACTCGACGAGCAAAGGGGCAGGCATGATCCACCGCGTGGCGATGGTGAGTCTGCACACCTCTCCGCTCGACCAGCCCGGCACCGGCGACGCCGGCGGCATGAACGTCTACGTCCTCGAGCTCTCCCGGCGGCTGGCGACCCAGGGCATCGCGGTCGACATCTTCACGCGCGCGACCTCCTCGCGCCTGCCGCAGGTCGTCGAGGCGTACGACGGGGTGGCGGTCCACCACGTCCACGCAGGTCCTTTCGAGGGGCTGGCCAAGGGTGACCTTCCCGGGCAGCTGTGCACCTTCGCGCGCGAGGTGCTCCGCGCCGAGGCCTCCAACCCGCCGGGCTACTTCGACGCCGTGCACTCCCACTACTGGCTCTCCGGTCAGGTCGGCGCGCTCTCCCGCGACCGCTGGGGCGTACCGCTGGTCCACTCCATGCACACCATGGCCAAGGTCAAGAACGAGGCGCTCGCCGAGGGCGACAGTCCCGAGCCCGAGGCCCGCGTGATCGGCGAGGAGCAGGTCGTCGAGGCGGCCGACATGCTGATCGCCAACACCGACCTCGAGGCCAAGCAGCTGATCAACATGTACGACGCGGAGCCAGGTCGTGTCGCCGTCGTGCATCCCGGTGTCGACCTGCGCGTCTTCCGTCCGCGCGGGCGGGCCGAGGCGCGAGCGGCGCTCGGGCTCCCGGCCCGGGCTCACGTGCTGCTCTTCGCCGGCCGCATCCAGCCGCTCAAGGCGCCCGACGTGCTGCTGCGGGCCGCTGCGGTCATGCTCGCTCGCGACCCGTCGCTGCGCCGCTCCCTGGTGGTGCCCATCGTCGGCGGTCCTTCCGGCTCCGGTCTGGAGCACCCGACCGGACTGGCCGATCTGGCCGTCGAGCTGGGGATCTCCGACGTGGTCCGGTTCGTCCCGCCGGTGCGCCAGGACGAGCTCGCGCTCTGGTACTCCGCCGCCTCCGTCGTCGCCGTCCCCTCCTACAACGAGTCCTTCGGCCTGGTCGCCGTTGAGGCCCAGGCCTGCGGCACCCCGGTCGTCGCCGCCGCGGTCGGCGGCCTGACCACCGCGGTGAACCACGGCCGCAGCGGGCTCCTGGTCGACGGCCACGATCCGGCGCAGTGGGCCGACGCGCTCACCAACGCCGTCGCGTCCCACTCGCGCTGGTCGGCGCTGGCCGACGGCGCCCGCGAACACGCCCAGGACTTCTCCTGGGATCTCACCGCACGCAATACGCTCGAGGTCTATGAAGAGGCCAAGATGCTGATGCGTGAGGAGCTGACGGCATGAACGATGGTGCGCGGAGCGATCTGGAAGAGGTCGTACGCGGCTGGCTGAGGTCCAACGACCTGGACTGGGACGAGACCTCCCAGCCCGGTGGCGAGCTCGTCTTCTCGTTCTCGCTCCCGGGCGAGCGCAAGCTGCAGACGCCGGTCCGTCTCGATCTGGGGCAGCACGCGCTGGGCGTCCACGCCTTCGTCTGTCGCCGTCCCGACGAGAACCACGAGACCGTCTACCGCTGGCTGCTCGAGCGCAACCTGCGGCTCTACGGGGTCGCCTTCGGCATCGACCGGCTCGGCGACATCTACCTCGACGGCCGCCTGCCGCTGGCGATGGTCGCGCCCGACGAGCTCGACCGGTTGCTCGGCTCGGTCCTGACGTACGCGGACGAGTCCTTCAACACCATCCTGGAGCTGGGATTCGCCACCTCGATCCGCAAGGAATGGGAGTGGCGCAAGCTGCGCGGCGAGTCGACGGCCAACCTGGAAGCCTTCCGAGGCTGGCTCGAATCCGCCGAGTAGTCAGATTTCGACTACTCGGCGGGGCGGCGGCGGGTGATGAGTACGCCTGCGATGCACATCGCGCCACCGACGAAGGCGAGCGCCGGCGGCACCTCGTCGAGCACCAGCCACGCCATCAGGGCGGTGATGAACGGCACCAGGAACGTCGACTGCGCGAACTTCCCCGCGTCGGAGTGGGACAGGGCATAAGCCCAGGTCACGAATGCCAAGGCGCTCGGGAAGAGGCCGAGGTAGACGATCCAGCCGATGTTGCTGACGCTGATGTCGGGGATCGTGGTGATCAGCTCTGCCGACCAGGGCAGGCAGATGACCAGGCCGGCGACGGCGTACCAGAACGTCAGCAGCAGCGCACTCATCGTCGGCAGCAGCTTCTTCTGGGTGAGGACACCGATCGCGAAGGTGAGCGCCGCGACGACCGAGAGAGCGACGCCGATCCAGTCGCCGGTGTCACCGTTGGCCGATGCCCGGCCGATCACGACGACGCCCGCGAAGCCGACACCGGTGCCGATGAGGATCCACCGGTGGATGGTCTCCTTGAGCACGAGACCGGCCAGCAGCGCCACCACGATCGGGCCGATCTGCACGATCAGCGCCGCGGTCGCTGCGTCGATCCGGCGCTCGGACTCGTTGAGCGCCAGGTTGTAGATCCCCAGCCAGGACGCGCCGCCGATCGCGATCAGCGGCCACTCCTTCCGGGTCGGCAGCCGGAACCCGCCCTTCAGTGCGAGGTATGCGCCGAGCGCCGCGACCATCACCACCAGCCGGCCCAGTGACAGGCTCCCCGGCGGGACCGTGTCGCCCAGATGCCGGATCCCGACGAACGCCGACGCCCACAGCACCAGCGTGACCCCACACGCCACCAGCGGCTTCCAGAGCGGGGTGGTCTCCGTGGGGGTGGGGCTGATCGTCGTCGTCACGATAAAAGCGTAAAGATCCGTACGCCGCCGGGCGAGCGGATATCGGCCAAGCATGTGCGACATCCCGCCATCCCGCCCCAGCCGAGGCGGGTGGGTCCTTCGGCGTGGGTCAGCCCTTCGACAGGCTCAGGAACCACCGCGGAAGGTGCGGCGGTAGGCGGTGGGGGTGATGCCGAGGGCGGCGTGGAAGTGGAGGCGGAGGGACTGGGCGGTGTTGAGACCGCAGCGTGCGGCGACCTGCTCGACGGTGAGGTCGGTGGTCTCGAGGAGGTTGCGGGCGAGCTCGATCCGCTGGCGTTGCAGCCAGCGGCCGGGGGAGTCGCCGATCTCGTCGCGGAAGCGCCGGGTGAAGGTGCGTACCGACATCGAGACCTGGGCGGCCATCGTCTCCAACGAGACCGGTTGGTCGAGATGGCCGAGCGCCCAGGCGATCGCGGCCGAGATGCCGGGGTCACCCGGGGCAGGTTCGTGGTGCCGGATGAACTGCGCCTGCCCGCCGTCGCGGTGGGGCGGGACGACCGTCACCCGGGCGACGCGGTTGGCGACCGCGGCGCCGTGGTCGCTGCGTACGGCATGCAGGCAGAGGTCGACGCCGGCGGCCACGCCGGCCGAGGTCAGGATGTCGCCGTCGTCGACGAAGAGTACGTCGGGGTCCAGTCTGACCTGCGGGAACAGCTCCCGGAACTGTTCGGTGTAGTACCAGTGGGTGGTCGCCGGACGGCCGTCGAGCAGCCCCGCCGCGGCGAGCGCGAAGGCACCGGTGCAGATCGACATGATCCGGGTTCCCGGACGGATCATGTCGAGGGCCTCCTTCAACGGTGCCGACAGCACGCCGTCGGTGACCATCGGCGACATCTCGTCGAACTTCGGGATCACCACGGTGTCCGCCTCGGCGAGCACATCGGGTCCGTGGGGTGCGAGCACGACGACGTCGGAGTCCGACGGCACGGGTCCGGGGCCGCCGGTGGTGCAGGTGACGACCTCGTAGAGAAGCCGATCCTGGCTGTCGCGAGCCTTGCCGAAGATCCGGTGCGGGATGCCGATCTCGAACGGGATGAATCCGTCCTGGATCAGCACCGCGACGCGGTGCGGCGACGGAACCCGTTCGTCACTCATGGCTGGATCTTATCGTTAGTTGTCAATCAGGCCACTGTTCGATGCGGTGCGCCCCCGGGAAGATCATCCCCATGACCCAGACGACGTCCCCGCCGCCTGCCGGCCGCACCGCCACGCGCCGCCCCCGTATCCACCCGGCCTGGCGGGTAGCCGCCGTCGCCTTCGTGACCATCGTCGGAGCCGCCGCCTTCACCGCGGCACCAGGCCTCCTGGTCGGTCCGCTGCACGACGAGTTCGGCTGGTCGCGCGGCACGATCGGGGCCGGGATCACGCTGCAGCTCGCTCTCTACGGCCTGACCGCACCGTTCGCCGCGGCGCTGATGGACCGCTTCGGCATCCGGCCCGTGGTCGCCGTCGCGCTCACGATGATCACCCTCGGCTCGCTCGGCACCGTCTGGATGAGCCAGTCGTGGCAGTTCGTCCTCGGCTGGGGCGTCCTCGTCGGCGGTGGCAGCGGCTGCATGGCGCTCGCCTTCGGTGCCACGATCACCACCCGCTGGTTCGACAAGCGCCAGGGGCTCGTCAGCGGTCTGCTCACCGCCGGCGGAGCGTCGGGCCAGCTGATCTTCCTGCCGGTGCTGGCGATCCTGATCGGGGAGTACGGCTGGCGGGCCGCCTCTGTCACGATCGCCCTGGTCGCTGCCGCGGTGATCCCGTTCGTGCTGCTCCTGCTGCGCGACTACCCGGCGGACGTCGGCCTGCCTCCTTACGGCGCCGAGCGGATCGTGCCGCGACCCGCGCCCGCGACCGGCGCCGCGCTGCGGACCGTACGTGTGCTCGGGATGGCGCTGCGTACCAAGGCCTTCTGGCTCCTCGCCGGCGCCTTCGCCATCTGCGGGATCACCACGAACGGGCTGATCAGGACCCACTTCGTCCCTGCCGCGCACGACCACGGCATGGCCACGGTCGCGGCCGCCTCGCTCCTCGCCGTGATCGGCATCTTCGACGTCGCCGGGACGATCTTCTCCGGCTGGCTCACCGACCGCTTCAACCCGGTGGTGCTGCTCGGCGTCTACTACTCGCTGCGCGGGATCTCACTGATCTTCCTGCCGATGCTGCTGGCGCCCGAGGTGCACATCCCGATGGTCTTCTTCATCGTCTTCTACGGCCTCGACTGGGTCGCCACCGTCCCACCCACGCTCGCGCTGTGTCGCGAGATCTGGCCCGAGGACGCCCCGATCGTCTTCGGCTGGGTCCTCGCCTCCCACCAGGTCGGTGCCGGCCTGGTCGCGTGGATGGGTGGGGTCGTACGCGATGTCACCGGCTCCTACGACCTGGTCTGGTACGCAGCCGGCGCGCTGTGCGCTGCCGCCGCGCTGATGTCGCTGGTGACACCGCGCGCGCCGGTCTCGGACAAGCAGCCGGCTTCGGCCTGATTCAGGGCCGCCCCGTCTACGGGGCGGGTGTGATCACCATCCGGTTGGAGACATAGAGCCGACCAAGGTCGGCGGTGAGCTGCACGGCGCTTTCGCGGCTACCGGGCAGACGCGCGACACCTTGAAAGGTCGCGCTGGTCTCCCCCGCGGGAACGACCACGGTGTCAGGAACCTGCACCATGCTGGTGCCTGAGAAGAGGTCGACCGGGGTGTCCCGGGTGGAGACACCGGTCAGTCTGACCGTGCCGGTGAACGGTACGCCGCTGGTCGCCTGTTCCGGCAGCGTGATCGCACCCAGGCCGGGCTGCAGCACGACCGGAAAGTCGTACGTGCGGGCCCCGATCGTCACCCCGAGGATCGCTGGCGTGGTCGTCGTCACCTCCGCGACGACGATCGGGAGAGCGACGGAGGTACGTCCCGCCGGGATCGTGACTGGGGCGAAGGTCAGAAGCGGTGAGTCAGAGGTCAGGGTCACTGGCACTCCACCGGGACCTGCGGGACGTTCGAGGCGGATCATGGTGTCCGCGCGGCCACCTCCGTAGAAGGTCTGCTCGCCCAGCGACACGGGGTCCCCGGGCCGGAAATCCCGCTGGACCAGCACGTTCATGGTTCGTTGCTGGCTTCCGAAGGTGGCAGTGATGCGCACCTCGGTGTCCTCGGAGGGTGCTGCGATGGTCTGGCTCGTCTCGGCGCGGGTGGCACCCTTCGCTACGGTCAGGGTCGAGGGGAGCGTGATCAGCGGATCGCTCGTCTCAAGGCGGACGACGGTCTCCGTGACCGCCGGGAACCCCAGATCGACGTGGGCGCTCACGGTTCGGTTGCCGTTCGCGTCTGCCCATGTGTCCAGCTCGACCGATTCGAGCCCTGGGTGCGCCTCGAGGTCGAAGTGGTGTGCCCACTCTCCGGTGGCGGAACCAACGCTGAGAAGTGAGTAGATGAGGTTGCTCTGGGAGTCGGCGCGGGTGCCGTCGGTCACGGTGACCGGAACGCCGACGCTCGTCCTGCCGGCAGAGACAAGAACCCGGCTCGGGACCTTGATGTTCGGGTTGTTGCTGCGCAGGTAGACGTAGCGCGAGATATCGAGTGCGCACGGCTGCCTGAGAGCGACCGTTGTCGGCTTGGTGCCGGCGTAGATCACGTTGGTTGTTTCCCGTGAGGAGGGCATGCACATCTCAGGGTTCGCGGTTGCGACGAAGGAGTCGGACACCCAGCGGGTCGAACCGGCCTTGCGAGCCTTGACGGTCACGTTGAGCCGGTTGGTGCGAGCGGTCGCGGTCACCGGGAAGGTGACGCTCGGTCGGTCCCTGGGGATCCAGATGTCGTCGGAGGCGTGTGCCGTCGCGCCCGCGGTCGTCGATACGACCAGGCGGGTCCACTTGGTCGTGCGGCAAGCGAGTCGGACGACGGCTTTGGCGGGGTTCCCACTGACGATCGTCGAGGGGCTGACGGTCAGGCTGCTCAGCGGAGGGCTCGCACAGTACGCGTACCTGCGGGTGAGTGTGGTGGACACCGTACGGCGGTTGTACGTCGCGCTGACCGAACCACGGGTCGTGATCGCCGTGAGCCTGGTCCTCACCGTGAAGGACCGGGTGCGATGGCCGCTCCTGACATAGACGGAGGACGGAACGACGATCCCCGAGGTCGCTCTGACCGCGATCCGCTTTCGCGTGCGGGGCGCACACGAGAGAGTCACCGTCGCGGTGGTGGACTGCCCTGCCGTGACGGCGGCTCGCTTGACGGTGATCTTCGAGAGCGTCGGGGTGCTGCAGGCTGCAACCGCGGGTGAAGCGGCGGTGCCGACCGGTAGGAGGACGGCGACCATGAGGGCGAATAAGAGCGGCAGGCGACGCAACACGACGTACTTTCCGTTCGGTGCCGCGGGTCGCGGACAGGCAGACGAATCCTAGACGGAGGTCAGGGTCTCGGGCATGGCCTGAACGGACTACGTTTCGACGGCCACGATGGCCTCGAAAACGACCGTGACACGCCGACGGGTCGGCGTGTCACGGTCGTTTCGGCGCGGCTGGTGGCCCCTACAGGTCGAGCTTGTAGCCCAGGCCCCGGACCGTGACCAGGAACTTCGGCTCGCTCGGGTCCGGCTCGAGCTTGGCGCGCAGGCGCTTGACGTGGACGTCGAGGGTCTTGGTGTCGCCGACGTAGTCGGAGCCCCAGACGCGATCGATGAGCTGGCCGCGGGTCAGGACCCGGCCGGGGTTGCGCAGGAACATCTCCAGGAGCTCGAACTCCTTGAGCGGCAGGCGCTGCTCGTTGCCGTCGACGGTGACGACGTGGCGCTCGACATCCATCCGCACGGGGCCGGCCTCGAGGGTTGCCGGGGCCGCGTCGGGCTCGGTGCCGCGCCGCAGGACCGCGCGGATGCGGGCGACGAGCTCGCGGGGGGAGTAGGGCTTGGTGACGTAGTCGTCGGCACCGAGCTCGAGGCCGACGACCTTGTCGACCTCGTCGTCCTTGGCGGTCACCATGATGACCGGGACCGACGAGGTGGCCCGGATCTGGCGGCACACCTCGGTGCCGGAGAGACCGGGAAGCATCAGGTCGAGCAGCACGATGTCCGCGCCGTTGCGGTCGAACTCCTTCAGGGCGTCGGTGCCGTCCTCGGCGACGGCGACCTCGAAGCCTTCCTTGCGGAGCATGTAGGACAGTGCCTCGCTGTAGCTGGCTTCATCTTCGACGACGAGTACCCGGGTCACGGGCGTTCCTCCTTGCTTGTGCCGGACTGCCCGGCAGTTGGAAGGTGCTGGGGCAGGGTGAGGGTGAAGGTGGATCCTTGACCCTCCTGCGACCAGACCTTGACCTCGCCACCGTGTGTGGCGGCGACGTGCTTGACGATCGAGAGGCCGAGCCCGGTGCCACCGGTGGAGCGGTGGCGCGCCGGGTCGACGCGGTAGAAACGTTCGAAGATCCGGTCGATCTCCGTGGACGGGATGCCGATGCCCTGGTCCACGACCGAGATCTCGACCGAGCCGTCGGTCGCACGGGTCGAGACGGTCACGGTCGATCCGGGGTCGGAGTAGGCGACCGCGTTGGAGACCAGGTTGGTGACCGCGGTCGAGACCTGCTCGTCGTTGCCGAAGACGTGCAGGCCGGCGGTGCCGGCGCTGACCACGTTGATGCCCTTGGCGTCCGCGTCGACCGTCGAGCTGTCGACGGCGGCAGAGATGACCTTGTCGACGTCGACCGCGACCGGCGCCTCCAACGGCTCGTCGCCCTGCAGCCGGGAGAGCTCGATGATCTGCTGGACGAGCGCGGTCAGCCGCTCGGACTCGGTGATCATCCGGTTGGAGAAGCGGCGTACGGCCTCGGGGTCGTCGGAGGCCTCGGTGACGGCGTCGGCGAGCACCCGGATCGCGCCGACCGGCGTCTTGAGCTCGTGACTGACGTTGGCGACGAAGTCGCGGCGTACGGCCTCCACGCGACGCTCCCGGGTGCGGTCCTCCACCAGGACGAGGGCCAGACGGGTGCCCAGCGGGGCGACGCGGGCGGTGACATGCCGCGACGCGCCGTTCGCGCGCGAGATCACCAGCTCGGTCTCGCGGATCTGGCCGTCACGACGCACGCTGTGGACGAGCTCGGACAGCTCGGGAGAGACGAGCGAGGTGCCGCGCACCAGCCCGAGGGCGTACGCCGGGGCGCTGGCCTTGAGCACGGTGTCGTCCTCGTCGACGACCACCGCGCTGCTCCGCAGGACCGAGAGGACCGCAGCGACCTCGGAGGGAACCTTCGGGGGTTCGACCTCGGGGATCTTGCGGCGGGAACGCTCGCTCATCGCCCACGCAAGCACCGCCGCTCCGGCGACGACAGCGCCGAGGAGCGCAGCAAGAAAGGCCTGCGTCGTCGAGTCCACACGATCAGGGTAATCCCATCAAACACCCATCTCTGACCACTGGACGCCTCCGCGCCGAACGTTCACCATCGGTTCACTCGGGAGGCAGATCCGTACATGTGGGGTGTCTAGGATCGGCCCATGCGTGCTGCTTTCCATGACGACCTCGATGCCATCTTCACCGATCTGACCAGTGTCTGTGAGCTGGTGTCGGTGGCCGTCCGCGATGCCACCACCGCTCTCCTCGAGGCCCGCAACGACCTCGCCGAGCAGGTGATCGACAAGGATGTCGAGATCGACGACGCCCGCGAGCGCATCGAGGAGAACGCCCTCGAGCTGCTCGGCCTCCAGTCCCCGGTCGCCGGCGACCTCCGCGTCGTCGTCGCCGCCCTGCGGATGATCTCCGACCTCGAGCGGATGGGTGACCTCTCCGTGCACGTCGCCAAGATCGCCAGGCTGCGTACGCCGAACAAGGCCGTCCCCGAGCTTGCGCAGCCGACCATCGCCAAGATGGCCGAGATCGCCCAGCAGATGGTCGCGCGCACCTGCGAGATCCTCCGCACCCGCGACGTGTCCGCCGCCCAGGACCTGGTCGCCGACGACGACGAGATGGACCAGCTGCGGCGCAAGTCGTTCGCCGAGCTGCTCGGCCAGGACTGGACCCACGGTGTCGAGCCCGCCGTCGACGTGGCCCTCCTGGGTCGCTACTACGAGCGCATCGCCGACCACGCGGTCACGGTCGCCAACCGGGTCGTCTTCGTGGTGACCGGCGAGGTCCCGGCCGACTCCTGACCCGCCGGGTCGGCGCATCCTGACAGAAGATCCCGCCGGGCCGGCTCGTGGAGACGAGCCGGCCCGGCGGGATCGTTCTTGTTACTGCTTGCCTTGGTTGGCGACAGCCTCGGCAGCGGCCGCAGCCGCCTCTGGGTCGAGGTAGGTGCCGCCGGCGACGACCGGCTTCAGCGACTCGTCGAGCTCGTAGACCAGCGGCTGGCCCGTGGGGATGTTGAGCTTGGCGATGTCGGTCTCGGAGATGTTGTCGAGGTGCTTGACCAGCGCGCGCAGGCTGTTGCCGTGAGCGGTGACCAAGACCGTCTGACCGGTCTTCAGGTCGGGCACGATGGCGGAGTCCCAGTAGGGGAGCATCCGCGCGACGACGTCCTTGAGGCACTCGGTGGCGGGAACCTCGATGTCGGCGTAGCGGGCGTCACCGACCTGGGAGAACTCGGAGTCGGCCTCGATCGGCGGCGGCGGGACGTCGTAGGAACGACGCCACAGCTGGAACTGCTCCTCGCCGAACTTCTTCAGCGTCTCGGACTTGTTCTTGCCCTGCAGCGCGCCGTAGTGACGCTCGTTGAGACGCCAGTCGCGCCGCACCGGGATCCAGTGACGGTCGGCGGTGTCGAGAGCGATGTTGGCGGTGTTGATCGCGCGGCGCAGCAGGCTCGTGTGGACCAGGTCGGGAAGGATCCCGGCCTCGGCCAGCAGCCGGCCGCCGTTGACGGCCTCGGCCCGACCCTTGTCGGTGAGGTCGACGTCGACCCAGCCGGTGGACAGGTTGAGCGCGTTCCACTCGCTCTCGCCATGGCGCAGCAGGACGAGCTTGTAGGTCATCAGTGGGCTTCCTCGGCGCCGGGGAGGGCGGCCGGGGGGAACTCGCACGAGTAGGGGTCCTCGGAGAGGGTGCCCGTGGACTCACCGTGAGCCTCGGTCTCGCCCTCGGTCGAGTGCTCGTCCTCCGCGGGAGCGTCGGCCGGCAGGGTCGAGGCCTCGTCGGTGCCCTCGGTAGCGCCCTCGGACGCCTCGGCGTTCTTGCCCTTCTTCGCAGGCTTCTCGGCCTCGTCGGCGGCCGCGACGACCTCGGCGTACGGACCGCACTGGGTGACGACCGGGACCGAGACGACCTTCTCCTCGCCGTCGGAGAGGGTGAAGGTCATCGGGACGATGTCGCCCGGCTTGAAGTCGCCGGTGACCGCGATGCCACCCACGGTCGGGTCGGCGAGGTTGATGATCCCGGCGGTCGGCAGTTCGATCGGCTGGAACGACTCGGGCGTGACCGTCTGGGTGGCGTCGGCCGCGGTCGCGATCGAGGTGACCGACGGCAGCGCCTCGCCGGCGACGGCCGGGTTGATCGCCGGGTCGAGCGAGAAGGTGCCGACCAGGACGCCGGAGCCTTCCTGTGCGGTCACGATGCGAGCTGCGTTGATCCGGATGGCACCATCGAGCGTCGAGCCACCGTGGGTGATCTCGTTGGGCCGGTCGGTCGCGTAGTCGAAGCTGCTGCAGGCGGTGAGCGCCGGAAGGGCGAGCGCCACGAGGGCACCCGTCACTGCGAGCCGCTTCCGCATAACCTTGGTCGTCACGCGCGACACTCTATCCGCCCGATCGGGTGATATCGGAAAAGGGTCAGGCTCGCAGGTCAGACACCGGTCGTACGCAGGTCACGCACGCAGCCCGACGGAGCTCGCGACGTACAGCATCCCGCCCACCACTGCGGCGATGTAGACCAGCGTCACGCCGAGCAGCTTGCCTGCTCCCAGCTTCAGCCCCGCCTTGAGCGGCAGGTACGTCCAGCCGTCCTCGTTGTCGGCGACCAGGCCCCACAGCGCGGTGAGGAAGTGCACGCCGACCCCCAGTGCCGCGGCGAGCACGATCATCGCCCAGTGCGGCGGTCCGCCGGCGGACTCACCGGCCCAGCCGGCGTACGAGATGTAACCGGGATAGCAGGCGAACGCCGCCGCCCACAGGACCCAGGAGAAGAGGCCCTTGCGCAGCAGCACGTTGGAGAGCATCCCGATCACCAGGGAGCCCAGGTAGAACAGCCCCGCGACGGTGCCGGAGGTGACCGAGAGGGGAATGACGAGGAGTACGCCGCAGCACAGCGCGAACCAGACCCCGCCGGGTTCGAGGCGGCCGTCGGAGATCGGCTTGCCCGCGCGCTCGTGACGACGGTCGACGACCTGGTCGACGAGGTCGTTGTGCCAGCCGAGGACCGCCTGGCCGACGAGGACGGTGACCGCGATCAGCGCGACCTCGCGGGTGGTCAGCCCGGCCAGGACCGCGGCTATCGACATGCCGATGGCGGTCAGCACCGCCTGTCGGGGGTGGGCGGAGCGGATGAGGAGGAACGGGGCCCAGTTGCCGATCTTGTCCATGACGCTCTCTCGGCCCGCCGAGGCATCAGGAACGGCCGACGCACTGGGCTGCGTCTCTTCCGGGTCCTGGTCCTGGGCGTGCTGCGACACGGTGAAGATGGTCGTGGGGGCGCTCTGCGATGCATTCGCCATGGCGGCAGTATCGGGCACCGGGCCAAGCCGCGCAGGACAACAGGCTGGCGACGACGAGATTTCGGCTTCGTTTCGAAATCAGCCATGCTGCCACTCTTCACCGACCTGCGCGCGCGGAACCACACAACTTGTCGATCTGTCAACCCCTGATTAATGCCCTGACCTGCAGAAACGCGGAATCCGAATTCTAAGATCCGTGGTAGACTTAGGTTCCTAGGAAGGGGTACCTAAAAATATGACTTTCACCGTCGGCGAGACCGTCGTATACCCGAACCATGGCGCGGCCGTCATCGAAGACATCGAGATGCGCACCATCAAGGGCGAGGAGCGGCAGTATCTGGTCCTCCGCATCATCGCTCAGCAGGACCTCGTAGTGCGCGTTCCGGCCAACAACCTCGAGCTCGTCGGAGTTCGAGACGTCGTAGACAAGGACGGGCTTGATCGGGTCTTCGAGGTGCTTCGTGCGGAGCACGTCGAAGAGCCGACCAACTGGTCGCGTCGTTACAAGGCAAACCTGGAGAAGCTGCACAGCGGCGATGTCATGAAGGTCGCCGAGGTCGTGCGTGACCTGTGGCGTCGTGAGCGTGACCGTGGCCTCTCCGCCGGGGAGAAGCGCATGCTCGCCAAGGCACGCCAGATCCTCGTCTCGGAGCTCGCGCTGTGCGAGCACACCAACGAAGACAAGGCTGAAGTCCTCCTCGACGAGGTGCTGGCCAGCTGACGCTGGTCTCGGTCTGCGCGACAGGCTCCGGGTGATCCCGGGGCCTGTTTCGCGTTTTCGCGGAGCCGATAGCGTGGCATCCATGGAGGATCCCTACGCCGACTACGACGAGCTCGACGAGACCGCCGAGCGCCCGCCCGCCCTCGGGACGGTCGCCGAGGAGGACCGCGGATCGCTGCCGTTCGCGCTGATCCAGGGTGAGGCGCTGGTCGCCGCGGCGACCTGGTCGCTGGGTGAGTCCGGGGTGACGCCGGTCGACTTCACCGCCTCCTGGGAAGGGATCGTGGCGGCCGAGGAGCCGCTGGTCCTGCACGACTCGCTGTGCCCGATGACCCCGCCGGCCTTCATCGCTCACTGCGTCACGACCGCGCTGGCGCGCGAGGCGGTCGTGATCGGCGTACGCCCGGTCACCGACACGGTGAAGAAGCTCGCCATCGAGGACGGGGTCCCGGTGCTCGGTGAGACGGTGGACCGGTCCGCGCTGGTCTCGGTCACCTCGCCGATCGTGCTGCCCCCGGCCGTCGTCGCCGCCCTGGACGGGTGGCCGACCGGCGACTTCGCCGAGATCGCGGCGGTGCTGGCCCGCCGGTTCCCGGTCGTCTCGATCGAGGCGCCGCCGATCGGTCGCCGGGTGGCCTCGGAGGAGGACGTACGTCTGCTGGAAGGGCTCGCGCTCAGCTGATCAGTGCTGCGGCCGCGCGGAGATCGTCGGCGAAGGTCACCTTGAGGTTCAGCTGAGAGCTGGGGACCGCGACGATGCGTACGTCGGGGGAGTAGTGCTCCAGGGTGGCGCCGGTGTCCGTGCCGTCGAACCCGTCGGCCGCCGCCTGGGCATAGGCGGCGAGGAGCTCGCCGGCCCGGAAGGCCTGAGGTGTCTGTACGCCGACCAGCGCGCCACCCACAGGCTGCAGGTCGCGGGTCGAGAGGTGGGTGAGCGGGGCGGCAGGGATGGCCCCGCCGTGCTCACGGGCGACGTCGATGACCGTGCGGTAGAGCTCGACGGTGGCCAACGGTCGGGCGGTGTCGTGGATCGCCACCACATCGATGCCGTCCTCGATGTCGGCACGCAGCACACCCAGCGCCGCCTGCTCGGAGGCATGGCGGGTCTCGCCGCCGGTGACCATCGCGACCTCGCGCTCGCCGAGGAGCGGTTGGGCGACGGCGGCGACCGCCTCCTCGTCACCGCTGCGTACGACCAGGACGATCCGGCGTACGTCGGGCACCTCGAGGGCGGTCCGGAGCGAGAGACCGAGAGCCGAGGAGGCCGGGTCGTCGGACCCGTCGAGCGGGAGCAGCACCTTGTTGGTGGCGGCTCCGACGCGGGTGCCGGATCCGGCGGCCAGGAGTACGAGAGCGGCGGGCACACCCGGAGGTTATCCGGTCGTCGGTGGGGCGGGCCGGGTGGATGTTCGTCAAGGTATGCAGACGAACGGTCACATCCCGTGTGGAACTCCGCCCGGGGAGTGACTGTTCGGCTGCGTACCTTGACGAACATCCACCGCCGCCTCGCCCCGCCATGTTTACCGACCCGTAACACAGCGAAACAGGAGGCAGCGCCCGCGCGTCCTAGCGTTTCAGGTCCACCGAAGGGAGGACCCGACGTATGTCGACGAAACGGCTCGGGCCGGCGGCATGAGAGTGCGACGGGAGGACCAGGGCGACTGGCACCCCGTCTGCCCGGTCGGCGCGCTCGACGTGGAGCGCGGCGCCACCGCGCTGGTCCACGGCCAGGCCATCGCGATCTTCCGGCTGCCGGACGACACGGTCTACGCCCTGGGCAACCACGACCCGTTCGCCAAGACCTCGGCGATCGCCAAGGGCATCGTCGGGATCCGCGACGGGGTGCCGTTCGTCGCCTCGCCCGCTCACCGGCACGGGTTCGACCTGCGTACCGGACGGTGTCTGGAGGACCCGCACGTGAGCGTCCCCGTCTACGAGGTCCGGGTCGTCGACGGTCTCGTCCAGGTCGGGCACCGGAAGGTGGTCTGACTGCGTCTCGCGCGTGGGGGATCTGGGAGACTACGCAGCGTGCAGCTTCCACTGATCGGCATCGGGACCGACGTACACAGCCTTGCCGACGGTGTCCCGATGCACGTCGCCGGTCTCGCCTTTCCCGACGAGAAGCAGGGTCTCGCCGGGCACTCCGACGGCGACGTCGCCGCCCACGCCTGCTGCGACGCGCTCTTCTCCGCGGCCGGACTCGGCGACCTGGGGTCGAACTTCGGCATCTCCGAGCCCGAGTGGGCCGGGGCGGCGGGAGTCGTCCTGCTGGCGGAAGCCGCACGGCGGGTCCGGGAGGCCGGGTTCGAGATCGGCAACGTCGCGGTCCAGGTGATCGGCAACCGGCCCAAGATCGGTCCGCGCCGCGACGAGGCCAACCAGGCGCTCTCCGCGGCGGCCGGCGCGCCGGTCACGGTGACGGCGACGACCTCCGACGGTCTCGGGCTCACCGGACGAGGTGAAGGTGTCGCCGCGATCGCAACCGCGCTCATCGTGCGTCGCGATAGGTAGGGAACACGCGTACGTCCCTAGACTTGGGGCATGGCACTCAGGCTCTACGACTCGGCGACCCGTGAAGTACGTGACTTCACTCCCTTGCAGCCCGGCAAGGCGTCGCTCTATGTCTGTGGTCTGACCGTGCAGAGCGAGCCGCATGTCGGGCATGTGCGCAGCGGGGTGAACTTCGACGTGCTGCAGCGCTGGCTGCGGGTCTCCGGCTATGAGACCACGTTCATCCGCAACGTCACCGACATCGACGACAAGATCCTGGCGAAGTCGGCCGACCAGGGACGCCCCTGGTACAACCTCGGCTACGAGATGCACCGCGAGCTCGACGCCGCCTATGCCTCGCTCAACGTCGCCCGGCCCACCTACGAGCCGCTGGCCACCGGTCACATCCCCGAGATCATCGAGCTGATCGAGGAGCTGATCGCGAAGGGCCACGCCTACGCCGCCGAGGACGGCTCGGCCGACGTCTACTTCGACGTCCGCTCCTGGCCCGCCTACGGCGAGCTGTCGGGGCAGAAGGTCGAGGACATGGAGGCCGCCGCCGACGCGGACCCGCGGGGCAAGCGCGACCCGCGCGACTTCGCGCTGTGGAAGGGCCGGAAGGTCTCTGAGCCGGAGACCGCCTCATGGCCCTCGCCGTGGGGTCTGGGACGCCCCGGCTGGCACATCGAGTGCTCGGCGATGGCCGGCAAATACCTCGGCCCCGCCTTCGACTTCCACGGTGGCGGCCTCGACCTGCGCTTCCCGCACCACGAGAACGAGCAGGCACAGTCACGCGCTGCCGGCCGGCCGTTCGCCAGCTACTGGCTCCACAACGCCTGGATCACCACCTCCGGCGAGAAGATGTCGAAGTCGCTGGGCAACTCGCTGGTCATCCCCGAGGTCCTGAAGAAGGTACGCGGCATCGAGCTGCGCTACTACCTGGTCGCTGCGCACTACCGGTCCCACGTCGAGTTCTCCTTCTCCGCGCTGGATGAGGCGGCGTCGGCGTTCCAGCGGATCGAGTCGTTCCTCGAGCGCGCGGACTCGTCGGAGACCGGCGCGGTCCCGGACGCGTTCCGCGAGGCGATGGACGACGACCTCGGCACCCCCGGGGCCGTCGCGGTTCTGCACGACACCGTGCGCGAGGGCAACCGTCGGCTCTCCGCCGGGGATTCCGCGGCCGCCGAGGCTGCGGCCGTGCGCGGGATGCTGGACGTGCTCGGTCTGGACCCGGACGATCCTGCGTGGGGTCCGGCGAGCGGGGACGACGAGAAGCTGACCGGTGCGCTCGACGTACTGGTCCGCGGGGTCCTGGACGAGCGCGCGCAGGCGCGCGCCGCCAAGGACTGGGCCCGCGCAGATGCACTGCGAGACCGGCTCAAGGAAGCCGGGATCGAGATCGAGGACACCCCTGAGGGTCCGAAATGGAGCGTTAACTGATGGCAGGCAACTCCCAGCGTCGCGGTGCGATCGCGAAGGGCCGTAAGAAGGGTGCCCAGGTCGGCACCGGTGGCAACCGCCGCAAGGGCCTGGAGGGCAAGGGACCGACGCCGAAGGCGAAGGACCGGCCCTACCACAAGGCCCACAAGGCGGCCCAGGCTGCCGAGCAGCGCAACAAGGGTCCGCGCAAGCGGGCGGCGGGCGACGCCGAGTGGATCATCGGGCGCAACTCGGTGGTGGAGGCGCTGCGCGAGGACGTACCGGTCAACGGTGTCTACGTCGCCGAGGGCGCCGAGCGCGACGGACGGCTGCGCGAGGCGTTCCTGCTCGCCTCCGAGAAGGGCATCTCGCTGCTCGAGGTGACCAAGGTCGAGCTCGACCGGATGACCGGGTTCAACGGCCACCAGGGGCTGGCCGCGCGGATCCCGGCCTACGAGTACGCCCACGCGGACGACCTGATCGACCGAGCCGCCGAGGTCGGTGAGAAGGCGCTGATCGTGGCGCTCGACCAGGTCACCGACCCGCGCAACCTGGGTGCGATCGTACGTTCCGCCGCGGCCTTCGGGGCCCACGGCGTGGTGATCCCGGAGCGACGCGCGGCCGGGATGACCGCCGCAGCCTGGAAGACGAGCGCCGGCGCCGCGGCCCGGATCCCGGTCGCCCAGACGGTCAACCTGACCCGACAGCTGAAGGCCTACCAGGACGCCGGCTGCATGGTCGTCGGGCTCGACATGGACGGCGACATCACGCTGCCCGAGCTGGGCGCTCCCGACGGCCTCGCCGACGGTCCGCTGGTGGTCGTCGTCGGTGCCGAGGGTGGCGGGCTCTCGCGCCTGGTCCAGGAGACCTGCGACCAGATAGTGTCGATCCCGATGGTCAACTCGGTCGAGTCTCTCAACGCCGGCGTCGCTGCGTCGGTGGTGCTCTACGCCGTCGCGGAGGCGCGTCGCTGATCCCGACCAACAGTCTGCTCCGTGGCCTCGCCGTCTGGGCGGGGCTAGGAGTGCTGTGGCTCGCGCTCACCGTGGGGTCGAGCGCGTGGCTCTTCCTGTCCAGCGAGCGCCAGGTGGTCCTGGCCGGCCACGACTCGGTCCTGCGCCCGACATTGTCGGGCACGGCGATCATCCACACCGGACCGGTCCTTCCCGACGTACGTCTGGACGTGGCCGGGCCGGTCGGGGTCGATGTCACGCTCGGGAAGACCGAGCTGCGGTCGATGGACGAGCTCTTCGAGCGCTACGCGGTGCTCGGCTCGGCGCCCGACGGGCAGCGTGCCGTGGTGGTGGAGCAGGTCGAGTCGATGCTCGTCGCGGCCGTGATCCGCGGTGCCGCCATCTCCCTGGCGATCGTCGCCGGGGGAGTCCTGCTGTGGTGGATGCCCGGCGCCGAACGCCGTGCTGACCTGCGCAGACGTACGAGAGAGGCGGTCCGTACGCGGCGCGGGCTGACGACCGCCGGGGTCGGCCTGGTCACGGTGGCAGTGCTCGCGGTCGCCGTCTGGCAACCCTGGGGCGAGGCCGGTGCGCCCACGACGGACAAGGAGGCCGGGCCGGTCGCCGGTGGCTGGTCCCCGCTGGCCCGCTTCCTCGGCCCGGAGATCCCTGTGCCCGCCGAGTTGGACGGGGTGGAGGTCCGCGGCGACGCCTACGCCAACCAGACCCGCAGGCTCGTGGCCAGTGCCGTCGACACCTACAACTCCAGCCGGACCTTCTACGAGAAGGTGGTGGCGAAGGTGCCGGACCTGGCGCTGCACGAGCCGGCCGAGGGCGAGACCGTGGCCGCCCTCGTCTCCGACCGCCACGACAACGTGGGCATGGACGCGGTCGTGCGCGCGATCGCCGACGAGGGTGGTGCGACCGGCATCCTCGACGCCGGCGACGACACCTCGACAGGGTCTGACTGGGAGACCTTCTCCCTCGACTCCCTCACCGACGCCAGCGACGGCCTCGACAAGTGGGCGGTCACCGGCAACCACGACCACGGTCCGACGGTCGGCACCTACCTGGCCAAGAAGGGCTGGACCGTCCTCGACGGCGAGGTCGTCGACGGCCCGGGCGGCTCCACGCTCCTCGGCGTTCCCGACCCGCGCACCAGCGGCCTCGGCAACTGGGTCGACGAGAAGGATGTCAGCTTCGCCGAGGCCGGTGCGAAGCTGGCCGACATCGCCTGCGACTCGATGGACGAGGGGAAGCCGGTCGCCACCCTTCTCGTCCACGACCCGTCCCTCGGCCGCGAGACCCTGCGCCGCGGTTGCGCGACGCTCGTCGTCGGCGGCCACCGCCACGTGCACCAGGGCCCGACCGAGGTGGCCGGCGAGAACGGTGAGATCGGCTGGACCTACACCAACGGCACCACCGGTGGCGCTGCGTACGCCTTCGCGATGGGGAAGATCCGTCGCACCGCCGAGATCACCCTGATCACCTACGCCGACGGCCTCCCCGTCGGAGTCCAGTCGGTCGAGCTGGAGACCAACGGCGTCCTCACCGCCCACGACTACGTCCCGCTGGAACGCACCGGGACCGAATGAGGCTAGGGCGACATGCCCTAGACCCGCTGCTTCTCGGGCTCGTAGGTCTCCCAGTAGGTGGCCCCGGTGATGCCCAGCGCCAGCGGGTCGAAGACCGGGTCGAGGCCCTGCTTCTTCTGCTTCTCGTAGTCACGCAGCGCCGCGAACGCGGGCTGCTGGAGGACGAGGATGCCCAAGATGTTGAGCCATGCCATCAGGCCGACGCCGATGTCGCCGAGCGTCCAGGCGTCGCTGGCGGTGGAGACGCAGCCGTACGCGGAGGCGACGAGGATCACCGCCTGGAGCGCCAGCGTGACCACGCGGCCGAGCGAGACGCCGCGGCGGCCGCCCAGCCGAACGGTCGCGTACCGGCCGACGATGAACCGGAGGTTCGTCTCGGCCATGTAGTAGTAGGCGACCATCGTCGTGAAGCAGAAGAACGCCAGGGAGATGGCGATGAAGGAGGCGCCGATGCCCGGGAACACTGTGTCGAATGCCGACTGCGTGTAGGCCGGGCCGACCTCCGCGCCGGCGGCGAGAACGCCACCGTCCGCGATCACGTCGCCGCTCTCGCTGCCGCCCTCGAAGACGCGGTAGGCGCCGGTGGACAGCATGAGGAAACCCGTCGCCGAGCAGACGAACAGCGTGTCGACGTACACGGCGAAGGCCTGCACGAGCCCCTGCTTGGCCGGGTGGGAGACCTCGGCCGCTGCCGCCGCGTGCGGACCGGTCCCCTGCCCGGCCTCGTTGGAGTAGATGCCGCGCTTGACGCCCCACATCACGGCCAGGCCGAGCACGGCGCCGAACGCGGAGTGGAGGCCGAAGGCGCTCGAGAAGATGTCGCTGAGGACGCTCGGGATCCGGTCGGCGTTGACGACCACGACCACCATGGCGGCAGCGACGTAGGCGACCGCCATGAACGGCACCACGAGCGTCGCGAAGGACGCGATCCGCTTGACGCCGCCGACCACGACGAACGCGAACACGATGACCGTCGCGACCGCGACGACCCAGGCCGGGACGCCCCAGGCGTTGGTCATGCCAGCGGTCATCGAGTTGGCCTGGACGCCGGGAAGGAGCACACCGCAGGCGAGCACGGTCACGGCCGCGAAGACGAACCCGTAGACGGTGAAGCCGCGGCTGAAGCGGGTGTGCGCGAACGCCCGGCTGAAGTAGTAGGCGGGACCGCCGCGATACTCACCGGTCAGCGGGTCACGGGTCTTGTAGACCTGACCGAGCGTGCTCTCCACGAACGAGGTCGAGGCCCCGAGGAACGCGACCGTCCACATCCAGAACATCGCCCCCGGCCCGCCGAACGCGATCGCGGTCGCGACACCGGCGATGTTGCCCGTCCCGACCCGACCGGCCAGCGACATCGCCAGCGCCTGGAACGAGGAGACCCCGGCGGCAGACTTCTCGCCGCGTACGAGGAGCCGGATCATCTCCGGGAAGTGCCGGACCTGCAGGAACCGCGACCGCAGCGAGAAGTACACCCCCGCCGCCAGACAGAGATACACCAGCCAGTTGCTCCACACGATCCCGTTGATCGCGCCCAAGATGTCCGTCATCCGTCTCCCCATCTCCTCGACGTCCTCGGATGAGGCCACACCCTCTCAGACGTACGCCGCGGGGCAGCCCATGAGGGTTGCGGTCAGGCGTGTCGTCGCCCGAACGACGTCCCGGATATCCCACTCGGAGCCGCGACTGGCTACGATTGTCGCGCCGTCGCGGAGACGTACGGCATGCCGGTGTAGCTCAGTTGGTAGAGCGTTCGCCTTGTAAGCGAAATGTCGCGGGTTCGACTCCTGTCACCGGCTCCACTCACCTCTCAGCGGAGCTGCGTGACCTCGTACGTCGTCGGCGGGTTGGCGATGTCGTCCTGGGAGGCGACGAGCTCGAGCTCGCGGCGACCCGACCTCAAGGTGCGCTCGAGGATGGCGAAGAGGGTGTTCGCGGTGTGGCCGAGGGCGGCCGGGGTCGAGCCGGTCGAGAGCAGGTGGGAGAGGTAGACCGCGGCGGTGACGTCGCCGCCTCCGTTGGGGGAGATCGGGAGCAGGGGAGTGGTGACCGACCAGGCGCCCTCGTCGGAGACCGCGACCAGGTCGAGGTGGTTGGGGTCCTGGGTGATCACCGAGGTCACCAGCACGTTCGAGGGACCGGACTCGCGGACGACGTCGACGGCGGCGAGCACCTCCTGCAGGGTGTTGGTCGACTCGACGCCCGCCAGGAAGTTGAGCTCGAAGTGGTTGGGCGTGATCACGTCGGCGGCGGGCACGACCTCGTCGCGCATGAACTCCGGGATGCCCTCACGGACGAACATCCCGCGCCCGACGTCGCCCATCACCGGGTCGCAGCAGTAGAGGGCCCGCGGGTTGAGCGCCTTCACGCGGCGTACGGAGTCCAGGATGATCGCGCCGACGGCCGGGTCGCCCTGATAGCCGGACAGGACCGCGGAGACGGTGGAGAGACCGTCGCGCTCGGAGATCCCCTCGATGACCTCGGCGACCTGGTCCGCGGCCACGACCGGCCCGCGCCAAGCGCCGTAGCCGGTGTGGTTGGAGAAGTTGACCGTCAGCACCGGCCAGACCTCGTGACCGAGACGCTGGATCGGGAAGACGGCCGCCGAGTTGCCGACGTAGCCGAACGCCACGTGCGACTGGATGGAGAGGATCTGCATGGGCAGCATTCTGCTCCAGCGAGCTCAGGCGGCCTTCTTCTGGGGCGATTTCGACGGCGGGTCGTTGAGCAGCCACGCGGCCAGCGCGCCACCGATGGCGCCGAAGAGGTGGCCCTGCCAGGAGACGCCGGTCTGGCCGGGGAGCACGCCGAGGAGGAGGCTGCCGTAGGCCAGGAAGATGAGTACGCCGATGACGATCTGGCTGATGCGGTGGCTGAACAGGCCACGCATGATCAGGTAGACCAACCAGCCGAAGATCAGCATCGAGGTGCCGGCGGTGATGCTGCCCGGAGGCGACATCAGCCAGACGCCGACCCCGCCGACCACCCAGATGATGAGCGTCGCCACGATCCCGCGGCCGACGCCCGAGGCGAGCACCAGGAAGCCGAGGATGAGTGCGGGCAGGGTGTTGCCGTAGAGATGGGCCCAGCCGAAGTGGAGGACCGGGGCGAAGACGATGCCGAGCAGGCCGGCGTCGGTGCGTGGCTGGATGCCGAGCGTGTCGAGCTGATGACCGCTGATGTAGTCGGTGGCCTCGAGCACCCACAGCAGAGCAACGAAGCCGAGCGCCCAGATGCCGGCCCGAAGCCAGCTGGCGCGCTGGGGCCGTGTGGGGGAATCCTGGCTCACGCCAGAAATCTTACCTACCGCTCCACAGCGGCGAGGCGTTGCTCGAGACTCTCGTAGAGGTAGGGGACGGCTGCCGGGTGGGGCCCGGTCTCGTAGAGCTCGGTGGCGAGGGTCCGAGGTGACTCCCCGGCGTGCTCGGCCGCCCAGGTCGCACCGCCGCCGGCCGCGGCATCGGGGTCCAGGCGCCCGCCCTCGAGGGGGATCACGGCATCGGCGGCGAGTGCCACCCAGCGCCCGTCGCTGCTGCCGTCGTCGAGCCAGGCCACCGGCACCGCGTACGCCTCGCCTGTGGTCATCTCGCTCTCGACGGCGATCCGGCGACCGATCGGGTGGGCTCCCTGCCGGCTCCACAGGACGGTGGTGACGTCGAACCGGTCGGTGTCGGCGGGGCCGGCGGTGCCGAGGACGAGGTGGTCGGCGAAGGTCGCCCAGTCGCGTACGTCGCTCGCGGGATACTCCGGCGGACCGGTCCGGTCGAGCAGGATCCGGCCGCCGAGCGCGGCGGCCCAGACGGCGAGCAGGATGACGACGATGGTGCCGACGACCTTGAGCCGGCCCGACACCGAGAGTGGCGCTCCGGTCGCGTTCTCGCCCACCTGGCCCCCGTTCACCGCGTCGTTGACCTCGATCCTAGTCCGGCAGGGACCAGTCGATCGGCGCACCGCCCTGCTCGACCAGGAGCGCGTTGGCGCGGGAGAACGGCCGCGAGCCGAAGAAGCCGCGACGCGCGGAGAGCGGCGAGGGGTGGACGGACTTGATCGCGGGCACCCCGTTGAGACGCGGCTCGAGATTCTGCGCATGCCGGCCCCACAGGATCGCGACCAGCGGTCCGCCGCGGCGGCCGAGGACGTCGATCGCCCGCCCGGTGACCTCTTCCCAGCCCTTCTTCGAGTGCGACGCCGGGGCACCGGGCCGGACGGTCAGCGAGGTGTTGAGCAGCATCACCCCGCGGTCGGCCCAGGTCGACAGGTCGCCGTGCTCGGGCATCTTCAGGTCGAGGTCGGTCGCCAGCTCGGCGTAGATGTTGCGCAGCGACGCCGGCAGCGGACGTACGTCCTTCTCGACCGCGAAGCTCAGGCCGATCGGATGCCCGATGGTCGGGTAGGGGTCCTGGCCGACGATCAGGACGCGTACGTCGCGCAGCGGGCGCCTGAAGGCGTTGAAGATGCGGTCGCCGTCGGGGAGGTAGGGGCGCCTGGCCGCCAGCTCGTCGCGCAGGAACCGGCCCATCTGCTCGATCTGCGGCTCGACCGGCGCCATCGCCTCGGCCCAGTCGGCGGCCATCAGGCCCTTGTCCACCAGTCCTGCCAGAGCACTCATGGTCGCTCGCTGTCGCTCGCTCATAAATGAGGAGCGTATCGGCTGGCGCCGACGGTTAGGTTGTCTGTGGCAGCTCAGGTGGACTCATCAAGGAGTAGACATGAAGTTCGGTTTGTTCGTCCCGCAGGGATGGCGCTTCGACCTCGTCGGGATCGACCCCGCGGACCAGTGGACGACGATGAAGGACCTGGCGACGTACGCAGACTCCGGTTCCGCCTTCGAGAGCATCTGGGTCTACGACCATTTTCACACGACCCCGGAGCCTTCGGACCAGGCGACGCACGAGGCCTGGACCCTGATGGCCGGGCTGGGCGCGGTGACGTCGCGGGTGCGCCTCGGCCAGATGTGCTCCTGCATGTCCTATCGCAACCCGGCCTACCTGGCGAAGGTCGCCGCCACGGCCGACCACATCAGCGGCGGCCGGATCGAGATGGGCATCGGCGCCGGCTGGTACGAGCACGAGTGGCGGGCCTACGGCTACGGCTTCCCGGAGGCGCGCGACCGGCTCGGGATGCTCCGCGAAGGCGTCCAGATCTTCCAGCAGGCCTGGACCACAGGCGTCTCGTCGTTGGACGGGAAGTACTACCAGGTCGACGGCGCCATCTGTCAGCCGCTGCCGCTTCAGCAGGGGCGTTCCGGCATCCCGCTGTGGATCGCGGGCGGCGGCGAGAAGGTCACCCTGAAGATCGCTGCGCAGTACGCCGACTACACCAACTTCCTCGGTGACCCGGAGACCTTCCAGGCGAAGTCCGACATCCTGCGCGGCCACTGCGAGACCCTCGGGCGCGACTTCGCGGAGATCACCCGCTCGTCGAACTACAACGTGCTGCTCGGCGAGAACGAGGCCGAGGTCGCCGAGAAGGTCAAGGCCTGGGAGGCTCGGCTGGTGCCGCACCTGGGCGCGGCGAAGGCGGCCGAGGTCGTCAACGGTGCGGTCGACGGCCCGACCTCGCTCGTCGGCACGCCGGAGCAGGCTGCGGAGAAGCTCGCGGCCGTGGAGAAGCTGGGCATGACGTACGCCATCGGCTACTTCGCCGACGCGGCCTACGACCGCTCCTCCATCGAGCTCTTCGAGTCGAAGGTCGTGCCCCAGCTCGCCTGAACGACGCCGCGACACGTCGCGGACGTTTACAACGAGATGGTCGGCAGGTAGGAAGACGTACATGAAGATGACGACCCTCATCGGGGGAGCGGCGGTCGCCGCCGGTGTGGTCGCCGCGCGCGACCTGACCCAGCGCAAGCACGCGATCCTGCGGAACTTCCCGGTGATCGGGCACGCGCGCTACCTGATGGAGAAGATCGGGCCGGAGCTGCGGCAGTACATCGTCACCGGCAACGACGAGGAGCGGCCGTTCAGCCGCGACCAGCGGCGTTGGGTGTACGCCTCGGCCAAGGGGCAGAACAACTACTTCGGCTTCGGCACCGACAACGACATCGAGCACACGCAGGGCCACATCCACATCAAGCACCGTACGTTCGCAGACAGCCTCCCGGACGACCACGACCAGTCCGCCAGGCTGCCCTCGGCGAAGGTGCTCGGGGGTCCGCGCGGGCGGGCGAAGGCGTTCCGTCCGGAGTCGGTCGTCAACATCTCGGCGATGTCGTTCGGGTCGCTGTCCGGGCCGGCGATCACGGCGCTCAACCGGGGCGCGTTCAAGGCCGGTGCGATGCACAACACGGGCGAGGGCGGTCTCTCGCCCTACCACCTCGAGGGTGGTGCGGATCTGGTGTGGCAGATCGGCACCGCCTACTTCGGCTGCCGGAACGCCGACGGCAGCTTCTCCCTCGATCGGCTGAAGGAGAAGATCGCCACGGCGCCGGTCAAGGCGATCGAGATCAAGCTCTCGCAGGGAGCGAAACCGGGGCTCGGTGGGCTGCTGCCCGCGGCCAAGGTGAGCCCGGAGATCGCCGAGATCCGTGGCATCGAGGTCGGCAAGGACTGCGCCTCGCCGTCTCGGCACTCCGCCTTCACCGACGTGGACTCGATGCTCGACTTCGTCGAGATGATCGCCGCCGAGACCGGGCTGCCGGTCGGGATCAAGTCGGCCGTCGGGGAGATGGAGTTCTGGCAGGAGCTCGCTGGCCAGATGCGGTCAGGGGAGCGCGGCGTCGACTTCATCACCGTCGACGGCAGCGAGGGCGGCACCGGTGCCGCGCCGCTGATCTTCTCCGACGCCGTCGCGATGCCCTACCGGATCGGCTTCTCGCGGGTCTACGGCACCTTCGCCGAGCTCGGCCTCACCGACTCGGTCACGTTCATCGGGTCGGCCAAGCTGGGTCTTCCGGAGAACGCCGCCGTCGCCTTCGCACTCGGTGCCGACATGCTCAACGTCGGCCGCGAGGCGATGATGTCGATCGGCTGCATCCAGGCCCAGAAGTGCCACGAGGACACCTGTCCGACCGGCGTCGCGACGCAGAGCAAGTGGCTCTCCGGTGGCCTGGACCCGCTGGACAAGGGTGACCGCTGTGCCAGTTACCTCCGGACGCTGCGCCGGGAGTTGACCAAGGTCTCCGCCGCCGTCGGGGTCGCTCACCCCGGTCTGATCACGCCCCACGACATCGAGGTCATGAACGGCGACTACGAGTCACGCACCCTCGCCGGCGTCTACGGCTACAAGGACCACTGGGGTGCCCTCGGCGCCGACGTGGTCGACGACCTCCTCGACATCGTGCACCCGCACCGTACGTTCAACGAGAAGCCGAACACCGCCTGATCGCCGAGGCGTCAGGTACGTCGGCCGAGGTGGCACCAGGTGACGTCTCGGCCGACGGGGTTGACGTCTCGATCGACGGGGTTGACGCCTCGGCCGGCGGGGGTGACGTCTCGGGTGCGTCGGCCACTGTCGGTGACTCAGGCGCGGTCTACGCTGCGTCTGGCTTCGCGGGGAGCTGCGTCGCGCTGATGGTGCGGATGATCTGGATCCAGAGAAGCAGCCCGGCACCGGTGAGAATCACCAACCCGATGTGGCCGAAGATCAGGGTCTTGTCTGCGCGCTCGACCCCTGCTGAGCCATAGACGAGGTCGACATCGATCTGGATGTGAGTGCTCAACAGGAAGCGCGCGATCCAGACCGTCCACCAAGCCGGGAGGATCCAGCTCCGACGGCCCGTCGACGCGGTGAAGAGCCCACGAACAAGCTGGAACGGCCGCCAGAAGTTGACGATGGGCATGACCCACGCCGCCCAGGACAGGCCCGAGACGTACGGCGGCTCGATGACCTGACTGCTCCGCTCGATCCACCGGGACACGACCACGAGCGTCGCAACCATCAGGATGAACCGCGCCGGATCGACCCAGTAGTAGTTGTCCCAGGCAGTCATCGGCTGGTCGAGCAGCGCGTGTGCCGCCCTCTCGTCCGGCATGGATGCGTACGTCCGATACCACTCCGCCAGAGGGAACGCGAGCGTCAGCGACACGACGTCCAGGACCAGCCATCCGCACGCCAGCAGGATCGCGGCGTTGGCGAGACGTCTCGTTGACCCCGGCGTCCGCACCGACCTTGGCGGGGCGTCATCGAGGCTGGTCATGGCAGGGCTCCTCCGTCGTGGGGCGGACGGATCGTAACCGTGCCGGGCCCACAACGGTGAGGAATGCTCCGAAACTGTCCCTTACTCGTTGGCGTACTTGGCGCCGACCGACTGGCGGATCATGTCCATCTGGCGCATCAGGCTGAGCGTCTGGCTGTGCGGGACCAGCGGGGACTCCAGGAGCCCCTCGCGCAGGCAGCGCTGCACCTCGACGATCTCGTTGCCGTAGGCAGCGCCGATGACGGGCTCGTCGCCGACGATCTCGACGGGCTCGCTGCCGTCGGCGGGCTTGAAGACGGCCGAGGACGGGTGGTGGAAGTCGGTCAGCTCGATCCGGCCCTGGTCGGTGGCGATGGCGGCCGCGCGGGAGGAGTAGGAGGTGACCGAGGCGACCATGGTGGAGAGCTCGTTGCCGGCGTACTTCCCGGTCATCACCAGGTCGAGGTCGAAGGTGCCGCCGTCGGGACCGGTGCCGATGTTGGCCTGAGCGGTCAGGGCCCGGGCCTCGCCGAAGAGCAGGTGAGCGAAGGTCAGCGGGTAGATGCCCATGTCGAGCAGCGCGCTCGCCCCGAGGGCCGGGTCGAGAAGGCGCTGGTGCTTGTCGGGGTCGGCGACGAAGCCGAGCTCGGCGTGCACGTGACGGGGGACTCCGAAGCGACCCGACCGCACATCGGCGACGAGGCGCCGGATGATCGGGTTGGTCGCCATCCACATGGCCTCCATGAGGAACAGCTTCTTCTCGGCGGCCAGGTCGAGCATCGTCTGCGAGTCGGCGGCGTTGAGCGTCAGCGCCTTCTCGCACAGCACGTGCTTGCCCGCGTTGAGCACGAGGGTCGCGTGCTCGAGGTGGTGGGAGTGGGGAGTGGCGACGTAGACGACGTCGACCTCCTCGTCAGCGGCCAGATCCTCGTAGGAGCCGTGGGCGCGGACCGGACCGTCGGCGGCGGAGTACTCCTTCGCGAACGTCTCCGCGGACTCCTTGCTCCGCGAGCCGACGGCCACGAGCCGGCCGTCGGGGACGAGCATCAGATCGGTGGCGAGGGAGTGGGCGATCCGGCCGGTGCCGAGGATTCCCCACCTGATCGGGTCAGAGTTCGTGGTCACGGCTCGACTCTAGCCACCCGGGAGGTGTCGGTGCGTCAGTGGCTGTTGGGCGGAAGGACGTTCTTGGTGTGGCTGCTCTGCACGGCGGCGAGCTCCTCCAGGAAGGAGTCGGCCCAGTAGCGGACGTCCTTGGAGGCGACCTGCTTGCGCATCGCCCGCATCCGGCGGGTGAGCTCCTTCGGCTCGGCCTTGTAGGCCTCGAGCAGCGCGGCCTTCATCCCGTTGATGTCATACGGGTTCACCAACCAGGCCTGGCGCAGCTCCTCGGCCGCGCCGGCGAACTCGGAGAGGACGAGGGCGCCGTCGTCCTCGTAGCGGCAGGCGACGTACTCCTTCGCGACCAGGTTCATGCCGTCGCGGTAGGGGGTGACGACCATGATGTCGGCGGCGCGGTAGAGCGCGGCCATCTCCGCCCGGGGGAGACTCGTGTGGAGATAGGAGATCGCGGGCCGTCCGATGCGGCCCAGGTCGCCGTTGAGGCGGCCGACGAGGCGGTCGATGTCGTCGCGGAGCTTGCGGTATTGCTCGACGCGTTCACGCGAGGGCACCGCGACCTGGACGAAGATCGCGTCCTCGACGTCGAGCTCGGTGTCGCGGAGCATCTCGCCGTAGGCGCGCAGGCGAGCGTAGATGCCCTTGGTGTAGTCGAGGCGGTCGACGCCGAGCAGGATCTTCTTCGGGTCGCCGAGCTGCTGGCGGATCTCCTTGGCGCGCTGGTTGATGGCCTCGTCGTGGGCCATCTCGTCGAAGCCGACGAAGTCGATCGAGATCGGGAAGGCCGCCGCGTGCACCGTACGCCCGTCGGGCAGGTAGACGAGGTCGCGATGGGTCTTGTGGCCGACCCGCTGACGCACCAGGCGTACGAAGTTCTGGGCCGCCTGCGGGAGCTGGAAGCCGACCAGGTCGGCGCCGAGGAGGCCCTCGAGGAGCTGGCGGCGCCAGGGGACCTGCTGGAAGAGCTCGGCGGGCGGGAACGGGATGTGCAGGTAGAAGCCGATGCGCAGGTCGGGGCGGAGCTCGCGCAGCATCTGCGGGACCAGCTGGAGCTGGTAGTCCTGCACCCACACGGTCGCCCCCTTGGCGGCGACCTCGGCGCACTTGTCGGCGAACCTCTTGTTGACACGCTGGTAGCCGTCCCACCACTCGCGGTGGAACTCCGGCTTGGCCACGACGTCGTGGTAGAGCGGCCACAGGGTGCCGTTGGAGAAGCCCTCGTAGTGCTCCTCGATGTCCTGGGCGGTCATCGTCATCGGCAGCAGGTGGAGGCCGTCGTCCTCGAACGGTTCGAGGTCCTCGTCGGTGCCGCCGGGCCACCCGATCCAGACGCCGTCGTTGGCCCGGAGGACGGGTTCGAGCGCGCTGACCAGGCCTCCTGGGGAGCGTCGCCAGTCCTTGGTGCCGTCCGGCATCTCCACTCGATCAACGGGAAGTCGATTGGCCACGATTACCAGATCAGCCTGCACATCCCCGACTGTACGGGACGGGAGACGCATTCGGTGGTGCCCTGTTCCACTGGGGAACCGAGGCCCCGATCCGAATACCTGTCGAGTAACACGCCGGAGGGTGAACCACACCCGTGTAGTTCGGCGCGTTAGTCTGTCGGCAGATGCAGACGACACCGGGGGACGAGGAATGAGCGCTGTCAACGTGCAGGTCACAGGCCCAGGCGAGGACCCCGCGAGCCTCAGCGAGCGCGACAAGCAGATCCTTGACTTCGAGCGCCAGTGGTGGAAGTACGCAGGGGCCAAGGAGGCCGCCGTGCGCGAGGCGTTCAACATGTCCGCCACCCGCTACTACCAGGTGCTCAACGCGCTGATCGACAAGCCGGAGGCACTCGAGGCCGACCCGCTGCTCGTACGCCGCCTCCGACGGCTCCGTGCGGCCCGGCAGCGTCAGCGCTCCGCGAGACGGCTCGGCTTCGAGGTCTGAATGACCCGCAGCGTACGTCCTTCGAAGGGGGAGCGTGGCGTCGCGCTTCCCACACCTGTCATCGCCTCGAGCGTGGTGGCTGTCGTCGCCGCTGTGATCGTCTTCTGGATCACCGGTGGCGAGGACGACAAGGGTGAGGAGATCGCTCAGGCCGGCAGCAGCCCGTCGGCCTCGGCGTCCGCGAAACCGAAGCCGGCCGCGACCGAGAAGAAGAAGCCGGCCAAGGCCGAGCCCTCGCCCGTCGACCGGGCCAAGGTCAGCGTCGAGGTCTACAACCAGTCCAACGTGCCCGGTCTCGCCGGCGATGTCGCGGCCAAGGCGACCACGGTCGGCTGGAACGTCGTCGGTGAGGACAACTGGGTCGGCTCGGTCCCGGAGAACACCGTCTACTTCCCGCAGGAGATGAAGCGCGAGGGTCAGCAGCTGGCCGACGACCTCGGCATCAAACGTACCCATCTGGCGGTCGGCGGCTCGATGAAGGGCGACCGGCTGACGGTCGTGCTGACCGGGGCTCTCTGAGGGTTTCCGGGCGTTCGCGACCGGGTGTGATCTGTCGCACGGCCGCACGCACCTGGTCGGCTCGTAGGTCGTTGCCGTGTCACAGTTGAGGCATGGCCGACCTCCAGCCGGATGGCAACGCAGGAGAGCAGAAGTACGCCGCGGTCGCGGCCTCTGCCGCCGAGACCCTCGTGGGGCTCGACTTCGACGGGACGCTCTCCCCGATCGTCGAGGACCCCGCTTCCGCGCGGATCCATCAGGACGCGGCCTCGGTCCTGGTCGCGCTCGCCTCCCGGGTGAAGGCGCTGGCCATCGTCACCGGCCGGCCCGCGGGGCAGGTCGTCGAGCTCGGCGGGCTGGCCGCGATAGCCGACTCGCTCGCGGAGATCGGCAAGGAGCTCTACGTCTTCGGTCAGTACGGCAACGAGCGCTGGAGCGGCTCGGACCGCGTCGTCGTCGGTCCGCCGCCGCCCGAGGGCCTGGGTGCCTTCGAGGCGGCGCTGCCCGGTGTGCTCGCCGAGCACGGGGCGCAGGACGCCTACATCGAGGAGAAGGGCCTCGCCGTCGGGGTGCACACCCGTCGGTTCCCCGATCCCGACGACGTCGCTGCGCGCCTGCTCGCGCCGCTGACGTCGCTGGCGGCCGAGCACGGGCTGATGATCGAACCCGGCAAGCAGGTCATCGAGGTGCGTGCCCCGGGCATGCACAAGGGCCACGCGATCTCTGCGCTGGTCGAGCAGGTCTCGCCGGGCGCGATCCTGTTCGGCGGTGACGATCTGGGTGACATCGAGGCGTTCGAGGCAGTCAAGGCGTGGGGCAAGACCACCGGGTCGCCGACGCTGCTGGTCTACTCCCACGCCGGCCCCGACCGCGGCCCGCTCGCGGATCTCGCGGATGTCGAGGTCGCCGGCCCGGAGGGTGTGCTGGGGCTGCTGCGTGACCTGACGCGCGACGCGGCGGGGGTGTAACACGCTGTTACAGCCACTATCGGGTCGTTCTGAGCGACCGGATAGAAGGTGTAACAGCGTGTTACAGCGGCCGTTGTCCGCTCACAGCGAACAACAATAACCGGAGGGAACATCCGGTTGCGCTCGGAAGTTGAGTCGTTATCACTCAACTTTCTAGGAGGGTCCGCATGGACAAGCTTCCTGTGCTGTTCGTCTCGGATGCCGTGGTGCTGCCGGGGATGGTGGTGCCGATCGAGCTCGACGAGGCCGCGCAGGCCGCGATCGACGCAGCCCGGGCCGGCTCGGAGAGCCGGCTGCTGGTCGCGCCGCGGCTGGGGGACCGGTATGCGACGTACGGTGCTGTGGTCACGATCGAGCGGGTCGGCCGGTTCCGGGGCGGTGAGCCGGCGGCGGTGCTGAGGGCTGTCGGCCGAGCCAAGATCGGTTCCGGCGTGACCGGGCCGGGTGCCGCGCTGTGGGTCGAGGTCGAGGCTGCCGACGAGACGACGACGGAGCACGCGAAGGAGCTGGCCGAGGAGTACAAGCGGCTGGTCGTCGCGGTGTTGCAGCGCCGCGAGGCCTGGCCGGTCATCGACCAGGTCAACCGGCTCACCGAGCCATCGGAGATCGCCGACACCGCCGGCTACGCGCCCTACCTCGACGACGAGGCCAAGCGCGAGCTGCTCGAGACGCCGGACGTCGAGGAGCGGCTCGAGAAGGTGATCGCCTGGGCCAAGGACCACATCGCCGAGTCCGAGGTCAGCGACAAGATCGCCGAGGACGTCCGCGAGGGCATGGAGAAGACGCAGCGCGAGTTCCTGCTGCGCCAGCAGCTGGCCGCGATCCGCAAGGAGCTCGGCGAGGGCGAGCCCGAGGGGTCCGACGACTACCGGGCGCGGGTCGAGGCGGCCGACCTCCCCGAGGCCGTACGCGAGGCTGCGCTGCGCGAGGTCGACAAGCTCGAGCGTGGTTCGGAGCAGAACCCCGAGACCGCCTGGATCCGCACCTGGCTGGACACGGTGCTGGAGCTGCCCTGGGGCGTGACCACGGAGGACTCGACCGACGTGACCGCCGCTCGTGAGGTGCTCGACGCCGACCACCACGGCCTCGAGGAGGTCAAGGACCGGATCGTCGAGTACCTGGCCGTCCGGGCCCGCCGCGCCGAGCGCGGCCTGCAGGTCATCGGCGGCCGCGGCTCGGGTGCCGTGGTGCTGCTGGCCGGTCCTCCGGGAGTCGGCAAGACCTCGCTCGGTGAGTCGGTGGCGCGCTCGCTCGGACGGAAGTTCGTCCGGGTCGCGCTGGGTGGTGTCCGCGACGAGGCCGAGATCCGCGGTCACCGGCGCACCTACGTCGGTGCGCTCCCGGGCCGGATCGTGCGGGCCATCAAGGAGGCCGGTTCGATGAACCCGGTGGTGCTCCTCGACGAGGTCGACAAGGTCGGCTCCGACTACCGGGGCGACCCGGCCGCGGCCCTGCTCGAGGTGCTCGACCCGGCGCAGAACCACACCTTCCGCGACCACTACCTCGAGCTCGACCTGGACCTCTCCGACGTGCTCTTCATCGCCACGGCCAACGTCGTGGAGCAGATCCCGAGCGCGCTGCTGGACCGGATGGAGCTGGTCACGATCGACGGCTACACCGAGGACGACAAGGTCGCCATCGCCCGCGACTTCCTGCTGCCCCGGCAGCTCGAGCGCGCCGCGGTGACGCCTGCGGAGGTCACGGTCTCCGACGATGCCCTGCGTGAGCTGGCGGCGAACTACACCCGCGAGGCGGGCGTACGCCAGCTCGAGCGGCTCCTCGCCAAGGCGCTGCGCAAGGCGGCGACGAAGCTGGCCACCGGCACGGAGCACGTCGAGGTCGACCTGGACAACCTCAAGGACCTCGTCGGACGGCCCCGGTTCACGCCGGAGTCGGCGGAGCGTACGTCGGTCCCGGGGGTCGCCACCGGACTGGCCGTCACCGGGCTCGGTGGGGACGTGCTCTTCATCGAGGCGTCCGCGGCCGACGGGCAGACCGGGCTGAACATCACCGGTCAGCTCGGCGAGGTGATGAAGGAGTCTGCGCAGATCGCGCTCTCCTTCGTCCGCTCGCACGCGGCCGAGCTGGGGGTCGACCCGGCCGTGCTCGACCGCTCGCTGCATGTCCACGTGCCGGCGGGAGCGGTTCCCAAGGACGGTCCGTCGGCCGGGATCACCATGGTCACCGCGCTCACCTCGCTCGCGACCGGTCGCCCGGTGCGCAGCGAGGTCGGCATGACCGGCGAGGTCTCCCTCTCCGGCCGGGTCCTGCCCATCGGTGGCCTCAAGCAGAAGCTGCTCGCCGCCCAGCGGGCCGGCCTGACCGAGGTCTTCGTGCCACAGCGCAACGAGCCCGACCTGGACGAGGTGCCGGACGACGTGAAGCAGGCGCTGACGATCAACCTGGTCAGCGACGTACGCGATGTCGTACGTGGTGCTCTCGCCGGAACCGCGGGGGACAACGCTGAGAGGGGGGCCGCGCACGCCGCCTGAGGGGTAACACGTCGTTCATGGCACTATCCGGTCGTTTCTGACGACCGGATAGTGCCATGTAACAGCGTGTTACAGCTGTTTGTGGCACGCGGGGGAGCCCGTCTGTCCGGATCGTGGACCTCTGGTCCGCGGAGTGGGACCCGGGTGTGTGGGCTGGGCAATACCTGCCGTACGATCGCTACTGCTCATCGAGAGGGACTGAGGGAACGGCCCAGTGAAGTCCCGGCAACCGACCGCGAGCCTCCTCCCAAGCCTGGGCGGGTAGCGGAGCAGGTGCTAATTCCGGCCCGGCGCGAGAGACGTGATCGGGGAAGATGAGGAGGAGGTTTCTCATGAGCGCTGTGACATCGGAGCCCAACGGCACCACCACGGAGAAGAAGGGTCTGCGCGAGGGAGCGTTCGGGAACGCCTCGGCTCTGTCCTGCCGTGAGTGCGGACATCAGATCGAGCTCGGACCGCATTACGCCTGTCCGGAGTGTTTCGGGCCACTGGAGGTGGCCTATGACTTCCCGGCCGTGACCCGCGAGGAGATCGAGGCCGGACCCCGCAACATCTGGCGCTACAAGGCGCTGCTGCCGGTGCCGGACGACATCGAGCAGAGCCCCAACACCGAGCCCGGCTTCACCCGTCTGCTGGACGCCAAGAACCTCGCCAAGGAGCTCGGCATCGAGAAGCTCTGGGTGAAGGACGACTCGACCAACCCGACCAACTCCTTCAAGGACCGCGTCGTCGCCTGCGCGTTGAGCGCCGCCCGCGAGCTCGACGCCAAGGTCTTCGCCTGCCCCTCGACCGGCAACCTGGCCAACGCGGTGGCCGCCGCCGGCGCCCGCGCCGGGATCCCCACCGCGGTCTTCATCCCGAGCAACCTCGAGCAGCCCAAGCAGGTCAACTCGGCTGTCTTCACCGACAACCTGATCGCCGTCGACGGCAACTACGACGATGTCAACAAGCTCGCTCAGGAGATCGCCGCGGAGGAGGACGGCTGGGCGTTCGTGAATGTCAACGTACGTCCCTTCTACGCCGAGGGCTCCAAGACGCTCGGCTTCGAGATCGCCGAGCAGCTCGGCTGGCGCCTGCCCGACCAGATCGTCATCCCGGTGGCCAGCGGCTCCCAGCTGACCAAGGTCGACAAGGCCTTCAAGGAGCTGATCAAGCTCGGTCTGGTCGAGGAGAAGCCCTACCGGATCTTCGGTGCCCAGGCCACCGGCTGCAATCCGGTCGCGACCGCGTTCAAGGCCGGTGTCGACGCCATCCGCCCGGTCAAGCCCGACACCATCGCCAAGTCGCTGGCCATCGGCAACCCGGCCGACGGCATCTACGTGCTCGACGCCACCCGCTCCTCCGGCGGCGCCGTCGAGGAGGTCACCGACGACGAGATCCGTTCGGCGATCGTGCTCCTGGCGCGCACCGAGGGCATCTTCACCGAGACCGCCGGTGGCACCACGCTCGCGGTCACCAAGAAGCTTGTCGAGACCGGCGCGCTCGACCCGAGCCTGGAGACGGTGATCATCAACACCGGCCACGGCCTCAAGACCCTCGACGCGATCAGCGGCATCGTCGGACCCCGCGCGACCATCGCTCCCAACTACGACGCCTTCGAGGAGGCCGGGCTCTCGCAGGCCTGACGCCCATGACAGAGGGTCCGACCTTGTGACTGGTTCACAAGGTCGGACCCTCTGTCGTAGCCGCCCTCACTCGGTCATCCGGCGGCACTCGCCGACGACGCATGCCAACCCGTCGGCGTCGTACGCGTAGGCGAGAGGCCTGTCGTACGCATCCTCGATCCTGACCGCCCGTGAGGATCCGGTGAATCAGACGGCCTGGTCGCCTGAGGCGCCGATGAAGATTCGTGTTCACGTCCGTGCGCTACAGATAGGAAACGTGAGCAGCGCGAAGACGAGTGAAGAGGCCAGATGGCTCGGGATGGTCGCCGCCACCGCCGGGGTTGCCGGCGCGGTCGGTGTGGTGGGAGCGGCGGCGGGTGCCGGGTTCGTGACGTTGCTGAAGAGGCAGGCCGCGCACGCGCGCGACGTGATCGGCAAGCCGCTCGGCGAGGAGGCGCTCGACGCCGACAAGGTCTACAAGAAGGCCTTCGGTGGCAGGCCGGTGGAACTCCTCGTCCTCGGCGACTCGATCGCCGCCGGGCTGGGAGCGGAGACCAAGGCCGGCACCCTGGGGGCACGCCTGGCCAAGGGTACGGCGAAGGCGCTGCAGCGGCCGGTGCGGCTGCGTACGGCTGCGGTGGTCGGGGCCGAGACCTCGATGGTCCCGGCGCAGCTGGAGTCGTTGCCCGACGGCTACCGGCCCGACGTCGCGGTCGTGATCGTGGGCGGCAACGACGTCACCCACCGGGTGCCGCAGAAGGACTCCACCCGGGTGCTGGGGGAGGTCATCGACGCGCTGCGCGAGCGTGGGGCCGAGGTGGTGGTGGGGACCTGCCCGGACGTCGGCGCCGTGCGTCCTCTGCCGCAGCCGCTGCGTTCCCTCGGGCGCAGGATCGCCAAGCAGCTGGCCGACGGGCAGCGGGAGACCGCGCTCGCCCGGGGCGCGTACGTCGTCTCGCTCTCCGAGGTCGTCGGTCCGTTCTTCATCACCAACCCCGACGAGATGTTCGCCATCGACCACTTCCATCCGAGCGCGATGGGCTACAAGCGCACCGCCAAGGCGATGCTGCCCTCGATCCTGGCCGCGCTCGGCCACGTCGAGCGGGTCCCCTTCGGGCACCACCTGCCCATCGCCGCCGAGCCAGCGCATCACGGCACGGATCACGGCACGGATCACGACACGGATCACGGCCGAGCCGGCCCGTCATGACGCGCCGGCTCGCTGCTAGTCCGCGCCCGAGGCCTTTCCGTCATTGCTGAGCCCGCCGGTGCTGAGCAGGTCGGCGGTGAGGCCGGTGGCGGCGCGGTAGTCGACGGTCCCGGCAGGCGTACGCGGCACGGACTCGACCAGCAGGACGAGCTTGGGCTCGTGCGACTCCCCGAGTACGTCACGGGCGTGCTTGCGCAGGTCGGCCGCCCCGGTCTCGGCGCTGGGGGTCAGCTGCACCAGGGCCGCGACCTGCTGGCCCCAGCGCGGGTGCGGCATGCCGAAGACGGCGGCGTCGACGACGTCGTCGTGGGCGAGGAGCACACCCTCGATGGTCTCGGGGTGGATCTCGAGGTCGCCGGTCCGCACCAAGGTCGCGGCCCGGCCGAGCAGCGTGATCGAGCCGTCCTCCTCGCGACGGGCGAGGTCGCCGGGGAACGTCCAGCGCCGGTTGTCGATCAGCTTGATCGCGGTCGCGGAGCGGGCGTTGTCCTTGTAGTAGCCGAGGGCGGCCGGGCCGGAGCGCGCCAGCAGGCCCTCGATGCCGGGGGCTGCCGGGGTGAGGTCGGGGTTGAAGACCTCCACCTCCGGGCCCACCAGGAATCGTGCCTCGCCGGGCGCGAGCGCTGAGCCGTCGTCGGCACGGGACCCGGTGACACCGGTCTCCAGGGTGCCGTAGGAGTCGACGATGACCCGGCGGGCGAACGCGTTGCGGAGCACGGAGAGGACGCCGTCGGACAGGGGCGCCGCGGTGTTGGAGACGCCGGCCAGCGAGCGCAGCGGCCAGCGCTTCTTCCCGACCAGCCGCGCCGCGGCCACCGGCCGGGCCTGGGCGTCGCCGAGGAGAGTGATCGCGGTCGCGCCGGACTTCTCGGCCAGGTCGAGGAACGCCTCCGCGGAGAAGGACTCCGAGGTGTCGAGCACCGCGGTCCCGCCGGCGACCAACGCCCGCAGGAGCAGCAACTGGCTCTGTCCGTGCAGCAGCGGACCGCCGGCGAGCAGCACGACGCCCGAGTCGCGAGCGGCCGCCTCGGCGGCGAGCCCTTCGACCGACGGGATCGGTGCGTTGCGGCGTACGGTGTTCAGCGCGGCCCAGATCAGGTCCTCCTGGCGCCAGACGGCGCCCTTCGGGGTGCCCGTGGTGCCGGTCGTGAAGATGATGTGCCAGTCACCGGGTGTGCGCCCGACCTTCGGCCGCTCCTTCGACGCCGCGGCGACCTTGGCGTCGTAGTCGGGGCCGAGGACGACCCGGTGGTCCAGCGACAGCGCGAGCCCGTCGAGGTCGTCGACGAACTCGGGGGAGACGATGGCCGCGACACAGTCCGCGGCGGCGTACGTCCGGGCGAGCTCGTCGGTGCGGTAGGCATGGTTGATGTTGACCGGGATCGTGCGAGCCTTCAGGCACCCGTAGAGCGCGTCGACCCACTCGATCCGGTTGGTCGCGTGGACCGCGACCTGGGCGCCAGGCTCGAGTCCGATGCTCAGCAGATGGTTGGCCAGGCGCGTGGCACGCTCGTCGATCTCGGCGTACGTGTAGGCGCGCTCAGAGGTGATGACTGCTGCGCGGTCGGGGACCGCGTCGGCCATCGCTTCCAGGATGTCGGGCAGTGTGAGGGGGATCACGGCGGACACAGTGACGTCTGCGCCTTCCTTGGTAGGGCCAGGGGTAGGGCCGTACGGCACCGAACCGTACGTCGGATCAGCCGGTCGTCACCTACGTGCCTCGAGCAGCTCGGCAGCGACCGTAGCGCTGGCACGATAGTCCACCTTGCTCACCGGCGTGCGAGGGACTCGCTCCACGAGCAGGATGTCCTTGGGCACCTTGTAGGCGGAGATCAGGCTGCGACAGTGCTCCCGAAGCGCATCGGTCGAGGTCGTAGCTCCTTCTCGGAGCTGGACGAGCGCGGTGACCTGCTGACCCCAGCGCTCGTGCGGGGTGCCGACGACCGCGGTGTCGAAGACGTCCGGGTGCCGCAGCAGGACCGCCTCGACCTCCTCGGGGAAGACCTTCTCGCCGCCGGAGTTGATGCAGCCGGAGCCGCGCCCCAGGACGGTGATCGAGCCGTCCTCCTCACGCCGCGCGAAGTCGCCCGGGATCGACCAGCGCTGTCCGTCGATCTCTTTGAACGTGGCCGCGGTCTTGACCGGGTCGTTGTAGTAGCCGAGCGGAATCGACCCGGTGCGCGCGAGCATCCCGGTCTCGCCCGGTGCACACGGCTTCAGGTCGGTGTCGAAGACCTGCACGTCGATCCCGACCTGGAACCTCGGCGCTGCCTGCGGCCCGTCGTTGCCCTCGTCGACCTGCATGCCCGTCGCCCCCGACTCCGAGGCACCGTAGCTGTCGAGGATGTAGCGGCCCGGCAGCGCCTCCCTGAGCTGGGTGCGCACTCCCGCGGAGAGCGGTGCCGCGCCGTTCGAGACGGCGAACAGTGCGCTCAGGTCCCAGCGCTCGGGCTCGCGCAGGATCGCCTCGGCGACCGGTCGGCCCATCGCGTCACCGAGGAAGGTGAGCGAGTTGACCCCGGCGGCCTGGACGAGGTCGAGGATCGTCTCCGGCGTCCAGGTCGGCTCGGTGTAGAGGGCGACCGTGCAGCCGCCGACGTGGCCGTTGCCCATGATCCACTGGCTGCCCCCGTGCATCATCGGGCCGCAGGCCAGCAACACCATCGGCGTCTCCTGTGCCGCCGCCTCCTGGGCGAGCTGCTCCACCGTGTCGAAGGGCGCGCCGAACCGGCTCGCGTTCATCGCGGCGCGGATGATGTCCTCCTGGCGCCACTCGACGCCCTTCGGCATCCCGGTGGTCCCGCCGGTGAAGATCACGTAGCGGTCGTCGGGGCTGCGCTCGATGTCGGGACGGTCCTTGGAGGCCGCGGCCACCGCGGCGTCGTACTCCTCGCCCAGCACCAGCGTCGGGATCCCGAGCCCGAGCGCGGCGACTGCCTCGACGTGCTCCGGCCCGATGATCGCCGCGACCGCGTCGGAGGTGCGGTAGAGGTGGTCGAGCTCGTCGTGGAGATACTTGTGGTTGATGTTGATCGGCACCGCTCGTGCCTTCATGCACCCGTAGAAGGCGTCGACCCACTCGATCCGGTTGCGCGAGTGGACGGCGACGTGGTCGCCCGGCTTGATGCCCTGGCCGATGAGATGGTTCGCCAGCCTGCTGGCACGCTCGTCGAGCTCGGCGAAGCTGTAGGCGTGCTCCATGGTGAACACGGCGGTGCGGTCAGGGATGGCGTCGGCCATCGCCTCGAGGACGTCAGGGAGAGTGATCGGGGTCACAGGCTGAGTGTGGCAATTAGAACGTGTTCTCGTCTAGGGAATGCCGTTCAAAACCTTCCAGACGTACGCCGAGGGCAGCCCGCCGACGACCGAGATCGATCCGCTCCGGGCCGTGCGCGCACAGCGCGACGGCTTCGTCGTAGGCCTCGGCCGCGGCACGGTGCCGGCCCAGCCGCTCCAGCAGCTGGGCGCGAACCGCGGGCAGCCGGTGCCCCGGGAGAGCCACCGACTCCAGGGCCGCGAGCCCGGCCGCGGCCCCGTCGGCCTCGGCGACCGCGACGGCCCGGTTGAGGCGTACGACCGGGGTGTCCCGCAGGGCGAGCAGCTCGTCATAGCGCGCCACGATGCGATCCCAGGCGGTCGCCTCGGTGCTGGGCGCGACCGCGTGCTCGGCGGCGATCAGGGCCTGGAGCAGGTAGGGCGCGGGTGGTGCGTGGGTGAGCGGGGTGAGGATTGCGAGCGCCTCGGCGATCTCATCGCGGTGCCAGTCGGAGCGATCCTGGTCGGGGAGCAGCACGAGGCCGCCGTCCGACCCGATGCGGGCGTCCCGGCGGGAGTGCTGCAGCAGCATCAGGGCGAGCAGGGCCTCGACCTCCGGGTCCGGTGCCGGCAGCACGGTCCGCAGCACGCGGACCAGCCGGATGGCCTCGCCGGCGAGGTCGCTGCGTACGACGTCGGGGCCGGTGCCGGGGGCATAGCCCGCCGTGAACGCGAGATAGGCGACCTCGGCGACGATCCCGACCCGTTCATGCAGGTCAGCGAGGCCCGCCGGCACCTCGAACGAGGCTCCGGCGAGCCGCTTCCGCGCCCGGGTCAGCCGCGCCGCCATCGTCGTCTTCGACTGCAGGAAGAGTCGCCCGATGTCCTCGGTGGGGACTCCGAGGACCAGGCGGAGGGTGAGAGCGGCGGCGGCCTCACGAGACAGCCTCGGGTGGGCGCAGAGCAGCACCAGGCGCAGCCGCTCGTCGGTGATCGACTGACCGCCGGCCTCCGTCGCCACCGTGGCCACCACCTGCTGCGCCTCCTGGGTCAGTGCTGCATCGACCACCAGCAGCGGCATCTTGCGGGCCAGCACCTCCTCCGAGCGCATCCGGTCCACGATCCGCCGACGAGCCGTCGTGAGCAACCAGGCCGGCCCGTTGTCCGGCTCACCGTCGACGGGCCAGTGCCGAGCTGCCGCTTCGAAGGCGTCGGCCAGCCCTTCCTCGGCCAGGTCGAGACGCCGGAACTGCGCGACGAGCAGCGCCAGCAACCGGCCCCACTCCTCGCGCAGCAGCGTCTCGACGTACGTCATCCGTCGACGGTGGCCCGGACCTCGACCATGTCGGTCGGTGCCGCCTTCGCGAGCTCCAGCGCCGTCTCCAGGTCGGGCAGGTCGACCAGGACGAGTCCGCTGATCTGCTCGACGCTCTCGGCGTACGGCCCCTCGGTGACCGTCTCGTCGCGGACGGTGAACGCCTCTGTCGTCGGCGCCAGGCCTTCGTGGGCGATGATCGTGCCTCGCTCGCGCACGGCCGCGACCCAGCGCTGGTAGGTCTCGAACCACTCGTCCTTCTGAGCCTGCGGCAACTCCGACCAGTCCGCGCCGGTGCTCGCCTCACCGAAGAAGAGGACGAACCTCATCACATCTCCTCGGGTTCGACGACCTCGCGGACCTCGATCGCCGTGTCGCGGTCGGCGAGCACCTTGCAGCACTCGAGCATGTCGTCGAGGTCGTCGGTCTCGACCATGTAGAAGCCGGTGACCTGCTCGACGGTCTCGGCGAACGGACCGTCGGTGACGGACACCTCCTCGCCCACCCGGCGCAGCGTCGTGGCCCTGCTGGAGTGGTGCAGCTCGGCACCCCCGGTGATCTCGTGGCCGCGCTCGGCGAGCAGCGCGGCGAACTTGCCGTGCACCTCGTAACCGACCGCTCGCTCCTCCGGTGTCGCCTCCGCCCAGGAGGCCTCGTCGGCAGGCAGCAGCACCATGTATCTGGTCATCGTCGTCCCCTTCGTCCGCTCGGAATGAGTCTGTCACCGGGGATGACGCGTGGGACAGGCACACATCGACACCGCAGAGGACGGAAGATGTATGGCATCCGTTCAACTGACCCCGGAAGGCTCCGCGTGTGAGCGAGCGTCAGCGAGTGAATCATCCAGGCTTCACGCGATCACGTCCGTACCATGGCGCTTGCGCAACGGAGGTGGTCGCGTGACCGATCCATTGCTGCGTGGCGATCTTGCGCCTGAGCCCCGGACGCTCGTCGACATCTTCCGGGCCACCGCCGCCCAGGTGCCCGACGAGCCGGCCGTCGACGCGGGCAACGGCCTGCTGACGTACGCCGAGCTCGAGGAGGCCGCCGAGGGGCTGGCCGCAGAGCTCAACGCCGCCGGGGTCGGACCGGGGGACAAGGTCGGGCTGAGGATCGCGAGCGGGACGACCGACCTGTACGTCGCGATCCTCGGCATCCTCTGCGCCGGCGCCGCCTATGTGCCGGTCGACGCCGACGACCCCGAGGAGCGGGCCCGGCTGGTCTTCGGGGAGGCGCAGGTCGCCGCGGTCGTGACCGACGACCTACGGATCACGCTGATGGTCGAGGTGGATCCGGTGGTCGATCCTGTCGAGACCCGCGAGCCGGAGGATCCGTCGACCGACGACGACGCCTGGGTGATCTTCACGTCGGGTTCGACGGGTACGCCCAAGGGGGTCGCCGTCACCCACCGCAACGCCGCGGCTTTCGTCGATGCCGAGTCGCGCCTCTTCCTCCAGGACGCCCCGATCGGCGTCGGTGACCGGGTGATGGCGGGGCTCTCGGTCGCCTTCGACGCGAGCTGCGAGGAGATCTGGCTGGCGTGGCGCTACGGTGCCTGCCTGGTCCCGGCGCCGCGGGCGCTGGTGCGCTCCGGGGTCGACGTCGGGCCGTGGCTGGTCGCCAACCAGATCACCATCGTCTCGACGGTGCCCACGCTGGTCGCCCTCTGGCCGCCGTCGTCGCTCGACCGCGTCCGGCTGCTGATCACCGGCGGGGAGGCGATCCCGCCGGAGCTCGCGGCCCGCCTGGTCACGCCCGACCGGGAGGTGTGGAACACCTACGGCCCGACCGAGGCCACGGTCGTGGCGTGCGGCGCACAGCTGACCGCCGAAGGGCCCGTACGCATCGGCCTCCCGCTCGACGGCTGGGACCTGGCTGTCGTCGATCCGGCCACCGGCATCCCGGTCCCCGAGGGTGAGACCGGCGAGCTGATCATCGGCGGCGTCGGCCTGGCGCGCTACCTGGACGCGGCCAAGGACGCCGAGAAGTACGCCCCGATGCCCACCCTCGGCTGGTCGCGGGCCTACCGCTCCGGCGATCTGGTCGTGAACGACCCGGCCGGGCTGCTCTTCGGCGGCCGTGCGGACGACCAGATCAAGCTCGGCGGCCGGCGGATCGAGCTCGGCGAGATCGACAGCGCCCTGCTGCAGCTCGACGGTGTCGTCGGGGCTGCGGCCGCGGTGCGGAAGAGCGCGGCCGGCAACAGCCTGCTGGTCGGCTATGTCACCGTCGACGAGACCTTCGACCAAGCCAGGTCCGTCGCCCGGCTGCGCGCCGACATGCCCGCGGCCCTGGTGCCGCGGCTGGCGGTGGTCGACAGCCTCCCGACCCGCACCAGCGGGAAGGTGGACCGCGACGCGCTGCCGTGGCCGCTGGCCTCCGCCGGGACGGGGGAGGGGCTCAGCGACACCGAGGCCTGGCTGGCCGGGCTGTGGAACGACGTCCTGGGTGCCGAGATCACCGGCCCGAGCGCCGACTTCTTCGACCTCGGCGGCGGCAGCCTCACCGCTGCCCAGATCGTGAGCCTGATCCGGGAGCGTTTCCCGGACGTCGCGCTCGGCGACGTCTACGACCGGCCGAAGCTCGGTGCGTTGGCCGCGTACGTCGACGAGCTCGGCAGCTCGGCCGCGGTCTCCGAGCGGGAGGTGCCGGCGGTTCGTCTCAAGACCCAGGTCGCGCAGGTGATCGCGACGATCCTGCTGCGCTGCCTGGCGGCGCCCCGCTGGCTGACCTGGATCGCGCTGGGGACGACCCTCGCCCAGCCCTGGGCGCCCTGGCTGCCAACGCTTCGCTGGTGGGTCCTCGTGCCCGCAGTCCTCGCCTTCCTGACCCCGCCGGGCCGGATGCTGCTCGCGGCCGGGGTCGCCCGGCTTATCCTGCACGGGATCTCTCCGGGGGAGCACCCGCGCGGTGGCAAGGTCCACCTCCGGCTCTGGCTGGCGACGCATGCCGTCGACGAGCTCGGCGCGCACGGGCTCGCGGGGGCGCCGTGGATGCTCTGGTACGCCCGGCTGCTCGGCGTGCGGATGGGCAAGAACGTCGACCTGCACAGCCTGCCGCCGGTCACCGGCATGCTCACCCTCGGCAAGGGTTGCTCGATCGAGCAGGAGGTCGACCTCTCCGGCCACTGGATCGAGGGCGACGTGCTCCATCTGGGCGAGGTGTCGGTGGGCGATCGCGCCCGGGTCGGGGCACGGTCGACGCTGCTGCCGGGTGCCCGGGTCGGCGACGACGCCGAGGTCGGACCCGGGTCCGCGGTCTTCGGCACGGTGCCGGCGGGCGAGTTCTGGTCGGGCTCGCCGGCGGTCCGGGCCGCCCGGGAGGCGCGCGGGCCGTGGCAGCCGCCGCAGGCACGGGCCCAGGTCTGGATGGTGCTCTACGGCATCGCGTCGGCCGTGCTCGCGCTGCTCCCCGCGGTCGCCATCGGTGTCGGGATGCTCGTCGGGGTCGCCCTCGCCGGCGTGCCCGCCTCCTCTGCCGATGTCGGGCTGCTGCTCGCCTGGAGCCCGGTCGCGGTCGCGGCCGGCTTCGTGGCGCTGGCCGCACTGATCTGGGTGGTGGTGCGGCTCGCCGGACTGGCGATCCGCCCCGGCGTACATCCCGTACGCAGCCTGGCCGGCGTCGCGGTCTGGTCGACGATGCAGGTGCTCGACGAGGCGCGCACCTGGCTCTTCCCGCTCTACTCCTCGACGCTGACGCCGTGGTGGCTGCGGGCGCTGGGGGCGAAGATCGGGCGTCATGTCGAGGCGTCGACCGTGCTGATGATCCCCGGCCTGACCCAGGTCAACGACCAGAGCTTCCTGGCCGACGACACCCTGATCGGCGGCTACGAGCTCGGCGGCGGCTGGCTGCGGGTCGAGCGGGTCAAGATCGGCAAACGGGCCTTCGTCGGCAACTCCGGGATGGCTGCCCCCGGCCGCAAGGTGCCGAAGGCGTCGCTGGTCGCGGTGCTCAGCGCGGCCCCTCGCCGCAAGCGTGCCCGGAAGGGGAAGAGCTGGCTCGGTTCGCCGCCGGCGCCGCTGCGGCGCGCCGCCGGTGAGGCCGACTCGGGGCGTACCTATGATCCGCCGGTCCGGCTCAGGGTCTTCCGGGCGCTCGTCGAGCTGGCCCGGCTGGTGCCGCAGACGCTCGCGGTGCTGCTGTATGCGGGCGCTGCCTATGCGCTCGTCAGGATCTGGGCGGCCACCGATCTGCTCGTCGCGGGTCTCGCGGCTGGGCCGGTGCTGGCGGCGGCCGGGGCGGTCGCGGCCGGCCTCACCGTGGCGGCGAAGTGGCTGCTGGTGGGCAGGATCCGGGCGGGGTCGCACCCGCTGTGGAGCTGGTTCGTGTGGGCCAACGAGCTGGCCGACACCTTCGTCGAGGTGCTCGCGGCGCCGTGGTTCACGGGTGCGGTGTCCGGCACTCCGGTGCTCAACCTCTGGTTCCGTGCGCTCGGCGCCAGGATCGGTCGCGGCGTGTGGATCGAGACCCACTGGCTCCCCGAGACCGACCTGGTCGATCTGGGCGACGGTGCCACGGTCAACGCCGGGACGGTCGTCCAGACCCATCTCTTCCACGACCGTGTCCTGGCTCTCGACGAGGTGGTCCTGCGGCGCGGAGCCACCCTGGGGCCCAACTCGGTGATCCTGCCCGCGGCGACGATCGGCCGGCATGCGGTCGTCGGGCCGGCCTCGCTGGTGATGCGCGGAGAGAGCCTTCCGGACAAGACGCTGTGGATCGGCAATCCGATCGGTCCCTGGGACCAGGACGGCCTAGCATGACCGCCGTGCCGAAACCCCCCACCGCCGATCCCTATCTCTCGGGTCACGGGGATCCGTCGTGGAGTGCGACCCACTACGACCTCGACCTCACCTACGACCTGGTCGGCAACCGGCTTGCGGGGACGGCGACGATCCGCGCGGTCGCCGACGCCGACATCGACCGGGTCGTCCTCGACCTCGCCCACCTGCGGGTGCAGAAGGTGACGATCGACGGACGTCCACCGGCCAGATGGGGTCACCGTGACCACCGGCTGGTGCTGAACCTCCGCTCGCGGATCGCGGTCGGCGAGGAGTTCGTGATCTCGGTCCGCTACGCGGGCAAGCCGCGGCCGCTGGTGGCGCCGCACCACGGCGACGCCGGCTGGGAGGAGCTGGAGGACGGTGTCATCGTCGCAGGTCAGCCCCATGGTGCGCCGACCTGGTTCCCCTGCAACGACCGCCCCTCGGACAAGGCCCGCTATACGATCGGCGTGACCACCGCGCCCGGCTACACGGTCGTCGCCAACGGCGAGCTGACCTCCCACGTACGCCGCGGCAGTGCGGAGACCTGGCGCTACTTGCAGGGCGAGCCGATGGCGACCTACTTGGCCACGGTGCAGATCGGCCGCTACCGGGTCGCCGACATCCCGGTGAGCGAAGGACCGGGTGGGCGGGTGCCGATCCGGGCTGCGTACCCGGTCGACGCCACCGCCGGGTTCGAGGCCTCCTTCGGTCGGCAGCGGGAGATGATGGCCTACTTCACCTCGGTCTTCGGGCCCTACCCCTTCGCCTCCTACTCCGTCGTGGTCACCGACGACGAGCTCGAGATCCCGCTCGAGTCGCAGTCGCTGTCGACCTTCGGGCGCAACCACCTCACCGGGGAGTGGGCGGAGGTACGCCTCGTGGCCCACGAGCTCGCCCACCAGTGGTTCGGCAACGCGGTGACCCTGCGCGAGTGGCGCGACATCTGGCTGCACGAGGGTTTCGCCTGCTACAGCGAGTGGCTCTGGTCGGAGGCCTCCGGAGGTCGTGCGTGCGGAGAGCACGCCCGTCATCACCACCGCCGGCTGGCCGGGCTGCCGCAGGACCTGGTGCTGGCCGACCCGGGTCCCGAGGACATGTTCGACGACCGCGTCTACAAGCGCGGAGCGCTCACCCTGCACGCGCTGCGGCGTACGGTCGGGGACGAGGCGTTCTTCCGGATCCTGCGTACCTGGGTGTCCCGGCACAGCGGCGGCTCGGCCACCACCGCCGACTTCGAGGCGCTCGTGGCCGAGGTCTGCGGCCGCGACCTGACCTCGCCCTTCGACGCGTGGCTGCGGCGGACGGCGCTGCCGGAGTTGCCTGCCTGAACAGCCGGTTATCCTCGACGACGTGCTCGAGCTGACCTTCCGTGATGCGACCCTGTCCGACGTCGATGTCCTGGTCCCGCTGATCGAGTCGGCCTACCGCGGCGACGCCTCCCGGGCAGGCTGGACCACCGAGGCCGACCTGCTCGCCGGCCAGCGCACCGACCCCGAGGGCGTGGGAGAGGTGATCACCGCTCCGGGCTCCCGGCTCCTGGTCGCCGAGTCCGCCGAACGGCCGGGCGAGATCGTCGCCTGCTGCCAGCTGCAGAAGCGCGAGACGTACGTCTACTTCGGGATGTTCTCGGTCTCGCCGGTGCTGCAGGGCGGCGGGGTCGGCAAGGCCGTGATGGCTGAGGCCGAGCGGATCGCACGGGCGTGGGGAGCGGACGAGATCCGGATGACGGTGATCCGCCAGCGCGAGGACCTGATCGCGTTCTACGAGAGGCGAGGGTTCCGGCGCACCGGACGCTTCGAGCCGTTCCCCTACGGCGACGAGCGCTTCGGTCTGCCGCTGCGCGACGACCTCGAGTTCGCCGAGCTCGCGAAATCTCTCTGACCCTGGCCCCTGCGACCAAGCCCTGGGGAGCTGCGGCTTTCATGTCCTCTCAGGATCCCGAGCGATCCTGAATCGCGTGACCACGACCTCAGCCGATCCTGTCCGGGTGCTGCTCGTCGACGACGAGCCGGACGTGCGCACGAGCCTGAAGGGCGGGCTCGCCTTCGAGGGGTACGCCGTGACCACCGCCGCGGACGGGGGCGAGGCGCTCGGGCGTCTCTCCGAGGACGTACCCGACCTGATGATCCTCGACATCGGGCTGCCTCACATCGACGGCCTGGAGGTGTGCCGGCGGGTGCGCTCGCGGCACCTCGACGTACCGATCCTCCTGCTCACCGCCCGCGACGGCACCGAGGAGCGGGTCACCGGGCTCGACGCGGGCGCCGACGACTACCTGGTCAAGCCGTTCGCCCTCGAGGAGCTGCTCGCCAGGATGCGAGCGCTGCTGCGCCGTCGGGCCGGGGTCGGGAGCGGGCGGCTCCGCTTCGCCGGCATCGTCGCCGAACCCGCCCTGCGTGAGGTGACCGTGGACGAGCGCCGCGTGGACCTGACCCGCACCGAGTACGACCTGCTCGAGCTCTTCCTGCAGAACCCGCGTCGCGTGCTCTCCCGCGACACCATCCTCCGCGAGGTCTGGGGGCTGGACTTCGACTCCGGCTCCAACACGCTCGACGTCTTCGTCGGGTGCCTGCGCCGCAAGACCGAGTCGGGCGGCGGGCCGCGCCTGATCCACAACGTACGCGGTGTCGGCTACGTCTTGAAGGAGCCGTCGTGAGGCGTTGGCCGATCCGGGCCCGGATCGCGCTGCTGTCGGCCGTGGTGGTGGCCCTGGCGATCGTGCTGGCCAGCGTCTTCGCGTGGACTGCGACTCGGGCCACCCTGCTGCGCCAGATCGACAGCTCGCTCGGGGACCGGCTGGTGATCCGTGGCGCGATCGACGAGGACGGGAAGCGGGTCACGGCGTTCAGCGAGGGCCTGACCGAGCGGATGTGCGAGGACCCACCGGTGCTGCCGCCGGAGCTGGCCGCGCAGGACGCGCCGGTGCCGAAGGTGCAGCTGCTCAGGGCTGACGGATCGGTCTGCCTGCTGGGGGAGCAGGAGCGGCTGGTCGAGCCCGACGCCGAGGAGCGGGCGGTCGCGGAGTCCGGTCACGGCGAGGTCGTCCGCGACACCACCACCGACGAGGGCACCCGGGTCAGGGTGCTGACCAAGGCGGTCGAGCCGGGGCTGGCCGCCCAGTCGGTGCGCTCGCTGGAGGAGGTCGATGCGACCCTGCGCAGCCTGGCCGGGCTGCTCGGTCTGGCCAGCCTGCTCGGGGTGCTGTTGGCGGCGTTCGCCGGCATGCTGCTGGCCCGCTTTCTGGTGGGCCCGATCGAGCGGCTGACGGCGGCCGCCGAGTACGTCGCCGCGACCGACGACCTCGACGTACCGCTCGACGTCGAGCACGCCGAGGGTTCCCGCGACGAGGTGTCCAGGCTGAGCGTCGCGTTCCACGCGATGATGACCCGGCTGGCCGGGTCCCGGCGGCGCCAGCAGCAGCTGGTGGCCGACGCCGGTCACGAGCTGCGTACGCCGGTGACGAGCCTGCGCACCAACGTGGAGTGGCTGATGCGGCTCGACGACAGCGGTCGGCCGCTGCCTCCCGAGCAGAGACGCAGGGTGGCGCAGGCGGTGCTGGGCCAGGTCGAGGAGCTGGCCGACCTGGTCACCGAGCTGAGCCACATGGCCCGGGGCAACGGCGACACCGACGTCGCGCCCGGTCCGGTCCAGGTCGACGAGGTCGTGCTGCGAGCCGTCGAGCGTGCCCAGCGCCGTGACCCGGCGCGCCGTTTCGACCTCGACCTCGAGCCGCACCGGATCACCGGCGACCCGGCGGCCCTGGAGCGGGCGGTGGTCAACCTTCTCGACAACGCGCTGAAGTTCTCCGACGGGCCGGTCTCGGTCGTGGTTCGCGACGAGGAGCTGTACGCCGCCGATCGCGGCCCCGGCCTCTCCGACGCCGAGGCAGCGCTGGCCTTCGAACGCTTCTGGCGCGCCGAGACGGACCGCGAGCTGCCCGGTTCGGGCCTGGGGCTGGCGATCGTCGCCGAGGTCTCCGCGCGCCACGGCGGCACGCCGTTCTTCCGTGCCCGCGAGGGCGGCGGGAGCGAGGTCGGCATCCGGTTCTCCGAGCGTCGCTGACCTCTCCGAGTCTCTTCACGGACCTCTCAGGTTGCCCAGCGAAGACTCACAAAGCGGGCTCCTAGCGTCGGCGTCACCCGAAGGACGGACGAGACGACCAGGAGGACCAGATGCGACGGACGACCGTGGCGATCGGTGCCGCGTTGTTGGCGATCACGCTGGCTGCGTGCGGCGGCGGCGCCGACGACGGTGGCGTGGCCACCCTCAGCGACCAGGAGGCCGACAGCTCGGCGAGCCCCTCGGCCGACGCCGAGGACGTCGAGCAGCAGTGGCTCGACTTCGCGGCCTGTATGCGCGAGAACGGCGTGGACATGCCCGACCCGGAGTTCACCGAGGACGGCGGCGTGCGGATCCAGGGGCAGGGCGGCAAAGGCGGGATGCCCGACCCCGAGGTCCGTGACAAGGCGATGAAGGCATGTGAGGACAAGCGCCCCGAGGGCGGTATCGGAGGTCAGCGCGACCCCGAGCAGGTCCAGGAGATGCAGGACCGGGTGCTCGAGTTCGCGGCCTGCATGCGGGAGAACGGCGTGGACGTGCCCGACCCGGACTTCAGCGGTGGCGGCGTGATGATGCGGATGCCCGAGGGCATCGATCCCGAGGACCCGAAGGTGCAGGCTGCCCAGAAGAAGTGTGCCGAGGAGTCGGGCATGGACGAGATGCGGAAGGGCGGTCCCCAGTGAGCGCCGTCGCACCCCGTCGCCGGGGCCGGACCGTGCTGGCCGGCACCGCCGTGCTGCTGCTGGTCGCCGGGCTCGGCGTGGCCGGCTTCGCGGGCTACACCCGCTTCCTCAGCCCGGCCGAAGGCGCCGCGGAGGAGGCGCCGTCGGGGAGCACCGCGACCGTCGAGCGGCGCACCCTCGCCGACACCGAGCAGGTCAGCGGCACCCTGGAGTACGACGACTCCTTCGACGTCGTCAGCTCCGCCCAGGGCACGCTCACCGAGCTGCCCGAGGAGGGCAGCGTGCTGAAACAGGGCGACGTGGCGTACCGGGTGGACGACGTGCCGGTCATCCTGCTCACCGGCTCCACCCCGATGTGGCGCCCGCTCGACCTGGGCTCCGAGGACGCCAAGGACGTACGCCTCCTGGAGCGCAACCTGAAGGAGATGGGCTACGACCCCGGCACCGTCGACCAGGACTTCACCGAGTCGACGCAGTCGGCCCTCTACGACTTCCAGTCCGACCACGGCCTGGAGGAGACCGGTACGGCCGACCCGGCCGACTTCGTGATCACCCCGGGGAAGATCCGGATCGGGGCGCACCAGGCGACGCTCGGCCAGCAGGTCGGGCCGGGTGGCGGCGCCGGGCTCTACCAGGCCGCCAGCACCGACCAGGTCGTCGCGGTCGGTCTCGACCCCGACTCCGAGGCACTCGCCAAGGTCGGCGCCACGGCGACGGTGACCCTGCCCAGCGGCAAGGAGGCGAAGGCGAAGATCACCTCGGTCGGCGCCCTGGAGCAGTCGACGGGCAACGAGGGCGAGACGACCTCGGTCATCCCGATCACCCTCACCCTCGATGATCCGAAGCTCGCCGAGGGGATGAGCCTGGCCACCGTGTCGGTCGACCTGACCAGCGAGACGAAGAAGAACGTCCTCACGGTGCCGGTGACGGCCCTGGTCGCTCTGGCCGAGGGCGGGTTCGGTGTCCAGCTGGTCACCGGCGACACCGAGACGCTCACCGGCGTCGAGGTCGGGCTCTACGCCGACGGCTACGTCGAGATCACCGCGGGACTGGCCGAGGGCGACACCGTGGCGGTGCCCGATGAGTGAGCGCACCAGCGTCCTGGAGATGCGGGACGTACGCAAGAGCTACGGTGACCTGGAGGTCCTCCATGGTGTGAACCTGCAGGTCGCCGCCGGGGAGCAGGTCGCCATCGTCGGCCCCTCGGGCTCGGGGAAGTCGACCCTGCTGCACATCGTCGGCACCCTGGAGCGACCCACGAGCGGAGCGGTGGTGATCGACGGGTACGACACCACCGAGCTGTCCGAGGACGAGCTGGCCGGGCTGCGCTCGCACCGTGTCGGCTTCGTCTTCCAGAGCTTCCACCTCATCGACGGTCTGTCCGCGACCGAGAACGTCGCCCAGGGCCTCCTCTACAGCGGCGTACGCCGCCCCGAGCGCATCCGCCGGGCCCGCGAGGTCCTGGAGCGGGTGGGCCTCGGCCATCGGCTCGACCACGACCCGCGGATCCTCTCCGGTGGTGAGCGACAGCGGGTGGCGGTCGCGCGGGCGCTGCTCAACCGGCCGGCCATCGTCTTCGCCGACGAGCCCACCGGCAACCTGGACAGCCACTCCGGCGAGGAGGTGCTCAACCTCTTCGACGAGCTGCACCGCGACGGCACCACGATCGTGGTGATCACCCACGAGCACGAGGTCGCCGCCCGGATGGCCCGTCAGGTCGAGATCCGGGACGGCCTGATCACGCACGACTCCCAGGTGGTGGCGGCATGAGCCGCTGGCGTACGCGGGTGGAACCGTCCCGGGTCTCGATCGCCGACCAGGCCCGCGCCGGAGGAAGGGCGCTGCGAGCGCGCAAGCTGCGCAGCCTGCTCTCCGCCTTCGGCATCGCGATCGGCGTGGCGACCGTCGTGGCCGTGCTCGGCATCTCCCGCTCCTCCCAGGCAGACCTGCTGGAGCAGCTGGACTCGCTGGGGACCAACCTGCTGGAGGCCAAGGCAGGGGAGGGGTTCGGGATGGGCGGTGACACCGCGATGCCCCGGACCGCGGCCACCCAGGCGCGCAACATCGAGCCCGTGGAGGACGTCGCCCAGGTCACCGACCTGTCGGCCGTTCCGCTGCGCAGCTCGTTGGCCGACCCCTACCGCACCAACGGACTCTCGGCGAAGGCCGCCACCCCGGGCACTCTCGACACCCTGGCGGGCGAGATGGCCACAGGCCGGTTCCTCGATGCGGCGGTCGACGACTTCCCGGTCGTGGTGCTGGGATCGGTCGCCGCGGAGCGTCTCGGGATCACCTCGGTCGGCAGCGGCGTCTCGGTCTGGATGGATGGGCGGGCCTGGCAGGTCGTCGGCATCATGGAGCCGCTGCCGCTCTCCCCGGACCTGGACCGGGCGGCCCTCGTCGGCTACGACGCCGCGGAGGCCTATCTCGACGACGAGCTGGACCCTTCGCTGCTCTACGTGCGCACGGTCCCGGACGCGGTGGACGCGGTCAGCGGCGTACTCGCTGCCCAGGTCAATCCCGAGGCGCCCGAGAACGTCGACGTCTCGCGTCCCTCCGACGTGATCGCCGCCAAGGCGGCGGCCGAGGACGCCTTCACCTCGCTCTTCCTGGGCCTGGGCGCGGTCGCGCTGCTGGTCGGCGCGGTCGGCACCGCCAACGTGATGGTGATGTCGGTGCTCGAACGGCGCCGCGAGATAGGTCTGCGCCGGGCACTGGGGGCCACCGGACGCCACATCCGTACGCAGTTCCTGGTCGAGGCGGTGCTGCTCTCGCTGGCCGGCGGGGTGCTGGGGGTGATGGCCGGGGCCGTGGTCACCTTCGGATACGCCCGGTGGAAGGCGATCACCTTCGCGATGCCACCGGAGTCGGTGGGGTACGGCCTGGTCGCGGCGCTCCTCATCGGCATCCTGGCGGGCGTCTACCCGGCCGCGAGAGCCGCGCGGCTCTCGCCGACCGAGGCGTTGCGAGCGGCATGACCGACACCCGTCGTCGCTTGCACTCGCAGGGGTCGAGTGCTAAACATGAGGCTGGCACTCTTACCATGAGAGTGACAACAACCGGACCGGTGACGTTGAGGCGTCGCGAGCGGCAGGGAAGGGTTCTGCCGGGAGTGGCGTCGTCCGTCGCGGGCAACCCATCGGACCGGATCCAACGAACTTCCCAAGTGAAGGATCGCAGGAGCAATGCCGAAGCTCATCGCTTTCAACGAGGAGGCCCGTCGGGGTCTGGAGAAGGGTCTCAACACCCTCGCCGACGCCGTCAAGGTCACCCTCGGTCCCAAGGGCCGCAACGTCGTTCTCGAGAAGAAGTGGGGTGCCCCCACGATCACCAACGATGGTGTTTCCATCGCCAAGGAGATCGAGCTCGAGGACCCCTACGAGAAGATCGGTGCCGAGCTGGTCAAGGAGGTCGCGAAGAAGACCGACGACGTCGCCGGTGACGGCACGACGACCGCGACCGTTCTCGCCCAGGCGCTGGTCCGCGAGGGCCTGCGCAACGTCGCCGCGGGTGCCAACCCGGCCGGCCTGAAGCGCGGCATCGAGGCGGCCGTCGACGCCGTCTCCGAGCAGCTGCTCGCGCAGGCCAAGGACATCGAGACCAAGGAGCAGATCGCTGCTACCGCCTCGATCTCCGCTGCTGACACCACCGTCGGCGAGATCATCGCCGAGGCGATGGACAAGGTCGGCAAGGAAGGCGTCATCACCGTCGAGGAGTCGAACACCTTCGGGCTCGACCTCGAGCTGACCGAGGGTATGCGCTTCGACAAGGGCTACATCTCGGCCTACTTCGTGACCGACCCGGAGCGTATGGAGACCGTCCTCGACGACCCGTACATCCTGATCGTCAACTCGAAGATCTCCAGCGTCAAGGACCTGATCCCGGTCCTGGAGAAGGTCATGCAGACCGGCAAGCCGCTGGTCATCCTGGCCGAGGACGTCGACGGCGAGGCTCTGTCCACGCTGGTCGTCAACAAGATCAAGGGCACCTTCAAGTCCGTCGCCGTCAAGGCTCCGGGCTTCGGTGACCGCCGCAAGGCCATGCTGCAGGACATCGCCATCCTCACCGGTGGCCAGGTCATCTCCGAGGAGGTCGGCCTCTCCCTGGAGACCGCCGGCATCGAGCTGCTCGGCCAGGCCCGCAAGGTCGTCATCACCAAGGACGAGACCACCATCGTCGAGGGTTCGGGCGACCAGGGTCAGATCGAGGGCCGGGTCAACCAGATCCGCGCCGAGATCGAGAAGTCGGACTCCGACTACGACCGCGAGAAGCTGCAGGAGCGCCTCGCCAAGCTGGCCGGCGGCGTGGCCGTCATCAAGGTCGGCGCGGCCACCGAGGTCGAGCTCAAGGAGCGCAAGCACCGCATCGAGGACGCCGTCCGCAACGCGAAGGCTGCGGTCGAGGAGGGCATCCTCGCCGGCGGTGGCGTCGCGCTGATCCAGGCCGCCACCACCGCGTTCGAGAAGCTCGAGCTCGAGGGCGACGAGGCCACCGGTGCCTCGATCGTCAAGGCCGCCATCTCGGCGCCGCTGAAGCAGATCGCCGTCAACGCCGGCCTCGAGGGCGGCGTCGTGGCGGAGAAGGTCGCCGGCCTCCCGCAGGGCCACGGCCTCAACGCCGCCACGGGCGAGTACGTCGACCTGCTCCAGGCCGGCATCATCGACCCGGCCAAGGTGACCCGCTCGGCGCTGCAGAACGCCGCGTCGATCGCCGCGCTGTTCCTCACCACCGAGGCCGTCGTGGCCGACAAGCCGGAGAAGGCCGCCGCTGGTGGCGACCCGACCGGTGGCATGGGTGACATGGGCGGCATGGGCTTCTGAGTCCGTCTCGCTAGCTCCACCAAGCAGCAGGGCCCCTCCGTCGGGAGGGGCCCTGCTTGCGTTTTCGGCGGGGGATCTTCGTCAAGGTATGCAGGGAAAGTACCGCTTCCCTGGCGGAGTTCCTCAGGGGAGGCGACCCTTCGGCTGCATACCTTGATGAACGAACACCCCCCCGGCCCCAGGGCCACCCGGCTACGCTCGACGGCATGGGCCCGAAGGCGGCGTCGGCGCTGGTGATATCGGCCGTGCTTCTCGCCGGATGCGGCGGTGAGCCGGCCGCCGCGCCGCCGTCGCGGACAGCGGAGCCCTCGGCTTCGGCCTCGTCGGCCGCACCCTCCCCGAGTCCGTCGGAGACGCTGCCGGCGGTGACCGACAAAGGCTCCCTGCCGCAGCTGATGCGCGAGGAGTTCCCGGGCGGCGAGGTGAAGGTGCTGCGGGAGTCGGGGAGCACGGATGCCTACCGGCGCTTCGAGGTCAGCTACCCGAGCGGGCGGCTGACGATCACCGGCGTGCTCTTCCGGCCGCGGGGCGCCGGGCCGTTCCCGGGTGTCGTCTTCGCGCACGGGCACATCGACACCGACATCTACGTCACCGGACAAGGCCTCAGACGGGAGCAGGACCGGCTGGCGCGGGAGGGCTATGTCGTCCTGCACACCGACTACCGGGGGCATGCCGGTTCGTCTCCCATCCCCGAGGGCACCGAGGAGGACGAGAGCCGCCTCGGCTACACCCGCGACACGATCAATGCCGTCCAGGCGATGAAGCGACTTCCGTACGTCGACCCCGACCGCACCGCGCTGCTGGGCCGGTCCATGGGCGGTGCGGTGGTGATGAACGCGCTCGTGGCCCGGCCGGACCTGGTGCGGGCCGGGGTGACGTACGCGTCGGTCTCCTCGGACATCGTCGACAACATCAACCGGTGGGCGGTGCCGTCGCGGCCGGAGGAGGTGGCCCGGCTCTATCGGCAGCACGGTGATCCCGAGACGGAGCCCGAGTTCTGGGAGGGGCTGTCGGCGAGGACGTACTTCGACCGCATCGAGGTCCCGCTCCAGATGCACCATGGGACGAACGACGAGTCCTGCCCGATCAGATGGGCCTACACGACGCGGGACCTGCTCGAGACCGCCGGCGTACGACAACGGTTGTGGGTCTACCAGGGAGAGCAGCACGCCTTCGGGCCGCAGTGGGACCTCTCGATCCGGCGGGTGGTCGACTTCCTGGACCGTCATCTGGGATGACCTGACCGGCGTCGAGAAAGATGGGACAAGAGGTCCATCCAGGTGGGGACTTTCGACACTGTCTCGACAACAGCTCGGTAACGCAGCATGGGTGCTCCACACAGTGGCCGACTGCGGGGAAGCGTCTGGATCTGGGGGGCTTGAAGCCCAAGGAAGTGTCCGGGTGAAGTTCTGCAGCGGCGGGCGGGGTCAGGGCTCTACGAGGCCAGGCCCCGCCTGCGTGTGTCTGTCCGGCTGAGTCACCAGGGTCCCCGGACGGCACCCAGCGATGAGGCATGATGTTGGCATGAGCGAGCGCAAGCGAGCGGCCACAAGCCTCGGGACGCCGCGTCCGTACTCTCGGCCTTGTCCCACGGAGGCGGCGGCATGAGCTTGGACGCCGGAACTAACGCCGGGACGCAGCGGCCACGGTCACCGTGGCGCTGGGTGGCGGCTGTCGGTGCCGCCGCGGTCGTGCTCGTGGCCGTCGTCGCCTCCTTCGGGCTTCTCGGCTCCGACGACTCCGCCGAGGACCCCGAGGCCGCGCCGCCGTCGCCGACCGCCACGGTCACCGAGACGGCGTCCCCGCCGGCCTCCACACCGGCCGGGGGCGGGGCCGGTGCGACCGAGCTGACCGTCGTCGCCGATGCTGCTCGCTGCATCCCGCCGACCTCCAAGTGGCTCTCCCAGAACGCCGCGCTGGCTTTCGAGGGCACCGCGGAGAGTGTGGACGAGGGCGAGGCCGTGCTGCGGGTGAAGACCTGGATGTACGCCGACGGATTCGGCGGCACCGACACCGTCCGGGTGGTCCTGCCGGCGCCGAGCACGATCCCGATGCCCGAGTTCGAGAAGGGCAAGACCTATCTGGTCGCGGCCAAGGGCGATGCCAAGGTGATCGGCTGCGGCTACAGCGACGCCAAGACCCCGAAGCTGCAGAAGCTCTACACCGACGCGTTCAAGTGACCGTGATCGCCGGCCTGCTCCTGGCCGCAGGCGCCGGGCGGCGGATGGGCATGCCCAAGGCTCTCGTCGACGACTGGCTGGTCCGGTCGATCGGCGTGCTGGCTGACGGCGGCTGCGACGAGGTGCTGGTCGTGCTCGGGGCAGCGGCCGACGAGGCTCGGGACCGGCTGCCGGCCGGGCAGCAGGTCGTCGTCGCCGAGGACTGGGACGCCGGGATGGGAGCCTCGCTGCGGGCCGGCCTGCAGGCGCTCGGCACCGACGTCGATGCCGCCGTGGTCCATCTGGTCGATCTCCCGGATGTCGGGGCCGATGTGGTGCGCCGCGTGGTCATCTCGACACGCTCGACACACCGCTCGACGGGCCCGACCACCGGTCAGAGCTGGCTGGCCCGTGCTGCGTACGACGGGGTGCCAGGGCACCCGGTGCTGATCGGCCGCGACCACTGGGAGGGGGTCGTCGAGGCGGCCGTCGGCGACCACGGTGCTCGGGGCTATCTGAAGACCCATGACGTCCACGTGGTCGAGTGCGGTGACCTCGCCGGCGGCCGTGACGTCGACAGCCGCTGAAGCGAGCCCTCGTTCATACCCTCGTTGGAGGTTGTCCAACCCTCTGCCAACGCTTCGCGTTCTACGCTCAGGTCATGGACCTGACGCCCCGGGAGATCGCCGACCGTCTGGCGGCGACCGGATACCTGGCCGATCCGGAGCTGGCGACAGTCACCTTCCTCGGGCTGCGGATGCAGCGGCCGCTGCTGCTCGAGGGCGAGCCGGGGACCGGGAAGACCGCGCTCGCGGAGGCGGTCGCCGAGGCGCTCGACCTGCCGCTCGTACGACTGCAGTGCTACGAGGGCATCGACGCCACCCAGGCGCTCTACGACTGGGACTTCGCCCGCCAGATCCTGCACCTGCGAGCCCTGGAGGCGGCCGGTGGTGCGGGCGAGGTGGAGGAGGCCGAGAAGTCCCTCTACGACGAGCGGTTCCTGCTCGCCCGCCCGGTGCTGGCCGCGCTGCGCCAGGCTCCGTCGGTGCTGCTCGTCGACGAGATCGACCGGGCCGACGACGAGTTCGAGGCGTTCCTGCTGGAGGTGCTGTCGACCTACCGGGTGACGATCCCGGAGTTCGGGACGGTCGCTGCCACGGTCCCGCCGATCGTCGTGCTCACCTCCAACCGCACCCGCGAGCTCCACGACGCCCTCAAGCGCCGCTGCCTCTACCACTGGATCGACCACCCGGGGCTGGACCGCGAGATCGAGATCGTACGCAGCCGAGCCCCCGAGGTGGCCGACGAGCTCGCCCGCCAGGTGGTCACGGTGGTCCAGCAGCTGCGCTCGGCCGAGGGCGGCGCGACCGCGCTGCTCAAGCCCCCGGGTGTCGCCGAGACCCTCGACTGGGCACGCGCCCTGCACCACCTCGGCACGACCGAGATGAACCTGGAGAGTGCCGCCGCCACGCTCGGCGCGCTCGTCAAGCACCGCGAGGACGCCGACCGCGTCCGGGCGGCCCTGGATCGGCTGCTGGCGTGACGGAGACCTTCCTCGCCTTCACCCGAGCCCTCCGGGCGGCCGGGGTGCCGGTGACCCAGGATCGCGCCCACGGCTTCCTGCAAGCAACCGCGATCGTCGGCGCCGGTGACCCGGTCGGGACCTATGCCGCCGGGCGGGCGACGCTGTGCGCCGGCCCCGACGATCTGCGCCGCTACGACCAGGTCTTCGAGGCCTGGTTCGGGACGGCGGCGACGCTGCCGATGCCGCAGGGGCCGCCGCCCACGGCCTCGGTCACCTCGACGCTCCCGGAGACCGAGCCGCAGGACGGCGACGGCACGGGGGAGGGGGAAGGCGACGTCATCAGGGCGCAGGCCAGCGAGCTGGAGACCCTGCGGCACCGCGACGTCGCCGACCTCGACCCGGCCGAGCAGGAGCGCGTGGCGGCCCTGATCGCCCGGCTCCGTCCGCGGGCACCGCGACGGAGGACGCCACGGCAGGACCCCTGGCGGCGAGGACGGGTGGACGCCCACCGCACTCTGCGGGCCAGCCTGCGACACCTCGGCGAGCCCGCCGGGATCCACTACCGCAGACGGGGCGAGCGGCCGCGCCGCGTCGTGTGGCTGATCGACGTGTCCGGGTCGATGAGCTCCTACGCCGACGTGCTGCTACGGGTCGCCCATCGGGTGGGCTCGACGGGGCGGGCGAACGGGGTGTTCACGATGGGCACCCGGCTCACCGACATCACCCGTGCGATGCGCCACCGCGACCCCGACCGTGCGCTCGTCGCGGCCGGGGAGACGGTGCCCGACTGGTCGGGCGGGACTCGCCTCGGCGACGACCTGCAGGCGTTCCTGCGACGACACCTCGGTCTCGCCCGGGGAGCAGTGGTGGTCATTGCGAGCGACGGCTGGGAGCGCGGCGACACCGCGCTCCTCGAGGAGCAGACGGCGAGGCTGCACCGCCTCGCCCATCGGGTGGTGTGGGTCAACCCACACCGTGGCAAGGTTGGATATGAGCCGCTGCAGCGAGGCATCGTCGCGGTGCTGCCGCACGTGGACGACTTCGTCGCCGGGCATTCGCTGGCGACGTACGAGGATCTGGTGGAGGTGATCGCGCGTGCGTGACGTACTCGACGATCTGATGAAGTGGTGGGACGCCGGCGAGACCGTGGCGGTGGCCACGGTGGTGGCGACGTTCCAGTCGGCGCCCCGGCCGCCGGGGGCCTCGATGCTCGTCGGCCCCGACGAGACCGCGGTCGGCTCGGTCTCCGGCGGCTGCGTCGAGGGTGCCGTCTACGAGGTCGCTCGCGAGGTCGCTCAGACCGGCACCCCCGAGCTCCACCGCTACGGCGTCTCCGACGACGACGCCTTCTCGGTCGGGCTGACCTGCGGAGGCATCCTCGACGTCTTCGTGGAGAAGGTGTCGAAAGAGACCTTCCCGGAGCTCGGCGAGCTCGCCGAGGACGTACGCAGCGGGAGTCCGGTCGCTCTCGCGACCGTCATCGAGCACCCCGATCCCGAGGTGCTCGGGCGCCGCGTCCTGATCCGTCCCGAAGGGGTCAAGGGCTCCCTGGGGAGCGCACGGATGGACGACGCCGTCCACGACGACGCGCTCGGGCTCCTGGCCCACGGCACCAACCAGACGCTCTCCTACGGCATCGACGGCGAGCGCCGTGGCGAGGGGATGCGGGTCTTCGTCTGGTCCTTCGCCCCCAAGCCGCGGATGCTCGTCTTCGGCGCGATCGACTTCGCCGCCGCGGTGGCCAGGGTCGGCGCATTCCTCGGCTATCACGTCACCGTCTGCGACGCCCGCCCGGTCTTCGCCACCAACTCGCGCTTCCCCGAGGCCGACGAGGTCGTCGTCGACTGGCCCCACCGCTTCCTGACCCAGGAGGTGGAGGCGGGCCGCATCGACCAGCGCACCGTCATCGCCGTGCTCACCCACGACCCGAAGTTCGACGTACCTCTCCTCGAGGTCGCCCTTCGCCTCCCCGACATCGCCTACGTCGGCGCGATGGGCTCCCGTCGCACCCACGACGACCGCCTCGCCCGGCTCCGCGAAGCGGGCCTCAGCGACGAGGAGATCGCCCGCCTGAGCAGCCCGATCGGCCTCGACCTCGGCGCCCGTACGCCGGAGGAGACCGCCATCTCGATCGCCGCCGAGATCGTCGCCGGCCGCTGGGGCGGCTCCGGCGAGCGCCTCGCCACCACCACCGGACGGATCCACGAAGAGCGCTGAAGGACACAGCAGACACTCAGTTCGTCAACGGTCGAGAAACGACCGCCTTTGCTACGGTCGAGAGCGTGAAGAGAACATGGCAGCTCGGCAATGTCATCGCCCTCCTCTTTGCTCTGGTGGCCAACGTCCTCACCGGTGCTCAGATTCTCGATCTGCCGGCGATCGGCGACATCTCGGACGCGTACGCCACCTATCTGACGCCGGCCGGCTATGCGTTCTCCATCTGGACGCTCATCTACCTGCTGCTGATCGTCTTCGCGGTCTACCAGGCACGGGATCTTCGTGATCCGCGCGACGACAACGACGTCCCGCAGCGGCTCGGGCCGCTCTTCATCGTCGCCAGCATCTGCAACGGGCTGTGGACCTATGTCTTCGTGAAGGAATGGATCGGCTTCTCCGTCGTCGTCCTGCTGACGCTCACCGCATCCCTCTACGCCGCGCTGTGGCGCCTCGGGGTCGGCACGACCCGGCCATCGACCAAGGACTTCCTCATGGTCTGGCTGCCGCTGATGCTCTACACCGGGTGGGTGACCGCGGCGAGCATCGTCAACATCGCGACCTACCTCGACTCGCAGAGTGTGACCGTCGGCCCGCTGGCCACGATCATCGTGATCGCGGCGCTCACCGTCGCGCTGCTGGCCCTTCTGCTCAGGCGCAACCTGCGAGAGCTGCTGATCTCCTGCGCCTGGGCGCTGGTCGCGATCGGCCTGCGCCAGCTCCAGCTGTCGCAGAGCACTCCGGTGGCGATCGTGGCGCTGGTCTGCGCCGGGGTCCTGATCCTCGCGATCCTCGTCCACGTGATCGCTCGCGGACTGTCCTACGACACCCCGCATCGAAGCGCTTCGTCCTGATCCTCAGCCCTCCCAGACCAGGTAAGAGCTCTACAGCTCCTTCTCGTAGTAGAGCGCCCGCGCCCCGGAGCCACGGCCCTCGTGGTTGTCGAAGCCGAACTTCTCGTACAGCGCGCGGGCGGAGGTGTCGTCCTCGCTCGTCCCCAGGTCCATGTACGTCGCTCCGCGAGCCTTCGCCTCGTCGATGATCGCCTGCAGCAGGATCGTGCCGAGTCCCTGCCCACGGCGGGAGGGGACGACGTACAGCTCGGCGAGGTAGGCCTCGAGCTCGTCGGCGGTCGTCTGCAGGCGGAACCGGGTGATGCCGTGACCGAAGGCCTCGCCGGTGGTGGGGTCACCGATCAGCATCACCGTGGTGTCGCAGCCCTCGACCAGCCGGCCCAGGTGGAGGGCGAGCTCCTCGGCGGGCGGGGCGGGGTAGTCGTACTCGGTGTTGAAGGAGACCTGCAGCGTGGCGGCGGTCTCGAAGTCGGCCGTGGTCGTGGCCGTGCGCGTCTCCATGCACCTACTGTGGCACCGCTGAGCAGGTACCGCCGAGGGGATCGTGAGGCACGTCACAGGGTGCTACCTTGGCAGGACCCAGCCTCAGGGCCGAGCTCCAAAGGGGGAGTGATGGTTCGTAGCGATCTGCAGGAGCGTCGCATCAGCGCGGCGCGGGCGTGGACCGCCTTCGTGGAGAGCGGCGACGCCGCCGAGGACTTCGTCCGGCCCGAGATCCTGTCGAGCTGGACGCGCTCGGCGACGGCGATCAAGCCGGACGTACGCGAGGCGCCGCTGGCGGACGAGGACGAGACCCGGGAGATGTGGCGGGGATCGCCGCTCCAGGTGGCCGTCGAGCGGGTCGAGGAGGAGCTGCGGTGCACGGCCGACGACGGTGACCTGGTCATCGCGGTGACCGACCCGGACACCCGGGTGCTGTGGACCTACGGCGGCCGGGTGATGCGCCACAAGGCCGAGTCGGTCAACTTCGTGCCGGGCGGGCGCTGGGACGACCAGAGCGCCGGCACCAACGCGCTCGACCTCGCCAACCGGACCAACGCGCCGGCCATGGTCTTCGGCCCCGAGCACTACGCCGAGGCCGTGCACAACTGGGTCTGCTGGGCGGCGCCGCTCCACGACCCCGTCACCGGCAAGCACCTCGGCGTCATCGACCTCTCCACGACCTGGGACCGCACCCACCCGATCGGGATGGCCACGGCACGGGTGATGGCGCGCCTGATCGAGAGCGCGCTCCCGAAGATCCCGACGCCGCGGGAGGACGAGGCCATCGCCGAGCCCGGTCTGGTGCTGACCCTCCTCGGCACCGCGGAGACCTGGCTCGACGGGCAGCGGCTGCTGCTCAATCGTCGCCAGACCGAGATCCTGGCGCTGCTCGCGCTCCATCCGGAGGGCCTCTCGCTGGAACGGCTGCATGCGATGGTCTACGGCGACCAGGCGGTCACCTTCTCCACGCTCAAGGCGGAGGTCTCCCACCTGCGCCACGCGCTCGGCGGCCAGGTGGCCTCACGGCCCTACCGCCTGCTGATGCCGGTCGCGACCGACGTCGAGCAGGTCCTCACCCTGATCCGTCACGGCCGGGTGGCCACTGCCGTGGAGGCCTACGGCGGCGATCTCCTGCCCGGCACCAACAGCCCGGCTCTGAGCGAGATGGCCGAGTACGTCGCGGTCGCGCTGCGCGAGGCGCTGATCGCCGACCCGCAGCCCGACGCGGTGCTGCGCTACAGCGAGCTGGCGCCGTACGACACCGAGATCGTCGACGTCTGTCTGCGCCGCCTCGGCGGAAGCGCCCACCCGGCGTTGCCGCTGCTCAGAGCGCGTTTGGCAGCCAGCCGCTGACCAAGAACGGGTACGCCGGACCCGCAGCCAACCGGCGCCCAACCCTGCGCGTCCTACTGTGAGCTGGCCCACACGGTATCCATCAGGACAGTGACGTCTGACAGGGAGACAACATGGCCCGGATCAGCATGCGCGTCGACGGTATGAAGGTCACCGACGACGTCGAACCGCGGACGCTGCTCGTGCAGTATCTGCGCGAAGGACTCGGCAAGACCGGCACGGTGATCGGTTGCGACACCAGCAACTGCGGTGCCTGCACGGTCCATCTCGACGGCGACTCGGTGAAGTCGTGCAACGTGCTCGCGGTCCAGGCCGACGGGTGCGAGGTGACCACGATCGAGGGCCTCGCCGACACCGTCGACAGCGATCTGCATCCCGTCCAGGAGGCGTTCCGTGAGTGTCACGGCCTCCAGTGCGGCTTCTGTACGCCGGGCATGATCATGCAGTCCGTCGACCTGCTCAAGCGCAACCCGCAGCCGTCCGAGGACGAGATCCGTGAGGGCATCGAGGGCAACCTGTGCCGCTGCACGGGCTACCACAACATCGTCCGCGCGGTTCAGCAGGCCAGCCAGGCCGGCCAGGCCAGCCAGGGATCGGAGGTGAACGCGCTGTGACCGCCGTCGACGCTCGTCCGGAGCAGGCCACCGAGATCGGCCGCGACCGGCGCCGCAAGGAGGACGCCCGCCTCATCACGGGGCGGACCCGCTGGACCGACAACATCAACCTGCCCGGGATGCTGCACCTGGCGATGGTGCGCAGCCCGTTCGCCCACGCCAGGATCACCGGCATCGACACCAGCGCGGCGGAGGACGCCGAGGGTGTCGTGACCGTGCTGGCCGCCAAGGACTTCGACGAGACCCTGGGTGTCTGCATCAACGCGTGGCCGATCACTCCCGACCAGAAGGCTCCGGCGCATCCGCCGATCGCCAACGACCGGGTCACCTTCGCCGGCGAGATCGTGGCGGTCGTGGCCGCCCGCTCCGCAGCCGCAGCACGCGATGCCGCCGAGATGGTCGAGGTCGACTACGAGGAGCTTCCCGCCGTCGTCTCCCTCGAGGAGGCGGTCAAGGACGAGGTGCTCGCGCACCCCGACCTCGGCACCAACAAGTCCGCGCTGTGGGTCTTCGACAGCGCCCAGGCCGGCACCGGCGGCAACGTCGACGAGGCCATCGCCTCGGCCCGCGACGACGGCATCGTGATCGAACGGACCTACCGCCAGCAGCGGCTGATCCCGGCGTTCATGGAGCCGCGCAGCGTCGTGTGCGACCCGACCGGTGAGCAGATCACGGTGTGGAGCGCCACCCAGATCCCGCACATCCTGCGGTTCGCGTTCGCCGCGACCACGGGTGTGCCCGAGTCGAAGATCCGGGTGATCGCCCCCGACGTCGGCGGCGGTTTCGGCGGCAAGCTCCAGCAGACGCCGGAGGAGATGCTCGTCTTCTCGATCGCCCGCCGGCTCGGCAAGCCGGTGAAATACACCGAGACCCGCTCCGAGTCGCTGCTCTCCGCCCACCACGGCCGCGACCAGATCCAGAAGCTGACCCTCTCGGCCACGAAGGACGGCCAGGTCACCGGCCTGAAGGTCGAGCTCGACGCCAACCTGGGAGCGTACGTCGCCATCGTCGGCGGCGGTGTCCCGGTGCTCGGCGCGTTCATGTTCAACGCGATCTACAAGTTCCCGGCCTACCAGTTCAACTGCCAGACGGTCTTCACCAACACCACCTGGACCGACGCCTACCGCGGCGCGGGGCGGCCGGAGGCGACGTACGCCATCGAGCGGCTGATGGACGAGCTGGCCGCCGAGGTGGGGGTCGACCCGCTCGAGATCCGGGAGAAGAACTGGATCACGCACGAGGAGTTCCCGTTCACGACCGTCGCGGGCCTGACCTACGACAGCGGCAACTACGAGGCCGCGACCGCCAAGGCGAAGGAGATGTTCGGCTACGACGAGCTCCGTCGTGAGCAGGCCGAGCGCCGGGCGAACAACGACCCGGTCCAGCTCGGCATCGGCGTCTCGACCTTCACCGAGATGTGCGGCCTGGCCCCGTCCCGGGTGCTCGGCAGCCTCGACTACGGTGCCGGCGGCTGGGAGCACGCCCAGGTTCGGCTCACGCCGACCGGCAAGGTCGAGGTCATCACCGGCGCCAGCGCGCACGGTCAGGGGCACGAGACCGCGTTCAGCCAGATCGTGGCGGACCGGCTCGGCGTACCTTTCGAGGACGTCGAGGTGCTCCACGGCGACACCCAGATCGCGGCCAAGGGCTACGACACCTACGGCTCCCGGTCGCTGGTCGTGGGCGGTGAAGCGCTGGTGCGGGCTGCCGACAAGGTGCTCGAGAAGGCGAAGCCGATCGCGGCCCACCTGCTCGAGGCGAGCGTCGACGACCTGGAGTTCACCGGCGGCAGGTGGACGGTGCGAGGCACCGATCAGGGCATGTCGATCGGCGAGCTGTCCACGGCGGTCTTCGCGGCCCACAACCTGCCCGACGGGGTCGAGGCCAACCTCGACTCCGAGGCCACCTTCGACCCGGAGAACTTCAACTTCCCGCACGGCACCCACCTGTGCGCGATGGAGGTCGACACCGAGACCGGGCAGGTGAAGATGCGGAAGTACGTCTGCTGCGACGACATCGGCAACATCATCAACCCGCTCATCGTCGCCGGTCAGGTGCACGGCGGACTGGTCCAGGGCATCGCGCAGGCGCTGTGGGAGGACGCGGTCTACGACGACGCCGGGACGCTCGTCTCGGGGAGCTTCGTGGACTACCTGCTGCCGACGGCCGCCGACACGATCAGCTTCGACATCGACCACACCACCTCGCCCGCGACCACCAACACGCTCGGCACCAAGGGTGTCGGCGAGGCCGGCACGATCGCCTCCACCCCGGCGGTGGTCAACGCCGTCGTCGACGCGCTGCGCCCGCTGGGCGTGCACGACGTCACCATGCCCTGCACGCCCGAACGCGTGTGGCGGGCGATCAACGAGGGGTCGGCCGGTGGCGAGACCACCGGTGCGGCCGCAGCACACTTCGATCCGTCGACGGGCATGTCCGGGAACGTCGACCGCACGGAAGGAGACGTCCAGTGATTCCCGCATCGTTCGACTACGTCGCCCCGACCACGGTCGAGGAAGCCCTGGCCGCGCTCGCGCAGTACGGCGACGAGGCCAAGATCATCGCCGGCGGGCAGAGCCTGCTGCCGGTGCTGAGGATGCGCCTCAACGCTCCCGAGTGGGTCATCGACCTCGGTCGGATCGACTCCCTCAAGGGCGTCCGCGACGAGGGGGACTCGATCCTCATCGGCGCGATGACGCGCCACTGCGACGTCGCGACCGATCCTCTGGTCGCCGAGCACGCGGCCCTGGTCGCGCGTGCCACGGCGACGGTCGCCGACGAGCAGGTGCGCCACCGCGGCACCTTCGGTGGCGCGCTCGCCCACGCCGACCCGGCGGGCGACCTCGGAGCCCCGGCGCTCGCCCTGGGTGCCGAGTTCGTCATCGCCGGGCCGGCCGGCGAGCGGGTCGTCCCGGGCGCGGAGTTCTTCCAGGGGCTCTTCGAGACGGCCGTCTCCGAGGACGAGCTGCTCACCGGCGTACGCATCCCGAAGCACACCGGATGGACGGCCCACTACGAGAAGTTCGTCCGGGTCGCCCACCAGTGGCCGATCTGCGCGGTCGGGGCCACCCTCAAGGTCTCCGGCGGCGTGATCGAGGGCGCGGCGATCGGTCTCACCAACATGGGCGCGACCCCGCTGCGTGCCAGCGGTGTCGAGCAGGCGCTGGTCGGGCAGCAGGCCACCGAGGAGGTCGTACACAGCGCCGCGGCCCTGGCCGCCGACGGCGTCGAGCCGCCCTCCGACCTCAACGGCGACGCCGACTACCGGCGCCACCTGGTCACGGTGCTCACCCGGCGGGCCATCACCCAGGCGCTCGGGGGCTGAGGCGTGGATCTGACGCACCAGTTCACGGTTCCGAGCTCGGTCGAGGAGACCTGGGACAGCTTCCTGGACATCGGCTCGCTCGCCGAGTGCTTCCCGGGAGCCCAGGTCACCTCGGCCGAGGGCGACACCTTCACCGGCACGGTGAAGGTCAAGCTCGGTCCGATCGCCATGGTCTACGCCGGCTCGGGCACCTTCGTCGAGAAGGACGAGGCCGCCCGACGCCTGGTCGTCGAGGCGAAGGGGCGCGACAAGCGGGGCAACGGCACCGCCGGCGCCAACGCCACGCTGACGATGGCACCCGAGGGCACCGGCACGAAGGTCGAGATCGTCACCGACCTCGCCGTCACCGGCAAGCCCGCGCAGTTCGGTCGCGGGGTCATGCAGGACGTCTCCGACAAGCTCCTCGGCCAGTTCGTCGCCTGCCTGGAGCAGAAGTCCGCTCCCGCCCCCGCCCCCGAGCCGCCGGCAGCCGAGCAGTCCTCGGAGGGCGAGCCACCGGGAGAGGTCTCCCAGCCTCCGACACCTGCACCGGGGGCCGGCGCGTCCGCACCGAAGGCTCCGTCGCACGCGGCCTCCCCACAGCCCGAGGCCCTCGACCTGGGAGCGACGGTCGTGCCGGTGCTGATCAAGAACTACGGCAAGAAGATCGCCGTCGGGGTGGCCGTCGTCGCGGTGGCAGTGATCGCCTACAAGGTCCTGCGAGGCTGAGACCGGGCCGTCCGGGCCGACCACCGCGCCGAACCCGTCGCGCAAACCGGATACCGCCCGCGCAACGTGGATAGCGGTGTGCCCGCCGACCTCTCTAGCGTTTCCTCCACGCAGACCCCCGCTGCGAGAGGAAACGAAGTGAAGATCGCGGTCATCGGTGCCGGGTTCGCAGGCATTGCCTCGGCCAAGGTGCTCACTGAGCTCGGTCATGACGTCACCGTCTACGAGAAGGCGCCGGACGTCGGCGGCGTCTGGAGCCGGACTCGTCGTTACCCGGGCCTGACGACGCAGAACAACAAGGACTCCTACACGCTCTCGGATCTGCGGATGCCGAAGGTGTTCCCGGAGTGGCTCAGCGGCAAGCAGGTGCAGACCTATCTCGAGATGTACGTCGAGAAGTTCGAGCTCGCGCCGATGATCAGGCTCGATACCGAGGTGCTGAGTGCCCAGCCGGCTGGAGGGGGCGGCTGGGCCCTTACCTCGAGAGCGACGACCGGTGACGAGACCACCGAGCACTACGACCACCTGACCGTGGCCAGCGGTGTCTTCTCGGAGCCGTTCGCCCCTGCGTACGACGGAGTCGACGACCTCGAGGCCGCCGGTGGGAGCATCCTCGCGGCGAGCGAGCTGCACGACCTGGAGGCCGTCAAGGGCAAGGACGTCGTGGTCGTCGGCTACGGCAAGTCGGCCTGTGACGTCGCTGTCGAGATCGCCAAGGAGGCGGCCTCGACCACCGTGGTCGCGCGCCAGCTGCTGTGGAAGATGCCCCGCAAGATCAAGGGCGTGCTCAACTACAAGGTGCTGCTGCTGACCCGGATGGGGGAGGGGCTGTTCCCCTACCAGACGGTGCGGGGGCCGGAGAAGGTCCTGCACGCGGGCGGCTCGAAGATGGCCAGCTCGATGGTCGGCAGCGTCGAGTCGGTCACGAGCGGCCAGCTCAAGCTGAAGAAGCTCGGGCTGCTGCCCAAGGGCCAGTTCACCGACATCGCCCGATCGACCGTCTCGCTGGCGACCGAGGGCTTCTTCGAGGGCGTCGAGGCCGGCGACATCGTCGTCGAGCGCGACACCGAGATCGCCGCCTTCGTGGTCAAGGACGGCAAGCCGTACGCCGAGCTGACCAACGGCCGCGCGCTACCTGCCGACGTCGTGGTGACCGCGACCGGGTTCAAGCAGGAGCTGCCGTTCTTCTCCGCGGAGATCCAGGACCAGCTCACCGACGACAACGGTGACTACGAGCTCTATCGCCAGATCCTGCCGCTGTCCGTGAAGGACCTGACCTTCGCCGGCTACAACTCCTCGTTCTTCTCGCCCCTCTCGGCCGAGATGAGTGCCGTCTGGATCGGCTCCTACCTGGGTGGCGGCCACCAGGTCCCGCCGGTGGAGGAGATGGCGGACCACGTGGCGAACCGGCTCGCCTGGATGCGCGAGCGTACCGACGGCCATCACGCCCGCGGCACCAACATCATCCCGTTCTCGATGCACAACATCGACGAGGTCCTCGGCGACGTCGGCCTCGACGTCAGCAAGCGCACCAAGGCAGCGCAGTGGCTGCTGCCGATCAACCCGAAGGCGTACGCCTCCGTCACTCCCAGGCTCGTGGAGAAGCTGGCAGCGAGGAGCTAGTACGGCGCGAGATGCCGGTGTTCATGGGTGGGACCGGCATCTCGTCTCGGGCTGCGCCGGGACCTTAGACCGGGATTGCGTCGTGTTCGCGTTCACGCCGCGCGGGCTCCGCTACGCTCTTCGGTCAATCGAGCCACGGTCCAGGAGCCTCCATTGCCCCGTCCTCTGCTGAGCCGCCACACCGTTGTCGCCACCACCGACGTGGACCAGGCCCGAGAGGCCGTCGCCGAGCGATTCTGTGCTCACTATCTGGCGCTCACCAAGGCCGGCTCCCACCTCGACATGGTGCACAACGCCGCGCCGCTGGGCGAGGACGTGATGCTCAACTACATGCGCTACGGCGACGAGGTGCGGATCACCCCGGGGACCTTCGACGACTTCTACCTGATCCAGCTGCCGATCGCCGGCAGTGCCAAGGTCAAGGTGGGGGAGCAGGTCGTCCTCGCCGACCGCACCCGCGCCTCGATCGGCTCGCCGACCGAGCCGGTCGACATGCTCTGGTCCGACGGCTGCGAGAAGCTCCAGGTCTACATCCGGCGCAGCGCCGTCGAAGAGGCAGCGGCAGGCATCGGCGGCGCCGGCCCCGTGGTCTTCGACCCGACGCTCGATCTCGGTCGGCCCGAGGTGCGTGACTGGTTGAAGATGGTGCGGCTCGCCTACGACAACGTCGAGGCCGGTGGCTCACTGATGAGCTCGCCGCTGGTCGCCGCGCCCTACGAGCAGGCACTCATCGGAGGACTGCTCACCGTGCAGGCCAACACTTCCCTGGAGATCGCCTCCGCGTCCGTCTCGCCCAGCGTCTCCCGCGCCGTACGCATGGCGGTGGACCTCCTCGAGGCCCACCCCGACCGCCCCTGGAAGGTCGCCGACCTAGCGACGAAGGTCGGCGTCTCCACCCGTACGCTGCAGGAGGCCTTCCAACGCGACCTCGGCACCACCCCGTTGGAATACTGGCGGCGTACGCGGCTGGATCGTGCCTACGCCGACCTGCTCGCCGCAGACGCAGCCGCGACGTCGGTCACCGAGATCGCCGCCCGCTGGGGGTTCTTCCACCTCGGCCGGTTCTCCCAGGCGTACCGGGCCCAGTTCCAGGAGCTCCCGTCCCAGACCCTCATGCGCTGACCCTCACCACTGGGGTTCATCGCTGAACCCGCCGTAGTCGTCGAGGTCGGCGTCGTCGCGGCGGTATTTCTCGCCGTCGCCGTTGCGCTGGTCGAGCTTGTCTTCTTTCTTGTCACCGTTCGGTGGCGGCTCGGGCGGGTCGTCCTGGTTGTCGGGCTTGATCGGCGTCTTCGGGGTCAGCTTCTCCTTCAGCCGCTCCTCGACGGACTCGCCCTGCTGGGACTGCTCGGGGCCCTGGCCGGCATTGGTGGGGCAGTCGCCCTCCTTCAGCGTGGCCAGCGCCTCCTCGTAGGCGGCCTTCGCGCCGGGCTGGTCGCCGGCGTCGCGGGCGCGGTCGCCGATCGCCTCCTGGGTGAGCGAGAGGTTGATGCGTACGGTGCACTCGTGGTTCTCGGGGGCGCGCTCCAGCGCTTCGCCGTAGTAGGCGACCGCGCGGGCGTTCTCGCCGAGCAGGAAGGCGGCGTTGCCGGCGTCGAAATGGGCGATCCACGGCTGCAGGAAGTTGAACTCGCGGTTGGCCGAGTAGTGCTCCATGGCGGTCGCGGCGTCGCGTACGTCCCAGGCGTCGCGGCCGGCTCGGTCGTGGTGGCCCATCAGGATCACCTTCAGCAGGAAGGCCAGCCCGATCACCACCGGCAGGATCCCGGCCAGCAGCAATGCGCGTCGCACCTGCTCGCGAGGGGTGCGCTCGGGGCCCTGCGGCGCGACGGGATCGAGCGGTGTCTCGGTGAGGGTCATGCCAGCACCTCCTCGGCCTCGTGCCCGCGACGGCGATGGCCCCACAGTTCCCACAGCAAGAGTGCCAGCAGGGGGAAGCCGAAGATCCAGGCGCGCGACACCTCGCCTCCGGCGGAGGTCTTGTCGGTCAGCATCTCGGAGTCCCAGGTGGAGGCCTCGGTGGCGATCTCCTGAGGGTCCTTCGTGGTGCGGTGAAGGGTCTGCAGACCCATCTGACCTGCGATCTCGCGCAGGTTGGCCAGATCGATCCGCGACCGGGCGTCCTGGCCCTCGCCGTCCTTGAGGTAGCCGTCCTGGGGGCGTTCGTCGTCCCAGGGCATCCGGCCGCCCTCCTCGGTGCCGTAGCCGAGCACCAGGCCGCCCGCGGAGAGATCGTCGATCTCGCTGAACGACTGCTGGTCGACGCCCTCGCGGGTGTTCTCCCCGTCGGAGGCGAACACCACGATCCGGCGCCGCTCGGGGAAGCGCTCCTGGTCGCGCTCCAGCGTCTCGATCATCTCCTCGCGCGGAGCATCGACCATCGAGCCGGAGCCGTCGAAGGCACGCTCGGCATAGAGCCCGTCGACCCAGGCGTCGAAGGCGGTGGTGTCGTAGGTGAACGGCATCTCGGTGCGTACGACCTCGCCGCCGAACGTGATCGCCCCGAAGCGCACCGACGGCAGCGCTGCCGAGAGGGCCTTGAGGTCCCGCTTGAGCTGTGCCATCCGCGCTTCCCCGCCCGGTCCGTCCTCGGCGACCATCGACCGGGTCCGATCGACCACGACGAGGACGTCGAGGTCGGCCGTACGCATCTCCGCAGGCGCCGCGCCCCAGCTCGGTCGCACCAGGACGACGACGGTGAGCAGGACGATCAGCACACGGCGTACGACGGTGAGGATCTGCCATCCCAGAGCGCTCATACTGCCGCCTCCTCGGATGCTGACCGAGGCGATGTCCTGAGCTTGTCGAAGGGTACCTCGGCGTGGCCGCACTGCCTTCGTGGAACTCCGCGAGGGCAGTGACCGCTCACCGAGGTACCTCGGTCAACATGTCGCCGGGCCCTCACCGGACCGCCTCGCTCGACGGTCGAGCCTGGCGCGGAGATGGGGTCGCCGCTGGTGTCGACCGGGACGACGAGCCCGGCGACAGCCGTCCGGAGCGAACCAGGGCGTAGACCCAGCCGGCGATCAGCATGAGGACTCCGAGAACAATCAGGGCGATCGGCCAGCCGGGGGCGTCGCGTACCTGGTATTTCGGCGGCTCGACGACCTCGTCGGCGGAGAGCCGGTCGATGCCGGCCAGGATGGAGTCGATCGAGCCGTCGTCACCGAGGAGCGAGAAGGTGCCGCCGGTGTCGGTCATCGCCTTGTCGAAGGTGGCGCGCTTGTCCTCGTGGAAGCTGAGGTCGGCCGAGCCGATGCCGTAGAGCTGGACGTCGCGCTCCTTGGCGAACTCGGTGGCCTCGGGCAGCGTGTAGACCGGCGGGCCGCCCTGCGGGTCGTTGTCGGAGGCGACGATGACCGCCCGCCCGCGCTCGGAGTTGGACAGGTCGAAGCGCTTGACGCAGGAGACGATGCCGTCGCTGATCAAGGAGGCGCGCTCCTTGCCGAGATAGGTGCCGGCGACGTACTCCTGGTCGCCGAGGGCGAAGGCACGGCCGGCCCGAGCCAGCTCGTCCTGGACCCAGCCGTAGTCGTCGGTGAGGGGGAAGACGGTGACCGCGGCGTCGCTCCACAGCACCAGGCTCACCCGCTCGCCGTTGAGGCCGGAGACGAGCTGGGAGTAGGCCTGGGTGACCTGGGTGTCCTCGTCGAACATCGAGGTCGAGGCGTCCAGGCAGAGCACGATGTCGCGGGTGGAGTAGCGGTTCTGGGTGATGTCGGTCGTCTGCGGCCGGGCGATCAGCCAGATGCACCCGATGACCGCGAGCGCGATGCCCGCGGTCTGCCACCACGACAGCCACCGTTGCTGGGTGGCCAGCTCGCGGAACCGGGGAAGCCGCTTCAGACGCTCGGTGTGCGCCACGAGCACCGCGTCGGCAGGGCGGCGGTGCACCCGGGCGGCCATGACGACGATCGCGGCGACCGCGACGAGCGCGAGGACGAGCACGATCGCGCCGAGGACGGGCCACTTCAGGTCCATGTCGTCACCACCTGACGGGCCCGGTCGAGCGCCTCGGGGAATCGCTGCGCCGCTCGGCCCTCTTCCTCGGAGGCGAAGGCGGGCGGGTACATCACCTCGACCGCCATCGCCAGCGGACGGGTGCGGGGGTCGCTGCGTACGGTCGCCTTCAGGTCGGCGAGGACCATCTTGTCGGCAGGGATCTGGCTGACCTCGGCGACGTAGTCGCGCACGGTGCGGCTCAAGTGCTGGTGGCCGACCCTCGCCGGTACGTCGCCGCGGTGCACCGCCCGCTCGATCCGGTCGATCTCGGCCAGGTGCTCGGCGCGGAGGTCACGCGGCTCGGGGACCCACGGGGTCTCGACCTCGACCACCGGCGGGCGCTCGCGGGTCAGCAGGATGACCGCGAGATAGTAGAGCGCCACCGCGGCGAGCAGGGCGAGCGCGAGCACCAGCCACCAGCCCGAGTGGGCCAGCGGCTGCTGGAACTCCTCGGGGAGGCTACCGGCGCGCATGGCGGTGCCTCTCCAGGAGGTGGAAGACCGCGCCGATGGCGGAGGTGTCGTCGTGGACCCGCTGGTAGGCGATGCCCAGACGGTCCAGCGAGCCCCGCAGGCCGTGCTCCTCGGCGGCGGCCAGGTCGGCGTACTGGGCCTGGAGGACCGCGTCGCCCCGGAGCCAGCCCGGCAGGGTCGAGACCGTGTCGATGTCGACCGTCGGCGCGCCGCCGGCCACCGCGGTGGTGGGGTCGAGATCGTCGATGCCGGCGACCAGCACCTCGTGCTGGACCGTCAGGCGGCGCAGGACGGCCGCCATCTCGTCGCTGACCGCGTGCTCGTCGGTGACGACGAGCAGGATCGCTCGGCGGCGTACGTTGGTGGCGACGTGGCGAAGCACCGCGACGATGTCGGCCTCGGCGGCATCGGGCGTGATCGCGTCATGGGCCTGCCCCAGCGCCCGCTCGAGCGCGACCTCGGTGTCGGCGGACTTGGTGAGCTTCTGGGTCTCCGAGTCGCCGTAGGCGACCGCCACCTTGTCGCCGTGCCGGACGCCCAGCCAGCCGACCAGGCCGGCGGTGAAGATCGCCAGCTCGCGCTTGGTCGTGGTGCCGGTCGCCTGGGCCGCCATGCTCCGGCCGGTGGAGATCGCCAGCAGCACCAGGTGCTGCCGCTCGGCGGTGAACCGCTTGACCAGCAGGCTCCGGGACCGAGCCGTCGCCTTCCAGTCGATGTCCTTCACGTCGTCGCCGGGGACGTACTCCCGCAGGTCGTGGAAGTCCATGGAGCGCCCCGTCTGGAGGGACGCATACTCCCCGTCGAGCAGGCCGACCACCTTGCGGTGGGCATGGATCATCAGCCGCGTGCGGATCCGGGGAAGGTACGTCGCCATGTGCTCGGCTGGGGTCAGGGGCTCGGGACCGCGCGGACCAGCGCGTCGACCAGCATCTCGGGCTGGACCTTCTCGGCCAGCGCCTCGAAGCTGAGGTGCAGCCGGTGGCGCAGGATGCTGTGGCGCAGCTCGCGCACGTCCTCCGGGGTGACGTAGGAGCGGCCGAGCAGCAGTGCGGCCGCGCGGGAGGCCTGCAGGAACGCGATCGAGGCGCGCGGGGACGCGCCGATCTCGACGTAGGAGCCCGTCTCCGGCCCGAGCAGCTGACGGGCGTTGCGGGTGGCCTGGACGAGGGCCACGATGTAGCGCTTGATCGCCGGGTCGACGTAGACGCGCTTGGTCAGCTCCTGGAGCCAGACCACGTCGTCAGGGTCGGCGACCGGGCGCGTCTCCTCGTGGTCGGGGCCGAGCGTGCCGGCCTCGATGCGCTCGAGGACGACGAGCTCCTCGGCGTCGCTCGGGTAGTTGACGATCTCCTTGAGCAGGAACCGGTCCATCTGCGCGTGCGGGAGGACGTAGGTGCCCTCCTCCTCGATCGGGTTCTGGGTGGCGAGCACCATGAACGGGCGCGGCAGCGGATGGATCTGGCCGGCGATGCTGGTCTGGCGCTCCTGCATCGCCTCGAGCATGGCGCTCTGGGTCTTCGCGGAGCTCCGGTTGATCTCGTCGAGCAGCACGAAGTTGGCGTGCACCGGGCCGAGCTGGGTCTCGAACTCGTGGTTGCGCTGGTCGTAGACCTGGGTGCCGATGATGTCGCTCGGCAGCAGGTCGGGGGTGCACTGGATCCGGGAGAACTTGGCCTTGACCGTCTGCGACAGCGTCGAGGCGGCCAGCGTCTTCGCCAGCCCGGGGACGCTCTCGAGCAGGACGTGACCCTCGGAGAGGAGCGCGATCAGCAGCGCTGTCCGGAGTCGCTCCTGGCCGACCACGCGGCTGCTGAAGGCGGTGCTGACCCGCCCGACGATCTCCTTCGCCCTGGCGATCTCCTCGGCGGACGGCGGGGCGAGGGGTGTTGCGGTGGTGGTCAAGGCGGCTCCAGGAGGCGTGGCTGTCGGTCCCATCCTTTCCTACCAGCGTACGGAACGTATCTGGGACCCGCCTGAGAAGACGCTCGCGACCGCTCTCAGAAGACGTTGCGGGGGCGGAACTGGACCGAGATCCGGGGGCCGGCGGAGGAGACCTTGGGGATGGCGTGCTCCCAGGTGCGCTGGCAGGAGCCGCCCATGACGACGAGGTCGCCGTGGCCCATCTCGATACTCATCCCCTTGCCCCCGCCGTGCGGACGTAGTGCCAGGCGGCGGGGGTCGCCGACGGAGACGATCGCGACCATCGTGTCGGCGGTGCGGCCACGGCCGATCTTGTCGCCGTGCCAGGCGACCGAGTCGTTGCCGTTGCGGTAGTAGCAGCAGCCTGCGGTCACGAACGGCTCGCCGAGTTCGGGGAGGTAATGGGCGGTCAGGCGGCCGCGGGCCTCGGCGAGCCGGGGGTGGGGGAGCGGGTCGCCCTGCCCGTAGGTGTGCAGCAGCCGAGGGACGTCGACGACGCGGTCGTACATCTGCCGGCGTTCCTCGCGCCACGGGACGTCGTGGACCAAGGCCGCGAAGACGTCGTCGGGATCGGGCAGCCAGCCACGGGCGACGTCCACCCAGGCTCCGCGGTCCAGATGGATCCGCTCGTAGGTCGTCTCGGTGGTCTCGTCGTCGGTGGGGGCGAAGAGTGTTCCCTGGAAGTCCACTCCTGCACTCTACCTCGGAATCGAACACTTGTTCTAGTGATTGAGGTCGCTGGGTTTCGTTGCGTCCGGTCTGCCCCATCTCGCTGCCGAGTCACAACTTGACGAAACGGGGGACGGTGCCCAATGCGTGCACCTACGCTCTGCTCATGGTTGGGTCGGTCGAGGGTGAGCGGTCGCTCAAGCACGTCCAGATCCGGGAGTACGTCCGGGAGCTCGTCGTCGGTGAGAGCCCGGGTGCGTCCGCCCCTTCCGAACGTGAGCTGGTCCAGAAGTTCAACGTCGCCCGGGCCACCGTGCGGCAGGCGCTCGATGCGCTCGTCGCCGACGGCCTGCTGGTCCGGATCCCGGGCCGGGGGACCTTCGTGGCGCGACCGCCGCGGGCGGCGAGCCCGGTCCTCGGGTTCAGCGAAGAGATGGCCCGCCGGGGGATGCAGCCGTCCTCCGAGACGCTGCTGCTCCGCCGGGAGAAGGCCGGCCCCACCATCGCCGGCTCGCTGGACCTCGAAGAAGGTGCGGCCGTCATCCACTGGCGCCGCCTGCGCCGCGGCGACGGGGTGCCGATCTGCATCGAGGACGTCTACCTCGACGAGGCGATCATGCCCGACCTGCTCGAACGCACCACGCCGACCAGCCTCTACGCCGAGCTCGCCCGGCGCCGGCTGCGGCCGTCGTGGGTCGACGACACGTTCCGTGCCGACGTGGCCAACATCGAAGAGGCCACGCTGCTCGGCCTCTCAGTCGGCGTGCCCGTGCTCCGCAGGCAGCGGAAGTCGGTCGCCGGGGACCGCTACGTCGAGGTGTGCCGGTCTGTCTACCGCGCCGACCGCTACGCGCTGCACCTGCAGCTCGGTCCGTCCTGACCGACCTCCTTCCCGGAGGGATCAGAGGGCGCCGAGCGGTGCGACCACGTCGCCGCTCTCCTCGCAGACCCAGATCGGGTCGGGGCCTCCCAGGTCGGGAGTGATGTGCAGCGAGTGGGCCGGCGACTCGGGCGGACACGAGGTGCACAGCGGCCAGCGCGCGGAGGTCTCGCCGTCGAAGAGGATGTCCTGCACGTCCTGGGCGACCAGGCCGGCGACGTAGGCCTTGCCCTCCGGCCACTGCTCCACCCACCAGCCGCGCTCGGTCATCGCGTCCTCGAGCGCGGAGACGGCGGCCGCGCCGGCGAGTCCGCGGGCATCGAGGTCATGGAGCACCCTCGCCCGAGCCTCGAACAGCACTGTCGTGTTCATCACCGACCATTCTTGCCCACCGGTCAAGGAGCCGAGAAGTGATTCGGGCGTTCGCGAGTTGCGGAGCGATCGCCGACAGTCCAGCGCTGGAGCGCCCCTCGTCTGGACGCAGCGGAGGGAGGAGCGTAGCGACGAGCGGAGCGGAGGAAGACGAGGGTCAAGCGGAAGCGCTCGCGAATTGCGGAGCAATCGCCAACAATGCAGCGCTCGCGAGTTGCGGAGCGATCGCCGACAATGCAACCTGTGATCCTCATCGACCCGCCGAACGTCCCCAGCCGCGGACGGATGTGGTCGCATCTGGCCAGCGACACCTCCTACGAAGAGCTGCACGCCTTTGCGAGCCGGATGGGCATCCCGGCCCGCGGCTTCGACCGGGACCATTACGACGTACCCGCCGAGGCCTACGACCAGATGGTCGCCGCCGGCGCGGTCGAGGTCACCTCCCGGGTCCTCGTCTCCGCCCTCGTCTCCGCCGGCCTGCGCCGCCGCAAACCCCGCTGAGCCGTCACGCCGGTCGGCCGAGACGTCACGTCGGTCGACCGAGCGGTCACCCCGTGACTACTCGGCCGACGCGGGTGACGCTTCGGCCGACGTACCTGACGCCTCGGCGGGGGTGGCCATCCGGCGTGTGGTGAGCCAGACGGCCCCGGCGATCAGCAGGCCGAGGCCGCCACCCAGGACGAAGCCGCCCTGCCAGCCGATCAGGTCGATGGCGAACCCGGCGGTGGGGGCGCCGACGGCGCTGCCGAGGGTGATGAACGAGCCGTGCCAGCCCATGACCTCGCCGCGTACGGTCGAGGGGACGCTGCTGGTGATCGCCTCGAGGGCGGCGGTGAGGGTCGGTGCGCAGAAGAAGCCGCTGAGCAGGAGCAGCACGGTGAAGGAGATCGGGTCCCAGGCGAACGCGGTGAGCACCGTCGTCGCGCCCAGCAGCACGAGCATCACCGCGGTCGAGGGGTGGCTGTTGAGGGCGCCGTAGATGAGGGCGCCGAGCAGCGAGCCGAGCGCCCACATCGCCATCACGATCCCGAGCAGGGCGGTCCGGTCGAAGTCGCGCATCGCGGCCACGGTGCCGAGGTCCTCGGCGATGAGGATGAGCGAGGCGGTGAACGTGCCGATGAGGAGGAGCGTGACGCCCGGGTTGACCCACGACGGCAGCCCGAAGCGGCGGGCGGGGGTGGCGGTGTCGCTCGGGACGGCATCGCTCGGTACGGCAGGGTCGCCCTCGGTGATGCTCGGGTTGAACAGCCACAGCGCTACGGCGGCCACGATCCCGAGCCACTGGATCAGCAGCAAAGCCTCGGCGGTGCCGAAGTAGCTGGCGCCCAGCACGCCGATGACCGGACCGACCATGAAGCCGAGCTCGGTCATGATCGCGTCGGCGCTCAGAGCGGCGGTGCGCTGCCCGGGGCCGACCGAGCGGAGCATCACCTGCCGGACGATCGAGAAGGACGGGACGGTGAAGAGACCGGCGACCGCGACCAGCGCGAGCAGCGGAAGGTAGCCGACCCAGGGTGCGATCGACCAGGCGATGGGAAGGACGGCCAACGGCAGCAGGAGCGTACGCCGCAGGCCCATGCGGTCGAGGAGCCGACCGAGCCAGGGTGCCGAGATCGCCATCGCGATCGCGAGGACGGTCGAGACCAGGCCGGCCTCGGCGTAGGAGCGGTCCAGCGGGCCGACCACGTGCAGGGTCACGATGACGGAGGAGGCCGGCATCGGGATCCGGAGGAACAGACCCAGCACGAGAATGCGGCGAACGTCAGGAATCCGCCACAGGTCGGCGTACGTCTGGAAGCTCACCGAGAGATTCTGTCACCCCCGAGGGGTATCGACCGAATTGTTATTGATCAGGCGACAGGTATGTGGTGAGGGTCTCCAGCTCGGCCGTGACGTTCGCCCGTGCGGCGGCCTCCCAGCTGATCGCCGCGAACGGCGTCGAGAAGAGGGATTCCTTCTCCAGCAGCCGCTCCAGGACCTGGGCGCGGCCGATCCGGAACTCCTCGTCAGAGAGGTGCTGGTACTCCTCGCGGACGGTCGCGACGTACTCGGCGTAGCGCTCCGGCGGGGCCGCCAGAATCGCCAGGTCGGCATCGGAGAGCACTCGACCACCGTGGTCGTCGGGTGCGGGGTCGTGGGTCTCGGTCAACCGCACCAGTCGGGCGACCTCGGCCACCGTGTCCGCCTCCAGATAGGCGCTCAATGCCTCCTCGGCCCAGCTGGCCGAACGCTCCTCGGCATCCCGTTCCCCGTCGTAGACGGAGTCGTGGAAGAACGCCGCCAAGGTGACCGTCAGCGGGTCGAAACGCTCTCCCTCCTCCCGGAGCTCCTCGATCCGGTCCAGCACCTCGGAGAGGTGTCGGCTGTCGTGGTAGCGCCGGGTCGGCTCGTCGTACGCCGCCAGAAGCTCATCGAGAAGGTCGACGGCTTCGGGCAGCGGCCAATGTCGAGGGAGATCCATGGGCCAGAACGCTAAGGCATGTCGCTCACGCGTGGTAGGAACGCACCCACCGCGTGTGCGGGTTGCCCGCGATCTTCTCGAGCGTCGTCGGGGGTACGTCGGTCGCGTCGGTGACCACGAAGCCGGTCTCGCCGGCGGTGGCGAGGTATTGGCCGGTCACGTTGACCCCCTCGGATGCGAGCAGGTTGTTGAGCTCGGCGAGCACGCCCGGGACGCTGTCGTGGAGCAGCGCGAGGCGTGCGCCCTCACCCAGCGGCGGCGGCTGGACGGCGGGCAGGTTGACGCTCAGCGCGGTCGAGCCGGAGTGGACGAAGTCCCGCAGCTTGCCGGAGACGAACCAGCCGATCTCCTCCTGGGCCTCCTGCGTGGAGCCGCCCACGTGCGGAGTCAGGATGACGTTGTCGAGACCCTGCAGCGGGCTCTCGAAGGCATCGCCCTGGGCCTTGGGCTCGATCGGGAAGACGTCGAGCGCGGCGCCGGCGATGTGACCGGACTCGATGTGCTTGCGCAGGGCGTCGTTGTCGACCAGGAAGCCGCGGGCGGCGTTGATGAACAGCGAGCGCGGCTTCATCTTCGCGAACTGCTCCTCGCCGAACATGCCGAGGTTGCCGGGGCGCCCGTCGATGTGGATGGAGACCACGTCGGCCTCGGCCAGGAGCGCGTCGAGGGACTTCATCCGGCGCGCGTTGCCGTGAGCCAGCCGGTCGGCGATGTCGTAGAAGATGACGTAGAAGCCCAGCGCCTCGGCGACGTTGGACAGCTGGGTGCCGATGTTGCCGTAGCCGATGATGCCGAGGGTGCGGCCGCGGACCTCGTGGGAGCCCTTCGCGGACTTGTCCCAGATGCCGGCGTGCATCTTCTCGGTCTTCTCCGGCAGCCGTCGGGCCAGGGAGATGATGTAGCCGATGACCAGCTCCACGACCGAGCGGGTGTTGGAGTAGGGGGCGTTGAAGACGGCCACGCCGCGCTCGGCGGCTCCGGCCAGGTCGACCTGGTTGGTGCCGATGCAGAAGCAGCCGATCGCCTTGAGGTCGGGGGCTGCGTCCAGCACCCGCGGGGTGATGTGGGTGTTGGACCGGATGCCGAGCAGCGTCACACCCGGGAGGGCCGCCACCAGCTCGTCCTCGGAGAGCGACTTGCTGCGCAGCTCGACCTCGAATCCGGCCTTCTCGAGGTTCTCGACAGCGACGGGATGGATGTTCTCCAGGAGCAGCGCCTTCATGGCTCAAGGGTAGGCCGTCCGCGTACGTGCCCGGAATCGTCGCCGAAGGCCGGACAGTGCGAGCAGCGGGGCCTGAAACATCCGTCGCAGCCTTGAAATAGTCGTGCAATCCGCACGACGGAGCCCCGAAACCGATGACAGCCATCCTGATGGTCCCCACGAGCCGGTGACGGTGCCGGCGCCCAAGGAGGCGGTATGACCCTCATCGACACGTTCCGGACCGGCAGGAAGGGAACTCATCCGGTCGATGACGTACCGCCGCTGGCGCAGCTCGTGCCGCTCGGCCTCCAGCATGTGCTGGCGATGTACGCCGGCGCGGTGGCCGTGCCGCTGATCGTCGGTGGCGCCATGGTCGGTGCCGGTCAGCTCGAGCGGGGTGACATCGTCCACCTGATCATGGCCGACCTCCTGGTCGCCGGCATCGCGACGATCCTGCAGGCCGTGGGTGTCGGGCCCTTCGGCGTACGTCTCCCGCTGATGCAGGGCGTGACCTTCGCCGCCGTGGGGCCGATGATCTCGATCGGGACCGCGCACGGGATCACCGCGATCTATGGCTCGGTGATCGCCTCGGGCGTCTTCATGATCCTGGTCGCGCCGTTCTTCGGCAGGCTGATCAGGTTCTTCCCGCCGCTGGTGACCGGCACGATCATCCTCATCATCGGGGTCTCGCTGATGCGGGTCGCGGCCGGCTGGTTCGGCGGTGGCACCGCGCTCGGTCCCGACTTCGGGGCACCCAAGGCGATCGCGATGGCGTTCGGGACCCTGCTGATCGTGGTGCTGCTGGAACGGTTCGCACCGTTGGCGATCCGCCGGGTCTCGGTGCTGTGCGCGCTGGTCATCGGCACCCTGGTCGCCATCCCGCTTGGGATGACCGACTGGTCCGGTGTCGCTTCAGCGGACTGGGTCGGCGTGGTCACGCCGTTCCAGTTCGGGATGCCGACCTTCGAGATCTCCGCGGTGATCGCGATGATCATCGTCGCCATCGTCGTGATGACGGAGACCACCGGGGACATGATCGCGGTCGGCGAGATCGTGGATCGGCCGGTGACCCCGCGCGGCCTCGCCGACGGGCTTCGGGCCGACGGTGCCGGCACGCTCCTCGGTGGGATCATGAACACCTTCCCCTACACCGCTTTCGCGCAGAACGTGGGGCTCGTCGCGATCACCGGTGTGCGCTCCCGCCACGTCGCCACCTGTGCGGGCGTGATCCTCGTCGGTCTCGGCCTGGTGCCGAAGCTTGCCGCGGTCGTCGAGGGCGTACCTCAACCGGTGCTCGGCGGCGCCGGGATCGCGCTGTTCGGCATGGTGGCGGCGACGGGCATCCGCACCTTGTCGAAGGTGAGTCTCGACAACGCCAACATCCTCGTCGTCGCCATCTCGCTCGGTGTCGCGATGCTCACCGAGGCCAAATCCCGTACGCCGCCGACGGGACCAACGTCGTCCTCGACCTCTACGCACGCTTCCCCGACTGGTTCCAGACGATCTTCCACTCGGGGATCTCCGCCGGGGCGATCACCGCGATCGCGCTGAACCTGCTCCTCAACGGCAGGCGGGCACCGCGGGAGCAGCCCCAGGACCAGCCTCAGGACCAGTAGATGACGACCCTGTCGCCGATGTTCACCTGGTCGTAGAGCGAGGTGATGGCGGCATGGTCGCGCACGTTCACGCAGCCGTGGGAGGCGCCGTTGTAACCGTTGGCGGCGAAGTCAGGGGAGTAGTGGACCGCCTGACCACCGGAGAAGAACATCGCGAACGGCATCGGGGTCTTGTAGATCGAGGAGACGTGGTCGCGGCTCTTGGAGAACACCGAGAACTGGCCCTCGCGGGTGGGTAGCTCCTGCGAGCCGAACCGCACCTCGACGCTCTTCTGAACGGTGCCACCGATGACCCAGCGCAGCATCGAGGTGGACTTGTCGATGCACATCACCCGACCCGTCAGACAGCGCGGGTCGAGCTTGCCCTCCGGGACCGGAGGCGGGGCGTTGGTCAGCTCGGCCTCGGTCGGCTCGCGGGTCATCGCATACAACCGGTCGAGGGTGGTCTGGTCCACGAAGCCGGTGACCGCGATCCCGCGCTTGCCCTGGAAGCCGGTGACGGCCTCGGTGGTGACGTTGCCGTAGAACCCGGTCACGCCGGCGTTGAACCAGCCGATCTGCTTCAGGCGCGCCTGCAGGTCACGTACGTCGTCGCCGCTGTCGCCGTTGCCGAACAACCGCGGGCCGGAGGTCGGGGACGGCTTCGGCTTGGGCTTCGGCTTGGCGCTGGGGGTCGGTGTCGGGGCCGTGCTCGGTGAGGGGCTGGTGGAGGCCGCGGCCGGCGAGGCCGTCGTCTCGGGGGCGGGTGGAGTGGCCGGTGCGGCGGCCGGTTCCGTGGCGCATGCCGCGATCGTGGTCGTCAGCAGGGCGGCAAGCGCCGCTGCGATCATTCCCCGTGAGTTCATCTTCATCGCCTCGCTCCGGACCATGGCCCTTCAGGTTAAATCGGGCCGATGACCTACTGATGTCTGAACGGGGCTCCTCGGTTGCATTTCGGTCAGAAATGTCCCGGATGGCGGCATGGTCCCTCAGCGACGAGGGCGCGGGAGGATACTGATCCAGCGGCGCAGGGTCCGCTTCAGCCGGTGGCGCACGCTGTTGCACACCACCAGGGGCAGCGCCACACCGACCCGTTCGGCGTCCGCCAGCTCGCGAAGCAGGATCTCCGCGGCCACCCGGGTGTCGTCACCCGCGTCGTGCGCCTTCAGCTGCTCGACCGCGTAGTAGGTGGCGATCGTGGCCAGCGACTTGTCGGGCACGTCCAGCGCGAGCGCCTTCGCGAACCGCATCGTGCACAGCCAGTCCACGACCTCGAGCCGTACGCCGGCACGGTCCGACTCCACGGCCACGAACGTCCAGTCGAAGGCGGCATTGTGCGCCACGAAGACGCGGCCCGCGAGACGCTGGGCGATCGTGGCGGCGACGTCCCGGAAGAACGGGGCGCCGGCGAGGTCGGCGCTGGTCAGCCCGTGGACCTCGACCGGGCCGGGGTCGACGCCGGCGCCGGGGTTGACCAGGGTCTCCCACTCCGACTCCTCGGTGCCGTCGGCGGCGATCTGACGGATCGCCACCTGGATCACGCGGTCGCGGTAGGGGTCGAGCCCGGTCGTCTCGACGTCGAGGACCGCGTAGCCCCGTGGGTTGCCCTGGGCTTGGCCTCGGCCGCGTGATTCGGTGGTGGTCACAGTGCTGACGCTATCGGTGAGCACCGACAGGTCGTGCCGGGGTCGGCGGTGCACCGCCCCGTCGGATCGCCTCCCCGGATCGCCTCGTCAGATCGTCAGGGCCACGATGCCGCCGATGACGACCACCAGCGCGACCAAGACGGCCACCAGTGCGAGCACGCCGGGCTTCTTCTGCTTGACGTGCCCGATCGCGCCCTTTTGGAACGTCGTGGCCGGTGCGGCGTAGTAGACCGGGACCGTCTGGCCCTCGGCGACATCGAAGCTCAGCGATGCCCGGCCGAACTTCCAGGTCCACTGGGTGTACATGTCGACGTTCCACTGCCCGGGAGGCACCGGGAACACGTTGCGACCGTACTGCGTCGGCATCTGGTGCCCGTTGAGCAGCACCGTCGGCACGATCATGTTCGAGGTCAGGTGGCTGCCCTGGATGGTCAGGTCGATCCACCCCACGGGCGGCTGTCCGGGCGCTGGCTGTCCCGAGTGGTCCGGCATCGTCATGGGGCGAATCATGCACGATCCGCCCCGACGACGCGTGCTCAGCCGCGCTCGGCCTTGCTGCGTACGACGCAGAAGTCGTTGCCCTCGATGTCGTTCATGTGGACGAAGCCGGTGCCGTCCGGATCGCGGTGGTCGGCCACGATGGTCGCGCCGAGACCGAGCAGCCGCTCGACCTCCTCGTCGCGGGTGCGGTCGGTCGGCCACAGGTCGAGATGCACCCGGTTCTTGACCGTCTTCGACTCGGGCACCGGGATGAACAGCAGATGCGTCGAACCGTCCGGCGTCATCAGGTGCCACATCGGGTCACCGGGGCTGTTGGGGTCGCTCGGGTCGTCCACGAGGCCCATCGCCTCGGCCCAGAACTGCCCGACCTTCTCCTGGTCGTGACAGTCGAAGGTGATGGAGTGGATCGCTGATGTCATGGGGCAGTCCTAGCTGCCGGCGTACATCGTCCGCAACGGGTTATCGGCAGGGCCGGCTCAGATGTCGACGCTGCCGCCGTCGCGCCAGTAGTAGCCGCCCTCGCGCATCATGAACCCCTCCTCGTAGAGGTAGCGACGCAGCGCGGCGACATCGTCGTGGAACCGGCTGAGGATCTCGTTGACCTCGCGCTCGGGGTAGACGTGGCCGAGCTCGAAGGACTGCGCCAGCTGGTTGAGCACGACCAGCTTTTTGACGTGCTTCGACGGGATCGTGAGCAGCCGCCCGTCCTTGCCGAAGAACCGTCTCAGGGTCTCGGCATCGTCGGGCCGGGGCTGCCAGGTCGCGCGGGTCACCTCTTCATCGTGGCTGATCCGGCCGGGGGATGCGACTGGTTTGTCTGCCGGTCCCGCGGCCGTGCGTTACGAGCCGCGCGCGGGCGACGAGGTCGTGGGCGGCGGAGCTCCAGTCGGCGTAGTCGAACTCGAAGCCCGCCTCCCGCAGCCGCGTCGGGACGACACGACGGCTCTTGAGAAGCAGCTCGGTGTCCGTACGCAGCACCCACGCTCCGACCTCCGCCATCCAGCGGGTGGCGGGCAGCCCGATCGGCACCCCGGCCGCCGTCCGCAGCACGCGCATCAGCTCACGCTGGGGGACCGGTGCCGGTGCCGCCAGGTTCACCGGCCCGGCGATGTCGTCGCGCTCGATGAGCAGATCGCAGGCACGTACGAGATCCTGCTCGTGGATCCAGGACACGAACTGGTCGCCGCCGGCGACGGGGCCACCGAGACCGAGTCGGGTCATGGTGAGGAGTACGTCGAAGACACCGCCCTTGTCAGGGCTCATCACCATGGCGGCGCGGAGGGCGACCTTGCGGGTGCGAGGTGTCTCGGCTGCTGCCTGCGCGGCCTCCCATCGCCTGGCGATCCGGGTGGAGAACTCCCAGTAGGCGGGGACGTCGGGCTCGTCGCCGCCGATGACGCCGGTCGCCTCGTCGTTGGCGGCATCGAAGCGGTGGGCGTAGATCGTCGCGGTACTCATCTGCAGCCAGGTGGCCGGGGCAGCCGACGCCTTCGCGATCGCCGCGCCGACGACCTCGGTCGACTCGACCCGCGAGTCCATCATCTGCTTCAGGTTGGCCTCGGTGTAGCGACAGCTGACCGACCGGCCCGCGAGGTTCACCACCACGTCCGCTCCGTCGATCTCGTCGGCCCACGGACCGATCGTCCGGCCGTCCCACCGGACGTGACGTACGCCGTCCTCGAGCTGTTCAGCGTGTCGGGAGAGCACCACGACCTCATGCCCTCGCGCGCTCCAAGCGCGCCGAAGGATGCCTCCGACCTGGCCGGTCCCGCCCGGTATCACGATCTTCATGGGATTGACCTTACGGCTGATTTGAGCGATCGCTCAAGACCTGCGCACCCTTGAATTTGAGCAATCGCTCAAGTAGGCGGGAAGGCAGCGCGGGCGGATTGCGCTGCCATGTCCGTGCTGATGGGACTCGCCTGTGGGGGCATACTCGGCTCCGTGCTGATCGTCTTCAACCAGCTCATCGCCGAGGAGCCCCCTGCGACATGAACCCCACCAAGGCCAAGCTGATGCTGGCGGTGACCGACCTGCTCAAGGAGGACGGGATCGCGGGGCTCTCGGCGCGGGCGATCGCGACCCGGGCGGACGTCAACCAGGCTTTGGTCTTCTACCACTTCGGCACCGTCACGGATCTCGTCGATCAGGCCTGTCGGGCGGCGACGGACGAGGCAGCGGAGTCCTACCGAGACGAGTTCGCTCAGGTGACCTCGCTGAGCGAGCTGCTGGACCTCGGTCGAGGCCTTCACGAGCGCGAGCGAGCCGCAGGCAACATCACGGTGATGGCGCAGCTCCTGGCCGGCGCGCAACGCGACCAGACCCTGGCGGAGACGGCCCGCTACGCGCTGGACCGGTGGAACGGCGAGATCGAGGCCGCGGTCGCACGTGCGTTGGAGGGAAGCCCGGTCGAGGACGTCGTCGACGCCCCCGGCCTCTCGCGCGCGATCAGCGCAGCATTCATCGGCCTGCTCATGTATGACGGCGTCGACCGCCCCGGCGCCGACTCGGCCTTCACCTCCCTGGAACAGCTCGGCGCGCTCGTCGAGGTCATCGAAGACCTCGGCCCCGCGTCCCGGCTCGTCCTCCGCTCCCGGCTCAAGGGCCGCGGCTAGTGGTGTGTCGCGGAAGTTCCTGAACGTTTGGCGTCGTCAGGGTGTGTGCATGGCAAGGCGGCGTCGCGAAGTCATACCGGCGTCTTCCGAGCGGCGCCAACGCAGCCAGGGGCGTGCCATGGCGGCGCGAAGCGCCCAGGATATTCCGGGACGCGCCACTAGCGCGACTCGTCCGGGCCGGGATCCGTGAACGAGACCGGCGTGCCGGTGGCGCGGGCATAGGCGATCTCCCTGCTCGTGGAATCCCCGATGTAGCCACCCGGGTTGACGACCAGAACCCGGTCGGCCAGGTCGATCTTCCGCAGATGGAGGGCGTCCAGCGTGGCCTTCTGCTCCTCGGTGATCTCCGCGCTTGCTTCGCCCGCTTCGCCGGGCGCGAGGACAATGACGCCGGCGAAGGTCAGAGCACGGTTCTCCGCACGCATCTCCTCCACGAACTGCATGGAGCCACAGATGCAGACGATCTCAGGTCGTTCGGGCACGCTCAGCCCTTCGGTCGAACGGAAGCTGTCAGTGGGCATGCTGGCATCAACGGTGAGCGCGCCGCCCAGCCACAGTCACCCATTCAGCACCGCGCGAGCCATCACCAGCCGATCGGCGCAACGTACCGGCATCGTCTTCCAGTAGTACGGAAACGTCATGACGGCGATGAACAGCGCCCAAGCACGTGCGCGGAGCCAGGTGGCGTCGTCGAGGCCGAGGAGCCGGCGGAACTCGTCACGACCAGGGGCATCGAGCAGCTCCCAGGCGCAGATCAGGTCGACGGTCGGGTCGCCGACGGAGAGCGCACCGAAGTCGAGCACGGCGACGAGCCGACCGTCGTGGGCGAGCAGGTTCTCGGCGAGCAGGTCGCCGTGGAGCCAGTGCTGCTCGGGCTCGACGGGTGGCAGGGTCATGGCCTGGTCCCAGAGGCTCGCGACCGCATCCAGGTCCAGGTCGAGCTCGGCGAGCTCGCGACACTGCTGCATGCACGACTGGAAGTCGGCGGCGAAGTCGGTGATCGGTCTGCCGCGATACCACCGAAGCTCGGGGTCGGCGAGCGCTTCCTGGGGGACCTTCGACCGGCGGAGCCCTGCCACGACGGCCGCCAGGTCCGCAGCGGTCACGTCACCGGCGCCGGGGCCCGGCTTGTCTCCGTCGAGCCAGCGCACGACGCTCCAGCGTTCGGGATAGCCGAACCCCGACTCGCCGACCGTCAGCACCTCGGGAGTCGCCACCGGCAGGTTGGCCGCGAGCTCGGGGAGCCAACGGGCCTCCTGCGTGATGGCGGCTGAACCGCCGGGCTGGCGGGGAAGACGTACGAGATGCTCCGTGCCGAGCCAGAAGAGCCGGTTGGTCGACCCGGTCGAGTCCAGCGGGTGGAGCGGAAGATCTGCGTACGCGGGGAGGTCCCGTCTCAGCAGCGACCTCACCAGGTCGTCGTCGATCATCAGCTCGTCGTCGTGCATCGCGGCGTTCATCGTGGTCGAGCCAACCACGCCGGCGTCTCGCGGCGCGCATGGTTTTCGGTGGTCGACCGCGTGGCTCAGACGAGGGTGATCGAGATGAGCGCGCGGTCTCCGACCTGGAGGTCCTCCGTGCGGCGTACGGCCTTCTTGATCGGTAGCGCGTAGCCGTCCTGGCCCGGGAAGACCGAGGTCCTCCAGACGGTGGCGCCGATCCGGGCCTCGACCCTGACCGAACCGAAGCCTCGGGGCGGGCCGATCGCGATCGACGCCTCCCGGATCTCCTCGGTCACCTCGGGCGGCGCGGTCACAAAGATCCAGGCGTCGGTCTCGTCCTTCCACGGCCACAGCTCGGCCTCGAACTCCCAGGTCTCCATGGGGCCCATCCTCCTCCAGAAAGACGTAGGTCGACCGTACGGTCGGCGACTAGGGTGCGGCCATGGCTGCCCCTCGCTCGCTCGACCAGAGACTCGCCGACACCCGCGCCCGTCTGGAGAACGACATCGATCTGTGGATCGCGTCGGCGCACGACGACCAGCCGTGGCTGGTGCCGATCTCCTTCGTGTGGTGGGAGGGCGAGATCTGGATCGCGAGCATGGGAGGGGCGCGTACGCAGCGCAACCTCGTGGCCTCGCCGGTCGTCCGTCTCGCGCTCGGCGAGCTGCGCGACGTCGTGATCGTCGACGGTCGCGCCGAGGTCGAGCCGATGGCACAGACCCCGAAGAAGGTGCTCGAGATCTACGCGGCGAAGCAGGGCGGTGACCCGAGCAGCTGGGCCGACAGCCTGATCCGCGTGCGGCCGACGAAGGTCCAGGCCTGGCGCGAGGAGAACGAGCTCGAGGACCGGCACCTGATGCGGAACGGCCGCTGGCTGGACGAGGACGGAGACGAGGATGGAGACGAGGATGGATCGGATGGGAGCTGAGCTGACCGAGGACACCTTCCGCGCCCTCGCCCGCTCGTCACCGTGGCGCTTCTCCACCGCGCACTTCACCTGGCGTACGCCGACGGACGGTGACGTCGAGTGCTGGCTGCGCCGGCCCGGTCGGCTGCGGGTGCGCGACGCCGGCGGCGACCGCGCCGTCGACGAGAAGGTGACCGACCCGGTGCCCGAGCCGGTCCTACGCGCCGACGGCCTCGTGGCGAGCCGGCCGCGGGCCCACACCCACGAGATCGACGACCCGATGTGGCAGAACTACGTGTTCGTGTCGATGCTCGATCCCGAGGAGCTTTCGGCCGACGTAGTGCTGAGCGACCTGCGCTCGGAGCCGCGAGCGGGGCGGGAGACCTGGTGGGCGAGGGCGGTGCCCGGTGAGGGGTACGAGCCTCGCTGCGGTTGTTGCCCGCTGCTGTGGTCGCGGGTCACCGACCGGCTCGAGTACGGCGACGGTGCCCCGGGGTGGGAGCCGCCCGCGGGGACGGTCTACCCCGAGGCGTACGTCATCGGGTTGGACGTGGCGACCGGCATCGTCGTGCACCTCAGCCCGGTCGGCGGCTCCCGGCCCGATCTCGCCTTCGAGACGACGATCCATGAAGCAGGAATGTCGGTGGTCTCTGCTTAGGTGGTGGTGAGGACGACATCCGATCCAGACGGAGGAGATGTCATGACCATCAGCACGACCATCGATGAGGAGATCGAGCGGTTCGAGGAGGAGTTCGGCGAGCGGCCTGCCTGTGAGTGCAGCTGTGGCAGCCCGGACAGCGACGCGGAGCCTTGTGGCGAGGTGGCGGCGTACGCCGTGACCGTGCTCTGTCCCGACGACCGGTGCACCCACACCTACCTCCTGTGCCGGGAGTGCAGGGACCAGTGGGTGCAGAACTGTCCACCTCCTCACCAGCTCCGCGTCGCTGCGCTCGGGTGAGGCTCATGCCACCGGCACCACCCAGACGTCGGCGACGGACGGGTCGTAGTCGGCGCCGGTGTCCCGGAACCGGATCCGCACCGAGCCGTCAGCGGTCTGCGCCGAGGGCTCCACCAGGAACTGGTGGGTCATCGTGCCCTGCCCACCGCTGGTGCGGGTCAGGTCGACGCTGTGCGCGACCTGGCCGTCGAGCTCGACGTCGTAGGTCTTGCGTCGTGCTCCGTCGAACGTCTCCACGACGCGGACCACGAACGATCCGCTCGTCGGCACCGCCGCGTCGAACTCGAACCAGCCGCCCGGGTAGGAGGAGTGTGTGTAGCGGCGGGTCAGCCCGGCCTCCTGGTTGGTGCCCGACCGCTCGGAGGCGGTCAGCCCGTGGGCCTTCTCCGAGGTCGCCTCGCCGAGGTCGATGTGGTCGGTCGACTCCGACGGTGGCGTCGCGAGTCCGACGGTCACGGTGGCCGCCGCCTGCTCCGCCGGCGTCGCCCCGGTCGCCATGGTCAGGGAGACCGGGCCGGCCACGACCGTCTGCGGCACGACGACCTCGACCTCCACATCGTCGTCCTGACCGGCGGGGATCTCGTAGCCCACCGGCTCTGTCGACCAGCCGGCGGGACCGGTCAGCGACAGCTCGCCACGCTGGGTGACGGCGCTGCGGTTGTGCAGCGTCGCGGTGACGGTCGCGGTCTGTCCGCCGTCGACCGAGGCCGGGGCGCTCGAGGTTGCGGCGATCTGCACGCCGGGCCCGACCACCAGGGTGCCTCCCACCGGGAGCCTGGCGGTGCCACCCGAGCGGCTGTAGGACAGCTCACCGCTGAGCTCCGTGGGACCCACGGCGGCATCCTCCGGCACCGTGACCTCATAGAGGTGCTCGACCTGCCCGCCGGCGGGCACGGTGTCGGCGGGCGCACCGACCTGCTCGGCGGTCCATCCGTCCGGCACCTCGAGCGACGAGGCCACCTCTTGCAGTGACTGCTTGCCGGAGTTGTCGACCCGCACCGACACCTCGACGGCGTCGCCGGGAAGGACTTCCTCGTCGGGCACCTGCAGGACGGCGACCGCTCCGACCAGCCGGGCCGACGCTCGGGAGAGACTCTTCTCGATCGCCGTCAGCCGATCGCGCAGACCTGCCGCGGCCGCGTCGGTGAGCATGCCGTTCTCGGCGTACATCTGCACGGCGCGGTCGAGGTTCGCGGTCGCCGCGAGGGCACGATGGACCGCCTCGGCGACCCGCTCTTCCTCGGCGTCACCGGCGGCGAGGCCCCAGGCGTCGTCGATCTGGTCGCGCAGCTGGGCGGTCCGCTTCGTGAGGTCGCGCTTGGCGGCCTTGCCCGCCGGCCCGGCGAGGCTCAGCGAGGAGATCTGCCCAGCTGTCGCGGCGGCCTCAGCCCGGGCGGCGCCGAGGTCCCCGAGAGCGGGGGCGACCGCGAAGCTGTAGTCGCCGGATCCGACCTCGAGAACGACCACGTCCTCGTCCTCACGCACGAACTCCACGTGCTCCGAGTTCTCGATCGGCGAACCGCCCTCGGTCACCGCCCACCGGTTGGCGGCCGGGATCCGCACCTCGGCGGTCGTGTTGGCCGGGACGGTCACGTCGAGGGTCATCGGCCCGTCGCCGGTCGTCCACGCGCTGCGTACGGTGCCGTACGGGGTCTGGAGGCTGTAGTCGACGTCGTCGACGCCGTCTCCGGGCTCCGGCGCGATCGAGATCTTGCGGTAGCCGGGCTCGGCGGCCGAGACGCCGGCCATGGTGCGATACATCCACTCGCCGACGGCGCCGTAGGCGTAGTGGTTGAAGGAGTTCATGCCCACGTCGTTGAAGGTGCCGTCCGGGTTGATCGAGTTCCAGCGCTCCCAGATCGTGGTGGCGCCCTTGCCGATCTCGTAGCCCCACGACGGATAGTCCTCGTGCTGCAGCAGCCGGTAGGCGATGTCGGTGCGTCCGGCCTTGGTCAGTGCAGGCAGCAGGCCGTCGACGCCGAGGAACCCGGTCGAGAGGTGGTAGTCACGCCGCTCGAGCGTCTCGACGAACTGGGCGTAGACCGCATCGCGCCGGTCCTCGGGCTCGAGGTCGTTGGTCAGGGTGAGGATGTACGCGGTCTGGCTGTCGCCCTTGACGGACCCGTCGGCCGCGATGAACGCCTGCTGGTAGGCCGCCCGGATGGCCTCGTAGCGCTCGTGGTAGGCAGCGGCGTCGGCGTCCCTGCCGATGGCCTTCGCCATCTGCGCGAACTCCCGGGTGCTCTTCGCGACGAAGGCGGTGTCCAGGACGTCCGCGGGTGTCGGGTCGTCGAGGTTGAGCCAGTCCAGGTAGCCGCCGGCGGATCGGATGTGTCCGGTCGAGTCGGCGTCGAGGAAGTCGACGTACCGCTTCATCATGTCGTAGTTCTCGGTGATGACGCCGGTGTCGCCGTAGGCCTGCCACAGCGTCCACGGCACGTGCACGCCTGCGTCCATCCAGCCGGCCGACTCGTAGCCGCCGTCGAAGCGGCCCGGGACGACCGGGGCGACGCCGGGCAGCGATCCGTTGGGCCGCTGGGTGTCGCGCAGGTCCTGCAGCCATTTGGTCAGGAACGACTCGGAGTCCATGTTGTAGACCGCGGTCCGGGCGAACACGTTGATGTCACCGGTCCACCCCATCCGCTCGTCACGAGCCGGGGTGTCGGTCGGGATGGAGAGGAAGTTGCCGCGCATGCCCCACACGATGTTGCTCTGCAGCTGGTCGACCAGGCCCGAGCTGGTGTCCAGCGTGCTGGTCAGGTCGCCGTCGGTGCCGACCACGACGCCGACGATGTCGGAGGCGTCAGGTGCCTCGTCCACCCCGGAGATCTCGACGTAGCGGAAGCCGTGGAAGGTGAAGGACGGCTCGTACGTCTCGGGCTCGTCCGACCCGAAGGTGTAGGTGTCCGTGGCCTTCGCGCTGCGGAGATTGGCGGTGTAGAGGGTGCCGTCGGGGTTGAGCACCTCGCCGTGGCGGATCGTGACCGTCTCGCCCTTCTCTCCCTGCAGGGTGAGACGGACGTGGCCGACCATGTTCTGGCCGAGGTCGTAGAGGTAGACACCCTCGGTCGGGGAGTCGATCCGCTTGGCGGTCTCGAGCTCGTCGGTGACGCGTACGTCGACGGCAGTCTGCGGCTCGAGGACATCGGTCGGCTCGTCCTTGACGGCGACCGGTGCCCAGCCCTCGGCGTCGAAGCCGGCCTCGTCCCACTCGTCGACCTCCGCCGCGCGGCGGGCGTCGTACCACTCGCCGTCGAGGAGGTCGGCCTCGCGGGTCGGCCCGCCGGTGGTGCGCCAGGTGTCATCGGTGCGTACGACCTCGCTGGTGCCGTCGGAGTAGTCGACGACGAGCTCGGCGATCACGGAGTTGTCGGTGCCGTAGACGTCGGTGCCGAACATCGCGACCTTGCCGGAGTACCAGCCGGGCGCCACCTCGGCCCCGAACACGTTCGATCCGGAGCGCACCAGCTCGGTCACGTCGTAGGTCTGGTAGTCGATGCGCTTGTCGTACGCCGTCCAGCCGGGCGCCAGCTCGGCGTCGCCGACCCGCTTGCCGTTGAGGCGCAGCTCGTAGACACCGCGCGCCGAGGCGTAGACGCGGGCGCGGGTGACCTTCTTCGATCCCAGATCGACCTCCTTGCGCAGCAGCGGCACCGCGTCGTCGCCGCGCAGCCATGCCTCGCCGCCGGCGTTGTCGACCCGGAGTCCGTCCGCGGTGACGGTGCCGGCGGTGAAGGTGCGGTCGCCGGCTGGGAAGTCGGTGTCCACGAGGGTGGTGCCACCGGCGCTGGTGACGGACACGTCGTGGACCAGTCCGTGCTCGGGCCCGCTGGTGCGGAATCCCATGACCCCGGGCCCCGCGAAGGTGGCATCGGTGCGCTGGTCGAGCTGCTGGCCGTCGATCGAGGTCGTGATCGTGTCGCCCGCGACGGTGATCGCGTAGTCGTGCTCCGCGGCGAAGTCGAAGCCGCTCGGGACCGGCTTCGCGGGCAGCACGGAGTAGCCGCCGTTGCGCTTCACGTGTGGGCGAAGCGCGTCCTCGGACTCGCTGAACTGCCACATGTAGGCGTTCTCGGTGTTCTCGCCACGGAAGTAGACGCCGAGGGCTCCGCCGATGTCGGAGGCGGTGAACTCGATCGTGTAGTCGGTCCACTCCGCGCCCAGCTCGGGGGTTTCCGCGCCGATCCAGTCAGCGGTCCACGCTTCCTTGCCGAGGCCGGTGGAGAACGTCGCCGGCTCGCTCCACGCGGAGGCGACGCCGTCGTCGTCCCAGACCCGCACCGACCAGACGTAGTCGGTGCGGGGCTTCAGGGCCGGCCCGGCGTACCGGACGTCGACGGACCGCCCGGACTTCACCTTCCGGCTGTCCCACACGTCGGGCGAGGTGAGCCGTCGCTCCGAGGATGCGACCCGGATCTGGTAGGCCTTCTGGGTCACGCCGCGGCGCTCGGAGTCGAGCTGCCAGCCCAGCGTGGGGGCGGTCGTCGCGATGCCGAGCGGATCGACCAGCGCATTCGTACGCAGCTCGTCGACGACGGGGACGGCGCCCACGCTCTCGGTCGGTGGGACTGCGCTGGCGGCGAGTGGGGGCAGTGCGGGGGAGAGGATGACGGCGAAGGTGGCCGTGACCAGCCCGGCGATGTGTCGGCGCACGCGGACTCCTGATGTCGATGAATTGAAACGCTTCATCGAGTATGGCGCTCGTCACATCGCGCGTGCAGCGACTTGGCCGCATCCGGCCACGATCAACGATTCAACCGGTCAGGACGTGAGGTCGTCGAGGGAGTCGGCGTCGACGATCCGGTAGGCATAGCCCTGCTCGGCCAGGAAGCGCTGACGGTTCTGGGCGAAGTCGGCGTCGATGGTGTCGCGGGAGACGATCGTGTAGAAGTGCGCGGTCTTGTTGCCGTCGCCGGGGCGCAGCAGCCGGCCGAGCCGCTGGGCCTCCTCCTGGCGCGATCCGTAGGCGCCGGAGACCTGGATCGCGACCTCCGCCGAGGGCAGGTCGATGGAGAAGTTGGCGACCTTGGAGACGACGAGCAGGTCGATCTCCCCGGCGCGGAAGGCGTCGAAGAGCCGCTGCCGCTCCTTGACCGACGTCTTGCCCTCGATCACCGGGGCGTCGAGCGCGGCGGCGATCTCGTCGAGCTGCTCGAGATACTGCCCGATCACCAGCGTCGGTTTGCCGGCGTGGGAGGCGACGATCTCCTTGACCACGTCGATCTTGTGGTGCGTGCACGAGGCGATCCGGTAGCGCTCGTCCGGCTCGGCGGTGGCGTAGACGAGTCGCTCGTCGGCAGGCAGGGTCACCCGCACCTCGACGCAGTCCGCCGGGGCGATCCAGCCCTGCGCCTCGATGTCTTTCCAGGGGGCGTCGTAGCGCTTGGGGCCGATCAGGGAGAAGACGTCCCCCTCGCGCCCGTCCTCGCGCACCAGCGTGGCGGTCAGGCCGAGCCGGCGGCGGGCCTGCAGGTCGGCGGTCATCCGGAAGATCGGAGCAGGCAGGAGGTGGACCTCGTCGTAGACGACCAGTCCCCAGTCGCGGGCGTCGAGCAGCTCCAGGTGAGGGTAGGCGCCCTTCCGGCGCGTGGTCAGGACCTGGTAGGTGGCGATCGTGACCGGCCGGATCTCCTTGACCGACCCCGAGTATTCGCCGATCTCGTCCGGGGTCAGTGAGGTGCGGCGTACGAGCTCGTCCTTCCACTGCCGCGCGGAGACGGTGTTGGTGACGAGGATCAGCGTGGTCGCCTGAGCATGGGCCATCGCGGCAGCGCCGACGAGCGTCTTGCCGGCACCGCAGGGGAGCACGACGACACCGGAGCCGCCGTGCCAGAACGACTCGGCCGCCTCCGACTGGTAGGGACGGAGATTCCAGTCGGTGGTGTCGAGCGCGATCGGGTGCGCTTCACCGTCGACATAACCGGCGTAGTCCTCGGCCGGCCAGCCGAGCTTGAGCAGCGCCTGCTTGAGGTTGCCGCGCTCGGAGGGGTGGACGGCGATGGTGTCCTCGTCGACCCGGGCACCGAGCATCCCGGCTACCTTCTTCGCCCGGACGACCTCCTCCAGCACCGCGCGGTCCGAGGACACCAGGACCAGCCCGTTGACCGGGTTCTTCTCCAACCGCAAGCGGCCATAGCGGGCCATCGTCTCGGCGACGTCGACCAGCAGGGCGTGCGGAACGGGATAGCGGGAGAACTCCAGGAGCGTGTCGACCACCTGCTCGGCGTCGTGCCCGGCCGCGCGCGCGTTCCACAGCCCCAACGGCGTGAGGCGGTAGGTGTGGATGTGCTCCGGCGACCGCTCCAGCTCGGCGAACGGCGCGATCGCCTTGCGGCACTCACCTGCCCGGGCATGGTCGACCTCGAGCAGCAGCGTCTTGTCCGACTGGACGATCAGAGGGCCGTCGTTCACCGGACCAGCCTACGGCCGCGCCGGGCGCACGCTCCGCACACGGGAGAGGGCGAAGGAGCGTACGTCGTCCTCGACCCGTGCCGCGAGAGAGCCGCCGTCGAGCCCCAGCGGCTCGACCCGCGCCTCGCCGGGTACCCCACGGGCGTCGACGTAGGAGATCACCACCTGCTCCTTGGCGTCGATGGCCTCGTGGAGGATCGCCATCGTCGAGGCAGGGTCCGGCGGCGCCGGGCGCGAGGGCGCGCTCTCGTCACCTGCCTTGATCCTGGTCGCCACCGCGGTCGCGCGGGCCGCGAGGTGGGCCTCCTGGGCGCCTGCCGGACGCTGCGCGTTGCGAGCCTTGGCACGCTTGGCGTCCGGCCGGGCCACGTGGACCGACCCGTCGGGCGCCTCGACGACCGGCGCCAGGCCGAGCTCGCGCAGGCGGGGGAGGAGCGAGTCGAGCGCGACGGTGCTGATGACCACCGTCGGGGCGAGCCGGCGCAGCCCCAGGGACTCGGCCGCCGGGTGGGCCAGCAGCTCGGCCAGCGCGGCCTCGTCGTCGCTGCGCAGATACGCGGCAGCGAACCCGACCCGGACGGTCCCGAAGGTGCGCGCGGTGTCGTCGACCAGGTAGGTCAGGGCCTGCGGTACGGGCGTGCGGGAGGCGGCGGCGAGGAAGGCGTGGATCTCGGTGGCGGTCCAGCCGCGGTCCATCGCCCGGCGCACGGATTCCTTCGTGAACCGGTAGACCGTCGCCCCGCCGTGCGACTCCACCGTCGCCACCACGGCCAGGGTGCGCGCCAGCGCGGGCTCCAGCGGCCCCGGCGCGACCGCTGTCAGGTCACCCTGGAGCAGCACATGGTCGACCGGCTCCGGCAGCAGCCCGGCGAGGGTCGGGACAGGGTCGTCGCCGGCCACGAGCTCCCGACCGTACGCAGACAGCCCCCCGAACGCCGCCAGCCCGAGCACCTCCGCCTCGGTGAGCGTCCAGTCCACCAGCGACTCGCGGGACTCGGTGCGGGTGCGCGGTCGCCGAGGCCGCTCCCAGGCGAGGCGCGCGACGACGGCCGCAGGCCCGGTCCCGGCGGCCAGCACCTCGTCGGCCGGGAGCTCAGCAAGGAGGCGCAGGGTCAGCCGTCGCATCTCCACGGCCGAAGCCCCGGCCATGTCCGGTGCCAGCGCGTTCCAGGTCTTTCCCGCCGGATCGCGCTGGCCCACGAGCCCGGGAAGTCGCGGGGAGCCCAGCCAGTGGCCGGCCACGTGCGCCCAGCGGGCGGCCAGGGGCTGTGGGAGCCACTGGTCGAAGAGCTCGGTCGGCATCCAGGACGGATCCCCCTCCTCGTCGGTGCCGAGCGCGAGCAGTCCCGCGGCCCAGGCGACCTCGATCAGCAGGGCCGCGGTGGCCTCGGTGACGTGGAGCCGCTCGGCGGTGGCCTTCAGGTCACGCACGGTCAACCCGGCTCCGCCGCGCAGTGACCGGGGCGGCGCGACGCCCCAGGCGTCGAGGAGCAGTTCGAGGTTGCGTACGAGCTCGAAGGCGGCGCCCGCGGCAGCCCGGTCGACGAGCTCGGACGACCGCGGCGAGGTCGGCACCGATGGTGGGACGTCCGCGGGAGCCGACGTCGTCCGTCCGCCTCGCAGCGCGAGCCCGACCTGGCCGGGCAGGGTCAGCATCCCGTCGCTCGAGGAGACCAGCAGCCCGTGCGCGATCAGCTCCTCGGCTGGTCCGGCGGCCTCCGCCACCGACACGCGCGGGCGCGCGCGGGAGGACGACGCCTGCCCGCCGCCGGCGTCGACGGCCTCCAGCATCGTGCGTGCCTCGGCGGAGACGGCTGCCAGGCGGCGTGCGACTTCTCCCTGGTCATCCCCGAGATCGTCGGCGAACGGCTGGAGCCCGGAGACGCCCGGGGAACCCCGGAGCAAGGCCGAGACGCCGGTGACGGCGCGCAGGCCGTCGACGGAGTGCCAGACCAGGCAGGTGTCCTCCAGATGAGAAAGTGCCCGTGTCGCGGCGCCCACTTCCGCGTTCACCATGGAAGATAAGTGGGCTTTGGTGGTTTGATTCGCGAGGACAACGGCATCAAGCACGATCAGCTCGAGATGGTTAAGGTCATCCAGCGTGTGGTGCAAGGATGTGCGAGTGGCTGCTCGGGCGGCGAGTTGGCCGGAGTCATGAGGGGACGGCGTGGCGAGATCAGGACGAGCAAGAAGCAGGCGTGAGATGCGCTCTGTGGGCCAAGAGCGCAACTGGTCTGCGAGAGAGCGGAAGCCTGTGTCCATCGGCATCACGCTATCCCGGCAGGCCTAGGGGGCGAGATGTCCAGGAAAGTAGTGATCGCGCACGGGGCCGCGACCGATGTCGGCCAGGTGCGGAAGGTCAACGAGGACTCCCACGTGGCAGAGCCTCCGGTCTTCGTCGTCGCCGACGGTATGGGTGGCCATGACGGCGGTGACATCGCCAGCGAGATGGTGATCCAGGAGTTCGCCAAGCTCGGCGGCACCCATTACGTCTCCGAGACCGGCAGCCAGGCGATGGTCGAGGCGCTCCAGGCGGCGCAGGACCGGATCGTGGCCTTCGCGCTCGAGCAGCGCTCGCGCGGAGCCTCCGACTACCAGTCCGGCACCACCTGCGCCGCTGCCCTGGTCGCCGATGGCGGCAGCAGCCCGCTGTGGATCCTGCTCAACGTCGGCGACTCGCGTATCTACCGTTACTTCGACGGTACGTTGAGCCAGCTCAGCCGCGACCACAGCCTGGTCCAGGAGCTCGTCGACTCCGGGCAGATCACGCCCGAGCAGGCCGAGCACCACCCGGAGCGCAACGTCGTGACCAGGGCCCTCGGCGGCATGGCCCCGGCCGTCCCCGACATCTTCCAGGTGACGCTGCCCGTAGGCGCCCGGCTGATGCTGTGCTCGGACGGCGTGAGCGGGATGATCTCGGATGCCGAGATCGCCGACATCCTCGCGGCGGAGGACACCGACGCCCGCGACACCGCCGAGAAGCTCGTCGCCGCTGCGGTCGAGGCAGGTGGCCGGGACAACGCCACAGCGATCGTGGTCGATGTGATGGGATTGACCGAGGAGAACCCGTATGACTCGGAGCAACAAAGGGTGAGTATGGAGCAGAAGCTAGGAGTGCTGCCATGAGTGAGCAGTCAGCAACCATCGCAAGCACGTCCTACATGCCGGGCACGTGGTTCGGCATCATCGGTGAGAGCGCCACGGTGCTGCTCCCGCCCTCGGAGAAGAGTCGGGCGGGGGCGTTGTGGGCTCTCGTCGACGACGGTGCCGGGTTCGACGAGGTGCTCGACGCGCTTGTCGCGACCGGGCTGAGCTCGTTGCCGGGCTTCGTCCTCATCTCCGGTGACGTGAGGCCTGAGGGCGGGAGCGTACGCACGGTCGTGCGCGGTCCGTCGGTGGTCTCCTTCGAGGCCAGCGAGGGCACTGTCGAGGTCGACGGCTCGTCGTCGAAGACCTGGGTGGAGCGCACCCTGGACGGTGTCACGCGGATGTCCGTCTCGCTCGGCGAGGAGGGCGCCACCGGTGAGCCGATGACGGCGCTCGGTGGCCTGCTTCGGGTCTCGGGTCTCGAGGTTCCGCCGCCGGTCCCGGAGTCCATCCACGACGACTCGCCGGAGAGCCGCGCCGGTTTCGTCGGCGCCCCGGTGGCGGTCGAGGAGGGCCCCGAGGACGGCATCGAGGATGGCATCGAGGAGGAGTCGGCGCCGGTCGACCCGCTCACCGACCCGCTGCCCGACGAGAGCTATGCCGACGCCGAGGCCGACGCGGAGCAGGGCCGCGACGAGGACGAGCCGGTGGCGGCTCCGCCCTCGCTCTCGGTCGTGCCGCCGATCCCGGTCTCCGGGGACCTCCCGGGTCTTGGCAGCGACACCGACGTCGAGCCGGACGCCGACTTCGGGCCGGAGCCCGACTCCGACGCCGACTCGGACGAGCCCATCTCGGTCAACCGTGGCGACGAGTCCGGCTCCGCGCCGGCGCCGCGTCACGACGACCTGACCGAGCCGACCGAGGCGTTCGAGATGCCGGCGGCCTCGCAGGACGCCGACGAGGATCTCTCCGAGCCCGTCTCCAGCGGTTACGAGGACGACTACGCCAGCGACGAGCACGCCGCTGCCGTGGCATCGTCCTTCGGGCCCTCCGCGGTGTCCCCGGAGCCCGTGACCGACTCGGAGGTCGGGTCCGACGCCGAGACCGAGGTCCTCCCGGCTGTCGACGAGCAGTCCTACGACGAGCCAGAGTCCTACGACGAGCCCGAGTCTGCTTCGGCGCCTTCCTTCGGTCCGCCGTCGGTGCCGCCTCCGCCGCCGCTGACGACGCCCCCGCCTCCGCCGGTCGACGCGCCGCCCGCTCCTCCCTTCGAGGACGCGCCGGCCGACGGCCTGATCGACTCCGCGCCGATCGAGGCACCGCCCGCGGACGGCCCGCCGGTCGACGCGCAGGCGACCGAGATCCCACCGGCACCGCCCGCCCCTCCGGCGTTCCCGGCACCGCCCGCCCCGCCCGCGCCGCCGGCTCCGCCGGTGGCACCGGCCCCCGAGTTCCACGACGAGCCGGTCTGGGAGGAGCCCAACCCCGATGAGGACGACCACGACGGTCTGACCCGCATCGGCGTGGGCGAGGACCTCAACGCAGGTCTCGCCGGGATCCCCGGTCAGCCCGAGGCCCCGAAGGTGACCGCCTACCCGGTCGCGCGCCTGGAGTTCTCCAGCGGCGACCGTGTCGAGGTGGACCGTGTGGTCCTGGTCGGCCGTGCCCCCGAGGCGAGCCGGTTCACGCCCACCGAGCAGCCGATGCTCGTGACGGTGCCGAGCCCGCATCAGGAGATCTCCTCGACCCACTGTGAGATCCGTCCCGGTGCCGGGGTCGACCACGGCGCCGCGGTGGTCACCGACCTCGGCTCGACCAACGGCACCGTGCTGGTCCAGCCCGGGCTCGGCCCGGAGGACCTGCGCCCCGGCGTACCCGTCCAGCTGATGCCCGGCGCCGTCATCGACCTCGGTGACAGCCTCACGATCCGGGTGACCAACCCGTGAACCAGCGGCTCTCGCTCATGCCGTCGTGTCCGTATTCTTTGTTCTCCACTACGGAGGCGACGGCATGAGCGTGGCCGGCTTCCAGGCCCCGTCGGTCGAGGCGGCCATCGCGGAACCGGATCGGCGATTCTACGCCTTCGCCATCGACCGGGTGATCGCGTGGGCGATCTTCGCTGCCGCGGGGTTCGTCGCCTGGCTGCTCTTCTTCCGCAACGGCGAACCGCTGCTCGGCGTCGCTCTGATCGCCGGCGTGGTGCTCGTGGTCTGGCTGGTCGGCACCATACTCACCGGCTCCGGGGGCAAGACTCCGGGAAAGATGGCTCTCGGGCTCCGCGTGGTCAGCGATGACTCGGGCGCCGCCGGTCGCCCGATCGGCGTCGGCAAGGCATTCGTACGCCAGGCCCTGCTCGGCCTCTGCACCATCCCGACCCTCGGCATCGGCACCGCCACCTTCGCCTGGGTCGCCGCCATGGACGACCGTGGCCGTCGTCAGGGGTGGCATGACCGCCGTGCGGGCTCGGTCGTGGTCGACGTACGTCCTCCGCCTGTCGTCGAGGCCGAGGAAGAGGCCCCGGCGCCGCGACGCATCGTCAACCTGACGACCATGCGTCTGAAGCAGGCCGAGGCGACCCCGGACCGGGCCGAGCGACCGCAGACTCCGGCTGCCCCGACCCAGAGCGCTGCAGCCCAGGCCGAGGCTCAGGCGGCCCAGACCCAGGTCCCGTCGCCCATCGCCCGGCAGACGCCGCCTGCTCCCGTCCCGCCGGCCCCGGCACCGCCGACGCCCGCCCCGCCGGCTCCCGTCGCGCCGACACCCACCCCGCCCGCGCCGTCCGTACCGGTGGCAGTGCAGCCGTCCCCGCCGGCGCCGCCGGCACCGGCTCCGCAGCCTGTGGTGACGGCCCGCTGGCGGGTCACCTTCGACACCGGCCAGAGCTTCGTGGTCGAGGGTCTCGCCATCGTCGGTCGTGGCCCCGAGCCGCGTCCGGGCGAGGAGGTCGCCCACCGGGTCGCGCTCTCCTCGAGCGACATGTCCCTGTCGAAGACCCACGCTCAGTTCCAGGTCGCCGCCGACGGCACCCTTGTGGTCATGGACCGCGGCTCCACCAACGGCACCACGCTGATCCGCAAGGGTGCCGCTCGCGCCCTTGGTGCCCGCCGCCCGGCCGCGCTCGTCCACGGTGACAAGGTCAAGTTCGGCGACCGCACCATGGACGTGGTCCGCGAAGCCTGACCCCAGCCGAGGCGTCGGCTACGTCGGCCGAGACGTCACCCAGGTGACGTCTCGGCCGACGCGCGTGACGCCTCGGCAGGAGGGGGCTCAGTCGACGGAGTCGAAGACTTCGGGTCGGTGCTCGACCCCGAAGCGGTCGGTGGGCCAGAAGACGACGGCGACGCGGCCGACGACGTCGGAGACGGGTACGTAGGCGTTCGAGCACGCCGCGTCGCCCGACTCCTGGCGTTCGGGGCTGCACAGGTGGAAGGACGAGTCGGCGGAGTTGGCGCGGTTGTCGCCCATCACGAAGAGCCGGCCCTCGGGGACGACGGCCTTCCAGCCACGGCAGCCGCCCTTGACGTACGCGCCGTTGTCCTGGGCCATCGGGCCGTCACAGGTATCGGCAGGGGCGATGAACGAAGACTCGTCCACAGGCGTTCCATTGATCACGATGCGACCTGAGTCGCAGCATTCCACGGTGTCGCCGGCGACTCCGATCACCCGCTTCACCAGGTGGTCGCCGGTCGGGTAGAGACCGATCTTGGCGAGCACGGCCCTGAAGCCGGTCGGTGGGGGAGCGACCTGGTTGGCCGAGAGCCAGCCGCCGGGATCGGTGAAGACGACCACGTCGCCGCGCTCGGGCGTGCCGCCCATCCAGTAGGACGGCTTCTCGACGAGCACCCGGTCGTTGACCTCGAGCCCGGGCTCCATCGACTCCGAGGGGATGTAGAACGCCTGGGCGAGGAACGTTTTGATGACGACGGCGAGCAGGATCGCGGTCACCGCGATGATCAGGATCTCGACGAGCGACCCCAGGAATCCCTTCGACCGTGGGCCCGACTTCGCCGACGCGTCCAACTCTGCCCCCATGCGCAGACCCTATCCAGAGGATGGTCCCGGACCCGGGCGCTATCCAGAATTCACGGGTGCGTGCCGCGGCCTCTGTCCTATGGTCTCACTCATCCGAACCCGAGAGGGCGTCATGACCAACACCCTGCCACCCCCGACCCACGAGCGGGCCGAGAAGGGCACGTGGGCGATCTGGTCCGTCCTCGTGCTGATCGTGATCGTCACCGTCGCGGCGGGAGCCCTCGGTTATCTGGGGGTCTCGCGCGCGACCAGCCACGACGGACCCGGCGAGCGGACCGAGGCGCTCGCTGAGGCACTCCCGGAGACCTTCGACCTCGCGGTCGCCCTGTCCTTCGAACGTGATGCGATGGCGGCCGGTGCACCGCCCGTCGTGCTCCGGCCGTTGCGGCAGGCCACCGACGAGTCGGTGCAGGCGTGGCGCGATCGGGCGCTGGAGATCCACAGCAGCGACGACACGGAGCTCGACGAGACGCTCGCCCGGATCACCGATGGGCTCGATGACATCGACGGTCTGCGTACGCAGATGCAGAACGACCGCGCCGAAGGGACCGCGGGCTATACCGCCCTGAGCAACGACCTGTTCGGCCTCGCGGACGAGCTGCCGGCCTCGGGCGATGGCCGGGCCGCCGCTGAGATCGAAGCGATCGGCCACGTGCCTGCCGTGTGGGAGGCGCTCGGGAAGGAGCGCGCGACCATGATGGCCGTGCTCTCGGGTCCGCCCTCGCCTGGCAGGAAGCAGGCCGGCGAGCGCGAGATCGCGGCGCTCACCGAGGCCGACTCCGAGCTGCGGCGCTCGCTGGCGGCCTTCTACGAGGCGTCCTCGGACGATCGGCGCCGAGCGCTCGACGAGCTGACCGACGGCACGGCCGCGGAGGGCGCCACGGGTGTGCCTGCTCGCCAGGCCGTCAGCGAGGTCATCGCCGATGGCGCCACCCCGCTGACCCTGGACTCGTACCTCGCCTCCAGCACCGATTTCGTGCGCGGCCTCCAGGAGGTGCTCCTCGGCTCAGCCCAGGAGACCGCCGAGGGGGTGCGTGCCGATCGCGACGACGCCACACGCACCGCGCTCGTCGCGCTCGTTCTCACCGCCGCCGTCGTGACCGTCCTCGTCGTGGTCCTGATCGTGCTCGTGGTCCTGCTGGTGGTCCTGGCCTCCCGGCGCCGATCCGCGAACACGCCTGGATCCCACGGATAGGGTCGGAGCGTGTCCGACCTCGACCAACGGCTCCATGCTCTCGAAGCGGATCTACAGGCCCGGGGGAGCGTGCTGATCGCCTACTCGGGAGGAGCCGACAGCGCCTTCCTCCTGGCGGCCGCAACCAGGGCTCTGACCAGCGACGACGTCGTCGCTGCGACCGGCTACTCGGACAGTCTGCCGATCTCCGAGCGAGACCCGGCCGCGGAGTTCGCGAGGAGCCTCGGCGTACGCCTCGTCACTCCCCGGACCCACGAGATCGAGCGGGAGGGCTATCGGGCCAACGGCACCGACAGATGTTTCTTCTGCAAGGCGGAGCTGCTCGACACCCTGGTCCCGATCGCCCGCGACCTCGGCCTGGCCCACGTGGCCACCGGCACCAACGCCGACGACGCGATCGAGGGGATCAACGGTCTCCGGCCCGGGATCCGCGCGGCCGCCGAGCGCGGCGCGATCACCCCGCTCAAGGACGCCGGTCTGACCAAGGCGCAGATCCGCGAGGCCTCGCGCCGCTGGGGTCTGCCGACCTGGGACAAGCCGGCCGCTGCCTGCCTCTCCAGCCGGATCGCCTACGGCCTCGAGGTCACCCCGCACCGGCTGGCGCGCGTGGAGAGAGCAGAGCAGGACGTACGCAGCGTCCTGGCCTCCCACGGCCACGACACCGCCCGGGTGGATCTGCGCGTGCGCGACCACGGGGCGAAGGCCACGGTCGAGCTGTCGGCTACCCTCCTGCCTCTCGACCCCCACCATGCCGACGAGGTGCTCAAGACCGTGACCGACGCAGGATTCACCGCCGCGGAGATCGATCCTCGCGGCTTCCGCTCCGGATCGATGAACGAGCAGGCTTTCCGGTGAGCGAGTTCTGGGACACGATCACCGCGACCCAGACCGTCCCCGAAGCGCCCTGGCTGATCGGTGCCGGACTCGTCGCCCTGGCGCTCGTCGTGTGGCGCACGTCCTGGCGCACCGTACGCCTCGGGGTCACCGTCGTCCACGAGGCCGGCCACGCGGTCGTCGCGGTCCTGGTGGGGCGACGACTGTCCGGGATCAAGCTCCACTCCGACACCTCGGGCGTCACGCTCTCGCGCGGCAAGCCGACCGGCCCGGGGATGGTGGCGATGCTCGCCGCCGGCTATCTCGCGCCGGCGCTGCTCGGCCTGCTCAGTGCGACCATGCTCGCCGCCGGCCACGCCCTGGGGCTGCTGTGGCTCCTGGTGGCGGCGATGGTCGTGCTGCTGCTGTGGGTGCGCAACGGCTACGGCCTCGTCGTCGTGCTGGTGCTCGGCGCCGCGCTGGGTGCGATCAGCTGGTATGCCGACGGCCGCATCCAGACGATCGTCGCGACCCTGGTGACCTGGCTGCTCCTGCTCGCCTCGCCGCGACCGCTGCTGGAGCTCCTCGGCCGCGGCGAGCGGGGCCGGCGCGGCTCCGACCCCGACCAGCTCGCCGGTCTGACCGGCATCCCGTCGGTGCTCTGGATCCTGCTGCTGCTGGCCGTCAACATCGCCGGCCTCGTGGTCGGCGTACAGACCCTGATCCCCGACCTGAGCTGGATCTAGAGCTCGAACTCGTCGGCGATCTGACGGAGCGCGGGGGAGACCTTCTTGGCCAGCTCGCGCGTGGGCGGGCGCCCCTGGGCGTAGCCGTCACGGATGTCGTCGAGGAGCTTGATGACGTTCTCCACGATCAGCTCCATCTCCTCGGGCTTGCGGCGCTTGGCGGCACGCTGGCGCCCGGCGACGGACGGGGAGCGCTCCAGGATGGTCACCGAGAGCGCCTGCTCGCCGCGGCGGCCCTGGGCGATGCCGAACTCGACCCGGGTGCCGGCCTTCAAGGTCTTGGCAGCGCCCTCAGGGAGCGCGTCGGCGTGGACGTACACGTCCGGACCGTCGTCCTGTGACAGAAACCCGAAGCCCTTGGTGGCGTCGAACCACTTGACCTTGCCAGTAGGCACGGCAGCTTGCCCCTTCCTCGCGCATCAGCGCTTCCAACGTACGTCGCCCGGCGACTGTGACGGCCGACGCGGAAGAGCCTAGTCCTCGGCACCCACCGACGCGTCAGGTATGCCCCTTCCGGCCCTTCGCGGCCTATACTCCGCCTGCCCCTCCATAGATTTGCAAATGATTTCGTACACCATTGGTAATCGAGACCACTTATGACGTAGGTTTACGTCGCCAAAGACTGCAGACAGGTACGCCCGGGTGCCAGCAGACTTCGCGGCGGGGGACTGGGGTGTGCGCCACAGACGGCGCATACCTCTCGGGAATGATGTGACATGGCCACGAGAGGGAGTAATGGCCGAGCCATACGCAAGCACAGCCCACCGTCCGGAACGTAAGCCCTGGCAGGGAATTCGAGCGCGCCTCATCTTCGTGCTGCTCATCCCGACCATCGCGGCGATGGTGTTCGGCGGGTTGAGCATTTCGCGCGCCCTCTCGGCCCAGGCGGAAGCACGCCAGGCAGAGACCGTCGCCCAGGCACTGCCTGACACCTACTCGCTCGCGATCAACATCCTCTTCGAGCGGGACGGCGCCATCGGCGGCGTCCCCGACGTCGTGATGCGACCGCTGCAGCAGAAGACCGACGAGTCCATCGAGGCGTGGAGCGCCAAGGCGAAGGAGATCGACGCCGGCGACGACAAGGAGCTCGAGAACAGCATCGTCGAGATCCAGCAGGCGCTGAACGGCATCGACGACCTGCGCGCGCGGATCCAGGAGCCGGACACCCAGGTCGAGGCCCAGCTGGCCTACACCACCGTGATGAACAACCTGTTCGGCATCTCGGCTCAGATGCCGACGCTGGAGGACGACGAGGTCTTCTCGAAGATCTCCGCGATCAGCAACGTGCGGTCCGCGTCCGAGGCGATGGGCGTCGAGCGCGTCATCATGATGAAGGCGCTGAGCAAGAAGGCCGCTGCGGAGAAGCAAGGGGAGGTCAACCCCGACGTCCTCACCGACGCGGAGTTCGCCGAGCTCGCCCGTGCCGAGGCCAAGTGGCGCCTGTCCACCGCCGACTACTACGTGAAGACCTCCGACGAGATCCGCAAGGTCCTCGACGAGCTGACCGACGGGACCACCACCGAGGGCTCGATCGGGTCGCCGGCTCACCGGGTCGTCAACCAGGTGATCTCCAGCGGCAGCACGGACCGGATCAAGATGACCCCGGACGAATACACCGAGGCCAGCACCGAGTTCATCCGTGGCCTTCAGAAGCTGATCGTGCAGACCGCTGAGGAGATCAGCGACGACGTCGAGCAGATCAAGGACGACGCCAGCCGCGACGCCATCATCATCGGCCTCCTGGTCCTCGGCGTGCTGATCTTCGCCCTCGCCGTCGGTCTGGTCGCGGCCCGCTCGATCCTGTCGCCGCTGAGCCAGCTGCGTCGTCTGGCCTACAACCTGGCCAACCACGACCTGCCCGAGCGAGTGGCCTACATGAACCAGGCCGAAGGCCCGGTCGACACCCATGTCGAGCCCCTGGACATCGCGCGCCGAGACGAGATCGGTGACGTCGCGGACGCGTTCGACGCGGTCCACGCCGAGGCGGTCCGGCTGGCGGGTGAGCAGGCCGAGCTGCGTACGAACGTCGACAAGATGTTCATGAACCTCTCCCGCCGTTCGCAGAGCCTCGTCGAGCGTCAGCTGCAGCTCATCGACCAGCTCGAGGCCAACGAGCAGGACCCCGACGACCTCGCGAACCTGTTCCGTCTGGACCACCTCGCCACCCGGATGCGCCGCAACGACGAGTCTCTCCTGGTTCTCGCCGGTGGCGAGATCGGCCACGCGGCCCGTGGCCCGGTCCCGGTCCTCGACGTGCTCCGAGCGGCCGCCTCCGAGATCGAGCAGTTCGCGCGGGTCGACATCGACTCCGACGAGAACGCCGAGTTCGAGGGCGCGATCGCGGGTGACCTCGTGCACCTGCTCGCCGAGCTGATCGAGAACGCCACCAACTTCTCCCCGCCCGACACCGCGGTCACGATCCGCACCTTCCGCGCCGGCCCCGCCGCTCCGCTGCTGGTCGAGATCGAGGACCTGGGCATCGGCATGACGCCGGAGGAGCTCGACGCGGCCAACATGAAGCTGCGCCGTGCGACCGGCCTCGACGCCGACGTCGCCCGGATGATGGGTCTGGTCGTGGTCGCGCGCCTCGCGGCGCGTCACGGCCTCTACATCGAGCTCGTTCCCAACCGCCCCCGCGGTGTGGTCGCGCGCGTCGAGATGCCGGTCACCACGATCGTCGGTGCCCACGCCGAGGCCCCGGCCGAGCAGCAGCAGGGCTTCGACGCCTACGCCTTCCAGCAGGGCGGCTACGGCCAGCAGACCGGCGCCTACCCGGGCACCGGCGAGCTTCCCTACGAGATGCAGTACGGGATGCCCGCCTACGACGCCCAGCCCTACGCCGGTGGCAACCCCTACGACGTGCCCGTCGGTGCTCTGCCGGCTCCCGAGGCGCCCTCGGCCTCGGCCGCAGCGCCCCCGGCGCTCCCGAGCCGCACCCCCGGTGCCTCCAACCACCCCAACCTCTCCGGTGGTGGCTCGGCGTTCGCGAAGCAGGGTGCCAACGGCCAGTCCGGCCAGCACAACGGCTTCGGTCAGACCGGGACGCAGACCGGCCAGCAGCCTGCCTACGGCGGTGTCCCGCCGATGCCGGGCGACCCGGGCTTCGAGACGCAGTCCGCGCACACCGGCACCTTCCCTGCGCAGCCGCAGCAGTTCAGCGGCGGGCAGCCGCAGTACGGCGGGGACCCGTTCGGCGCCAACCAGCCGCCGGCCCCGCAGCAGAGCCCGAGCGGCCCGCAGCAGAACTTCCTGTCCAACATGCTCCCGGTCCGCAAGGCCGAGGACCTGGCTGCGCGCTTCCCCGACGGCCGTTTCGACCCGAGCACCGACGCGGGCGAGCTGCCGCGTCGCGACCCGGGCGGCCAGGGTGGCAGCCCGTTCGGCACGGACACCGGCACGTTCCGCACCTTCGAGCGCCCCAACGACCGCACCACGCCGCGTACGCCGCCGCCGGGCTTCGGCCCCGACGACGACCCGTTCGGCCCCGCCGGTGATGCGATCGCCCCGGGACCGATGGGCCCGATGGCTCCGGAGCCGACCAACTCGCCCAACCCGCTCGACTCGACCACCGAGGTTCCGATGGTCGACGACGAGGGCAGCTCGATCTTCGATGACCTGCAGTCCGAGTGGTTCACCCGTCGTCGCCCGCTCGGTGCGCGCCGGGCGATGGAGTCCAAGGGCGATCCTCTCAGCGACCCGCTCGCTGGTCCGGCCGCCAAGGCCGGGACGGGCGCCAAGGCTCCTGGCGGCGCTGCCGCTGCGGCCGGTGCCGCCGACGAGCCGGTCGCGCAGGACGACGAGCCGACCACCCCGGTCAGCTGGACCTCGCCTGGTGATGAGGGCTGGCGTCGGGCGCAGGAGCTGGAGCAGCTGCAGGAGCAGGAGCCGGCGACGGTCACCCAAGGTGGCCTCCCGGTGCGCGTCCCGGGACAGAACCTGATTCCAGGTGCTGCCCCGGCCGTCACCCCGCCGACATCAGCTCCGCGTAACATGGACGCGCGCCGCACTCGTGGCATGTCCAGCTTCCAGAAGGGCGTCAGCCGCGCCCGCAACAACCCCGCTGATGCGGAAAGCAACCCCGAAGGTGAGGAGCAGCAGTGACAACGGCCCCCGCAGGACTGGACTGGCTTGTCGACAGCCTGACCCAGCGCACCCCCGACATCGCTCACGCGATCCTGGTGTCGGCTGATGGCATGCCGATGGCCAGCTCCGTCGACTTCCCCCCGGACCGGGCCGACCAGCTCTCGGCGATCGCCTCCGGTCTCACCAGTCTTACCCAGGGAGCAGCTCGGTGCTTCGCCGCGGGTAATGTCCAGCAGATGGTCATCGAGATGGACGGTGGCTATCTGGTCCTCATGGCGGTTGGTGAGGGTTCCAGCCTTGCTGCCCTCGCCGCCCCCGACTGCGATCTGGGACAGGTTGGCTACCAGATGCAGCTGTTGATCTCGCGTGTTGCCACCGCCCTCACCCCCGACACCAGAACCGGCGCCTGATCAGTGCCCCGACCCTAGGACCGAGATCGTGAGCAACCACGCATCCGAACCGCCGCCGCTGGTCAGGCCGTACGCCCTGACCCGCGGCCGCACGCAACCCAAGCGCGTCTTCCCGATGGAAGCCCTGGTGATCACGGACCGCTACGTGATCGACGGCTACGTCCGGTCGCCCGAGGAGCGGACGATCGCCGAGCTCTGCCGCGAGAGCCGCTCCGTCGCTGAGGTCGCGGCGCTCATCCGGGTGCCCCTGGGTGTCGCCCGAGTCCTGATCGGTGACCTTGCGGAGCGCGGCGTGGTGCAGGTGCACGCCAGCAAGGTCCCGGACGCCCCGGACACCGCTCTCCTCGAGCGCGTGCTGTCCGGCCTGAGGAAGCTTTGACAGGAGTAATGCAGTGACCACCGACTCCAAGCAGGCGACGATGTCTGCGAAGATCGTCATCGCCGGCGGGTTCGGCGTTGGTAAGACGACCTTCGTGGGCTCCGTCTCGGAGATCGTCCCGCTGACGACCGAGGCCGTGATGACGCAGGCGACCGCCGGCGTCGACGACCTCTCCGCCGTGCCCAACAAGAAGACGACCACGGTCGCGATGGACTTCGGTCGAGTCTCCCTCGACTCCGACCTGATCCTCTACCTCTTCGGCACGCCCGGTCAGAACCGGTTCTGGTTCATGTGGGACGACCTCACCCAGGGTGCCATCGGCGCTGTGGTGCTCATCGACACCCGTCGTCTCGCCGACTCCTTCGGCGCGATCGACTACTTCGAGTCCCGCAACGTGCCCTTCGTCGTCGCCCACAACGTCTTCGGCGCCAACCAGGCCTACAAGCCGGAGCAGATCCGCGAGGCCCTGGCCCTGCGCCCGGACATCCCGATCGTCACCTGCGACGCCCGCGACCGCCAGTCGACCAAGGCGACGCTGATCTCGCTCGTCGAATACGTCCTCTCCATGGTCTCCACGCGCGCTCTTCAGTAGCCGAGCGCCAGCCGACACCCGCCGTAGCCCTGCTGCGGCGGGTGTCGTCGTCTCACCCCGTGCCGTGACTGTGCAGTAGAGGCGTACGTCTGGGAGGATCACGCGTTGTGCGGAAGTTCAGGTTGTGGTGGCGCAAGGTGACCCCGAAGTGGCACCTGAGACGCCTGTGGGCGAAGATGTGGACCGTGATCACGACCCCGTACGCCGATGCGACGGCCGTCGCTGCCGTCGACGAGGCCCGCGCCGCGCTCCTGTCCGATGTGCCAGCCGGTGACGTCGGAGAACACCTCGGCCACGTGGTCGAGAAGAGTGCCGGCCCAGGCGTCGTGACCCACCTGTTCGCCTGCAGCCGCAAGGGCTACGTCGGCTGGCACTGGTCGGTCACGGTCGTCTACGTCCCCGTCCTCGGCGACAAGGCCGAGCTGACCATCAACGAGGTCGTCCTCGTTCCCGGCGACGCCGCGATCGTCGCGCCGGCCTGGGTTCCCTACCGCGAGCGGATCAAGCCCGGCGATCTCTCGCCCGGTGACCTGCTTCCGGTCGAGGATGACGACGAACGGCTGGTCCCGACGTACGCCTTCGGTGACGACCCGCTCGACGCCGAAGACAAGGCGCAGGTGCGCGAGGTCGCCAAGGACCTCGGACTGGGCCGCATCCGGACGCTGTCCACCACCGGCTTCGACGCCGCCGCCGAGCGCTGGTACGCCGGTGACGGCGGCCCCGAGGCGCCGCTCGCGCAGGCCGCTCCCGACCAGTGCCACAGCTGTGGCTTCCTGGTCCGGCTGACCGGTCACCTCGCCTCGAGCTTCGGCGTCTGCGCCAACGGCGACGCCAACGACGACGGCAAGGTGGTCAGCCTCAACCACGGCTGCGGTGCGCACTCGGAGGTGCGGCTGGCGAAGAAGCACGAGCCTCAGCCGCTGCCGGACCCGGTCTTCGACACCATCAGCGACGACGTCGAGGCGTTCTAGCGAGGTCTGCTAGGCAAGGCCCTCGGCGCGCAGCCGGCGGGCCTTGCGGCGCCGGGTCAGCTCGATGCCGATCGCGCCGATGCCGAACGCGGCCAGGCAGGTCCAGATCCACCAGGTCCAGCCGCGGTCGTTGAGCAGGCCCCAGAAGGGGAGCAGGGCGACGAACCCGACCAGCCAGCCGAGCGTCGCGAGCTCGAAGGCGCGGATCCCGTCCTCGTCGACCAGCTCGATCTTCGGCTCCGGGCGTGCCTCGGGCTCCTCGATCGGCGGCTCCTCGTAGCCGTAACCCTCGGCATAGCCACCCTCCGGGGCGTAGGCCCCGTCCTGGGGGTAGGCGCCGTCCGCTGGGTAGTAGTCGCCGTCGTACCCGTCGTACTGCTGCTCCGGGTAGCCGCCGGAGTAGTCGTCCCGGTACTGGTCGCTCATGGCCCCCAATCTATCGGGGGCTAGTCTGGAGACGCTGAGCCCCTGCGTACGACTCGACGACCTGGAGGTCCTGATGGCTTCGCTCCGCTGCCCTTGCGGCACCAACTTCCGCACGGAGACCGACGACGAGCTGGTCGAGCAGGTGCAGGAGCACCTCGCCGAAGCTCACCCCGGTCGCACCTACAGCCGGGACGACATCCTCATGCTCGCCGCGATGTCCTGACCCTGTGACGGCGCCCTCACCAGGGCGCCGTCTCTTTTCCGGAATAGTTAGCGCCGGTAAGTAGTTATGCTTACCGACATGCCTACCGCACAGCCCGCCTCCGCGTCCGACGCGACCTCTGACATCCCGGAGGTCGCCTCGGTGCTTCGCACCTCCGTCATGCGGATGCGCCGCCGCCTGGCCAACGAGCGCCACCCCGACAACGACCTCTCGCTGGGGTCGATGGCGGTGCTCGGGGCCTTGTACGCGAACGACGAGATGACCCTCGGCGCCCTCGCCGGACGCGAACGCGTCCAGCCGCCGAGCATGACCAGGATGGTCAACTGCCTCGAGGAGGGCGGCTACGTCGTACGCCGTCAGGGCGAGTCCGACCGTCGCCAGGTGCTGATCTCGATCACCGACAAGGGCCGCCGGACCGTCCGCAAGGACCGGCTCAGCCGAGATGCCTGGCTCGCCCAGCAGCTCGTCGGTCTCGATGCCGACGAGCTCGCCGCCCTCCGTACCGCCGCTTCGATCATGGAGAGAATAGCCACCAGTTGAGTCCCACGTTCCGTTCCCTGCGCAGCCACAACTACCGCCTCTACCTCGCCGGCAGTGTCGTCTCCAACGTCGGCACCTGGATGCAACGCATCGCCCAGGACTGGCTCGTCCTGAGCCTGGGCGGCGGGGGAGCGGCGCTCGGTATCACCACCGGCCTCCAGTTCCTGCCGATCCTCCTGCTCAGTCCGTACGCCGGGGTCATCGCGGACCGCTTCCCGAAGCGTCGCCTCCTCCAGGCGGCCCAGGGGTGGATGGCGCTGATGGCGCTGCTCCTCGGTGTGCTCGCGGTGAGCGGCCACGCCGAGGTGTGGATGGTCTATGTGATCGCGTTCCTCTTCGGCATCGGTGCCGCCTTCGACGGACCCGGTCGGCAGTCGTTCGTCTCGGAGATGGTCGACCCCGACGACGTCACGAACGCCGTCGGACTCAACTCGGCATCGTTCAACCTCGCCCGCCTGGTGGGGCCGGCGCTGGCCGGGCTCCTCATCGGCTGGCTGGGGAGCGGACCCGAGGCGACAGGCTGGGTGATCCTCGTCAACGCGGTCTCCTACCTCGCGGTGATCGGGCAGCTGCAGCGGATGAACACGGCTGAGCTGCACTCGCCCGAACCCGTCGCCCGCCGGCGCGGCATGCTGCGTGAGGGCATCGGCTACATCCGTACGCAGCCCAAGATGCTGATGGTCCTCGTCATCGTCTTCTTCGTCGGGACGTTCGGCGCGAACTTCCCGATCACCTCGGCGCTGATGGCGACCGAGGAGTTCGGCAAGGGCGCCAGCGAATACGGTCTGCTCGGCACGGTCCTGGCCGTCGGCTCGCTCTCCGGCGCGCTGCTCGGCGCCCGCCGCACCCGGATCCCGCTCAAGCTGATCGTGACGGCCGCGACCGGGTTCGGGCTGTCCATCATCGTGTCCGGGTTGATGCCGACGTACGTCTTGTTCGCCCTGACCGGCCCGATCGTCGGCTTCTGCACCATCACGGTCCTCAACGCCTGCAACGCGACCATGCAGACCGAGGCGACGCCGGAGTTCCGTGGCCGGGTGATGGCGATCTACATGACCGTCCTGATGGGCGGCACCCCGCTGGGTGCCCCGCTGATCGGCTTCATCGGCGAGCACTTCGGTGCCCGCACGACGCTGTACGCCAGTGGTGCTCTGGTCCTGATCGGTACGCTTGCGGGGGTCCTGGTCCTGGCCGCGCTCCGAGGTGGTATCCGGGCCGTTTTGACCCCCTCTCAGGCCGCCGGGTAGCCTCTGAAGCGTGTCTGGGACAACCAGGCCGTCGCGCGTGCCCGGAACAAGCTCGAGAGAAAGGTCTCGGACCCGGGTTCGGCGCCCTCAGTACGGGGTTCGGTTCGCAAGATCCGCCCTCATGTGCGTTGAGGTAGGGGCGACACGCCCGACCTCGGGGGCGAGGCGGGACCAGTTGGTATCGCACCACCTGGACGCACAACATTGGATCCTCCGCGGCAGAGCGCCGCGTTGTGAGAGCAGAAAAGAAGGGGAACCACCGAGGTGCCCACCATCAACCAGCTGGTCCGCAAGGGCCGCGAGGACAAGGCGACGAAGTCGAAGACGCCTGCCCTCAAGGGATCGCCGCAGCGCCGTGGCGTCTGCACGCGCGTCTACACCACCACCCCGAAGAAGCCGAACTCCGCCCTCCGGAAGGTCGCCCGTGTGCGTCTCTCCTCCGGCGTCGAGGTCACCGCTTACATCCCGGGTGTGGGCCACAACCTTCAGGAGCACTCCATCGTGCTCGTCCGCGGCGGTCGTGTGAAGGACCTCCCCGGTGTTCGTTACAAGATCATTCGCGGCTCGCTCGACACCCAGGGCGTGAAGAACCGCAAGCAGGCCCGGAGCCGCTACGGCGCCAAGAAGGAGAAGTGAGATGCCTCGTAAGGGTCCCGCTCCCAAGCGTCCGCTCGTCGTCGACCCCGTCTACGGCTCGCAGCTCGTAACCCAGCTCGTCAGCAAGGTCCTCCAGGACGGCAAGAAGCAGGTCGCGCAGCGCATCGTCTACACCGCCCTCGAGGGCTGCCGCGAGAAGACCGGCACGGACCCCGTGGTGACGCTCAAGCGCGCCATGGACAACGTGAAGCCGGCCATCGAGGTCAAGTCCCGCCGTGTCGGTGGCGCGACCTACCAGGTTCCGGTCGAGGTCAAGGGCACGCGTGGCACCACGCTCGCGCTGCGCTGGCTCGTCGGCTACGCCCAGGACCGTCGTGAGAAGACGATGGCCGAGCGCCTGATGAACGAGATCCTCGACGCGAGCAACGGCCTCGGCGCCGCTGTGAAGAAGCGCGAGGACACCCACAAGATGGCCGAGTCCAACAAGGCCTTCGCGCACTACCGCTGGTGACGTATGGCGGGGTGCCTGCCGCACAATGTGGGCACCCCGCCCATCCAGACCGAAGACAATCTCTTTAAGGAACGCTGAAGACAGTGGCCGTCGACATCACCACGGACCTCAATGTGGTCCGCAACATCGGCATCATGGCGCACATCGATGCCGGTAAGACCACCACCACCGAGCGCATCCTGTTCTACACCGGTATCTCCTACAAGATCGGTGAGGTCCACGAAGGCGCAGCCACGATGGACTGGATGGAGCAGGAGCAGGAGCGCGGCATCACGATCACGTCCGCCGCGACGACCTGCTGGTGGAAGGACCACCAGATCAACATCATCGACACCCCGGGGCACGTCGACTTCACGGTCGAGGTGGAGCGCTCGCTGCGCGTCCTCGACGGTGCTGTCGCCGTCTTCGACGGTGTCGCCGGTGTCGAGCCGCAGTCGCAGACCGTGTGGCGTCAGGCGAACAAGTACGCCGTCCCGCGGATGTGCTTCGTCAACAAGCTCGACCGCACCGGTGCCGACTTCTACATGGTCGTCGACTCGATCGTCGACAAGCTGCACGCCACCCCGCTGGTGCTTCAGCTTCCGATCGGTGCCGAGTCCGACTTCCTCGGTGTCGTCGACCTGGTCGGCATGCGTGCCCTGACCTGGCGCGGCGAGACCGCCCAGGGCGAGGACTACGTCGTCGAGGAGATCCCCGCCGACCTGGCCGACAAGGCCGCCGAGTGGCGCGAGAAGCTCGTCGAGACCCTCGCCGAGGCCGACGACGAGATCATGGAGGTCTACCTCGAGGAGGGCGACGTCTTCGACGTTCCCACCCTGAAGGCCGCCATCCGTCGCGCGACCCTGGCCGACAAGCTCAACCCGATCCTCACCGGCACCGCGTTCAAGAACAAGGGCGTCCAGCCCCTGCTCGACGCGATCGTCGACTACCTGCCCTCGCCCCTGGACGTCGAGTCGATCATCGGCCACGACGTCAAGGACGAGGAGGTCGAGGTCTCTCGCAAGCCTTCTGACTCCGAGCCGTTCTCCGGCCTGGTCTTCAAGATCGCTTCCGACCCGCACCTGGGCAAGCTGTTCTACCTGCGCGTCTACTCCGGCAAGGTCGAGGCGGGTGCGACCGTGGTCAACCCGATCAACGGCCGCAAGGAGCGGATCGGCAAGATCTACCAGATGCACGCCAACAAGCGCGAGGAGATCGCGTCGGTGGGTGCTGGCCAGATCGTCGCGGTCATGGGTCTGAAGGACACCAAGACCGGCCACACGCTGTGCGACCCGTCCAACCCGGTCGTGCTCGAGTCGATGAGCTTCCCGGCCCCGGTGATCGAGGTCGCCATCGAGCCGAAGACCAAGGGTGACCAGCAGAAGCTCGGCACGGCGATTCAGCGCCTCACCGAGGAGGACCCGACCTTCACGGTCAAGACCGACGAGCAGACCGGCCAGACCATCATCGCTGGTATGGGCGAGCTCCACCTCGAGGTCTTCGTCGACCGGATGAAGCGCGAGTTCAAGGTCGAGGCCACCGTCGGCAAGCCGCAGGTCGCCTACCGCGAGACCCTTCGCAAGAAGGTCGAGAACCACAGCTACACCCACAAGAAGCAGACCGGTGGTTCGGGTCAGTTCGCGAAGGTCGTCATCTCCGTCGAGCCCAACATCGACGAGGAGACCGGCCAGGGTGCGGGCTACGAGTTCGTCAACAACGTCACCGGTGGTCGCGTGCCGAAGGAATACATCCCTTCGGTCGACCAGGGTGCTCAGGACGCCATGGAGTTCGGTATTCTCGCCGGCTTCCCCATGGTCGATGTGAAGGTCTCGCTCGAGGACGGCGCCTACCACGACGTCGACTCCTCCGAGCTTGCCTTCAAGATCGCCGGCAACCAGGCCTTCAAGGAGGCCGCCCGCATGGCGAAGGCCGTCCTGCTGGAGCCGATGTTCGCCGTCGAGGTCACGACCCCCGAGTCGTTCCTCGGCACCGTGATCGGCGACATCAACTCCCGTCGCGGCCAGGTGTCTTCGCAGGAGGAGCGTCACGGCGACATGGTCGTCCAGGCGCTCGTCCCGCTGTCCGAGATGTTCGGGTACGTCGGTGACCTCCGGTCCAAGACCAGCGGTCAGGCGTCGTACTCGATGGAGTTCGACTCGTACGCCGAGGTTCCCACGAACGTCGCCGACGAGATCATCAAGAAGGCCCGTGGCGAGTGACCTTCGGGTCACCCGTCCAGGGACTTCGGCAGCAACACCTTTCAGTACGAGTCAGTAAGAAAATCACACCAGGAGGAGCCCACAGTGGCTAAGGCGAAGTTCGAGCGGAACAAGCCGCACGTCAACATCGGCACCATCGGTCACATCGACCACGGTAAGACCACCCTTACCGCGGCGATCTCGAAGGTGCTGCACGCGAAGTACCCGGACCTGAACCCGGAGTTCGCGTTCGAGGACATCGACAAGGCCCCCGAGGAGCGCCAGCGCGGGATCACGATCTCGATCGCGCACATCGAGTACCAGACCGAGTCGCGTCACTACGCTCACGTCGACTGCCCCGGTCACGCGGACTACATCAAGAACATGATCACCGGTGCCGCGCAGATGGACGGCGCGATCCTCGTGGTCGCCGCCACCGACGGCCCGATGCCGCAGACCAAGGAGCACGTGCTCCTGGCCCGCCAGGTCGGCGTGCCGTCGATCGTCGTCGCGCTCAACAAGTGCGACATGGTCGACGACGAGGAGCTCATCGAGCTCGTCGAGATGGAGGTGCGCGAGCTCCTCAGCGAGTACGAGTTCCCGGGTGACGACATCCCGGTCGTGCGCGTTGCCGCCTTCCCCGCCCTGCAGGGCGAGCAGAAGTGGATGGACTCGGTCGCCGAGCTCATGCAGGCCGTCGACGACTACATCCCGACCCCGGCTCGTGAGACCGACAAGCCGTTCCTGATGCCCGTCGAGGACGTCTTCACGATCACCGGTCGTGGCACCGTCATCACCGGTCGTATCGAGCGCGGCATCGTCAAGGTCGGCGAGGAGGTCGAGATCGTCGGCATCCGCGAGACGGCTCAGAAGACCACCGTCACCGGTGTCGAGATGTTCCGCAAGCTGCTCGACGAGGGCCAGGCCGGTGAGAACGTCGGTCTGCTCCTCCGTGGCACCAAGCGCGAGGACGTCGAGCGCGGCATGGTTGTCATCAAGCCGGGCACCACCACCCCGCACACCAACTTCGAGGGCTCTGTCTACATCCTCTCGAAGGAGGAGGGTGGCCGTCACACCCCGTTCTTCAACAACTACCGTCCGCAGTTCTACTTCCGGACCACGGACGTGACCGGCGTTGTGACCCTCCCCGAGGGCACCGAGATGGTCATGCCGGGTGACAACACCGAGATGTCGGTCGAGCTCATCCAGCCCATCGCGATGGACGAGGGTCTGAAGTTCGCTATCCGTGAGGGCGGTCGCACCGTCGGCGCGGGTCGCGTCACCAAGATCATCAAGTGATCGTCTGATCCACAGTGAAGGGCCCCCGGAGCCGCAAGGCGAAGGGGGTCCTTTGCTGTGGTCAAGCGATCGAACGAGCGCTGACTCGGCGCAAACGGACCGGAGCGAAGCGAGGACCGGATTGCGCCGCGTCGGCGCGGGCACGAGACCAAGGCAAGAAGAGATGACAGACCCAATCCACCCAGTACGCCCCGCAAGACCCCACCAAAAGCTCCTAGAAGACGGCCGCACGGTAAGAGAGGTCCTCACCTACACCCGCCGCGGCAGCCGGCTGGACGCCAAGCAGCAGAAGGCGTGGGACGCGTACGCCGCGGAGTGGGTGATCCCCGACGAGGCGGTCGACGAGCCGGGCTTCTCCCTCGATACCTGGTTCGGGCGCAAGGCTCCGCTGATCGTCGACATCGGTGGCGGCGTGGGAGAGGCGACCGCGGTACTGGCGGCGAACCGTCCCGAGGCCAACATCCTGGCGCTGGAGGTCTGGCGCCCCGGTGTCGCGGAGAGCCTCGCCCGGGTGGGCGCGGCCGGCGCGACCAACGTACGTTTCTGCAGCGTCGATGCCCTCTGGACCCTCGACAACCTGGTCGCCCCGGGGTCGGTCACCGAGATCTGGACCTTCTTTCCCGACCCGTGGCACAAGACCCGCCACCACAAGCGCCGCCTGGTCACCCCCGCCAACGCGCGGATGATCGCCGAGCGGCTCGAGGAGGGCGGCACGTGGCGGCTGGCGACCGACTGGGTGGAGTACGCCGAGCAGATGGTCGAGGTCCTCGATGCCGAGCCGCTGCTCAGCGGTGGTGTGGTCGAGCGCTGGGACGAGCGCCCGGTGACCAAGTTCGAGCGCAAGGGGCTGGCCAAGGACCGGGTCATCACCGACCTGCTCTACCGGAGGCGTTGACCCGAACTGCCCGTGTCGTGACTGATCTGTAGGCGGGGAGCCGTCAAGATCAGCGGCATGAAGTTGTACGCCGACAGGCCGCCGCGTCTCGCCGCCCAGCTGTTCGCCGACCTGCTGACGGTGGCGTGGATCGTGGGGTGGGTGCTCCTCGGCAGGCTCGTCCACGAGCTGGTCTCGGCGCTCGCCGTGCCCGGTCAGAAGATGGACGAGGCCGGCACCTCGCTGTCGGAGAAGATGCTCGACGCGGCCGGCCGGGTCGACGACCTTCCGCTGGTGAAGGACGGGGTCGCGGCGCCGTTCACGGGTGCGGCGAAAGCCGCCGACCAGCTGGCCGCCGCCGGTCAGGCGCAGGTCGAGGCCGTCTCCGACATCGCGATCGGTCTCGCGATCGCCGTAGCGGTCGTGCCGGTGCTGATGTGGTTGCTGGTGTACGTGCCGCTGCGGTGGCGCTTCGTCCGCAACGCGACCTCGACCCAGCGTTTCCTGGAGGCGGGTACGGCCGCCGATCTGGTGGCGCTGCGGGCGATGTCGACTCAGCCGCTGCACAAGCTCGTGAAGATCAGTGACGACCCGGTGAGGGCGTGGCGCGAGGGCGACGTCGACGTGGTGACGAAGCTCGCCGCGCTGGAGCTGAGGTCGGTCGGACTGAGCGCCAAGCGGCTCACGAACGTGCGGTGAGGCGGCTCCGGAGCTCCTCGTCGCGGGCCAGCCGGGCCGTGTCCCGATCCCGGCGGGTCGCGAGCACCGCGGCCAGGTAGGCCTCGGGCGGTGTGCCCGGAGGCGGTCCCGGGGCGACGTACGCCTGCATGTGGGTGGCCAGGCGGTCGGCCAGCGCGTGTCGGCGGACCGGGTCCGTGTGGGTGCCGACCTCGCCGGAGAGGAACCGCCGCACCGCCAGCGACAGGCCGACCGGGATCGAGGCGACATCGGCGCGTGCGGCCCAGGCAGCCAGCTCGGGCGGCATCCGGATCGGCGCCGGAGGACGCAGCGGCACCCGCACCCGGATGACGTACGTCCCGGCCGCGATGTCGCCGAGTCGCTTGCCGCGCGGGTGGATCATCGCCGTGAGGAAGGCGACGGCACCGCTGGTGCCATAGATCTCGACGACACCGATCAGGGCACGTACGAACGCATGGTGGAAGCTGATCGCGCCACCGTCGTCGCGGACCGTGCGCAGCCCGAGCGCGAGCTTGCCGAGAGAGCGGCCCCGGGTGAGGGTCTCGATGGCAGTCGGGAAGACCACCAGGACCGACGCCGTGGCCGCGATGTAGGCCGCCCAGGCGAGCGCCTCGTCGGTGTCGAAGGCCGCGGTCAGGAACACGATGAGTGTGAGCACCAGCAGGACGCAGGTCACCAGCACGTCGATGAGGCCGGAGAGCAGCCTCATCCCGAGCCCAGCTGCCGGCAGGTCGAGCGCGACCGCGTCGCCGGTGACGAGGTCGTCCTCGGTCAGCAGGGCACGTTCTTGGGGGAGCTGTTCCTGAGGGCGTCGCTCGGGCGATTGCGGCGCGGGGGTCATGGCGGTCAGCGTACGCTGCGGGCGTGGATCTCGACGCGTATCTGGCTGCGACCGCCGCCGACCGGACCAGGCTCGAACAGCTGCTGGCCGAGCGAAGGCTGAGCGGTGCCCAGGCCGACGAGCTCGTCGAGCTCTATCAGCGGGTCAGCACCCAGCTCTCGGTCGTACGCAGCAACGCCCCCGACCCGACGGTCGTCCAGCACCTCTCGGTGCTGCTCGCGGCGGCCCGCAACCGCACGACCGGCACCCGCACGAGCACCTGGACCGGCTTCCTGCGGTTCTTCACCCACCGGTTCCCGGCCGCGCTCTACCGGCTGCGGTGGTGGTGGCTGGGGATGATGGCGGCCAACATCGTCGTCACGGCCGTGATGATCTGGTGGCTGCTGCGTCATCCGGAGGTCGAGCAGTCGTTGATCGGGCCGGAGCAGGTCAGACAGCTGGTCGAGCACGACATCGAGGGCTACTACAGCGAGCACGCCGCCTCGTCGTTCGCCACCCAGGTCTGGGTCAACAACGTCTGGGTGTCGTTCGTCGCCATCGCGCTGGGCGTGCTCGGCCTGCCGGTGATCTATGTGATGTTCCAGAACATCGCCAACCTGGCGATCCTCGGCACCCTCATGCACCGCTACGACCGCGGAGGCCTCTTCTGGGGTCTGATCCTTCCCCATGGCCTGCTCGAGCTCACCGCCGTCTTCGTCGCCGGCGCGGTGGGCCTGCGGCTCTTCTGGTCCTGGGTCGACCCCGGGTCGCTGACCCGCGGACAGTCGATGGCCAGAGAGGGCCGCACCGCCGGCGGCATCGCCCTCGGCCTCATCGTCGTGCTGCTCATCTCCGGCATCATCGAAGCCTTCGTCACCCCTTCGCCCCTGCCCACCTGGGCCCGCGTCGGCATCGGCATCCTCGCCGAGCTCGCGTTCCTCGCGTACGTCTTCATCGTCGGTCGCGCTGCCGCCTCCCGCGGCGACACCGGCGACATCGACGAGCGCCTGCTCGAGGACCGCGTCGCCACTCAGGCCTGAATGTTCCCAGTCGGGAACATTTGAGCGTACGCTGGAGGCATGGCAACGATGTCCCCGGGCGAGATCGGCGAGCTCGTTCGCAGCGTGCGTAAGACGCTCGGTCTTACCCAGGCCGAGCTCGCTGAGCTCGCCGGCGTCGGCCGCCGCTTTGTCATCGAGCTCGAGGGCGGCCACGGACGTGCCGAGCTCCGCAAGGTCGCCGATGTGATGAGAGCTGTAGGTCTCGAGGTCTCCGACGAGCCTGATCCGATCGAGATGGTGCGTACGCCGAGCGGGCTCGTCTCGTTCCGCACCGTGATGAGCCGAATCGGCCGGCCCCTCTCGGTGCCCAACCGACTGTGGCGCCTCGCGCCCGAGCGAGCCACGGCGACCGTGACCCTGCCCCACAGCGTCCATTGGTCGGATGGAGGTGGAACGTTCGACCTGGCCGATTGGAACGACCGAGCCCTGGCCTACCGAACGCTCATGCTCGAGGCGACCCCTTCGGTCCTGGTCGATTATGTCGACGGCGACCAGCTCGTCGAGATGTGGGATGACATGTTCGTTCCGCCCGAGATCCGTCAGGCCTGGCAGAGCGCGGTCTCGGACTTCCGGGAGGCTGCCTAGACATGGACGCGACCGGATTCATCACCGCGTTCCAGAAAGACGTTGCCCGCACTTTCTTCGACCTCCCCGAGTCCGAAGGATTCCTGCTCGCGGGCGGCGCCGCGCTCATCGCGTTGGGTGCGGTCGAGCGTGTGACCGACGATCTCGACTTCTTCGCCGCTCGCGGTGACGGGAGTGTCCCGGCTGCCAAAGCCGCGTTCGTCGCCAGATGCCGCGCTCGAGGTTGGGAGACAGTGATCATCTGGGAGAACGATGAGTTCGTACGACTGTCGGTGATCGCCGTCGACGACAAGATCGAGGTCGATCTCGGTATCGATGCGAGTCTCCTTCTCCCGCCGACGGTGACGTTCTTGGGGCCGACGATCGGTCTCGAGGAGAATGCCGGACGTAAGACCTTGGCCCTCTTCGGTCGCGCTGCGCCGCGGGACTTCGTGGACGTGTTCAACCTCGCTCGGCGGTTCGGGAAGCCGAAACTGCTTGAGCTAGCGGCCGAGCGCGACCTAGGGTTCGACCGCGGCGTGTTCGGCCAGATGGCGCGCATGGTGAACCAGATCAATGCCCGGCAGTTCCCGCTCGATGAGGATTCCGTGCCCGAGCTGGTGGCGTTCTTCAACGGTTGGTCTGAAGAGCTTCGAGACGAATGAGGGACCCGGTGGCATGGTGGCGGGGATCGAGAGCTGACAGACCCAAGGCGTACGCGGTCGAGTACCCGCCAGGTGTGACTGACGACGAGCAGCGAGACGAGGTCCGCGCGCTCCTGAACATGCTTCGGCCGTATGGATCCAAGTTCCAGACCGACATGCCGGCCTTCGCGGAGGCGCCGCCTGCGGTCGATGACGCCCGAGCCTTCCTGCGTTCACTTGAGGGAACGACAGCGCGGTACGAGGACTATGCGACGACCAACCTTGTGGACTCCGCCGACGACCGCCTGTGGGAAAGCTTCGTCCAGGTCGCGCCGTACGCCTTTTCGGCTGAGCTCTGGCAGGGAGGTCGATATCTCGTATCCCTCGCGGACGAAAGCCAGAGCGTCGTCGTCCATCTCGTGCCCGACTCCGACCTCCACGCGGCGGTAGCTGACCGGTTCGACCTCCGGCTGCTCGACTGATCAGAGCTGACCGGTGGCCTTGAGCTGCAGGTAGTGGTCGGCGAGAGCGGGCGGGAGGGACTCGGCGTCGGCGTCGACGACATCCACGCCGAGGGTGCGGAGCATGGCGGCGGTGTGGTCGCGTCGGCGGAGGGTCTGCTCGGCGGCGGCTGCGGCGTAGACGTCCTCGAGGGAGCTGCGGGCGGCGGCAGTGGCCTCGAGCTCGGGGTCGCGGACCGAGGCGAGGACGACGCGGTGGTGCTGCGTCAGCACCGGCAGGACGGGGAGGAGCGACTCCTCGATCGCGTGCGGGTCGAGGGGCGTCAGCAGGACGACGAGCGCGCGGTGGCGGCCGAGGCCGGCGACGGCACCGGCGAGCTGGGACCAGTCGGCCTCGGCGATCAACGGCTCGAGGTCGGCCATCGACTCCTGCAGCCGCTGGGTGACGTCGCGCTGGCCGGCGAGGCGGAGCCGGGAGCGTACGCGCAGGTCGCCGGCGACGAAGTCGATCCGGTCGCCGGCCCGCGAGGCGATGGCGGCGAGCAGGAGGCCCGCATCCATGGCCGAGTCGAGCCGAGGTACGCCGCCGGCGGCGCCCTCGACCCGGGCGGCCGAAGTGCGGGAGGTGTCGAGGACGAGGATCACGCGGCGGTCCCGTTCTGGCTGCCAGGTGCGGACCACGACGGTGCGGGAGCGAGCGGTGGTGCGCCAGTCGATGGAGCGTACGTCGTCGCCGCGGACGTACTCCCGCAGCGAGTCGAACTCCGTCCCCTGCCCGCGCACGCGGACCGCGGCCCGACCATCGAGCTCGCGCAGCCGCTGGAGTCGAGACGGAAGATGCTTGCGGGACTCGAAGGCGGGCAGCACGCGCACTGTTCCCTCGACCGGGATGGTGCGCTGCCGGGCGCCGAGGCCGAGAGGCCCGTAGGCTCGCACGGTCACGCCCAGCGCGCGCAGATCTCCGCGGCGGCGCGGCCGCAGCGGCGTACGCAGCCTGGTGCTGTCGCCGCGATCGAGCCGGATCCGGTGGCGGTTGTCCGTCGCGCCCGCCGTGGGCTGCCATGCGTCGCGCACCAGCGCCCGGACCCGGTGATCGGGAGCGCGAACGATCAGGTCCGAGGTCGTCGAGTCACCCAGCCGGATCCCGCCGAGCGGTGTGCGGGTGATCTCGAGTCCTGCCGGCTTCGGCGCCAGCAGCACGTCGAGGAGCGTGAGCGCCACGACGATCGCGACCCAGAGCACGGCGGTGCTCTGGGTCGGCCGCAGCACGACCGGGACGATCCCGGCCAGCAACAGCAGCGGGACGCGCCAGGTGATGGTCATCGCGGGACAGGGACGGCGCCGATGGCGGAGGAGAGGACCTGGGAGACCTGGACGCCCTCCAGCTCGGCCTCCGGACGCAGCGCGAGCCGGTGCGCCAGGGTGGCATGGGCCAAGGACTTCACGTCGTCGGGGGTGACGAAGTCGCGGCCGGCGAGCCACGCCCAGGCGCGCGCTGAGCGGAGCAGGGCGGTGGCGCCACGCGGGGACACCCCGGCCGACAGCGACGGGGACTCGCGGGTCGCCCGGGCGATGTCGACGATGTAGCCGGTGACCTCGGGGGACACCTGCACGGTCGCGACATGCTGCCGGGCGGCCTCGATGTCGGCACCCGTGGCGACCGCGGTGACCCCGGCGCCGGCGACGTCGCGCGGGTCGAACCCGGAGGCGTGCCGGGCGAGGATCTGCACCTCGTCGGCACGCTCAGGCACCGGCAGGACCACCTTCAGCAGGAACCGGTCCAGCTGGGCCTCGGGGAGCGGGTAGACACCCTCGTACTCGATCGGGTTCTGGGTCGCGGCCACCAGGAACGGGCGCGGCAGCGCGCGGGTCACCCCGTCGACCGAGACCTGGCCCTCCTCCATCGCCTCGAGCAGCGCCGACTGCGTCTTCGGCGGGGTGCGGTTGATCTCGTCGGCGAGGAGCAGGTTGGTGAAGACCGGTCCCTCCCGGAAGGTGAGCTCGCCGTGAGTCGACTCGACCACCATCGAGCCGGTGATGTCGCCGGGCATCAGGTCTGGGGTGAACTGCACCCGGCGCGTCTCCACCGACAAGGCGGCCGACAGCGACCGCACCAGCAGGGTCTTGGCGGTGCCGGGCACGCCTTCCATGAGTACGTGGCCACCGCACACCAGCGCGACCAGCAGCCCGGAGACCGCAGCATCCTGCCCGACGACCGCCTTGGCGACCTCGGCCCGGACCGCGGTGAGCCGCTCGCGCGCGCCGTCGGGCGACACGGAGGGGATGGTCTCGGATTGGGTCATGGGTGTCGTACCTCTTCCTCAAGGGCCGCCAGCTGATTGGCCAGCGTGATCAGGTCTTGGTCGTTCTCGATCGGAGCATCGGTGAGCAACGCGGCGACCTCGAGCTCGGGTCGTCCGGTGCGGTGGGCGACGGCGCGTACGACCGCCTCCCGGGTGGCATCCCGGCCCAGCCGCAACCGCCGCGCGAGACGGGTGCGGGCGGCGTGCCGGAGCGTCGTTGCGGCGTGCGCGCGGTCGCCGGCCCGGCGGTAGAGCCGGCCCAGGCTGCGGGTCGTCTCGCCGGCACGGACGTGGACCGGCAGCGGCTCGACGGCCAACGGGCCCAGCCGCCGCCCGTGGGCGACGGCGAAGGCGATCACCGCGAACAACAGGAGCCACAACGCCGGGCCGATCCAGCGCGGCAGCAGCGATGACGGGGAGTGGCTCTCGTCGGGGGCGAGGTCGTCGAGAGAGGGGACGTACCAGACCAGATGGTCGCTCTCGCCCAGGAGCCGCAGCGCGACCGCCGCGTTGTCCGCCCGCAGGATCTGATCGTTGGTCAGCACCTGCGGCGCACCCCAGATGGTGAGCCCGTCCGCGGGTGCGAGCACCGCGCCGTCGGCGTGCGGGAAGCAGGAGCCGGCGTCGTAGGCGGTGACCGCATCGGCCTGGATGCTGAGACCTTCCCAGCGCGGGTCGGCGCAACCGGCCTCGAGCGTCTCGGGAGTCTGAGCGACCGCATAGGGGATGCCGAGCATCGCCGACACGTACGGCGCGGGTTCCGCCAGGATCAGGTCGGCGGCGTCGTCGGTGCGCTCGCGCAGCCGGGAGGCGGTCTCCTCGCCGAGCGCGTCGGTCCCGGTCACGAAGACCGTCGTGTCCGCCTCGATCTCGGCGTCGTCCAGAGCCCGGGAGGACCGGACGATCTCCACCTCGACCCCGTGCTCCTCGAGCACCTGGACCAGCGCCCGGGTGCCGTCGGGATCGGGGCTCTCGGGGTCGTAGGGCGCATAGGACGCCCCGCCCTTCGGTGTCGCGACGTACGCCAGCACGACCGCGATCACGAAGGCCACCGCGACGGCCAGCAACGGTCGGCGTCGTCGGAACCAGCCCGGCCGTGCCGCGGTCGGGCCTGCTGGGGCCGGTGCTCGCTCGCTCATCGCGCCACCGCCAGCTCCTGCTCGAGGGCGAGCACGCCCTCGGCCTGATCACGCGTCGCGGGATGGTGGCCGTAGAGCACCTCGTTGAACAGCTCCGCAGCCTTCCCGGCCCGGCCCTCGAGCGACATCTCCCGCTCCAGGCTCGCCGCGACCTCGGCCGCGGTGAGGCCGGGGTCCTCGGCGAGCCGGCCGCGCTCGACCTGCCGTCTGGCCAGGGCTCGGAACCCGTCGATCACCGCGGCGCCGTGATCCCCTGAGGCGTACGCAGCCTCGGCACGCGCCCGGAGCGCGGCCGCCGAGAGGGACTCGTCGGTGAGGACGTCCCCGTTGCGATCGCGGGCAGCCCGGGGGGTGCGCCGGGCCCGCGAGACCAGCAGGCCGAGCCCGACCAGGATCGCGGCGAAGACGACCAGGGCGGCGAGGGTCTGTGCCCACGGCAGGTCTCCGGCGTTCGGCAGGCCGTCGGACAGCGTGCGCTCGATCCAGCGCCGGATCCGCTCGACGAGGTCGAGGTCGTGGTAGGCCGGGTCGGCCAGCTCGCGCCGGAGCCAGGACCGACCTTCCTCGGGCGACGGGTCGAGCGGAGGTGTTTGTCGGAGGTGGATCATCTGGTCAGCAGTCCGGCCTGCTCCATCAGCTCGACCTCGTAGGACTCCTTGCGGATGCGCTGGTCGAGGTACTGCAGGTTGGTCACGGCGCCGCTGAACGGGGTCACGATCGCAGCGGAGACGACGGTCGAGACCGCACTTCCGACGATCATCGCGAAGACGTAGAGATCAGGCTGCACGACGCCCACGACGCTGGCGATCATGCTCACCGGGAAGGCGACGATCTGGGAGGCGAAGCCGACGATGATCGCAGCGAGCAGCGCGATCCCGAAGAGTCGCCAGAACTGCCTCGCCGAGAGCTGCCAGGCCCGGCCGATGGCACCGAAGACCCCGGCGTTCTCCAGCATCAGCGCCGGCACCGCGAGCAGGTAGAGCCGCACTGCCAGGAAGATGGAGACCACGACCAGCAGCAGGAGCATGAGGACGCCGGCCAGGATGGCCGGCACCGGACTGTCGACGACGATCGCGAGCACCACCACCGGCGTCACCGCGATCGCCAGGACCACGGTGAAGAACACCGTGGTCAGCAGCGCGAGCCCGATCAGCCGCCAGCGGTTGCCGTGGGTCGCGGCCCACGCCTGACCGAGGGTCAGCTTGCGGCCGATCGCGGCGGCGAGGGCCACGTGGGAGATCATCCCGGCGACCAGGATGGTGCCGATCGACTGCAGGATCGTGCCGAGAAGGAGCGAGCCGACGGCCACCAGCATGCCGATGATCTCGGAGGTGCCGGGCTCGTAGCCCGGATCCTCGAGGCCGACGCCGAACCCTTCCAGGCTGTTGCCGGTGAAGGTCAACGCTGTGGTCACCCCCAGCGGGATGGCCATCGCCACGGCCGCCACGAGGACCGAGGCCCCGACCGTGGCGCCGGGGTTGAAGCGTACGAGCCGGAAGGCGCCGTCGAGCATGTCACCGAGCCCCAGCGGCCGCAGCGGGATCGCTCCTGGCTTGTGCGCCGGCGGCAGCGGCTGCGCCCAGGTCGGCTGCGTCCACGTCTGCTGCGGCGGGGGAGGGGTGAGCGGGGTCGCTGCACTCTGCTGAGGTTGCTCACCCGGTGGGGGTGGCCACGCTCCTGACATCCTGATGCTCCTCGTCGCGACGACCGGCGAACTCGCCCGGTTGGGGGCATCCTCTCAGAGCGACCCAGGCGACATCGTTGATTTGGAGCCACCTGCGTACGCGTGACAAGATTCTCTGGTTGCTCCGGTGAACTGTTCGCTGGGGTGCGCACACCTTGACTACTGAATCGCGTCACCTGAGCAGGCTGATCAGCCTGTCCGGATGTGGTCTGTGGTCGCCGTGTGCCCATCCCGAAGGCGTGGTTCCAGTGAAGCTGATGGTGAAAGTCCCGTCGAGAATTCGGCGTTCGCTTGCGAAAAGTTAGCGACACGCCCGACCGCGGGGGTCGGAGCCAGAGGTGAGCAACCGGGCCGACTCAGCCGGAGGAAGCCTGTAGCACGCGGCACGCTGACCAAGAAGGACGAGAGAGACAGATGGCGGGACAGAAGATCCGCATCAGGCTCAAGGCCTATGACCACGAGGTGATCGACACCTCGGCGCGAAAGATCGTGGACACGGTCACCCGTACGGGTGCCAAGGTCGCCGGCCCGGTGCCGCTGCCGACCGAGAAGAACGTGTACTGCGTCATCCGCTCGCCCCACAAGTACAAGGACTCGCGCGAGCACTTCGAGATGCGCACCCACAAGCGCCTCATCGACATCATCGACCCGACCCCGAAGACTGTTGACTCCCTCATGCGGCTCGACCTGCCTGCTGGTGTCGACATCGAGATCAAGCTCTGAGGTTGACGACATGACGATCGAACGCAACGTGAAGGGTCTCCTGGGCACCAAGCTCGGCATGACCCAGCTGTGGGACGAGAACAACGTCGTCGTCCCCGTGACCGTCATCGCGGCGAACACCAACGTCGTGACCCAGGTCCGCACCCCCGAGGCCGACGGCTACAACGCCGTGCAGATCGGCTACGGCGAGATCGACGGCCGCAAGGTGAACAAGCCGGGCGCCGGCCAGTTCGAGAAGGCCGGCACCACGCCGCGCCGCCACCTGGCCGAGATCCGCACCGCCGACGCCGCGTCGTACTCCGCCGGCCAGGAGCTCCCCGTCGACACCTTCGCCGTGGGCGAGGAGATCGACGTGACGGGCACCTCCAAGGGCAAGGGCTTCGCGGGCACCATGAAGCGTCACGGCTTCTCCGGTGTCGGCGCCTCCCACGGTGCTCACCGCAACCACCGCAAGCCGGGATCGATCGGCGCCTGCGCCACCCCGGGTCGCGTGTTCAAGGGCGTCCGCATGGCCGGCCACATGGGTACTGACACCGTCACCACCCAGAACCTGACCGTGCACGCCGTCGACACCGAGAAGGGCCTCATCCTGGTCAAGGGCGCCATTCCTGGCCCCAAGGGTGGCCTCGTGGTCCTCCGCTCGGCTGCCAAGAAGCTGGAGGCCTGATCATGGCTATCAAGACCGTCAAGGTCGACTTCCCGGCTGAGATCTTCGATGTTGAGGTCAACATCCCGCTGATCCACCAGGTCGTCGTCGCGCAGCAGGCTGCTGCGCGCCAGGGCACGCACGCCACCAAGACCCGCGGCGAGGTCCGCGGCGGTGGCCGCAAGCCCTACAAGCAGAAGGGCACCGGTCGCGCCCGCCAGGGTTCGACCCGCGCGCCGCAGTTCGCCGGTGGTGGCACCGTCCACGGCCCGCAGCCGCGTGACTACAGCCAGCGCACCCCCAAGAAGATGAAGGCCGCCGCTCTCCGCGGTGCCCTCTCCGACCGGGCTCGCGCCGGCCAGATCCACGTGGCCGAGTTCGCCTTCGAGGCGCCCTCGACCAAGACCGCGCTGACCGCCCTCAAGGCGATCTCCGACGCGAAGCGCTTCCTCGTGGTGCTGGACCGTTCCGAGTCCACCGCCGCGCTGAGCCTGCGCAACGCGCCCGAGGTGCACCTGCTCTGGGCCGACCAGCTCAACACCTACGACGTCCTCGTCTCCGACGATGTTGTCTTCTCCAAGCCGGCCTACGAGATCTTCGTCTCGGGCAAGCCGGTCGTCGCTGCCAAGGAGACCGTCACCATCGGTGAGGTCGAGAAGGACGCGATCAAGGAGCCCGCCGCCGAGCCCGCCAAGGAGATCGACCTGCCCGAGGGTGCTGTCGCACCGCTCGAGGACGGCTCGGCTCCCGAGGGCTTCGACATCAAGGGCAACGTCAAGGGCAAGGACAAGAAGTTCCACGCCCCGGGCGGCCGTTGGTACGAGTCCACCAAGGCGGAGTTCTACTTCAAGTCCGCCGAGGACGCCATCGCCGCAGGCTTCGTCGAGGCCGGCAAGAAGAAGGCTGAGACTGTGTCAGACGAGGAGGGTGACAAGTGAGCACGCTGCACTACGACCCCCGCGACATTTTGATCGCGCCGGTGGTCTCCGAGAAGAGCTACGGCCTCCTCGACCAGAACAAGTACACCTTCATCGTTCGCCCCGACGCGAACAAGACCGAGATCAAGATCGCGGTCGAGAAGGTGTTCGACGTCAAGGTGACCTCGGTCAACACGATCAACCGCAAGGGCAAGGCCCGTCGTACGCGTTACGGCCTGGGCAAGCGCCCCGACACCAAGCGCGCGATCGTCTCCCTGGCTGAGGGCGACCGCATCGACATCTTCGGCGCGTGAGAAGGACTGACTGAACATGGCTATTCGTAAGTACAAGCCGACCACCCCGGGCCGTCGTGGCTCGTCGGTGGCCGACTTCGCCGAGATCACTCGGACCACGCCGGAGAAGTCGCTGACCAAGCCCCTTCCCAAGAAGGGCGGCCGCAACAACCAGGGTCGCGTGACCACGCGTCACCAGGGTGGCGGTCACAAGCGTGCGTACCGGATCATCGACTTCCGTCGCTACGACAAGGACGGCGTGCCGGCCAAGGTCGCTCACATCGAGTACGACCCGAACCGCACCGCCCGCATCGCCCTGCTGCACTACTTCGACGGCGAGAAGCGCTACATCCTCGCGCCCGTCGGCGTGAGCCAGGGCACCGTCGTGGAGTCCGGTCCCACTGCTGACATCAAGCCCGGCAACAACCTGCCGCTGCGCAACATCCCGGTTGGTACCACCATCCACAATGTTGAGCTGCGCCCGGGTGGCGGCGCGAAGATCGCCCGCTCCGCCGGCATGAGCGCCCAGCTGGTCGCTCGTGAGGGCTCCAAGGCCACGCTGCGTATGCCTTCGGGTGAGATGCGCTTCGTCGACGTGCGCTGCCGCGCCACCGTCGGTGAGGTCGGCAACGCCGAGCAGTCCAACATCAACTGGGGTAAGGCCGGCCGTATGCGGTGGAAGGGCGTTCGCCCGACCGTCCGTGGTGTCGTCATGAACCCGGTCGACCACCCGCACGGTGGTGGTGAGGGTAAGACCTCTGGTGGCCGTCACCCGGTCAGCCCCTGGGGTAAGCCCGAGGGCCGTACGCGCAAGCGCAAGGCCTCTGACTCGCAGATCATCCGCCGCCGTAAGAGCGGGAAGGGTAGGAAGTAAGCAATGCCTCGCAGCCTGAAGAAGGGCCCCTTCATCGACGACCACCTTCAGAAGAAGGTCGACGCCGAGAACGAGAAGGGCACCCACAACGTGATCAAGACCTGGTCGCGCCGCTCGATGATCGTGCCCGAGATGATCGGTCACACCATCGCGGTGCACGACGGTCGCAAGCACGTCCCGGTCTTCGTCTCCGACTCGATGGTCGGTCACAAGCTGGGCGAGTTCGCCCCGACCCGCACGTTCAAGGGTCACGTGAAGGACGACCGGAAGGGTCGCCGCCGCTGACGCGGTGGTGCCCTACCTACCTAGGAATCTGGAGATACGAGAATGAGCACCACCGAGCGTGTGCGCGTAAGCGCCCGCCGCGAGTCGCTCCTCGGCGACCAGCCGGGTGCCTTCGCGAGTGCCCGCTTCGTGCGGATCACCCCGTTGAAGGCGCGCCGGGTCGTCGACCTGGTCCGCGGCCTGCCCGTCGACGAGGCCCTGTCCCTGCTGCAGTTCGCGCCGCAGGCAGCCTCTGAGACTGTCTACAAGGTCCTCGAGAGCGCCATCGCCAACGCGGTGTCGACCGAGGGTCTGGACCGCGACGACCTCGTCGTCTCGGTCGCCATGGTCGACGAAGGTCCGACCATGAAGCGCTGGCGTCCCCGCGCCCAGGGTCGTGCGACCCGCATCAACAAGCGGACCTCGCACATCACCCTGGTCGTTCAGCCGGCCGACGTCGTCGAGAAGGGCGGTAAGAAGTAATGGGTCAGAAGATCAACCCGAACGGCTTCCGCCTGGGCATCTCGACCGACCACAAGTCGCGTTGGTACGCCGACAAGCAGTACAAGGAGTACGTCGGCGAGGACGTCAAGATCCGCAAGCTCCTGTCGAAGGGCATGGAGCGGGCCGGCATCGCCAAGGTCGAGATCGAGCGCACCCGTGACCGCGTCCGTGTGGACATCCACACCGCGCGTCCCGGCATCGTCATCGGCCGTCGCGGCGCCGAGGCCGACCGCCTCCGCACCGAGCTGGAGAAGCTCACCGGCAAGCAGGTTCAGCTGAACATCCTCGAGGTCAAGAACCCCGAGGTCGACGCTCAGCTGGTCGCCCAGGGTGTCGCCGAGCAGCTCAGCGGTCGCGTGCAGTTCCGTCGCGCGATGCGCAAGGCCATGCAGACCACCATGCGCTCCGGTGCCAAGGGCATCCGGATCCAGTGCTCGGGTCGTCTGAACGGCGCCGAGATGTCGCGTACGGAGTTCTACCGCGAGGGCCGCGTGCCCCTGCACACCCTGCGCGCCGACATCGACTACGGCTTCTACGAGGCCCGCACGACCTTCGGCCGCATCGGCGTGAAGGTCTGGATCTACAAGGGCGAGGTCTCCGGCTCGCGCGCCGAGCGTCAGGCCGCCCAGGCCGCCCGTGCGGGCGTCCCGGGCCGCGGTGGCAACGACCGTCGCGGTGGCCGCGGCGACCGTCCGTCGCGTGGCTCCCGTGGTGACCGCCCGAACCGCGCTGACCGCGCGGCGAAGACTGAGGCGCCGGCTGCCGCTGAGGCTCCCGCCGCCGAGACCACGACCCAGGAGGGCTGACCCATGCTGATGCCCCGTCGAGTCAAGCACCGCAAGCAGCACCACCCGAAGCGCACTGGCGTGGCCAAGGGCGGCACGAAGCTGGCCTTCGGTGACTACGGCATCCAGGCGATCGAGGGTCACTACGTGACCAACCGCCAGATCGAGGCAGCGCGTATCGCGATGACTCGTCACATCAAGCGAGGCGGCAAGGTGTGGATCAACATCTACCCCGACGTCCCGCTGACCAAGAAGCCTGCTGAGACCCGCATGGGTTCCGGTAAGGGTTCGCCCGAGTGGTGGGTTGCCAACGTCAAGCCGGGCCGCGTCATGTTCGAGCTCTCCGGTGTCGACGAGAACACGGCCCGCGAGGCGATGCGCCGCGCGATCCACAAGCTGCCCATGAAGTGCCGTTTCATCACGCGAGAGGCTGGTGAGTTCTGATGGCTAACTCCCTGCAGGCGTTCGAGCTGGACGAGCTCACCGACGTCGACCTCGAGGCGAAGCTGCGCGAGGCGAAGGAGGAGCTGTTCAACCTCCGGTTCCAGGCGGCCACCGGCCAGCTGGAGAGCCACGGTCGGCTCCGCACCGTCAAGAAGGACATCGCCCGGATCTACACCGTGGTGCGTGAGCGCGAGCTCGGTATCCGCGTGGCCCCGGGCGCCGAGACCACTGAGGAGGCCTGAGATGGCAACCGAGTCCACCCAGGACACCACCGAGCGCAACACGCGCAAGGTGCGCGAGGGCCTCGTCGTCAGCGACAAGATGGACAAGACCATCGTCGTCGAGGTCGAGGACCGCGTGAAGCACCCGCTCTACGGCAAGGTCATGCGCCGTAGCAGCAAGCTCAAGGCTCACGACGAGCAGAACACCGCCGGCATCGGCGACCGCGTCCTGGTCATGGAGACCCGGCCGCTGTCCGCGACCAAGCGGTGGCGCCTCGTCGAGGTCGTCGAGCGCGCCAAGTGATCTGCGCCTCGAAAGAGGCAGATCCGGCTGGCGGCGTACGTCGCCAAATTGACCCAAGGGTGCAGGCCCAGCGACCATTGGTAGCTGGGCCTGCGGCCCGCCAATCCCATTACGTTCGGCAAGGCTCACCCGCCCTGGAGCGGGGAGAGAACCAGCTCGACAAGGAGAAGTAATGATCCAGCAGGAGTCGCGACTCAAGGTCGCCGACAACACTGGTGCGAAGGAGATCCTCTGCATCCGTGTGCTCGGTGGTTCCGGTCGTCGCTACGCCGGCATCGGCGACACCATCGTCGCCACCGTCAAGGACGCTATCCCCGGTGGCAACGTGAAGAAGGGTGACGTCGTCAAGGCCGTCATCGTGCGCACCGTCAAGGAGCGCCGCCGTGCCGACGGTTCGTACATCCGCTTCGACGAGAACGCCGCCGTCATTCTCAAGAACGACGGCGAGCCGCGAGGCACCCGCATCTTCGGCCCGGTTGGCCGTGAGCTGCGCGACAAGAAGTTCATGAAGATCATCTCGCTCGCGCCGGAGGTGCTGTGATGGGTCGCTCGCACATCAAGAAGGGCGACACCGTCAAGGTGATCGCTGGTAAGGACAAGGGCGGCTCCGGCAAGGTGATCGCTGTCCTCACCGCTGAGGACCGTGTGATCGTCGAGGGCATCAACCTCATCAAGAAGCACACCAAGGTCCAGGACCAGGGCGGTCGCGCCGGCACCACCGGCGGCATCGTGACCACCGAGGCCCCGATCCACGTTTCCAACGTCCAGCTGCTCGAGGGTGGCGAGCCGGTTCGCGTCGGCTTCCGCCGTGAGACGGTCCAGAAGCGTCGCCCCGACGGGTCGACGTACGCCGCTGAGCGCAGCGTTCGCATCTCGCGCAAGACCGGTAAGGACATCTGATCATGACCGACACCGCTGTGGCCCCGCGCCTCAAGACGAAGTACCGCGAGGAGATCGCCCCGGCCCTGCAGGCCGAGTTCGAGATCCCGAACGTCATGCAGATCCCCGGTCTGACCAAGATCGTCGTCAACATGGGTGTGGGCGAGGCTGCCCGCGACTCCAAGCTGATCGAGGGCGCCGTCAACGACCTGACCGCGATCACCGGCCAGAAGCCGCTGATCAACAAGGCGAAGAAGTCCATCGCGCAGTTCAAGCTGCGTGAGGGCATGCCGATCGGTGCGCACGTCACGCTGCGCGGCGACCGCATGTGGGAGTTCCTCGACCGCCTGCTCTCGCTCGCGCTGCCCCGCATCAGGGACTTCCGCGGCCTGAACGGCAAGCAGTTCGACGGCAACGGCAACTACACCTTCGGTCTCACCGAGCAGGTCATGTTCCACGAGATCAACCAGGACAAGATCGACCGCTCGCGGGGCATGGACATCACCCTCGTGACGACTGCCACCAACGACGACCAGGGTCGCGCGCTGCTCAAGGCGCTCGGCTTCCCGTTCAAGGAGAACAACTGAGATGGCGAAGACCGCTCTCAAGGTGAAGGCCGCTCGTAAGCCGAAGTTCGCGGTTCGCGGTTACACCCGCTGCCAGCGCTGCGGCCGCCCGAAGGCCGTGTTCCGCAAGTTCGGCCTGTGCCGTATCTGCCTGCGCGAGATGGCCCACCGGGGCGAGCTGCCCGGCGTCACCAAGTCCTCCTGGTGAGCGATCACCGTTCCAACCACTGACGTTGAAGGTCCTCATGACCGTGTGTCGTGAGGAAACCACTACGAGAAAGGGCCGTTCGGCCAATGACGATGACTGACCCGATCGCAGACATGCTCACTCGTCTGCGTAACGCCAACCAGGCGTACCACGATGCGGTTTCGATGCCGTACAGCAAGCTGAAGCAGGGCGTCGCTGAGATCCTCCAGCAGGAGGGCTACATCACCAAGTACGAGGTGCTGGAGCCCACCGAGGGCCAGGTCGGCAAGACCCTGTCCATCACCCTCAAGTACGGCCGCAACCGTGAGCGCTCGATCGCCGGCGTACGCCGCATCAGCAAGCCCGGTCTGCGTGTCTACGCGAAGCACACCGGTCTCCCCAAGGTGCTCGGCGGCCTCGGCGTCGCGATCATCTCGACGAGCCAGGGTCTGCTGACCGACCGCCAGGCGAACAAGAAGGGCGTAGGTGGGGAAGTCCTCGCCTACGTCTGGTAATCAGGGAAGGGAGAGAGAAGAACATGTCGCGTATTGGCAAGCTCCCCGTCCCGGTTCCGGCCGGCGTGGACGTCACCATCGACGGCCAGGTCGTGAACGTCAAGGGCCCGAAGGGTTCCCTGTCGCACACCGTGGTCGACCCGATCACCGTTGAGAAGGGCCAGGACGACGAGGGCCGTGGCGTCCTCGAGGTCAAGCGCCCCGACGACAGCCGGGACAACAAGGCGCTGCACGGCCTGTCCCGCACGCTGATCAACAACATGGTCCTGGGTGTCACCGAGGGCTACGAGAAGAAGCTCGAGATCGTCGGCGTGGGTTACCGCGTCCTGTCGAAGGGTCCGACCAAGCTGGAGTTCCAGCTGGGCTACTCGCACTCGATCATCTTCGACGCGCCCGAGGGCATCACCTTCACCACCGACGGCCCGACGAAGCTCGGCGTCGTCGGCATCGACAAGCAGCTCGTCGGTGAGGTTGCGGCCAACATTCGCAAGCTGCGCAAGCCGGAGCCCTACAAGGGCAAGGGCGTTCGTTACGCCGGCGAGAACATCCGCCGCAAGGTCGGAAAGGCTGGTAAGTGATGGCCATCTCGCTGTCGAACAACAAGCACACCGCTTCCCGTGTCCGCTCGCGCCTGCGTCGTCAGGCCCGCGGTCGCAAGAAGATCGAGGGTACGCCGGAGCGTCCGCGCCTCGTCGTGACCCGGTCGGCCAAGCACATCACCGCCCAGGTCGTCGACGACCTGGCCGGCAAGACGCTTGCCTCGGCCTCGACCATCGAGGGCGACCTGCGCTCGGCCTCCGGTGACAAGACCGCCAAAGCCAAGCAGGTCGGCGAGCTGGTTGCGTCGCGTGCCAAGGCCGCTGGAGTCGAGACCGTGGTCTTCGACCGTGCCGGCAACAAGTACCACGGCCGTGTCGCCGCGCTCGCCGATGGCGCGCGCGAGGCCGGTCTGACCTTCTGATCGCAACGATCGAACGAGAGAAGAGGAAAGTCTGATGAGCGGAGCCCAGCGCGGACAGCGTGGTGGCGAGCGCCGAGGTCGCGACGACCGTCGCAACCAGAGCGCCGACAAGACCGCCTACATCGAGAAGGTCGTCGCGATCAACCGAGTTGCCAAGGTCGTGAAGGGTGGTCGTCGCTTCAGCTTCACCGCCCTCGTGATCGTCGGTGACGGCGAGGGTCTGGTCGGCGTCGGCTACGGTAAGGCGAAGGAAGTTCCCGCGGCGATCGCCAAGGGTGTCGAGGAAGCGAAGAAGCACTTCTTCCGCGTTCCCCGCATCCAGGGCACGATCCCGCACCCGGTGCAGGGTGAGAAGGCCGCTGGTGTGGTCCTTCTCCGTCCGGCCGCCCCTGGTACCGGTGTCATCGCCGGTGGCCCGGTGCGCGCCGTCCTGGAGTGCGCCGGCATCCACGACGTGCTGAGCAAGTCGCTCGGTTCGTCCAACCAGATCAACATCGTCCACGCGACGGTGGAGGCCCTCAAGATGCTCGAGCAGCCTGAGGCAGTCGCCGCCCGTCGTGGTCTCCCGGTCGAGGACGTCGCTCCCGAGGCCCTGCTCAAGGCGCAGGCCGAGGTTGTGGAGCCCAAGGCGGAGGTGTCGGCCTGATGGCGCAGTTGAAGGTCCAGCAGAAGAAGGGCCTCGTTGGTCTGAAGCAGAACCAGCGAGACACCCTGCGTACGCTCGGTCTCAAGCGGATCGGCGACGTGGTCGTCAAGGAGGACCGCCCGGAGATCCGCGGCATGGTCCAGACCGTCCGTCACCTGGTGACGGTCGAGGAGGTCGACTGATATGGCACTCAAGGTGCACAACCTGGCGCCGGCTCCCGGTGCCAAGAAGGCCAAGACCCGTGTGGGTCGTGGTGAGGCGTCCAAGGGTAAGACGGCCGGCCGTGGTACCAAGGGCACGAAGGCCCGTTACCAGGTCCCTGCCTACTTCGAGGGTGGCCAGACCCCGATGCACATGCGGCTCCCCAAGCTGAAGGGCTTCAAGAACCCCTTCAAGGTGGAGTTCCAGGTCGTCAACCTCGACAAGCTCAACGAGCTGTTCCCCGAGGGTGGCGTCGTGACCCCCGAGACCCTGATCGAGAAGGGTGCCGTCCGCAAGGGCCACCCGGTCAAGGTCCTTGGGCAGGGCGACCTGTCCGTCAAGGTCGAAATCAGCGCCAACGCCTTCTCCGGCACCGCCAAGGAGAAGATCGAGGCTGCTGGCGGAACTGTCACGGTTCTCTGACAGTTCTACTAACGTAGAGCCTGTTACGTGGAAGCGCGGCCGGGTCGCCCCTCCGGGGACCCGGCCGCGCTCCCGCTGTTTCAGCCCTACGTGCATGAGCTGCCGTGGAGGCTGTTAGGCTGCCACGGGTTTTCGCAACGGCGCAGGCCCTGCGACCCCTGATTGTCGAAAGAGGAACCATTCGTGCTTGGCGCGTTCGCATCAGCGTTCCGTACCCCGGACCTGCGCAAGAAGCTGCTCTTCGTTCTCCTGATCGTCGTGATCTTCCGAGCGGGATCCCAGATCCCTGCCCCCGGCGTTCACGTAGCGAACGTCCAGCAATGTCTGGACGCGGCTCAGTCCGGTGACAGCGCCGGCCTCTACAACCTGGTCAATCTCTTCTCGGGCGGCGCCCTGCTGCAGCTGACCGTCTTCGCGCTCGGCATCATGCCGTACATCACCGCGAGCATCATCCTGCAGCTGCTCGTCGTGGTGATCCCGCGGCTGGAGCGGCTGAAGAAGGAGGGTCAGTCGGGGCAGACGAAGATCACCCAGTACACCCGCTACCTGACCCTGGGCCTCGCGGTCCTGCAGGCCACCGGCATCGTCGCCCTGGCCCGCTCCGGCGACCTCCTCCAGGGTTGTACGCAGCCCCTGCTGCACGACGACGGCACCGCCACCTTCCTGGTCATGGTCATCACCATGACCGCCGGCACCGCGGTCATCATGTGGCTCGGCGAGCTCATCACCGAGCGCGGCATCGGCAACGGTATGTCGATCCTGATCTTCACCCAGGTCGTCGCCACCTTCCCCGCCACCATGTGGGCGGTCAAGAACGACAAGGGCTGGTGGACCTTCGCGATCGTGCTCGTCATCGGTCTCGCGATCATGGCGGCGGTCATCTTCATCGAGCAGGCCCAGCGCCGGATCCCGGTCCAGTACGCCCGCCGGATGGTCGGCCGCAAGATGTTCGGCGGCTCCTCGACCTACATCCCGCTCAAGGTGAACCAGGCCGGTGTCATCCCGGTCATCTTCGCCTCGTCGCTGCTCTACCTGCCGGCGATGGCGGCGCAGTTCAACCAGAACTCGCAGAACCCGCCCGCCTGGGTCGACTGGATCAACACCTACTTCGTCCAGGGTGACCACCCGATCTACATGGCGACGTACTTCGCGCTGATCATCTTCTTCACCTACTTCTACGTGTCGATCACCTTCAACCCCCCGGAGGTCGCCGACAACATGAAGAAATACGGTGGCTTCATTCCAGGAATTCGGGCCGGGAAGCCGACCGAGGACTACCTGTCCTACGTTTTGTCCCGTATCACCCTGCCGGGCTCGCTCTACCTCGGTCTGGTTGCGCTCATTCCGTTGATCGCCTTGGCGCTCATCAACGCCAACCAGAACTTCCCGTTCGGTGGCACCTCGATCCTCATCATGGTCGGCGTCGCCCTCGACACGGTGAAGCAGATCGAGAGCCAGCTCCAGCAGCGCAACTATGAAGGGTTCCTCCGATGAGACTGATCATCATGGGCCCGCCGGGAGCCGGCAAGGGCACTCAGGCGAAGTTCATTGCCGAGCACTTCGGGATCCCGGCGATCTCGACGGGCGACATCTTCCGCGCGAACATGAGCGCGGGCACCCCGCTCGGCATCGAAGCGAAGTCCTACGTGGACAAGGGCGAGTACGTCCCGGACTCGGTGACCAACCTGATGGTCCGCAACCGCATCGACGAGCCCGACGCCGCCAACGGCTTCCTGCTCGACGGCTACCCGCGCACGCTGGCGCAGGTCGAAGAGCTCGACGGGATGATCAAGTTCACCGGCCACGCGCTGGACGCGGTGGTCGTGCTGACGGTCGACAAGGACGAGATCGTCCAGCGGCTGCTGCAGCGCGCCGAGCTCGAGGGCCGCGCCGACGACACCGCCGAGGTCATCCGGCGTCGTCAGGAGGTCTACCTCGAGGAGACCGCTCCGCTGATCGAGGTCTACAAGGGTCGCGGGCTCGTCCACGAGATCGACGGTCTGGGCGAGGTCGAGGACGTCACCAAGCGGATCTTCGACGAGCTCGACATCGTCCCTGAGTCCTGAGACACCACACGTTTCAGGTCCAACACAGTCACGCAACGGGGGAGCCATGGGCTTCATGAACAAAGTCCAGATCAAGACCCCTGAGCAGGTCGAGAAGATGCGCACCGCCGGCCTCGTCGTCGGCGAGACGCTCGAGGTGCTCCGGGCCGCAGCGCGGCCCGGAGTCACCCTTCTCGAGCTCGACGCCATCGCCGAGGACTCGATCCGGTCCCGCGGTGGCGTCCCGTCGTTCAAGGGCTACCACGGATTCCCGGGCTCGATCTGTGCCTCGGTCGACGAGGTCGTGGTCCACGGGATCCCGGGGTCCCGGGTGCTCCAGGACGGCGACATCATCTCCATCGACTGCGGCGCCATCGTCGACGGCTGGCACGGCGACGCCGCGATCACGGTGGCGATGGGGTCGGTCCCCGAGGAGGTCTCCGAGTTGATGCGCGTCACCGAGGAGTCGATGTGGCACGGCATCGCCGCGGCCCGCCTCGGCGGACGGGTCACCGACATCTCGCACGCCATCGAGACCTACGTCGACTCCCAGGGGGACTACGGGATCCTCGAGGAGTTCAGCGGCCACGGCATCGGCACCGAGATGCACATGGAGCCGTCGGTCTTCAACTACGGCAAGCCGGGCAAGGGCCCCAAGCTGCAGCGCGGGATCGCGCTCGCCGTCGAGCCGATGCTCACCCTCGGCGGCCCCGAGGTCACCACCTTGGAGGACGACTGGACCGTCGTGACCGACGACGGCTCGTGGGCGGCCCACTTCGAGCACACCTTTGCGCTCACCTCCAACGGCGCCTGGGTGCTCACCGCGCTCGACGGTGGCGAGGAGATGCTCGGCAAGCTCGGGGTGCCCTGGGGCGGTCACTGAGCCTGCGGGCCGGGTCAGCGTCGTCGCTCTCCTGGATCAGGGCGTCCTGTCGCGGTGGTAGGCCTTGTTCGCGATCCACCACCGACCGCCGATGTCGACCAGAAGGAAGACGTCGGTGAACGTGTCCGCGCCGTGCCAGAGGGTCATCGACGCTGTCGCGACGGTGCCGTGGACCTGGACGGAGTCGATCCGGCGGCGTCTCGTCGACTCGTCGGCGGCGGGACGACCGGGGAACAGCGCGACGTACTCATCGAGCGTCCAGGTGACGAACCGGTCGTCGCGAAGTCCTTCGATGTGGGCGCTCGGGAGAAAGGCGTCGCCGAAGTGGGTCGGATCGCCGGAGGCATGTCCCTCGACGTAGGCGCGCAACGGCCGCAGGACGGCATCGTCGACGGGCGCCTCGGTCGCGACGAGACCGATGTCGGCGTCTGGTCCGGCCTGGCTGTGGGCGAGGACGTCGGCGACGGGGAACGGCACCTGCGTGGCATCGGCCAGAAGCGTGGCGTCCTTGGCGAGCGCGCCGACGGTGAACTGCGCGGCAGGGCTGGAGTCGGTGCCGTCCAGGAAGGGGCGCTTGCGGCTGACCAGGCCGCCGAGCGGCCCTCGTGCGAGCACGTCGAGCGTGTCCGAGCGGGGGAGTCCGAGAGCGTCGGCCTGCTGAAGCGAGTCGCGAAGGGCGAGCAACGCGCCGGCGAGGCTGCTGTTCGCGACGAGCTTGAGCGCGGCAGCAGTGGCGGCATCGGCGACCTCGATGACGTCTCCCAGCACCGTCAGGACGCCGCGGACACGGGCAACCTCCGCTCCGGCGGCGAGGACGGTCAGGCATCCGTCCGCTACGGCGGGCACGGAGCCCAGAACAGGGGCGTGAACGTACGCAGGCCCGACCCGCTCGCTGAGCGCGGCTGCCTCGTCGGGGGCGATCGTGCTGGTGTTGACCAGCACAGCGCCGCTCTTCAACGAGATCTGGTCGAGGACCTGCGCACAAGCGCGCCCGTCGAAGAGAGCCAGGACGACCACGTCCGCATCCGCGACCGCGGCCTGCGGCGAACCACCGTGCCGTCGGCTCCAGCCGGCGACGTCGTACGTCTTCTCGCGCAGACGGCTCTCCATCGCGGTGCCCATACGCCCCAGACCGACCACTGCCACTCGTGTACTCATGCCCGAAATTCTTCCGGGGCCAGAGCCATGCAACAAGCGTAAGAACCGCATCCCAGCCATGCGCTCATGGCATGCTTGCGGGTGTGTCGTGGGTGTCGTGGCGTACGTTCCTGGCGGTGTGTCGTTGCGGATCGCTCTCGGCGGCAGCGCTGGAGCTCGGCTACACCCAGTCGGCCGTGTCGCGACAGGTCGCAGCGCTGGAGCGCGAAGTCGGCGCCGCCCTCCTGCACAGGCAGGCTCGCGGGGTGGAGCCGACAGCCGCGGGGATCGCCTTCCTGCGTCACGCCACGGTCGCCGTCAACGAGGCCGACCGTGCGCTCCGCTCGGCTCGCAGCCCGGATCCCGTGCGACGCCTCGCCATCGGTGCAACCCCGTCCCTCGCCACGTGGGTGGCGCCGGCTGCGGTCAGGCGGTTTCTGGCTGCCGACCCCGGGTGGGGCTGGACGCTGGTGCCGGGACTGACTCGTGATCTGCACACGCGTGTCGCGGACGGCGAGCTCGATGTGGCGTTGGTGACCGATGCTCCACCCGGGCTGCCGCACGACGACCGGGTGCGGTCGATCCCGCTCGGCGCCGATGCGATGGTGGTCGTGGTCGCTGCCGACCATCCTCTCGCCGGACGCAGGAGGGTCCGGATCGAGGAGCTCGCCGAGGAGGTCTGGGCCGAGGACAACGACGGCTCGCGAGCGTTGCTGCGCCGGCACGCCGCCCGCGCCGGTGTGGACCCCAAGATCGACCTGGACGCTGCCGATCTCGCCGGGAAGGTGGCGCTTGCCGCGACCGGGCATGCGGTGGCTCTCGTCCCGGGCATCACCCTCGCGACGCTGCGTCCGGACGTTGTCGGGATCCCGCTCGTCGACGCACCGGTGCGAGGCCTCCACGCGCTGGTGCCCACCGGCGGCGACCACGAGGGCCTCGCTCGGTTCGTGGGCATCCTCGAGGATCTCCTGGGTGAGGTCACCACCCCTGGTGATCTCGGCGGTCGAACGCGATGAGACCCGAGCCGGGATGGCACGCTTGCACGATGAGCTGTACGCGTCGTCCGTCCCCTCGGTGTCACCGCGAGCGTGCGTGATGGGCGAGGTTGCGCCGGTCGTGGTCGCGCGCTTCGCGGATGTGCCCGACATCGACGCCGACCTCGGGCTCCTCACCACCGCGGAGCTCGCCCGTCACGGCCGGCTCGTGGCCGCGGCGGACAAGCAGGCGTACGTCGCCGCGCACATCCTCGTCCGCGAGTGCTCGGCCGAGCTGCTGGGCGCACACCGGGAGGACGTGGTCATCCGACAGCGGTGTGGTCGGTGTGGCGCCGTGGAGCACGGAGCGCCGGCGGTCGCTGATGCTCCAGGGATCTGGGTGAGCCTGAGTCACACCCGCGGCCAGGTCGCCGCCGTCGCCGCCACCCGGCGGTGCGGCATCGACGTGGAGAGGGTCTCGCGCGGCCCCGACCGGGCGCTCTCGTCGCGCGAGGCGGCCTGGGTGGCAGGGCAGCAGGACGCTGCGTACGCGTTCACGCGGTTGTGGGTGCGCAAGGAGGCGTTGGTGAAGGCCGGTCACGGCAGCATGGCGGCGGCGCAGCGTCTGGATGTCCTCGCGGACAACGGTCCGGCCGACCAGCTCGGCGGCGCCCGGATCACCCAGTGGGAAGCCCCCGGATTCCTCGGTGCCGTCGCGATCTGTGCCGACAGGCGGACCGGGAACTGACAGGGAACTGACAGGAACCTGATAGGAAACTGAACGAATCGCGTTCGTCCACAGCTCTGACTGGCGGATATCCGACATCACCTGTCAGTTGACAGAGAAAGGGACCTCGGTACCTCGCGCGTCGGCCCGACTGTGAGTAACTTGGTCAGCCCGCGGGGACAGGGAGAGCCCCGTACTCGGGAGGAAGAACCGGATGAGCACGCAGTTGCGGCCACCCATGGCAGCGCGACCCAACCCCACAGCACGGACGCGAAGCGCGATCATCGACCGCCTCAGTCCTGAGGACATCGAGATGTTCTGGGACCAGATCGCCACCTCGCTCCCACTCGTCGAGGAGACGAGTGCGGGCGCGGAGGACGAGGTGATCGTCACCTTCTGCTGGCGCGACGACGAGGCCGAGGAGGTGCTGCTGTTCGCCAACCGGCTCTCCGACGAGCGTCATCTCGCCGACACGATGCTCGAGCGGAAGACGGGCACCGATCTGTGGCATGCCTCGTTCCTGATGAAGCGCGACTGGCGGGCGTCGTACGCGTTCCTGTGCAAGCACCCGGGCGAGCCCGCCCCCTGGGAGAGCGAGGGGCAGATCGAGCTCCGTGCCGTGCTCCACCGCGGCTACCTCGACCCGCTCAACCCTGACTGGTGCCACAACCGGCAGGGCATCAAGCAGTCCGTCGTCTCGCTGCCCGACGCTCCGCTGCAGCCGTGGTTGTACCACCGCGACGACGTCGTTCCCGGCACCGTCACGCTGGAGGCGGGCCCCGACGGACGCGATGTCTGGCTCTACGACCCCGCCGGCGCCGGCCTCAACGTCGACCTGCCGCTCGTGGTCGCGCTCGACGGCGAGATCTGGACCGACCACCACTCTCTGCCGACCACCCTCGACAACCTGATCGCGGACGGCCACCTCCGCCACGTACGCTGCGTCCTGCCCGCCTCCGGCGGCCGCGACAAGCGTTGGGAGGAGCTCGCCGGCGGTGAGGGCGCCGACTACATCGTCAACCAGCTGCTCCCGTGGGTGCGCGAGCGTCGCGCCGTGACCGAGGAGACGTACGTCGTGGGTCAGAGCCTCGGCGGCGTCACCGCGCTGCGTGCCGGTCTCACCTATCCCGAGCACATCCACGGTGTCGCCAGCCAGTCGGCCTCGCTGTGGCTCGACGACCTCGCCGACGCGGTCTCGCCGGACGCGAAGACCCGCGTGCATCTGGCGCACGGCACCCAGGAGTGGGTCCTCGACGAGCTCCATCACGACCTCGTCGACCGTCTCCGGGCGGCCGGGATCGACGTCACCTCCGAGGAGCACAACGGCGGTCACGACTACGCCTGGTGGCGCTCGGCGGTCGCCGACGGCCTCCGTGCCCTGCTCCCGCCAGCCTGAAGCCGAGGCGTCAGCCCGGTCGGCCGAGGCGTCACGTACGTCGGCCGAGTGGTCACTCCGATGCCAACCCGGCCGGAATAACTGACGTCTCGGCGGGGGTTGTGGTTCTACGTGAAGCTGAGCGTTCTCGATCTCGTCCCGGTCCGCAAGGACCAGTCCTCCGCAGATGCCCTGGCCGCGACGCTGTCGCTGGCGAAGGTCGCCGACGAGCTGGGATTCGAGCGTTACTGGCTCGCCGAGCACCACAACATGCCGGCGGTCGGGTCGACCAACCCGCCGGTGCTGATCTCGCTGGTGGCGGGTGCGACCGAGCGGATCCGGGTCGGGTCCGGGGGAGTGATGCTGCCCAACCACGCACCGCTGGTCGTGGCCGAGCAGTTCTCGCTGCTGGAGGCGGCGTTCCCGGGCCGGATCGACCTCGGCATCGGTCGTGCGCCGGGGACCGACCCGGTCACCTCGTGGGCGCTGCGCCACGGCGCCGGGGGAGTGACCGACGACGCGGTCAATCGTTTCCCGGAATACCTCGACAACATCGTCGCGATGATGGCACCCGAGGGCGTCGGGCTGATGGCCGGCGGCCGCCAGCACGTCCTGCACGCGACCCCGTCAGCGACGTCGGTCGCCGAGCTCTGGCTGCTCGGTTCCTCCGACTACTCGGCCCGTCTCGCCGCGGAGAAGGGGCTGCCGTACGTCTTCGCCCACCACTTCGCCGGCAACGGCACCGACACCAAGGCGATGATCGACCTCTACCGCTCGACCTTCCGGCCCTCCGAGCTGCTCGGTGAGCCGAAGACGTTCCTGACGGTCAACGCGAGCGTCGCCGAGACCGCGGAGGAGGCGGACCGCCGCGCGCTGCCTCAGCTGCTGACCATGCTGAAGCTGCGCACCGGCCAGCCGTTGACGGCGCAGCCCAGCATCGACGAGGCCGAGAAGACCGAGATCCCCGAGGCCCATCAGGGGCTCGTCGACACGATGCGCGGCCGCTGGATCATCGGCTCCGCCGCGGAGGCGAAGGCGCGGCTGGACGAGATGGCCGTGGAGTACGGCGTGGACGAGGTCATGGTGAACCCGGTCGGATCTGCGTACGAGGGGACGGACCCGCGCACCGCGCCCGCCCGCGAGGAGACTCTGCGCCTGCTGGCGGGCTGAGCCGGGCGGTGCGTAGGATCGGGCCACCTCGTCGAGAGGTGACGGCGCGCCTGAGCCACTTGGGACGGGGGACCTAGGACACTGTCTGCTTCTGGGTGCGTAACCTCTGCGCTCGCGCTCCGGTTGTGCCAATCTGATCACCGCTCCGTTTCCTTCTCCACAATTGAAAGTGCCGCCTCATGACACGCTGGAGCCTGCGCTTGTTGAAGCGCCGGGGGCCCCAGACTGCGACGCTCGCTGAGCAGTCAGATCCGGGTCTTGCTCGCTCGTTCCCTCCGACCAACGCCCAGGCTGCGCCCTTCCCAGCGGTGCCACCGACACCTGTCGCGCCACCGACGCCGGCCTCGACGCCGGCGCTCGTCACGTCATCGAGCTACTCCACGCCTGCGCCGACCCAGGAGGAGGACGAGGCCTGGCCGGAGATCATGGAGCAGTTCGGGCTCCACCTGATCAGCCTGGCCGAGCAGATGCGCATGTCGCTCGACGATCTCGAGGCCGACGAGGACGACCCCGAGCGGTTGAAGAAGCTCTACGAGGTCGACCACGCGGTCACCCGCATGCGGCGCGCGAGCCGCGACATGCGCACGCTCGCCGGCCGAGCCGAGGACGAGATGGGCGGCATCGACACCTCGCTGCTCGACATCATCCGGATGGCGCTGTCGAGCATCGAGCGCTACAACCAGGTCACGATCGGCCGGGTGAGCGAGCTCGCCGTGATCGGCTACGCCGCCGACGACGTCTCCTGCCTGATCGCCGCGCTGCTGGACAACGCGACCAAATACTCCCCGGGGACGGTGACGGTCAACGTCCACCTGGCCGACGCCGGTGACGTCCTCTTCCGCATCGAGGACACCGGCATCGGGATCCCGGAGCGCTCGGTGGGACGCCTCAACGCGCTGCTGGCTGGCCCGATCGTGGAGCTGGTCAGCAAGTCCGGGAGCCACACCGGCTTCCCGGTGGTGCACCGGATCGCTCGCAAGTACGACATCGACGTACGCCTCGCCACCCGCCCCGCGCCCGGCAACGGGATGATCGCGATGGTGACCGTGCCGGCGCAGCTCCTGTGCGAGCTGCCGGTCGCGCCGATGGAGCCTGCCGAGCTGCCGAGGTCCTCGAGCGCGAGCAGCGTCGCGGTGCTGCCTCCCGCCCCACGGCGACGAGGACCCCAGCCCGTCGCGCAGCAGGCGCCCCGACCGACCCGTCCGGAACCCGCGCAGTCGTCGCTCGGTCCCCTCCGGAGGCCGACCCAGCAGGCCGCGCCCCAGACCGGATCGCTCCCGATGCAACAACCCCAGCAGCCGCAGCAGCCGCAGCAGCGGCCGCCTGCGGCGCAGTTCGCGCCGGCGCCCAGCCAGCAGCCGTCGCCGGATCTGTCCACCGACACCATGAAGACGTCGATCCCGCTCCACGGCGATACGGGTGGGACGGATGAGACTAACGAGACCTCCGCGCTCGCGGAGCAGAGCGGCCCAGTAGAGTCCGGTGCGCTCCCGCGGCGGGAGCCGGTCAGCCTGCGCAGCAAGCAGACCGTGCCCGAAGCAACCGTCGGACCGCAGGCCGAAGAATCCTCACCGGAAGATCAGTCGGCGGCCCGGCACTCCTTCGCCGACGACCTCGACGCGTTCTCCCTTGGTAGCTAAGCCCCACCAGTGAAAGGAACCCTTTCGTCATGGAAAGCCCGGTCGTCCCCCGCGACCCCAAGGAATTCAGCTGGCTGATCGACAACTTCGCCAGCTCCACCCCAGGTGTGACCCATGCACTCATCGTCTCCTCCGACGGGCTCCCGCTGATCGGTGCCGGCGGCATGTCCGCCAACGTCGCCGACCCGCTCGCCGCGATGACCGCCGGTGTGATCAGTCTCGGCAACAACATCGCGCGTGAGGTGGGGGAGCCCGGCTGCGACCAGGTGATGCTGAAGTTCCACACCGGACACTTCCTCTTCATGGGCATCGGCGACCTGGCCGGCTTCGCGGTCCTGGTCGGTGCCGGCGCGAACCTCGGCGTCGTCGCCCACAAGATGGCCCAGCTGGTCGACGCCGTCGGCCACGTACTCACCCCGCAGATGCGCGACGAGCTGCGTCAGATGACGGTCAGCTCGATGGCAGGGGAGAGGGCGTGAACGAGCGTCAGCGAGTGAACCGTGGGATCAACACGACGCCGCCTGCGTACTCTTGCGCTCGCGCTACGGAGGTGGCGTCGTGAGCGTGGGGCAGAACCCTTGGGTACGCCCTTACGTGCTCACGGGCGGTCGCACCCAGACCAACCACCAGCTGTATGTGCACACGCTGATCTCGGCATCGCACTTCGACGCGCGCGCGGCCGCCAAGCTGACGCCCGAGTCGCGCCGGCTCTACGACCGCGTACGTCTCGGGCCACAGTCGGTCGCGGAGCTGTCGGCGCATTGCGGGATCTCGCTCGGGGTGACGCGCGTGCTGCTCGAGGACCTCGCCTCGACCGAGCACCTGCAGATCAATGAGGGGGCTTACGACTCCCCGTTCGACCACCGTCTGTTGAAGAGAGTTATCGATGGCCTTTCCGAGCTCGGCTGACCGCCCGGCGCTGACCGTCACCTCTGCGAAGCTCGTGATCGCTGGAGGTTTCGGCGTCGGGAAGTCGACCATGGTCGCCTCGGTCTCCGAGATCCCGCCGGTCAACACCGAGGCGTGGATGACGCAGGCCGGCGAGGCGGTGGACCCGCTCTCGGACACGAGCGCCAAGACGACCACCACGGTCGCGATGGACTTCGGCCGGGTCACCCTCGCCCCGGACCTGCTGCTCTACCTGTTCGGAACCCCGGGCCAGCCCCGGTTCTGGCCGATGTGGGACGACCTGTGCCGCGGTGCCAGCGGGGCCGTCGTGCTCGTCGACACCCGCCAGCTCGATGCCTCGTTCCCGGCGATCAACTACTTCGAGAACGACTCCGACGTCCCGTTCATCGTCGCGGTGAACCTCTTCGACGGGAAGCTGACCCACTCCCTGGAGAAGGTACGCGATGCGCTCTGCCTCGACGAGCGGACGCCGTTGGTGACCGTGGACGCCCGCGACCGCAGGTCGACGGCCAAGACCCTGGTCGCCTGCCTCTCGCACACGATGAAGACCACCCCCACACGCGCCTGACCCCGGAGGCGTCCCCACACCGAAGGAGTTTCGTTGCGCAAGATCCTGATCGTCGGCGCCGGACAGGCGGGCCTGCAGCTCGCCCTCAGCCTCCAGGCCGAGGGCTATGAGGTGACGGTCATGTCGGCGCGCACGCCTGACGAGCTGCGCGACGGCTGGCCGATGTCGACGCAGGTCATGTTCGACCCCGCCCTGGCCTACGAGCGTCTCTACGACCTGAACCTCTGGGAGGACGAGGCGCCGCGCATCCCCGCGGTCGGCATCTCGGTCAGCCCGGAGCCCGGCGTCCGGGCGCTGAAGTTCGACGGTCCCTGGGAGCCGTACGCCATGTCGGTCGACCAGCGGCTGAAGATGTCCGCCTGGCTGGAGCTCTTCGAGGATCGTGGCGGCCGGATCGTCTACCACCCCGTGATGACGTCCGACCTGGCCGGTCTGGCGCCGATGTACGACCTGACGCTCATCGCTGCCGGCAAGGGCGAGATCGTCGACCTCTTCGACCGTGACCCCGTCCGGTCCAAATACACCGCGCCCGGACGTATGCTCTCGGCGATCTATCTGCAGGGATGGGTCGAGCCCGATGACTTCCCGGCCGGGAGCATGCGGATCAACGTCGCCCCCGGGGTGGGGGAGCTGTTCGTGATCAGTGCCCTGACCAGCGCCGGGCCGAGCCGTGTCGCGTTCGTCGAGGCGATCCCGGACGGCCCCTTCGACTGCTTCTGGGACCGCCCGCGGCCCGACGAGCATCTGCGCCGCCTCCAGCACTTGATGCTCGAGCACATGCCGTGGGAGGGGGAGCTGATGCGTGACTGCGAGCCCACCGACGCCCGCGCCTCGCTCTCGGGTGCCTTCACCGGCATGGTCCGGAAGCCCTACGCCGAGGTCGCGGACGACACCTTCGTCTTCGGCATGGGCGACGTCGTCGTGGTCAACGACCCGATCGCCGGTCAGGGGTCCAACAATGCCGCCCATTGCGCCGGCATCTACACCCAGGCGATCCTGGAGCGCGGTGAGCGGCCGTTCGACGCGGAATGGATGCAGGCGACCTTCGAGACCTTCTGGGAGACCCGTGCCCAGCACTCGACCGGTCTGACCGATGCGCTGCTCAACCCGTTGCCGGATCACGTGCAGCAGGTGCTCGGTGCCGCCACGCAGCACCAGGCGGTGGCGGACCGGTTCACCCGGCTGTTCCCGCACCCCGAGGATCTCGGGCCGTTCCTCGGCGACCCGGAGGCCGCGCTGGCGTACGTCGCGAAGGTCGCCGAGTCCGGCCCGGCTGCCGGGGCCTGAGTGAGCGATCACGGCGGCTTGACGATTAGGGCAATGCTGATCTAGGGGTCTAGGCTTGGTAGTCGGTCCAACGTGGGTCTGTCTCGTCGTGCCTCGCGGCTGCCCGGTCAGCGCGCTTCTGTGCGTTCGCGGGTGAGACATGCAGATGGCTTCACGAGGTCCACTCCGAGCATCGGAGAGGTTCCCGGACCGCCCGCGGGTCATCCGACCCGTGGTGTGAACGGTAGATGACCGACCAACAGATTGCAGAGGGCATGCCGAAGAAAGAAGGCGTGATCGAGATCGAGGGCACCGTTGTGGAGGCCCTCCCCAACGCTATGTTCCGCGTGGAGCTGAGCAACGGACACAAGGTTCTCGCCCACATCAGCGGCAAGATGCGGCAGCACTACATCCGGATCCTTCCTGAGGACCGTGTCGTGGTGGAGCTGTCCCCCTACGACCTGACGCGCGGTCGGATCGTCTACCGGTACAAGTAAGCCGGCCTAGACAAAGAAAGGGCTGACATGAAGGTCAACCCGAGCGTCAAGAAGATCTGTGACAAGTGCAAGGTGATCCGTCGCCACGGCCGCGTCATGGTGATCTGCGAGAACCCGCGCCACAAGCAGCGCCAGGGCTGAGCCCAGCTCGCAGGAACAACTGAATACTTCATCGAGTCGCTAGGACCCTCTCAGATCAACTGGGTCCGAACTCACCTCCGGAGCAGAGGCCGGAGCCCGAGGGTGCCACCCCGGGACGCGACCCGACCGACACCTCTGACGCAACCAGAAGGATCACAATGGCACGCCTCCAAGGTGTTGACCTTCCGCGCGACAAGCGCGTGGAGATCGCTCTCACCTACATCTACGGCATCGGCCGTACCACCTCGCAGAAGCTCCTCGAGGCCACCGGCGTCAACCCGAACACCCGGGTGCACGCTCTGGCCGAGGACGAGCTGGTCAAGCTCCGTGACGAGATCGAAGCCCAGGGCATCCAGACCGAGGGTGACCTCCGTCGTGAGGTCCAGGCTGACATCCGTCGCAAGATCGAGATCGGCAGCTACCAGGGTCGCCGCCACCGCCAGGGCCTTCCGGTCCGCGGTCAGCGCACCAAGACCAACGCGCGCACCCGCAAGGGCCCGAAGCGCACCGTCGCCGGCAAGAAGAAGGCCAAGTGATCCTGACGCGCTCAGCGCGTCGGTGATCCGAGTCTTCGCCTCGATCTCACAGACCAGCCAACACAGGAGTTAATGCATGCCTCCGAAGACCCGACAGGGTGCGACGAAGATCCGTCGCAAGGAGAAGAAGAACGTCGCTCAGGGCGAGGCCCACATCAAGAGCACGTTCAACAACACGATCGTCACGATCACCGACCCGACCGGTGCGGTGATCTCGTGGGCCTCGGCCGGCACCGTCGGCTTCAAGGGCTCGCGCAAGTCGACCCCGTTCGCCGCTCAGATGGCCGCTGAGGCCGCTGGCCGTCGTGCGATGGACCACGGCATGAAGAAGATCGACGTCTTCGTGAAGGGCCCGGGCTCGGGCCGCGAGACCGCGATCCGTTCGCTGGGTGCGATCGGCCTCGAGGTCGGCACCATCCAGGACGTCACGCCGGCCCCGCACAACGGTTGCCGTCCGCCCAAGCGCCGTCGCGTTTGATCCCCACCGAGACATAGAAGGAGACTGAAGAGTAATGGCCCGTTACACCGGACCCATGACCCGCAAGTCGCGCCGTCTCGGTGTCGACCTTGTCGGCAACGACGCGGCGTTCGAGAAGCGCCCCTACCCTCCCGGCCAGCACGGCCGCGGCCGCATCAAGGAGAGCGAGTACCTCCTCCAGCTTCGTGAGAAGCAGAAGGCTCGCTTCACCTACGGCGTGATGGAGAAGCAGTTCGCTTCCTACTACGCCGAGGCCCACCGTCGCGGTGGCAAGACCGGTGACAACCTGCTCCAGCTGCTCGAGGGCCGCCTGGACAACGTCGTCTACCGTGCCGGCTTCGCCCGCACCCGCCGCCAGGCCCGCCAGCTGGTCGTCCACGGCCACTTCCTGGTCAACGGCAAGAAGGTCAACGTGCCTTCGTTCCAGGTCTCGGCTCACGACGTCATCGACGTTCGCGAGAAGTCGCTGGAGATGACCCCGTTCATCGTGGCTCGCGAGACCCACGGCGAGCGCGTCGTCCCGGCCTGGCTCGAGGCTGTCCCGAGCCGGATGCGCATCCTGGTTCACCAGCTCCCCGTCCGGGCTCAGATCGACGTCCCGGTCCAGGAGCAGCTGATCGTCGAGTACTACTCGAAGCTCTGATCGGCCCTTTGCAGTAACGATGGCGAGTCCCCGGCGTTCAAACTTCAGAGAAGTACGCCGGGGCCTTGCCGCCCCCACAGCCTTCCGTCATCACCCCTTGAAGTTCGGGTCCGTCAAATAGCGGTCGGCCCGGAAAGGACAAATCAGTGCTTATCGCACAGCGCCCCACCCTGTCGGAAGAGTCCGTCGAGGAGTTCCGCTCCCGCTTCGTGATCGAGCCCCTGGAGCCGGGCTTCGGTTACACGCTGGGCAACTCTCTTCGTCGCACCCTGCTCTCCTCGATCCCCGGTGCGTCGGTCACCTCGATCAAGATCGACGGCGTTCTCCACGAGTTCTCGACCATCGAGGGCGTCAAGGAGGATGTCACCGAGATCATCCTCAACCTCAAGGGCCTGGTCGTCTCCTCCGAGCACGACGAGCCCGTCACCATGTACCTGCGCAAGTCCGGCGCCGGTGACGTCACCGCAGCCGACATCGCGCCCCCGGCCGGTGTCGAGGTGCACAACCCCGACCTGAAGATCGCGACGCTGTCCGACAAGGGCAAGATCGAGCTCGAGCTCGTCGTCGAGCGCGGTCGTGGCTACGTCTCCGCGGTCCAGAACAAGGGTGCGGAGAACGAGATCGGCCGGATCCCGGTCGACTCGATCTACTCGCCGGTCCTCAAGGTCAGCTACAAGGTCGAGGCCACCCGTGTCGAGCAGCGCACGGACTTCGACAAGCTCGTCATCGACGTCGAGACCAAGCCGTCGATCGCTCCCCGCGACGCGATCGCCTCGGCCGGCAAGACCCTGGTCGAGCTCTTCGGTCTGGCCCGTGAGCTGAACGTCGACGCCGAGGGCATCGACATCGGCCCGTCGCCGGTCGACGAGCAGCTCGCCGCCGACCTCGCCCTCCCGGTCGAGGACCTGCAGCTGACCGTTCGTTCCTACAACTGCCTCAAGCGCGAGGGCATCCACACCGTGGGTGAGCTCATCTCGCGTTCGGAGCAGGATCTGCTCGACATCCGCAACTTCGGCGCCAAGTCGATCGACGAGGTCAAGCTGAAGCTGCACGAGATGGGCCTGTCCCTCAAGGACAGCGCTCCGGGCTTCGACCCGTCCGCCGCCCTCGCCGCCTACGGCGACGATGACGACGACGCGTTCGTCGAGGACGAGCAGTACTGAGCTGTTACGCCCGGCCAAGCGGCAACGCCTGAGGCCGGGCGGAAACATCGCCACAGGGTCGCGGCGTAGCTGCGGCCCGGCGTAACCCCTAGAAAATCGCCCACCTGGGCGTCTACCCCGGTACCTAGTACGGCCGGAGAGAAGGAGCAGGCAGGATGCCTACCCCGAAGAAGGGTGCCCGTTTCGGCGGCTCGCCCGCGCACCAGAAGCTGATCCTCTCGAACCTCGCCACCGCGCTGTTCGAGAACGGCCGCATCACCACCACCGAGGCCAAGGCCCGGCACCTCCGCCCCGTCGCGGAGAAGCTGATCACCAAGGCCAAGAAGGGTGACCTGCACAACCGTCGCGAGGTCCTCAAGACCATCCGCGACAAGTCCGTCGTGCACACCCTCTTCACCGAGATCGCCGAGCAGTTCGCGGAGCGTCCGGGTGGCTACACCCGGATCACCAAGATCGGTCCCCGCAAGGGCGACAACGCCCCGATGGCTGTGATCGAGCTCGTCAACGAGGCCTACGAGCCGAAGGCCAAGGCTGCTCCGGCTGCCGCGGCTCCGGTTGCCGCTCCCGCCGAGGAGAAGGCCGAGGAGGCGCCGGTCGAGGAGACCGCCGCCGACGAGAACACCGAGGCTGCCGCCGAGGAGGCTCCCGCTGCGGAGACCACCGAGGACGAGGCCAAGGCCTGATCTGTTCTGAGCTGTGGCCCGTCACCCGCAAGGGTGGCGGGCCACGGTCGTTTTCCGAGTGTCACTGCCCGGGAGCCTGCTCGGTCCGGGCGAGCAGCCAGCAGACGACCCCGCCGAGGACCAGGACGAGGGTCGTCGCCAGGGTCGTGAATGCGGTCAGGATCAGCATCACGGGGATGTTGTCGATGGACATGGCCGGTGCCAGGGCGAGCGACAGCGCCGCCTGCACGCCGATGAGCAGGAGATACGTGATGGGGAGCCCGATGAGCCAACGCCGCCCGGTCCAGGCCGCGCATCCCCAACCGGCCAGGACCATCACGAGGAACAGCGGTCCGAGAACGCCGGCGAAGGCCGGGCTGTAGTAGTCGAGCAGCTCGGGGAGGCCGTACCAGAGCCCGGAGCTCAGCAGCCAGGCGAGCATCGGCAGCACGATGCCCAGGAGTCGGCCCGCCGAAGTGCGGGCGATGTACGCCGCGCCCGCTGCCACCACGCCGTACACCAGCGCGTTGAGCACGATGGTCGCGACGGTGGCGAGGTTCATGCTGGTCGTCGAGCCGTCGAGGACGTACGTCAGGACGAGGCCGACCAGCGCGATCGCGAGCTGCAGGACCACCGCGGCTACGATCACGATGACGGCGACGCCCCTGGTCGATCGCGGGGATGCCCCGGTGAGGTGGGTAGGCGGGGACGGCGACGGCGGAGGCGGCGCGGCGTAGCTCATGTCAGGCAGACTGCCCGATCCGCTGCCTGCTGACCACCCCTTTGGGATACGCGCTCAGAGGCCGGCGAGGAAGGTGGCGCCGTCGATGCTGCCGGGCTCGGCACCGGTGCGGGCGATGTCGTGGACCGCGCGCTGAATGGCCTCGTTGACCGGCGTCGGGACGCCGTGGAGGCGCCCGAGCAACACGATCTCGCCGGAGAGGTAGTCGATCTCGACGCCGCTGCCGCGGGCGAGGCTCTGCCAGGTCGAGCTGTGGTTGGCGCGACCGCGTCGGGTGATGTGGCCGGCACGCCGTGCACGGTCCTGGTCAGCTGTCACGACGCTGATGCCGGCGGCGGCGAGCGCGGCTTCGGCCTCGGCCAGGCAGCGGGCGTAGATCTCCTCGTCGCTGGGGCCGGGAGCGATCGCGGCGTTGATGCCGTTGCCGAGGTTGTTGAGCAGCTTGCGGTGCTTCCAGGCCATGATGTCGGCACGCGGCTCGCTCAGGAATCCCGCCTTCACCAGGTCGTTCGCGATGGCGGTCGCGGTCTCGTCGACGCCGGTCGGGTAGCGGCCGATGTCGAGGATGCCGGGCTTGTTGCCGGAGTCCTGGACGACCGTGCCGGGGGTCAGGAAGGTGGCGGGGAGAACCACATGGATCGCGTACGTCCGGGCGAACCGCCGCAGGATCCGGGGCTCGTTCGCGACGCCGTTCTGCAGGGCGACGACCGGTGTGCCCGGCGGGGCGTACGCCGCGAGGTCTTCGAGCGCGGCCTCGGTCTGCTGCCCCTTGACGCTGAGGAGGACGACGGTGTCGTCGGTCCAGGTGAGCTCCTCGGCGTGGGCGACCACAGGTGGGTCGAGACGCAGCACGCCGTCAGGGGTGTCGAGGGTGAGGCCGCCCTCGCGGATCGCTCGGAGGTGCTCGCCGCGAGCGACGAGGGTGACGTCGACACCCGCGCGGTGCAGCAGGCCGCCGGTCACCCCGCCGACAGCCCCGGCACCGAAGATCACGTAGCGCATGCGCCGAGTCTGGCAAACGACGTGGACGCTGCGAGAATGAGCCCGTGCGTATCAGGATCGACCTCGCCTACGACGGCACCGCGTTCCACGGCTGGGCGACCCAGCCGGGGCTGCGTACGGTCCAGGGAGAGCTGCAGGACGCGCTGGCGACCGCGCTGCGGGTGCCGGCGACGGGGCAGCGGTCCCAGGTGTGGGTGACGGTCGCGGGGCGTACGGACTCGGGGGTGCACGCCCGCGGGCAGGTCGCCCACTTCGACATCGACGCCGACGTGCTCGAGTCCTCACGGGGGCGTTCGGAGCAGTCGCCGCTCGACGCACTGGTACGCCGCCTGAACGGGATCCTCCCGGCCGACCTCCGGGTCCGTGCCGCCATCGAGGCGCCGGAGGGCTTCAACGCCCGGTTCTCGGCGCTGTGGCGGCGTTACGTCTACCGGATCGTCGACGACCCTGCGTACGTCGACCCGCTGCTGCGCGGGCACGTCCTCTACCGGACCCGACCGCTGGACCTGTCGCTGATGAACGTCGCCTCCGCCGACCTGGTCGGGCTCAACGACTTCGCCACGTTCTGCAAGCCGCGCGAGGGCGCGACCACGATCCGCGACCTGCGCCAGCTCACCTGGGAGCGCCGCGAGGACGGGATCATCGAGGCGACCGTTCTCGCCGACGCCTTCTGCCACTCGATGGTGCGGTCGCTGGTCGGCTGCCTCATGGTGATCGGAGAGGGCCGCAAGGACGTCGCCTGGGCCAAGGAGTCGCTGGCCTCGCGCTCACGGTCCTCGTCGATCCCGATCGCGCCGGCCAACGGGCTGACCCTCGAAGAGGTCGCCTACCCGCCCGACGACATGCTGGCGGCCCAGCACGAGCGCACCATGAACCGCAGAGAGGCAGACGAGGTTGACCGGGACTGACGACGAGCACTACTTCTCCGCCGACCCGTCGGTGCCCTTCGAGCGGATCCCGGTCTCCGCGTCCGTGTGGGACCTGGACCTTTCGCTGGTGTCGGGATCCGGGGTCTTCGCCAAGGGCCGCCTCGACATCGGAACGTCGGTGTTGTTCAAGGAGACCGAGCCGCCCGTGCTGAAGCCGGGTGCGCGGATCCTCGACCTTGGCTGCGGCTATGGCGTGATCGGGCTCGCGCTGGGGCTCGTGGCTCCGGAGACGTACGTGACCGGCGTCGACGTCAACGAGCGGGCGGTCCTGCTGGCCAACGAGAACGCGGCGAAGCTGGGTCTGGGCGATCGCTACCGCGCCGCGGTTCCGGCCGAGATCGACCCGGACGTGACGTACGACGAGATCTGGAGCAACCCGCCGATCCGGATCGGCAAGCAGGCCCTCCACGAGCTGCTCCTGACCTGGCTCCCGCGCCTGGCTCCCGACGGCCGTGCGGTCATGGTCGTCGGCAAGAACCTGGGCGGCGACTCCCTCCAGCGCTGGATCACCGACCAGGGCTATCCCACCACCCGCATCGGCAGCGCCAAGGGCTTCCGCGTCCTGGAGACCGTACGCGCCTGACCCACCGCCGAGCCGGTGCGTCAGACGCGCCGGCTCGGCGAGGTGCAGGTCAGGCGGGGACGGGGTCCTTCGCCAGCCGGACCGGGAGGCGGTCGAGGCTGTAGACGACCGAGAGGTCTCGCCAGCCGAGTTCGCCGGGGTCGTCGGTGGCCATGGCCAGGTCGGGGAAGCGGCGGGCTAGGCCGGTCAGGGCTGCGCGGAGCTCCATGCGGGCCAGCTCGGCGCCGACGCAGCGGTGCATGCCGTGGCCGAAGGCGAAGTGCATCGTGTCCGCGTTGCGGAGGTCGAACTGCTCCGGCCTCGGCACGACCGCGGGGTCCCGGTTGGCGCCGGTGAGGCTGACCAGGACGACGGCGCCCTTCTTGACCGGCACGCCGAAGAGATCGTGGTCCTCGCGCGCGAACCGCGGGAACGCGAGCTGTACCGGGCACAGGTAGCGGAGCAGCTCCTCGACCACCTTGTCGACCTCGGCCCGGTCGCCCGAGCGCAGGATCTCGTAGGCCTCGGGGTTCTGCATCAGGACGTAGGCGCCCATGGAGAGCATCGAGGCGGACGTCTCGTAGCCCCCGAGGAAGACACCGTCGGCGAGGCCGCCGAGCTCGACGTCGTCGTAGTCCGCGCCCTTGTTACGGATGATCTCGCCGATCATGCCGTCGCCGGGGTTGGCGCGCTGGCGGCGGACCTGCTCGATCAGGAACGTCCGGGTCTCGGTGGCGGCACCGAACGAGCCCGCACCACCCTCCGACAGGTCGAAACGGGCCACGCCGAGCTTGTGGAACTCCTCGCGTACGTCCTCGGGCATGCCCAGCAGCTCACAGATCACCCGGAACGGGATCTCGAAGCCGAAGTGCTGGACCAGGTCGACCTCGGGCCCGTTGGCCTCCATGTCGTCGAGGGCGTCGGTGACGATCCGGTCGATCATCTCGTTGAGACGAGCCAGGCGGCGCATCGTGAACTCCGGCGTCAGCAGCCCGCGGAGCTTGGTGTGGTCGGGCGGGTCGGTCATGCCGAGCCCGCCGATGCCCTCGGCGTCGGAGCGCTTGCGGGTCCCGAGCAGATGGCGCATGTCGTTGGAGTAGGCGTCCTTGGCCGCCAGGACGTGCTTGGACTCGGCATGGCCCGTGACCAGCACGATGTCGAGACCGAGCACCGAGCCGAGCTTGGTGACCGGTGCCTGCGCCCGGCTCTCGGCGAGCATCGGCACCGGGTCGACGCCGTCGCGGAGCAGCGGGAACGTCAAGTGCTCGGGGATCTTCCGCAGCGTGGTGATGTCAGGGATCGGCGATTCCTTGCCCCGCATCGCGTACTGCAGGGCAAGCGTGCGGACACGCTCGGTCAGCGGTCGCGTCCTCGCCCGCAGAAAGGAACCTACCTCGGCAGCAATCGGCATGCGACCCAGTCTGGACCATCGTCAGACGAGGGGCATCAGGAATACCCCTGGTTTGACGATCCCTCCCGGGTCACCCGTGGAGCAGGGTCCGGAACAGCGCGCACGTCTCCTCGATCGCGACCTGCGCCGCCTGTGAGTGCTGACCCATGGCGAAGAACCCGTGGATGAGTCCGTCGCAGTGGTGGTAGGTGGTCGGCACGCCCGAGCTCTCCAGCGCCTTGGCGTAGGCGATGCCCTCGTCGCGCAGCGGATCGAACTCTGCGGTCACCACCACCGCCGGCGCCAGGCCCCGGAGCCGGCCCTTGATCGGGCTGAGCCGCGGGTCGGAGCGGTCGGCGGCGCCGACGTAGTTGTCGGAGAACCACTTCATCGTGGGCAGCTCGAGGAAGTAGCCGTGGCCGTTCTCGGCGTAGGAGGGGTAGCCGCTGGTCATGTCGGTCGCCGGGTAGATCAGCAGCTGACCGGCGAGCTCGCGCCCCTCGGCCGCGAAGACCTGGGCGACCACGGCCGAGAGGTTGCCGCCGGCGCTGTCGCCGGCGACCGCCACCCGGCCGTCGCCTCCGAGGTTCGTCGCGTTGTCGACGGCCCAGCGGACGGCGGCGAGCGCGTCCTCGTACGCGGCGGGAAAGGGGTGCTCGGGGGCGAGCCGATAGTCGACGGAGACGACCACGGCCTCGCAGAGGTTGGCGAGGTTGCGGGCCTGGTCCTCATGGGTGTCGAGGTCACCAACCACCCAGCCGCCGCCGTGGAACATCACGACTGTCGGCAGCGATCCGGTGGCGATGGGCCGATAGATGCGTACGTCGATGTCGCCAGCGGGGCCCGGGACCACCGCGGGCTCCACCGAGCCGATGGGTGGCAGCGGGGCGCCGTCGCCCATCGCGCGGAAGAGTGCTCGCGCCGTCGGCGGATCGAAGGTCTCCAGGGGCTCGCCCTTGGCATAGAGGGTGAGCAGGTCGGCGATCTGGCTGTCGAGCGGAGGCATGGCGTAAGTCATATCGGTAATCGTTGAAATGTGTCGAGCGTCACGTTCTGCTGGTGGGACCGACGCTCATCGAAGATCGAGCTCGTCGAGATCGAAATATCCATTCGACACGGGTGCCACACTGGACGGTTGTGGGACATGTAGATGTTGCTGGAGTGCGGTTCCAGCTGCCTGACGGGCGGGTTCTCCTGGACGACGTCTCCTTCCGGGTGGGCGAAGGGGCGAAGGTCGCGCTGGTCGGCGCCAACGGCGCCGGAAAGACGACGCTGCTGCGGATCGTCACCGGGGAGCTGACCCCGACCGCGGGCTCCGTGGTGCGTTCGGGCGGGCTCGGGGTGATGCGCCAGATGGTCGGCAGAGGGTCCTCGACCGTCGGCGAGCTGCTGCTCTCGGTCGCGCCCGCGCGCGTGCGCGACGCCGCAGCGGCGGTGGAGGCGTGCGAGCTGGAGCTGATGTCGTCGGAGGACGAACCGCTGCAGATGCGCTACGCGACCGCGCTGGCCGAGTACGCCGACGCCGGCGGCTATGACCTCGAGGTCGTCTGGGACGTGTGCACCATGGCCGGCCTCGGGGTGCCCTACGACCGCGCCCGCTACCGCTCGCTGGACACCCTCTCCGGCGGCGAGCAGAAGCGCCTCGTCCTGGAGTATCTCCTCCGCGGCCCCGACGAGGTCCTCCTGCTCGACGAGCCGGACAACTTCCTCGACGTGCCGGGCAAGATGTGGCTCGAGGAGCGCATCCGGGAGTCCCCGAAGACGATTCTCTACGTCAGCCACGACCGCGAGCTGCTGGACAACACCGCGACCAGAGTGGTCACGGTCGAGCTCGGCGCGTCCGGTGCCGGCAACAGCACGTGGACGCACCCGGGCGGGTTCGCCTCCTATCACGAGGCCCGCAAGGACCGGTTCCTGCGGTTCGAGGAGCTGCGCCGTCGCTGGGACGAGGAGCACGCCAAGATCAAGGCGCTGGTCCTACGGCTGAAGATCAAGTCGGAGTACAACGACGGGATGGCCAGCCAGTACAAGGCGGCCCAGACCCGGCTCCGGAAGTTCGAGGAGGCCGGCCCACCTGTCGAACAGCCGCGGGAGCAAGAGGTGCAGATGCGGCTGCGCGGCGGACGCACCGGCAAACGGGCGGTGGTCTGCGAGTCGCTCGAGCTCACCGGCCTGATGCGTCCGTTCGACCTGGAGGTCTGGTACGGCGAGCGAGTCGCCGTGCTGGGGTCCAACGGCTCGGGAAAGTCCCACTTCCTGCGGCTGCTCGCCCGCGGCGGCACCGACCCGGACGTGGAGCACCGCCCCGTCGAGGACACCCCCATCGAGCCTGTCCGTCATCGCGGGAAGGCCAAGCTCGGTGCCCGCGTACGGCCGGGTTGGTTCGTGCAGACACACGCCCATCCGGAGCTTGTGGGACGTACGCTGCTCGACATCCTGCACCGCGGCGACGCGACCCCTGACGGTCGCGGACGCCAGGGGATGGGACGCGAGGCCGCCTCCCGGGTGCTCGACCGCTACGAGCTCGCGCACGCTGCGGAGCAGACCTTCGACTCGCTCTCGGGCGGCCAGCAGGCACGCTTCCAGATCCTGCTGCTGGAGCTCTCGGGTGCCACCTTGCTGCTGCTCGACGAGCCGACCGACAACCTCGACGTGCAGTCTGCCGAGGCCCTCGAGGCCGGGCTCGAGTCGTTCGAGGGCACCGTCATCGCGGTCACCCATGACCGCTGGTTCGCCCGCGGCTTCGACCGGTTCCTGGTCTACGGCGCCAACGGCGACGTCTACGAGTCCCCGGAGCCGGTCTGGGACGAGACCAGAGTGGAGAGGTCACGATGAGTGAGCTGGTGATCGAGCGCGTCGACCCGTTCGATGACGACGCCTTCGACGCGTGGTACGACGTGATGACCGCGTCGTGGCGCGACGTACGCGGTCCCGACGCCGACCTGTGGGCGCGTGAGGAGCAGCGCGTCGAGCTGCAGCAGACATCCGAGAAGACCGACCGCAGGGCGTACGTCGGTCGCATCGACGGGGAGCCGATCGCCGCCGCCTGGATGGCGATGCCGCTGACCGACAACCTCCATCGGGCGACGATCGTGCTGGCGGTGCTGCCGGCGCACCGCCGGCGTGGCCATGGCACGATTCTGCTCGACCACGTCGAGGCGGAAGCCCGGGCCCAGGGGCGTACGTCGCTGACGGGTGAGGTCTGGTGGCCCTGGTCGCTCGGCTCCGGCGGTGAGGGTTCACCGGGGCGCGAGTTCGGGGCCGCGCGCGGCTATGCGCCCGCCCTGGTGGAGGTACGCCGCCTGCTGAGGCTCCCGGTGCCCGACGACGTCCTCGACCGGCTGGCGGCACAGGCCGCCGAACGACACCGTGACTACACGCTGCGGTCCTGGGTCGGCCGCGTGCCCGACGACATCGTCGAGAGCTGGGCGGTGCTCGACGCCAGCCTCGAGACCGAGGCGCCGACGGGTGACCTGGACATCGAGGCGCCCGAGCCCGACGTGGCGAAGGTGCGCGAGATGGAGGAGCTGGTCGCCGCGCAGAAGCGGACCCTCTACCACTCGGTCGCGCTCGACCCCGAGGGACGCGTGGTGGCCTACACGGTGATCGGCTACTCCAGCCTCGACGGCAAGAGCTACCAGTGGGGCACCCTGGTCGAGAAGGCCCACCGAGGCCACCGGCTCGGGCTGGCGGTGAAGATCGCCAATCTCCGCCTGCTCCAGTCCGAGCGCCCCGAGGTGCCGTCCGTGGGCACCTACAACGCCGAGGTCAACACCCACATGATCCAGGTCAACGAGGCCATGGGCTTCGAGCCGGTCGAGTGGCTCTGCAGCCTGCAGAAATGACGCTGTGCTGCCAGGAGTGCGCCATAGCGCACATCTGGCAGCACACGGCGGAAATGTCGGTGCTCTCCTGCACCATTTGGCTTATGGGGATCGGCATTACGGAGTGGCGTCAACTGGCTGGGCGGCAGCTCGGGGTGGTCACGCGCGCGCAGCTGCGTGCTGTCGGTGTCTCGCGGTGGCATGTGCGGAACCAGATCGCCGCGGAGCGGTGGGTGGAACGGTCCTCGACGGTGATCAGCACCTTCACCGGGGCGATGACCCGCCAACAGGTGATGTGGCTGGGCGTGCTTCAGGGCGGTCCGCGGGCTTTGATCGGTGGCCTCACCGCTGCTGAAGTGCACGGACTGACGAACTGGCATCGCGAGACGATCACGGTGCTCGTTCCCTACGGCGACGACATCCAGGAGCCGCTCGACGGTATCGACTTCGTGCGTACCCGGAAGGCGATCGACTCGTTCCGGTCGACGGCGCGCGGGTTGCCGCTGATGAAGCTCGAACCGGCGGTCCTGATGTGGGCAGCTCAGGAACGCAACGACCGCACGTCGCAGGGGGTCGTGGCCGCGGCGGTCCAGCAGCGGCTGACGACACCGGAGTCGCTCGCTGCCTGGCTCGCGGACCTCAAGCCGCTGCGGAAAGCGCCGCTGTTACGGCGGGCGCTGGCTGATATGAGTGAGGGCGCTCAGTCGTTGTCGGAGATGGAGTTCAGGCGGCTTTGCCGTCTGTTCGGGATCGCGAGACCGGCGCAGCAGACGAAGCGGCGCGACAGCGAAGGGAGGCTGCGTTACACCGACTGCGAGTGGCCCCTTCCCGACGGGCGGTTGCTGGTGCTCGAGATCGACGGCGGATTCCACATGGAGGTCGAGCACTGGGAGGACGATCTGGCGCGGCAGCGCGCCCTGTCCGCACCGGATCGTGTCATCGTTCGGTGCACGACACGTGAGATCCGTGACGAACCGCAGCGACTGGTTCGCGACCTCCGCCGCCTAGGTGTGCCCAAGGCTGCCTGACATGGCCGTGTGCTGCCAGGAGTGCGCCATAGCGCACCTCTGGCAGCACACCGAGGGGGATCAGGAGGCGTCGGAGTCCAGGGTCACCTTTGCGGTCTTCTCGTCCCCGTTGCGCGACCAGGTGACCTCCACCTTGTCGCCGGGGCGGTAGGAGCGGACCGTCGCCACCAGCGAGTCCGATCCGGTGATGACGTGGTCGTCGACCTTGGTGATGATGTCGCCCTTCTCCAGGCCGGCCTTCTTGGCGGTGCCGCCCTCGCTGACCTCCTGGACCTGAGCGCCGGTCACCGAGGTCTGGCCGTTCTGGGCCTCGGGGGCGTCGGAGACCGAGATGCCGAACTGGGCGTGGGTGGCCTTCTCGCCCTTCTCGAGCTGCTCGACGATCGGACGGATCTCGTCGATCGGGATGGCGAAGCCGAGCCCGATCGAACCCGCGTCCTGGCCGGCGCCGCCCGAGGTGGAGCGGATCGAGGCGTTGATGCCGACGAGGTTGCCGTTGAGGTCGACGAGCGCGCCACCGGAGTTGCCGGGGTTGATCGCCGCGTCGGTCTGCACCGCCGGGTAGACGGTCGCCGCGCCGCTCTGGTCGACGCCGACGTTGACCGGGCGGTCGAGCGCGCTGACGATGCCGGTCGTCACGGTCTGGTCCAGCCCGAACGGCGAGCCGATCGCCACGACGCTCTGGCCGACAGTGAGGTTGCTGGACTTGCCGAACGTGATCGGGGTCAGGTCGGAGACGCCGCTCGCCTTGATCACCGCGGTGTCGGTGAGCGGGTCGGTGCCGAGGACCTCGGCGGAGGCCGACGTACCGTCGTTGAAGTCGACGGTCACGGTGCCGCCGTTGGCGGCCATCTCGACGACGTGGTTGTTGGTCAGGATCGTGCCGTCGGAGGAAATGACGACACCCGAGCCCGAGCCGGAGCCCTGCTGGGAGGTGACCTCGATCTTCACCACGGAGGGGAGCACCTTGGCCGAGACCTTCTCGATGCTGCCCTCGGGGGCCTTCGCGTCGACGACCTGCGAGGTCGACGGGCTGTTCGCGCCGCCGTTGCCGTCACCGGAGAGGGCGTCGTAGATCGCTGCGCCGCCGACGCCGGCGGTGCCACCGGCGATCAGGGCACCGGCGAGGACTGCGGCGACGAGGCCGGCTCGGCCGGTCGTGCGCTTCTTGGTGGGCGCTCCGGGCATGACCGGCATGACAGCGGTCTGGGCGGGCGGTGCCACGAACGGGTTGGCGGGAGCCTGGGGCTGGGCCTGAGGCTGGGCGGGAGACTGGGCAGGAGACTGGGCAGGGCCGGCGGGAGCCGGGGGAGTCCACTGAGGCGGGGTCCCACTCGGCTGCTGAGGAGGGAGTTCGGTCATGGCATCGAGTCTGACCAGGGTCCCTGTGAGCCGGCTGAGACCGGGCTATGTGGTGGCGAAGAGTAGATCGACCGCTTGCGATCGCCCGTTCGGGTGACCTACTCGGTCTCGATCTGCATGGTCACCTGCTTGAGCAGAGCCGCCAGCTCCGTACGCTGTCCCGGGCTCAGCGCCCCCAGCAGTGTGGTCTCGGCCTCGCCGCGCAGGTCCATCGCGCGCCGCCAGATCTCGATGCCGGCCTTCGTCGCCTCGACACTGATCTTGCGGCGGTCCTCGACCGAGGCCGTACGCCGCAGCCATCCGGCCTTCTCCATGCTGTCGAGCCGGCCCGTCATCCCCGCCGGGCTGATGTCGAGGTCCTTGGCCAGGGCCGTGGGCGAGGCGTGGCCGGGGGTGTCGCGGATCATCAGCATGTGGAGGGTGATGTATTCGAAGTCGGCCAGGCCGACCTCGCTCGCCGCCGCCGCGCGGGCGTCGTTGAAGAACTTCGAGATCGTGCCGATCCGGACCGTGATCGCCTCGATCTCGTCGTCGAAGTCGATGTCGAGCCAGTGGTCGCGCCAACGGGCCACATGGCGGTCGGCTCCGTCCTCGGCGTGGTCGTCGTCGAGCGTCTCGGAGGGTCGCAACTCAGACATGGTCCGAGCCTACCCTTCGCTGACTGATAATTCGTTGGCGAATAGTTCGCTAGCGAAGTATCTTAGGAGCATGACCGCCACAACCGAGCCGACCGCCGAGCCGCCGACGAAGCGCCGTTCGCCGCTGAGGCACCGCAACTTCCGCCGGCTCGTGACCGGGACGGCGGCCTCGTCGCTGGGCAACGCGATCACCCCGGTCGCGCTGGCGTTCGCCGTCCTCGACCTGGGTGGTTCGGCGACCCAGCTGGGCCTGGTCGAAGCCGTGTTCGCGGCCTGTCAGGTCGTGACCACGCTGGCCGGTGGCGTGCTGGGCGACCGGGTCTCGCGCAAGCTGATGATGGAGGGGACAGCGGCCATCAGCGCCCTCGTGACCGGGGCCCTGGCGGTGACGGTGATCCTCGGGATCGCCACGATTCCCTCGATCGCGGTGATGGGTGGTCTGGCCGGCATCGTCGCCGCGCTCAATCAGCCCTCGGCGATGGCGATGACCAGGGTCGTCGTGCCGGATGACGAGCTCGGTGCCGCCGTCTCGCTCCGGTCGCTGCTCCAGACCACCGCCTCGACCATCGGCTATGCGCTCGGTGGCGTGCTCGTCGCGGCGGTCGGCCCCGGCTGGGCGATCACCGTCGACGCGCTCACCTTCGCCATCGCCGCGGTCGCCTACGCCGGGATGCGGGTGCCCCATGAGCGCCCGCCCCACAAGGCATCGATGCTCGGAGACCTCGCCGAGGGCTTCCGCGAGGTGATGCGGCACTCCTGGCTGTGGTTCCTGATCCTGCAGGCGCTGCTCTACCACCTGTTCTGGTCAGGGGCTCACAGCGTGCTCGGGCCGATCGTGGTCGGCGAGGGCATCGGCCGCGCCTCCTGGGGCTTCGCGCTGGCCGCGCTGATGGCGGGCTTCTTCGTCGGTGGGTTGTTCTGCCTGAAGTTCCGGCCGCGCCGGCTGCTCTCGGTGGGCGTCTTCTTCCTCGCCATGACCGGCCTCTTCCCGATCTCGATGGCCCTCTCCGACACGCTCTGGCCGATCCTGCTCGGTGCCTTCCTGCACGGGTTCGGCCTGCAGGTCTTCGACATCTTCTGGCAGATCGCGATCCAGCAGGAGATCCCCGAGGAGAAGCTCTCCCGGGTCTACTCCTTCGACATCGTGGGCTCGTTCATCGCCCGGCCGGTCGGGCTCGCGCTCGTGGGCCCGGTCGCGGTCGCGGTGGGTTTCGAGCCCTGGCTGCTCATCGTCGCCGCGGTGATCTCGGGCAGTGCCCTGATGTCGATCTCGTTCGCAGGCGTACGCCGCCTCGAGCGCGCGCCCGAGACCGAGGCGGCCTGATGCTCAGGGCTGGAGCGGGAGACCGAGCGCGACCAGGTCCCTGCGGAGCTGCTCGGCCCCGGTGAACTGGATCGCCTGCATGCCGGCGGCCGCCGCGGCAGCCACGTTGGCGACGCTGTCGTCGATGAACGCGAGCCGCTCCAGCGGCATCCCGGCACGCTCGGCCACGAGCCGGTAGATCGCCGGGTCGGGCTTGGCCAGCCGCACCTCCCCGGAGACGACGACGTCACGGAGCAGCTCGATCACGTCGTACGTCGCCGGAGCATGCGGATAGAGCTCGGCCGACCAGTTGGTCAGGCCGAGCTGCGGGAGCCCCGCGGCCGCGAGCTCACGGACCAGCTCATGGGTCCCGGGGACCGGCCCCAGCAGCGAGAGCGGGAAGTTGTCGACGTACGCCGCTCCGGCCGCGAGCCACTCGGGAGCCTCCTCCTCGAGCACCGTCAGCGCCTGCGCCCAGGTGCGGCCAGCGTCTTGGGCGTAGTTCCACGACCCGAAGTCGTAGGACTCCAGGAACCCGCGGGCGTCGGCGTCCCCGACCCCGGCCGCGATCGCGGGGAGCGGGTCCCAGCGGATCAGGACGTTGCCGAAATCCCAGACGACCCCATCCACCGCACGGGTGGACGGGGTCTGCGTGTCGGGAACCGTCACGCCCAGCGAACGTCGCGCGGTACGAACTCGAGTCCGCGCTCGCCGGTGTAGATCTGCTTCGGGCGCGCGATCTTCTGCTCCTTGTCCTGGACCAGCTCCAGCCACTGGGAGAGCCAGCCGGGCGTGCGCCCGATGGCGAAGAGCACGGTGAACATCTCCGGCGGGAACTCCAGGGCCTCGTAGATCAGGCCGGAGTAGAAGTCGACGTTGGGGTAGAGCTTGCGGGAGACGAAGTATTCGTCCTCCAGAGCGATCTTCTCCAGCTCCTGGGCGATGTCGAGGAGCGGGTTGGTGCCGGTCACCTCGAACACGTTGTAGGCCTGCTGCTTGATCAGCTTCGCCCGCGGGTCGTAGTTCTTGTAGACCCGGTGGCCGAAGCCCATCAGGCGCTCGTTGCCGGCCTTGACGCCATCGATGAAGGCGGGGATGTTCTCGACCTTGCCGATGCGGCGCAGCATCCGGAGCACGGCCTCGTTGGCGCCACCGTGAAGCGGGCCGAAGAGGGCACCGACGCCGGCGGCGACCGAGGAGTAGGGGTCGACCTGGGTCGAGCCGACGCTCCGGACCGCGTTGGCGGAGGCGTTCTGCTCGTGGTCGGCGTGCAGGATGAAGAGGGTGTCGAGCGCCTTCTCGATGCGCTCGTCCGGTGCGTACTTCGACTCGCTCATCTTGAAGAGCATGGAGAGGAAGTTGCCGGTGTAGGACAGGTCGTTGTCCGGGTAGACGTAGGGCTTGCCCTGCGCGTGCCGGAACGCCCAGGCGCCGAGCGTCGGCATCTTGGCGATCAGCCGGATGATCTGCAGGCGACGGTTGTCGGGGTCGGAGATGTTGGCGGCGTCCGGGTAGAACGTCGACATCGCACCGACCGACGCCATGAGCATGCCCATCGGGTGGGCGTCATAGCGGAAGCCCTGCATGAACTCCTTGATGTTCTCGTGCACGAACGTGTGGTAGGTGATCTCGTGCACCCACGCGTCGTATTCCTCCTTGGTCGGCAGCGCGCCGTGGACCAGGAGATAGGAGACCTCGAGGAAGTTGGACTTCTCCGCGAGCTGCTCGATGGGATAGCCGCGATACTCGAGAACGCCCTTGTCGCCGTCGATGTAGGTCACGGAGGATCGGCACGACGCGGTGTTGACGAAGCCGGGGTCGTAGACGGCCAGGCCGGGGTTGTCCTCGTTGGCCTTGATCTTCCCCAGGTCGGCGGCGCGGATGGTGCCGTCGGTGATCGGGATGTCGTACTCCACCCCGGTGCGGTTGTCACGCACTGTTAGAGATTCGGTCACGATCAGCAACGGTAACCCTCTTGAAATCCCCTACGTAACTCGGCGTCCCACCCATTGGCCGATTTCGGCTCAGAGCCGGAACCCGCCCCGCGTCGCATCGGTGGTGCTGGAGGGGTCGTCGTCGCCGAACCGGGTCAGCGCATCGCGCAGCCGATGGAGGTCGAGAACGGTCTGCACCGACCGCTCGTTGAGGGTGTCGTCCTCTCCGCGGAGCGCGCGCAGCGCCTCCTGGACCTCGATCTCGCTCGGCTCCCCGGTCATGGGGACATAATCTAGGTGCCCGGACCAAGACCGCCTAGTGCGGCTCCGCCACGACCTCGTGATCGGTGCCGTGGGCCACACGCCACAGCAGCACCGCGACCGCTGCTCGCTGCCTGCCCCGCCCCTTGGTGGGCGAGTAGCCGAGCTGACCGCTCAGCCAGCCCAGCCGCTCTTGAAGGGTCGAGTGGTGCAGGTGGAGCATCGCGGCCGACTGCCGCAGGCTCGGCTGGTCCAGCACCGCATGGAGCGTCTCCACGACCCAGGGATGCGCGGCGAGCAGCTCGTCGAGACGTCGTACGTCACCCACTGCTGCCGCCTCCTCGGCGCTGATCCGCTCGGCGATGACGGCAAGCGCGCCGAGGTCCTCGTAGCGGAGCACCGAGGGGGCGAGGCCGCCGACGTCGGCGGCCAGCCGGAAAGCTGTGCGTGCCTGCTCGAACGCGATCGGCAGCCGAAGCGGGTCGGTGGCAGTCGCGGAGCCGGCGCGGATGTCCTCGGGGAGACTGGGCGCGCCGGGGAGCAGGGCGACCACGAGGGTGCCGACGGTGCTGATCAGCGTCGTCGGCAGGTGGGCGGAGGTGCTCAGCACCACCGTGGCGGTCCCGCTCAGGCCGAGCCGGGCGACTGCATCGCGCCGGTCGGCCTCCGTGGCGTCGGGGTCGCACACGATCCTGACCAGGCCGCTTGTCGAGGGCTGCGAGGAGCCCGTGCCAAGGGCCTGCAGGGCCCGGGCGGCGCGCTCGAGGATAAGGGCGTCGAGCGGGCCGTCCTCGCCCGTGCGCTCCAGCCAGAGCCATGACCCGGGATGGCCGGGGACGGGCTCGTGGCGCCACTCGCCCTCCTTCTCGCCGGTCAGGGCACGGCCGTCGGGGGTGAACCGTCGCACCAGCGCCCGGGCCGCGTCGTGGAGGCCTGCCGTGGCACCCGCGAGTGCCGCGGCGGCGCGCACGACCGCGGCGATCGACGCCCGCTCGTCGACGAGACGGTCGAAGTGGTCGATGACGCGCAGCGCGCTGGCGGCGTCGTCATCGACGACCTCGAGCTTGCCGATCAGATCTCGCACCTGGACCTCCCCGGCCTACTCTCGCCCACCGGAGGCGAGCAGGCCAGCGGATCAGGCCTCGAGCGCTCTGCGGATGAACTCGTCGCGGGTCGCGATCGAGGCGCGGGAGACGGCGGCGTGGGGGACCATCATGTCGAACGCATGGAATCCGCCGCCCCACATGTGCAGGTCGACGCTGACCCCCGCCTCCGAGAGCCGCCGGGCGTAGGCCAGCGTCTCGTCGCGGAACGTCTCCGCCGAGCCGGTGTCGATGTAGGTGCGGGGGAGGCCGGCGAGGTCCTCGGCGCGAGCCGGCGCTGCGTACGGGGAGACGTCGGGGCCGCCGCGGCGATCGCCGAGGAGCGCCGTCCAGCCGAACAGGTTGGCGGCACGGTCCCAGATCCCCTCGTCGTCGAGCATGTGGCTGCTGTGGGTCTCGAACCGGTCGTCGAGCATCGGGCAGATGAGCATCTGGTGGCTCAGCTTGGGGAAGGCGCGGTCGCGGGCGAGCAGTGCCGTGCCAGCGGCGAGGCCACCTCCGGCGCTGGCACCGGCGATCATGATGCGCTCGGGGTCGATGCCGAGCTCGGCTGCGTTCTTGGCCGTCCAGACCAAGCCGGCGTAGCAGTCCTCGACGGGTGCGGGGTCGGGGTGCTCGGGGGCGAGCCGGTACTCCACCGACACGACCACGGCGGTGCCGGCCGCGACCTGCTCGAGGAACATCTCCACCCCGAGCCGGCGGTTTCCGGTCACCATGCCGCCGCCGTGGGTGTGGAAGACCGCGGGCCGCGGCGGGCCGTCGACGGCGGGACTCAGGATCAGCAGCGTGATGTCAGGATCGCCCTCGGGGCCGGGGACCTGCCGCTCCTCGACCCGGACCGCGCCGTCGACGGTCAGATCCACCGGGTCCATGCCGAGAAGACCGTTGGCGCTCTGCTCCCGCATCATCGGGAGGGCCTCGGCCGAGAGGGGTGAGAGCGTCTCCCGCACGGCCTCGAGGACCGGCACGAGCTCGGGATCGAACGGCGGTCGGATGGGGGTCTCGGGGAAGATCTGCTCGGTGGTCGTCTCGGACATGGGCCACTCCTTCGGTGAACGGGGGTGTACCCAGCGTCCCCCGTGCGGCATGCGTGCCGGAACCCGGCCTGTGGCGGGAATCACATCGAGCACTCCCGCCATCCGGCGGGCCGGGCTCTCGTCGGGGGCGCGGAGAAACCGATGTGCGGTCGAGGGGTACGCCGGGGGAGAATGGGTGACCTCATGTCCGAGTCCGCCCAGCCCGCCGCGCCGTCCATCGCGATCACCTACCCTGCCGAGCTCCCGGTCACCCAGCGCCGCGAAGACATCGCCGCGGCCATCCGCGACCACCAGGTCGTGATCGTCGCCGGGGAGACGGGCTCGGGAAAGACGACGCAGCTGCCCAAGATCTGCCTGGAGCTGGGACGTGGGACCGCCGGTCTGATCGGGCACACCCAGCCGCGCCGGATCGCGGCCCGGTCGGTCGCGGAGCGGATCGCCTCCGAGCTCGGCACCGAGCTGGGCGACCTGGTCGGCTATCAGGTGCGGTTCATGGACAAGTCCTCGGCCGCGTCGCGGATCAAGCTGATGACCGACGGCATCCTGCTCGCCGAGCTGCAGCGCGACCGCGACCTGCGTCGCTACGACACGATCATCATCGACGAGGCCCACGAGCGGTCGCTCAACATCGACTTCCTGCTGGGCTATCTGCGCCGGCTGCTGCCCCGCCGCCCGGACCTGAAGGTGATCATCACCTCGGCGACGATCGACCCGGAGCGGTTCGCGGCCCACTTCTCGGACGTGAAGACCGGCGAGCCGGCGCCGATCATCGAGGTCTCGGGGCGTACGTATCCGGTCGAGGTCCGCTATCGGCCGCTGATGGAGCTCTCCGAGGAGACCGGGCCTGAGAAGGATGGAGAGGGCGAGGTCGTCGTCCGCGACCAGACCGAGGCCATCGTCGACGCGGTCAAGGAGCTCTCGGCCGAGGGGCCCGGCGACGTGCTCGTCTTCCTGCCGGGCGAGCGGGAGATCCGGGACGCGGCTGATGCGCTGTCGGATGCGCTGGGGCTGAACCGGGGGCGTCCGTCGACGGGCCTGGTCGAGATCGTGCCGCTCTTCTCCCGGCTCTCGGCCGCCGACCAGCACCGGGTCTTCTCGCCCCACACCGGCCGCCGGATCGTGCTCGCGACCAACGTCGCCGAGACCTCGCTGACCGTCCCCGGGATCAAGTACGTCGTCGACACCGGTGTCGCCCGCATCTCGCGCTACTCCGCGCGCACCAAGGTGCAGCGGCTGCCCATCGAGCCGATCTCGCGGGCCTCGGCGAACCAGCGGTCGGGACGTACCGGGCGGGTCGAGGCGGGCATCGCGATCCGGCTCTACTCGGAGGAGGACTTCGAGGGGCGGCCCGAATTCACCGACCCGGAGATCCTGCGTACGAACCTGGCCTCCGTCATCCTGCAGATGGCGTCGTTGGGGCTGGGCGACATCGCCCGGTTCCCGTTCGTGGAGGCGCCGGACCGGCGCAACATCACCGCCGGCGTACAGCTTCTCGAGGAGCTCGGCGCGATGCGCGGCCAGCGGTTGACGAAGCTGGGCCGGCGGCTGGCCAGGCTGCCGATCGACCCGCGGTTGGCGCGGATGGTGCTCGAGGCCGAGCGGCTCGGCTGCGTGCGTGACGTCATCGTCGTCGCCGCCGCCCTCTCGCTCCAGGACCCGCGCGAGCGGCCCGGCCAGGACCATCCCAAGGAGCAGGCGCAGGCCGACCAGCTGCACGCGCGGTTCAAGGACGAGACCTCCGACTTCCTCACCTGGCTCAACCTGTGGCGCTATCTGAAGGAGCAGCAGCACGAGCTCTCGTCCTCGGCGTTCCGGCGGCTGTGCAAGCGGGAGTTCCTGCACTACGTACGCGTCCGGGAGTGGCAGGACCTGGAGTCGCAGCTGCGGCAGGTGTGCCGGGAGATGAAGATCGACCTCGGCAAGGGTCACCGCGACGTCGTGGAAGCAGGCGAGACCGTACCGAAATCAGAGGGTGCTGCCTACGACGCCGACGGGATCCACCAGGCGCTCCTCTCCGGCCTGCTCTCGCACATCGGGGCGCTCGAGGAGCGGGACTCCAAGGCCGACGCGGCGCGGGCACGGGAGAAGCGACGCCCGGGGCCGCGGGAGTATGTGGGTGCCCGTGGGGCGAAGTTCGCGATCTTCCCCGGCTCGGCCCTGCACCGGAAGAACCCCCAGTTCGTGATGTCCGCCGAGCTGGTCGAGACCTCGCGTCTCTGGGCCCGGCAGAACGCCTCGATCAAGCCCGAGTGGGCCGAGAGCCTCGGCCGGGACCTGGTCAAACGCACCTACTCCGAGCCGCACTGGTCCCAGAAGCGCGCCTCGGTGATGGCCCGGGAGAAGGTGACGCTCTACGGCGTCCCGCTGGTCGCCGACCGGCCCGTCGCCTTCGGCAAGATCGATCCCGAGCTGAGCCGGGAGCTGTTCATCCGGCACGCACTGGTCTACGGCGAGTGGCGTACGAATCACCGCTTCCTCCGCGACAACGCCAAGCTCATGGAGGAGGCGGAGGAGCTCGAGCACCGGGCCCGCCGCCGCGACATCGTGGTCGACGAGCATGCGCTCTTCGACTTCTACGACCGCCGCCTGCCGGCGTCGATCGTGTCCGGTGCCCACTTCGACCAGTGGTGGAAGCACGCCCGGCGGGAGACGCCCGACCTGCTCACCTTCGACCTCTCGATGCTCACCAACGAGGCCGCGGGCGAGGTGACCGAGGCGGACTTCCCCGCCGAGTGGGACGCTGGGCCGCTGACCTTCTCGCTGAGCTATCAGTTCGAGCCGGGCGCGGCCGACGACGGGCTCACGATCGACGTACCGGTCGCCACGCTCAACCGCGTCGGCGCCGACGACTTCTCCTGGCTGGTGCCAGGACTGCGCGAGGAGCTGGTGACCGCGCTGATCCGGTCGCTCCCCAAGCAGCTGCGGGTCAGCTTCGTGCCCGCTCCCGACAAGGCGCGGGCGTTCCTGAAGGACACACCGCCGGGAGAGGAGCCGCTGCTGACCGCGTTGGAGCGCTGGGCGCGCTCGACCGCGGGCGTGCACATCCCGCGCGAGGCCTGGGACTGGGACAAGGTGCCCGAGCACCTGCGGCCGACCTACCGGGTCGTCGGCGAGGACGGCAAGGAGACCGCGAAGGGCAAGGACCTCGACGCGCTCAAGGCCCCGCTCGAGGGTGAGTTCAAGGCAGCGATCGCCGAGGTCGCCGCCTCGGCCGGCCACACCCGCACCGGCGAGACGTCGTGGGTCTTCGGGACGATCGAGACCACGGTCACCGAGAAGCGCGCGGGCCACGAGGTCACCGTCTTCCCGTGCCTGTCCGACGAGGGCGCGACCGTCGGTCTCGTCGTCGCCGGATCCGCCGAGGAGGCCGAGGCACGGCATCGCCTCGGTGTCGTACGACTCCTGCTCCTGGCCCTGCCCGATGTCACCAAGCAGGTCGTCGACGGGTTGAGCACGATGGAGAAGCTCGCGCTCGCGGGATCGCCCTACCCGAGCGCCGCCGAGCTCGTCGAGGACTGCCGTGCCGCGGTCGTCCGCCAGCTGGTCGACGCCCGTCCGCTGCCGCGGACGTCGGAGTCCTACGAGGCGGTGCTGGCCGCCGCCGGCACGCGGGCCGAGCTGGTGACGGCCGTCCGCGCGGTCCTCGCCGACGTGATGCGGGCGCTCGAGGCGTACCGAGAGACCGACAAGGCCCTCTCGGGCCGGGCCGACATGTTCCAGCTCCCGGCCCTGACCGACATGAAGGACCAGCTGGCGCGGCTGGTCTACCGAGGCTTCGTCGCCGAGGCGGGTGCGCAGCACATCCGGCGCTACCCGACCTACCTGAAGGCGATCGTCGAGCGCCGTCGCAAGCTCGACGCCGACCTGCGCGGCGACCGCGCGACCCACGACCGGATCGCGTCGCCCCAGGACGCCTACCTGCACCAGATCGAGGCGCTGCCCGAGGGCCGCCCGCCGGGTCCGCGGCTGCGGCAGGTGCGATGGATGCTCGAGGAATACCGCGTACAGCTCTGGGCCCAGCAGCTCGGCACCGCCGAAAAGGTCTCCGACGCACGCATCCGCAAGCTGCTGGGGTAGCGGGGCGGGCTGGGATGGTGGGTGTAACTCGGTGTGCAACTCGGCGTGTAACACGCTGTTCGTAGCACTATCCGGTCGTTCTGATAGGGCGAGTAGTACTACGAACGACGTGTTACACGTGTGCGCCGGCCGCTACGCTCGATCCGATGGCCAGAGAGTTTCATTCGCCGATACGTCCCGGGGACGGCTTCTTCGACTCCCTCCTCGGGGGCGCCGACCCTGCGCTCGTGCAGGAGGCGGCCGATGCGGCGGCGACGGCACTCGTGCGCGGAGCACGGGAGAGCGACGACCCGGCCGTCGTCGACCGGATCCTCCACCTGGCCGAGTCGGAGGGCATCGAGACGATCGCCGAGGCCTGGTCGAGCTCGCCCGCCGAGTCGCTGGCCGGCTGCCTGTGGCGGCTCTACCTGCTCCGCAGCTGGGTGTACGCCGACCCGGTCGGTGCCGCGCGCGAGTTCGAGGCCGGGCGGGCGAAGGCACAGGTGGCCCAGGTCGTCGCCGGTGTCGCTGAGCCTCCGGGCCCGCAGGAGCTCAAGGCGATGGTCGACGAGGTGCTGCGCGGCATCGCCGGCAGCGACTTCGCGGTGGTGCTGCTCCGTGCCGCCGCGTTCTCGCGCGTCATCGCCGCCGGGCGGGCAGCCCTGGACCCGGATGCAGCCGCCAAGGACGTACGCAACATGCTGCAGCTCTCCGAACAGCTCGAGGCGGCGGGCCACGCCGAGCTCGAGCAGCGGCTCACCTGAGCCGAGCGGTGCGGTAGCCTCCTGTCCGCTTTGATGCGGCCGAGGTTGGGGGCACCGTTACACTGGTGCCCGAACACGTCGGGCTGCGGCAGCCCCGGGTCCCAACTTCAGCCGCTACGAGCGGCCTTGCGCCGTGAGGCGCTCCCGGTCCGGCGTGTTCATCATTCTTTTCGGTGCACCTCGGCTGGGCGGCCATGACGCCAGCCAGCTACGAAGGAGCCGAAGTGACCGACACGCAGCCTGCCCCGCGCCAGAGCGCCATCTCCTACGATCCCGAGATCGGTGACGGCAACGCCGACCCGGGCGAGGTGGTGTGGGGCTGGGTGCCCTACGAGGACGACGAGACCCAGGGCAAGGACCGTCCCGTCCTGGTGATCGGCCAGAAGGCCGGCCTACTCCTGTGCCTGATGCTGACCAGCAAGGACCACGACCGCGACGAGGCGCAGGAGGCACGCTACGGGCGGCACTGGATGGACGTCGGCACCGGCGGCTGGGACCGCCAGGGCAGGCCCTCCGAGGTGCGCCTGGACCGCCTGATCCGGATGGACCCCGCCGACGTACGCCGTGAGGGCGATGCACTGGCCAAGGAGATCTTCGACGATGTGATCAAGGCCGCACGCGATCACCTCGCCTGAGGCCGTTCTGAGGGCTTCTTCTCAGGAAGTGTCCAGGTACGTATCGTAAAGTGAATCGCTGGTAAACCGGGCCTTGTGGTTCCATCACAGACTCGGTCCTGGCGTTGAGATGGAGGAAATAGTGCGGCGCACGAGGCTGGCAACGGCGCTTCTGGTGACGGTTCTCTCGGCGTCTCTCGCCGCATGCGGCGGTGAGCCGGCCGCGAAGCCCTCGCCGAGCACCACGACGAAGGCCCCGGCGAAGGTGAAGCTCGTCTTCGGGGTCTCCGGCCACAAGACGCTCGTCGACACCTACAAGCAGCTGGCCGCCGAATACACCCAGGAAGTCCCCAACGTCACCGTCGAGGTGAAGTCCTGGCCGACCGCCGACCAGCTCACCGCCGCGGTCGCCAACGGCGAGAAGGTCGACGTCGTGCTGACCCCGCGCCCCGACGTCGAGGCGTTCGCCGAGGACAAGCGGATCCAGCCGGTCGACACCCTCCTCGAGGCCCGCAACGTCGACTTCGGGGACAAGTACTCCCGCGAGGCGATGGAGGACTTCTCCGTCGACCGCCGCCTCGAGTGCATGCCCTACTCCGTCTCGCCGCAGGTCGTCTACGTCAACACCGGGCTGATCGACTTCGACGCCATGAAGGAAGAGGGTCTGCCCACCCCCAGCGTCCGGGCCGACGGCTCCCTGCGGGGCTGGAACCTCGAGCAGTTCAGCGCAGCGATGACCTACGCCGCCGAGCACAACAAGGGCGTCAAGGGCACCTACATCGACCAGAACCTCTCGGCGATGATGCCCTGGCTCGCCGGTGCCGGCGCCACCCTCTTCGACGACCCGCTCGCCCCGACGACCACCGCCCTGGGCGACTCCGCCGGCGCCTACGAGGACCTCGTCGAGGCGCTCGGCCAGCCCAACGTGCTGGCCACCTCGAAGGACCTCCGCGGACGCACCCCGTTCCAGGCCTTCAAGCAGGGCCGTCTGGTCGCGCTCGTCGGCGACCGTTCGCTGGTCTCGGACCTGCGGGCGACCGAGGGGATGGAGTGGGACGTGATGCCGATGCCGGGTGGCAACGGCACCACCGGTGACTACGCCGGGCTGTGCATGGGTGCGGAGACCGTCGACCCCGACGCCGCCGCCGACTTCCTCACCTACCTCATCTCGACCGAGTCGGTCGTCAAGATGGTCCGCACCGGCCACTTCGTACCGGTCAACTCCGAGGTCGGCTACGCCCCGGTCTTCACCCAGCCCGAGCGCAACCCCAAGAACGCCCGCATCTTCACCGACACCGTGCGCGACATGCAGGTCCTTCCCGAGGCCGCTCAGCTCGCGCAGCTGCAGAAGGTCGCCGCCGCCGCGGTCCGCGGCTCGCTGGCGGTCGCCGAGCCCGACCAGGTCGAGGACTTCGCCGTCCAGATCGACGAGCTCTCCAAGACCGTCTTCCCGCAGCCGACCCCCGCCAGCTCCCCGCCCCCCTCGACCTCGCCCAGCGCCTAAGCAGCCGAGGCGTCAGGTACGTCGGGCGAGGCGTCACGTACGTCGGCCGAGGCGTCGCTTAGAACGGCCGAGGCGTCAGGTCGGTCGGCGCGGCGTCAGGTAGGTCGCGCGAGGCGTCAGGTAGGTCGGGCGAGGCGTCACGTACGTCGGGCGAGGCGTCACGTACGTCGGGCGAGGCGTCACGTACGTCGGCCGAGGTGTCACGTACGTCGGCCGAGGCGTCAGGTAGGTCGGGCGAGGCGTCACGTACGTCGGCCGAGGCGTCAGATGGACGCGACCTCGGGCAGCGCACGTGACGCTTGGGTCGACGCGAGTGACGTCTCGGCCAGCTGGGCTGACGCTTGGGCCGACGCGGGTGACGTCTCGGCCGACGCGGGTGACGTCTCGGCCGGCGCGGGTGACGCCTCGGCCGACGTACGCGACGCCTCGGCGGGTGAGGACTCGACGGCCGCGATTTGCGGGGTCACTCTCTCGCGCGCGCGGCGTGAGCGGGCGAGCAAGGTCGGCGCTCGAGCTCGCTCAGTCCGCCTCGGCGTGCAGGACGGCGTCGGTGAGGAGCGGGGCGGTGAGGGCGATCTGCCAGCCGCGAGCGCCGAAACCGGCGAGGATCTCGATGATGCCGTCGAGGAGGGCGCCGGGGTCGCGGGTCTTCGGCGGCGTCCACATCGCACGACGCAGGAAGTCGGGGGTGAGCAGGTTCTCGGCCGGGAGGTTGCGCTCCTCGGCGAGGGCGTTGACGGACTCGCGGGCCAGCGCCAGGCGGCGCGCGGCCGTCGGATCCTTGTCGGCCCACGCGCGCGGAGGGGGAGGACCGTCGGACCGCGGTGAGCGCACCGGCAGCTCGTCCTCGTCCATCGAGACGGCGCGGTTCAGTGCCTTCACCCACGAGGTCACATACCGCTCGGCGCCACGGCCGTGGAAGCCTTTCAGCCCGAGCAGCGAGGCCTTGTCCTGCGGCAGGTCCTGCGCGGCAGCGACGATCGCGGCGTCGGGGATGATCCGGCTCGGGGTGACGTCACGCTGCTGCGCGATCCGGTCGCGCTCGGTCCACAGCTCGCGCACGGCGGCGAGCCCGCGGCGGCCGCGGACCCGGTGCATCCCGGAGGTGCGCCGCCAGGCATCCGTACGCACCGGAGCCTCGAAGCCGCGCAGCCAGTCGAACTCCTGGCGAGCCCAGGTGTCCTTGCCCTCCGCGACGAGCTCGGCGGCCAGCGCCTCGCGCAACTCGACCAGGACCTCGACGTCGAGCGCTGCGTACTCCAGCCAGGCCTCCGGCAGCGGCCGGGTCGACCAGTCGGCCGCCGAGTGCTCCTTGAGCATGGTGAAACCCAGCACGGTCTCGACGAGGGTGCCGAGCCCGACGCGGGGGTAGCCGAGCAGCCGGCCGGCGAGCTCGGTGTCGAACAGCGCAGAGGGGTGCAGGCCGAGGTCGCTGAGGCAGGGGAGGTCCTGGGTGGCGGCGTGCAGGATCCACTCGGTGCCCTCGAGCGCCTCGACGAGGGGCTGCATCGTGGTCAGCCCGATCGGGTCGATCAGCCAGATCCCAGAGCCCTCGCGACGCAGCTGGATCAGGTAGGCGCGGTTGGAGTAGCGGTAGCCGGAGGCGCGCTCGGCGTCGATCCCGACCGGGCCGGTGCCGGCGGCGATGGCCGCGGCGGCCTTGGCCAGACCCTCGTCCGTGTCGGTCACCGGAGGCAATCCGTCACGCAGGGTCAGCAGCGGAGCCGGAGCAGCATCTTCAGGTGTGTCCGGCCCCGTCTCGGCCTCGGTCCTGTCTTCGATCACGCGCCTCGCTGCCCTCGCCGGCTCGGCATGACGGTGACGCCCTCCGGCACCGGAGGAAGTCCCGCGGCCGTGCAGAGCAGCTCGCCCCACGCCTCGGTGTGTGGTCGTAGGTCCAGATCGCCCGAGGCCGATCCCACCGGCGTCCACGAGGCGCGGATCTCGATCTGCGCAGTTCCTTCTTCGTCGGCCATGCCGCCGTAGGACTCGGTGGCGACGCGGGTCACGGTGCCGGCCGCCGCGACGTGCGAGGCGCCGTGACCGGACAGGGCGTCGAGGAGCCAGGACCAGCCGACCTCACCCAGCAGCGGGTCGCTGATGTGCTCGACGTCGATGTCGGCCCGTGCGTAGGCCACCAGACGGAACGTTCCGGGCAGTCCGTGCACCGTTCCCCAGGCGTCGTTGCCGTCCGGGTCGTGCAGCAGGATCAGCCGTCCGGTCGCCACGTCCACGTCGTCGACGGTCACATCGGCCGAGAGCGCTGCGGCGTACGGAGCGATCCGCTGCGGCGCCGGCATCTCCTCGACCAGCAGCTCGGGCCGGAAGGTCGCCGCGCGCATGCTCTCCGCGGCGGACCGGAATGCGGCAGGACCGCTCTCCAGTCCCGCAGCGGGACGCGACTCTCCACGGACGACCATGTGAACAGCGTATGTCTTTCGCGCGATTCGCGATGTGCGTACACGCCGCACCGGATGGGACCATTGCGAGGTGGCCGAGATCAACACCGCTGACGCGCTCGCATCCTCCCCGTTCCTGCAGGCGCTGGCCGGGCAGAAGCCGAGCCGTACGCCGGTGTGGTTCATGCGTCAGGCGGGCCGCTCGCTGCCCGAGTATCTGAAGGTCCGCGAGGGCATCGGCATGCTCGAGTCCTGCCAGGATGCCGAGCTGATCACCGAGATCACCCTCCAGCCCGTACGCCGCTACGGGGTCGACGCGGCCATCTTCTTCTCCGACATCGTGCTGCCGCTGAAGGCGGTCGGGGTCGACCTCGACATCAAGCCCGGGGTTGGCCCGGTGATCGCGAACCCGGTGCGCACCCTCGCCGACGTTGAGGCGATCCCGGACCTGACGCCGGGGCACGTCCCCTACATCACCGAGGCCGTCCAGAACCTCACCGGCGAGCTGGCCGGCATCAACGGTGGCACCCCGCTGATCGGCTTCGCCGGCGCGCCGTTCACTGTCGCGTCCTACCTCGTCGAGGGTGGCCCGTCGAAGGAGTACGCCAAGACCAAGGCGCTCATGTTCGGTGCCCCCGACGTGTGGGATGCCCTGATGCGCAAGATCGCCGGGATCTCCGGCGCATTCCTGGAGGTCCAGGTGCGCGCCGGTGCCTCCGCGGTGCAGCTGTTCGACTCCTGGGCCGGCGCCTGCACGCCCGCCGACTACGAGCGCCACGTGCTGCCCTACTCCGCCGAGGTGATGACCCGGATCGGTGAGCTCGGCGTCCCCCGGATCCACTTCGGCGTCAACTCCGCCATGCTGCTGCCGCTGATGGGCAGCGCCGGCGCCGAGGTCGTCGGCGTCGACTGGCGCACTCCGCTGGACTGGGCGATCGACCAGCTCGGCGACGGCTTCGGTGTCCAGGGCAACCTCGACCCCGCCCTCGTCTTCGCGCCGACCGAGGTGATGCTCGAGCAGGCCGGCAAGATCATCGAGACCGGCCGGCGGGCCAAGGGTCACGTCTTCAACCTCGGTCACGGCGTCATCCCGAGCACCGACCCTGACCAGCTCGCCCGGCTGACCGAGTTCGTGCAGAGCTACGAGTCGGCCGAGGGCTGAGAGCGGGCGGTCTCGGCCAGCAGGTCGAGGAGGCTGCGCGCCCCTGAGGTCGTACGCGCGTTGTGCCGCTGCACCGCGACCATCGTCACTCGGGAGCGATCCCCGGCGAGGGGACGTACGGTGATGTGCCCGCCGGTCTCGCGCGGGTCGCCGACGACGCTGTAGTCGGGCAGCAGAGTGAGCCCGAGGCCCTCGCCGACCATCATCTTGCCCATCTCGGCGCCGTCGGTGGCATGCCAGTGGTGGGGGAGGTTGCGTCCGAAGAGGCGATGGGCGAAGCGATACATCAGGTAGCCCGAGCGCATCCCGACGAAGGGCTCCTCGCGGAGCTCGTCGACCGTGATCTCCTCGCGCGAGGTGAGTGGATGGCCCGCGGGCAGCACGACGACGGGGCGCCCGTGGAGAAGCACGGTGCCCTCGACCGTCGGTGGCAGGTCGTCGCCGTCGAGGAGGTTCACCAGGCCGACGTCGACCGTGCCCTCGCTCAGGGCGAGATAGATGTCCTCCTGCACCATGGTGCGCACCTCGACGCTCGTGCGCGGGTGTGCGTCGCCGAAGCGCCGCAACGTCGGGAGCAGCACGGTCGAGGTGCCGGCGTGGACCGTGCCGACCCGCACCGAGCTGACTCCGGCCTTCTGGTCGCCGGCGGCCAGGCGCAGCCGGTCGACCGCCTCCAGCACGTCCGACATGGAGTGCAGGAGCTCTTGGCCCTCGCGGCTGATCCGGGCACCGGCGCGCCGCCGGTCGAGCAGGGTCACCCCGAGCTCGCGCTCGAGCTTGGTGATCGCCTCGCTCAGGGCCGGCTGGGAGATGTGGAGCTGCTCGCTCGCACGGCGCAGCGAACCGCACTGGGTCACGGCCGCGATGTACTCCAGCTGCTCGATCCTCACGCTGTCCTCTCGTCGGTCGGTGATCGGTCATCCCGAGCGGGTGATCGGTGATCGCTGGCGTCCAGCCCGCCTCACACGATCCATTCTCCAGTAATTTGGTCGACTAAAGACGGAAACGTTCACGACGCAAGACTGAGAGGGCGCGATGACAACCGAAGCTGTACGCAACGCCGCGGAGTTCGGCGCGGCACCCACGACTCCGGAGGGCTGGGTCGACCGTGCGCGCGAGGTGGCCACCAGGCTCTCGGCGGACGCGGTCGCGCGCGACCGGGCCAACCAGGTCCCGACGTACGAGGTGAACCTGCTCAAGGAGAGCGGCCTGGTCACCCTGCTCGGCCCCGCTGAACACGGCGGCGCCGGCCAGGACTGGACGACAGCGCTGCGCGTGGTCCGGGCGGTCGCGGCGGGCGATGGCTCGATCGGGCAGCTGCTCGGCTACCACTATCTGTGGGCCTGGGCGGCACGGCTGGTCGGCACCCCGGAGCAGATCGCCGCCGTCGAGCAGCTCTACACCGAGAACAACTACTTCTTCGGTGGCGCGGTCAACCCGCGTGACGACGACCTGGTGATCCGGGTCGAGGGCGACGAGCTCGTCTTCACCGGTCGTAAGTCGTTCTCGACCGGCGGCCGGATCTCCGACCTCACCGTTCTCGAGGGCGTCATCGAGGGCACCGAGAAGCACGTCTTCGCGATCGTCCCGACCCGGCAGGACGCCATCGTCTTCGCCGGTGACTGGGACAACCTCGGCCAGCGGCTCACCGAGTCCGGCGCCGTCGAGATCAACGGCGTGCGGGTCCCCTGGGAGTCGGCGGCCGGCTACGTGAAGCAGGACGACGGGGCGTACGAGTTCGTCCCGCGGGTCTACAACACGCTCAACGTGCCGATCATCCAGCTGATCTTCACCAACTTCTACCTCGGCATCGCGGAGGGCGCCTTGACGACCGCCGCGACCTACACCCGCGACACGACCCGCGCTTGGCCATACGCCGCCGACGTCAAGGAGAAGGCGAGCGAGGAGTTCTACATCCAGGAGACGTACGGCGACCTGACCTCGAAGCTGTGGGCGGCCCAGGCGCTGGCCGAGCGGGCGGCCGGGCTGATCGAGGCCATCAACTCCCATGCCGACGAGGTCACCGAACAGGAGCGCGGTGAGGCGGCGGTCGTGATCGCCGCGGCCAAGCAGGTCGCGATCGATGTCGGGCTCGAGATCGGCACCAAGGTCTACGACCTCACCGGTGCCCGGGCGACCTCCAACAAGGTCGGTCTGGACATCTTCTGGCGCAACATCCGGACGCACTCGCTGCACGACCCGGTGGCTCACAAGCGGGCCGAGGTGGGTCGCTACGCGCTGCTCGGCGAGATCCCCGCACCGACCTGGTACACGTGAGCCGCCCTGCGGTGATCAGTAGGGCCTCTCGCCTCGTCGCCGCCTGATAGGCGGCGCCTATCACGGGATCGGGTCTTCCGGTGGTCCACATCGGGAGATCCGGTCCCGTCGTGTGTTTAATAAGATAAGTTTACTAGACATTCGCGATCCAAGGAGACCAGCATGACTTCACCGGCAACCGAGCCCCTGAAGTTCGCCTACTGGGTGCCCAACGTCAGCGGCGGCCTGGTGGTGAGCACGATCGAGCAGCGCACCGACTGGAGCTACGACTACAACAAGAAGCTGGCGCAGCTGGCCGAGAACAACGGGTTCGAGTACGCCCTGTCCCAGGTGCGCTACATGGCCTCCTACGGCGCGGCCTACCAGCACGAGTCGACCTCGTTCTCCCTGGCGCTGCTGCTGGCGACCGAGCGGCTCAAGGTGATCGCCGCGGTCCACCCGGGGCTGTGGCAGCCCGGCGTACTCGCCAAGTTCCTGGCCACCGCCGACCACCTCTCCGGCGGACGGGCGGCCGTCAACGTCGTCTCCGGCTGGTTCAAGAACGAGTTCACCCAGCTCGGCGAGCCCTGGCTCGAGCACGGCGAGCGCTACCGCCGCTCCGAGGAGTTCATCCGCTACCTGCGCGAGATCTGGACGAGCGACGCCGCCGAGCTCAACGGCGACTTCTACCGGCTGCACGACTTCGACCTGAAGCCGAAGCCGCTGGCCAGCGAGGGCCGGCCGCACCCGGAGATCTTCCAGGGCGGCAACTCCTCCGACGCCAAGGCGATGGCCGGCCGGGTCTCGGACTGGTACTTCGCCAATGGCAACACCCCCGAGGGCCTGGCCGCGCAGATCAGGGACGTGAACGCGGTCGCCGGCCCGCTGGGCCGCCGGGTCAGGTTCGGCATCAACGGCTTCATCGTCGCCCGCGACACCGAGAAGGAGGCGCGCGACACCCTCCGGGAGATCATCGACAAGGCCGACCGTGAGGCGGTCGAGGGCTTCGGCTCCGCGGTCAAGCAGGCCGGGCAGTCGACCGGCGACAAGACCGGGATGTGGCAGGACTCCACCTTCGAGGACCTGGTGCAGTACAACGACGGCTTCCGCACCGGGCTCATCGGCACGCCCGAGCAGGTCGCCGAGCGGATCGTGGAGTTCAAGCGGGCCGGCGCCGACCTGATCCTCGGCGGCTTCCTGCACTACCACGAGGACGTTGAGTACTTCGGCCAGCGCGTCCTCCCGCTCGTGCGCGAGCTCGAGGCCCAGCAGCTGGAGTCCGTGGCTTGAGCACCGCCACGGAGATCGCCCGGCTCGATGCCGAGACCGCACCGCTGGTGGCGCGGCGGCTGGCCGACGAGCTCGCGCTCGGTGACGGTGGACGCGACCGGGTCCGGGCGCTGCCCCACGACCAGGTCAAGGCGTACGCCGCTGCCGGGCTGGGCTCGCTCACGGTGCCGCGCGAGTTCGGCGGTCCGGCGCTGCCGGCCACGACCGTGGCGGAGGTGTTCCGGCTGGTCTCGTGGGGTGATCCCAACGTCGGCCAGGTGCCGCACAGCCACTTCGTCTTCCTGAACCAGCTGCGGTTGAACGGGACGCGTGAGCAGCAGCAGCGGATCTACAGCGAGGTGCGGGCCGGTGCGCTGGTCGCCAACGCGCAGTCCGAGTTCGGGACCAAGCACGTGCGGGACATCCGGACGAGCCTCGCGCCTGCCCGGGAGGAAGGGGAGTGGCTGCTGAACGGCGAGAAGTTCTACTGCACCGGCTCCCTCTTCGCCGACTACCTCGCAGTGCTGGCCCGCCGCGGCGCCGACGGCCCGCTGCAGGTGGCCTGGGTCCGCGCGGACACGCCTGGCATCGAGATCGTCGACGACTGGGACGCCGTCGGGCAGCGTACGACTGGGTCCGGAACAGTTCGCTTCACAAACGTTCCCGTAGCAGACGATTGGGTGACGCCGTTCGCGGCCACCTTCGAGGGCCCGACGACCTACGGCGCCTTCGCGCAGCTGCTGCACGCGTCCATCGACGCCGGGATCGCCCGGCGTGCGCTCGACGAGGCCGCCGTCTTCGTACGCACGAAGTCCCGGCCCTACGCCGACGCCGTGGCGATCGCCGGGGTCGAGACGGCTGCCCAGGATCCGCTGGTCGTCCAGGCCTTCGGGGAGATGGAGCTGGCCGTACGCAGCGCCGAAGCCCTCCTCGCCGAGGCGGGCCGACGCGTGGACGAGGCCGACGCGGACCTCACCGAGAGCTCGGCGGCGGAGGCGAGCCTCGCCGTAGCGGCCGCCCGAGCGTCGACCGCCAAGGTCTCGGTCGACGTCGCCAGCCGGCTGCTCGAGGTCTCCGGCGCCCGATCGGCTCTGACGAGCACCAACCTCGACCGCCACTGGCGCAACGCGCGCACCCACACGCTGCACGACCCGGCTGCCTGGAAGGTCCAGCACCTCGGGCGGTGGGCCGTCGACGGCACCCGGCCGCCGCGGCACGGACAGATCTGACATCCCACATCCCCCACGCGAAAGGCAGATGATGAGCACCCTCACGTTCCACTGGTTCCTCCCGACCAACGGGGGCGACGGCCGTCATGTGATCGGCGGCGGTCACGGCGTCAGCGCGCTGGCGGCGGGCCGCCCGGCGACGGTGCCCTACCTCGGCCAGATCGCTCGCAGCGCCGAGCAGCTCGGCTTCGAGGCGGCGCTGACGCCGACCGGGGCGTGGTGCGAGGACGCCTGGGTGACGACCGCGATGCTCAGCTCGCTCTCGGAGCGGCTGAAGTTCTTGGTCGCCTTCCGGCCCGACTCGGTCTCGCCCTACCTGGCCGCGCAGATGGCCGGCACGTTCCAGAACCTGTCCGGTCAGCGGCTGCTGCTCAACGTCGTGACCGGTGGTGAGGACCACGAGCAGCGGATGTACGGCGACTTCCTCGCCAAGGACGAGCGCTACGAGCGGTGCGGGGAGTTCCTGCACATCGTCCGCCGGCTGTGGGCGGGGGAGACCGTGACCTTCTCCGGGAAGCATCTCTCGGTGGAGAACGCCCGGCTCGAGCAGCGGCCGACGCCGGTCCCGGACGTCTACTTCGGTGGCTCCTCGCCGGCTGCGCTGGAGGTCGCGGCCGAGCACGCCGACGTCTACCTGACCTGGGGCGAGCCGCCGGCCGCGGTCGCGGAGAAGATCGGCCGTGTGCAGAAGCTGGCCGCCGACCGCGGGCGCGAGCTCCGCTTCGGGATCAGGCTGCACTCGATCGCCCGGGAGACCTCTGCGGCCGCGTGGGCCGAGGCCGACCGGCTGCTGGAGAACATCTCCGACGAGGACATCGAGCGCGTCCAGGCAGGGCTCTCCCGCAGCGTCTCCGAGGGCCAGCGGCGGATGCTCGAGCTCAACCGGGGATCGCGCGACGGGCTCGAGGTCCACCCCAACCTGTGGGCGGGCATCGGGCTGGTCCGCGGCGGCGCCGGGACCGCGCTGGTCGGCTCCTACACCGAGATCGCCGACCTGATCGAGGCCTACCACGCCGTCGGGATCACCGAGTTCGTGCTGTCCGGCTACCCGCACCTGGAGGAGTCCTACTGGTTCGGTGAGGGCGTGCTGCCCGAGCTCGAGCGCCGGGGCCTGTGGTCCCACCCGGCCCCTGTGGCCGGCCGAGGGGCGGCGGTGCCTTTCGGCACCGCGGCGCAGTAGGAGGGGTCATGTCTGCATCCCAGGCCACCGCCACGGCCGCCGACCCCAAGCGGGTCGCGCTCGCGGCCTCGGTCGGCGCCACCATCGAGTGGTACGACTTCTTCCTCTACGGCACGGCCGCCGGCCTCGTCTTCGACAAGCTCTACTTCAACGGCCTCAGCGGCACCGCCGCGACCTTCGCCTCGTTCGGCACCTTCGCCGTGGGGTTCCTGGCCCGCCCGGTCGGCGGGCTGATCTTCGGTCACTTCGGCGACCGGATCGGTCGCAAGACCATGCTGATCTGGACGCTCGTGATCATGGGCGTCGGTACGTCACTGGTCGGGCTGCTCCCGACGTACGACTCGATCGGGGTGCTCGCCCCGATCGCGCTCGTGGTGCTGCGGATCGTGCAGGGGATCGGCGTCGGCGGCGAATACGGCGGGGCCGTGCTGCTGGCGACCGAGTACGCGCCGCGCGGGCGGCGAGGGCTCTACGGCAGCTTCGCGCACATCGGCGTGCCCGGCGGGCTGGTGCTGGCGTCGGGCGCGTTCGCGATCGCCTCGCAGCTGCCCGACGCGGCGTTCCTGGCCTGGGGCTGGCGGGTCTGCTTCCTGATCTCGATCGTGCTGCTCGGCATCGGCGCCTGGATCCGGCTCTCGATCATGGAGACGCCGTCGTTCCAGGAGGTGCAGGCTGAGAAGAAGGTCTCCAAGCTGCCGGTCGGGGAGCTCTTCCGGCGTCAGCCGCGCACGCTGCTGCTCGGGATGGGGACCCGGTTCGTGGAGGGGTTCACCTACAACCTCTACTCGGTCTTCCTGCTCTCCTACGCGGTGGCCGATGCGGGCCTGAACCGGTCGGTGGTCCTCAACGCGATCATGGCCGGCGCGCTGCTGGGCGTGGTCACCACGGTCGTGTCCGGAGCGCTGAGCGACCGGTTCGGGCGACGGCCGGTCTACACGGCCGGCGCCGCGCTCGGGCTGGTGATCGCCTTCCCGGTCGCGGCCGCGATCCAGTCCGGCGCCGTGGTCCCGTCGGTGGCGGCCTTCGTCGGCGGGCTCGGCCTGGTCTACGGCACCGTCTACGGGCCACTGGCGGCGTTCTGGAGCGAGCTGTTCGACACCCGCTACCGGTTCTCCGCGCTCAACGCGCTCTACCAGATCTCCGGAGTGGTGGCCTCCGGACTGACGCCGCTGATCGCGGCCACCCTGGTGGCGCTCTCCGACGACCGCACGCTGTGGTGGGTCGCCGGCTACAACGTCGTGGTCGCCGCGATCAGTCTGACCTGCATGTGGCTGCTGCCGGAGACCCGCGGCGGTCGCCTGCGGGACACGGCGGTGGACGAGGCGCGGGCAGTGCCCGCGAGAGAGGTGGTGGCGTGATGACCGGTCCGCTGCGTACGAACCAGGATCTGGACCCCGCCGCGCTGCGGCAGGCCTTCGGGGTCTTCCCCAGCGGTGTGGTCGCCGTCGCCGCCGTCGTCGACGGCCGCCCCGTCGGTCTGGCCGCGTCGTCGTTCACCTCGGTGTCCCTGGACCCGCCGCTGGTCTCCTTCTCCGTGGCCCGGACCTCGAAGACCTGGCCCGACCTGCGGCGCTCCTCGCACCTGGGCGTCACCGTGCTCGCCGAGCACCACGGCGAGGTCTGCCGCCAGCTCGCGGGCCCGGTCGACTCCCGCTTCGACGGCCTGGTCGTCAGCGCGTCGCTTGATGGTGCGCTGACCTTGGACGAAGGCCTGGCCCAGTTCGACTGCACCGTCTACCGCGAGGTCGAGGCCGGCGACCACATCGTCGTACTCCTCCAGCTCCACGCCGCCGACCACGGCGCCGGCCAGCCCCTGGTCTTCCACCGCTCCAACTTCGGCCGGCTCGCCGGGTGAAGGGCTGGTCAGAAGTGCTTGAGCGCCTCCCGCCGAGTGAGTCCGGACAGTCGGTCGTCGTGCTCGGCGACCCAGCCGCGGACCCATGCCGGATCGGTCTTGGCGAACTCCCGTAGCGCCCAACCGACCGCCTTCCGCGTCCAGAAGACCCGGCCGTGGAGGGAGTCCTCGAGGTTGGCGCTCAGCACCTGGTCGAGCAGGTCGACATCGGTCTCGGTCCGGTGTCGGTTCTGGCTGAGGATCGCCGTACGCCGCACCCAGATGTCCTGATCGTGGGCCCATTCCCGGACGATCGGGGTGGCTTCGGCACGGTGCGTCCGGAGCACCTCGCCCACCAGGTGCTGGGCGATCTCGTCGACCAGGTCCCACCAGGCGCCGGTCGTCGCGAGGTGGCGGTAGAGAGGCAGCCGTTCCGGACTGCGGGCGGCGCTGCGGTGGGCGGAGATCCTGATCAGGGCCAACGCCGCGTAGCGCTCCTCACGGTGCTCGGCCTCGTCCCACAGCGTCGTCGCGGTCACCAGCCAGTCGCGTTCGTCGAGCGGATGCTCCGCGAAGCACTCCCTGGTCAGCCGTTTCATCACCGGCGACGCGATCCCGTAGAACGGCATCTGAGACTTCATGTAGGCCTGCATCTGCGGCGCGCGCTCCGGATCCGCCGCGGCGGCCAGCCGGACGTGGAGGTCGCGTATCAGAGCGTCGCCAGGTGTGGGCATGGTGTGATCGTAGGGAGTGCACGCGGTCGGGACCTCGCCCGACTCAGGCCCCGCTCAGTGCCGGATGAAAGACTGACCCGGTGCGAGTGATCGTCGTAGGAGCAGGGATCGCCGGACTGACCGCGGCCCGCGATCTGTCGTTGAAGGGTCACCGGGTCACCGTGCTGGAGGCCTCGGACCGGGTAGGCGGAAAGATCCGCGGGGAGTCGGTGGCCGGACAGCAGGTCGACGTCGGGGCCGAGGCGATGCTCAACCGCCGGCCCGAGGGCGTGTCCCTGGCTCGCGAGGTCGGTCTCGACGTGGTCCACCCGACCGGCGCGAAGTCCTCGATCTGGTCGCGCGGCGCGCTGCGGCCGATCCCGCGCTCGATCATGGGTGTGCCCCTCGACCTGCCGGCGCTCGAGGCGTCGGGGGTTCTCTCCGAGGAGACCCTGGAGGTCGTACGCCGCGAACCCACTCTTCCGCCGGCGAAGACGGACGAGGACATCTCGGTCGGTGACTTCATCGCCTCCCGGTTCGGCGACGAGACGGCCGACCGGCTGACGGACCCGTTGCTCGCGGGGGTCTACGCCGGCCATGCCCGCGCGATCTCGGTGAAGGCGGCTGCACCGCAGCTGTTCATGCTCGCCGAGAAGGGATCGCTGCTCGAGGCGGCCGCGGCGCTGCCGGCCACCGACATACCGGTCTTCGCCGGGATCGACGGCGGCATGTCGCGGCTGCCTGCGACCCTCGCCGAGGGGCTGGACATCCGGTTCGACACCCGGGTCGACACCGTCACCCGTACGCCGCAAGGCTTCCTCGTCGAGACCGGCGGCGAGGTGGAGGCAGCCGACGCGGTGGTGGTCGCGACCCCTGCCCCGGTGGCCGCGAAGCTGATCCGCTCGACGGCTCCGTCGGTCGCGCGTGAGCTGTCCGGGATCGAGACCGCGAGCGTGGCCGTGGTGACCTTCGCCTTTCCGGACCTCCCTGCCGACCTGGCCGGAAGGTCGGGCTTCCTCGTGCCACCCGTCGAGAAGTGCGCGATCAAGGCGTCCACCTTCTCCTTCGCCAAGTGGGCCTGGGTGGGGGAGCGTGGCAACTACCTGCGCACCTCCATCGGGCGCCACGGCGAGCCGCCCTCGGACGACGACGACCGCCTGGTGGCAGACTCGCTCGCGGCGCTGGCCGAGATCGCGGGCATCACGGCGAAGCCGACCGACGTGCATGTCCAGCGTTGGACCGACGCGCTCCCGCAGTACCCGGTCGGCCACCTCGACCGAGTTGCCCGGATCCGCCAGGGCCTCCGGAGCGTACCCGGTCTCGCTCTCGCCGGAGCGTCCTACGACGGCGTCGGCATCCCGGCCACCATCGGATCGGCCCACCGCGCAGCGGCCGAGATTGGGTGAGTGCCGACCGAGGCGATGTCCTGAGCCTGGCGAAGGATGACTCGGCGAGGCCTCACTGACCTCGTGGACCTCCGCGAGGTCAGTGACCGCTGACCGAGTCACCTCGGTCGACATCCCGCAGGAACGCGACGATCCCCGCGAGCGCCTCACGAGCAGCCGGCGCGACCCCGGGCAGCGACATGAACCCGTGGAACGCGGTGTCGTAGTCGACCAGCGAGACCGGCGATCCGGCAGCACGCAGCGCCTCCGCATACCGAGTCCCGTGATCGCGGATCGGGTCGTGCAGCGCGGTGATGATGTGGGCAGGCGGCAGGTCGGCGTGCGACGGTGCCCGCAGGGGAGAGGCCTGCCAGGACTCGTCCCCGTAGCGCTCACCCATGTAGAGGTGGCCGAAGGTGCTCATCTGCGTCGAGGTGAGCACCGGCCCGTTGGCGTTGGCGGCCTCGGAGGGGAACTTCTCGTACATCTCCACCGCCGGATAGATCAGCACCTGAGCGCGCACCGAAGGCCCGCCGGCATCGCGAGCCATCAACGACACCACGGCGGCCAGGTTGCCACCGGCGCTGTCACCCATCACGGCGATCCGTGACGGGTCCCCGCCCAGGTCGGACGCGTTCTTCGCGACCCACTCCAAGGCAGACCAGGCGTCCTCGACAGCCGCCGGGAACGGATGCTCCGGCGCCAGCCGGTAGGACGGCGCGACCACGATCGACCCGGTCCCGGCAGCCACGTGCGAGGAGACCCACGCGCTCTGCTCCGGCGTGCCGAGACACCAGCCACCGCCGTGGTAGTTGATGACGACCGGTGCCGCCGCGCCGACGCCGGGAGGCGTGTAGATCGCGAAGCGGCGGCCGTCGACGTACGTCTCCTTCACCTCGACGTCCGCAGGGCGTCCGAACAGGAACGCCGTGACCGGTCCGGTCCGGAGTCCCTCGCGCTGCGCGCGCAGGGCGATCATCTCCTCGGCGTTCAACGGCGTCTTGACCAAGTGCGCCTGGAGGAAGGCGAAGATGCGGGTACGCAGCGGCAGCATGCGCTCACGATAGAGCCCCGTGCGACCCCGGTGACCGGGCTTGGCGCAAAATGGGGGCATGACCGACCCGCAGGCCGACATCAAGTCCAACGCAGCCAAGATCAACGAGCTCAACGCGACCATCCGCTACACGATGTGGTCGGTCTTCTCCCTGGAGGAGACTCTCGGCGACGCCGACCGCAAGGCCGAGGCGGTCGAGGTCGAGGAGCTCTTCGCCGCCTTCGCCGGGGAGGACATCGTGGTCCGCGGCACCTACGACGTGGCTGGTCTGCGCGCCGACGCCGACGTGATGTTCTGGCTGCACGCCGACTCCTCCGACAAGCTCCAGTCGGCCTACCACCGCCTGCGCCGCACCACCTTCGGCGGCCGGCTCGTCCCGGTCTGGTCGCAGATGGCGCTGCACCGCCCCGCCGAGTTCAACCGCAGCCACCTGCCCGCCTTCCTCGCCGACGAGCGCACCCACGACTACGTCGCGGTCTACCCGTTCATCCGCTCCTACGAGTGGTATCTCCTCGACGACAAGGAGCGCCGCCGCCTCCTCGCCGAGCACGGCCAGATGGCCCGCGACTACCCCGACGTGCGTGCCAACACCGTCCCGTCCTTCGCGCTCGGCGACTACGAGTGGATGCTGGCCTTCGAGGCCGACGACCTCTCCCGCATCGTCGACCTGATGCGCCACCTGCGCGGCTCCGAGACCCGCCGTCACGTACGCGAGGAGGTGCCGTTCTACACCGGCGCCCGGGTGGACATCGCCGACCTCCTGGACCGCCTCCCCTGACCGTGCAGTCCTGAGGTTGTGAAGCTGAGAGTGACCGATAGGCCACTCTCGGCTTCACAACCTCGAGGTCACCTGGAGCGCACCCGCGCCAGGGCGCTCATCCCGTGGTAGATAACGACCGCGGCGATGGTGCCCAGGGCGATCCCGGTGAACGTCAGGTCACCGAAGCTCAGGGTGAGGTTGCCGATCCCGATGATCAGCGCGACAGCGGCGGTGAACTGGTTGACCGGGTCGGCGAAGTCGACCCGGTTGTCGAGCCAGATCCGGATGCCGATCAGGCCGATGAGGCCGTAGAGCGCGACCGTGATCCCGCCCAACACCCCGGCAGGGACGGTGTTGAGCAGCGCACCGAACTTCGGTGACAGCGAGAGCAGGATCGCGACCACACCGGCCACCCAGTAGGCGGCCGTCGAGAAGACCCGGGTCGCGGTCATGACGCCGATGTTCTCGCCGTACGTCGTCGTGGCCGAGCCGCCGAAGCCACCGGCGATGGTGGTGGCGAGGCCGTCGGCCAAGAGCGCCCGGCCGGTCTCGCGGTTGATGGTGTCGTCGCCGGCGAGGTGGGCGACGCTGCGGACGTGGCCGACGTTCTCGGCGATCAGGACGAGCACGACCGGCAGGAACATGGGCACGACGGACCAGGAGACGTCCGGCGTGGCGAAGTCGGGCAGCCCGAACCAGGCGGCCTCCTTGAACGCCGAGGTGTCGATCTGGCCCAGGACCAGCGCGGCGAGGTAGCCGACCACGACGCCGACGAGGATCGAGAGCCGCGCGATCAGGCCACGGAAGGCGACCGCGACCACCAGCACGGTGGCCAGCGTGATCGCGGCGACGAGCACCGCGCCGTTGTCGGGCTTGGCCGGGTCACCGCCGACGACGTTGTTGGTGGCCGCGCCGGCCAGGTTGAGACCGATCAGCGCGACGATCGCACCGGTCACGACAGGCGGCATCAAGGCCTCGATCCAGCCGGTGCCGGTGACCATCACGATCACGCCGACCAGCGCCAGGAGCGCACCGGTGACCATGATCCCGAAGAGCGCCGCGCCCATCCCGCCGCCACCCATCGCGGCGCCGATCGGCGCGATGAAGGCGAACGAGGAGCCGAGATAGCTGGGCAGCCGGTTGCGCGTGATCAGCAGGAAGAGCAGTGTGCCGAGGCCGGAGAAGAAGAGCGTCGTGGTCGGCGGGAAACCGGTGAGCAGCGGCACCAGGAAGGTGGCGCCGAACATCGCGACCACGTGCTGGCCGCCGAAGCCGATCGTCCGGGGCCAGCTCAGCCGCTCGCCGGGCTTCACGATCGCCCCTTCGCGTACGTTCCTGCCGTCTTCGTGCAGGTCCCAACCGAATCGCATCTCGCACCTCTTCAGCTCTCGTACGGCGCGATCCGCCGCTCGCCGAACGATAGGGCCGATTCACGCGGGGACGGAAGCCGGGCGCTCCGTAGGGTGGGGACATGACGATCCGCATCGGAGTTCAGATCCAGCCCCAGCACGCCGACTACGCCCAGATCCGCGACGCGGCCCGCCGCGCGGAGGAGATCGGCGTCGACGTGATCTTCAACTGGGACCACTTCTACCCGCTCTACGGCGAGCCCGACGGCAAGCACTTCGAGGCGTGGACGATGCTCGCCGCCTGGGCCGAGCAGACCTCGCGCGTCGAGATCGGCTGCCTGGTGACCTGCAACTCCTACCGCAACCCCGAGCTGCTCGCCGACATGGCCCGCACCGTCGACCACATCTCCGACGGCCGCTTGGTCTTCGGGATCGGGTCGGGCTGGTTCGAGCGGGACTACACCGAATACGGCTACGAGTTCGGCACCGCCGGCGGCCGCCTCGACGCCCTCGGCGAGGCCCTCCCGCGCATCGAGGCACGCTGGGCGAAGCTCAACCCTGCGCCGATCGGCCGCTCGGGTTCGGGCAAGATCCCCGTCCTGATCGGTGGTGGCGGGGAGAAGAAGACCCTCAGGTACGTCGCGAAGCACGCCGACATCTGGCACTCCTTCTCCGACGTGGCCACCCTGGAGCGCAAGCGCGGCATTCTCGCCGAGCACTGCGAGGCGATCGGCCGCGACGTGAGCGAGATCGAGATCTCGACCGCTGCCGACAGCGCCGAGGCCGCCAAGCCGCTCTACGACGCCGGCGCCCGGCTGTTCACCTATGGGGTCGGCGGCCCCGACTTCGACCTCAAGCCGCTCGAGGACCTGGTCGCCTGGCGTGACTCGGTCGGTTCCTGACCGTTCGCCGTGGCGATGTCCTGAGCCTGTCGACGGGCAGTTGGGTCGGGGGTGTGGCTGTTCACCGAGGTAACTCGGTCGGACGCAGCTTCCTTCGTGGAACTCCGCGAAGGAAGCGCGCGTCTACTGAGTTACCTCGGTAAGCGTCTGACCCAGGACCCGAGCGTTCACCGAGTTACCTCGGTGAGCATTCAGCGCGCGACAACCGTCCCCGTGGTCGCCTGCAGGTCTGCGTACGCCTTGGCGAGCTGCTGCGTCACCGGGCCGCGCTCGATGGGCCGGCCGTCGAGGGTGACGACCGGGGTGATGCCGCCCATGGTGCCGGTGACGAAGGCCTCGTCGGCGGTGTGGGCGTCGGTGAGCGAGAAGTCGCCGACGTCCACCGGCAGGCCGAGGTCGGCGGCGAGGTCCAGGACGGTGGCGCGGGTGATGCCCTCGGGGCACGCGCGGGTCGTCGAGGTGCGCAGCACCCCGTCGCGTACGTGGAAGAAGTGGGTGGCGTTCGTCTCCGCGATGAAGCCCAGATCGTCGAGCATCAGCGCGTCGTCGGCGCCCGCATTGTTGGCCTCGACCTTGGCCAGGATCGAGGGGATCAGGTTGTTGTGGTGGATCTTCGGGTCCATCATGTCGGCGCGAGGGCGGCGCTGAGCCGCGGTGATCAGCGTGATCCCGGAGTCGTCGTAGACCGGCGACTTGAACTCGGCCAGCACGATCAGCGTCGGACCCGACTGGTTGAGCCGGGGGTCCATCCCGGAGGTGACCTTCACCCCGCGGGAGAGGGTGAGTCGGATGTGGACGTCGTCAAACATCACGTTGGCCGCCAGGCACTCCCGGATCGCCTCCGTCATGAACGCATCCGACGGGATGTCGGAGAACGCGAGGGCACGCGCCGAACGGCGCAGCCGCAGCAGGTGCTCGTCGAGCTTGAAGATGCGTCCCTGGGTGAGCCGCAGGCCCTCCCAGACGCCGTCGCCGCCCTGGGCGAGCGAGTCGAACGGTGAGATCCGTGCGTCCAGGCGGTGCCGGAGCTCGCCGTTGATCCAGACCTGGAGGTCGTCGTTGCGGGGGTCGTAGGTCTGCAGCATCAGTCGCCGTTCTCGATATCGGGGGCCATGACATAGGGGGCGAGGCGATCGTAGTAGGGCAGACAGCGCTCCAGCAGCGGTGCCAGGCGTGCGGGCAACGGGTCGGCGGCGCCGGGGGAGGAGGCCGCGAACCCGGTCGACGCCCACACCCCGGAGTACCAGTGCGGAGCCCACACGCCGTCGGAGTCGCGACGGCCTGCCGGCCACGAGAGCATCGCCTCGTCGAACCCGATCCCGAGTGCCGCGCACAGCCCGGTCAGCGCCTCCCGCGGCGAGTCCAGGATCGAGGCGGCATCGATCACCGGCCCGCCGAACTCCTCGAAGAGCGCGACCTGCTGCGGCAGCCCGAGATCCTCCAGCGTCGGCTCCTCACGGACCTTCGCGTACGACGTCAGCACTCGCTCCGGGTCGCGGACCAGGAACGCGTGCGAGAGACCGGCGAAGGCGGAGCGGTCCGTCTCCGGCAGGAGATGGTGGGTCATGTGCTTCTGATACTGGACCGGGGTCGGGATCTCGCCGGACGTCAGCGAACGAGCCACGACCCGCCAGTCGGTCGGCTGGGAGGTGAGCACCTCCTCCCGCCCCGGATGGTCGAGGCCGGTGGCGGAGAGGTAGGCGGCGTACAGCGGCTCGTCGACGACGCTGCAGTCGGGACGGTTCTCGAACGAGCGCATCAGCGCCGTGGAGAGATTCCTGGGTCCCGACCACATCGCGATGCGCATGGTCGCAGGCTACTGGTCTGCAGGCTCCAGCGAGATGGAGATCGAGTTGATGCAGAACCGGTCGCCGGTCGGGGTGCCGTAGCCGTCGGGGAAGACGTGGCCGAGGTGGGAGCCGCAGTTGGCGCAGCGGACCTCCACCCGGTCCATCCCGTGGGACTTGTCCTCGACGTATTCGATCGTGTCGCTGATCGGCTGGTAGAACGACGGCCAGCCGCAGCCGGAGTGAAACTTGGTGTCCGACTCGAACAGCTTGGCCTTGCAGGCCTTGCACGAGTAGATGCCCTTGGTCTCGGTGTCGGTGTATTCACCCGTGAACGCCCGCTCGGTGCCTGCCTGACGCAGCACCGCGTACTCCTCGGGCGTCAGCTCTGCCCGCCATTCCTCGTCGGACTTCTCCACGTTGTAACCCATAGCTCACATGGTACGTCTGGAGTGGGCGCACCATTTCAATGTCCTGTTGTCTTCAAAGCCCGCTGTCAAAGTCGAGTCATCTACTATACTTAAATCCACGACGCTTCTGGAGGAGGCCACCATGACTGCACTTGCCACACAGCCCCTGCTGGACGCACTCCGCACCTACGCCGACGACGACCTGATCACTCGGGTGGAGCCGCCCGCGACCGGGCGAGAGTTCCACCTGCTCCACCGCGACGACGCGGTCGAGGTGTGGCTGATCGCCTGGGCGCCCGGCGCCAGCACCGGCTTCCATGACCACGGCACCGCGACCACCGCCTTCACGGTGCTCACCGGCAGCCTGGTCGAGCACAACTGGCTCGGCGGCCTGCAGCTCGCCGACATCGGCCCCGGCGACGCCCGGGCCCACGACGCCGGGCACGTCCACGACGTACGCAACGTCGGCTCGGCACCGGCGCTCAGCCTGCATGCGTACGCACCGAGGCTGGACGCGATGCACCACTACCACTTCCGTGGCGACCGGATCAGCCTGATCGGTGCCGAGCCCGGACGTGACTGAGCCGGTCAGAACCCGGTGATGCAGTAGGGCAGCGGACCGCCGTCGGCCATCCCTGCCCAGGTCTCGATCGCGTCCGGAGAGCCGGTGATCCGCCCGGCGGCCGCCAGGGTGCGTACGTCGACGCCACCGAGATACAGCGCGCCGAGGGTGTCCGCGGCGAGCTCCACGGTCGGTGTGGCATCGGTCGGGGTGACCTCCGCGGCGCCGCCCGCGACCACGATCCGCCAGGCACCGGCAGCATGCCCGAGCGGGTCGTCGACACCGATGACGACCTCGCCCGCGGCGTGCCAGGGCCGGGCCTGAAGGGCTGCCGGCACGTCGAGCACGCGGACCCACAGCATGTCGTCGAGCTCGGCGCTCTTGATCACGAACGGCTCGGCGAGTGCCCAGTAGAGCGGGTCCTGGAGCGGCGCCTTCCGCCAGACGACCCGCTCGACGAGGTCGATGTCGGCCAGGAACCGCCACAGGCGCAGGTAGGCGGCCGGGGTCAGGGCCACCAGATCGACGACCCGCGCCATCCGCAGCCCGGAGTCGTTGCGCTCGTCGGCGGTCTTGTAGATGACGTAGCCGTCGGGGTTGCCGGAGGCGTCCAGGTGCAGCGCGGCCCGCTGCTTCGACTCGCCCTTGGAGTCGCCGTCGAAGTCGTAGCCGCTGGAGAGCCAGGGCTCGTAGAACTGCGGCCGGGTCACCGATCCCCGGGTGCGCTCCTGGAAGGTGGCGTAGATCCCGGCGACCGTCTTCCAGGCGTCGGCAGGCTCGACGAGCGTCACCGAGCCGTCGTCGGCGGGAACCTCCGGGCGGTAGCGGAACTTCGAGGTCACATCGACCTCGATCTGGCGCAGATGGGTGGCCGTGCCGAACCCGAAGCGGCCGTAGATCGACCCCTCGGAGACGGTCAGTGCCGCCAGCGGCACACCCGCGGCGACCGCGTCGGCGAGCGAGACTGTCATCAGCTTGCGCAGCAGCCCCTGACGCCGGTGGGTGGGGGAGACGGTCACGTCGCTGATCAGCAGCGTCGGCAGACTGGTGCCGCCGCCCACGTTGACCGGCGACGTCCAGGACGAGAAGGTCGCGACCGGGATCGTGGCCGAGGAGAACTCCGTGCTCTCCGCCCACGCCCCCAGCAGCGTCAGCGAGTCGGCGCGGGTGTGGTCGCGCCACACCTTGATCCCGTCGTCGTTGCCACGGGACTGGTGGAAACCACGCCGGGTCGCTTCGTACCAGCCCTTCAACAGGGCCTCGTCCCCGTCGAACGGGTCGAGGCTGCGGAAGACGAGGCCGGGGTGCTCGAGCGCGCTCATGCTCAGAACGTACGCCGTCGAGCACCCCGATCTCGACCGGTTATTCCTCCACCGGGCCTGCGGCGGGCACCGGTGCGGACGTCTGCTTCCGGCGGCGGGTGAGGAACCAGGCGGGTGCGACGAGCAGCAGGATGACCGGCGTCCACGGGACGATCGCGCCGAGGGCGACCGCGAGGACGCGCGCCGAGGCACCCAGGGCGTCCCAGCCTGCGCTCAGGCCGGCCAGGAAGCCCGGGTCGTCGTCGGAGCCGCCGGGACCGGCACGGTCGATGCTGACCGTGATGGTCGACAGCGAGGTCTGGTCCTCGAGCGCCGCCTGCTGGGCGAGCAGCGAGTTGAGGTCGGCCTCACGCCGGGCGAGCTCCGACTCGATCGCGATGACATCCCCAATCGCCTCGGCCCGGGAGAGCAGCGTACGGATCCGCTCGATGCTCGCCCGGGCGTTCTTCACCCGCACCTCGGTGTCGACGACCTCGGTGGTGACATCGGTGGTCGTGGTGTTGGTGTCGACCAGGGTGGCGGTCTTCTCGAGGTCGGCCATCGCCGCGTCGAACGACTTCGACGGGATCCGCAGGACCATCCGGGCGTGGCCCAGGCCTTCCTCGGGGTCCTCGTCGCTGTTGCTGGTCTGCTGCTCGGTGACCTGACCGGCGTACCTGTCGGAGATGTGCTGCACCTGCGTACGCGTCTTGTCCACGTCCTTCGTGCTGAGCGCGACCGAGCCGGTGGAGATGATCGACGCCTTCGTGACGGCCTGCTTGGGGGCCGCAGTGTCGGCGTCTGGCGCTGCTGCCTCCGGAGCTGCCTCCGGGCCTGCCGCCTTCCCGGCCGACGTGTCGGCCAGCGATTCGACGGAGCCGGAGTCGGCGGACTCGCCCGACCCGCCGCACGCGCCGAGGGCGAAGATGCTGACGATGGTGATCACAAGGGCCGCACCCGAGATAGGCCTGACCTTTGCTGTTTTCATGCCTCTAGTACGCGGCAGCCGACCGATCCGGTGCACCGGGGCGGCTGGTCATTTCGGGCCATTTCCCAAGCTGATCATCTAGGTTGGCGCTATGGCGAAGACACCGGCGGCACATGTGCAGGCAGGCGAGCGCGAGGTGCGGATCTCCAGCCCGGACCGGGTGATCTACGAGGCGACCGACAGCACCCCCGAGGTGACCAAGCTGATGGTCGCGGAGTTCTTCGCGTCCGTCGGCGACCCGCTGATGCGGGCGTTGCGCGAGCGTCCGACCGCTCTGGAGCGCTGGCCGGACGGCTGGCGCGAGGGCATGAAGCTGGCCACCGGGCCCACCGACAAGGAGGGCGACGGCTTCTACCAGAAGCGCACGCCCAAGGGTGCTCCCGACTATCTCGAGGAGGTCGAGATCGCCTTCCCCAGCGGGCGGAAGGCGCGGGAGATCTGCCCCACCGAGATCGCGGTCCCGGTCTGGTGCGCGCAGATGGGGACGCTGACCTTCCACCCGTGGCCGGTACGCCGCGCAGACGTCGATCACCCCGACGAGCTGCGGATCGACCTCGATCCACAACCCGGCACCGACTTCGCCGACGTCAAGCGGGTCGCCGGGGTCGCCCGGGAGGCGCTCGAGGAGCTCGGCCTCCGCGGGTTCGCGAAGACCAGCGGCAACCGCGGCGTACACATCTACGTACGCGTCCGGCCGGAGTGGACCTTCGAGGAGCTCCGCCACGCCGCGATCGGCTTCGGCCGCGAGCTGGAGCGCCGCGACGGGGGAGTGACCACCGCGTGGTGGAAGGAGGAGCGCGGGGAGCGCATCTTCGTCGACTTCAACCAGAACAACCGCGACCGGACGATCGCCAGCGCCTACTCGCTGCGGCCCAAACCCGGTGCCCCGGTCTCCACGCCGCTCACCTGGGAGGAGCTGGCAGACCTGAAGGACCCCCGCGAGCTGAACCTCTTCACCGTGCCCGACCTGCTCGCCGACGGTGACCGCTGGGCGCAGATCGACGACGAGGCGTACGACCTCACCCCGCTGCTCGAGCTCTGGGAGGAGCTGCCCGGGGGTGAGCTGAACTTCCCACCCGACTACCCGAAGATGCCCGGTGAGCCGCCGCGGGTGCAGCCCAGCAAGAAGGTCGCTTCCCACTGGGACGAGGAAGGTAACCGGATCGACGACAAATAGTAGAAGTGCCTGCTCAGCGCGGATCCCCCGATCGCACGAGCAGGCACTTCAGTCCGCCGGATCCCCCCGGAACAGCGGACGCGGTCGATACTACGGTTTGTCAACCATGACCGCCACGTCAACCCGGTAACAGGGCGGTAACCTTCGCTGTGGCACCTGTCACTGCCCCCGATCGGGGCGGTGCCGCGCGGCGGAGACGCTCACATCCCGGTGATGCCTTCGCCCTCGCCGGCCTGCTCGTCGAAGTTCTCGTGCTCGATCAGGTGCAGCACCGGGACGTCGAGGTGTCGACGGGCCTGATGGGTCCAGTCGACGTGGAAGAACTCAGCGACCACGTGCGGTCGGGTCATGATGATCGCCTCCCGCCCGTCGACCGCCGCGACCTTCGCACGCAACGCCTTGACAGGGTCCTGGACGAGCTCGCCATGAGCGGAGGCGCCGGACGTCTTCAGGACCTGCAGGGTCTGGGCGAGGGCCTTCTCGGCCTCGTCCTTGGCCTCCTCGCGCACCGCGTCGAGGTCGATCTCGTTCATCATCATCGCCGAGCCGAGGTATTCGGCTGCGCTGAGCGTGCCCATCGCCGATTCGATCCGTGCGGCGGCATCCTCCAAGGGCAGCAGCACGTGGTAGACCGGGTCCTCGACTCCCTCATGGAGCCCGTGAACCCGGGTGGCGTCGTCGAGCGTGAGAGCCTGCTCGACCAGCAGTACGACGTCGTAGCTCATGCTTCCGACCCTAGCGGGATTTAGCCGCACCTCCGAGCACTTCGGACAGCTCGTACGCCACGGGTTCCTCGAGCTGCTCGTAGCCGCACGACTCCGGGTCGCGGTCGGGGCGCCAGCGCTTGAACTGGGCGGTGTGCCGGAACCGGCGTCCCTCCATGTGGTCGTAGCCGACCTCGACCACGCGCTCCGGGCGCAGCGGGGTGAAGGACAGGTCCTTCCCCTGCGACCAGCGGCTCTGGGTGCCCGGGACACGGTCGGGGTTGGCGGTCAAGAACTCCTGCCAACGGCCCCACGGGTGCTCCTCGATGGGGACGACCAGCTCCTGGAGCTCCTGCCACAGCTCGGCGCGTCGCGCGGCGGTGAAGGATGCCGAGACCCCGATGTGCTGCAGCTCCGGCTGCCCGTCCTCCCCGGGTGCGTACAGACCCAGCAGCAGGCTCCCGAGCAGCGGGTTCTCCGGCGTGGAGGTCTTGTGCTCGCGGTAGCCGGCCACGACCACGTCCGCCGTACGAGAGTGCTTGATCTTCAGCATCGTCCGCTTGTCGGGGGAGTAAGGGGCCTCCAGCGGCTTGGCCATCACCCCGTCCAGCCCGGCGCCCTCGAACCGGGTGAACCAGTCCTGGGCGATCTCGGGGTCGGTCGTCGTCGTGCACATGTGGACGGTGTCCGAGGTCACGGTCGTGAAGATCTCCTCGAGCGCCGCCCGCCGTTCGATCAGCGGCTTGTCGAGGAAGCTCTCCTCGCCGACCGCGAGCAGATCGAAGGCCGCGTACGCAGCCGGCGTCTCCTCCGCCAGCAGGTCGATCCGCGACTTGGCCGGATGGATCCGCTGCTGCAGGACCTCGAACTCGAGCCGGTCTCCGATCGCCACGAAGATCTCCCCGTCGAGCACGATCTTCTCCGGCAGCGCCTCACGCAGCGCCGCGACCACCTCGGGGAAGTAGCGCGTCAGCGGCTTGGTGTTGCGCGAGGCCAGCTCCACCTCGTCCCCGTCCTTGAACACGATGCACCGGAACCCGTCCCACTTCGGCTCGAACGCATGGCCGCCGTCTGTCGGCACGCCCTTCACGGGCTTCGCGAGCATCGGTTTGATCGGCGGCATCACGGGAAGGTCCACGCTGCCACGATAGGTCAGACGATAGGTGGACGCCGCCTCATTCGCTCGGGAAGAGCACGGTGGACAGCATGACCCGCTGCTTGCCGGCCTTCGCGTCGAGGTAGGGGGCGATCAGCTCGTTCAATCCTTGCTGGATCCGCATGAGGTCCTCCTCGTCGACGTACAGCGCGCCGGTGCCGAACCCGAGATGGCTGCGGCTGGCCTCACCGATGTCCAAGGCGCTCTCGAAGGTGCGGAGCAGTTCACCGACGAAGGCGAGGAAGCTGGCTCTGAGCTGCTCGTCGGAGAGCGTCGCCAGCTCGGCCTGCTCGACGTGAGCCATCCGCTCGCCCAGTGCGTAGGTGCGCTCGACGGTTCCGCGCACCCGACGCTCCGACACGACGGCGAGGACGCCGGCATCGACGAGCACCGCGATGTGACGATACAGCGTCGCCTGCGGGACGTCGGTCAGTAGTTCCCGCAGCTGGGCGGTGGTCAGATCCCGGCCGCCCACCGCCTGCAGGATCCGGAGGCGAACTGGGTGAGCCACGACCGCGGAGATATTGCCTTGCGACTGCATGCGACCCTCATTATTCTCAATCTAAGAATGTTCCTGATCTGAGTATATTCTAGGAGACGAGATGACAACCCTCGCCGTCGCGGACCACGTCCTGACACTGACCTTCCCCGGATGGGAGCGGCTGATGGTCGGGCGTGCGGGCTACTCCATCCCGCTCAGCGCCGTCGACTCGGTGGACATGATGCCCGGATGGAGCTCGGAGGTCCTCGGCTGGCGCTCGGGTCTGGTGATCTCCGGTTATCGCAAGCTGGGCACCTTTCGGCATCCCGATGGCACCCGCAGGCTGGTCTCGATGACGCGCGGCCTGCCGCTGTTGCGGATTCGGTTGCGCGACCGGGAGCTCGGTGCGGGGTTCGACGAGCTGCTGATCAGCACCTCGGACGCCGCCGAGACGGCTGCGGAGCTCGACGCGCTGGCCCGACCATGAGCGCCGAGCCCGTGGGGATGGCGGCGAAGGGGAGTGCGGTGCTGCGGGGGCCGACACTGCGTACGGAAGGACTGGTCAAGTCGTTCGGCCCGATGCCCGCACTGACCCGGGTCGACCTGGTCGCCCGGCCGGGGCGCGTGACCGGGTTCATCGGGCCGAACGGGGCGGGCAAGAGCACCACCTTGCGAATCCTCACCGGCCTCGCTCGTGCGGACCAGGGGTACGCGACGATCGACGCGGTGCCGTACGCCGCGTTGAGCCGTCCGGCCCGAGTGCTGGGTGTCGTCGGCGACCTCGCCGGTGCCCACCCGGGGATGACCGCTCGCGGTCACCTGCAGACCCAGGCTGCGCTGATCGGTGTGCCCGGCGACCGGGTGGACCAGGTGCTGGAGGAGAGCGGCCTGCACACCGCGGCGCGTCGGCGGATCCGCGGGTTCTCGACCGGGATGCGGCAGCGCCTGGCCCTGGCGACCGCCCTGCTGGGGGAACCGTCCGGGCTGATCCTCGACGAGCCGACCAACGGCCTCGACCCCTCCGGCATCGTCTGGCTTCGACGCCTGCTGCGATCCTTCGCCGACGCCGGTGGAACGGTGCTGGTGTCCAGCCACGTGCTCACCGAGCTGCAGCAGGTCATCGACGACCTGGTGCTCATCGAAGGTGGCCGCACCCTCTGGGCCGGTTCCTTGAGCGAGTTCGTCAGCGACCACGCGTCGTTGGAAGAGGCCTACCTGAGCATGATCGAGAAGGAGATGGCATGCGAGAGCTGACGGATGCGGTCCGAGGCGAGGTCGTGCGGCTGACCCGAACCCGGCTGGCCCTGTGGACCCTGGTCGCCGCGGCCGCGTGCGGCGGCCTGCTCACTGCGCTCGTCGCGCTGACCGGACCGGAGAACGCCACTCCACCAATGCCGGGGATGGACACGAGCGAGGGCGTCTCCGGAGTCCTGAGCCTCCTCGGGGCCACTCTCTTCGTGCCTGCGCTGATCGGCACCATGGCGATCACCGGCGAGTTCCGTCATCGCACCGTGGCCACCACGTTCCTCGCGGTGCCGAGGCGGGGCCGGGTGCTGGTGGCCAAGCTGGTCGCCTACGGAGGTCTCGGCCTGGCGTACGGGCTGGGGATGGGGCTCTTCGCGGTCGCCGGCATCTATGCGGGCACCTCCGCCCGCGGGATCGTGCCCGGGCTCGGCTTCGAGGCCATCCTCGACACTGCGATGAGGTATGGCGTCGCGGCAGCCATCTACATGGTGCTGGGCGTCGGCATCGGAGCGGTCGCGCGGCACCAGCTGATCGCGATCGGGATCACCTTGGGGTACTTCTACTTCGCCGAGAACCTGGTGATGATCCTCCCTGGGGCCAACATCGTCTATCCGTTCCTGCCCGGAGGGGCAACCTCGGCGCTCACCGGAGCGACCCAGCTGCTGGAGATGGTCGCAGCCGAGACGGGTGTGAGCGGTCCGGTCGTCCAAGCCCCAGTGGTGGGAGCCGTCGTCCTGCTCGGGTACGCCCTGGCCGCCTCGGCGCTGGCCGCGGCGGTGTCGCTGCGCCGAGACGTCGTCTGACGTGTGCCGGATCGACGCCTCGGCGCAGTGCCTCAGGCGTCGGTCTCCTGTGCCTCCTTGGCCGCAGCCTTGATGTCGTCGGCGGCGACCTTCTCGACGGCGGACTCGACGACGTTCTCCGCCTTGTCGAGCGCCTTGCGGATCTTGATCTCGCCCGGGTCGGAGACGAGGGCGAGGAGGCCGGAATGGCCCGGCTCGATCGCGTCCTGGAGCTGCTCTGCCAGCTCGCTGCGGTGGTGACGCTCTCGCAGCTTTCCGGCAAGAGCGCCGGCGCCGCCGGCCACCGCGGCACTGCCGAGGATCGAGGGCGGGAAGATCACGCCGAGCGCGATGCCGCCGACGAGGCCCCACTTGAGCCCTGACTTCGTGCTGTGGTCGGTCGCCTTCTGGATCTCCAGCTTGCCCTCCGTCGTACGCCTGACGACGATGACGCCCTCGATCTCGACGCTGCGGCCGTCCTCGACCGACTTGAGCGCTTCGTACGCCTCCCATGCGGTGTCCGTGTCGCTGAAGTCGGCGATGAGAAGGGTGTAGGCACCGTCGGAGACGGAGGCCGCGTCGATCTCGAGGTCGGGGGTGGTGGACTCGTCTGTCATGACAGGGGCTCCTTGAGGCTCTTCGGTGATGTGACTCCGCCACTCTTGAACGTGCGATGGCCTGGTGGCATCACCCGTTGCGGGTGGTGCCACCAGGCCATCTGGTGGTGCGGAGGCCGCGATCGGTCAGCTGAGGGCCTTGGCCTTCAGGGTGTCGAACTCGGCCTGGGTGATGGTGCCGGCGTCGAGAAGTGCCTTGGCACTCGCGATCTGGTCGGCCGGCGTCGTCGGTGTGCCCGCGACTTCCTTGATGTAGTCGTTCTGGGCAGCCTGCAGCTCGGCGACCTTGGCCTGCTGACGCTCGTTCATGCTGCGGCCGCGGGCGATCAGGTAGATCACCGCGCCCACCCAGGGCAGCAGAACCAGGAGGACTGCCCATCCTGCCTTGGCCCAGCCGCTCAGCGTCGTGTCCCCGAACAGGTCGAAGATGCAGCGGATCCAGACCATCAGCGCGGCGATCCAGATGAAGAACCAGAGCGTCCAGAGGAGCACGGTTCCGAAGTCCTTCAATATGTCCATGACAAGCCCTCTTCGTTGAGTCCAGCAGATGCGGGACGATCGGTGAGGAGAGTCTGATGGCGGGCTGTGGACGCCGCTTCACCCGTATGGGGTGAGTCAGCCTTCGCGCGAGCGGCGCCAGAATCCCCACGCCCAGGTGAGGAGCAGGGCGCCCAGGATCGACCCGATCAGGCCGGTCGCGTGGAGGTCGAGGCCGTTGCCGGTCAGGAGGCTGAGTCCCAGACCGCCGACGAAGGAGCCCAGCAGGCCCGTCACCACGGCAGTGGTCCAGTCGACGTCCTTCATCGACCGGCCGAGGATGATCTGGGCCACGCCGCCTGCCACGATGCCGAACAGGATGATCGCGAGGATGAGCATGGCGGCAACGTATCGCATCCAACCGCTCTGTTTACGGCATTGCGAGCATCGACGCGACAATGATGTGCCGATGCGGCCGCGACACGGCCTGATCACCCCCATCCACAGACCTCTGGCCTCGTGCGCGGCGAGCGTGGACAAACTCCGCGATCGTTCCTCTGCCCGCGTGCCGGAACCGCCCGGACGTACGTCGGTCCGTCCGTCGCCGACTGACTCGACAGCACGTCTGGATCGAGTCAGTGCGGTGCGGGCCCGGTCGGCCGTCTACAGTTGTCCCGTGCGTTTCGGCGTACGTTCCCCGGTTGGTCTGCCGGCAGGGCCCGCCTGACTTTGAATCAGGACTAGCGACGTAGGTTCGACTCCTACCCGGGGAGCCACAACTGAGCGTGAATCTCCTCATCTGGCGGTAAGCGACAAGTCAGAACCGACCCGCTTTGCTGCGGCCGCTGGGGCCAGCAGGTGCTGGACGAGATGGCCCGCTCGATTCTCGGATGGCGCCGCGCATCTCGTACGTGAGCGAGGTTCATGCAGCGTGGCGGCGGAGGAAGTCGCGGAGGATGTCGTTGAAGGCCTGCGGGACCTCGAGGTTGCTGACGTGACCGCAGTCGGGGATGACGGCGAGGTCCGCCCCCGGGATGCGGCGCTCGAACTCGTGGGCGACCGACAGAGGCGAGCGCGCGTCGAGGGCACCCCAGATGAGCTGGGTGGGCACCTGGACGGTGCCGAGCACGTCGGTCAGGTCGGCGTGGGCCATCGCGGTCAGGGCGGTCAGCATGCTGCGGCGGCGTACGTCGGCTGCCATCGCCTCCAGCAGAGGCACGAACGTCGCCGGCGCGGGGCCGGCGAAGAGGCCTGGGAGGGTCGGGTCGAAGCTGCCCGCCGGCTGGTTGAGCAGGCCCGCGAGTCGGGCGTCGGCCTCGTCAGGTCCGAGCGAGCCGCGCCAACCGGCGTAGCCGTCGGCGAGCACCAGGCTTCGCGTCACTTCGGGGTGACGCCGATAGACCTCGAGGATGACCGTCACTCCCCAGGAGATCCCGACGAGGGCGCAGGGCGAGACGTCCAGGGCGCGGATCAGTCCGGCCAGGTGGTTGCCGTAGTCGCTCAGCGCGAAGCCCGTGGGCACGTCGCCAGAGCCGCCGGCGCCGGGTTCGTCCCACGCTATGACGGTGAACTCGTCGGAGAGTGCGTCGAGCTGTGGGGTCCAGGCGCGGCCGTCCTGGACGAACATGACCGCAGGGCCGTTTCCGGCCCGCCGGAAGGCGAGGCGGAGCCCGTCGATCTCGACGACGTCCATGCATCGAAGGTAGCGCGCTCCGGGTTCGGGTAGGGGATTCCCCGATGTCTCGACGCGCCGCGACTCATAGCGTCGGGAGTGTGACGACTCTCGAGAGCCAGAAGGGGCCGGTGGTGCCCGCGGCGCGTGCCGCGGGCCCTGCCGTCTTCGCTGTCGCGGTGCTGATGGCGTTGGGCTGTCTGGCGTTCGCCGGAGTGAACGTGGTCTTCGAGGCCACCGATCGTTTCGCCGAAGGTCGCTACGCCGAGTACGCCACCGGCCTCTCCGTCATGAACTGGACCGTCACGGGCCTGAAGGTGCTGGGCGCCGCGGTAGCACTGCTGTCGGTGGCCACGCGTCCTGTCCGGTTCGTGACGCCATGGGCCATGTCGGTGCTTCTCTGGGGTGCCTTCGCGACGCTCGCGCTCGATGCGGTCGGCAGCATGGTGGAGGCCGGTGCGATCCTGCTGGGAGCGAGCGGCGACCCGGCCGACCTCGGCCCGCGCTCGGTGGCGTACCTCCTCGGGTCGGTCGTCTCGGCCGCTGGATTCGGGGTGCTCGCCGTGTCCTACCTGCGGCGGTACGCCGTCTCGAAGACCACCATCTTGCTAGGCGTGCTCGGTGGCCCGATCCTGCTCGGAATGCTGTTCCTCGGCCTTCCGGGACTGCTCGTCGTTCTCGGGGTCATGCCGCCCAGTTGACCCCGGCCTTCGTCATAGATGGCCACGTGCCGTTCATCTTCGGGTAAGGTCGCCGGGCTTCCTGTGCACATCCGCGTGTCGCGCTGGTGATTCCGGAGATGCGTGGAGAGGCATGGATACTGGCCTGTATCAGGGCCGTGGGGGAGCAGGGTGTAAAGTCGCCCAAACTACTCGACAAACACTTGGAGGAAGCGTGGGCATGGGACCGGTCATCGGTTACGTACCTGGCGTGTTCGATCTCTTCCACATCGGTCACCTCAACATGCTTCGCCAGGCGCGCGAGCGCTGCGACACGTTGATCGCGGGTGTGGTCTCCGACGAGGTCTGCGAGACGACGAAGGGGATCATCCCGACCGTCCCGCTCGTCGAGAGGCTCGAGATCGTCGAGGCGATCGGGATCGTGGACGCGGTCTACGCCGAGCGCACGACCGACAAGGTCGACTCCTGGCGCGAGGTCGGGTTCACCCACCTCTTCAAGGGTGACGACTGGAAGGGCACCGAGAAGGGCGACAACCTCGAGAAGAAGATGGCGTCGGTCGGTGTCGAGGTCGTCTACTTCCCCTACACGCTCCAGACCAGCAGCACGGCTCTGCGGAAGGCGATCGCGCGAGAAGGTGCCCAGGTCTCGTGACCGTCAGTGCCCCCACACCCGGCGGACAGTTCGAGATCTCCGACGAGGGGGTCCTCGTCAGAGGCTCCTCGACGCAGGTGCTGATTCTCTCCGTCGACGGCCAGTACGTCTGGTCGCTCACCCCCGACCGCGACGGCCACCCGGCCGACGGCGGCACGATGGTGCCGTGGCCGACCGTGCTCACCCGGTTCCTCAACGGCTCCGCGACGATCACGATCGCCGACTACGAGGGTGAGGTGCTGTTCGAGGACAAGGTCTCCCTCGGCACCGGTGAGGGCGCCATCTCGATCGTCGACGGCGGCGGCAACCCGCTCAGCGTCGACAAGGTCGGCCACCTGACCCGGTCGTTCGAGGCCACCGACACCAGCATCCGCGAGGAGATCCTCGACGGCACCCAGCGTGTCCTCGCCGACCTCCGTGACGTGATCGGCGTCGAGGCCTACCTCAACTACGGCGCGCTCCTCGGTGCGATCCGCGAGGGCCGGATGCTCGGGCACGACTCCGACACCGACGTCTGCTACCTCTCCAAGCACACCGTCCCCGCCGAGATCATCACCGAGTCCTACGCCATCGAGCGCGCCATGCGCGAGCGCGGCTGGAGCATCCTGCGGATGTCCGGTGGCGACATCAAGGTGCTGCACCAGGTCTCCGACGGCCGCAAGGTGCACATCGACATCTTCGTGGCGTTCTACGTCCCCGACGCGAACGGCGAGCCGGTCTTCTACCAGCTCGGCAACCGCTCCGGCCGGCTGCGCCGCGAGGCGATCGTGCCGGTCTCGACGATCAACCTGCACGGCTTCGACTTCCCGGCTCCCGCCGAGCCCGAGGAGATGCTGGCCTTCATCTACGGCCCGAAGTGGCGCACCCCGGACCCGTCGTTCAAGTACGCCGACCCGCCCGCCGGCGTGCGCCGTCTGGACGGGTGGCTGCGCGGCTTCCGCACCGACATGGGGGCCTGGACCGAGTTCCACAGCACCCACGGGAGCGAGCTGGAGGGCAAGCAGTCGGCGTTCGGCGAGTGGGTCCTCGAGCAGCTTCCCGAGGACGCGAAGGTCGTCGACATCGGCGCCGGGTCCGTCGGGCGCGACGGTCGCTTCTTCGCCCGCAAGGGCCACCAGGTGCGTTCGGTGGACTTCTCCCGCGCCGCCGTGGCAGCCGTACGCCGCCGGGCCGAGCGCCACAAGCTCCCGCTGGTCTCCGACCAGCTCATCCTCGGCGAGCTCCGCTCGACGCTGACCCTGGGCGCGCGGCTGGCCCGCGACCCGCACCACCTCTACGCCCGCGACCTGATCGGCTGCCTCGACAAGGCCGCGCGGAGCCAGCTGTGGACCCTGTCGAAGATGGCGCTGCGGCCTGGCGGCGGCAAGCTCTTCCTCGAGTTCGCGGTGACCGGCGACGACTTGCCCGACCCGCAGCCCGAAGGCCTCGTACGCCGCATCGATCCGGATCTGGTTAAGGCCGAGATCGAGGCGGCCGGCGGTGTCGTGGAGCACCTCGGGATCGATGACGGCCAGGACATGCTCGGCAACCCGCTGCCGCGCGTCGCGCGGTTGCGCGCCTCCTGGCCCTCCCTCAACGTTGCAGAAGGAATGTAGGAAGAAGCTGACATGTCCGACGAATCCGGCATCAAGAACATCGCGCGCGGCGCCCGTGATGCGGCCCGCACCCGGGCCTCGCTGGTCCGCCGCATCGAGGCGCTCGAGGCCGAGGTGCAGGAGCAGCGTCAGCTCAACCGGCGCGTCGCCGAGCTGACCGACGTGGTCGCCGAGCTGCTCATCCCGCTGCAGGACGCCGACAAGGAGAAGGCGGAGAAGATCCTCGCCGAGTACCGCGCGAAGATCTGAGCCTGCGGAGCCGCACCCGCGGGTCGAGACCTACCGCGCGGACGCGCATCATCCCAGCGTGTCGAGGGCCTGCCTGAGGTCGTCGATCCGCTGGCCGAGCCGGCGGCGGGCGTCGCTGCCGGGGCCCATGTCGGCGCCGCCGTCCAGATCGGCGACCGCCTCCTCCACGCCGGTCAGCCGGGCGCGGAGGTCGGCGACGACATCGACGTCGACCCGGCCGGGCACCGAGGCACGACGCTCGTCCAGCGACCGGCGCAGCAGGTCGGCCTGGGTGCTGAGCTTGCGGCTGGCGTGCCACAGGTCGACGAAGACCTGCACCTTCGCCCGCAGCAGCCACGGGTCGAACGGTTTGGCCAGGAAGTCGGCGGCACCGGTCGCATAGCCGCGATAGGCCAGGTGGGTGTCGAAGTCGTTGGCGGTCAGGAAGATGATCGGGACGTCCTTGGTGCGCTCCCGGGCCTTGATCCGGGTGGCCGTCTCGAACCCGTCCATCCCGGGCATCTGGGCGTCGAGCAGGATCAGCGCGAAGTCGTCGTGGAGCAGGGCGCGGAGGGCGTCCTCGCCAGATCCGGCGCGGACGAGGGTCTGGTTGAGCGAGCCGAGGATCGCCTCGAGCGCGACCAGGTTGGCCGCCCGGTCGTCCACCAGCAGGATCTTCGCCCGCTGCAGGTCCGATGTCGCTCGCTGGCGCTCGCTCATGTCGCCGCCTCCGTAGGACAGACCAGAGAGTACGGAAGCGGCGACCTGAGGCCTGATGTCGCTCGCTGGCGCTCGCTCATGGCAACCACGACCGGAACAACGAGAGCAGGTCGGCGACGTCGACCGGCTTGGTGATGTATTCCGAGGCGCCGGCGGCGATGCTGTCCTCCCGGTCGCCCGTCATCGCCTTGGCGGTGAGCGCGATCATCGGCAGGCTCTTGAACTGCGGGATGTCGCGGATCAGCCGCATCGCGGTCAGTCCGTCCATACCCGGCATCATGATGTCCATCAGGACCAGATCGACACCCGGCTCCCGCTGCAGCGCCTCGATCCCGGCCTCTCCGGACTCTGCGTAGAGGACGTCGATGCCGTGCTGCTCGAGCGCGCTGGTGAGCGCGAAGACGTTGCGTACGTCGTCGTCGACGATCAGGATCCGCCGACCCGCGAACTGGCCGGTGCTGTCGGTCGGCTCGGTGACGTACGTCCGGCGGAGCTGCACCCCCGTGCGGCCGAGCAGGACGCTCACCTCGTCGATCGCCTCCTCGGTGGTCGCCGGGGTCTTGAGGGTCATCGTCTCGGCGTAGCGGTCCAGCCTGTTCTGCTGGGCCCTGGTCATCTCGCCGACCCGGCTCAGCACGACCGGGATGTGCTGGGTGCGCTTGTGGGTGCGGATCCAGCGGAGGACGTCGAAGCCGCCCTCGGCCAGGGGCAGGTCGAGCACCACGCAGTCGACCTCTCGCTCAGCCAGGACGGTGTGTGCCTCCTCGGGCGTGGAGCCGAAGACCGTCTCGACCTCGTCGACGGAGCCGAAGAGGGCCTCGACGACGGCACTGGTGCCGAGGCCGGCCTCGTCGTTGCCGTCGCTGATCACCAGCAGGAGCTGGTCGGCCCTGGTGTCGGTCGCATCCTCGTCGGCCGCAGGCGTCGCGGGCAGGGCATCGAGGGTCTCGGCGCTGATCCTGGGGACGTACAGCGTGAACGAGCTGCCGTGCCCGGGCTCGCTCTTGACCTGGATCTCGCCACCGATGAGATGGGCGACCTCGCGGCTGATCGACAGGCCGAGACCGGTGCCGCCGAACTTGCGGCTGATGGTGCCGTCGGCCTGCTGGAAGGCCTCGAAGATGACTCTCAGCTTCTCGGGCGGGATGCCGATGCCGGTGTCGACGACCGAGAAGGCGAGCACCGCGTCCGCCTGCTGCAGGCTCGGTGTCGAGAACCGCTCGCCGGAGGCGTTGCGGATCAGCAGGCGTACGCCGCCGCTGTCGGTGAACTTCACCGCGTTGGAGAGCAGGTTGCGCAGCACCTGCTGGAGCCGGTGCTGGTCCGAGCGCAGCAGGCGGGGCACGTCGGGGTCGACGCTGACGATGAAGTCGAGGTCCTTCTCCGCGGTCAGCGGCCGGAAGGTCGCCTCGACGTATTCGACGACCGAGGTCACGTCCACATCGGTCACGTGGACGTCCATCTTGCCGGCCTCGACCTTGGAGAGGTCGAGGATGTCGTTGATCAGCTGGAGAAGGTCGGTGCCGGCGCCGTGGATGGTGCGGGAGTATTCCACCTGACGAGCGTTGAGGTTGCCGTCGACGTTGTCGGAGAGCAGCCGGGCCAGGATGAGCAGCGAGTTGAGCGGCGTACGCAGCTCGTGCGACATGTTGGCCAGGAACTCCGACTTGTAGCGCGAGGAGAGGGCGAGCTGCTCGGCGCGCTCCTCCAGGCCGCGCCGGGCCTCCTCGATCTCGAGGTTCTTGATCTCGATCGCCTGGTTCTGGTCGGCGAGCTGGCGAGCCTTCTCCTCGAGCGCCGCGTTGGTCTCCTGCAGCTCCACCTGCTGCCGTGCGCCCTCGTCCTGTCGGTCCTGGAGCTCGGCGGCGAGGCGCTGCGACTCGACCAGCAGCTCCTCGGTGCGCGAGCTGGCCATGATCGCGTTGAGCGAGACCCCGATCGACTCGGCGAGCTGCTCGAGGAACTGCATGTGGACGGCGCTGAAGGGCCGGAACGAGGCGAGCTCGACGACGCCGATCACCTTCTCCTCGAAGACGACCGGGAGGACCACGATCGAGGTCGCGGCGGCCGACCCGTGCCCGGAGGAGATCCGCAGGAAGCCGGGCGGCACGTCGCGTACGACGATCGGCTGGCGGTCGTAGGCGGCCTGCCCGACCAGGCCCTCGCCGACGGCGAAGACGTCGGGCACGTCCGGGCTCGGCTGGTAGCCGTAGGAGGCGATCCGGCGCAGCACCTTCGGGCCGCCGTGCTCGGAGGTCTGGTCGGTGAGGAAGATCGAGCCCTGCTGGGCGCCGACCAGCGGGGTGAGCTCGGAGACGATCAGCCGGGCGACCTCGAGGAGGTCACGACCGCCCTGCATGTGGCCGGTGAACCGGGCCAGGTTGGTCTTGAGCCAGTCCTGGTCCTCGTTGGCCTTGGTGGTCTCCCGCAGCGAGTCGATCATCTCGTTGAGGTTGTCCTTCAGGTCGGCGACCTCGCCGGCGGCACCGACGGTGATCTGCCGGCTCAGGTCTCCCTGGGTCACCGCGGCGGAGACCTCGGCGATCGCGCGCAGCTGCGTGGTCAGCGTCGAGGCGAGCTGGTTGACGTTCTCCGTCAGGCCGCGCCAGGTGCCGGAGACGTCGGCGACCTCGGCCTGGCCGCCGAGCTTGCCCTCGGTGCCGACCTCGCGGGCGACGCGGGTGACCTCGTCGGCGAAGGAGGAGAGCTGGTCGACCATGGTGTTGACCGTGGACTTGAGCTCGAGGATCTCGCCGCGGGCGTCGACGGTGATCTTCTGGGTGAGGTCGCCGCGGGCGACGGCGGTGGTGACCTGGGCGATGTTGCGGACCTGGGAGGTCAGGTTGGACGCCATCGAGTTCACCGAGTCGGTGAGGTCCTTCCAGGTGCCGGCCACGCCGCGTACGTGCGCCTGGCCGCCCAGCGACCCCTCGGTGCCGACCTCGCGGGCGACGCGGGTGACCTCGTCGGCGAACGTACGCAGGGTGTCGACCATCGCGTTCAAGGTGCCCGCCAGGGCGGCCACCTCGCCGCGGGCCTCGATGGAGATCTTCTGCGACAGGTCGCCCTGGGAGACCGCCTTGGAGACCTGGGCGATGCTGCGGACCTGGTTGGTCAGGTTGGACGCCATCGAGTTCACCGAGACGGTCAGGTCGCGCCAGGTGCCGGCGACGCCGGGCACCTGCGCCTGGCCGCCGAGCGCACCTTCCGTGCCGACCTCGCGGGCGACGCGGGTGACCTCGTCGGCGAACGACCCGAGCTGGTCGACCATGGTGTTGATGGTCGACTTGAGCTCGAGGATCTCGCCGCGGGCGTCGACGGTGATCTTCTGGGTGAGGTCGCCGCGGGCGACGGCGGTGGTGACCTGGGCGATGTTGCGGACCTGGGAGGTCAGGTTGGACGCCATCGAGTTCACCGAGTCGGTGAGGTCCTTCCAGGTGCCGGAGACGTCGTGGACGTCGGCCTGACCGCCGAGGCGGCCCTCGGTGCCGACCTCGCGGGCCACACGGGTCACCTCGTCGGCGAAGGAGGAGAGCTGGTCGACCATGGTGTTGATGGTCGACTTGAGCTCGAGGATCTCGCCGCGGGCGTCGACGGTGATCTGCCGGCTCAGGTCACCGCGGGCCACCGCCGTGGTGACCTGGGCGATGTTGCGGACCTGGGCGGTCAGCGTGCCGGCCATGAAGTTCACCGAGTCGGTCAGGTCGCGCCAGGTGCCGGAGACACCGGGCACCGCTGCCTGGCCGCCGAGCTGGCCCTCGCCACCGACCTCACGGGCGACGCGGGTGACCTCGTCGGCGAAGGCGGAGAGCTGGTCGACCATGGTGTTGACGGTGGTCTTGAGCTCGGCGAGCTCGCCGCGTACGTCGACGGTGATCTTCTGGGAGAGGTCGCCGCCGGCGACGGCGGTGGTGACCTGGGCGATGTTGCGGACCTGGTTGGTCAGGTTGCTCGCCATCGAGTTGACGGAGTCGGTGAGGTCCTTCCAGCGACCACCGACGCCGGGCACCTCGGCCTGGCCGCCCAGCATGCCTTCGGTGCCGACCTCGCGGGCCACACGCGTCACCTCGTCGGCGAAGGCGGAGAGCTGGTCGACCATGGTGTTGACGGTGGTCTTGAGCTCGGCCAGCTCGCCGCGTACGTCGACGGTGATCTTCTGCGACAGGTCGCCGCCGGCCACGGCGGTGGTGACCTGGGCGATGTCGCGGACCTGGTTGGTCAGGTTGGACGCCATCGAGTTCACCGAGTCGGTGAGGTCCTTCCACCGGCCGGCGACGCCGGGGACCTCGGCCTGGCCGCCGAGGCGGCCCTCGGTGCCGACCTCGCGGGCGACGCGGGTGACCTCGTCGGCGAAGGTCTGCAGCGTGGCGGTCATCGAGTTGAGCGTCTCGGCGAGCTCGGCGACCTCACCGCGCGCGGTGACGGTGATCTGCTGCGAGAGGTCGCCGCGGGCGACCGCCTTGGCGACCGAGGAGATCCCACGCACCTGGGAGGTCAGGTTGGAGGCCATCGTGTTGACCGAGTCGGTCAGGTCGCGCCAGGTGCCGGAGACACCGCGCACGTCGGCCTGGCCGCCCAGCCGGCCCTCGGTGCCGACCTCGCGGGCGACGCGGGTGACCTCGGCGGCGAAGGACGAGAGCTGGCCGACCATCCGGTCGACGGTGTCCTTGAGCTGCGCCATCTCGCCGGAGACCTCGATGGTGACCGTGCGGGACAGGTCGCCGTTGGCGACGGCGGTGGTGACCTCGGCGATGTCGCGGACCTGGGCGGTCAGGCGCGAGGACATCGTGTTGACCGCGTCGATCAGGTCCCGCCAGGTGCCGGAGGCGTTGCGCACGCGGGCGCGTCCGCCGAGCTTGCCCTCGGTGCCGACCTCGCGGGTGACCCGGGCGATCTCCTCGGTGATCGTGGCGAGCTGGGCGACCAGGCCGTTCACGCTCTTCGCGACCAGCAGCGGGTCGCCCTTGAGGGCGCGGCTGCCGTGACGTACGGCCATCGTCTGGGTGAGGTCACCCGCGGAGACCGCGGCGACGACCCGGGCGACGTCGGCCGTCGGGCGGGCCAGATCGGCGACCAGGTTGTTGGCGTCCTCGACGGCACCTGCCCAGGCACCGCCGCCGACGCTCGGCCGGAGTCGCTCGTCGTGATGCCCGTCGCGACCGGCCTCGCGGCGTACGCGGGCGAGCTCGCCGCTCAGGTGGCTCAGTCGTTCGGCGATCTCGTTGTGGAGGGAGGCGAGTTCGCCGAGCGGGCCGTCGATGGGCTCGAGGCGCCCCGTGAAGACGCCGTCGCGCATCGCGGTCATGCTGTCTCTGAGTCGGCGCAGCGCGATCGGATCGACCGGCACCTGCTCGGGGAGCGTGGTGCTGGCCGATGCATCCGCCGATGTGCCCGGCGATGAGGGCATCTCGCCTCCTCTCGCGCTGATTCGCGCGTCTGCTGCAGTGTCGCACTGATCATCCTGCTGCGGCTCGCAAACGAACGTTCACCACCGATTCTGGTAATTCCTTGACCTGTGCACCGCGGCCTTCGGCCGATCGGTCCCATTCCGACGCCAAACGGGTGCAGAATCGGCGGTGGCCATGAGCACCGGAGTCAAGTCGCTCTCGCGCACCTTCGAACCGGCACCCACGTCGGTCTCCGAAGCGCGCCGTTTCGCCCGGACCGTGCTGGCCGAATGGGGCCTCGACGACCTCCTCGACGACGCCGTGCTGCTCACCAGCGAGCTGGTGACCAACGCGGTGACCCATGCCGGCACCCCGATGACGGTGGCGGTCGTCCGCGAGGAGGACCGGCTCCGCATCGACGTGTTCGACCAGCACCCCACCCGGGTGCTCCCGGTCGGGGCCAACGCCCGCCCCGGTGCCGGCGAGCACGGCCGCGGTCTCCTCATCACCTCGGCGCTGTCCACGGCGTGGGGTGTGGAATACCGCAAGGACCACAAGCGGGTGTGGGCGGCGTTCGCGCTGGTCGAGGAGACTCTCGGCGTCGAGGCGCCCGCCGGTGACGGCCCCGAGGACCAGGACGTACGCCGCCGCGGGACCGCCTCTGCCGCAGGCGAGGATCCGCTGGGACTGAGCGGGCTGGCCCTCAACCAGCTGCCGCTCGCGGACATGCTCGAGCTGGTCGTGGAGCAGACCCGCGACCGGTTCGGCGCCGATGCTGCCTACCTGCTGCTCGAGGACGAGATGGAGGACCGGTTCGTGGTGGCGGCCACGAGCGGGTCCGCGGTGCCGATCCAGGGGCGGCGCGTACGTCGCGGTGAGACCGGTGCACCGGGTCTGCAGGCCTCGTTCCGGCCGTTGTCGATCAGCGATCTGCGGGCGACCCCGGTCGAGCTGCTCAGGGAGCTCGACCTGCGCTCGCTGGTGACGGCGCCGGTGGCCTTCGACGGGCGCGTGATCGGGACGCTGGCGATCGGACGGGCCGCCCCGGGCAGCTTCACGACCGAGGACGGCGCGCGGCTCCAGCGGGTCGCCGACTGGGCCGCCCCGAGCGTCGACCGCGCCGCGACCAGGGCCTCCGACAGCGAGCGCCGCGCCTGGCTCTCGTTCCTGGGGGAGTCCAGCGTCATGCTGGCCGCGTCGCTGGACCTGGAGGCGACGACGGTGATGACCGGGCAGATCATCGTGCCGCGGCTGGCGACGTGGTGCGGCATCTACCTCAACGACGCCCGCGACCAGCCTCGGCTCCAGTTCGCCTGGCACGCCGACGAGCACCAGCTCGACGCCGTGCAGGACGCCTTGGAGAAGGCCGCACCGGATGGCCGGGTGGCCCCTGCCGAGCCCGACTTCCCGGGTGAGGTCGCGATCCTGCCGCTGGAGGCGCGCAACCGGATCATCGGCTGGCTCACCCTCGGCCGGCCCGCCGGTGAGCCGCTGCGCCGCGAGCGGTTGCTGGTGGCGGAGTCGGTGGCGCGTCGAGCGGCGCTGGCCATCGACAACGCCCGCGCCCACACCGAGCTCCACGAGATCGGCCAGTCGCTGCAGCGCAGCCTGCTGCCGGCGGTGCTGCCGGAGATCCCCGGCGTCGACATCGGGGTGGGCTACGAGCCGACGGGCGAGTTCAACGACGCGGGCGGCGACTTCTACGACATCTTCGCGCTGGGCGGTGGCCGCTGGGGCTTCATGGTGGGAGACGTGTGCGGAGTCGGGCCGGAGGCGGCCGCGGTCGCCGGGATGTCGCGCCACACGGTGCGGGCGCTGATGCGGGCCGGCATCCCGATCGCGCCGACCCTGGAACGCCTCAACGCCGCGATCTGCGACGAGGGCTCGCGGGGTCGGTTCCTGACGATGGTGTGCGGGACGATCCAGGTCACCACCGCGTCCCGGTTCCGGCTGCGGCTCGTCTGTGCCGGCCATCCGCCGCCGTTCCTGGTCACTCGCGCCCGGCCCGGTGTGGCGGCACGTCGGGTCGGGCGGCCGCAGCCGCTCCTCGGCGTGATCGACGCGGTCGACTACATCGAGGAGGAGGTGACGGTCACCCGCGGCGACCGGTTCGTCGTCGTCACCGACGGTGTGCTCGAGCGGCGTGCGGGGGAGCCGATGTTCGAGGAGGCCGGGGTCGAGGCCGTCCTCGCCGCCGGCATCGGCACCGGGGCTCAGGTGGTCGCCGACCGACTGCTGCGCGCGGTCACCGACTTCTCCACCACGCCACCGTCGGACGACATGGCGGTCCTCGTCCTCGACGTGGGCAAGGGACTGCCGGTCTAGATGCTGCCGCGCTACGGGGTGCTGAACTGCTCGTGGCCGAGGACCGAGAGCAGCCGGATCTTCTCCTCGGCCTCGCTGCCGGGCACCGGTGTCAGCACCAGCAGCACCTGACTCTGGTCCTGGGTGGACAGGATCTGGCAGTCGACGTCGATGCGGCCGACCTGCGGGTGCAGCAGCGTCTTGTGGTCCTCGAACCTGTGCGTCACCTCGTGGCGCTCCCACAGGTCGCGGAACTCCTCGGACCGGGTGCTGAGGAGCCGGACGAGATCACCGGCGCGGGACCGCTCGCCGAGGGCGCCGTGGGCCATCCGCAGCGATGCGACCAGGCCGCGGCCATGGGTCTGGTGAAACTCCGGCGGGTAGACCCCACGGGTCGAGGGATCGGTGAACCAGCGATAGGCCTCGAACCGGTCCCAGCCGGTCAACGCCGGCCGGTCCCCGAAGATCGTGATCGCGAGCCGATTGGCGACCAGCGTCTCGCCGAGCGCCGACATGATCATCGCCGGGGTGTCCTCGAGCCGGTCCAGCACGCGCAGCAGCGCGGGTGTGACGTGGCGGTCCTCGAACGTACGCCGCGGCGCGTGGTGACCGGCCAGCCGGTAGAGATGATCACGTTCGTCGACGGTGAGCCGCAGCGTCCGGGCGAGCGCCGACAGCATCTGGTCGGAGGGCTGCGGGCCGCGCTGCTGCTCGAGGCGTACGTAGTAGTCGGTCGACATCCCGGTCAGCGCGGCGACCTCCTCACGGCGCAGGCCGGGTGTGCGTCGGCGCGGTCCGGCGACCAGGCCGACGTCCTGCGGGCGGAGCGCCTCCCGGCGGCGTCGGAGGAAGTCGGCGAGCGAGGCACGGTCCATGGCATCCATCATGCGGCGTGGCCTCGTGCGCAACCAGGGATCGCCGGTCCTACGATCGTCGGGTCTCTCCCGCGGCCGGATCCGGCGCCGCAGGGTGGAGGCATGAACATCACCGGAAACACCATCTTCATCCCCGGCGCGACCTCCGGGATCGGCCTCGCTCTCGCCCTCCGCCTGAAGGCGCGAGGGAACACCGTGATCATCGGCGGGCGGCGTACGTCGCTGCTCGCCGAGCTCGCCCAGGTGCACGGCTTCGAAACCGTCCGCATCGACACCGCCGACGCCGCCTCTATCGCGGAGGCGACCGCCGACGTGGTCGGCCGCTTCCCGGACCTGAACGTGCTCGTCACGATGGCCGGGATCATGCGCCTGGAGGACTGGACCACGCCGGGCTTCCTCGCTGATGCCGAGGAGACTGTGGTGACCAATCTGCTCGGCCCGATCAGGCTCGTCGACGCGCTGGTGCCGCACCTCCGCACGCGCCCCGGCGCCACGATCCTCACCGTCTCTTCGGGGCTGGCCCACACGCCGCTGCGGTTCACGCCCACCTACAACGCGACCAAGGCGGCCATCCACCAGCTCACCGAGTCGATCCGGATGCAGCTGGCGCCGATCGGGATCCAGGTCACCGAGCTCGTCCCGCCGGCGGTCCGGACCACCCTCATGCCGGGGCACGAGAGCTCCGAGCACGCGATGCCGCTCGACGCGTACGTCGACGAGGTGATGGCGCTCCTGGAGGCCGATCCCGAGGCTCACGAGGTGCTCGTGGAGCAGGTCAAGCTGTTGCGGTACGCCGAGGTGCGCGGCGACTACGACCAGATCATCGGTGTCCTCAACGCCGCCGAGGAACGGGTGCGCTGACCCCGTCGGGAGCCTCGGGCCCGGGACCCTAGACTGAGGCAGCATGAGCGAGCGAC
>NZ_JBBBNW010000001.1:180610-302147 GCF_037137035.1 Nocardioides sp. CCNWLW239 | reverse complement strand
AGCGAGCGACAACCGGCCTCAGGCCGCCGCGTCCGTATTCTTCGGTCTGCCCTACGGAGGCGGCGGCATGAGCGAGCGACAGCGAGCGACAACCGGCCTCAGGCCGCCGCGTCCGTATTCTTCGGTCTGCCCTACGGAGGCGGCGGCATGAGCGAGCTCACCGTGATCGTGCTGGCCGCCGGTGGCGGCACCCGGATGAAGTCCAAGACTCCCAAGATGCTCCACCAGATCGCGGGCCGGAGTCTGGTGGGCCACGTCCTGGCCGCGGTCTCGGAGGCCGGCGCTTCCCGGGTCGTCGCGGTCGTGGGACACCAGCGGGAGCTGGTCGAGCCGCACATCGCCGAGATCCTCCCCGAGGCCGTGATCGCCGTCCAGGACGAGCAGCTCGGCACGGCGCACGCGGTGCGGATGGCGGTCGACACGGCCTCGGTCTCGGCGGGGACGGTCGTGGTGACGTACGGCGACACGCCGCTGCTGCGCGGAGAGTCGCTGCGGGCGCTGGTGGCCGACCACGAGGCCGCCGGCCGGGCGGCGACGATCCTGAGCGGGATCGTCCCGGAGCCGTTCGGCTACGGCCGGATCCTGCGAGGCGACGCGGGCGTCAGCGGGATCGTCGAGGAGAAGGACGCGACCGACGAGGAACGGGCGATCACCGAGATCAACTCGGGGATCATCGCCTTCGACGGGGCGTTCCTGGCCGACGTGCTGCCCCGGATCGGCAACGACAACGCCAAGAAGGAGTTCTACCTCACCGACGCGATCGCGCTGGCGGTCTCCGACGGGCTGGGCGTGGACGCGTACGTTCTCGACGACGTCACCGAGGCCGAGGGCGCCAACGATCGGGCCCAGCTCGCCGCGCTCGGGAAGATCCTCAACGAGCGGATCGTGACCCGGTGGATGAAGGACGGGGTCACGGTGATGGACCCGGCCACGACCTGGATCGATGCCGACGTCGAGCTCGCGCCCGACGTCACCATCCTGCCCGGCACCCAGCTCATCGGTGCCACCCGGATCGACGAGGACGCGGTGGTCGGTCCCGACTGCACGCTGAAGGACACCGAGGTCGGCCACGGCGCCCGGGTGGTGCGTACGCAGGCAGAGCTGGCCGTCGTCGGACCAGGCGCCGAGGTCGGGCCGTTCTCCTACCTGCGCCCGGGCACGGTGCTCGGCGAGGAGGGCAAGATCGGTGGGTTCGTCGAGGTCAAGAACTCGACCATCGGCCCCGGCGCCAAGGTGCCGCACCTGTCCTACGTCGGCGACGCGACCATCGGTGAGGGCACGAACATCGGGGCCGGCACGATCTTCGCCAACTACGACGGGGTCAACAAGCACAAGACCCGGATCGGACGCCACGTGAAGTCGGGATCAGGTGTGACCTTCGTCGCGCCGGTGGTCGTCGGCGACGGCGCGGCGACCGGCGGCGAGGCCCTGATCCGCGACGACGTGCCGCCCGGTGCGCTGGCGGTCTCCGCAGGTCAGCAGCGGATCATCGAAGGCTGGGCGCTGGCCCGGAGGGCAGGTACGCCGCAGGCGGCCGCGGCCGAGGAGGCGCTCGAAGCGGGCGTACCCATCCTCGGTGAACCCTCGACGACGGGTGAGTGACGCCGGGGGTTGGGTCCGGCGGCGTAGTTGATGGAGAATCCAAGTGCAGTGACCCCGGGGGTAGGAGCCAGCACATGACCAAGCGCACCACCGAGAAGCAGATGATGCTCTTCAGCGGCCGGGCTCACCCGGTCCTCGCCGAGGAGGTCGCTGACCTCCTCGGGACGAAGCTGACGCCGACCTCGGCCTATGACTTCGCCAACTCCGAGATCTACGTACGCTACGAGGAGTCGGTGCGCGGCTCGGACGCCTTCGTGATCCAGTCGCACACGGCGCCGATCAACCAGTGGCTCATGGAGCACCTGATCATGGTCGACGCGCTGAAGCGGGCCTCGGCCAAGCGGATCACCGTCGTGATGCCGTTCTGGGGCTACTCCCGCCAGGACAAGAAGCACCGCGGTCGCGAGCCGATCTCGGCCCGTCTCGTCGCCGACATGTTCAAGACCGCGGGGGCGGACCGGATCATCTCCGTCGACCTCCACGCCGACCAGCTCCAGGGCTACTTCGACGGCCCGGTCGACCACCTGATGGCGCTGCCGCTGCTGACCGACTACATCAAGGACAAATACGGGTCGCAGCCGCTCGCCGTCGTCTCGCCCGACGCCGGCCGGATCAAGGTCGCCGAGCGCTGGGCCGCCCGGCTCGGGGGCGCGCCGCTGGCGTTCATCCACAAGACCCGCGACATCAACCGTCCCAACGAGACCGTCGCCAACCGCGTCGTGGGCGAGGTCAAGGACCGCATCTGCATCCTGACCGACGACATGATCGACACCGGTGGCACGATCGTGAAGGCCGCCGACGCGCTCATGGCCGACGGCGCCGCCGGCGTGATCATCTGCGCCACCCACGCGATCCTCTCCGACCCGGCCGTCGACCGGCTGAAGAACTCCACCGCCATCGAGGTCGTCATCACCAACACCCTCCCGGTGCCGGAGGAGAAGCAGTTCGACAAGCTCACCACGCTCTCCATCGCGCCCATGCTGGCGCGCGCGATCCGCGAGGTGTTCGAGGACGGCTCGGTGACCTCGATGTTCGACGGTCACGCCTGACGCTCGGCTTCTCGTGGCCGGTGACTTCGAGCTGACGGAAGAGGATCTGCGGGTCGTCGCCCGCTACGTCGCGGAGTCCGCCGCAGAGGTCCTGCCGGAGTTCGAGGCGGTATGTCCCGACGATCCCCGGCCTCGGCGTGCCCTGGACGCGGCCTGGGAGTTCGTCGGCGGTGCGCGGCGTACGAAGCTGCAGCGCGTCACCTCCCTGGACGCTCACCGTGCCGCGAAGTCGGCGCCGTCGGAGGTCGCCCGGCTCGCTGCCCGCAGCGCCGGCGACGCCGCCTCGGCCGCCTACCTTCACCCGCTCGCCGATGCCGCCCAGGTCGGCCACATCCTGCGTGCCTCCGCAAGCGTCGCCCGGATCGCGGAGCTCGTGGACCCGGGGTCGCCTGAGGCAGCATCTGCGTCCTTGGATCGTGCTGTTGCGCGGGCGACTCCTGAGCTTGTCGGGGTGCTCTTGCGGTATCCCGTCGTGCCTTCTGGGCGGAGCCGGGTTGCTTCGCTCATGAGTGCTCTGGATGGTCGGTTGCGGTCTCTGGGGTGAATGGTTGTCGAGGCCTTTTGACTTGTCCCTGCTGGGAGGATTTTGGTGGGTTGGGGGCCGCCGACCCTTCTTTGAGGGTCTTCTCGACGGCACCCGGAGTAAAGGACGGCCTTCGGCCGCCGGCTACGCCGGCCGCTTCGCGGTCCTTGACACCGGGCCCCGTCGAGAAAAGATTTGGCTGGCTATCGGGGCGGCGGCCCGGGTGTGTCAACGAAAGAAGAGGCCGTTCGCTCACCGCGAAAGTCAGTGATGACCTGCGGAAACAGGTGACTTCTTGGGGTGTCGTCGCGTATAATATCGAGCGTCAGGACGCACTCCCGGAAGGAACTGCGATGAGTCTCGGGCGCGACATCGACGACTGGGGCACCAATCCCAGTGACGCGATCGACGCCGCCCTGCAGTCCATCGAGAACGCCATCCAACAGCTGTTGTCGACCGACCCCATCTACTGGCGCACCGGACAGAAGAAAGACCTCCTCGAGCGGCTGGAGAAGCTTCAGGCCCAGCAGGCCGCCCTGAAACTCCGGGTCCTGGCTGTGGCTGGGGATATCGCCGAGGAGACCGGCGCCAAGGATGCTTCGGGGTGGATGCTGACCGAGTTGCTCGTCGACAAGGCCGAAGCCCGCTCGCAAATCAAACTCGCCGCCAATGTTGCGAAGTACGACCTCGTCGCCGCCGGCCTCGCCGAAGGTGTGGTCTCCCAGGCCAAGGCCCACGTGATCACCCGCGCACTCGATGCTGTCGAGGCCGACCCGGCCGCCAGTGTCGAGGACCTCGTCCTGGCAGAGAAGCTGCTGGTCGAGTACGCCACCCAGCACACCGCCAACGAGCTCAAAAACATCGGCAAACGGATCCTGGCCGAGGTCGACCCCGAACGGTTCGAAGCCGCCGAAGCCAAAGCCCTCCAGCGGGAGGAGGAACTCGCCGCCCGGCGGACGTTCTTCTCTACGCGTGACAACGGCGACGGCACCATCGACATTCACGCCCGGGTCTCCCGCGCGGCCGGGCTCCGGTTGCGCACGATGCTGGACTCGTTGGCGCAGCCGAGGAAGTGGTCAGCTCACGACAAGGGCCGTCACATCCCGTATGACCGGCTCCTCGGTCAGGCGTTCGCGCGGATCGTGGAGACCTACGACGTGGAGAACCTGCCCCGACACGGTGGTCACGCGACGACGGTGTTCATCACGATGAGCATCGACGACCTCCGTGCTGATCTCGGCACCGCAGCCCTCGGGTTCGACGGCGACCAGGTCACCGCAGCCGAAGCCCGACGGATGGCCTGCAACGCCGACCTCATCCCTGTGGTCCTCGGCACCGATTCCGAGATCCTCGACCTCGGCCGCACCGCACGCCTGGCCCACCCGGTCCAACACCGCGCACTCCGCCTACGGGACAAGTGCTGCCAAGCAGAAGACTGCGACGCCCCAGCCGCCTGGACCGAAGCCCACCATCTGAACCCCTGGGCCGAAGGCGGCAGAACCGACCTCGCGAACATGATCCTGCTGTGCCCACGCGACCACCGCCGCATCCACGACCCGAACTACGGGTACGAGCGCTTACCGGACGGACGGATCCGCTTCACCGGCCGCACCTGATCCCGCCCACCGGCCCGAAGAAACCTCAGCTCACAGTCTTCCCGGTGACAACCCCAGGATTCTCGGCCAGCCACTCACCCACAGCATCCTCACGCACGGCGGCCCACAGCCGACGCCCCTCGCGCATATCGAGATGGACCACGCTCTGGGAACCCTCCTTGCCCAGTCCGGCGACCGGCGCGGTGAAGAAGGTCAGGTCCGAGGACGGCATCCGGGCGAGGTCGAGGGCCAGGCTGCGGAGGTCGCTGCCGGAGAAGCCGGAGTCGACGGTGAGGTGGCGAGTGATGATGTCGAGGAGGTCGTAGGCCTTCTTGGGGTTCTTCGGGTCGACGCTCTCCCGCAGACCGCGGAGGATCGAGCGCAGCACGTACTGCTGACGCTTGACCCGGTCCAGGTCGCCGCCGGGGAGGCCGTAGCGCTGGCGTACGTAGAGGAGCGCCTCCTCGCCGCTGAGCAGGTGGGTGCCCTTGGTCCAGGTGCGGTGGCGCGCGGAGTCGTGGACGGTCTCGGGGATGTAGACCTCGACGCCGCCGAGGAGGTCACCGATCTCCTCGAAGCCGGCCCAGTCGACCCAGGCGACGTGGTCGATGCGTACGCCGGTGAGCTTCTCGACCGTCTGCACGCTGAGTCGCGGCCCACCCTGGGAGAAGGCGGCGTTGACCTTGGCCTTGCCGTGGCCGGGGATCCGCACCCACGAGTCCCGCGGGATCGACACCACGGAGGCCGAGCGACGGTCCGCGCTGAGGTGGAGCAGCATCATCGTGTCGGCACGCTGCTCGCCGGGCGTCCACGATCCGGTGGCGTCGCTACCCGTGGTGGCTTCGCCGCCGGTGCGGCCGTCGGTGCCCAGCAGCAGGATGTTCATCGCCCCTGCAGCGGCGCCGGCCGGCTCGGGACGCTCCTCGAGACCTGCGAAGACATCGACGTTCCGCACCTGGCGATCGAGCCGGTGGGCGAGATACCAGCCGGTGCCGGTGACGGCGGCGACGAGCACGACGAACGCGATCCCGATGCCGAGCCAGACGCGCGACTTCTTCATGGCCGTCCTCAGTAGTGGGGTCGAAGGCGACTAGAGGCTAATGGGCATTATGCGCGGTCGTCGAAGTGGTCCTCCCAGGAGCGCCGCAGGATCGTGGGTACGCCGTCGGCCAAGGCCGCCCGCAGGCCGTCGAGCTGCTCAGGATCGAGAGCGATCCGCGGGAAGGCGCGACCGACCTCCTGAGCGAAGGCCTGCCCGCGGGTGGCGAGCTTCGGCGCCTCGGCGAGATAGGCCTCGACGTAGGGACGCAGCAGATGGGCCTGCTCGGCGACCCACAACCCCGAGGCCAGCGCACCGAACCGACGGTTGTCGACATCGGGGGCGAGCATCGCCTCCCAGGCAGCCTCCTTGGCGATCGTCGACGGCCGGGCGGCGAGGGCCCGGAGCGCACCGAGGTCTCCCTCGACGGTGCCGTCACGGTCGCGCTCGGCCGCGATGAAGCGCGCGTCGGCCTCGCCGAGCGAGGCGAGGCGCACGACAGCCTCCCAGCGGGTGGTCGGCAGCACGGGGACACCTGCGGCGATCCGGTCGTCGTCGAGCCAGCCGCGGAGCAGCCCGGCGTCCGCGCTGGTCGCGGCCAGCGCCGCGGCCCAGGCCAAGGCCCGCTGCTCGTCGTCGTCGGTGGAGGCCTTCAGGCCGGCGGCTGCCGCGGCGGCGACCCGTGCCACCGCACCGGCTGCTCGGGCGGCCGGCACCCGGTGCGGGATCACCACGGACCGGGCCTCCGAGAGCACGCCCTCGATGATGTCGGGGCGGGTCTCCGTGGGCAGGTGGGCCTCGACCAGGTCGAGGAAGTCATCGGCCGACAGGTCGCGCGAACGCACCAGGAGCGCGGCGGAGGACCAGAGCACCGCGCGGACGAGCGGGTCCTCGATCCGGGACAGTCCGCCGGAGAGCGAGCCCCAGGACTCGGGGTCGAGGCGGAGGCCGGCGAAGGTCTCACCGCCCGCGTTGGGCACGACCACGAGCCCGGCGAACTCCGGCAGCCGCACCGGCTCGGCGCCCAGCTCGACCCGCTTGCGGCCGACGAGCCGGAGCGCGGAGTCGTAGGCGGCGACCGTGAACGCGTGCGGTCGGCTTCCCTCGCGCTCGAGCACGGGCACGTCTCCGGAACGCCGCACGGTCAGGGTGTCGAAGCCCGGCCGCCGCAACCAGGCGTCCACCCAGCCGCGTACGTCCTTCGACGAGCCCGCCGCGAGCGACTCGACGAAGTCGTCCAGGGTCGCGTTGGCGAAGCGGAAGCGGGTCAGGTGACGGTTGACCCCGGCCATGAACTCCTCGTCACCCAGCCAGAAGGCGAGCTGCACCAGGCAGGCGCCGCCCTTGGCGTAGGAGATGCCGTCGAAGATCGTGGCGGCGGTGTCCACGTCGGGTACGTCGGTGGCCAGGGGAGCGACCGGGTGGGTCGAGCGGCGCGCATCGGAGCGATAGCCCCACGGCTTGCTCCGCACCTCCACCTCGACCCGCAGGTCCGCGAACCCGGCCCCCGCCTCGGCCACCCGGTAGCCCATGTAGTCGGCGAACGACTCCTGCAGCCAGGTGTCCTCCCACCAGGTCATCGTCATCGAGTCGCCGAACCACATGTGCGACATCTCGTGGGCGATGATCACCGCGCGGATCGCGCGCTGGGTGTCGGTGATCGCGCCGCGCGGCAGCAGCTCGTCGCGGTAGGTCACGCACCCCGGCATCTCCTGGGCGCCCCAGTTGAGCCCGGGCACGAAGACCTGGTCGTAGGAGTCGAACGGGTAGGGCTCGTCGATGAGGTCGGCGTAGTGGGCGAAACAGGCTTCGGTCGTACGCCGCAGCTCGGCCGCATCCCGGTCCAGCTCCGCCGCCAGCGACCGCCGGGCGTGCCAGCCGAACTCCAGCCCTTCATGTGACCAGCGCACCGAGTGCCACCGGCCGGCCGCCACGACGAGCAGCGCCGGCGGGATCGGGGGAGTGGGTGCGAAGACCCAGCGACCCGCGTCGCGCGAGACGACGGCCCCGTTGGCGAGGACGGTGTCGGCCGGGTCGGCGGTGACCGAGACCGCGAACGAGGCCTTGAGATCGTTCTGGTCGAAGCAGGCGAAGACCTTCGAGGCGTTGTCCATGCCCAGGTAGGCCGACACGTAGCGCGACCCGTCGGCGGGGTCGGTGAACGTGTGCATCCCGTCGCCGTCGGTCGTGTAGGGCAGTGTCGCGATCACCTCCACGGCGTTGACCTCATCGGTCGACAACCCGGTCAGAGCCACCCGCCCGCCGTCGTAGGCCGCCTCGACGGCCTCCCCGTTGACGACCGTCGACACCGACAGCGCCCCCTTCAACTCCAGGAACGTCTCGGCCTCTGTGGACCGGAACCTGACCCGGGTATGGCTGCGGAAGGTGTCGAGGCCGGTGAGGTCGAGGTCGAGGGAGTAGGACAGGGAGCTGAGCGCACCGGCCCGCAGGCGGGCCTCGTCGAGGGTGAGGGACACGGCCCCCAACGTACGTCCTCGCAGGTCAGCACGCGCGCGCATTTCGCTGTGAGCGAGATCCGGGGATAGGCTGTGGCAGTTGCCTCGGCGAGGGAGCGTAGTGCGCTCCGTGATCGACAAGGTGGACGTCTCTTCGCAGAGGCGCCGTGCCTTCGTCGCACGGCCTTCGTTGGACCTGCCGGGCGCCATTGACGTCAGCACCACTCATCGAGGAGTTCAACGCATGTCCAGCGAGAAGATCGTCGCCGAGAAGCGCACCGAGTTCGGCAAGGGTGCCGCTCGCCGCATCCGCCGTGAGAACAAGATCCCGGCGGTCGTCTACGGCCACGGCGAGGACCCGATCCACCTGACCCTGCCGGGTCACGCCACCATGATGGCGCTCAAGCACCACGGTGCGAACGCCCTCCTCGAGCTCGACATCGAGGGCAAGAAGCAGCTGGCCCTCACCAAGCAGGTCCAGGTCGACGACGTCCGCCGTGTCATCGAGCACGTCGACTTCGTCGCCGTCCGCGTGGGCGAGAAGGTCACCGTCGACATCGTCGTCAACGTCGTGGGCGACGCCGCGTCCGGCACCATGGTCGTCACCGACGCCAACACCCTGACCGTCGAGGCCGAGGCCACCCACGTGCCGGAGAGCCTCGAGATCAACATCGAGGGTCTCGAGATCGGCACCCAGATCCTGGCCGGCCAGGTCGAGCTGCCCCAGGGCACCACCCTGGTGACCGACCCGGAGACCCTCGTCGTCAACATCACCGAGGCTCGCACCATCGAGGAGCCCGCCGCCGAGGGCGAGGAGTCCGCCGAGGGCGAGTCCGCCGAGACTGAGGCCACCGAGGGCGAGTGACCCACCGGTGACCGACTCGGTGACCGACGGCGTCTGGCTGATCGTCGGCCTGGGCAACCCCGGGCCGACGTACGCCGGGCACCGTCACAACATCGGCTATCTCGTCACCGACGAGCTGGCCAACCGGCTGGACAGCAAGTGGCGTGCCCACAAGTCCGGCCGTGCTGACGTCGTGGAAGGGCGCCTCGCGGGATTCAGAAATGGACACAGCCCTGGGGCGCCCGGCCCACGCGTCGTGCTCGCCCGTGCCCGGACCTACATGAACGAGTCCGGCGGGCCGGTCAAGGCGCTCGCGACCTTCTACAAGGTCCGGCCCGACCACGTCATCGCCATCCACGACGAGCTCGACATCGCCTTCGACACGATGCGGGTCAAGCTGGGTGGCGGCGACAACGGCCACAACGGCCTCAAGTCGATGCGGTCCTCCCTGGGCACCGGCGACTTCTACCGGGTGCGTGTCGGCATCGGCCGCCCGCCCGGACGCCAGGAGGTGCACGACTTCGTGCTCTCCGACTTCTCCAGCGCCGAGCGCAAGGTGCTGCCGTTCGTGGTCGACACCGCGGCGGACGCCATCGAGACGCTGATCACCGAGGGTCTGGAGAAGACCCAGCAGCGGTTCAACTCCTAGGCTGCAGATACCGGTCGTACGCAGCGACCGCAGCCAGCTGGGAACCGACCTCGAACTTCCGCAGGATCGACTTCACCTGGCTACGTACCGTCGCCTGGGCCACGCCGAAGCGTGCCGCGATCTCGGTGACCGTGGCTCCCTCGTAGAGCAGCTCGAGCACCTCGTGCTCGCGCGCGGTCAGCGACCCGACGAGGCGGCGCATCCGGTCCCTCTCGCTGCGCATGAGGTGCCATTGCGCGACCAGCCCGTCGACCTCGGCCGGTGACTGGCCCCGGCGCCCCTCCGCGGCATCGCGCAGCGCGGCCTCGATCGTGTCGGAGTCGGCGTCGGCGGCCAGGACCTCGACCGCGCCGACTTCGAGCAGCGCGCCCCACAGGCCGCCGCGCGGAGCAGTGGTGAGCACGACCCCCGGCAGGCTCACGCCGCGCACCAACGCGCACACCTGGTCCAGTTGGGCCCAGCCGTCGAGGTCGGAGACCATCAGCCAGGTTGCGGGGTCACCGCGGAGGAGATCGGCCGGATTCGCGCCGGTGTCAGCGGTCGCCGTCACGGTGATGCCGTGCTCCTCGAGCACCACTCTCACTGCGTCGAGAGTCATCGTCTCGTCCGCCGAGACAGCGACCCTGAGTCGTACGCTCGAGCCTGCCATGTCTGCCGCGCCGTTCGGTCGTCTCCGGCCCCATCGGATCTCCCGGGGGGTACCGCCATTCTGGCTGGTCACAGACGCGTATCGGGAACATGTTCTACAGTGCCCCAAGTTTGGGGATGACCTGGGACAACGTGTCCCGCAATGTAGGTTGCGGACGACCCCGAAATTCTATGAGTCCTCAATTCTCGGTATTGGCCCGAAATGCGGTCGCGCGACGATAACGTGATGATTACGTTTCCTTCAGCGAAGGAACCGGTCACATCATTCAAATTGGGACGGCCCGACAAGCTCGGGCTGGGTGGAGAAGGGCCTGGACACGGCCCGATCGGGACTCATACCTCACTGGCCGACCCGTCCTGGGGAGCAGTATGTCTACGTCCATCTTCAAGCGGATCAACTCGGGTTGGTTAACTACCGCGTACGCAACCACGACCGCCGTGCTCATCGGCGTCCAGAGCTTTCTCATCGCCGTTCTTCAAGGCCCTTGGGTCTCCTTCCGGTCCCATGACGAGCTCCTCTGGGTCCTCCCGGTGGTCGTCATCACGACCTCGCTGACCGCAGCCGCGTTCCTCCTTCACGGTGCGGTACGCATCTACCGGCGCGTGTGCGCGGCGGAGGCGAAGGCGGCCGACGAGATCTACCACGACCTGCTCAGCGCCCGCGAGACGCAGCGTCTCCAGCGGGCCCGGATGCACGAGGTGACCTCGACCCTCGCCGGCGTGCGCTCGGCCAGCGAGCTGCTGTGCAACTCGGAGACCCTCGACCCGGAGCGCCGCGTCGCCATGATGACCATGATGGGCAGCGAGCTCAGGCGCCTCGAGCGTCTGGTCAGCTCCCACCGGGGCGGCGCCGACACGATGCCCGTCGACGTCGGCGTGATCGACGTCGACGCTGTGCTCCACAACCTCGCCCTGGCCCACGAGGCCAGCGGCACCACCGTCGTCCACGAGCCCAGCAACGCGCTCGCGACCGGGAGCACGGACGCGGCCTCGCAGATCGTCAACATCCTCCTCGACAACGCCGCCAAGCACGGTTCCGGTGCTGTCGACGTCACGGTTCGGCACGAGTCCGGCGAGAGCGGCCAGATGGTCGTGATCGAGGTCTCTGACGACGGTGCCGGTGTGGCCCCTGAGGTGCGGGAACGCATCTTCGACTGGGGCGTCCGGGGGCCGGACTCGGCCGGCCAGGGGATCGGGCTCAACGAGGCCCGCACCGTCGCCGAGCGGATGGGTGGATCCCTCCACCTCGCCGCCACGGAGCGTACGACCTTCGTGGTCTCCCTTCCCAGCGCGGTGATCCAGCCCAGTCCCGTGAGCAGGGGAGCCGAATCCGGAGCAGAGAAGGAAGGCGCCTCCGATGACGCAGTCGCCGCGTAGCCAGTACCGAGTCGTCATCGTCGAGGACCACGTCCTCTTCGCGGAGTCGCTCGAGCTCGCGGTCTCGATGGAGGGATACGACGTACGTCGGGTCCCGATGCCCAGCGAGCCCGTCTCCACCGCCACGATGGTCTCGGTCGTGCTCCGGAACAAGCCGAAGGTCGTGCTTCTCGACCTCGACCTGGGACGCTACGGCGACGGCGTACGTCTCATCGAGCCGCTCGCCAAGGCGGGTGTCGACGTGGTCGTGGTCACCGGTGCGGTCGAGGAGGCACGCTGGGGCCAGGCGCTCCGCAACGGTGCCCGGACGGTGCTGTCCAAATCCCGCCCGCTCGGCGAGATCCTGGGCACCGTCAGACGGCTCTACCAGGGCGCCTGTGTCCTCGCGGTCGGCGACCGCGAGCGGCTGATCCGGATCTGGTTCGACCGTCAGCACGAGATCGCCGAGCTGAGCCGCCGCATCGAGCTGCTCACCAAGCGCGAGTCGCAGGTGCTCGGCCATCTGATGCTCGGCCGCACGGTCCACGAGATCGCCGTCATCGGCGTCGTCTCCGAGGCGACCGTGCGTACGCAGGTGAAGTCGATCCTCGCCAAGCTCCAGGTCACCTCCCAGATCGCAGCGGTCGGGCTCGCTCACCGCCTCGGCTGGCGGTCGCCGCAGTCCCTGGAGTGAGCCCTGGCCCGGTCTGGACCAGTGCGGTGACGTTCCCTCATTTGGTCTAACCGGTGGGGTATCCGTCCCCACGGCCCGGCGAGATCCCGCAGGCTGCAGGCATCGTCGCGTTCGGGAGCGCAGGCCAATGGGGGAGATAGATGACGATCGAACTGGCGTCGGTGGACACCGCAGTCCCGCTCGACGCCGCCCGGAGGAGGGTGCCCCCGAAGGCACCCTCCCTTCGGTTGCAGGCATCGATGCTGGACGGGCTGGCCGTGCTGGCGCTGGCGCCTCTGCTTCTCGGGCAGGAGGTCATCCACGCGCTGGGGTGGGGGCTGGCGTGGGCCCTGACGACGCGGATGACCGCACCGAAGATCCTTCCGGGAGCCGAGCGCCTGCGCGCGACGGTCTCCGGGGTCTTCAAGGCGTTCATGGCGATGAGCATGGCGACCTGGTTGCTGGGCGCCGTGGTCGCGCTGCCGCAGGCGCAGCTGGTCGCGCAGACGATCCTCGGGCTGATGACCGCGCTCGCCTTCCGGGTGGTGGGCTACATCTTCAGCTCGCGGCCGCGCAACCCGCTCCGGGTCGTCGTCGTGGAAGCCACCCATGACACCGGCGCGATCCCGGAGTGGACCCACCGGCTCAGCGGCGGTCTGATGGAGGCGGCGGCGGTCTGCCGCGCCGACGGGCTCCCCGGGGCGATCGCCTCGGTCGCTCCCGATGCCGTGCTGGTCGTTCCCGGCCCCGACCTGGCCGGCCGCGAGATCCAGAGGCTGGCCTGGACGAGCGAGTCCTTCGGCCTGCCGCTGCTGGTCAGCACCCGGATGCAGGACGTCACCCCGCAGCGTACGTCGTCGATGCGACTGGGCTCGATGACGCTCCTCTACGTCGACGAGGCCCTGCGGGCTCGGCTGACCCGGGTCGCCAAGTACGTGTGGGAGTGGCTGGCCTCGGTGGCCGCCCTCGCCGTCCTGCTCCCGGTCTTCGCCGTCGTCGCCGTCCTGATCAAGCTCGACTCGCCGGGACCGGTCTTCTTCCGGCAGGTACGCGTCGGCCGGGGCGGTGACCAGTTCCGGATCTGGAAGTTCCGCACCATGGTCGTGGACGCGGAGTCGCTGCTGCGTACGCTCGACCACCGCCCCGGACACGTGCTCTTCAAGCTCCGTGCCGACCCCCGGGTGACCCGGGTGGGTCGGGTGCTGCGGAAGTACTCCCTCGACGAGCTGCCGCAGCTGTTCAACATCGTGCTGGGTCAGATGTCGCTCGTCGGGCCCCGCCCGGGACTGCCGAGCGAGGTCGCGATGTACGATCGCGACTCTCATCGCCGACTCGCGGTTGCTCCCGGTCTGACCGGGCTGTGGCAGGTCTCGGGGCGTTCGGATCTCTCCTGGGAGGACACCGTCCGGCTGGATCTGGACTACGTCGACAACTGGACGCTGCTACGGGACTTCGGAATCGTCGTGCGCACAGTCAAGGCTGTAGTCCGCGGCTCTGGCGCCTACTAGTGAGAGTCCCCTAAACTCCCGGCCGTTGAGTGAACAACCGTGCACGAACGAACAACTTGATCATCGACGGGACCGTCCCCCATGCAAACCTCCCCCCACCCCACGATCGCCGGCCGTTATGAGCTGCACCGCCTGATCGGGCGAGGCGGTATGGGCGAGGTCTGGCAAGCCCTGGACCTCACCCTGCAGCGCTGGGTCGCGGTGAAGATCGTCAGGACGTCGGCCGACCCGACCATGGTCGAGCGGTTCCGACGCGAAGCGCTCTCCACCGCGGCCGCCAGCCACCCCGGCACCGTGCAGGTCCACGACGCCGGGATCGAGCGGACCGACAGCGGGCCGATGGCCTTCCTCGTCATGGAGCTGCTGCCCGGGCCCGACCTCGGCGAGCGGCTGCGCTCCCACGGTCCGCTGATCGCCCGCGAGGCCGGCGAGGTCGTCGTCCAGGCTGCGCGAACTCTCGCCGCGGTCCACGGTCAGGGCATCGTCCACCGTGACATCAAGCCGTCCAACCTCGTCTACGACGGCGACCGCCGGATCAGGATCGTCGACTTCGGGATCGCCCAGCTCGCCCGGCTGGGCGACCAACGGCTGACCTCCACCCACGACGTCGTCGGAAGTCTCGGCTACCTCTCACCCGAGCGCGGCTCGGGCGGCGAGGTCGGTCCGCCGAGCGACATCTACTCGCTGGGCTGCGTCTTCTTCGAGATGCTCACCGGGCGAACCCCCTACGCCGGCGGTGCGCCTGCGACGGTCGTCTACCAGCACGCCACCGCGCCCATCCCGCGGGTCAGCAGCAGCGTCTCGGTCCCGGGGATCATCGACGACCTGGTGGCGATGATGATGGCCAAGGAGCCCGCACAGCGGCCAAGCGCCCAGGATGTCGTCGCGGTGCTCACCGGGTCGGGTCCGCTGCCGGTCTTCGACGCGCAGGTGCCGAGGCCGCGCGCGACCCACGCCTCGGGCCCGATCAGCACCTCCGGACCGATCAGCACCTCCGGTGCCTTCGAGGCGTACGCCGGGAGCGGCTCGTTCCCTGCTGCTGCCCCCGCGGGGACCGGCGGGTTCTCGAAGATCGGCGCCAGCGGCCCGATCCCGACGGGCGGTGCGCGGGCGGCGAAGCGCCCTGGGCGTAGCCACCGGGCGGTGAGCATCCTGCTGGCCGTCGCCCTGCTCGGGGTGGCCGTCGGCGGCTGGGCGACGTTCGCCGCTTTCCGGGGTTCGTCGGAGACGGGTCGGGCGGCCGCGCTCAGCGAGGCGCTCCCGGAGACCATCGAGCTCGCCGTCGACGTGATCTTCGAACGGGACGCCCTTCAGCCCGTCGCACAGGCGCCGGTCAACGTACGTTCCACCTACCTGCACACCACCGACCTCGCGATCGAGGAGTGGCAGACCGCTGCGGCCAAGATCGACGTGGACGGCGATCCCGAGCTCCGAACCCTGCACCACGACATCAGCGAGGTGCTCGACGACTTCGAGCTCCGCCGGGTCGAGATGCAGGAGGGTGACCGGGCCAGCCAAGAGGCCGCCCGCGAGGTCTACACGGGGCTGGCCAGCAACCTGCTGGCGCTCGCCGCGCAGCTGCCGGAGCTGGAGGACGACGAGACCGGCGACCAGATCCGCAACCTCAGCAACCTGAAAGCGGCCGCCGAGGCGTTCAGCATCGAGCGGGAGATCGTGATCGTGGCGCTCTCCGAGAACCAGATCAGCACGAAGTCGGTCAAGGAGCTCACCGACGCGGAGGCTTCCTGGGTGAAGGCGTCCTCGGCGTTCTACTCGGGTGCCTCGCCCACCCTGCAGGCGGACCTGGACCGGATCTCCGACGGCACCTTCGACAAGGGCTCGGGCGCGATGATGGTGCAGCGCACGGTCCGCGACGTCGCGGCGACCGGCAGCATCAGCGGTGTCGCCAAGGAGCTGAAGGCGGCGTCGAAGGGTGAGCCGATCGTACGCACCTGGTCCGACGGCGCCGTCGCCTATATCCAGAGTCTTCTCGAGGTGATCCTGACCTCGGCCGAGACCATGGCCGACGACGTCACCGATGAGCACGAGCGCGCCAAGACCGGGCTGGTCCTCCGCTCCGTTCTGACCGGGGTGGCGCTGGTCGCCGCGATCGGCCTCGGGCTGGCCCTGCAACGGAACCGGCGGACGTCTCGATAGAGTGCCGCGGGTGACTGAGCCTACGACCGAGATCCTCGCCTCCGACCACCTGCTGGCCGCCTGGCTGGCCGAGACGGCCGGACGCCGCCTGCTCGAGGTGCGTGCCACCTCGGGCCTGGAGGGCAAAGAGCTGAAGGACGCCGGCGACCTGGCGGCCCACGAGCTCCTGATGGAGCTCGTCGCGAAGTACCGGCCGGAGGACGCCGTCCTGTCCGAGGAGGGCAAGGACTCCAAGGAGCGGCTCACCAAGGACCGGGTGTGGATCATCGACCCGCTCGACGGCACCCGGGAGTTCTCCGAGCCGCCGCGCGACGACTGGGCTGTGCACGTGGCGTTGTGGGGCTCGTCCAACGGCGGTGAGCTGATCGCCGGCGCCGTCGCTCAGCCGGCCCTGGCCGACGCCTCCGTGCAGAGCACGTTCCACACCGGCGCAGCACCCGTCGTACCGCCGTCGACCTCACCCCGCCCCCGCATCGCCGTCTCCCGCAGCCGTCCGCCCGCGTTCGTCGAGGCACTGGCCGAGGAGCTCGGCGCCGAGCTGGTCCCGATGGGGTCGGCCGGCGTGAAGATGATGTCGGTCGTGCGGGACATCTCCGACGCGTACGTCCACGCAGGCGGGCAGTACGAGTGGGACTCGGCTGCTCCCGTAGCCGTCGCCGCCGCCGCCGGGCTGTTCACCTCCCGGATCGACGGGTCGCCGCTGCGCTACAACCAGGACGACGTGTATCTGCCTGATGTGATCGTGTGTCGGCCGGAGCTGTCGGAGCAGATTCTCTCGTTCATCAAGCGGCATGGGGTGGAGTGAATTCGGGGTGGCGTAACCCGCTCTTTTGGTGACTGTTTTTCATGGAACTGTGGGCCGCCGCCCCGTTCTTCGAGGGTCTTCTCGCCGTGCCCCGGAGTCAAGGACGGCCTGCGGCCGCCGGCTACGCCGGTCGCCTTCGGCGATCCTTGACACCGGACCACGTCGAGAAAAGATTTGGCTGGCTATCGGGACGGCGGCCCCGGTGTGGCCGGAGGCACACTGTCCCGGGAACAGGCACCCTTCGCGCTGAACGAACGTTCGTTCATCCCACCAAGAGCCCTGTCCACCGGTGAAAGAAAATCTTCTTTCACCCGCCAACCCGTGGTTCCTCAGCCCGGCACGGTCGGGGCTGAACGAACGTTCGTTCAGCCCCCAGACCCAATCCCGCACCCAACCCAGACCTCCGCACCACACCCCTGCCGCCGACCCGATAGCCAGCCAAGTTTTTTCTCGACGTGACCCGGTGTCAAGGATCGCCGAAGGCGACCGGCGAAGCCGGCGGCCGCAGGCCGTCCTTGACGCCGGGTCACGTCGAGAAGACCCTCGAAGAAGGGTCGGCGGCAGCGGCCACCCCAAAACACGACGCCCCCCACGCGGCAAATCAAGAAGCTCAGCCCTCAACGAACTCCTTCAACGAACACCCTCAACCAAAACCCCCTCCAAAGCCTCCAAACCCAACCGCGCATACCCCTTCCACATCCACCCGAACACAGGCATCGCAACCGCTCCCACACGAGAAGAAGGAGTGACGGACCACGACCAGGTGACCCTGGTGCCGGTGCCAGCAGGTGCGAAGGACCAGCGGCCGACGACGTGGCCGACGAGCAGCTTGAGCGGCCCGGTGAGCGGCGTGATCTCGTAGGAGAACGACGACGGGGCATCGATGGTGGTCAGAGTCTCCCGCATGGTCGCTCCGTCGGAGAGGACGATCGTGCGGGTCTCGCCGACGGAGTCCCAGCCGCCGGCCTGGTCGCGGACCTCGGCGATGGGGCTGATCGCGGCGTACCGGCGACCGAAGATCTGCGGCAGCGGAGCAGGGAGAACGCGGGCGAGGGCGGTCTCGTAGGCGGCCGGGATCGCGCGGGAGGACTCGAGGTGCAGCGTTTCTGGGTGCTGGGTCATGGCTACGAGCATGGCAGTAGCGTGATGGTCGTGGTTGAGCTGATCGAGATCCAGACCCCCGACGGCACCGCCGAGGCCTACCTCGCCCGGCCCGAGAGTGCACCGAAGGGCGGGGTGCTCGTCTACATGGATGCGATCGGCCTGCGACCACGGCTGGCCGAGATGATCGAGCAGGTCGCGTCCTGGGGTTACCTCGTGCTCGCGCCCAACACGTTCTACCGCGACGGCAGCGTGGCCGAGCTGGCGCCGACCGCCGACCTCCGCGACCCTGCGGCTCGGGACGCCTACTTCGCGGACCGTGCGATGGCCCGGGTGCGTGGACTCACCGTGGCCCGCCTGGAGGTCGACATCCCGGCGTACGTCCAGGCTCTCCGGACCCACGTCACCGGCCCGCTCGCGACGCACGGCTACTGCATGGGCGCGCGGCTGGCGGTGCGGACCGCCGGGCTGTTCCCCGAGGAGTTCGTCGCGGTCGGCGGGTTCCACGGCGGAGGGCTGGTCACCGCGGCCGCGGACTCGCCGCACACCTGCATCGCCGGGACGACGGCGGAGTACTACTTCGGTCATGCCGACCACGACCGTTCGATGACGCCGGAGCATGTCGCCGATCTCGGTCGGGCGCTCGAGGACGCCGGGGTGGCTCACACCAACCTGATCTACCCCGACGCCCCGCACGGCTACACGATGGCGGACACCTCCTCCTACCAGGAGGCGGGGACGCAGCGGCACTTCGCCGACCTCGAGGCCCTCTACGCCCGTACGATGGTCTGATGGCGAAACCGGTGCTGGTCGTGATGGGTGTCTCGGGCTCGGGGAAGTCGACGATCGGGGCGGCGATCGCGGGCAGGCTGCGGGTCCCGTTCGAGGACGCCGACGACCTGCACCCGCAGGCGAACATCGAGAAGATGACCGCCGGGATCGCGCTCGACGACGACGACCGCTACCCGTGGCTGGAGGCGGTCGGGGAGTGGCTCGCCCGGCACGCCGAGCGTGGCGGTGTGATGAGCTGCTCGGCGCTGAAGCGGAAATACCGCGACCAGCTCCGCCGGCACCTCCCCGAGGTCACCTTCCTGCACCTGGAGGGCACCCGCGAGGTGATCGCCAGACGTCAGGCGAGCCGGCCGGGCCACTTCATGCCGGCCTCGCTGCTGGAGAGCCAGTTCCGGACGCTCGAGCCGCTCGAGAAGGACGAGGCCGGGTGCGCCATCGACGTCGACCAGCCGGTCGACGCGATCGTCGAGGAGTACGCACGCCTGATCGGCGCGTAGGGCTGGCATCTCCTGGGACGGCGCCGAGAGGCGGCCGACACGCGCCCATCTCGGGTTGGGCACTGCGTGCCGGCCGCGGCCACACCCGGGTGAGGGACCAGCGGGCGGGCCCACTTTCGACGGTAGCCCACGATCTCCCGACAGGCCAGGGGGTATGTGGCCAACGGTGCAGGTCAGCCCGTAAAAATATCCCCGGGGAAGACGTCAGGAACCTCGGACGCCTTCGCGGCGAACTTCGGGTCACGCTTCTCCAGGAAGGCCGCGACGCCCTCCTTGCCGTCGCCGATCGAGCTGTAGAACATCGCCAGCGAGTCGGCCAGGTGAGCCTCGATGGGATGGCGTGCGGAGGCATTGCGGGTGATCAGCTGTCGCACGAGCGCGGTGCCGGCGGGGGACCGGTTCTGGGTGAACCTCCGCGCCAGCTCGAAGGCCGCGGGCAGCAGCTCGTCGGGCAGGTGGATGCTGCGGACCAGGCCACCGTCGAGCGCCTGGTCGGGGTCGAGGATCTCGGCGGTGTAGAGCCACTCCAGGGCGCGGGGGATCCCCACGACCCGGGGCAGGAAGTAGGAGGAGCAGGCCTCGGGGACGATGCCGAGCTTGCCGAAGACGAAGCCGATCTTCGCCTTGGACGACGCCAGGCGCGCATCCATCGCGCACAGCATGGTGGCGCCGATGCCGACCGCGGGCCCGTTGACCGCGGCGATCACCGGCTTGGGGAGCGCGTGGATCGCGAGGGTGACCTTGCCCCCGGTGTCGCGTACGCCCTCGGCGTACTCGGGGTGCTTGGCCGGGTCGGCGAGGTGCTCGGCGAGCTTCTCGGGCGTCGGCTGCAGCGACTCGTCGAGGCCGAACACGTTGCCCTCCGCCGACAGGTCCATGCCTGCGCAGAAGGCGCGTCCGGCGCCGGTGACGATCACCGCGCGCACCTCGTCGGCCATCGCGTCGGTGGTGAAGACCTCCTCCAGCTCGCGCGCCATCGTCACGGTGAACGAGTTGAGCGCGTCGGGGCGGTTGAGGGTCAGGAGCGCGATGCCGTCGGCGTCCACGTCGAAGGTCAGGGTCTCGTAAGCCATGGGCCACAGTCTGTATCGCTTACGTTCGGCTACGGAAGGGTGGGTCTGCCTGGTGTCTACATACTGTCGAAAGTCGGTACGTCCGGAGCGAAGCCGCAACTACCGTGGTGAGGGTGAGTCTGCTGCGCCGGCCCCGAGCCTGGGCTGAGCCATTTCGCGTCCTGGGGATCCTCTCGGGACTGCTCGTGGTGGCGGTCGCCGCCGAGCACCTCTACATGAGCAGTGCCGGCCACCCGCAGTGGTCGGGCTGGTCGGCGGTGGTGGGTGTCTTCGGTGTCGCGCTCGCGATGTGGGTCCGCCCCAGGCACCCTGCGGTCGCGGTGGCGCTGGTGTGTGCGCTGGTCGGTGGCACGGTGGTGGCCAACGACGGCTGGATCCTGATCAGCTATGTCGCTTTCGCGGTCCTGATCAGCTTCCTCGTCGGCAGATGGGCCGACCGGGTGTGGCCGTCCGCGGTCGTGACGGCCGTAGCCGTGGCGACGCTGACGGTGATCGATGCGGTCGTGAACGACGGCGGGGTACGCGTGGCGCTGGCCGGCAACATGATCGTCTTCATGGCGCTGCCCTGGCTCAGCGGCCGCTATCTGCGCCAGGTCGCCCGCAGCCACTCGACGGAGATCGAGCAGGTCCAGCTCACCGAACGCGCCCGGATCGCCCAGGAGATGCACGACTCGCTGGGTCACGAGCTCAGCCTGATCGCGCTCCGCGCCGGCGCTCTCGAGGTGGCTCCGGGGCTCTCCGAGCCCCATCAGAAGGCGGCCGGCGCCATCCGTACGGCCGCCGCCGAGGCGACCGAACGGCTCGGCGAGATCGTCGGCGTCCTTCGCCCAGCGGAGGAGGAGCCGCCGCTGACCCCGGGCGCGCCCGGGATCGCCGGATTGGTCGAACGCGCGCGGGAGTCGGGGATGGACGTACGCCTGACGGGCTCGCTCGACACGAGCTCCGGCGCCACGGCGGTGCGGGACGCCGCCGCGCACCGGATCGTGCAGGAGGCCCTGACCAACGCTGCCCGACATGCCCCCGGATCGGTTGTGACGGTCTCGGTGGACACCACGGCCGACGGCGTACGTCTCGTGGTGAGCAACGGCCGCGCGACCCTCCCGCCCCGGGCCGGCGCGACCACCGGGCTCGGTCTGGCCGGGCTCGAGGAGGCCGCCCGCGCCGCCGGTGGCACGCTGCGTCACGGCCCCACCGCGGCCGGCGGGTTCGAGGTGGTCGCCGATCTCCCGGCCCGTGCCGACCGACGACGCGAGGTGAAGCTGTGATCCGGGTGCTGCTCGCCGATGACGAGGCGATGGTCCGCGCCGGCGTACGCGCGATCCTGGAGACCGACGCGGCGATCGAGGTGGTCGCCGAAGCCGCCGACGGGCGCGAGGCGGTCGACGCCGCACAGCGCCACCGGCCCGACGTCGCGCTGCTCGACGTACGGATGCCGCGGATGGACGGCCTGGCCGCCGGGGCCGAGATCGCCCGGACCGTGCCGGAGACCGCACGGGTCATGCTGACCACCTTCTCCGAGGACGCCTACATCGCCCGAGCGCTCGGCGACGGAGCGAGCGGGTTCCTGCTGAAGTCCGGCGACCCGCGCGAGCTGCTCGCGGGCGTGCATGCGGTCGCCGAGGGCGCCGCCTACCTCTCGCCGCGGGTCGCCCAACGGGTCATCGCCGAGCTCGGCGCCGGTGCCGGCGACCGGATGTCGCGCTCCGCCGATGCGCGGGCCAAGGTCGCCGCTCTCACCGACCGCGAACGCGAGGTGATGGCGCTGGTCGGCGCAGGGCTCTCCAACGCCGAGATCGGCCGCCGTCTCCATCTCGTGGAGGGCACCGTGAAGGCCTATCTGAGCAGCGCTTTCGGGCGTCTCGGCGTACGCAACCGGGTGCAGGCAGCGATCCTCGCCCACGAGGCAGGGCTCGTGAGCGAGGATCGGGCTTCTCACCGGTGATCAGGCATCGCGTCGGCGGAACACCACATAACCTGCCAGCAGCGTGACGGCGGACCAGGCGGCGAAGAGCCCGAGTCCGCCGGCGGCGTCATACGGGAGCCCGTCGTCGAGTCCGAAGAGCGTCGCGATCCCGATGCCGAGATACTCCGTCCCGGCCGTCCCCGGCAGGTAGTAGGAGACGTCGGTCATCAGGTCCATCCCGCTCATCATCAGCACCATCGGCAGCAGGAAGAGCGCCAGGAAGGCGACCACGAGCGCACCCGCGGTGCTGCGCAGCGCCACCGCCAGCCCGATGGCCAGTGCGACGACGACGCCCATGTAGACGCTGACCTTGCCTGCAGTCGTGGCCACCGCGGAGAGGTCGAAGACCCCGTAGTCACCCGCCGTCAGATAGCCGAGGCCTGCACCGAGGAAGGCGAGCAACGCTCCGGCGACCAGGGCGACGGCCTCGACCACGACGAGCTTCGCGGCCAGCACCCGGCCGCGCCGGGGTTCGCACTGCAGGGTCGTACGCATGCTGCCGGAGGCATACTCCGAGGTCACCGTCAGCAGGGCCAGCGCGATCAGCGCGAACTGGGTGAACAGCAGCCCGGCCGTGGCGACGTCCTCGACGTGGAGGAGCTGGTCGGCGTGGGAGAGGTCCGGGTTGGGCTCGGCCGCGTCGAAACCCAGCGGGACCGAGTAGAGCGCCATCAGCGCCGCCGCGCCGATCAGGCACCACCAGGTCGAGCGGACCGACCAGAGCTTGGTCCATTCGGACGAGATCGTGGCAAGCATCAGGCCACCTCGCTTCCCGTGTACTCGACGCTGCCGGCGGTCAGCCGGAAGTACGCCTCTTCGAGCGACCCGTGCCCGGCGACGAACGAGTCCAGCGGCGAGTCCGCGAGCAGCCGCCCGCGACCCAGCACCACCAGATGGTCGGCGGTCTGCTGCATCTCGCTCATCAGGTGGCTGGACACCAGGACCGTACGCCCCTCCGCGGCCAGCGACCGCAGCAGCTTCCGGATCCACATCACCCCGTCGGGATCGAGCCCGTTGACCGGTTCGTCGAAGAGCATCACCCGCGGGTCGCCGAGCAGCACGCCTGCGATCCCGAGCCGCTGGCTCATCCCGAGCGACAGGTTGCCGGCCCGCCGGCGGGCGACCCCGGTCAGCCCGACCCGCTCGAGCACCTCGTCCACCCGGGCCACCGGGATCGAGTTGCTCCGCGCCATCGCCACCAGATGCGTACGCACCCGGCGACCCGGGTGCACGGCCTTGGCGTCCAGCAGCGCCCCGACCTCGCGCAGCGGACGCCGCAACGAGACGTAGGGCCGGCCGTCGATCGTGGCGGTGCCGGAGGTGGGTCGGTCCAGTCCGAGGATCATCCGCATCGTGGTGGACTTCCCGGCGCCGTTGGGTCCGAGGAAGCCGGTGACCCGTCCGGGTTCTATCTGCACGGTGAGGTCGTCGACCGCGGTGGTCGCGCCGTACCTCTTGGTCAGGTGGTCCAAAGTGATCATGCTCCGAACCTAGGGACGTACGCGGCCACGGACAGTGGACGAAAAGCAGCCGTCCCTACCGACGAAAGTCAGTAGGGACGGCTGCGTTCGGGGCTGAGATCAGCCGGTGACGCTCTTCGGCAGGCCGGTGGGCGTGCAGAGCTCGTTCGGGATGTCGTCGATGGTGTCGTCCTTGATGTGGCCGAACATCTCCAGGGCCCGGTCCTTGTCCCAGTCGACCGACATGTTGGCGATCGGGACGCCGCAGGTCATCGCGGAGCCGTCGGCCAGCGACTTGAACGCCCAGGCGAACTTCGCGCCGCCGAAGACGCTCATGCCCTTGCCGACCTTGAGGCCCTCGGCGCCCTTGCCCATCTGGGCGAGCTTGAACGGGTTGAGCACGGTGCCCGGGTTGGTCATCTTCTTGCCGATCCCGGAGATGACCTCGGTCTGGTTGACGCCTCGCGCCAGGTCGCCGGTGCTCTCCACGTGCCGTGAGCGTGCGTACGCCAGTGCGGTCGCGCCGTCGACCTCCTGGCAGCCCTTCTCGATGTCCAGCCCGGCCAGGTCGTCCTTCATGTCCTGCTTGGGACAGATCTTGACGCCGCCGACGCCGTCGACCAGCCGGGCGAGCCCGCCCATGCCGATCTCGACGTAGCCGTCGATGCGGATGCCGGTGTTCTCCTCGATCGTCTGCACCAGCAGCTCGGGGCCGCCGTGCGCGAACGCGGCGTTGATCTTGGTGCGCCCGTATCCGGGCACGTTCACGTTGGAGTCGCGCGGGATGGTGACGACGATGGTCTTGCCGCCGCCGGTGTGCAGCAGCTTGATCGTGTCGGTGCGGCTGCCGGCGGCGTCGCCGGTGTGCAGCTTCTTCTTCTCCTCGGCGGTCAGACCTTCGCGCGAGTCGCTGGCGACGATGAGGTAGGTCTTGCCCGGCTGGTCCGCCGGCCGCTCGCCGGCGGTCGGCTCGTAGGCCACCTTGTCGACCTTGTTCCAGGCGCTGATGCCGATCCAGGCGACGGCGCCGACCAGGATCAGCACCGGGATCAGCACGATGGCGAGAAACGTGCGGAACGGGTGGCGCTTCTTGGGCTTCGGAGCACGGCCCCCGCGACCGCCGCCGTAGCCGTCGCCCCGACCTCCGGGACCGCCGAAACCACCGTTGCCGCCGCCGTACTCGCTCGGCTGGCTCCAGCCACCCTGCTGGCCGTAGCCCTGGTCATACCCCTGGTTGTAGCCGTGGTCACGGCCCTGACCCGGCGTCGGCGCGATCTCCCCCGGCTGGGGAAGCGGCCGATCGTAGCCGCCGCGCGGCGGCGCCGGGGGCGGCGAGCCCGCGGAGGGTCGCCGGACCGTGGGCATGACGTTGGTGGGCTCCGGTCCGGAGGACGGAGCGGACTGGCCACTCCCGTACGCCCAGCCGTACTGCTGCGACCGGGGATCGTTGGGGTTGCCAGGGTTGCGGGGGTTTGGCATGCGCTCAAAGGTACCGTGCCGCGCCGATAGAGTTGGTCGGCGCGTCGCACCCCCGTGTTACGTGTGTGACTAGTGATACTGGCGGTGCAAACTCTTACCCGAGGGACGAGTGATGGCTGATCAGAACTACCGGCCCCAGCGTACGGCCGCCGAACGCGCGTCTCGCGTGCGGTTCCGCCGTGCCATGGCGCTGCTGCTGATCACGCTGCTCCTGCCCGGCTCGGCCCAGCTCGTCGCCGGCAACCGCCGCGTCGGCCGGATCGCGATCTGGACCGTCATCGGCCTCGCGCTCACCGCCGTCCTGGTCTTCCTCATCTCTCTGGTCTGGCAGGGCCTGCTCTTCCAGCTCGGCACCAGGCCGTGGCTGCTCGGTGTCCTCCGGCTCGGGCTCATCGTCGGCGGGATCGCCTGGGCGGCGCTCTTCGTCGACGCGTGGCGCCTGGGCCGTCCGCTCGAGCTCGACCTCAAGCAGCGCCGGATCGTCGTCGCGATCAACGGCGCGCTGGCCTTCTCGGTGGCCGCGACCATGCTCTTCGGCGCTCACCTGGTCAACGTGCACAAGGGCATGGTCGAGACGATCTTCGCCGGCGCCGAGGCCGCCGAGGCCCACAACGGCCGCTTCAACATCCTGCTGGCCGGCGCCGACTCCGACGGTGGGAAGACGCGCACGGGCCTGCGCCCGGACTCGCTCACGGTCGCCTCCATCGACGCGATCACCGGCCGCACCGTCCTCATCGGCCTGCCTCGCAACCTGCAGAACTTCCCCTTCGACGACGGCTCGCCGATGGACAAGGAGTTCCCGCGCGGCTTCGACTGCGACGGCTGCTACCTCAACGGGGTGAGCACCTGGGCCAACGACAACAAGGTCTACCAGGACGAGAAGGACCCGGGCATGGCGGCCACCGTCGACGCCGTCGAGGGCATCACCGACCTGCAGATCAGCTACTACGCGATCGTCGACCTCAACGGCTTCGAGGAGATCGTGGACGCGATCGGCGGCGTCACCCTGAACGTACGCCAGCCGATCCCGGTCGGCATCCCCTCCGACGACTTCTACACCCACATCGAGCCGGGCGTGAAGAAGCTCGACGGCTGGGAGACCCTCTGGTACGCCCGGGCCCGTCACGACTCCGACGACTACTCCCGGATGGCCCGCCAGAAGTGCGTCCTGAACGCGATCCTGCAGCAGACCAGCCCCGCCGACGTCGTACGCCACTACCAGGACGTCGCGAAGGCGACCGGGGCCACGATCACCACCTCCGTCCCGCCGAGCGAGATCGAGCTGTTCTCGAGGCTGGCGCTGAAGGCGAAGTCGCAGAAGATCTCGACGCTCTCGCTGGTGCCGCCCGTGGTCGACACCGCCGACCCGAACATGTCGAAGATCCATGCCGAGGTCCGCAAGGCGGTGAAGAAGGCCACCCCGAAGAAGGAGGAGGCGTTCAAGTCGCAGAGCGAGTCGTCCGGCACCGGCGAGGACGGCGAGACCAAGGCGCCCGCCCCCACGAACAAGCCCGAGGCCACCGGCGACTCCGGCAAGGGCGGTCCCGTCACCGGCGGCTCGCTCGGTTCGCGCAACAAGGGCTACCAGGCCAACGAGACCGACGACCTCGCCTCGGCGTGCTGAGCCTGTTGAACAACGCGTTAACGGGGGACCGCGGCGACTCGCTGATTCCCGGGATACCTGGCGGTCGCGGATAGTCTGGATCCGTGCCAGGGAGCAAACGTGTCGCCGCCGTCGTGGTGACCTTCAACCGTCTCGAGCTGCTGCAGCGACTGCTGGAGCGGCTCGACGTGGTCGACGGCCTCGACGAGGTGATCGTCATCGACAACGCCTCCACGGACGGTACGTCGCAGTGGCTCGCCGAGCTCGACGGTGCCGAGGAGCCGGGTCAGCGCCAGGTTCCGGTGCTCGCCCGCACCCTGCAGCGCAACAGTGGTGGCGCCGGAGGATTCCACGACGGCCTGGAGCTGGCCATCGAGCGCGGTGCCGATCTGGTCTGGCTGATGGACGACGACGGTCTGCCCGACCCTGACTGCCTGGCACTGCTGCTCAAGCAGACCGACCTCGACTTCTGGGGGCCGCTCGTCGTCGACGAGGACGACCCCGGCCGCCTCGTCTTCCCGATCCGTCTTCCCGGCCGCTCCAAGGTCGTGCACCAGCTCGCCGACGTCGAGCAGGCCGCGACCGACGGCCTGATCCGGGACATCGTGATCCCGTTCAACGGCGTTCTGGTCACCCGCGAGCTCGTGGAGCGGATCGGCTACCCCCGCGCGGAATACTTCATCTGGGGCGACGACCACGAATACCGCCTGCGGGCCGAGAAGGCCGGAGCCCGGATCGCGACCGTCGTAGGGGCTCAGGTGCGCCACCCGGCCGTCGGTGATCTGGGCACCCCGATGGCGTGGGGGAGGGCGACCTACAACCACACCCCGAGCGACCTGAAGCACTACTGCATGGCGCGCAACAACCTGCTCAACCTGCGCGACTACCGCGGGTGGCCCTTCGCTTTGGCTTTCGTGGCGAAGACTCTATGGTTCTACCTGCTCACCAAGCCGCAGCCGAGCCGGATCCGGCTGTCGATGCAGGCGTGGTGGGCGGCCGTCCGGGGGGACTTCAGTGGACACGAGAGGTTCCTTCGTTGAGCACCACCCGTGAGACGGTCGCGATCGTCGTCGTCACCTACAACCGCGCGGACATGCTGCGTGGGCTGCTCGACGGGCTCACCAAGCTCGACCAGCCCGCCGATGCCGTGATCGTCGTCGACAACGCGTCCACCGACCACACCGCCCAGGTCCTCGCCGAGGCGGTCACGCCCAACCTCCAGGTCATCGACAGCCCGGAGAACCTCGGCGGCGCCGGTGGCTTCCACCTCGGCACCAAGGCCGCCGTGGAGCAGGGCTGGGATCGCCTCTACCTGATCGACGACGACGTCGTCCCGGCCCACGACTGCCTCGAGGTGCTGCTCGCCCAGGACGAGGACTGTCTCTTCTCGGTGCGCGAGGACCGCAACGGCAAGCTGATCGAGCTGGCCGCGCTGAAGTTCGACCTGCGCAACCCGCTCGCGATCAAGCCCAAGACCGCCGCGGTGATGGACACCTACCCGACCCGTGACGCCATGCCCGAGCGGGTCCCGGTGGAGAACGTCGCCTTCGAGGGCTTCATGATCCGCCGCACCGTCCTCGAGGAGATCGGGCTCCCCGACCCGTCCTACTTCATCTTCTACGACGACGTGGATCTCGCGATCCGCGCCCGCCGCACCGGCCGCACCATCTGGGCCGTGCGCGACGCGGTGCTCGTGCGTCAGCTCGACTTCAGCCAGCAGCACGACCTGGCCGGCTGGAAGGGCTTCTACATGTACCGCAACCTCTTCGTCGTCCACTTCCGCTACGGCGAGAACGTCCTCGTACGTCTCAAGCCCTGGCTCATCACCGCGGCTGTGGTCCTCCTCAGCCCGCTACGCGGCGGCAAGCACGAGGCCGTCAACGTGATCAAAGCCCTGCGCGCTGCGCGGGGCATGCGAACGCTGCCCAATTCAGCACCCTCCACCTCCTCCTGACCGACCCCTTACCCACAGAGACCTAGACTGAGCGATCGTGTCCTTCCCTGAAACCACCCCTGACCTCGTCGTCGTCGGCTCCGGCCTCTTCGGCCTGACCATCGCCGAGCGCGCCGCCTCCGAGCTGGACAAGAAGGTGCTCATCATCGAGCGCCGCCCCCACATCGGTGGCAACGCCTACTCCGAGTTCGACGAGGAGACCGGCATCGAGGTGCACAAGTACGGCACCCACCTCTTCCACACCTCCAACGAGAAGGTGTGGGACTACGTGCGGAAGTTCACCGACTTCACCGACTACAAGCACAAGGTGTTCGGCAAATACAAGGGGCAGGTCTACTCCCTGCCGATGAACCTCGCGCTGATCAACCAGTTCTTCGGGAAGTCGCACACCCCTGACGAGGCGCGCGCACTGATCGCCGAGCAGGCCAGCGAGTTCAAGACCGAGGAGGCCCAGAACCTCGAGGAGAAGGCGATCTCGCTGATCGGCCGCCCCCTCTACGAGGCCTTCATCAAGGGCTACACCGCCAAGCAGTGGGAGAAGGACCCCAAGGAGCTGTCGCCGGACATCATCACGCGCCTCCCGGTCCGCTACACCTTCGACAACCGCTACTTCAACGACAAGTACGAGGGTCTGCCGGTCGACGGCTACACCGCGTGGCTGGAGCGGATGGCCGACCACCCGAACATCACGGTGATGCTCGACACCGACTTCTTCACCGTCGTCGACGACTGCAAGGGCAAGGTCCCGATCGTCTACACCGGCCCGGTCGACGAATACTTCGACTTCTCCGCCGGCAAGCTGTCGTGGCGCACCGTGGACCTCGAGTCCGAGATTCTCGACGTGGACGACTATCAGGGCACCGGCGTGGTGAACGCCAACGACCCCGAGGTCCCGTTCACCCGTGAGCTGGAGTTCAAGCACCTCCACCCCGAGCGTGCCGACCGCTACAAGCCGGGCAAGACCGTCGTCGTGCGGGAATACAGCCGCTTCGCCCAGGAGGGCGACGAGCCCTACTACCCGATCAACACCGCCGACAACCGCGAGAAGATCCTGGTCTACCGCGACCTGGCCAAGAAGGAGCCGATGGTGCTCTTCGGTGGCCGTCTCGGCACCTACAAGTACCTGGACATGCACATGGCGATCGCCTCGGCGCTCACCATGTTCGAGAACAAGCTCCGTCCCCACTTCGAGGACGGCACCCCGCTCACCTCCGGAGGCGTTGACGAATGAGCGTGACCCGACTGCTCCAGCGGCAGATCCTGCCGTTGGACCGTGACTCCGACGTGATCCCGCTCTACGTCGACAACCAGGCCGCCATCCTCGACGCCGACAAATACGAGGTCGGCTCCGACAAGACGGCCCAGGCGCTCAACAACGCCCAGATCCGTCAGTCGATCAACGACGGGACCCAGATCCACCCCGACCAGATCGAGTCGCGGACGGCGCTGCGTATCCAGAAGAGCGAGCGACTCTCGCTCGGCACCTACTTCAACGCCTTCCCGGCCAGCTACTGGCGTCGGCACACTGTGGTCACCGACGTGAAGCTGACCGTCGCGCTCCAGGGCCGCGGCGCCAGCGTCATCGTCTACAAGTCGATGGCCAACGGCCGCTCCCAGCGCGTCGACGCCGCGGACACCGGCACGAACCCCGAGGGCACCTTCACCTTCGACCTGCCGCTGAAGCCGTTCGTCGACGGCGGCTGGTACTGGTACGACGTCGTCGCCTCCGACGAGGACGCCGTCATCACCTCGGCCGAGTGGACCGCGGAGGTCCCCGACGACCGTGCCGAGCACGGCACCGTCGACATCTGCGTCACCACGATGAACAAGCCCGACTTCTGCGCCAAGCTGCTCGCGCAGATGGGTGAGGACGAGCAGCTGCGTCCCTACCTCGACACCGTCTTCGTGATGGAGCAGGGCACCAAGAAGGTGGCCGACGACGTCGAGTTCCCGGCGGCCGAGAAGGCCCTGGGTGACCTGCTGCACATCATCGAGCAGGGCAACCTGGGTGGTTCCGGCGGCTACGCGCGTGGTCAGCTCGAGTCGCTGCGCAAGGGCACCGCGACGTACGCCCTGATGATGGACGACGACGTCGTCTGCGAGCCGGAGGGCATCATCCGTGCGGTCACCTTCGGTGACCTCGCCAAGCGGCCGACCATCGTCGGCGGCCACATGTTCTCGCTCTACGCCAAGTCGCGCCTGCACTCCTACGGCGAGATCGTCCAGCCGTGGCGGTTCTGGTGGCAGTCGGCTCCCGGCGTCTACGGCGACTGGGACTTCGGCGCCCGCAACCTGCGCTCGACCCGCTGGCTGCACAAGCGCGTCGACGTGGACTTCAACGGCTGGTTCATGTGCCTGATCCCGCGCAAGGTGATCGAGGAGATCGGGCTCTCGCTGCCGGTCTTCATCAAGTGGGACGACTCCGAATACGGCCTGCGGGCCAAGGAGGCCGGCTTCCCGACCGTGTCCTTCCCGGGTGCGGCCGTGTGGCACGTCCCGTGGACCGACAAGAACGACGCCCTCGACTGGCAGTCCTACTTCCACCAGCGCAACCGCTTCGTCGCCGCGCTGCTGCACTCGATCTACGACGACGGCGGCCGGATGGTCACCGAGTCGTTCTCCCACCAGATCAAGCACCTGGTCTCGATGCAGTACTCGACCGTCAAGCTGCGCCACCAGGCGCTGCTCGACGTGCTCGCCGGCCCCGCGAAGCTCCACGAGACCCTGGCGACCCAGCTTCCCGCCGTACGCGAGATGGTCAAGGAGTTCCCGGACGCGCAGCTCAAGGCCGACCGTGACGAGTTCCCGCCCGTACGCCGCCACAAGCCGCCGCGGAAGGGCAAGGAAGACACCGAGGTCCCGACCAACCGCGAGGTCAAGCTGGCCGCGCTCAAGGCGCCGATCCGGCAGCTCATGAAGCCGCGCAAGCTCTCCACGGAGTTCCCCGAGGCCGAGCTCGCCGCGATGGACAACCAGTGGTACCGGATCACCAAGTACGACAGCGCCATCGTGTCGATGAATGACCAGCAGGGTGCTGCCTTCTACCGCCGCGACAAGAAGCTCTTCAACCAGATGCTGAAGGACACCATCAAGGTGCACCGTCAGCTCAAGCGCCGTTGGCCCAAGCTGGCCGAGGAATACCGCTCCCAGCTGCGCGAGTTCACCTCGCCCGAGGCGTGGGAGAAGACCTTCGAACCGTGGAAGGTCGCTGAGGAGAAGGGGACCGATGGCAACCGGAGTTGATGAACGTCCCGTCCGGATCGTCGATGCGCCGCTGGCGCCGCCCGCGGAGAACCTCGGGCTGCTGTCGGTCTTCAAGCGCCGCTACCTGCTCAAGCTGCTCGTGCAGCGGGAGATCAGCGGTCGCTACTCCAACTCGATCCTCGGCGTCTTCTGGTCCTACATCAACCCGCTGACGCAGTTCTGCGTCTACTGGATCTTCATGGGCAAGATCATGGGCGCGGACAAGGGGATGGACAACTACCCGGTCCACCTGTTCGCCGGGCTCGTCATCGTCCACTTCTTCACCGAAACCTTCGGTGCCGGGACGCGTTCCCTGCTCGGCAACAAGGGACTGTTGAAGAAGATGGCGATGCCGAAGGAGATGTTCCCGGTCGCCTCGATGCTGGTCTCGCTCTACCACCTGGTGCCGGCGACTCTCATCCTGGTGGTCGTCTGCGTGTTCAGCGGGTGGACGCCGTCCTGGGACACGGTTCCGTCCCTGCTGCTCGCGCTCGGCATCGTGATGGCGCTCGGCACGGCCCTCGCCCTGGTCTTCAGCCTGGCCAACGTCTTCTTCCGGGACTTCGGCAGCGCGGTGCAGATCCTGACGAACTACATCCGCTTCGGCGTACCGATGATGTACCCGTTCTCGATGATCGAGGACGCCCTCGGGGACAAGTCGTGGATCTACCTGCTCAACCCGATCTCGGACGCCGTGCTGCTCTTCCAGCAGGCCTTCTGGGTCGGGGTGACCAAGGACCCGGAGGCGACCGCTGCGAAGCATCTGCCTGATGATCTGTGGCTGTGGGGCCTCGGGGCTTTCATCGGCTCGTTGGTGCTGCTGGTGATCGCGCAGCTGATCTTCAGCAAGTACGAGAACAAGATCCCGGAGCGTCTGACATGAACCCCGATTCGATCGTGGTGGACGGAGTCACCAAGAACTTCACGCTCCGCTACCACCGCAGCATCAAGGACATCACCGTCGCCAAGATGAAGGGGCGGGCCGTCTCCAACACCTTCAAGGCGCTGGACGACGTCACCTTCACGATCAAGCAGGGCGAGTCCGTCGGTCTCATGGGGCTCAACGGCTCCGGCAAGTCGACGCTGCTCAAGCTGATCAGCGGCGTGATGCGTCCCGACCAGGGCGTGGTGAAGACCCGAGGCCAGATCGCCGGCCTGATCGCGACGGGTGCGGGCTTCCACCCGCAACTGTCGGGTCGGGAGAACATCTTCCTCAACGCGGCGATCTACGGCCTCTCCGCCGAGGAGACCGCCGAGATCTACGACGACGTGGTGAAGTTCGCCGAGCTCGGTGACCACCTCAACTCGCCGGTCGGCAACTACTCCTCGGGGCAGTACTCCCGGCTGGGGTTCTCCGTCGCCGTCCACATCGACTCCGACATCTTCCTCGCCGACGAGGTCCTCGCCGTCGGTGACAAGCCCTTCAAGAAGAAGTGCATGGAGAAGATGGAGGAGATCCGCGACAGCGGCCGCACCGTGGTCTACGTCAGCCATGCCGCCGGCTCCGTCAAGCGCATGTGCGACCGCGTGATCTGCCTGGAGAACGGCCGGCTCGTCTTCGACGGCGACGTCGACGAGGGCATCGAATACCTCCACTACGGTGAGGACGACGCCAAGGGCTCGGCCAAGCTCAAGCAGCTCGAGGCCGCCGACAGCGCGTTGGGTGCTGAGGTCTGAGCCTGCGAACCCGCGAAGCGGGTCGAGATCCTGCTTGAGCGGAACATCGCGCCGGGAAGCCTGCGGAGAATTACAGATCTGTAGTTCCCCGCGGGCTCTTCCCATACCCTGTGACTGATGTGAAAGATGTTCCCTGGTGTTACGGAACCAGGGGGATCCAAAGATGTTTTCGCAGGCCGGACAGCAGGAGCCGAAGGACGCGCAGCGCGCTCGCTCCCGCTACGTCGTCTCGACCCAACAGCTGCTCGTGCTCGGGGTCGTCATGGCCGCATTGGTCCCGGCGAGCACCGTCGTCGACCTGAGGGTGGTCCGCCCCGGCGAGGTCCCGGTCTCCGGGAGCCAGGCGGCCGTGCCGTCGTCGGCAGAGGTGCCTGCTGACCCGGTCAGTGCCCACCTCGAGGAGATCCCGCTGACCGCGCCCCCGGCCGCGGGCCACCGGTCGGGACGCAGCGTCGTCGGCCGGCTCACCGCGGAGGCGCGGAAGAGCGCGTCCCGGGGCGATGCGGTGACCGTGACCAGCCTGCCGCAGCCGGTGGACGGCTTCGGGACGATCGGGCTCACCTGGTCGCCCGGTGCGGTCGTTCCGGAGGAGGCGGTCGGGGCCGACGTACGCACGCTGGAGGACGGGACCTGGAGCGACTGGCAGGCGTTGGACGTCCACCTCGACGACCATGCTCCCGACCAGGGTTCCGCGGAGTCCGACGGCTCGCGTCCGGGCACCATGGAGGCGATCGTCGGTGAGGTCGAGCAGGTGCAGACGCGGCTGCGGCTCGACGGTGCGCAGGTCCCTGCCGACCTCCGGCTGGCCGTGATCACCTCCGGCGAGACAGGCGCGACCCGCCGGGAGTCGCCCGAGATCGACACCGGCGCCGACGATGCGCCGGAGCCGGCCTCGGGTGGCGCGGATGCCCAGACCTCCGACGTCGAGGAGGGGGCGGCCGCGACGCTGTCGGCGGCTGCGTACACCTCCAAGCCCAGCATCTACAGCCGTCGGCAGTGGGGTGCCGACGAGCGCGTGCGCGAGTCCGGCCCTCCCGACTATCACGAGATCCGCGGCGGGTTCGTCCACCACACCGTCAACACCAACTCCTACACCAGGGATCAGGTGCCCGGCATCATCCGGAGCATCTACGCCTACCACGTCAAGAGCCGCGGCTGGCGCGACATCGGCTACAACTTCCTGGTCGACAAGTTCGGCCGCATCTGGGAGGGCCGCTACGGCGGCGTCGACCGTCCCGTCGTCGGCGCCCACACCTCGGGCTACAACAGCTACAGCTTCGGCGCCTCCGCGATCGGCAACTTCGACAAGGTCGCGCCGCCGACCGCGCTGGTGAACGCCTTCGGCACGCTGTTCGCGTGGAAGCTGTCGCTGCACGGGGTCCGTGGCAACAAGGGTTCCACCAAGATCGGCGACCGCACCTTCTCGCACGCGATCATGGGTCATCGCGACGCCGGCTCCACCGCGTGCCCGGGCCGCTACCTCTACGCCAAGCTGAGCACCATCCGCTCGCAGGCGGGCTCGAAGCAGGCGAGCTGGGCGGCGCGGGAGCTGCAGTCGCAGATCAGCGGGCGCGGCTACCCCGACCTGGTCGGCCGGCGGGCCACCGACAAGCGGATCGTCGTGCTCCGCACCGACGGCAACGCCCGCTTCGGTACGCCCCGGGCCACCAACCTGATCGGCAGCACCTCGGCCACGCTGATGAACGCCGGTGACTGGGACCGCGACGGCGACGGCGACATCCTGATCCGCCACACCGACGGCACCATCCGGGTCAACCGGGGCAACGGCACCGAGACGTTCGCCCGCGGTGTCATCATCGGGCGCGGCTTCGAGTCCGTCCCGGTCATCGACGTCGTCAGCGACATCACCGGCGACGGCTGGCCCGACCTGGTCGGGAAGCACTCCACCGGCGAGATCCGGGTCTGGCCGGGGCGGGGGACCAGCGCGCTGGGTGCCTCCTACCGGATGCGCAGCGGGGTGGGTGGCTCGAGCCAGGTCATCGGCGCCGGCCGCTTCTACGCCGACGACGGCTCACCCGAGGTGATCTTCAAGGTCTCCAGCAAGCTGCTGATCTTCCGCACCAACGGTCCCGGCGGCCTGACGACATACTCCGACCCCGGCATCGACACCAGCGTCTTCGACTTCATCCTCGCGACCAAGGACCTGCGCGGCGCCGCCACCGGCGGTGACCTGCTGCTGCGCCGCAAGTCGGACGGAATGTGGTTCGCCTACGAGCACAACCAGAGCGGCGGCTGGGACCGGAAGACCCAGATGGGTGTCCTCCGAGGCTACGACCAGGTCGGATAACACTGGAGCCGGGAGAATTCTTCTCGCTGAGAGGGCCTGTTCCGGGTCCTGTTTATCGCGGCACTTTTCATGAATTCGTGGACAGCGCGCGCGACATATGCTTAATGTATTTCTCAGCGAGTTTGCGGCAGGGGAGGACGCAGCGCGCTTTCTTCGCCGGTGGCTGTCTCGCAATTCTAGGTTTCTCGGGTACTTGGAAAGGAGTCTGTCATGCCTGATCCCGGCATCATCCAGGAGATCATCCAAGCGTTGATCGACCTTCTGAACAGCCTGTAGGCCGCCATGACGCCCCGCGGCAGCGTGGGTGGCCCCTGCGATGGCTACGCCTCAGGGCGTCAGAGTCCGTCCCTGACCAGCAGGATCGCCACTGCGTGACACGCAGGGCGCCCGACCGGTGTTGGCCCCGGATCAAGAATTCGGGGCTGACGCCGATTTGTCGTTATCGGGCGGATAAGTGAATTCAGCGCGTGATTATCTGGTCAAGAAAAGACGTGCTGCTCAGTTTTGTTCGGGCGAGATGATCGCCATGACAACTGTGTAATACCGAGACATCATGACGGGTTATCCGGGAATGGCGTTGCGCGCTCGTTCGCGGCAAGGGCGGCGAGACGCTCCTCGGTCGCACCGGTGACCAGGACCAGCGACCCGCCGCCGGCGAGTAGGCCGGCGAGGAGCTCTGTGCCTTCCGGAGAGGCCGGAGGGGCGGTCGAGAGCAGCCGTGCGTCGCTCCCGGACCTCCCGAGCAGGTCCGCCTGGGTGGTCTCGGCGCCGGCCCACGACGTGGCCGTGTCCTCCGGAGCGGGCGGGTCCCACGGGGTGAACGCATCCGGCTGCCCCCACACCTCGACGCCGACGTCGTGGACACCCGGTGGCAGCGGGTCGGCGAAACGTACGCCGAAGGGCAGCAGCGAGCACGCCAGGGTGGGCCGTTTCTCGGCCTCCTCCGCCCAGCTCGGCAACGTCTCGGGGCCACAGACGACGGCGTCGGGGCTCGCGGAGTCGGTCACCACGAGGCCGGTGTTCCAGGCGGCGCCGAGGAAGACGGTGGCCAGCCAGTGGGCGGGCAGGTCGATGCGGATGCTGTCCCCGCGCTCGAGCCCGTGCTCGTCGACCAGCAGGCCGGAGGCCTTGGCCACCCAGTTGGCGTACGTCGTGGTCGACAGCTCCTGGCGTTCGCCGCTTCCCTCGTCGTAGAACGTGACGAAGGGGTTGCCCGGCGCCATCCGCAGGGCTCGGGCGAGGGTCTCGGGAAAGCTGCTCACGTCGAAACTCTATGGTGTGCGGCATGAGCGAGCGCCAGCGAGCGACCAGTGGGTCCATGACGTTGTGGGCAGTGATCCCTGCCGGCGGTGCCGGCACTCGGCTGTGGCCGCTCTCGCGGTCGTCGGAACCGAAGTTCCTACGGGACCTGACCGGTCACGGCCGTACGCTCCTGCAGGAGACCTACGACCGCCTCGAGCCCGTCGCCGACGGCATCATGGTGGTGACGGGTGCCGTGCACGAGCGGGCGGTGTGCGAGCAGCTGCCGGAGGTGCCGCACGACGCGATCCTGGCCGAGCCGAGCGGGCGTGACTCGATGGCCGCGATCGGCCTGGCAGCGGCCTTCCTGGAGCGGCGCGACCCGGATGCGGTGATGGGCTCTTTCGCCGCGGACCACGTGATCCGCAACATCGACAGCTTCCACGAGACCGTACGCAGCGCCGCGGCGGTCGCCGCGGACGGCTGGCTGGTGACGATCGGGATCTCGCCGACGTTCGCCTCGACCGCCTTCGGCTACATCGCCGAGGGCACGCCGCTGGAGGGACACCGGGGCGCCTACCTGGTCGACGAGTTCGTCGAGAAGCCGTCCGCCGAGGTCGCCGCGGGCTATCTCGCGACCGGTCGCTATCGCTGGAACGCCGGCATGTTCGTCGTCCGCCCCACCGTGCTCCTCGACCTGCTCGCGGAGTCGGACCCCGGCTTCGCGGAGCGACTGCGGGCGATCGCCGCCGAGCCGTCGCGGCTCGAGGAGCTGTGGGAGACGCTGCCGAAGATCGCGGTCGACCATGCGGTCGCGGAGCCGGCCGCTGCTGCCGGCAAGGTCGCCACGGTGCCCGCTGACCTCGGTTGGGACGACATCGGCGACTTCGACTCGCTCGCGACGCTGCTCCAGGCTGCCGCCACCGCCTCGCCCGAGGGCCCCACGATCCTTGGTGACGACTCCCTCGTCCATGCCCTCGACTCCACCGGCCTGGTCGTGCCTCACTCGGGCCGCACGATCGCCCTCATCGGCCTCGAGGACATCGTCGTCGTCGACACCGACGACGCCGTCCTGGTCACCACCCGCACCCACGCCCAGCAGGTCAAGCGGATCGTCGCCGCGCTCAAGGACTCCGACCGCACCGACCTCACCTGAGCCGAGACGTCGCCCCGGTCGGCCGAGACGTCACTCCGGTCGATCGAGCCGGCAACGCCGTGCCCACTCGAGCGACCGGAGCGACGTCTCGATGAGAGACGGCCGCCTCCCCGTCGGGGAGGCGGCCGTGTCGAAGGTCCGGAAGGGCCAGGATCACATGGCCTGGGGCTCCGGGGTGTCGGTGTAGGGGTACTTCTGCATGAAGTCCTTGACCGCCTCGCCGGAGACGCCCTCGCAGTACTGGAAGACGCCCTTCTGGGTGGAGGCCTCGGTCGGGTTGGCCGGGTCGGCGTACCAGTGGGTCATCGCGATGTGGGTGCCCGCGGGGAACTCGGTCTTCTTGTCACCGGCGACCGCGGTCTCCTTGGCGTCGGCAGCGGTCCACGGGGCCGCGATGAACTTGTAGCGGAAGTTCGACGTGCCGGAGAACTTCTGCCCGATGGCGCGGAGCTCGTCCAGCTCGTCCTCGGTGACGGTCTCGTCGTACCACACGATCGTGTAGCCGTGCTCGAGGTTGTGCACCAGCGCCTCGAGGTCGGGGCGGTCCTCGGGGGTGTAGAACTTGCGCGACATGTCGGCCGGCGCGACGTTGGCCTCGTTCCAGTGGGGGCCGAACGCCGGGGGAGCAGTCGTGTAGGTCTGCTCGGTGCCGGTCTCGAGGTGCTCTGATGAACCGTTGGCAGCTGCCTCGGTCACCTTCTGGCATCCGGCGGCCTTGGCGCTCTTCCCGATGTCCTGCAGCGCGACGTCGTCGTACTTGCTCTGCTTGAAGAAACCGGTGATCGGCTTCCATGCGGCTGCCCCCACCATCAGCACCGCGATGACGAGGCAGACACCGATGATCGCCGCACCCCGGACACGCTCAGCGCGGCCCTGCTTCTTGCGGATGTCATTGATGACCGCACGGCGGTCCTTGTTGAGCGACTTGTTGGCCACTGTCGGCTTACCTCGGGTCTCTGGTCGGGACGCGCAGATTCTAGGTGGTCAGTGGTTGCAGATGGGAAGTCGCCCCGTGATTGATGTCATCACGTTCGCATCGCCAGCCGTGCGCGAAAGCCAGCGCTGCGACCACCGCGGGGTCGGCTCCGTCCACCCGAAGACCGCCCTCGTGCGGGACAGGAGCGGTCCCGGTCACCTCCGCGACGGCCGCGGAGAGCTCCTCGACGCTCGCCGGGGCACCGAACGGAGCCTGGTCCTCGGTGGCACCCTTCAGTGCGCGTACGACGGCCTCGCGGGCGCCGAACCCGAAGAAGTCCGAGCCTTCGGGGCGGATGAGCGCGCTCGCTCCCGGCCCGTCGTCGCCGGGTTCCCGGACCAGGTCCGCACGGCCGCGCAGGACCGCGAAGGGCCGCGCGCCGAGCTTGCCCTGGGAGATCTCGGCGGCCGATGCGATCTCGTCGACGACGGCGGGAGCGGTGACGACGAGGTCGTTGCCGTAGGCGTCGACCTGGCCGGCGAAGCTCTCCAGCACCTCGAGCCCGGCGGCGCCGATGGCGATGTCGGTCTGGCCGTCGCGCCAGGCCCGCCCGGCGGTGTCGGTGATGACCACCCCGACGTTGGCGCCGGTGCGGTCGCGGAGCGTGGCCCGGAGGGCGCGAGCGGAGGCGTCGGGGTCCAGGGGAAGCAGCACGATGTGGCCGGCCTCGACGTTGGAGGCGTCGATGCCGGCGGCGGCCATCGTCAGGCCGAGCCGGCTGCGCACGATCTGGGTGGGCCCACGTCGGGCCACGACCCGCGTCGTCTCGCCGGGGAGCGCGTCGTCCCGGGTGCCCTCCCGGACCTGGCCCTCGGCCTTGGAGACCACCTTCGAGGTGACCACGACGATGTCGCCGTCGGCCAGAGGGGACGCCGGGCCGGAGTCGAGTGCAGTGAGGAGCAGGGCGGTGAGGTCGTCGCCCTTACGCACCTCGGGTACGCCGTCGGGGGCGGTGACGGTGATGCCCAGTCCGCTCATCGGCCCGCTCGTGGACCGCGTCATCGGGTCACCAGGTCGACCGCGGCGGCGGCGATGTCGGCCGTCGCGTCCTCGGACGACATCCACAGCGGTACGGCGGCCGCCTTCAGGCCCGTCTCGGTGAGCGAGGGGACCGCGGCGGCGTCGGCGGTGTCGACGAGCCAGCCGTCGAGGACTCCGCCCGAGCCTCGCGTCCCATAGTGCAGACCGACTCCGGCGGCGGTCGCGTCGACACCGATGGCGGCGAGCATCTGCTCCGCCATGCCGCGTACGTGGTGGCCGCTGATGATCGGCGAGACCCCCACCACGGGGGCCGAGGTGGCGACCAGGCCCTCCCGGATCCCGGGGACGCCGAGGATGGTCCCGACCGAGACGACCGGGTTGGACGGGGGCACGATCACCAGGTCGGACTTCAGCAGCGCGTCCATCACCCCGGGGCCTGGCTTCGACTCGTCCTGCCCCACGAAGATCAGCTTCTCGACGGGCACGCCGGCTCGGAGGCGTACCCAGTATTCCTGGAAATGGACCACCGACAGGCCACTGGGTGAGTTCTCGTCCTTGACCGCCACATGCGTCTCGACACGGTCGTCGGTCATCGGCAGCAACCGCACCCGGTCGCCCCAGGCGGGCTTCAGCCAGCGGTCGCACAACGCCTCGGTGACCTGCGACAACGTGAATCCCGCCTCGAGCATCTGGGTGCGCACGAGGTGGGTGGCGATGTCGCGGTCGCCGAGCCCGAACCAGGTTCCGGGCACACCGTAGGCCTCGAGCTCCTCCTTGATCGACCACGTCTCGGCCTTGCGGCCCCAGCCGCGATCATGGTCGAATCCGTTTCCGAGGGTGTACATCACCGTGTCGAGGTCGGGGCAGACCTTGACGCCGTGCATCCACAGATCGTCGGCGGTGTTGGCGATCACGGTGACCCGGGCATCTTCCCCAATGCCCGGGACGCGGCCGGTGGAGATGCCGTGGAGGAGTCCGGAGATGAACTTCGAGCCACCATGGCCGCCGGAGAGAACGGTGATGTCGCGCATGGTCCTAGCCTCTCAGACGAGGGCCAGCACCCCTGCTCCAGCCGGTGCAGCAAGCCTGTGTTAAAGCACCCCTAGCAGATTTGAGGGTTGACTTGTGGCACCGACAGGCATGTAATTTCATCAGTGTGATTCGAAACTGAACCGGGAGCACGACCGCGCTGGAGACAGCGTTCAGTAATCTCGGGAAAGTTTTGGCAGGGGACTGCATCAAGTCAGCGGCTTAGGACGTAGCTAGGGGCAGTTCCCGAAAAAACGGGGGGATCGGTTACCTGCCGATGGCATGAGGTGACTGGCCCAAGATGGGGTCGCGGTCCCGAAATTAGCTGAATAGGGTCGAAAGGTCGGATAGACGATGAGAGAGCTGTTTCTCCTCGAGCCGGACACCGACGAAGGGGGCTGGCAGGAGCGCGCCCTGTGCGCGCAGACGGATCCGGAGGCGTTCTTCCCTGAGAAGGGTGGATCGACTCGGGAGGCCAAGAAGGTCTGCCAGACCTGCGAGGTGCGCCAAGACTGCCTTGAGTCTGCTCTGGGCAACGACGAGCGCTTCGGAATCTGGGGTGGTCTCTCCGAAAGGGAGCGCCGCAAGCTGAAGAAGCGCGCAGTCTGAGGCATCAACCAAGCACGAACCAGCAAGGCCCGGACCTCACGGTCCGGGCCTGCTGTTCTTATTTGCCGATGGCGCGGCGACGATGCATCGGACGCCCATGATGCCCAGGGGGATATCGCCGATCGCTCGACAGGTCCATTCGGTCTATCACCAGATGGGCACTAGGGTTGCCGATCGTGCAAGCGTCGGTCGCCCTCGTCCTCGTCTCTCATAACGGCGCCGGCTGGCTTCCGACCGTCATCGACGGGATTCGGAACCAGCAGGCGCCGGTGAGCTTTGCCGTCACGATCGACACCGGTTCGACCGACCGGTCGGTCGAGATCTTGGAGGAGACCTTCGCCCAGGTGGTCAAGCTCCCGGCGTCGACGACGTTCGCGGACGCGGCCAACGAGGCGCTCGCCATCCTCCACCAGGCCGCCCAGCCGCCGGAGTGGATCTGGTTCCTCCACGACGACTCGACCCCCGACCCGCACGCGCTCGCGACCCTGCTCAACGCCGCCGAGGAATACCCGGAGGCCGACATCCTCGGCCCCAAGATCCGGGAGTGGCCCTCGCTGCGCCGGATGCTCGAGCTCGGCGTCTCGATCTCGGTCACCGGCAACCGCGAGACCGGGCTGGAGCGCGGCGAGTACGACCAGGGTCAGCACGACGAGGTACGCCGCGTCCTGGCCGTCAACACCGCCGGCATGCTGATCCGCCGCGAGGTCCTCGAATACCTGGGTGGCTTCGACAAGCACCTCCCGGTCCTGGGCACCGACATGGACCTCGGCTGGCGGGCCGCCAACGCCGGCTTCACCACCATCGCCGTCCCGGATGCGGTCGTCTTCCACGTGGAGGCGGCCCATCGTGGCGTACGCAAGACCCAGCTGACCGGTCGCCGGATCCACTATCAGGAGCGACGGGCCGCGCTCTACACCCTGCTGGTCAACAGCCGGCCGGGGACGCTGGCGCTGTGGATGGTCCGGTTCTTCTTCCAGACCCTGTGGCGGATGCTCGGCTTCATCCTCGTCCGCGACCCCGGCGCGGCCCTCGACGACCTGGCCGCACTGGGGTGGATCTACGGCCACACCGGCCAGATCGTGCTCGCCAAGCGGCGTCGCCGGAAGCAGGCGCACGCCGACAAGGACGTCGTGAAGTCGCTGCTGCCGCCACCGTGGCTGCCCTACCGGCACGGTCTCGACTTCGTCTCCGACGTCGCCAACGCGGTCACCCAGCAGGCCTCCGACATCGCCGAGCGGCGCCAGATGGCGCAGGCCGAGGCGGATCCGGCCTCCTTCGCCGCCAAGCGGCAGGCCGAGCGGTCCCAGCTGGAGGAGGACGAGATCCCGGCCGAGACCGGATGGCTGGTGCGTCTGTTCACCAACCCGGTCGCGGTGCTCCTGGTCGTCGTCGGCATCCTCGGCGTCGTCGGCGCGCGGGCGGCGCTCGGTGGCGTGGCGGGTGGCGGCCTCGGGCCGACACCGCAGAACGTGGGCGACTGGTGGCAGCTGCAGTTCGAGTCCTGGCACGCGATCTCGCAGGGCACCGGTGTGCCCGCGCCGCCGCACGTCTTCCCGCTGGCAGTGCTCGCGACGTTCCTCGGCGGCAACCCCGGTCTGGCGGTCTCTGGCGTCATGCTGCTCAGCTTCCCGGTCGCGCTCGGCGGTGCCTGGCGGCTGCTGCGCGTCGTGGGCCGGCTGATCAGCCACCTCGGCGCACCTCGCTGGCTGCTGCTGTGGGGGGCGACGGCGTACGCCCTGGTCCCCTACGCCAGCGGGGCCTTCGGCGACGGCCGGATCGGAACGGTCGTCGTCGGCGCGCTGCTGCCGTGGCTCGCCCATGCCGCGCTCGGGTTCAGCGACCCGGTCGCCGACCGCCGCTGGCGGGCCGGGTGGCGCACCGGCCTGCTGCTGACCATCATCACCGCGTTCGCGCCGATGGCCTTCCTCGTCGCCGCCGTCTTCGCCGCGGTCATCTTCATCGCCGTACGCAGGCTGATGCCCGCCGTCCTGCGGGACCGTGACCAGTGGGGGCCGCCGGTCGCGGCCATCGCGACGCCGATCGGTCTGCTGATCCCGTGGTGGCTGCCGCTGCTCTTCTCCGGCGGCTGGGCCGGGCTGCTGCTCGACCCGGGCCGGCTCCCGGCCCCGGCGGCCGGCGGTCTCGACCTGCTCGTGGGCCGTCTGACCGGGCTCGACGGTGCCACCCTCGGTGCCCCGTGGTGGCTGGGTCTGGCGCTGCCGCTGCTGGCGGTGCTCGCGCTGATCCCGAGCCGCACCCGCATCCCGGTCCTGGTCTGCTGGATCGGGGCGGTTGCGACCGCCTTCGTCACGATGCTGCTGTCGTGGATCCCGATCCCGCTGGACGCCGGCATCGCCCGCGTCGGCTGGGGCTTCCCGCTCGTCGCCATCCAGGGTTTCGCGGTGGTCGCGGCGGTGCTGGGTGCCCAGGGCGCCATCCTCGACGGTCTGCGCGGGCTGCGGAAGATCATGGTCGGCGTCGCTGCCGCGGCGGCGACGGTCGGCGTGGTCGGCAGCCTCGGCTGGTTCGTCTACGCCGGCTCCGGCGATCTCACCGACAACACCCGGGCGCTCGGCCACACCGGCGTACCGTCCTACATGCTCGACCCGACCTCGACCACGCTCGGCCCCGAGGACGGCGTCCTGGTCCTGCGCGGCTCGGTCGACGAGGGCATCCGCTACGCCGTCCTGCGCAACGACGGGATCACTCTCGGCGAGGACGAGATCGCGCAGGTCGCCGGTGGCGCCGACGAGCTCACCGGTGTCGTACGCCGTCTCGCTGCCGACCCCGACGACGCGGTGATCGGTGACCTGGCCGCCCAGGGCGTGGCCTACATCGTGATGCCCGGACCGGCCGACTCCTCGGTCGCCGAGGGCATCGACGCCTCCGGGTCGGTGACCCAGGCGAGCACCGTCGAGCGTTCGACGCGCGCCTGGCTGCTCGACTCCAAGCCGAGCGACCCGGGCGTGACCGATTCGCAGTCCATCATCCGTACGATCCTGTTGGTCCTGGCCGGGATCGGGCTGTTCGTCGTCCTCGTCCTGTGCCTGCCGACCTTGGTCCAGAGGAGGGAGTCGGCATGAGTCATCCACATGACCCCTACGACCGCTCGCACGATCTGCAGGACGACGACGTCTACGGCCAGGAGCCGTGGATGTTGGACCCCTACGCTGATCCCTACACCGGTCAGACTCCTGGTCATCTGGCCCCGGAATACACGCCCGAGCAGATCTACGCCCAAGAGCCCTACGTCCCGGGCCCGGAGACGGGGCAGATGGTCGCGCAGACGGGCTATTCGCCGGCCTACGAGGGCGAGTACCGGACGGGTGAGTTCCGGACGGGTGAGTTCCAGGCCAGCGAGTTCCGGACCGGCGATGTCCCGGGTGCCTTCGAGCCGGAGTTCGAGGCCTGGCCCACCGCCGACGAGATGCGGGCCGCTGATCCCGCCGTGGAGCCCGAGCGCGCGAAGGGCGGTCGGATGGCGGCTGCCGCCGCAGCGGCAGCCGCGGCGCGTCCCCGGCTCCGCCGCGTACGCCGGCAGCGTGGTCGCCGCCTCGACAACACCGCTCTGGTGGCTCTGGGGCTGATCGCCGCGATGGCGGTCGCGCTGCTGCTCAACCGGCCGCACCAGTGGGAGCAGCCGACGCTCGCTGCCGACAGCAGTGCGCCGACGGCAGCCACCGTGGTGTGCCCCAGCAAGCCGAAGAACGGTGCCGACCAGGTCGCGGTCACCAACGCCGCCGACGGGTCCGGCGAGGTGACGCTGAGCGGTCCGGGCGCCGGTAAGGGCGCGGAAGCCACCGTGGGCTCCGGGAAGGTCACCAGCGTGCCGGCCAAGCCCGGCTCTGTCGTGGTCAAGGCCGGCAAGGAGGTCGCGCCCGGCCTGGTCGCCGGCCGCTCGACCGCCAAGCCGCTCGCTGCGACGGGCTGCCTGCCTCCGCAGGCGGAGGCCTGGTTCCCCGGCGTCGGTGCCGGTGCCACCCACAACTCGGTCCTCGAGCTCACCAACCCCAACAGCGGTGCGGCCACGGTCGACATCTCGCTCTATGACGACAAGGGCGCGGTAGCGGTCCCCGAGGATCTCCGCGGCGTCGCGATCCCCGGCAACACCACCCGCACCTTCGACCTGCTGCACGTCATCCCGCGCAAGGGCGAGCTGTCCCTGAAGACCACGGTCGTACGCGGCCAGGCCGGCGTGATGGTCCGCGACCGCGCCGTCGCGCTCGAGACGCAGGCGGTGTCCGAGGACTACTTCCCGGGCCAGTCGACGCCCGCCGAGACCAACCTGCTGGTCGGTTACCCCAACAGCTCCGCGAGCCGCACGCTCACCGTCGTCAACCCGGGCGACGCCCAGGTGAGCGCCGAGCTGCGCCTGCTCACCCCCAAGAACGTGCTCACCCCGCAGGGCGCACCCGAGATCAGCGTGCCGCCCAACGGACAGACCCAGGTCGACCTGACCAAGCTGCTCGGCAAGGACAGCGCTGACGACGCCTACGGCATCGAGATCGTCGCCTCCGGCCCGGTCACCACCGCGATGCGCTCGGTCGACGGCGGCGACGTCGCGATCACCACGGCCACCGAGACCATCTCGAAGGCCACGTCAGTGGTCGTCCCCGCCGGCGCCGGCATCGGCAAGAAGCGGGTCGTGATCGCGGGCCCGGTCGCCAAGACCGGGAGCAGCGGCACCGTCCAGGTGGTCCCGGTGACCGCGAAGGGCAAGGCGCTCAAGGCCAAGTCCGTCGAGCTCGGCCCCGGCCTGGGCGCCGAGCTCGAGGTGCCCGCGGAGGCGGCGCTGATCCAGCTCGTGCCCGAGGGCGTCTCCGTCAATGCGGCTGTGGTGATGAGCGGGGACGGGGATGCCGTGGTGCCGTTCCGGCCGTTGCGGTCGGAGGTGCGGACTGCTGGGGTGGCTCCGGGGTTGCCCTTGCCTGTTTCGCCCTAGCTTCACTTTTGACTCGTCTTTCGGCTGGGGTGTTTTGGGGGTGGCCTCTGCCGCCGACCCTTGTTCGAGGGTCTTCTCGACGTGCCCCGGCGTCAAGGACGGCCTTTGGCCGCCGGCTTCGCCGGTCGCCTTCGGCGATCCTTGACTCCGGGTCACGTCGAGAAAAAAGATGGCTGGCTATCGGGTCGGCGGCAGGGGTGTGGTGCGGAGGTCTGGGTTGGGTGCGGGCTGGGGTCTGGGGCTGAACGAACGTTCGTTCAGCCACGATCGTGCCGGGCTGGGGACATGCGGGTTGGCGGTGAAGGAAGTTTTTCTTTCACCGGCGGAGGGGACTCTCTTTGGGATGAACGAACGTTCGTTCAGCGAGAAGAGCGTGTCTCATCCCAGGGGCAGCGTGCCTCCCGGCCACACCGGGGCCGCCGTCCCGATAGCCAGCCAAAATCTTTTCTCGATCAGGCCCGGTGTCAAGGATCGCCGTAGGCGACCGGCGTCAGCCGGCGGCCGCAGGCCGTCCTTGACTCCGGGACAGATCGAGAAGACCCTCGAAGGAGGGTCGGCGGCCCACCCCAACCCCGAAAGAGCAGTCACCAAAGAGAGCGGGTTACGCCGACCTACAACCGCCCCAACGCCGCCCGCAGAGGATCGAGCCCGAGCGACCCGAGGTCGAGCGCAGCCCGGTGGAACGCCTTCAGATCGAAGTCATCACCAGCCCGAGCCCGCGCATCGTCGCGGGCCTGGAGCCAGATCCGCTCGCCGACCTTGTAGGACGGGGCCTGGCCCGGCCAGCCGAGGTAGCGGGCGACCTCGAAATCGAGGAAGGCGTCCTCCATGAGGCAGTGCTGGCCGATGAACTCGCGGCCGAGCTCGGGGGTCCAGATCTCGCCGGGGTGGAAGCCGAACGGGTTGTCGGCCGGGATCGGGAGCTCCAGGTGCATACCGATGTCGATGATCACCCGGGCGGCCCGGAAGGACTGGCCGTCGAGCATGCCGAGGCGGTCGCCGGGGTCGTCGAGGTAGCCGAGGTCGTCCATGAGGCGCTCGGCGTAGAGCGCCCAGCCCTCGCCGTGGCCCGAGACCCAGCACATCAGCCGCTGCCAGCGGTTGAGCAGCTCGGCGCGGTAGGCGGTCTGGGCGACCTGGAGGTGATGGCCTGGTACGCCCTCGTGGTAGACCGTGGTCAGCTCGCGCCAGGTCCCGAAGGAGGTGACCGACTCGGGTACGGACCACCACATCCGGCCGGGACGGGAGAAGTCCTCGGAGGGGCCGGTGTAGTAGATCCCGCCGTCGGAGGTCGGCGCGATCATGCACTCGATCCGACGTACCGGCTCCGGGATGTCGAAGTGCACGTCGGCGAGCTCCGCGATGGCTCGGTCGGCGGTGGTCTGCATCCACTCCTTGAGCGCGTCGGTCGAGGTCAGCTGCCGCGCGGGGTCGCGGTCGAGATGAGCGGCCGCCTCGACCAGGCTCGAACCCGGCAGGATCCGGTCGGCGGTGGCATCCATGTCGTCGGAGAGCCGCTTGAGCTCCTCCCAGCCCCAGGCGTACGTCTCCTCGAGATCGATCTCGGCGCCGAGGTAGCGCCGTGAGTAGAGCTGATAGTCGTCGCGCCCGACGGCTTCCTTCGGCAGCCCGCGGGGGACCAGGTCATCGGTCATGAACCGCCCGAACTCGGCGAACGCCTCGTTGGCCTTCGCAGCCGAGGCCTCGAGCTCGGCGCGCAGGGATGCGGGCGTGGTCTCCGGGGCCCGCGCGACCAGCCCGCTGAAGAAGTCACCGGAGCCCTTCTGCCCGGTCCAGCCCAGGATCTGGTCGGCGACCTTCACGTACTGAGCCGCCGCCGAGACCCGCCCGGCCGCGGCCTCGTCGCGGAGGGTCGCGGTGTAGCCGGCGACCGCGTCCGGCATCGCGGTCAGCCGGGCTCCGATCGCCGCCCAGTCGTCCTCGGTGTCGGTCGGCATCAGGTCGAAGACCTCGCGCAGGTTGTGGATCCCGCTGGCGATGACGGAGACGAACTTGCGGTCGAGCTGGGCGTCGGCGAACTCGATGTCGAGGCCAACCCGCTCCAGGAAGGCTTCCTTGGCGACCTGCTCACGCTCATCGACGGGCTCGATCGCCGCCACGTCCGCAAATGCCGCCCGGTGGAGGTCCTCCACCGCCTGCATACCGTCGGGGGACAGGTCGGGGAGCTCCGCGTCGTGGCCGGCGACACCGACGTAGGTCGCGGTCAGAGGGTCGAGGGCGCAGAGCTCCTCGACAAAGCGGTCGGTGCGGGCGTCTACTTCGCGGGTCACCTGGCCAACCCTAGGTCCGCGACCGGCTGGGGCAACTCAATTCCGTGCTACACGCAACGAACCCGACAGACTTCGCGTAGGAGGTGTGTGAACGTGCCAGAGGAGGTGTCCGTGGATGCCGCTGAGGAGGAGAGGGAGCCAGACTTCGGGGCCTGGGTGGCTTCGAGGGGTCCCGCGCTGCAGCGGTTCGCCTACCTGGTGACCGGCAACAGCTCCGACGCTCCTGACCTGGTGCAGGACGCCCTCACCCGCGCACTGCCGAGGTGGGAGTCGCTGGCGGCGTCCGGGACGGCGGAGGCGTACGTGAAGAGGAGCATCGTCAACGGTTCGATCAGCGGCTGGCGCAAGAGGCGCCGGCTGGTGCTGGTCGAGGACGTCGAACCGATGGCCACCAGGCATGAGCCGGGGCCCGAGGAGCGCGACGCCGACGAGGCGTGGGCACTGGTGCAGACGCTGCCGTCCAACCAGCGAGCGGCGGTGGTGCTCCGGTTCTACGAGGACCTGTCGTTCGCCCAGATAGCCACGGTGCTCGACTGCGCCGAGGCCACCGCCCGCTCGCACGTGCACCGGGCGCTGGCCAAGCTGCGGCAGCGGTTGAACGAGCAAGGCTCTGCTGATCAGAGAGGGAACGAGGGGGTTGAACATGAGTGACTTCGAGCGCGAGGAGCGGGCCTTCCGGGCTGCGCTGTCCCGTGCGGCGGACGGCTTCGAGCCGCGGGAGCTCGACATCCCCGGGGCCACCGAAGCCACTGACGAGGTGGAGACGACAGACGAGAAGGCACCCGTACGCCGCCGGACGACGTGGATCCTGGCTGCCGCTGCCGCGGTGCTGGCCGTCGTCGGCCTCGGTGGAGTGGTGGCGAACCTGCAGTCGAACGGCGGGGGCGACGCGACCACGGCGGCGAGCGACGAAGGCGCCGCCGAGGACAGCTCCGGCGGCGCGCCGAAGGCGCTCTCCGAGCAGGGGGAGGCGGCGCCCGAAGGCACCTACACCGACCGGGGCCGCACCGATCTGCCCGCGCCCGCGGAGGGGATGCGCTGGGCGGTCCGCTACGACATCGCCTTCCAGGTGCCCGAGGAGTGGGCCGACGCCACCGCGCCCGCGCGGCCGGACTGCATCGCCGAGCCGGGTGACCAGTGGGACACCGTCCCGCGGACGCCCTACGTCGCGAACGTCACCAACCAGCCGGTGCCGATGATCGCCTGCAACGAGACCGCTGACCGCGACTTCCCGGCACAGTTCGGCACGGTGCCGTTCTCGCTGTGGCAGCCCTACGTCCTGGTCGAGAAGCCGGAGCCGAACGCAGCGGAGCCCGAGACCGGCTCCTGGGAGCACGAAGGCTGGCTGCTGACCCGGGTCCAGATCGAGGATGCGTACGCGACGATCCTGACGGGTCCCGGCGACGATGACGTGAACGCCCAGATCAAGGGGTCGCTGCGGACGACGCCGAAGGACCCTTACGGCTGCGAGACGGCCTCGCCGCTGGCCGAGGGCGACCCGGTGCGCCCGAAGACCGAGCCGAAGACGTCAGCGCTCGAGGGTGGTGTTCCGGAGTCGATCGCGGTCTGCCGCTACGAGCCGTCCTCGGCCTCGCTGACGGGTTCGCGGGAGATCACTGGCGCGGCCGCTGCCGCTCTGGTGGAGGCGATCCGGATCGCGCCGGCCCGCTCCGGTCCCAACACGCCGCAGAACTGTGCCGCGGGGCAGCCGATCACGGCGTACGTCATCCTGCGGATCTTCCGCGAGGAGGGTGCGCCCCGGGACGTCTATGTGAACTACGAGAACTGCGACGACCACGGGTTCTTTGACGGAACCACCGTGCGCGAGCTCACCCCGGCAGCCTGCCGCCCGGTGTTCGCCGAAGAGCCGGTCACGATCTACTCGGCTCAGGGCGACGTCGCCAGGGTCTGCCTCTCCTGACCCTCGGCTGCTGGCCGCCCCCGCTCGGGGAGGGCGGCCAGCAACCGAGTGGTGCGCCACGCGGCGTAGAGGAAGAGGAGCACCAGGAGGCCGTTGCGCCAGGCCAGGACCTCGGTGATCCACGGTGAGCCGACGTCGTCGAAGGTGAGCATGTAGCCGTACATCCGCGGGAAGATCTCATGGGTCAGCAGCGTCACCGCGACCAGTACGACCGACCAGACCCCGAGCCGCGTCCGCGCGCGGCCGTGGAGCAGAACCATCCCGGCGGAGGCGGCGGGCAGCAGCCAGAGCATGTATTGCGGGCTGAGCACCTTGTTGGTCACCAGGAACCCGGAAACGGTCGCCAGCACCAGCCACACGATCGTCTCCTCGGTCCGCCCGCCGCCCCGGAGGCGGCGCCAGGCGAGCACCCACCAGACGATGAAGATCGTCCCGGCGACCACCGAAGCGATCGTCGCCGCGAGGAGCAGACCTTCGACGGACGGCCCGCTGATGTCGTAGGCCTTCCACTCGGTGTAGTCGACGGTGAGACCGCTCGCCGGGCCGTGGTGCCCCCACTCGACCATCGCCGGGGTCGCGAAGACCGACTCGATCTGAAGACCGCGATCCCCCTGGTAGCCGAGCGGCGTCCAGAGCCGGTCCCAGCCACCGAGGACGAGACTGAGGCCGGCGAGCGCCACGCCGGTGGCCGCGACCGTGAGGATCACCTGCCGGCGGGTGCTGCGGACCGCCGCGAGCGCGGGGATGACCAGGATCGGCCAGTACTTCGCGCCGGTCGCGAAGGCCGCGAACGCTGCCGCCACCCGCGGCCTCCTGACCGCGTAGAGCACGGCCAGGCCGACCATGATCCCGGGGAAGAGATCGAAACGGGCGTACGCCGTCGCGCCCAGCGCCGGGACCGCAGCGATCCACAGCGCCTCGGCGCCGGAGACCCCGAACCGCGGGTGCTCACCTCGGCGGTTGCGGACGATCAGCACCATGAAGAGGAGATCGGTCAGCGCGGCCATCACCAGCACCGCCACGATGTACGCCTCGCCGCCCAGATGGAGCAGGCCCATCGCTGCGTACGGAATCCAGAGCAGCAGCAGCGCCGGCACCGGATACTCGATGAGCGTCCCCGCCACCCCGTCGGTGGCCAGGGCGTCCAGGCTGTCGCGGTAGTAGTTCACGTCGCCCACGACGCCCCACTCCGCGCCCCACCAGTCGACCCAGCCCTCGGCCGCCGCGGGGAACCCGTAGAGGACGACCACCCATCCCCGCGTCACCAGCCATGCCAGGGTGACCAGGAGATAGCGCCGAGAGAACGTGACCACAGTGCGATCATGACATTGCCTCGAATCGGGGTGACGCAACGGCCACAAGAGGCTGGGTGACTCGCAGGGGTTGTGCCGCGTCGTTTCGGTGCGGAGCGGTTAATCTCGGCGCATGGCCGAAGCGCACTCGCTCGTCGACAGCCTCGTGCCGTTGTGGTGGATCGCGCTGGCGGCCGTGCTCGGCCCGGTCCTCGCGCTCGTGACGAAGCGGGCGGTCCCCGATGTCGTCTGGCTCCTCGTCTTCGGCATCGTCATCGGCCCGCACATGCTCGGCTTCGCTGAGATGTCGGAGGCCATCGTGCTCGTCCGGGAGCTCGGGATCGGGTTCCTGTTCCTGCTCGCCGGTTTCGAGATCAACATCGCCGACATGCGGGGCAAGCAAGGCCGGAACGCGGCGCTGACCTGGGTGATCTGCGCTGTCCTGGGCGTGGGGGCGGGGCTGCTGATCATGCAGGGAGAGTGGGAGGTCGCGCTCGTCCTCGGGATCGCGTCGACCTCGACGGCCCTGGGAACGCTCCTGCCGATCCTCAAGGACTCCGGTGCGATGGCGACGCCCTTGGGCCGCGCGACGATGGTGCACGGTGCGTACGGCGAGCTGCTGCCGATCGTCGCGATGTCGGTCCTGCTCTCCACTCGTGGCACCTGGCAGGCGGCCCTGGTGCTGGTGGGTTTCCTGGTGGCCGCGGTCCTGACGGTCGCGATCCCCGGCCGGATCTTCCAGCGGATACCGCTGCTCGGACGCGCCTTCGTCGCAGCGTCGAACTCGACGATGCAGACCACGCTGCGTGTCACCGTGCTCATCCTCATCACGCTCATGCTGTTGACGTCGATCCTCCATCTCGATGTCGCGCTCGGCGCGCTCGCGGCCGGGCTGCTCATCAACGCCGGGCTGCGTAACGCCGTCCCCGGTCATGCCGACGAGGTGATGCACAAGGTCGAGGTTGTCGGCTTCAGCCTCTTCATCCCTGCCTTCTTCGTCACCAGCGGGATGAGCATCGACCTTCTCGCTGTCCTCGCCCGGTGGCCCCTGCTGATCGGGTTCATCCTCATGATCGCGGTCGTACGGGGCCTGCCGGTCTTCCTGCGCGAGGCCTGGACACCGACCCATTCGGGCCTCGAGTCGAGACGCGAAGAGGCCGCGCTCGGGCTCTATGCGGCGACAGGACTGCCGATCATCGTCGCGGTGACCCAGATCGCAGCGGCCTCAGGGGTCATCTCCACGACGGTCGCATCGGTGATGGTCACGGGCGGTGCGGTGACGGTGATGGTGTTCCCGTTCATCGCGCGGCGGCTGACGGCGGAGTTGGCCGACGAGCGATGACCAGGCGGGCGTGACGGTCAGTTAGGTTCTCCGCCCGTCAGCGCGGTGTACGCGGCTTCCGAGAGCTCTCCGGGGTGCCCCGGCGTACGACGTTGCGCAGGTTTCCTAGGCAGTTGGACCAGACGTTCTCGACGTCGCTGAACGAGCTCACGTCGAGGATGCTGTCACTGCGATCTGTCTGGGGCGAACGAAAGCTCGTTCGCCCCAGACAGGAGCGTCAGTGGGGGAGGCCGCTGGCGCGCCAGGCGTTGGGGCCGGGGTGGAGCGGGGCGCGGAGCTGGGGAGCGGCCCAGAGGGAACGCTCCTTCTTCTTCGGGGCCTCGGCCGAACCCATCGCGGTGAAGACGGCCACGATCGCGGCTACGTCCTCGGGGGTGGCGTTCTGGTCGATGACCTTGAGCAGGGGCTTCTGCTCGGCCTTCGGCCCTTCTGGCGCGGTCACAGCGGGATGTTCCCGTGCTTCTTCGCGGGAAGAGTTTCCCGCTTGGTGCGCAGCAGTCGGAGCGCGCGGGTGACCTCGGCACGGGTCTCGTGCGGGGGGATGACCGCGTCGACGTAGCCGCGCTCGGCGGCGATGTAGGGGTTGGCGAGGGTGGTCTCGTACTCGTCGATGAGCTCGGCGCGCTTGGCCTCGACGTCACCGCCGGCGGCCTCGACCTCTGCCAGGGTGCGGCGGTGGACGATGTTGGCCGCGCCCTGAGCGCCCATGACCGCGATCTGGGCGGTGGGCCAGGCGAGGTTGATGTCGGCGCCGAGGTGCTTGGAGCCCATGACGTCGTAGGCGCCGCCGTAGGCCTTGCGGGTGATGATCGTGACGAGCGGGACGGTGGCCTCGGCGTAGGCGTAGATCAGCTTCGCGCCGCGGCGGATGATGCCGTTGTGCTCCTGGTCGGTGCCGGGCAGGAAGCCGGGGACGTCGACCAGGGTGATGACCGGGACGTTGAAGGCGTCGCAGGTGCGTACGAAGCGGGCGGCCTTCTCGGAGGCGTCGATGTCGAGGGTGCCGGCGAACTGCATCGGCTGGTTGGCGACGATGCCGACCGGGCGGCCCTCGATGCGGGCGTAGCCGGTGATGATGTTGGGCGCCCACAGCGCCTGGACCTCGAGGAACTCCTCGTCGTCGACGATGTGGGAGATGACCTCGTGCATGTCGTAGGGCTGGTTGGCCCCGTCGGGGATGAAGGTGTCGAGCTCGCGATCGAGATCTGAGATTTCCAAGTCCGCGGTCTCGTCATAGGCCGGCGGCTCCTCCATGTTGTTGGAGGGAAGGTAGGAGAGCAGCGCCTTGACGTAATCGATCGCGTCCTCCTCGTCGGAGCCCATGTAGTGGGCGACGCCCGACTTGGAGTTGTGGGCGAGCGCGCCGCCGAGCTCCTCCATGGTGATGTCCTCGCCGGTCACGGTCTTGATGACGTCGGGGCCGGTGATGAACATGGCGGAGGTCTTGTCGACCATGATCGTGAAGTCGGTGACGGCGGGCGAGTAGACGTGGCCGCCGGCGCAGTTGCCCATGATCAGGCTGATCTGCGGGATCACGCCGGAGGCGTGGACGTTGCGCTTGAAGATCTCGCCGTAGAGGCCGAGGGAGACGACGCCCTCCTGGATGCGGGCACCGGCGCCCTCGTTGATGCCGATCAGCGGGGAGCCAGTCTTGATCGCGAGGTCCATGATCTTGGTGATCTTCTCGCCGTAGACCTCGCCCAGCGACCCGCCGAAGACAGTGAAGTCCTGGGAGAAGACGCAGACCTGGCGGCCGTCGATGGTGCCGTAACCGGTCACCACGCCGTCGCCGAAGGGGCGGTTCTTCTCGAGCCCGAAAGCGGTGGAGCGGTGGCGGGCCAGCTCGTCGACCTCTTGGAAGGATCCCTCGTCGAGCAGCATCTCGATGCGCTCACGGGCGGTCTGGCGACCCTTGGCGTGCTGCTTCTCGACAGCCTTGGCGGAGCCGGCGTGGACGGCCTCGTCGAGACGACGCTCCAGCTCGGCCAGCTTTCCGGCCGTCGTGTGCAGGTCGATGCTGGGCTCGTTCTCGGGCTGAGGGGTGGCTTCGGCGCTCACGTTGCTCCTTTGGACTTCGTGCGGTGCGGGGGCCAATCTAATGCGTGTGACACCTTCTGCGATGCGACGCCCGTCACTTGACCACACTCGGCTCGATGGGCTAACAGGTGGGTGGCGAGTCGAGATCCTCGACTCGACCCCGTCCACGAATGCCGAGCTGGCGACGCGCGCCAGGTCGGGCGAGGAACCGGGCTTGGTGATCACCACCGAGCACCAGACCGCCGGCCGAGGGCGACTGGACCGAGGCTGGACCACCCCGGCGCGCTCGGCGCTGACCGTCTCCGCGCTGCTGCGCCCGGATCCGTCGATCCCGGTGGAGCGCTGGCCGTGGCTGCCGCTGATGACCGGCGTCGCGGTTGCGTCAACGCTGCGGAGGAAGGGGTACGCGGCGGGGCTGAAGTGGCCCAACGACGTACTCATCGAGGGCCGCAAGGTGTGCGGGATCCTGATCGAGCGGATCGAGAGCTCCGAGGGTGCGGCTGCGGTGATCGGGTTCGGGCTCAACACCTCGTTGACGCGCGAGGAGCTGCCGATCGAGACCGCCACCTCCTTGGAGCTGGAGAGCGGCGCGCCCGTCGACCGCACCGAGATGCTGGTCGCCCTGTTGGAAGAGCTGGCGGCTGCGTACGAGGTCTGGGGTTCGGATTCCACCGAGCTCGCTCGCCGCTACCGGGAGCTGTCGGTGACCGTCGGCGAGCAGGTGCGGGCCGAGTTGCCGGGCGGGGAGGCCTGGGAGGGCGTGGCCACCGAGATCGACGACTTCGGCAGGCTGGTCATCGCGACCGACGCGGGGCCGCGGGTGGTCGGTGCGGGCGACGTGATCCATGCCCGGCTCCGTCCGCGGCCATGATGATCCGGGTGGCATGATCAGGTCGTGGCGAAATCGAAGCAGCCCGTCAGCCTGACCTCGGCGGAGGTCGCCGAGAAGGCAGGCGTGACCCTGGACCAGGCGAAACGTCTGTGGCGCGCGCTCGGGTTCCCGGAGATCGGGGATGACGAGGCGTTCTTCGACGAGGCCGACGTGCAGGCTCTCGCCAAGGCCAACGAGATCTCGGGCAACGGTCTGGTCAGCTTCGACCTGGTGGTCAACCTGACCCGCGGCATCGGGCAGTCGATGGCTCGGCTCTCCGACTACGAGGTCTCCGCGCTGCTGCACCACGTCGAGACTCAGAACGAGGACGAGCGGTCCCCCTCCGAGCTGCTGAAGGCGGCCGTCTCGGTCTCGGAGCAGTTCGAGAGCGCGTTCGAGGAGATGATGATCTTCGCCTGGCGCCGGCACACCCGCGCCGCGCTCGCGAGGGCGGAGGCGTCGGTCGCGGGACCCGAGGAGCAGCTGGGTACGGTCTGGCAGACCGTCGGCTTCGCCGACATCGTCTCGTTCACCGCGCTGTCGAACACGCTGACCGAGGAGAAGATCGGCGATCTGGTCGAGCTCTTCGAGTCGCGGTGCGCCGATGTGGTCGCGACTTGGGGCGGCCGGATCATCAAGTCGCTGGGCGACTCGGTGCTCTTCGTCAACGACGACCCGCTGCAGGCCTACGGCACCGCCGAGGGGATCATCAACGTGATCGGCCGGGATCCGCGGATGCCGGACGTGCGTGTCGGGCTGGCCTCCGGCAACGTCGTCTCGCGCCTCGGGGACGTCTTCGGGCCGCCCGTGAACATGGCCGCCAGGCTGACCGCGGTCGCCCGGCGCAACCGGATCATCGTCGACGAGGCGACCGCAGGCACCATGCCGGAGGACGAGTTCGAGACCCGGCGACTGGCCGCTCGACCGGTGCGAGGTTTCGGGATCGTGGAGCCTGTCGCTGTTCGTCGTGTCTGAATCGTGACCTTTCATGGTGCCGCTGACCTGCGATTTCGCAGATTTGTTCACATTCCGTTGTAGTTAACAGTCGATCAACGACGCGCGTAGATCGCTTTACCTCGCTGGGCCTTCGTGGGCATGGTGGAGAGCGTCGTTCGGGGGCGATCGTTTGGCATGCCCAATTCGTTGCACTCTGGCATGAAGATGTCAGTGGCAATATCGTGCAATCCTTTGCCAAGGGCTCTTTACCTCCCTAATGTCGGTCTCATGATCGAGGTACAGGAGATCAAGCTCGACCCCGAGACCCGGCGAGCATGGCGGAACGATGAGGAGCTGACGCTCTCTCGCAAGGAGTTCGACCTGGTTCATGCCCTGATCAAGAGGGCTGGCAACGTCGTCTCCCGCGACGAGTTGATGAGGGACGTGTGGAACGCGACCTTCTACACCTCGTCGAAGACCATCGACGTTCACCTGGGATGGGTGCGTCGCAAGCTGGGCGACGACCCCCGGAAGCCCCATCTGATCACCACTCTGCGCGGCAAAGGCCTGCGCTTCGAGAAGGCCTGACCTTCGCCCAGCCTGCCGGGGGCCCGGTTTCGCGGATGGCGTGAGGGGGATCCGCGAAATCGGTCCCGGCAGGGCGATCTCTCTATCCTGTCGTCGTGACCCTCGCACCGACACTTGCGATCATCGGCGGCGGCCAGCTGGCCCGCATGATGGCTCAGCCTGCAATCGCGCTCGGCCTCCCGCTCCGGCTCCTCGCCGAGGGTGAGGGCGTGTCGGCCGCCCAGGTCATCCCCGACCAGCTGGTCGGTGACTACCGCGACCTGGACACCTTGAAGAAGGTCACCGAGGGATGCGACGTGGTCACCTTCGACCACGAGCACGTCCCGACCGAGCACCTGCACGCTCTCTCCGCCGCCGGCGTCGCCGTACGCCCCGGGCCTGACGCTCTGGTGCACGCCCAGGACAAGGGCGTCATGCGAGCCCGGCTGACCGAGCTCGGCATCCCGTGCCCGCGCAACGCCATCGTGTCGTCCGTGGCCGAGGTCGAGGAGTTCGGGTTCCCGTGCGTGCTCAAGACCACTCGCGGCGGTTACGACGGTAAAGGCGTGTGGGTCGTACGCGGCCTCGCCGACGTCGCCGAGCCGCTTCGCGTCGCCGAGGAGGCCGGCGTCCAGGTGCTCGCCGAGGAGCTCGTCGACTTCCGCCGTGAGTTGTCCGCGATCGTCGCCCGTTCGCCGAGCGGTCAGGCTGCTGCGTACCCGGTCGTGCACACCTACCAGGAGAACGGCGTCTGCAAGGAGGTCATCGCTCCGGCTCCCGACCTCTCGCCCGAGCTCGCCGTCCAGGGCGAGCAGATCGCGCTGCGTATCGCCGGTGAGCTCGGCGTCGTCGGCATCCTGGCGGTCGAGATGTTCGAGACCGTCGACGGCCGGCTGCTCGTCAACGAGCTCGCGATGCGCCCCCACAACACCGGCCACTGGACCCAGGACGGCGCCGTCACCTCGCAGTTCGAGAACCACCTGCGCGCGGTCATGGACCTGCCGCTCGGCTCGCCGGCGCCCCGTGCGAGGTGGTCAGTGATGGTCAACATCCTCGGCTCGACCCGGGAGAACGTCGGCCGTCTCTACGACGGCTACCCCCACGCCATGGCCCGCGACCCGCACCTCCGCGTCCACCTCTACGGCAAGGAGATGCGCCCGGGCCGCAAGGTCGGCCACGTCAACGTCTACGGCGACGACCTCGATGACTGCCTCGAGCGCGCCCGCCACGCCGCCGACTGGTTCCAGGGCGACCTCGGCAACGACTCCGACTGACCGTCGAGGCGTCACCCGCGTCGTCCGAGGCGTCACCCGCGTCGGCCGACATGGCATGTGGCTGCCACCTCGGCTGACCTAGCTGACGCCTCGGCCGGGGAGGGGGCGGACCCAGGTCGCTGCGCCCTCGTCGAGGGCGAGCTCCGCATCGGCCTCGGCAGCTGCGTCCGGGTCGTGAGTGGCCAGGACGACGATCGCGCCACGCGCGGCCTCAGCCCGGAGGGCGGCGATCATCCGCTCCCGGTTGCCGGCGTCGAGGTCGCTGGTGGACTCGTCGGCGAGGATCACCGTTGCTCGCGACGCGAACGCGCGGGCGAGGGCGATCCGCTGCTGCTGACCACCGGAGAGCTCATCGATGAGGTGGCGGCCGGACTCCTGCAGACCGACCAGCTCGAGGGCGGACTGCGTGCGCGTACGCGCCTCGGCGGGCGCGATGCCGAGAGCCAGCAGCGGCACCAGGATGTTCTCGGCCGCATTGAGCGACCCGGCGAGCCCGTTGCCCTGTGGGATCAGAGCGACCCCGAGCCGCGCAGCCGTGTCCCGTCCGTCCAGCCGGGTCCCGGCCAGGCTGAGGCTGCCTCCGGCCGGTGTGACCGCGCCGCCGAGGGACCACAACAACGACGACTTTCCGGCGCCGGACGGGCCGGTGACGGCAAGCACAGCCCCCGGGCTCAGGCGCAGGTCGAGCGGACGCAGGGCGACCAGGTCGCCGTACGCCACGCTCAGCTGCTCGACGACCAGGTCACTCATCCTCGACTCCTCTCTGCTCCGGCACCAGCTCGTAACGGTCGCCGGCCGGGTGGAAGCGGACCAGCGTGCCGGGCGGTAGGTCGTCGCGTACGTGGTGCGGCAGCGGCAGGAACCCGTCGGCCGTCACCACGGCGTACTCCTCACCGCTGCGCCCCTCGCCACCGATCCGGCCGTCGCGGATCGTGACGGTCCGAGGCAGGAAGGCGGCGACATGCGGATCGTGGGTGACCAGCACGACGGTGGTCCCGTGGGCGCGGTTGATCGTCGCCAGTCGTTCGAGGACCCGGTCGCGGGCATCATGGTCGAGCTGGCTGGTCGGTTCGTCGGCGAGCACCAGCCCGGGGCGGGTGCTGAGTGCGACCGCCATCGCCACCAGCTGCAGCTCACCGGGAGTGAGCCGGGAGAGCGGGTGGTCGGCCACGGCCGGGATGCCGAGCTCCTCGAGCACGACCTCCGGGTCGGGCAGATCCATCCCGGCCGACCGCGCGGCGTGCTGGGCGAAACGTACGTTGTCAGCCGGTGTCGCGTAGGGCAGCAGATTGCGTGCGGCGCCCTGCAGGATCAGCGACACCTCGGTCGCCTGGAGCCGGTCGAGCTCCTTCGTCGAGGCCGCCGAGACCTCGTGCTCGCCCACGAAGATCTTGCCGGCGCTGGGCCGGAACAGGCCCGCGAGCAGGCTCATCAGGGTCGACTTTCCGGACCCGGACGGACCGAGCAGCCCCATCAGCTCGCCGGCTCCGACATCGAGGTCGATGCCCGAGAGAGCGGCCACGTCGTGCCCATCGGCGTGGTAGATGTGCACCAGTCCGTGGGTGCGGATCGCCAACCCGTTCATGCCGCCGCCTCCGTCGAGACGGCGAAAGCATACGGAACCGGCGGTCTGAAGCCTGTGGTCGCTCGCTGGCGCTCGCTCATGCGGTCTCCCGGAGTCGGTCGTATCGAACCTTGGCGGCCACCGAGCGACCGAGCAGCGCGGCCGCGGCGCAGAGCACGACCAGGCACCCGACGGTGGTCGTCGCGACAGCCGGCCAGGGGATGCTCAGATCGGTCACGTCGACCGCAGGTGTCATGGCAAGCAGCGGGATGTCCGGCAGCGTCAGTGCAGCGCCGATCACGCCGCACGCGGCACCGGCCAGAACCCCGACGAGTACCGACAGCAGCTGGGCGTCGGTCGGGATCCGAGCCACGGTGCGCCTGTCCACGCCGGCCATTCTCAAGGCGGTCAGGTCGACGGCCCGTTCCCGCCAGCTGGTGACGGTGAGAACGGTCAGCGCGACCACCGCGAGGAGCACCGCGGCGATCCCGACCACACCACCGAGCCAGAGACTCCAGGAGGCCATCGAGGAATCGAGGCCGCGGCGAACGCCGGCCAAGGTGCGGGTGTCGGCCGCGTACACGCCGTTGCCCGCCAGCTCGGTGGTGACCTCGTCGATGAACTTCTGGTCCTCGGAGGCGAACCAGAGCGAGATGCTGGACTCGTAGTCGGGCTCGGCGAGCTTCGTGGCGGTGGCCAGGTCGACCACGGTGAGATTGGGGCCGTCGCCAGGGATCCGGTCGACCACGGCAACCCGCGTGGCGTCCTGCAGGACCCCGTCGACACCGTGGACCTCGATCTCGTCGGCCTTGGCGTCGGCGGCCTCGCCGGTGGCTATGGTCGGGATCCGTCCCCGGGCGGTCCCGGCGGACAGGGCGGACCAGGCCTTCTGGCTGGGCGCATCGTCGCCGAAGAGCGCGATCCGGCCGAAGGCCAAGGGGTCGACCGCGAGTGTGGCGATGGCGTTGCTGGCCGGGGCGGTGCGTACTACCGGGGTCACCCGCATTCCTTCGGGGTCCAGGTCCGCGAGCACCGACTCGACGGCCGCCAGCCGGGTGGTGGTGAGAGAGGTGCTCTGTAATTCGACCACCGCTGGTGCTCCGGCGATCTGCTCGGCGGCGAGTTCGCGGTTGCGATCGCCGACGACCACTCCACAGACCGAGAACACCGCGAGGGCCGCGGCGACGGTGGCCAGAGCGACCGTACGCCGCGTCATGACGCTCCGCGAGGCGTCCAGCAGCGAGACGCCGGCACGCAGTCGGCCCCGTTGGAGGAGCGAGCCGCCCAGTCGGGCGGCGGCCGGGGGAACGAGCTGGCCGAGCAGCAGGCCGACGAACACCGAAAGCAGCGCCGGCGCGGCCAGCGCGAGGGTGCCGGTCAGGCTGCCGGTCGCGAAGGCGACCACTCCCGCACCCGAGACAGCGATCGCGATCGCGTCACCGATGCCCGGGCGCCATCCGGGACGATGGCCGGTCGTCCGGTGCAGCAGGATGCCGAGCGGTTCGCGGGAGACCCGGACGACGGCGACGTACGTCACGAGCACGAGCACCACCACGGCGGCGAGGGTCGCGACCAAGAGACCCGGGGGGAGCTCGAACGGCGGATCGCCGGGCAGGAAGTAGGTGCGCACCAGCCACGAGCCGATCAGGGCGATCACCACTCCCGGCACGACCCCGAGCAGTGTCGCCGGAACGAGCTCGCGCATCAGCAGCGTCCGGGCGCCCGCACTCCCGCGTCCACGCAACCGGGCGACCACCACCTCGGACCGGCGCTGGTCGGTGGCCGCGCGCAGCATCAGCCAGAGCACGAGGAGGCTGAGGAGACCGAGCTGACACAGCAGCAGCGGGACCGTGATCCGTCCTTGCTCGATCTGTGCCTCCACCTGCCCGGCGAGCTCCGGCAGCGAGGTGTAGGCGTTCGGGGACGGGTCATCGCCGGCCGTCGTGATCGAGCCTGCGCTCGTCTGATCCTCGAGCATCGCTCTGAGCCGGGTCAGGTCGGTGGCGATGGTCCTGAGGTCGTCGATCCCGACGGCATCAGTTCGCAGCCGGTAGCCGACCCACGGGCGCTCCTGAGACAACAGCGGCGTGGGCGAGGCGAACGTCGACTCGTCGGTCAACCAGACGTCGTGCCGGGGGACCTCGCTGGTGGCCACACCCGCCAGTCCGTCGAGCTGCAACCCCTGCCACCAGACCGGGTCAGAGGCTCGGTAGATACCGACGATTCGGTAGTAGACGAACAAAGCTTCCTGGCTGGTCGGGTCGACCACGAGCGTGGAAGGCTTGGCCTTCACGGTCGTGCCGACGGCCAACCCGTAGGTCTGTGCCTCGTTCTCGGAGACCATGATCTGTCGGCTCTCGGTCGGACAGGAACCGGCCGTCACGACGACGTGCTCGCACTGGCCGGCACGCCACCAGAGCTCGCCCACGATGGGGTTGTGGAGATCCAGGTCGAGCTTGGTCGAGGCCGAGACGCCGCGCACGGGCTCATGGAACAGGTGGTCGGCGTCGGGAATGAGGCCGAGCAGCTCGTCCGGCGTGCTGCGCAGCTGGGACCAATCCGAGGCCGGACCGTAGATCTGCAGATCGCGCAGCGCGCTCGGCGCCTCCTGGAGGGTCACCGCGACGGCCGCCTGCTGCATCGCCCGGTCGTAGAGAGGGGCGAAGGCGGCGCAGGCCGTGACCAGGGCGGACAGGAGTGCGATGACCACCGCCTGACCGGCGCGGAACCTCAGGGCCGACAGCATCGGCCAACGATGGCAAAGTCCGACAGGTTCGGAAAGGTAATTTCGGCACCGGCGCAGAAGAAGTCGCCGACTGCGGCATCGCCTCGACCCCGGGTCCGTCGTGGAGGCCCGGTTCGGCCTAGCCTGTCCCCATGAGCGCTCGCGTAGGCATCGTGATGGGATCCGACTCCGACTGGCCGACGATGAAGGCCGCGGCCGACCTTCTCGACGAGTTCGGGATCGAGTGGGAGGCCGACGTGAAGTCGGCTCACCGGATGCCGCAGGAGATGCTCGACTACGGCCGCGAGGCCGCCGGTCGAGGCCTCTCCGTGATCATTGCCGGAGCCGGCGGTGCCGCTGCGCTCCCCGGGATGCTCGCCTCGGTCACCCCGCTGCCCGTCATCGGCGTCCCGGTCCCGCTGAAGTACCTCGACGGCATGGACTCGCTGATGTCGATCGTGCAGATGCCCGGCGGGATCCCCGTCGCCACCGTTGCCATCGGCAACGCGAAGAACGCCGGCATCCTCGCCGCCCGCATCCTCGGCGTCGCCGACCCCGAGCTGCAGCAGAAGCTGGTGGCCTACGAGAAGTCCCTGGCCGAGCTGGCCGCCGCCAAGGGTGAGGTCGTCCGCAACGCCACCCGATCGTGAGTTGTGAAGCTCAGAGTGGCCTATAGACCACTCTGAGCTTCACAACCTCGTGCTGTTTCCGGGTCAGCCGAGCGTGCCCTCGAGAACCGGCACGATCAGCCGCGATCCGCGGGCTCCGACAACGACGGACACGTGTCCGGGGAGTGCGACCGAGTCGATCTCCGGGTAGTCGTCGCTGGAGAGGCGCACCACCAACCGGTGCCCGGCAGCCAGGCGGTAGTGCGTGGGCCAGACGTGCACGCCGAGGTCATAGACCTGGCCCGGCCGCACCGGCAGCGGATCGGCGTGCGACCGTCGGTGGCTGGCCTTGAGCCAGCCTTCGGTGACGCGGGTCCGGGTTCCGTCGGCCGCCTCGTCGTAGACCACGAGGGCGAGATGGCCGTCGGTGGCGGTGAACGAGGCCCGGATGGTCGCCTCGATGCTGCCGGCGACGACGACGTCCTGGGCCACCGGGCGGGTCCGGAAGAGCAGCTGCTCGTGGTCCTCGGGCGGCGTGGTCTCGGTGTTGACGGTGAACTCACGGGTGCCGGGCCGACCACCACCGGGGCGCAGACCTTCCCCGGCGCTGAGCGCCAGGCTGACCTCGCCGATCCCTGCGGGCGGCCACTGGCCGTACTGCTGCCAACCCTCACCGTCCCCCGGTCCGGGGATCTCGTAGGACGTGACCTTCGCCGCGGGCAGCGGAGCGCTCGGCTCGTGACGGAGCCAGCGGTCCCACCAGGCAAGGTAGCCGCCGCGGCCGATGTCGGCGTGCTGTCCCTCGGGGTAGCCGTGCCGCCACGGGCCGGAGACGAGCCAGACGTTGTCGGGCCGGGCGAGGAAGTTGCCGACCATCCCGTCGCGATACCGGTCGTACCAGCCGTTGATCTCCAAGGTCGGGACGGTGAGCCGGTCCCAGCGCGACTTGACGCTGCGACCGCGCCAGAAGTCGTCGTACGACGGGTGCTGCGGGTACGTCACGAGGGTGCCCGGCGCCGTGCTCGCCTGCCAGCTCCGGATCTGGGCGTTGGGGATTCCGCCGCGATAGATCGTGTTCTCGTACCAGTCGCTCAGCCCGTTGATCGGAATGATCGCCCGCAGGCTCGGCGGGCGGTTCACCGCGGCGAGCAGGGTCGTGTGCCCGCCGTAGCTGAGCCCCATCTGACCGATGTCGCCGGTCGAACCCGGGTGATCGGCCAGCCACTCGATGACGTCGTAGTTGTCACGCTGCTCCTGCGGGCTGAACGGGTCCAGCTCACCGGGCGATGCTCCGGAGCCACGCACCTGGCAGACCAACGCGTTGTAGCCCCGCTCCACGAAGTACGCGGCGCCCTGGCCGAACGCTGCGGCGTTCGAGGCGTACGCGGTGAACTCGTAGACGATCCCCGGGAACTCGCCCGGCGCCGGCTCGATCGGCGACGTACCCGGGCGGTAGAGCTGGCAGGCCAGCGAGCTCCCGTCACGGACCGGGACACGCACATCCTCACGGACTACCTCGTACGTCGCGGCTCGCGCGTAGCCGAAGAACGGATCGTCTGGCGCCTGGTCAGCAGGGTCGGCGAGGTCGGCGGCGTCGGCCGGCGAGGCGGTCGCGACGGCCGGAGCGATCCCGTGGAGCGTGGCGATGGCGGCTGCGGTGGCCGCAGCCGCGGCGAAGGCTCGTCGGAGCGTCGGTCGGAGCATCAGCGGTTCCTCTCGAGGCGGAGCATCAGCAGGTGGTAGCCGAGGGTCTTGCCGTGGCCGTCCAGACCTGAGTAGCCGGTCACGCCGCCGGCCAGGACCGACGGGACCCGGAAGACCAGCGCGGGCAGGTGCGGGAGCTCGGTGCGCGCCACGGGCTCGCTGACGGCGAAGTGGTCGGCGACCACCTCGGGCGTGAGTGCGCTCTCGAGCACGACGTACGCCTCCGCGTCCCGCGGCAGCACCGCGAGGATCAACGTGTCGCCCTTGTCGCCGGCGCGGACGTCGGCGAGGTCGTCGACAGTCACTTCGTTCATCGATTCTCCATCAGGGTCACGGTCGGGGAGACCAGATCGCGCGGCACCAGGCAGGACCGGACCACCAGCGTCTGCTGCGTACCGGTACGGGCTCCGCCGCCTCCCGCCGGGCCGTTCGTGTAGAGCGACTCGACCTCCCAACCGACGATGCGCGCCTGGGCGGCGTCCGGGGTGCGGGCGGTGACGCGCAGACGGACCTCCAGAGGCTCGCTCGCCGGCGCCAGCCCACGGAACGCGGCGCCGGCACCGATGAGCTCGACGCCGATCGCGTCCGGGGCGATGCCGTGGACGGCGGAGAGGCGCTCGCGGACGATCTCACCCGCTAGCTCTGCCCGTGCCAGCGCACGCGGTCCGGCGTAGGAGATCTGTCCTTCGCCGAGCCAACCGCCGCGGAAGCCAAGGGTCACCTTGAGGTCCTCCGGTCTCGCGGCTCCGTTCGCGCCGGCCACCTCGACCCGGTCCGGGCCCGCCTGCCGGAACGAGACGCCGGAGAAGTCGGCGACCACGTCGGGGGTGAGGTACGCCTCCGGTCGGTCGACCTCGTAGAGGAGCTGCTCGGTGGCGGTGCGTACGTCGAGCCGGCCGCCGCTCCCGGCGAGCTTGCCGAGCGTCGCTGTCCCGTCGGGGCGTACGTCTGCGAAGGGGAAGCCGAGTCGCGCCAGGTCCGGCACCGGCTTGGTGCCGGGGTCGGCGAAGTAGCCGCCGGTGAGCTGGCCGGCGCACTCCAGGAGGTGGCCGACCACGGTGCCGGCGGCCAGCCGCGGCCAGTCGTGCTCGGTCCAGCCGTACTCGTGCTGCAGCGGTCCGAGGTAGAGCGCCGGGTCCGCGACCCGGCCGGTGACGACGACGTCGGGGTCCTCGGTGAGCGCCTGCCGGATCCCGTCGGCACCGAGGTAGGCGTTGGCCGAGACGAGTTCGTCCGTGCATCGGGAGAGCGGTTCGCCGGTCTCCCACACGATCGGGTCGAGGCGGCGTACGGCTGCCAGGGCGTCATCGCCCGTGACGACGGCGACCCGGGTGGGGCGGCCCAGCGCCTCGGCCACGGCGACGACGCGACGGCCGGCCGCGAGCGGATGGGCGGCGCCGGAGTTGGTGATGATCCGTGTCTGCCCGGGCTCGATCACCGGAAGGACGGCGCGCATCCGCGCCTCCAACAGCGGGTCGTACCCGTCGTCGGGGTCGGCGAGCCGCCGCAGCTGCCCGGCGGCCACGGTCCGCTCGCCCAGGCACTCGAAGACCAGGTAGTCCAGCTCGCCGTCCCGGGCGAGCTCGACCGCCGGATCGATCCGGTCGCCGGCGAACCCGGCACCGGCCCCCAGCCGGATCATGCGGCCCACACCGGGATGACGCCGGTGATCAGTGCAACGGCGAGCATGACCAGGGAGACCAGCCACGCCCAGCCGATGAGGTGCCGGATGTGCTTGCCGATGTCGACTCCTGCCAGGCCGACCAGCAGGTAGAACGAGCCGGTGAGCGGACTGATCGGGAAGCCGACCGTCTCCTCGCCGAGGATCGAGGCCTGGGCGATGTCGGCCGCAGCGATGCCGTGCATCTCGCCGACGCTGATCAGGACGGGGAGCACGCCGAAGTAGTAAGGGTCGGGGCCGAACACCAGACTGAGCGGCACGGCCAGCACGGCCACCAGGACGGGGAGCACGGGGGCCGCCCCGTCGGGCAGGGCGCCGGCGGCGGTCTCAGCCATCGCCTCGATCATGCCGCTGCCTTCGAGGATGCCCAGGAAGACGCCGGCGGCGATCAGCGTGGTCGCCATGAGCATCGCGCCCTTGGCGTGCGCCTCGATCCGGTCGGTCTGATCCTTGAGTCCCGGATAGTTGATGAGGAGCGCCACCACGACGGCGATCAGGAAGACCAGCTCGGGTGTGGCTGCGGCGCTGACCAGGGCGGCGATGACCGCCACCGTGAGAGCGACGTTGACCCAGAACAGACGGGGGCGACGCAGCGCCTGATCCTCGGGGCTGAGGGTGCCGACCCCGTCGAGCGGAACGTCGGCGGCTGGGAGCTCCTCGGGGCTGGAGGTGCCGGCAGAGCTGTGGGCAGGTCCGTCGGCAGAGGCACCGACAGCGACCCCGGCGGGAGCTGCAGCGAGTCGGCTGGTCTCGCGCCGGCCGAGGAACCAGGCGATGACCAGGACCGCGACCATGCCGACGAGCTGGGCGGGGATCAGCGGGACCCACAGGTCGTTCGCCGGTACGCCGGAGGTGGCTGCCGCTCGGGCCGTGGGGCCACCCCAGGGGACGATGTTCATGACTCCGGCACCGAGGCCGACGCAGGTCGTGAGCACCAGCCGGCTCATCCCGAGCCGGTCGAAGAGCGGCAGCATCGCCGGGATGGTGATCAGGAACGTGGTCGCGCCGGCGCCGTCGAGGTGGGCGGCCATGGCGAGGGTCGTCGTGGCCAGGCAGACCGTGACGGGCGCGTTGCCGGCGAAGGCGACGATGCGACGGATGATCGGATCGAACATGCCGGCGTCGCGCATGATGCCGAAGTAGACGATCGCGAAGACGAACATCGCCACGACGCCGACGACCCCGCCCAGGCCACCGGCGACGAACTCGCCGATCTCGGTGGGGGAGAAGCCGGCGACGAGCGCCGTCAGAACAGGGACACCGGCGAGCGCGACGACCGCCGCGACCCGGTTGGTCAGGAGGAGGGCGAGGATCACCGCGACGGTGACGAAGCCCATGAGGGAGAGCATGGGTATGAGTGTGATGACGATCACTTGTTCCTGTCCAACACCAATACCCGATAGATTGATGTGCTGTGGGCATCGATCTGACACTGCGGCACCTTCGGGTGGTGATCGCCGTGGCCGACGCCGGTGGGTACACGCCTGCGGCGCGTGAGCTGCACGTCGCGCAGTCGTCCCTGAGCCGTACGGTGCAGGAGGTCGAGCAGCGCATCGGCGTCCCGCTCTTCGAGCGGACGACGCGCCGGGTGCGCCCCACGTTGGAGGGAGAGGAGTTCCTCGCGACGGCCCGGCGGCTCGTGGGGGAGTTCGACACCGCGCTCAACCACTTCGAGGGCTACCTGGCGGGCACCCGGGGTTCCGTGTCCGTGGCCGCGCTCCCGTCGCTCGCCGGCTCGATGCTGCCGCCTGTGCTCGCCGCGTTCCGTCGCGGACATCCCGAGGTCGCGGTCTCGGTGAAGGACGGGTTCTCCGAGGAGGTCCTCGACCTCGTGGTCCGTGGCGAGGTCGACCTCGCCGTATCGGTCGCTACCCAGGTGCCCGCCACTTTGGCCGTACGCCACATCGCGGTCGACGCTTTCGCGGCTGTGCTGCCGTCAGATCACCCGCTCGCCGCCCAAGAGGAGCTCCGGTGGGCGGATCTGGCGGGCCTGCCGTTCGTCGCCTTCGAACGGATCTCGAGCATCCGCAGCTATGTCGACCGGGTGCTGGCCGAGACCGGCACCCGGACCGGGGCGCTCACCGAAGCGCGCAACATCGGCGCGGTAGCGGGCCTCGTCGCAGCGGGGCTCGGAGTCTCCGCCGCGCCCAGCCTGGTGCTGCCGATGATGATGTTCGCCGACGTCGTGATGCGGCCGCTGGTGGATCCGGGGGTCGAGCGCGACATCTGTCTCATCCATGACCCCCGGCGGCCGATGTCACGTGCGGCACAGGCCCTCATGCAGCTCCTGGTCAGCGCGGGCGAGCGTGAGATCGCCACGCCGCCCGGCGTGCGGTGGGTGCCAGGGGAGCCGGGTCAGGCCTGAGCGCGCCGCCGCTCGAACCAGATCTTGCTGGGGCAGGTGTCCATGACCATCGGTACGCCGGCAGCGGTGGTGCGCTCGAAGGCGGCCTCGTCGACCACACCCATCTGGAACCAGACGCCCCCGGCGCCGATCGCGACGGCCTCGTCGGCGAACTGGCCGGCGGCCTCGGAGCGGCGGAAGACGTCGACGACGTCGATCTTCCCGACGGCCGCGGTGGCGTCGGCCAGGGTCGCGTAGACCTTCTCGCCGAGCACATCCTTGCCTTCGGCGGCGGCGCCGGGGTGGATCGGGACGATCCGCTTGCCGTGCTGCTGGAGCTCCTGGGCGATCGAGTAGGCGGTGCGGTAGGGGTCGCCCGAGAGGCCGACGACGGCCCAGGTCTCGGAGTCGTCGAGAAGCGTGTCGATGGTGTCCTGGTCGAGCCATGCAGCGGTCATGTCGGACACAACCACGACAACGCTCCGACGATTCCGTGGCCACCGACGTACTGGCCAGTAGCAAACAGGCATAGACTCCGGGACATGAGTGCCGAGTACCCGTTGTTCGCCCTCTCCGAGGAGCACCAGGAGATCCGCAAGGCCATCCGCGAGATCTGTGACGCCAAGATTGCCCCGGCTGCGGCCGCGGTGGACGAGGAGGCGCGTTATCCGCAGGAGGCGCACGATGCGCTGGTGGAGACCGACTTCTTCGCGCCGCACGTGCCGGAGGCGTATGGCGGTGTCGGGGCGGACGCGCTCGCGACGGTGCTGGTGATCGAGGAGATCGCTCGCGCGGACGTGTCGGCCTCGCTGATTCCTGCGGTGAACAAGCTCGGTTCGCTGCCGGTGCAGATCGGCGGGTCGGAGGAGCTGAAGAAGAAGTACCTCGGTGCGCTGGCTGCCGGCCAGGGGAACTTCTCCTACTGTCTCTCCGAGCCGGACGCCGGCTCGGATGCGGCCAACCAGAAGACCCGGGCGGTCCGTGACGGCGACTTCTGGGTGCTCAACGGGGTGAAGCGCTGGATCACCAATGCCGGTGTCTCGGAGTACTACACCGTGCTCGCCGTGACCGACCCCGAGAAGCGGTCCAAGGGCATCTCCGCGTTCGTGGTGGAGAAGTCGGATGAGGGGGTCAGCTTCGGTGCCCCGGAGAAGAAGCTCGGTATCAAGGGCAGCCCGACGCGTGAGGTCTACTTCGACAACGTACGCATCCCGGCCGACCGGCTGATCGGTGAGGAGGGCAAGGGCTTCACCTACGCGATGCAGACCCTCGACCACACCCGGATCACCATCGCGGCCCAGGCTGTGGGGGTCGCCCAGGGGGCGCTGGACTATGCGCTGGGCTATATCCAGGAGCGCAAGCAGTTCGGCAAGCCGATCGCGGAGTTCCAGGGCCTGGAGTTCATGGTCGCCGACATGGGCATGAAGATCGAGGCCGCCCGCCAGCTGACCTACGCTGCGGCGGGTCGTTCCGAGCGTGGCGATGCGGACCTGACGTTCTTCGGTGCGGCGGCCAAGGCGTTCGCGAGCGATGTGGCGATGCAGGTCACCACCGACGCCGTCCAGCTGCTGGGTGGCTATGGCTTCACCCGTGACTACCCGGTCGAGCGGATGATGCGCGATGCCAAGATCACCCAGATCTACGAGGGCACCAACCAGGTCCAGCGGATCGTGATGGCCCGCCAGCTGTTGGCAGGCGTCCAGTCGACCCTGTGACCTATCGTGTCCGGCGTGACTGATCAGGGCTTTCGGCTTCGACCGTGGGAGACGTCGGACGCCGAGGTCCTGCTCGCTGCCTACGGCGGGTCGGGGATGTCGACCGAGCGGCCGGACGGGGTGGCCGCCGTCGAGGACGCAGCGCGGTTGATCCGCGAGTGGGCCGAGGAGGCTGCGGCCCGCAGGGCCTACACCTTCGCGGTCGTCGACGGCCCCGACGTCCTGGGTCAGATGCGGGTCACCATGCAGTCACCCGTTCACAAGATCGGCTGGATCTCCTACTGGACCCTCGATGAGCACCGCGGGCGAGGCGTCGGGAGCACCGGGCTGAAGCTCCTGGCGAGGTACTGCTTCGACGAGCTCGGCCTCTTCCGTCTCGAGACCGGCCACCGCCTCGACAACCCTGGATCGTGCCGCGTCGCCACCGCCGCCGGATTCCTCGTCGAGGGCCGCGAACGCCAGAAGCTGCTCTACGACGGCGTCCGCTACGACACCGAGACCCACGCCCGCCTCGCGACCGACCCTGACCCTGCCTGACGCGGAGAAGGCAAGTACGTCGGGCGAGACGTCACGGAGGTCGGCCGAGACGTCACGCCCGCGAATCGAGATGGCGCACCGATGCCAGCTCGGCCGACGTACCTGACGCTTCGGCCGACGTACCTGACGTCTCGGCTAGTCCTGGACGCGGCCGCGGAGCTGTTTCGTCTGGCTGCGCTGGCGCTTCGCGTCGAGGCGGCGCTCCTTGGAGCCGCGGGTGGGTCGGGTGGGGCGGCGGGTCGGAGGCGGCGGGGCGAGCAGGTCGCGGACCCGCGCGGCGAGGCGCTCGCGGGCCTCGATGCGGTTGCGGTGCTGGGAGCGCTGTTCGTGGGAGACGACGACGATCGGGCCGTTCGACCGGCTGAGGATGCGCGTGAGCTGAGCCTCGGTGAGTGCACCGGAGGAGGCAGGGTCCCACTCCAGCTCGACCCGGGAGTCGGTGGTGTTGACCGACTGGCCTCCGGGGCCGGGGGAGCGGGAGAACCGCTCGACCAGCTCGGCGTCGGGGATCACGAGCCCGTCGGGCAGGCCGGGCCCCGGTTGTACGCGTACGTCCTTCATCGGACCGCGCCGTGCACCTCGCTGCGCAGCCGGGCCATGGTGGCGTCGAGGTCGGCCGCCGTGCGGGCCGCCGCACCGAGCTCGTCGCGCAGGGTGGTGGGGACGGTGCCGTCGTATTTGTAGTAGATCGAGTGCTCGACGCTGGCCCAGAAGTCCATCGCGATGGTGCGGATCTGCAGCTCGACCGGCACCTCCACGGCGCGGTCGGAGAGATAGACCGGCACCTTGATGATCAGGTGGAGGCTGCGGTAGCCGTTGGCCTTGGGCTCGGCGATGTAGTCCTCGACCTCGACCACGTCGACGTCGGACTGGCTGCCCAGCATCTCCATGATCCAGTAGACGTCGGAGACGAACGGGCAGACCACCCGGATCCCGGCGATGTCGCGGATCTGCTGCTCGAGGGCCTCGATGGTGAGGGGACAGCCGATCTTGCGGGCCTTGGCCAGCAGGCTCTCGGGCGACTTGAGTCGGGTGCGTACGTGCTCGATCGGGCTGTGGTCGTGAGCGTGCTCGAACTCCTCGCGCAGGATCGCGATCTTGGTCGAGACCTCGTCGATGGCGAACTTGTAGCGCATCCGGAAGCTGGCCAGCTCGCGGGCCATCTCGTCGCTGCTCGCCTCGACGAGATCCACCAACCCGTTGATCGGGTTGTCGTCGACTGTTGTCATTGTCCCCTCCTGACAGAGTCATCTTTGCAGGCGGCGACAAGGCGACGGGCAGCGCCCGGCGCGTCCGGGACGCGGTCGGGACGGTGTCGAGGCGGGACCGGGGACGAGGCGGGGCGGGCGTCCTATACCGCACCGGGTCTTCTGTCCCCCTCTTGGGCACCGAGGCTGCGGTCGTTCGGGTGCGCCCGATACAGTGACACCCCTCGGGGGATTTATACCCCTCGGGGGATACAAGGTCTGTTCGGGTTACCTACCAGTAAGGACACCTCCCCCACATGCGCATTCTGCTGCTCGTCTCCGCGTACAACGGTCTGACCCAACGGGTCTGGTGTGATCTCAAGGAGGCCGGCCACGAGGTCGGGGTGCTGCTGGCGCCGGTCCACGACGACGGGGACCTGGTCGCCGCCGTCGATGACATCGCACCCGACCTGATCCTGTGCCCGTTCCTCAAGCACCGGGTGCCGCAGCAGGTCTGGGACCGCTATCCGACAGTCGTGATCCACCCGGGGCCGGTCGGCGACCGCGGCCCGTCCTCGCTGGACCACGCCACGCTCGACGCTCGTGAGCGCTGGGGGGTGACCGCGCTGTCCGCCGTCGAGGAGATGGACGCCGGCCCGGTCTGGGCGACCAAGACCTTCCCGATGGCCGAGGTCCCGATCGCGAAGAGCGCGCTCTACAACGGTCCGGTGGCCGATGCCGCGATGGACTGCGTCGCCGAGGTCGTCCGGATGGTCGCCGCGGGAGAGGAGCCGAGGCCGGCTGAGGAGTGGCCGACGGAGGTCGAGGGGACGGGCGAGCTGCCGCTGCTGCGCCGCACGGCGTTCGAGGTCGACTGGTCGGCACCCGCGACCGAGATCGCCCGGAGGATCGCGGCGGCCGACGGCGCTCCGGGTGCTCCGGCGACCGTCGGGGGCGCGACGTACTGCCTCTTCGACGCCGCCACCACGCCCGACGAGAATCCCGGTGTCGAGCCCGGCACGGTGGTCGGTGTCGACACCGACGCCGTCGCGATCGCCACCGGTGAGGGCACCTTGTGGGTCGGCTATGCCGCGACGCTCGAGAAGAAGCGCGGCCCCAAGCTTCCCGCGGCGTGGGTGCTCGACGCCAAGCATGCGCCCTACCGGCGGATGCCTGAGGCGCTGGCCGAGACGACCTACGAGCGCGACGGCGACGTCGGCTACCTCACTCTTCGCTCCTACAGCGGGGCGATGCACACCCAGCAGTGCCGGAGGATGACCGACGCGGTCCGCAAGGCGCTCGTCGAGGACACCCGAGTCCTGGTCGTACGCGGCACCGAGCACGCCTTCTCCAACGGCATCCACCTCGGCGTGATCGAGGCCGCCCAGGACCCGGCCGTCGAGGCCTGGGACAACATCCGGGCGATCGACGAGCTCTGCCTGGCGATCGCCGAGGCCGAGCAGCTGACCATCGCCGCGTTCACCGCCAACGCCGGTGCCGGCGGCGTGATGACCGGCCTCTGCGCCGACATCACGGTGGCGCGCGCCGGGGTCGTGCTCAACCCCTACTACGACATGGGCATCTTCGGCTCCGAGCTGCACACCTGGGGCCTGCCGAGCCGCGTCGGTGACGAGAAGGCCGATGAGCTGCTCGCCGCCAAGCTGCCGATCTCGGCGGCCGAGGCTGCCCGCATCGAGATGGTCAGCGACCTGGGCCCTCGCGATGCGGCCGAGTTCGACGGCTGGTTGCGTGAGCTGGCGCAGCGGTACGCCGAGCCCGAGGCGTACGTCCCGGCCCTGGCGGCCCGTGAGGCGCGACGAGTCGGTGCGATGCCGATGTCCTACTACCAGAGCATCGAGCTGGCCGAGATGGCCCGGGACATCTTCGAGGACCGCTACGCGTTCGCGGCGAAGCGGAAGGCGTTCGTCACCAAGGCCGCGCCCACCGAGACGCCGTCGAAGATTCGGTTCTGACAGTTGACAAACTAGAACGTGTTCCACCAGCCTGAGGTGTGTGATCTGACTCACGCCCCAGGAGGAGTACGTGACCCAGGCGCCCCCGCCGCCCGAGATGACCTTCCAGAAGTCGGGCCGCGATCCTGCGGCCATCGGCGCCAGGCTGGAGCAGTGGCTGACCACGACGCTTCCGCCCGGCGCCGATCCCGCGGTCGCCATCCTCGGTGGCATCGACGCGAACGGGCTCTCCAGCGAGACCGTCCTGCTCGACGTCACCTCGACGGTTGCCGGGAGCAGGGAGACGAAGGCGTACGTCCTCCGGGTGGCGCCCCGACCGGAGGACATCCCGGTCTTCGCGAGCTATGACCTGCAGGCGCAGTACGACGCGATGCGCCTGGCCGGCTCGCTGTCCTCCGTCCCGGTGCCGGAGGTCGGGCTCGCCGAGCTGAGCGGCTCGGTCCTGGGGACTCCGTTCTTCCTGATGGAGCGGGTCGACGGGGTCGTCCCGCCGGACGTGATGCCCTACAACTTCGGCGACAGCTGGCTCTTCGACGCCTCGCCCGAGGACCGGGCGGCGCTGCAGGCGCGCTCGGTCGAGGTGCTCGCCGGGCTCCACGGGATCCCCGACGCGGCCTCCCGGTTCGCCTTCCTGGACCCCGCCGCTGCCGGCTACACCGGGGAGACGCTGCTCGCCCGCAACCTGGCCAAGACCCGTGAGTGGTACGCCTTCGCCTCCTCGGCCGAGGAGTGGGGCGGTCGCTCACCGCTGGTCGAGCGAGGTCTGGCCTGGCTCGAGGCCAACCTGCCGGACGACGTGAGCGAGCCCGTCCTGTGCTGGGGCGATGCGCGGATCGGCAACATCATCTACCGCGACTTCGCGCCGGTCGCCGTCCTCGACTGGGAGATGGTCAGCCTGGGGCCCCGCGAGATGGACGTGAGCTGGATGATCTTCGCGCACCGCATCTTCGAGGATCTGGCCGCGATGCTGGAGCTGCCGGGGATGCCCGACTTCCTCACCGCGTCCGAGGTGCGTGAGACGTACGCGGCGGCGAGCGGTGTCGAGCTCGGTGACCTGACCTGGCACGAGGTCCATGCCGCGGTGATGTGGGGCGTGATCTACCTGCGGATCGCGGCTCGGCAGATTCACTTCGGCGAGATCGAAGCGCCCGAGGACCCGGAGTCGACGCTCTACCACCGGGCGATGTTCGCAGCGATGCTCGACGAGGTCGGCGCATGAGCGAGCGCCAGCGAGCGACCATAGGTCTCAGGCCGCCGCGTCCGTATCATGGCGCTTGCGCTACGGAGGTGGCGGCATGACGGACCCGGGGGCTCACGGCGAGTACGTCGGGATCGGTCCGCTGGACGAGTACCCGATCCACCAGCTCCCGCGCCCGGTCGCCTGGGCGGGTAGCAGCGACCGCAACTTCTACGACCGCTGCTACCTCAACGCCCACGACCGCACGGGGGACCTCTTCCTCATCACCGGGATGGGGTTCTATCCCAACCTCGGGACCAAGGATGCGTACGTCCTGCTGCGCCGCGGCGACGAGCAGACCGCGGTGCATCTGGGCGACGGTGCCGACCCGCGGGGCGGTGACCGGATGGGGCAGCAGGTCGGGGCGTACCGGATCGAGGTCACCGAGCCGCTGCGGAAGCTTCGGCTGGTGCTGGAGGAGACCCACGGGGTCGCGCTGGACCTGCGCTGGGAGGGCTCGTTCGAGGTGGTCCAGGAGCAGCCGCACATGATGCGGCAGGGGGCTTCGACCGTCCTCGATGCGCAGCGGTTCGCGCAGGTCGGGACCTGGGAGGGAGTGATCGAGGTCGACGGCGAGCGGATCGTCGTCGACCCCGACCGCTGGGTCGGGACCCGTGATCGGTCCTGGGGGATCCGTCCGTCCGGTGAGGCGGTGCCGCCGGGCAAGCCGGCCGACCCGGGGTTCGAGGGGATGTGGTGGCTCTACGTGCCGCTGCGGTTCGAGGACTTCGCCGTGGTCCTGATCATCCAGGAGACCCCTGACGGTCATCGCACCCTCAACGACTGCACCCGCATCTTCGCCGATGGCCGGGTGGAGCAGCTCGGCTGGCCGCGCGTCCGGATCCACTACCGGGACGGGACGCGTCTCCCGGAGGGCGCGACGATCACCTGCTCGACCCCGGCCGGGGAGCCGTTCGTGCTCGAGGTCTCCTCGCTGCTGGGGGTGCCGATCCATGTCGGTGGTGGCTACGGCGGCGACTCCGACTGGGCGCACGGCGTCTGGAAGGGTGCCGGATTCGCCGAGCGGCTGACCTATGACATGAACGCGCCGGAGGTCGCCGGCCGGGTGCCGTTCGGCGTGATCGACCACGTCGGCCGCGCGGTCGCACACGGGCCCGGCGCCGACGGAGTCGAAGGCTGGGGGCTCTTCGAGCACGGCGTCCTCGGGCGCCACGACCCCTCCGGCTTCACCGACTGGCTCGACCGGATCTGAGGAGAATCACATGACGTACGACCACGACGCACTCTTCATCGGCGGCACCTGGACCAAGCCCGCCACCGACGCGACGATCGAGGTGATCTCGCCGCACAGCGAACAGGTGGTGGCGCGGGTCCCCGAAGGCTCGGTGGCGGACATCGACGCCGCGGTGGCTGCGGCGCGTACGGCGTTCGACGAGGGGCCCTGGCCTCGGATGTCGCCGGCCGAGCGGATCGAGATCGTCCAGGCGCTCTCGGGGCTCTATGCCGGCAGGCTCGGCGAGATGGCCGAGGTGATCACTGCCGAGATGGGCTCGCCGATCTCGTTCAGCAACCTCGCCCAGGCGCCGGCGCCCTGGATGCAGATCGAGGCCTTCCTGGCCATCGCGCGGGAGTTCCCCTGGGAGTCGCGGCGGGCCGGTGCGCTGGGCTCGGACGTCGTCGTACGCCACGAGCCGGCCGGGGTCGTCGCTGCGATCGCGCCGTGGAACGTCCCGCAGTTCACCGTGCTGTCCAAGCTCATCCCCGCGCTGCTGGCGGGCTGCACGATCGTGGTCAAGCCGGCCCTGGAGACTCCGCTCGACGGCAACCTCCTCGCCGAGATGCTGGTCGAGGCCGGGGTGCCCGAGGGTGTGGTCAGCATCGTCGCCGCGGGACGCGAGGTGGGTGAGCACCTGGTGACCCATCCCGGCGTCGACAAGGTCGCGTTCACCGGGTCGACCGCGGCCGGTCGGCGGATCGGCGCGTTGTGCGGCGAGCGGCTGAAGCGGGTCTCGCTCGAGCTCGGGGGCAAGTCGGCCGCGATCGTCCTCGACGACGCGGATCTCGCGGCCACGCTCGAGGGCTTGAAGTTCACGGCGTTGATGAACTCGGGGCAGGCGTGCGTCGCCCAGACCCGCGTGCTCGTCCCGATCGGCCGCCACGACGAGATCGCCGACGCGCTGGCGGAGACGGTCGCGGCCATGACGGTCGGCGACCCGTCCGACCCGGCGAGCGAGATCGGGCCGATGGTCGCCCGCCGCCAGCAGGAGCGGGTCGAGAAGTACATCGCCCTCGGTCAGGAGGAGGGCGCGCGCCTGCTCACCGGCGGCTCCGGTCGTCCGGCCGGCCTCGACACCGGGTGGTACGTACGCCCGACCGTCTTCGCCGGCGTCGACAACCGGATGCGGATCGCCCAGGAGGAGATCTTCGGCCCGGTCCTCTCCGTGATCCCCTACGGCTCGGTGGAGGAGGCCGTCGGCATCGCGAACGACTCCGACTACGGCCTGGCCGGGACGGTGTGGACCGCCGACCAGGCGGCCGGGCTCGACGTCGCCCGGCAGGTGCGGGCCGGGACGTACGGCGTGAACACCTACACGATGGACTTCGCGGCACCGTTCGGCGGCTTCAAGGCCTCCGGGATCGGGCGGGAGTTCGGGCCCGAGGGGCTGGCTCAGTACACCGAGCTGAAGTCCGTCTACCTCTGATCCGTGGCGGGTCTCGCACTCCGGTGGCGACGTCTCAGGATCCGAGCGGTGGTTTTATAGCGAATCTCTACTGACTTACTCTGGTTTGGACGGACCAACCAGAGGAGAGCCATGATCCGCCCCACCCCACCTCGCCTGACTGCCATAGCCGCCATCCTCACCACCCTGCTCCTGGGATCGACGGCGTGCGGTGGCGCCGAAGCGACCGACGCCGCCAAGCTCGCCGCCGACGCGGAGCTCCCCGACCAGGTCCCGGAGGGAACGGTCCTGCGCCTCGGGATCCCGCCGGTCGAGGTCGCCCTGAAGGAGTCCGGCCTCATCGACGAGGTCGAGGGCTACGAGATCGAGTGGGCCAACATCTCCGGTGGCCCGAAGAGCATCGAGGCGTTCCGCGCGGGCGCGCTCGACGCGAGCTACGTCGCCGACATCCCGCCGCTGTTCGCGACCTGGACCGACACCCCCGTGCGGATCGCCGCCGTCACCGAGAACCCGGACCCGCTCGAGAACCCGATCTACGAGCTCGGCATCGCGCCCGAGTCGAAGGTGAAGACGCTCGAGGACCTGAAGGGCAAGAAGATCGCCTACTCGCCCGGCCAGGCCCAGGGTGCACTCGTGCTCAAGACCCTCGACTCGGTGGGGCTGACCCAGGACGACGTCGAGCTGGTCGAGATCCAGAGCGTCGATGACACCTACGCCAACGCGCTCGCCTCCAACCAGGTCGACGTCGCACCGCTGGGCGGGCCCCAGCTGACGTCCTATCTGGCCAAGTACGGGCGCGACGGCGCCACCTCGGTCCGCACCGGCATCCGGGACGACGCGATGCTGTTCTACGGGCCCGAGGAGACCTTCGAGGACGCCGCCAAGGCGGCCGCGTTCAAGGACTTCCTCGGGTTGTGGGTCAAGGCCGAGAAGTGGATCGACGAGCACCCCGACGAGTGGGTCCAGGCCTACTACGTCGACCACGAGGGCCTGACCTTCGAGGACGGCAAGGCGGTCTACGAGACCTCTGGCCAGCGGATCATCCCCGAGGGCTGGGACGAGTTCATCGAGCGTCACCAGGAGACCGCCGACATCCTCGTCGAGGAGCAGGGCCAGCCCGACATCGATGTCGAGGAGCTCTATGACCGTCGCTACGAGACGGTCATCGCCGACGCCGTGAAGGAGGAGCAGTGATGGCCACCACGGCAGTCGAGGCGCCGATCGTCGGCGTCGTCTCCGAGAAGGTCACCGACAAGCGGGTCGTACGCCGCCGGCTCGGCCCCGGGCCGCGGATCCCCGGCACGCTGTGGATCGGGCCGGTCCTGCTCCTGGGGCTGTGGTGCCTCGCCTCGGCGACGGGCGTGCTCGATCCGCGTACGTTGTCGGAGCCGTGGGTGGTGGTCGAGACCGCTCAGCGGCTGATCGCCGACGGACGGCTCCCCGAAGCGCTCGCGACCTCGGCCTACCGGGCCGCGCTCGGGCTGGTGATCGGGGTCGCGGTCGGGCTCGTGCTGGCCTTGATCTCCGGGCTCAGCCGGGTCGGTGAGGCGCTGATCGACGGTCCGATCCAGGTGAAGCGGGCCATCCCGAGCCTGGCGCTGATGCCGCTGCTGATCCTGTGGCTGGGGATCGGCGAGCCGATGAAGGTGATCACGATCGCCCTCGGCGTACTCATCCCCATCTACATCCACACCCACAACGGTCTGCGGGGCATCGACAGCCGCTACGCCGAGCTGGCCGAGACCGTCAGCCTGCGCCGCGGCGCGTTCATCCGGCACGTGGTGCTGCCCGGCGCGACACCGGGGTTCCTGCTGGGGCTGCGGTTCGCCGTGCTCAACGCGCTGCTGTCCCTGGTGGTCGTCGAGCAGGTCAACGCGACCAGCGGCATCGGCCACATGATCACCCTCGCGTCCAGCTACGGCCAGACCGAGATCATCGTCGTCGGCCTGGTCGTCTATGCCCTGCTGGGCCTGGTCGCCGACGGCATCGTCCGCTTCACCGAGAGAAAGGCACTGGCATGGCGACGCACGCTGGAGAGTCACTGACACCCCCCGAAGGGCCCGCCGTACGCGTCGAGGGGCTGCACCGCAGCTTCTCCGAGGCCGGCGGGGTGCTCAACGGACTCGACCTCACCATCGCGTCCGGGGAGTTCGTGGCGCTGATCGGGCGCTCGGGCTCCGGGAAGTCGACGCTGCTGCGGGCGCTGGCCGGCCTCGATCGCTCCGTCTCGGGATCGGGTGTCGTCGAGGTGCCGGAGCGGGTCTCGGTGGTCTTCCAGGACTCCCGGCTGCTGCCGTGGCGGCGGGTGCTGGACAACGTGACCTTGGGCCTGTCAGGTCCGGATGCCCGTTCGCGTGGTCTCGAGGCGCTCTCCGAGGTCGGTCTCGAGGGCCGCGACCAGGCCTGGCCGCACCAGCTCTCCGGTGGCGAGCAGCAGCGCGCGGCGCTGGCCCGGTCGCTGGTCAGGGACCCCCAGCTGCTGCTGGCCGACGAGCCGTTCGGGGCCCTGGACGCGCTGACCAGGATCAAGATGCACAAGCTGTTGCAGAACCTGTACGCCGCCCACCACCCCGCCATCCTGCTCGTCACCCACGACGTCGACGAGGCGATCGCGCTCGCCGACCGGGTGATCGTGCTGGTCGACGGTGTCGTCGGCTCGGACATCCGGATCGATCTCGGCGCGAGCCGGAGCCCGGGGGACCCGCGGTTCGCGGCGCTGCGGGCGCGGCTGCTGGCCGAGCTCGGTGTGGTCGAGTCGGTCGGGGAGGAGGTGGCCTGATGGGTGCGCGGCAGCTCCACCTCAACCTGTTCCTGCACGACACCGGCCACCATGAGGCGTCGTGGCGGCTGCCGGAGTCGGATCCCCATGCCAACCTCTCGCTCGCTGCCCATCAGCACCTGGCACGGGTGGCGGAGGCGGCCAGGTTCGACTCGCTGTTCCTGGCCGACTCGCCCGCCATGTTCGGCTCGCCCGAGCGACGGCCCTCGGCGCGTCTCGAGCCGACCGTGCTGCTGGCCGCGCTGGCGGCGACCACGGAGCACATCGGCCTGATCGCGACGGCGTCGACGTCCTACAACGAGCCGTTCAACCTCGCCCGGCGGCTGGCCTCGGTGGACCATCTCTCCGGCGGGCGGGCGGGGTGGAACATCGTCACCACCGCCGGGGACGCGGCGGCCCGCAACTTCGGTCTGGAGGGGCAGCCGCTGCACAAGACCCGCTACGAACGGGCCTCCGAGTTCCTCGAGGTCGCCACGGCGCTGTGGGACAGCTGGGCCGACGACGCGATCGTGGCCGACAAGTCGGCCGGGGTGCACGCCGTCGGCGATCGGATCCGGCCGATCTCCCACGTCGGACCGCACTTCGCCGTCGAGGGCCCGCTCAACCTGGCCCGGCCGCCGCAGGGCCATCCGCTGCTCGTCCAGGCGGGCTCATCCGAGGACGGCAAGGAGTTCGCGGCCCGCTGGGCCGAGGCGATCTTCACCGCCCAGCCGACCCTGGCCGAGAGCCAGGCGTTCTACGCCGACATCAAGCGCCGGGTGACCTCGGCCGGGCGCAACCCCGACCAGGTGCTGGTGCTGCCCGGGATCGTCCCCATCCTCGGCGAGACCGAGGCCGAGGCGCGTGAGCTCGAGGCCGAGCTGGACCGGCTGATCGCCCCGGAGTACGCCGTCGCCCAGCTCGCTCAGCTGCTGCGGGTCCCGCCGTCGAGCTTGTCGCTCGACTCGGAGCTGCCCGACGACCTGCCGTCGGAGGACTCCATCGAAGGGGCCAAGAGTCGCTATACGCTCGTCGTCGAGTGGGCTCGGCGGGATCGGTTGACCGTGCGGGAGCTCATCGGAAAACTGGGTGGTGGGCGGGGTCATCGCACCGTTGTCGGGACGCCTGTTCAGGTCGCCGACACGATCCAGCACTACTTCGAGAACGGTGCCGCGGACGGGTTCAACATCATGCCTGCGGTGCTACCTTCGGGGCTCGAGGCGTTTGCTTCTTCTGTTGTTCCTGTTCTTCAGGAGCGGGGGCTTTTTCGGCGGGAGTATTCCGGGGTCACTCTTCGGGATCACTATGGGTTGGGGCGGCCGGATCGGGTTGCTTCTTAGGGGCGCTTCTCTGCTGCTGATGTTCTTCGGGGTTGGGGTGGGCCGCCGGCCCTCCTTCTACGGTCTTCTCGACGAACCCCGGAGTCAAGGACGGCCTGCGGCCGCCGGCTTCGCCGGTCGCCTTCGGCGATCCTTGACACCGGGGCACGTCGAGAAAACTTGGCTGGCTATCGGGACGGCGGCCCCGGGTGTGGCCGGGAGGCAATCCTCCGTTCGGGACGAGAGGGTTCCACGGGGCTGGGTGTGGCCCTTCGGGCCACTTATCATCCACAGGAGCGATGCCGTTCGCTCACCGCGAAACCGCATTTGACCTGCACCTATGGATGGTTAGGTATCGAATCTAAGCGTAGAATCAGATCCATCACAACACGCCTCTGAACACTCCGGAAGGGAGGAGGCAGCGATGAGTCTGGACAGCGGGATCGACGCGACCACATCGATCATCGATGCCTCCTTCGATGACCTCCTCGATCGGGACCCGATCTACTGGTCTGCCTCCCAGAAGAAGGAGATGCTGGCGTGGCTCGCGAAGACCGAGGCGCGACAGGCTGCGCTGAAGCTGAGGATCCTGGGTGCCTGTGGTGATATCGCTGCTGAGACAGGGGACAAGGACGCCTCCGCTTGGATGCGCGCCGAGCTGCTGCTCGACCGAGGCGTGGCCCGGTCCCAGATCAAGCTTGCCGGCGCGCTGAACAGATACGACCTGGTCGCCACCGAACTTGCCGCCGGCCAACTGTCTGAGGCGAAAGCCCAGGCGATCACCCGTGCCCTCGACACGATCGACACCGACCCGGTCGCCACCCGCGAAGACTTGGTCCTGGCGGAAAATCTGTTGGTCGAGGAGGCCGACCGGCTGACCGCCAACCAGCTCCGGGTCGCGGGGAGACGGATCCTGGAACGAGTCGACCCCGACCGGTTCGACGAAGCCGAAGCCCAAGCACTCCTCGCCGAAGAGCAACGCGCCTTACAGAAGACCGCATTGCGGATCTGGGACAACCACGACGGCACCGTCGGGTTCGAAGGCGTGCTCCCGGTCTCGACCGGGATCAGGCTCAAGACCATGGTCGAGGCCTACGCCCAACCCCGCAAACAACAACTGGTGGAGAAAGGTGCGGCGCTGCCGCCGTGGGAACGACTCCTGGGCCACGGGTTCACCCGGTTGCTCGAGACCATCGACCCCACCGTCCTGCCCCGCCACGGCGGCGACGCCACCGTCGTCATCAGCCTCGAGGATCTCCGCAAAGAGCTCGGCACAGCGACCCTCGGGTACGACGAGACCAACGGCACCACCATCACCGCTGCCGAAGCCAGGAAGATGGCGTGCAACGCCACCATCATCCCCTGGATCCTCGGCAGCGACGGAGAAGTCCTCGACGCCGGCCGGGCCAGCAGGTTCTTCCAACCCATCCAACGCAAAGCACTCCGGATCCAGCAGAAATGCTGCCAAGCCGAAGGCTGCGACATGCCACCCGAATGGTGCGACGCCCACCACCTCGATCCCTGGAGCACCGGAGGACGGACCGACCTCAAAGACGGGGTGCTGCTGTGCCCACATCATCACCGGCTCGCCCACGCGCCCGGATTCACCCATGAGCGTCTGCCCGACGGCACCATCCGGTTCACCAGACGATCCTGAGCCGACCCAGGTGATGCGCGACGGTTGAAGAGAGCGCAGCGTCGGATTCCCGCCGGAAGCGACCGCTGGCGGACTCTAGTTTCGAGGCATGAACACGCATGTCGACATCGATCCGGCGATCCTCTACTTCGGCACGCCGGTGGTGGTGCTCTCGACCCTCAACGAGGACGGCACCACGAACCTGATGCCGATGTCCTCGGTCTTCTGGCTGGGGCGTACGGCGGTCCTCGGGATCGGGGCGTCGTCGCAGACGGCGCTCAACCTGAGGCATCGGCCCGAGATCGTCCTCAATCTTCCCAGCGTCGACCTGGTGACCGAGGTCGATCGGCTCGCGCTGACCACGGGCAACGGGGCGATGTCGGCGACGAAGCTCGAGCGCGGGTATGTGTATGTGCCCGACAAGTATGCCCATGCCGGGCTGACCGCGTACGGGTCGGACACGGTGCTGCCGACGTCGGTGGCGGAGTGCCCTGTGCACATCGAGGGGACGGTCGTAGAGCTTCACGAGCTGCGCGAGCCGAAACTTCTCGCTGTGGAGGTCGCGGTGAGCGCGGTGCGGGTCATGCCCGACGTACGTCTCGACGGGCATCCCAACCGGATCGACCCTGATCGGTGGCGGCCGCTGGTCATGAGTTTTCAGCATTTCTACGGGTTGGGGGAACGCGTCCATCCGTCGCGGCTGGCGAGCATCGACGAGGAGCTCTATCGGTGACCACGTGCCTCCGCTGATGATGTCCGCCATCGTGCGTCGATAACTGCCCTCTGACCTGCGAATATGTTCGGGGCTCGACGACCCGCCGGTTCTCCCAAGGCAAAGATGTGGTTGGGTAGTGACGGTTTTCGAACATGAGGCGAATGGTCGTGGAGGAGTGTTGAGACGTGTGGGAATTCATCGAGGAACGGCATCGACAGATCCTTTACGACGGATTTCAACACGTCTATCTGGTCGTGCTGGCGGTCGTCGCGGCGACGTTCATCGCCGTCCTCGTCGCGATGCTGGTCACCAAGATCCCGCGCCTGAGCGGCGTCACCAACATGCTCAGTGCGATCGGTCTGACCATCCCCGGCTTCGCCTTGGTCGGGCTGCTGATGCCGGCCACCGGCATCGGTAACACCACGGCCTTCATCTGCGTCTGCTTCTACGCCGTGCTGCCGATCCTGCGTAACGCGGTCGTCGGCCTCCAGGGGGTCGAGCCGGTGCTGCTCGAGTCGGCTCGCGGCATGGGCATGGGGGAGGCCGCGGTCATGGCCCGCGTACGCCTCCCGCTGGCGTGGCCGGTGATCCTCGCTGGCATCCGGGTCTCGCTGCAGATGTCCATGGGCGTCGCGGCGATCGCGGCGTACGTTCTCGGCCCGGGGCTGGGGAGCTACATCTTCAGCGGCCTTGCCCAGATCGGCGGCAAGAACGCCCTCAACTACGCGCTGGTCGGGACGCTCGGCGTCGTCGTACTGGCGTTGATCCTCGACCTGTTGCTCGTGCTCGTCGGGCGCGTGACCATTCCGAAGGGAATCCGAGTCTGATGACCACCACACCTGCACCCACCCCCAACGACGCCAGCGCGGCCAGCGAGGTCAGCGGCATCGAGATCGAGCTCGACGAGGTGACGAAGCGGTATCCCGGCCAGAAGGCGGCCGCCGTCGACTCGTTGAGCCTGACCGTGCCGGCCGGCGAGATGGTCATGTTCGTCGGGCCGTCCGGATGCGGCAAGACCACCTCGCTGAAAATGATCAACCGGCTGATCAAACCCACCTCCGGCACGATCCGGCTCGGTGGCGAGGACATCTCGGGCCGCAGCTCCGACGAGCTGCGCCGCCACATCGGCTACGTCATCCAGGGCGGTTCGCTCTTCCCGCACATGACGGTCGCGACCAACATCGCGATCGTGCCGAGGCTGCTGGGCTGGAACAAGTCACGGATCGCCGAGCGCGTCGACGAGCTGCTCGACCTCGTCGGTCTCGAGCCCGGTCGCTATCGCGACCGCTATCCGCGTGAGCTCTCCGGCGGTCAGCAGCAGCGGGTCGGCGTGGCGCGCGGACTCGCGGCTGATCCGCCCGTGATCCTGATGGACGAGCCGTTCGGCGCGGTCGACCCGATCACCAGGCAACGGCTCCAGGACGAGCTGCTCGGCATCCAGCGCGAGCTGCACAAGACGATCGTCATGGTCACCCACGACATCGACGAGGCGATCAAGCTCGGCGACCGGGTGCTGATCCTCCAAGAGGGTGGGCACATCGCGCAGTACGACACCCCTGAGAGGATCCTCGCCGCCCCCGCCAACGACTTCGTGGACGACTTCGTCGGCTCGGGTGCGGCGCTCAAGCAGCTCACGCTGTCCCGGGTCAGCGAGATCGACCTTCAGGAGACGACCACTGCCACGGTCGGCGGATCCAGCGCGGAGGCTGTCGCCCGCGCCAAGGCCGCCGGCGACAGCAGCGTGGTGATCCTCGACTCCCGGCGGCGGCCGGTCGCCTGGCGGTTCCTGCGGGAGCTCGCCCGCCACGAGACGATCCAGGACGGGGACCGCGAGAAGCTGGTGACCCTGGACGAGCGCTCGACCCTCAACGACGCCCTCGATGTCATGCTCGCCTCGAGCTTCGGCGGCGGGATCGTCTGCGACGCCCGCGACCAATACCTCGGGGTGGTCTTCTTCGACAGCGTCACCGACCACATGCGTACGGTGGAGCGGGCGGTCGCCAGCGAGGTGGCCGCCGAGGAAGCGGCAGCCGAGACCGGGCAGGTCGGGGCATGACCACCCTGGACCAGACCGCTGTCACCCCCGGCAAGACCGTACGCCGCTCCCGGCTGCGGCCTGCCGGCGGTGAGAGCGCCGCCATGCTGACGGTGCTGCCGATCATGGTCGCCGTGCTCTTCGTCGGCTACGTGATCTGGCGCCAGACAGCCGACCTGGACTCGATCGAGGAGTCCACGCTGGCCTGGGGCGCGATCCTGGAGCAGCTTCGCGACCACGTCGTGATCACCCTGGTCTCTTCAGCCATCGTGGTCCTCATCGCGGTCCCGCTGGGCATCCTGCTGACCCGCGGCCGGGCCAGGGCGATCGCCCCGGCCGTCGTCGCCTTCGCCAACGCCGGCCAAGCGGCGCCCGCGATCGGGCTGATCGTGCTGCTGGCGATCTGGCTGGGCTTCGGCTTCTGGACCGGCGTACTCGGGCTCGTCATCTACGGGCTGTTGCCGGTGCTGCGCAACACCATCACCGGGCTGCAGGGTGTGGACCCGACCTTGGTGGAGGCGGGCCGCGGTATCGGGATGTCCGCATCCCAGGTCCTGCTGCGTGTCGAGCTCCCGCTCGCGCTGCCGGTGATCATGGCCGGCATCCGTACCGCCTTGGTGCTCGTCGTCGGCACCGCCGCCTTGGTGACCTTCATCGGCGCCGGAGGCCTCGGCGGCGCGTTGACCTCCGGGATCAACCTCTTCCGGTTCCCGGTCATGGTCTCCGCGGCCCTGTTGATCGCACTGTTGGCGCTCCTGATCGAGTGGGTGGGCCGCGTGCTCGAGACCGTCCTCCGGCCGAAGGGGATCTGATGAGGCTCAAGCGACTCACCCTGGCGATCACCACTGCAGTCGTCGCGGTCGCCCTGTCCGGGTGCAGCATCGGGCTGGGCACCGCAGGCGGTCTCACCAGGTCCGGCGCGCTGACCGGCCCCGTCGAGGGGATCGACCTCGGTGAGGCCAGCTTCTCGGTCGGCTCGAAGAACTTCACCGAGCAGATCCTGCTCGGCAAGATGACGGTGATCCTGCTCAAGTCTGCCGGCGCCGAGGTCCAGGACCTCACCAACATCCCGGGCAGTGCGGCCTCCCGCGAAGCCCAGCTGGCCGGCCAGGTGGAGATCACCTGGGAATACACCGGCACCGCCTGGCTGACCTACCTCAACAACGCCAAGCCGATCCCGGACGAGCGGAAGCAGTACATCGCCACCCGTGACGCCGACCTGCGTGAGAACGACCTGGTCTGGCTCCCGCCCGCGCCCTTGAACAACACCTACACCATGGCGATCAGTGCGGAGAGCGCGAAGAAATACGGCATCACGAAGCTCTCGGAGATGAGCAAGGTGCCGCCGGCGGAGCGTACGTTCTGCGTCGAGTCGGAGTTCACCAACCGGCCTGACGGGCTGGAAGGGATGCTCGAGACCTACGGCCTGCCGTTGGGCAGTCCTCAGGGGATCCCGAGGAAGAACCTGCGTACGCTGCAGACGGGCGCGATCTACGATGCGACCGCCAAGGGGCAGTGCACCTTCGGTGAGGTCTTCACCACCGACGGCCGCATCGAAGCACTCGACCTGACTGCGCTGGAGGACGACCGCAGCTTCTTCCCCAAGTACAACGCCTCGCTCGTCGTGCCCGAGCCGCTGCTGGACAAGCATCCCGAGATCGCTGACCTGTTCGAGCCGGTGGCGGCGAAGCTGACCAACGAGGTCATCGCCGGGCTCAACGCGGAGGTCGACGTCGAGGGCCGCGACCCGGCCGAGGTCGCCTGGGAGTGGCTCGTCGAGGAGGACCTCGTCCGCTGACCGCTCAGCCTGCGGAAGCGGCCGCCTTGATCTCCTCGAACTGTGCCCCCATCCGGGCGGCGAGGGCCTCGGCGGCCCGCAGCGGGCGGACCATCACCTTGAAGTCGACGATCCGCCCGTTCTCGTCGTAGGTGAGGAAGTCGCAGCCGTTGAGCTCCAGGCCGTCGACCTTGGCGGTGAACTCGTAGGCGTGATGGGCGCCGTCGTGGATCTCGCGGACGTAGGTGAAGTCCTCGAACACCTTCACCACGGCGCGCAGGATCGCGGCGGTGATCGCCCGTCCCGGGTAGGGCTTGAACGCCACCGGGCTGGTGAACACGACGTCCTCGGCGAGCATCGCCTCCACGGCGTCCATGTCCTTGGCCTCGATCGCCTCACGGAAGGTGGTCATCTGGGTCTTCCTCCTGGGTCTGTGGTCGCGGTCGGTTCGGTCCTGCGGACCGATGTCGCGGCCTGCGTACGCTCCTAGCGTCGTCACCATGATGCCGACAGCCACCAGAGCTCTGGTGAACGACTCCGAGATCCGACTGCGAACAGCCTGGATCCCACTCCTGACCGGGGCGCTGCTGCTGCCCTTCGCCCAGCTGCAGACCACCGTGCCGGTGGCGGCCTGGTTGGCGCCGGTCCTCCTGCTCCGGTTCGTCCGGACCGCCCGGGCGCGCGTGTGGATCCCCACGATGATCCTGGTCACCTGCACCGCGATGACCATCTCCCTGCGAGGTGTCTTCGAGGGGGCCGAGGTGCTGGTCGTGGGTCTCACCGGTGCCTTCAGCGTCCTCCCGTTCGTCGTCGACCGGTTGGTCGCCCGCCGGCTTCGTGGACTGATCGCGACGCTCGTCTTCCCGGCGGCGGCCGTCCTCACCGAGTGGCTGATCAGCCTCACCGGCCTGGGGACGCTGGGGTCACCGGCCAACACGTTCGTCGTGGACGCCGGTCTGCGCCAGGTGGTGGCGGTGACCGGGATCTGGGGAGTGACCTTCGTGGTCTACTGGGTCGCCTCGGCGGCGAACGAGGTCTGGGCGAGGGGCCTGAGGAGCGACTCAGCGCGGCGCGTTCTGCTCCCGGCGGTGGCGCTCGCGCTGATCGTCATCGCTGCCGGTCAGGTGCGGATCGCCTTCGACCGACCCTCGTCCGGCGCCGCGTCGGACACTGTCCGGGTGGCGGCTCTCGCTGCCGACCGCAGCCTGACCGATGCCATGGACGCCCCGAGCCTGCCAGACGTCGCTGCTGGTGGAGTGCAGGTTCGCCGGTCCGCGAGGGCAGAGTTCGCCCCGGCCGCCGACGAGCTGCTGGAGCGTACGACCCGGGTGGCTCGCAGCGGCGCCAAGATCGTGGTGTGGGCGGAGGCGGCCGTCTTCGTCCTGGACGAGGACTCGGCGGCCCTGATCAACCGGGCCCGTGAGGTGGCTCGTGCCGAGGGCATCTATCTGCAGGTCGGCACCGTGGTGGTCCGCCGGACGCAGACCTACCCGTTCGCGGAGAACCACGCGGTGATGATCGGACCGGACGGCGAGGTGGTCTGGGACTACCTCAAGACCGTGCACCCGTTCGGCGACAACCAGGTCTATGAGCCGGGCCCCGGCACGGTGCCGACGGTCTCCACGCCCTACGGGGTGCTCTCCACGGTGATCTGCTACGACGCCGACTTCCCGGCGTTGGTGCGGCAGGCCGGACGAGCAGGTGCCGACATCCTGCTGGTCCCTGCCAACGACTGGCAGCCGATCGACACCATGCACGCCCAGGCCGCGACGTACCGGGCGGTCGAGAACGGACTCTCGCTGGTGCGGCCGACCGGGGGCGGGCAGTCGACCATCGTGAACCACCTGGGGGAGACGCTGGCATCCGGCGACTACTACAGCACCGAGCGGGTCACGGTGACTGCCGACGTACCGGTCCGGGGGTCCGCCGTCGTCTATCCGTTCGTGGGTGAGGCACTGGTGCTGGTGTCCGCGCTCGGGCTGGCTATGCTCACGGCGCTCGCGCTCGTTCGCCGACGTTCGGCGTCGCCCGCGGAACAGGAGTGACTGCTGTGGCCATGCCGACCTTGGATGGGCGCACCTCCCGTCTGCTCGAGCTGTCCAGCTACGGCGCGCTCGTGGTGATGGGAACGCTCGGGACCCTCGGTCTGCCCGACGCCGGTCGCCGGTTGGTGGCGGTGGGGCTGTGCCTGTTGGTCGTCGTGGTGACGGCCGTCGGCCCGAGGATGGCGTCGACCACCGCCGGCAGGATCACCACGTTCTCGATCCGTACGGCGCTGATCACCGGCCTGGTGCTGCTCGGCTCGGAGGACTACGCGTCCTTCGTGTTCCTCTTCTTCGTGCTCAGCGTCCACGTTCCGCTGATCTTCGGCGATCGTGCCTCCGTGGTGTGGATCGCGCTGTTCTGGATCATCTCCAGCCTCGCCTCGGTCGTGGCGGACGCCGACAACGCCTGGTTCGCGGTGGTCTTCAACCTCGGTGTCTTCCCGCTGTGCGGGCTGTTCGGCTACACCCTGCGCCGCATGGCGCAGGCGCGGAGCGAGGGTGAGGACGCGCTCGCCCGGCTGCGCGAGGCCCAGGACCAGCTGCAGCGGCTGGCCGTCACCCAGGAGCGCAACCGGCTCTCCCGCGACCTCCACGACAGCGTCAAGCAGCGGGTCTTCGCGCTGAGCATGCAGCTCGGGACCGCGAAGGTGCTGCTCGACCAGGAGCCCGAGCGTGCCCGGGAGGCGATCGATCACGCCGAACGGCTCGCCCGCCAGGCCGGTTCGGAGCTCAACCTGGTCATCCAGGAGCTGAGGCCGGTCGATCTGGAGGACCGGGGACTCCCGGAGGCGCTGCGTGGCTACGCCCGGGACTGGTCCGGGCAGAGCGGGATCCGTGCCGAGGTCACGGTCATCGGCGACATGCCCGAGATGCCCGAGGTCGAGTACGCCTTGCTGCGGATCGCTCAGGAGGCGATGGCCAACACCGCCCGGCACAGCCGGGCGACCTCGGTGCGGCTCGAGCTGAGGGCGGACGCCGATGCCGTCGCCCTGTCGATCGTCGACGACGGAACGGGATTCGAGCCTCACCGGTCCGGCGGTGGGATCGGTCTCGCCTCGATGCGCGAACGCGCCGAGGCGCTGGGCGGCGAGCTGATCCTGGACAGCGCTCCGGGAGGCGGAGCCTCGGTCACCGTACGGATGGGAGCCCCACGATGACGCAGATCTCCGTCCTCCTCGTCGACGATCACCAGATCGTCAGGCAAGGCGTACGCGCATTCCTCTCGACCCAGCCGGACCTGCTCGTCGTCGGCGATGCCGGGACGGGCGAGGAGGGGGTCGCGCTCGCGGCCGAGCTCGCCCCCGACGTCGTGCTGCTCGACCTGATCATGGACGGGATGGACGGCGTCGACGCGACCAGGCTGATCAAGAAGGCCAGTCCCGGGAGCCAGGTGGTCATCCTCACCTCCTACGACGATGACGCGAACATCTTCCCGGCGCTACGGGCCGGGGCGCTGTCATACGTGCTCAAGGACATCGGTTCCGAGGCGCTCGCCGACGCGATCCGCAGCGCTGCCCGGGGTGATGCGGTGCTGCACCCGCGCGTCGCGCGGCGGGTGGTCGACGAGCTGCGGGGCGGCCGTGACCGGCCGGGCCAGGCGATCAGTGCTCTGACCGACCGGGAGCTCGAGGTGGTCCGGCTGGTGGCCTCCGGCCTGACGAACAGCCAGCTCGCCGAGCGACTGGTGCTGAGCGAGAAGACCGTCAAGGGTCATGTCAGCAACGTGCTCGGCAAGCTGCAGCTCAACGATCGGACCCAGCTGGCCGTGCTGGCGTGGCGAGAGGGGATCGTCCGCCGCGGCTGAGGGCGTACCCGAGCGCGATCCCGATGGCCGCAGGGACGAGGACGAGCCCCGCCACGAAGGGCGTCAGATACTGCAGGTCGCTCAGCAGGACCGCAGTGTCCCGGCCTTCCGAGAACCAGATCTTGAGCGGGCCGCTGAGACCGACGGCCAGGGCGACGACCGCCCAGCGCACGAACACGGGCGGCAGGGTGGTCGCGTGGTAGCCGTCCCACAGGCCCCAGACTCCGGAGACGACGAGCAGCGCCGCGAAGTAGATCAGGCCGGACCCGATGTCGGCGTCCTCGCTGGGGAAGAGGTTGATGACCACGATCGTGTACAGGGCGCTGGCGCCGAGGATCGCGACGAGGCGTACGAGGAGCTTCATGTCCTCAGCCTCTCCCATCCGGCTCCGGGCCGCATGAGTGCGGATACTCATCCGGGCCGTCAAGGCCTGTCACAGCCGCCGTGGCGCCGGTGTATGGATGAGCTGCCGGGTTCGTGGCCTTCTTCGTGCTCGCGATCGGTGCGCACCTCAGGGTGGGGGACCGCAGCCTGGGCCGCGCCGTCACCGGCCTCGCGCTGGCGCTGGCGACGCTCGTCGTCACCGGGATGTGGGCGGTGGCACAGGGCGATCCCGGCGGGGTCGTGTCGACGTACGTCCGGGACGTTCCGGAGCCGTGGTGGCCCATCGTGCTGCTCGCGGTGGTGCAGCTCGGCGACGCGGCGATGTGCTTCAAGCCGGTCGACTTCATCGCCCGCTGCTTCACCGACGTCGGGCTGCCGCGGGCGCTGTGGCCGGTGATGCCGTGGATCAAGGTCGCCGCCGGCACCGGCCCGGTCGCCGGGCTGTGGGTGCCGTACGTCGGGGCGCTGACCAGTGCGGCGCTGGTGGTCTACTTCGTGCTCGCCGTCTCGGCCCACGTCCGCGCCCGGGACCCTTCGACAGGCGCAGGACATCGCATCGGCCGCAACCTGTTCCTCAACGCCACGGTGTCCCTGGTCGCATGCGTGGCGGTCTTCGTGCTCTGCTTCCTGCGGTGAGCCGGCTATCCCCGCTCCGCACGGCTCGGGTCGCTCACGTAGTCGAGGAGGTCGGCGGCGGTCGAGGTGTAACGGTCGACCTCCTCGCCGCTGTCACACCTGCACAGCACGACGGTCACCTCGTCGGCACGCGGCCAGATCGCCTCCCAGGTCGCGCCGGCCTCCTCCCAGCGGAGCAGTCGTTCGAGGTCGCGTGTCATCGTCGGATCAGACGCCGAAGCGTCTCGTCCAGGTGCTCCTCGACGCGCAGGAGCGTGAGCCTCACGTCGCCGGCCTCGATGGCGGCGACGATCTGGTTGTGCTCCTCGACCAGCTGGAGAGGCTGCTGGTAGGTGCTCTCCCACGCGGTCAGGCACATCCGCGCCTCGACGATCAGGGTCTGGTGCATCCGGGCCAGGCGCCGGCTGCCGGAGCTCTGCACCAGCACGTCGTGGAAGTGGAAGTCGGCGTCGCGCAGAGCGTCCGGATCACCGAGCCCGAGGGTGCTGGTCATCACCTCGCAGGCTGTCCGGAGGTCCCGCAGTGCGGCGGGGACGCGTGCGCGGGCGACCATCATGGCGGCGGCTCCCTCGACGGCGGTCCTGGCCGCGTAGACGTCTCGGATGTCGGCCTCGTCGAGCTCGATCACGAAGAGCCCGCGGTTGGGCTCGCTGCGAAGCAGTCCTTCCTGGACCAGGCGCTGCATCGCCTCACGCAACGGACCCCGGCTGACGCCGAACTGGCTCGAGAGAGCCGTCTCGCTCAGCTGGGCGCCGGGCCGGAGGGTGTGCTCCATGATCGCCGTACGCAGCTGGCGTGCGATGACCGCGGCCGTCGACTCTCGGTGCACGGGTTCGAAGCTCGATGTCACTGTCAACGTGGTCTCCGATGGACTACCGAGAACGTGTGGTTGTCGACAATCATCCTAGGCGGTCGGAGGGCACCGGGAGGCCGATCGCGAGCGGGCCGGGCGCGCGTACGGCTGCCCGGCCCGCTCGGTCCGGGACCGTCGGTCAGACGGTCCTGTCCAGCTCGGCGAGCTCCGCCTCGGACTCCGGCGTACCCGGGATCTCGGTGCCCCGGATCGACTTGCCCGCAGTCTCGACGACGAAGAACAGCGCGATCAGGCCGACCACGGATCCGGCGATCATGTAGTAGGCGGGCATCAGCAGGTTTCCGGTGGCACCGATCAGCGCGTTGTTGACGTACAGAGCCGTGCCACCGAAGGCGGCGGTGGAGATGTTGTAGCCGATCGCCATTCCGCCGTAGCGCACCTGCGAGGGGAACATCGCGGGGAAGGTCGCCGAGATGGTCGCCAGCTGGGCGACATAGACGATTCCCAGCACCGTGAATCCCACGACGGCCGGCCAGAACCCCTGGCCGATCAGGAGGAACATCGGGACCGACAGCACGATCAGACCGATGAAGGAGCCACCCCACAACGGCTTGCGACCGATCTTGTCCGAGAGTGCTCCCGCGAGCGGCAGGAAGATCAGCATCGCGACCTGACCGAAGATGACCAGCAGGTCGGCGTCGGTGCTGCTGAAGCCGGCCTCCTCCTGCAGGTAGGTCGCCATGTAGGCCAGCAGGGTGTAGTTGGCGATGTTGAGCGCGGCGACCAGACCGATCAGCGTCAGGATCGGTTTCCAGAAGAGGGCGAAGAGGTCCTTCAGCGCCGCACCGGCGCCGCTCTCGACGGCGTCCTGCGTCTCGAGCTCCTGGAAGACCGGCGTCTCCTCGAGCTTGGTCCGGATGTAGAGCCCGATGAGGCCGATCGGACCGCCGATCAGGAACGGGATACGCCAGCCCCACTCGGTCATCGCCGCTTGGCCGATGATCGACTCGGTGGTGAAGACGACCGCGATCGCAGCGGTGAAGCCGACGATCGTGCCGAACTCCAGGAAGCTGCCGTAGAACCCGCGCTTCTTGTCGGGCGCGCACTCGGCCATGTAGGTCGCAGCGCCGCCGTACTCACCGCCGGTCGAGAATCCTTGGATCACCCGGAGCGCCACGAGCAGGACCACGGCCCAGATGCCGACCGAGTCGTAGGTGGGGAGCAGACCGACGCAGAACGTGGCTGCCGCCATCAGGATGATGGTCATCGCGAGGACGCGCTGGCGCCCGATACGGTCGCCGAGCGGACCCCAGAAGATGCCGCCGAGCGGTCGCAGGATGAAGGAGATCGCAAACGTCAGCGCCGTGCCGGCGAAGCCCTGTTCGGGGAAGAAGTTGGCGGTGATCTCCGTGGCGACGTAGGCGAAAGCGCCGTAGTCGAACCACTCGGTCGCATTGCCGACCGCTGAGCCGGTGATCGCTCTGCGGAGCTTTGACTTGTCGGGTTCTGTCTCGTCGGAGGGGATGGTTGGGGTTCCTGACATTTCTTCTCACCTATTCGGTGTGATTGATGGCTGGGGACCGCTCTTGACCCGCAGTGTCGACGTTAGGTTTGTCAACAATTTGCGTCACGTTAGCGCTATCTGTTCGCCCTGGCCAGGGCGCGCTGAAGGTGGCGCGGGGTGTGACGGGAGGATTGTGCAAAGCCTCGACGCTACCTCACGCGCGCTCCGGCGCCCGGCCGGGGGAGGCGGCTGGGAGCCGAATCGATCGGGTATCGGAAGGGCTTCCATGATTCCGTCGATAGGGTTTGAACATGTCTTGGTCGGAGTGCAACACCCATCACTGGGACGACTGGTCGCTGGCCGAGCTCGTCGAGGCCAAGCAGGGGCAACGGGTCAGCCTCGTGGTGCCTGCGCGCAACGAGGCCGCGACCGTCGGTGACCTGGTCAGCACGCTGCGCAACAGCCTGATGGAGACCTCCGACCTGGTGGACGAGCTCGTCGTCATCGACTCCGACTCCTCCGACGACACCGCGCGAATCGCCTCGGACGCCGGCGCCGACGTCTATGCCTCGGCCGCGATCCGACCGGACCTCGGTTCCTACCCCGGCAAGGGCGAGGCGATGTGGAAGTCGCAGTTCGTGACGACCGGCGATCTCATCGTCTTCATGGACGCCGACCTGACCGACTGGGACACCCATTTCGTACGCGGCCTGGTCGGCCCACTGGTCACCGACCCGACGATCGAGCTGGTCAAGGGCTTCTACCGGCGCCCGGGCGAGCACGGTCTCGACGGTGGCCGCGTCACCGAGCTCGTCGCCCGGCCGTTGCTGGCGCTCCACCGCCGGCCGCTGCGAGACCTGATCCAGCCGCTGGCGGGGGAGTGGTCGATCCGGCGCTCGCTGTTCGAGCGGCTGCGGGTCCCTGTCGGCTACGGCGTCGAGCTCGCGGCCCTCGTCGACACCCTCGACACCCGCGGGATGGACGCGATCGCCCAGGTCGATCTCGGACAACGCGACCACAGCCACCAGGACCTCTTCGACCTCGGTCTGATGGCGACGCAGATCGTGGGCATGATGTCGCGACGCCTCGGCACCGGTCCGGCGGGCGACGACGTCGAGATGCGGCAGTACATCCCGATCGACGGATCCACGAAGGTGGTCGACCGGACCGTGAGCCTTCTGGAGCGGCCGCCGTTGCGCGACGGCGCGGGCGGTATGGTCGCCTGATGCTGCGTCTGGGACGACATGAGTTCGGTGACGACGACACGCTGATGATGGCCATCGTCAACCGCACCCCCGACTCGTTCTTCGACAAGGGTGCGACCTGGGCCGAGGACGCGGCCTTCGAACGCGTACGGCTGGTGGCATCCCAAGGTGCCGAGATCGTCGACATCGGCGGGATCAAGGCAGCTCCGGGAGCCGAGATCGGTGCCGCCGAGGAGAAGTCCCGGGTGGTCGACTTCGTCGCCCGCGTACGCGAGGAGTTCCCCCGTCTGGTCATCTCGGTCGACACCTGGCGCGCCGAGGTCGGCGACGCGGTGTGCGCCGCCGGCGCCGACCTGATCAACGACGCCTGGGGCGGTGCGGACCCGGAGCTCGTCGACGTCGCCGCTGCCCATGGCGCCGCGATCGTGTGCACCCACACCGGCGGCGTGACGCCACGGACGCGGCCCTATCGCATCGAGTACGACGATGTCGTCCGGGCCGCGATCGACGACACCCTCGGCTATGCCCAGCGCGCCCTGGACGCCGGCGTCGCCAAGGACTCGATCGTGATCGACCCGGCCCACGACTTCGGGAAGAACACCTTTCACTCCCTCGAGATCACCCGCCGCCTCGACGAGATGGTCGCGACGGGCTGGCCGGTGCTGGTCTCGCTCTCCAACAAGGACTTCGTGGGAGAGACGCTCGACCGACCGGTCGGCGATCGTCTCCTCGGCACCCTCGCCGCGACCTCGGTCTGCGCCCTGGCGGGCGCCCGGATCTACCGCGTCCACCAGGTGCCGGAGACCCGGCAGACCGTCGACATGGTCTGGACGATCGCCGGACGTCGGAATCCCGCACGAGCGATCAGGGGGCTGCAGTGACGAGAGTGGCGCTGGTCCCGGGATGCCTCGCCCTGCTGCCGGAGTACGCCTCGCTCGACGACCCCGTCGCCGAGCTCCGCGCTGCCTGCCTGGCCGCGGTGGCCTGGCTGGGCGAGGACGTACGCGTGATCGCCGGTGCGCAGGGCGCCCGGGTCGCCTCCGCGCTGCTCGCCGAGGTCGGCGCGGCCCCCGTGAGCAGCGGCGAGGCGGCCTACCTCGTCGTCGGCAACGGCTCGGCCTGCCGCAGCGAGAAGGCGCCCGGGCATCTCGACCCCCGGGCGGCCGGGTTCGACGACCGGCTGGGGAGATCCTTGGTGGAGCCCGACGCCGACGCGCTGGGTGCGCTCGACCTCGGCCTGGCCGAGGAGCTCTGGGCCGACGTCGCGCCGATCGTCGAGGCCGCCGACCTGCTCCGCCGGGTCGAGACCGTAGCGGTCGACTACGACTCCGACCCTTACGGGGTTCGTTACTGGGTGGCGCGTTGGGAGGGGAATGTGGGGTAGTCCGGGAGCCAACTGCCTATTACTCGCCAGTAAATGGGCAGTTCGCTCCCGGACTACCCCGACGTGCCGAGCAGGTCGTTCAACCCCGCGGCGTACGTCGACGGAGTGACGTCGCCCATCACGACCCGCTGCAGGATGAAGCCCGGAAGCATTCCCGTCAGCACCATGGCGACTCGGTCTGGGTCGGCGTCCTTGCGGAGCAGGCCCGATCCGATGGCTGACTCGGCGTAGCGGCGCCAGGCGGCCCGGATGCCGCGGGCCTCGGGGGCCATCAGGGCGAGGAACTCGTCGTCGCGAGCCGCTTCGGCCCAGGTCTGCAGGGCGATCCGAGGCAGGTCGATGCCGAGCTGGCCCGAGAAGTCCAGTAGATGCTGGGTGGCGGCTTCGAGCGCTTGCCCGGGCGGGGGAGGGGTCTCGCTCGAGCCGGCCTCGGGGGTGAGGCGGTCGATCGCGTCCTTGACGCCGGTCACCCCGGAGGACGCGATCGCGTGGATGATCTCGTGCTTGCCGCGGAAGTAGGTGTAGACCGAGCCCGCAGACAGGCCCGACTCCTCGATGACAGCGGCCATCGTCGTCTTGTGGAAGCCGTCGCGCTCCACGCAGCGCAGCGTGGCCGCGATGATCTGCTGACGCTTCTCGGTGCGGTGCTCGTCGCTGACCTTGGGCATGCTACGAAGCGTACCTCAAAAGAAAACGAATGCTCGTTCTTGATAATTCGGAGCAGGAGGAGGAGAGTGATGCCAAAGAGAATGAACATTCGTTTTTTAAGGAGCCAGTCATGTCCACATCAGTGAAAGCGGTGATCGGGGTCAGCCTCGGTCTCGTCACCCTGCTCACGTTGCTCATCTCGGCGTTCGCCTGGCCCGCCAGCGAGATCGGGCCCCGATCGCTGCCGCTGGTCGTCGCGGGGCCCGAGGCCGCGGTCAGCCAGGTGGAGACCCAGCTCGCCGCCGCCATGGGGGAGGACGCCTTCGAGGTCACCGCTGTCGCGGACCGCGACGAGGCTGTCGAGACGATCGAGGACCGGGAGGCGTACGGCGCGATCGTGGTCGGCCCTCAGGGTCAGGAGGTGCTGGTCGCCTCCGCCGCCAGTCCCAACGTCGCCCAGCAGCTCACCCAGATGGCTGCCGCGATGGGCGCCGAGACCGGCGCCGAGCCCACGGTCACCGATGTCGTGCCGAGTGCGGAGGACGACCCGCGCGGTGTCGTCTTCGGTGCGGCGGCGCTGCCGTTGGTGATCGGCGGCATCATGGCCGGCGCGATCACCTCGCTGGTGCTGACCCGCACCCGTGACCGGGTCGCGGCGGCCTTCCTGATCGCGATCGGTGGAGGTCTTGCGATGACCGGGGTCGTGCAGGGCTGGCTCGGCGCACTGGAGGGCAGCTACCTCGCCAACGCCGGCGTCGTGGCCCTTGGCATCCTGGCCGTCGCGCTCCCGATCGTCGGCCTGCGGCATCTCATCGGCCCGGCCGGTGTCGGCATCGTCGCGCTGCTCGTCCTCCTGGTCGGCAACCCGCTCTCCGGGATCACGTCCGCGCCGGAGATGGTGCCGTTCGGATGGCTCGGTCAGATGATGCCTCCGGGGGCGGCCGGATCGGCCCTGCGCGGCTTCTCCTTCTTCGACGGCGCCGGGACCACCACGCCGCTGATCGTCCTCGCCTGCTGGGCCGGGATCGGACTGCTCCTGACTGTGCTGCCGCACCGGGAGAAGGACGGTGCTGAGGCCGAGGTCGCCGAGACGGAGCGTGACCTCGACGCCGTGGCACGGTAGTAATGGAGGGATGAGTCATCCACACGAGCCGGTCGGTGAGTGGTGGCGCGACCAGGTGGCCGCGCTCCACCGCTGGGGCCGGCTCGTGCTGCGTGCGGAGGACGACTCCGTCCACCAGATGCGGGTGACGGTACGCAGGTTGCGCAGCGTCCTGGCGACCTACCGTCCGTTCCTCGACCCGGACCGGGCCGAGCCGCTGCGCGAGGAGCTGACGTGGCTCGCCGACCTCCTCGGAGACGTACGCGACGCCGAGGTGCTCCGCAGGCGGCTGCGGCGGTGGGCGGCCGTCCACGGTCCGGGTCCGACCGGTGTGGACGCGCTGCGTACGGCGCTCGCTGACCGCCAGGCCCAGGCGAGCGACCGGCTGCTTCCGGAGCTCGACGGAGACCGCTACCGCGCGCTGATCGCCGCCCTCGCCTACGGTCTGCCCTGGTCGAGCAAGCTGCCGGGCAGAAAGGCGCTCCGCAAGCGGCTCCGCCGTGGCTGGCGCCGGATGGCGGCCGCGGCCGACGCTGCGAACCAGGCCACCGACCCCGGTGAACGCCGCAGACAGCTGCACGAGGTGCGCAAGCGGGCCAAGCGGGTCCGCTACGCCGCCGAGTCGGTGAGCGAGGTCTTCGGCAAGGACGCCGACCGGCTCTCGAGGGCCGCCCGGTCGATCCAGTCGGTCCTCGGCGACCTCAACGACGCGGCTGTCATGATCCAGACCATCGCTCTGGTCCCGGAACCCGACGACGCGATCCGTGATCTCCTGGCCGCCGAGGAGACCGCGGCCGCCGACGCCGAGGAACGGTTCGCCTCCGTCTGGAAGAAGGCGAACCGTTCGAAGATCCGCAGCTGGCTCGGCTAGTTCACCGTGCGCGCGCTCCCGGTCTATCCGACCGGAAAGGTGAAGTAGGTGTCCGGGTAGGGCTCCTCGATCAGGGAGTAGTGCCACCACTCGTTCTGGTAACGGCTGAACCCGCACGACTCCATCACCGAGCACAGGTGCGATCGGTTGCGGGCCGCGACCTCCGAGACACCCGCCGCGCCATGGTGGGAGATCTCGTCCATCAGGTCGTGGTCGCCGCCCATGTCCAGCAGCTCGCCCGAGGCCAAGGAGAAGAGGGTCAGGTCGACGGTGCTGCCACGGCTGTGACCGGACTGCGTGGCGACGTACCCCTTCTCGAACATCTCCGCACGGGTGATCGCGGGATAGTGGATGCGCTTGCGCGCGTCTTCTGCGTCCGTGGCCGGCGACTCCTCGGCCCAGCGCAGGAAGGCGTCGACGGCGCGCTGGGGGCGGTAGCCGTCCCACAGCAGGATCCCGAACCCGAGCGCTGCCGCCCGGTCCCGGGCGAGGGCGAGCGCGGCGCACAGCTCGTGGGTCCCGACGATCCGGTTCACCTGGTAGCCGTCGACCGGCTTACCGGTGAAGTTGTCCCAGGTGGCGTACTTGCTGTCCCAGCGGATGCCGGGCACCAGCTCGTCGACGAACGCGAAGCCGTCCCTCATCGGGCCGCGCTCTCCGACATCGCGCCCTCCGATGTCGTGCCTTCCGATGTTTCCGCCAGCGCCAGGGTGATCGCGCGGTCGAGGAAGTCGGTCATCGAGATCCCCGCCGCGGCCATCATCCGCGGGTAGCGGCTGTAGGAGGTGAGTCCGGGCAGGGTGTTGACCTCGTTGAGGACCACCGACCCGTCGGACTTGAGGAACATGTCGACCCGCGCCAGACCGCGGCAGCCCAGTGCTTGGTAGACCTGCTGTGCGCTCTCCTTGACGAGCTCCTGCGCGTCAGCGGGGATGTCGGCGGGCACGATGAAGGTGGCGTTCTCCGAGCCGGTCTCGGGGGCGTCCTCCTGGTGGATCTTGAAGAAGCCGTGAGAGAGCGCAACGTGGTCGACCTCGCCGGTGACCAGCTCGGACCCGTTGCCGAGGATCGCACAGCCGATCTCCTCGGCCACGACTCCCTCCTCGATGAGCACCTTGTCGTCGTACTGGCGCGCGGTGGCGATCGCCTCGTCCAGCTCCGCGGCCGAGGTCACCTTGCTGACCCCGAACGACGACCCGGAGCGGGCCGGCTTCACGAAGACCGGATAGGGGAGTACGCCGGGATCGCCGAGAGTCTGCACAGTGTCGCCCGGGAAGAGGGTCCAGAACGTCGGCGTCGGGACACCGGCCTCGGCGACGACCGTGTAGGCCAGCGACTTGTCCATGCACAGCGCCGAGCTCTGCACGTCGCAGCCGACATACGGGATCCCGGAGAGCTCGAAGAGGCCCTGGATCGCGCCGTCCTCGCCGAGCTTTCCGTGCAGGACCGGGAGCACGACGTCGAGCCGGATGGTCTCGTAGGTGCCCTCGTCCAGGACGAGCAGCCCGTGGACGCTGCGGTCGGGGGAGAGCACGACCGGACGGTGCGCGCCGTCCTCCCAGCTCGGCTCGGGCCCGTCACACAGCCGCCAGTCACCGCTCTTGGTGATGCCGATCCAGTAGGCCTCGTACGTGTCGGTGTCGAGGTGCTTGGCGACCTCCTGCGCCGACTTCACCGAGACGGGGTGCTCCTCGAAGACGCCGCCGAAGATGATGCCGACCTTGAGCTTAGACATGCTGAAACCTGCTTTCGAATTCACGACAGTTGAGGATGGAGTTCTCGACCGTGTCCCTGAGGGCATGGTCGGTGAAGTAGGCGATATGAGGGCTGACCAGCACGTTCGGCATCTCTTGCAGCCGCGCCAGCCAGTCGTTGGGGATCTCGCGCCCCCGGAGATCGGCGTAGAAGATGCCCTCCTCGCCCTCGACGACGTCCAGGGCCGCGCCGCCCAGCCGGCCGTCCTCGAGGGCATCGATCAGCGCCGGTGTCTCGATGAGCGCGCCTCGACCGGTGTTGATGACGTACGCGCCAGGGCGCATCACGTCGATGCGGCGCCGGTCGAGCAGATGGTGCGACTCCTCGCTGAGCGGGGTGTGGAGGCTGACGACGTCGCTGCGCTCGACGAGCGTGTCGAGATCGACGTGCTCGGCGCCGTCCGTGGCCGGGCGGGGGCGGAGGTCATGGGCGAGGACGTCGCAGCCGAAGCCACGCAGCCGCTCGATCACCGCCGTGCCGATCCGACCGGTCCCGATCACACCGACGGTGAGGTCGCGCAGCTCGCGTCCCCGGCTGGCCGCCAGGCGGTAGTCGTGGGCGTCCGTGCGCCGGATCGTCGCCTTCGCCTGGCGGATCGCCATGAGCATCAGCATCACGGTGTAGTCGGCGACCGAGTCGGGTGAATAGAAGACGTTCCCGATTGTTATCCCGATGCTCGCCGCGAAGTCGGCATCGATGTGGTCGACACCCACGCTTCGCGTCGAGATATAACGTATCCCGCGCTTTTCCAGCGCGAGGAGAGTCGCGTTCGATATCGGTGCCTTGTGGCTGACGCTGATGCACCGGTCGCCGCGGGCGAGGTCAGCGTTGTCCTCGGTGACAGGCTCGGTCGTCATCGTCAGAGAGACCCCGTGGGCTGGTGCCAGGGAGTCGAAAATGCGCCTCTCATCAGGGGCGCAGCCGAAGACCGTGATCCCGGTCGTCGGCGAGATCGCGGTGTGCGCCATCGGCTCGGTCGGTGCCGTCAGGGTGGGCTCGTGGTAGATCATCGCTGCCAGCAAACCGCAGCGGCAGTTGCTGCCCCGTATGGAATTTCCGATATGCCGACGATAAGTTATCGTCCGCATATCGATAAGCGCATACGTGGTGGCAACAGGCGAATTCGAACACTGATGGGATGATTCCCCTCAGCTTGGACGAAATAGCCTCGTTGGTCGGCGGAAAGGTGGTCGGCGACGGCTCCGTGACGGTGACTGCGCCCGCCGTGATCGACGGCCGCGAGGCCGACCCCGGTGGCCTCTTCGTCGCGTTCGCGGGCGAGCACACCGACGGCCATGACTACGCACTGCAGGCGGCCGAGGCCGGAGCCGTCGCCGTGCTCGGCTCGCGGGCGACCGCGCTGCCGACCGTCGTCGTCGACGACGCGCAGGCCGCGCTCCAGCGCCTGGCCACCCACGTCGTCGCGCTCCTGCGCGATGACCTGACCGTGATCGCGGTCACCGGGTCCCAGGGCAAGACCAGCACCAAGGACATGATCGAGGCGGTGCTCTCGACCGCGGCACCGACCGTCGCGACCTCGGGCTCGTTCAACAACGAGCTCGGCGTACCTCTCACGATGCTGCGCGCCGACGCGACCACGAGGTTCCTGGTCCTGGAGATGGGTGCCCGGCACGTCGGTGACATCGCCGAGCTGACCGGCCTGGTCGCTCCCGACGTCGCCGTCGTCACCAACGTCGGCCGGGCCCATCTGGGTGAGTTCGGGTCGCGCGAGGCGATCGCTGTCGCCAAGAGCGAGATCGTGCGAGGGCTGGCGAGCGGGGGCACGGCCGTCCTCCACGCCGACGACCCACGGGTGCTCGCGATGGCTGAGCTCACCGACGGCCCGGTGCTGTCCTTCGGGACTGCCGAGCAGGCGAGCGTACGTGTCCACGACCTCGCCCTGGACCGTCTCGGCCGGCCCACCTTCACCCTTCACCATGCCGAGACCGAGACCGAGGCCGCTGTCGCGCTTCCGTTCATCGGTGCCCACTGGGGGCTCAACGCCGCTGCGGCCGCGGCGGCCGGTCTCGCCGCCGGCGTGCCCCTCGAGCGGGCCGCGACCGCGTTGAGCACCGCCTCGATCTCGAAGTGGCGGATGGAGCTGCGTTCGCTGGCCTGCGGCGCGACGCTGATCGACGACTCCTACAACGCCAATCCCGAGTCCACCCGTGCCGGCCTGGACGCGCTGGCCTCCGTCGACGCCGAGCGCCGCATCGCCGTGCTCGGCGAGATGCTCGAGCTCGGCGAGGCGAGCCGCGACGCGCACCTCGAGATCGGGACGTACGCAGCCACCCGGGCCGATCTGGTGGTCGCCATCGGCGAGGCCGCCGCCCTCATCGCAGTCGGAGCCGGAGCCAAGGCCGTATCCCTCCCGGACAACGCCGCGGCGATCGACTGGTTGCGAGACCACCTGTCCTTCGGCGACGTCGTGCTCGTCAAGGGTTCCCGCGGCGCTCGACTCGATCAGGTCGCCGCGGCGCTCGTCCAGCAGCTCTAGCCGGATCCCACCGGTTTCGGGTGAGGCGACGCGATCCTGGCCCCATGAGCGTCGGAGCATGACTGCAACCCCTCGTGACGCCACCGCCGCCATCGCCGAGCAGCAGCGTGCGCTTCTGGAGCGCCTGCCGTTCTCGGACACCCAGGACTTCGACGACGCCAACCGGGGACTCGTCGGACGTCGTGAACCGAACGCGGTCACAGCCGAGGACGGCCGGGTGGTGTGGGACAACGACACCTACGGCTTCATCACCGGCGACGCCCCGGACACGGTCAACCCCAGCCTGTGGCGGCAGTCGACGCTGGTCGCGACCGACGGGCTCTTCGAGGTGGTCCCGGGCCTCTACCAGGTGCGTGGACTGGACCTGTCGAACATCAGCTTCGTCGAGGGCGAGACCGGGGTGATCGTGATCGACCCGCTCATCTCGACCGAGACCGCCGCGGCCGCGCTCGCGCTCTACCGCGAGCACCGTGGCGACCGGCCGGTGACCGGGGTCATCTACACCCACTGCCACGTGGACCACTTCGGCGGTGTCAAGGGTGTCATCACCCAGGAGGACGTCGACTCGGGCCGGGTTCCCGTGGTCGCGCCCGAGGGATTCGTCGAGCACGCCGTCGCGGAGAACGTCTACGCCGGCACCGCGATGGGACGACGCGCCGGTTACATGTACGGAGCGGCGCTCCCACGCAGCACCCAGGGAGCGCTCGGAGCCGGGCTCGGCCAGACCACCTCGACCGGCACCGTGACGCTGATCCCGCCCACGCTCGAGATCACCACCACCGGTCAGGAGGAGGTCATCGACGGCGTCCGGATCGTCTTCCAGATGGCGCCGGGCACCGAGGCTCCTGCGGAGATCCTGTTCTACTTCCCGGACCTCAAGGCGCTGTGCACGGCCGAGGACGCGACGCACACCCTGCACAACCTCCTCACCCTGCGTGGTGCGGTGGTCCGTGACCCGCACGTGTGGTCGAAATACCTCACCGAGACGATCGACCTGTTCGGTGGCGACGTCGAGGTCGCCTTCGCCTCCCACCACTGGCCGACGTGGGGCAAAGAGCGGGTGGTCGACTTCCTCTCGCTGCAGCGCGACCTCTACGCCTACCTGCACGACCAGACGCTCCGGATGCTCAACAAGGGCCTGATCGGATCGGAGATCGCCGAGCAGATCACCCTGCCGCCCGCCCTCGAGAACGCCTGGTCCACCCGCGGCTACTACGGCTCGGTGAGCCACAACGTGAAGGCGATCTACCAGCGCTACCTCGGCTGGTTCGACGGGAACCCCGCCCACCTGTGGGAGCACACGCCCGTCGAGAAGGCCACGCGGTACGTCGCACTCGGTGGCGGCGCGGACGCCGTCGTCGCGAACGGTCAGGCGGCCTACGACGAGGGTGACTACCGCTGGGCGGCGGAGGTTCTCAGTCACGTGGTGTTCGCCGAGCCGGACCACGCCGCGGCGCGGGAGCTGCTGGCCGACACGCTCGAGCAGCTCGGCTACGGCTCGGAGAACGGCACCTGGCGCAACTTCTACCTCTCCGGCGCCTACGAGCTGCGCAACGGCTCGTTCGGCACCCCCACGGTGACCGCGTCGCCCGACATGGTCGCCCAGCTCAGCCCCGAGATGCTCTTCGACGCCATGGCCATCCAGGTCAACGGCCCCGCGGCATGGGACGAGAAGCTCAGCATCGACGTGGTGATCACCGACACCGACGAGCGTTACCGTCTGCGGCTCGCCAACGGCGTGCTGACCTACAGCGCTGCGCCGCAGGCCGGCGACGCCGACGCGACGCTCACGGCCAAGCGGCACAGCCTCCCGGCTCTGGCCGTGGGCACGCCTACCCCCGAACGACTGGCTCAGGCGGGCATCGAGGTCACCGGCGACGGTTCCGTGCTGCAGCGGCTGACGAGCGTGCTCGACCCGGGCGACCCCGACTTCGCCATCGTCACGCCCTGACCGACACCGCCTAGCCGACGCGCTCGGACGTCTCGGCAGGCTCGACCATGGGCGGTCGAGCCTGCCGAGACCGCGGTGCGCGCGGCCGCCACCACGGCCAGGACAGGATCGCGGCGGCCGTGGCGCCGCCCGCGTTGAGGATCACGTCATCGACCGAGGAGACCCGGTCCAGGAGCAGGACGTACTGCAGCACCTCGATCGTGACCGATGCCGCGACGGCGAGCGCGAGCACCCGCCACACCGATCGCAGGGCGTGGAAGCGGATCGGTCCGAAGAACCCGAGCGCGGCGAAGAGCAACAGGTTGCCGACGACCCCGATCCGGCCCATGGTCGGCAGGTCGGCGAACGGCTCCAGACTGACTGCGCCGGTCGCGGTGCCGGCCATGCTTCCCGGCACCATCGTCAGCATCACCATGGGGACCGTGCCGTAGACGATGGCGACCTCGGCGAGCGACACACGCCATGCGCGCCCCCACGTGACGCCGAAGCCTCGGCGCAGGAGGGCGAGGACCGGCACGGCCAGCGCTGCCAGCGGCAGCGCCAGGACGGTCAGGATGACGATGCCGGTCTCGGTGAGCGAGCCGGACGCGTTCACGATCATCGGTGCGCCCCTTCCTTCTGGTTGCGCCGCCTCATGTAGAGGTCGAATGCCCGGTAGACGATAGGGCGCAGCGGCAGGTCCCACTCGCCGACGTACCGCACCGCCTGCCCGCCGGTGCCGACCTTGAACTGGATCAGCCCGACGTGCGGGTCGTCGGCGGACAGGGTCGGGGTGATGCCGCGCAGGTCGTAGACGTCGCACCCGGCGGCGAGAGAGTCGCGGATCATCGCCCACTGGCAGGCGTTGGAGCCGCGTACGTCCCGCTTCTCGGTGGAGGAGGCGCCGTAGACGTACCAGGCGTGACCGCCGACGCGGACGTAGATCGACGCCGCGACCAGGTCGCCGTCGTGACGGGCGAGATAGAGCGCGATCCGCTGTTCTCCATCTTCGGGGGAGTCCTCGGCAGCCAGCGCGTCGAACATCTTCTCGAAGTAGCCCAGCGGTCGCGGGGTGAAGCGGTCGCGCTCGGCGGTGTGGACGTAGAGGTCGTGGAACGCCTTCAGGTCCTCGCCGCCGGTGGAGGTGGTGACCTCGACCCCGGCCTTGGCAGCCTTCTTGACGTTGCGCCGCCACAGCTGGTTCATGCCCTGGAGCACCTCCGCCTCGGAGCGGGCGGAGCCGTCCGGTCGACGCAACGGGATCTCGTAGGTGAACTGCGGCTGCCCCGCCCCGAACCCGTCCTCGGGGTTCTGGGGGATCCAGCCGGAGTCGCGGAGATAGCGCGTCACCTCGGCGCCCACGGGGTCGGGCCGACCGGGCAGATCGGTGAGACGGGCGACGGCAGGATCGGCGATGCCCTCCTTGACCTGAACCGCGTCCCAGGTGTCGGTCGGCACCGGGGGAGCGACCCGGATCGCGAACGCACCCTGCGAGCGCAGATAGGAGACCAGCGGCGGGAACCACACCGCGAGCCCGCCGGACCAGTCGATGTCCGGGCCCCACGGCAGGTAGGCGAGCGTGTAGCCCAGCCGCGGCACCGGCCGGTGCAGCACCAGGCCGGTACCGGCGAGCCGATCGCCGGCGTACCAGCCGAGCGACTCGGTGTGCCACTCCGTCTTCACCGCGGCCCAGGCCGGGGTCTGCTGGAAGCTGACCGAGCGTCGCGACCGGACGTGGTCGAGGTGCTCGGCGGGACTGATCGCTCTGACAGTGAAGGTCACCGTGCCAGTGAACCCGGGCCGGTGTCACCAGGGCGTATGCCAATTCGGATACGCCGGCGATATGCCGTTTCGACCTAGGATCAGGAGCATGCGGGTGCTGGTGGTCGAGGACGAGCCGTTGATGGCTGAGGCGATCCGGGATGGGCTGCGGCTGGAGGCGATCGCCGCCGACATCGCCGGCGACGGGGACACGGCTCTGGAGATGCTGAGCGTCAACTCCTACGACATCGCCGTGCTCGACCGAGACATCCCTGGTCCCTCGGGTGACGAGATCGCCAAGCGCATCGTCGCCTCCGGGACCGGGATGCCCATCTTGATGCTCACCGCCGCCGACCGGCTCGACGACAAGGCCTCCGGGTTCGAGCTGGGCGCCGACGACTACCTCACCAAGCCCTTCGAGCTGCGCGAGCTCGTGCTCCGGCTGCGGGCGCTCGACCGGCGGCGCGCTCACAATCGCCCGCCGGTGCGGGAGATCGCCGGCCTGCGGATCGACCCGTTCCGGCGGGAGGTCTACCGCGAGGGCCGCTACGTCGCGCTGACCCGCAAGCAGTTCGCGGTCCTCGAGGTCCTCGCCGCCGCCGAGGGCGGCGTGATCAGCGCCGAGGAGCTGTTGGAGCGGGCCTGGGACGAGAACGCCGATCCGTTCACCAACGCCGTACGCATCACCGTCTCCGCCCTGCGCAAGCGGCTCGGTGAGCCCGCGATCATCGCGACCGTCCCGGGGGTCGGCTACCGCATCGACGTCGATGGCTGAGCAGACGGGCGTCAGGCGCCCGGGGATGAGTGTTCGGCTCAAGCTGACCCTCAGCTACGCCGCCGTCATTGTCGTCACCGGCATCCTGCTGCTCGCGGTGGTGTGGGTCTTCCTGCTGCGCTACGTGCCCGACAACGTGTGGGTGGAGTGGCCGCAGCAGCCTGGAGCACCGCGTGCTCCCTTCGTCCCGAACCGGTCCGACCTCGAGCGTGCCTTCGTGCCCCGGGCAGCCACGATGATGGCCTTCCTGCTCGTGTTCGGGCTGATCGGGGGCTGGATCCTGGCCGGGCGGATGCTGGCGCCGCTGAGGAAGATCACTGCTGCCACGCGTACGGCTGCCGACGGGTCGCTCTCGCACCGCATCGCGCTCGAGGGGCCTGGCGACGAGTTCCGCGAGCTCGCCGACGGCTTCGACGACATGCTCGCGAAGCTCGAGGCGCAGGTGGCCGAGCAGCAGCGGTTCGCGGCCAACGCCTCCCACGAGCTGCGTACGCCGCTCGCGATCACCCAGACCCTGCTCGACGTCGCCGGCAGGGACCCGGACCGCGACGTCGACGAGCTCATCGAGCGGTTGCGCCTGATCAACTCCCGCGCGATCGAGCTGACCGAGGCCCTCCTCGTGCTCAGCCGGGCCGACCAGCGGTCCTTCGCCAGCGAGCCGGTCGATCTGTCGCTGGTCGCCGAGGAGGCGGTCGAGACACTGCTGCCGCTCGCCGAGCAGCGCGGGGTGCGGATCGAGACCTCGGGCGAGGAGGCGTCGGTCCACGGCTCTCCGGCGCTGCTGCTGCAGGTCGCGACCAACCTGATCCACAATGCGATCGTCCACAACCTGCCCGAGGGCGGGTCGGTGTCGGTCACCGTGGTCGCTCACGAGCGGAGCGTGGTCCTCACCGTCGCCAACACCGGCGAGGAGCTCTCCCGCGAGCTCGTCGCCACGCTCACCGAGCCGTTCCAGCGCGGCACTCAGCGCATCCACGTCGACCAGGCCGGCGTCGGACTCGGTCTGGCGATCGTCAAGAGCATCACCCGAGCTCACGATGGCAACCTGGCGGTGCTCTCGCGGCCCGGCGGTGGGCTGCAGGTCTCGGTGGAGCTGCCCAGGACCCCGTGATCGGCGGGGTTGTGAAGCTGAGAGTGACCTATAGCCCACGCTCGGCTTCACAACCTAGGTGCGCGGAGTGGCTCCCGTGCGCAGCAGGTCGAGGGTGCGCGGCTCGATGAGGGTGGAGAGGGTGACCACGCTCGTCGAGCGGACCACCGCGTGGGACTGGTCGATGCGCACCAGCACCTCCTGCAGCTTCGCGTGCGAACCGGTCGCGACCTTGCAGAAGACGTCGAAGGATCCGGTGGTGACGTACGCCTCGAGCACCTCGGGGATCTCGGCGAGGTCGCGGCGTACGTCCTCGAGCGCTCCCTGGGAGATCTCCAGGGTCACGAAGGCCTGCACGGTGTGGCCGGCCGCGGCCGGGTCGATCGTCGGGGCCCAGTCGCGGATCACCCCCGCCTCGGCCAGCTTGCGCAGCCGGCTCTGCACGGTGGCCCGGGCTACGCCGGCGACCCGGGAGAGCTCGAGGTCGCCGACGCGGGGGTGGGCGTGCAGCGTCTCCAGCAGCGTGATGTCGAGGTCATCGAGGTTCATGGCGCGATGATAGTCAGATTGCCTAGTGAACGGCGATGAAGACTGGTCCGATCTGGCAGATTGACCAGTGCTCGGTGGTCAACTTGTTTGGTGTGACTCGGCCCACTTGACTTGCCCGCATGACGCTTGCAGACACCCTGACCAACCAAGAGAAGCTCGCCGGACTCGGGCTGGCCGAGCTGGAGCAGCTCGTCGGCCTGGTGGCCTACGACGACACCTCTGACCCCTTCCCGGTGACCGGCTGGGACGCGGTCGTATGGGCCGTCGGCAACGCCACCCAGACCGCTCACTTCTTCCAGAGCGCCTTCGGCATGGAGCTGGTCGCCTACTCCGGCCCCGAGACCGGCAATCGCGACCACCACTCCTACGTGCTGCGCAGCGGGGGAGTGCGGTTCGTGATCAAGGGCGGCGTGGCACCCGACAGCGAGATCATCGCCCACCACGCCCGTCACGGTGACGGCGTCGTCGACATCGCCCTCGAGGTGCCCGACGTCGACCGCTGCATCGAGCACGCCCGCTCCGCCGGCGCCACCGTGCTCGAGGAGCCCCACGACGTGACCGACGAGCACGGCACCGTACGCATCGCTGCGATCGCCACCTACGGCGAGACCCGCCACACCCTGGTCGACCGTTCCGGCTACAACGGCCCCTACCTGCCCGGCTATGTCGCCCGCACCTCGACGCTGAAGAAGCCCGAGGGCGCGCCCAAGCGCCTCTTCCAGGCGCTCGACCACGTCGTCGGCAACGTCGAGCTCGGCAAGATGGACGAGTGGGTCGACTTCTACGGCCGCGTCATGGGCTTCACCAACATGGCCGAGTTCATCGGCGACGACATCGCCACGGACTACTCCGCGCTGATGTCGAAGGTCGTGGCCAACGGCAACCACCGGGTGAAGTTCCCGCTCAACGAGCCGGCGATCGCGAAGAAGAAGTCGCAGATCGACGAATACCTGGAGTTCTACCAGGGCCCCGGCGCCCAGCACCTCGCGCTGGCCACGGGCGACATCCTCGCCACCGTCGATGCGCTGCGCGACGCCGGGATCGAGTTCCTCAACACCCCTGACTCCTACTACGAGGACCCCGAGCTGCGCGCCCGGATCGGTGAGGTGCGGGTGCCGATCGAGGAGCTGCAGAAGCGCGGCATCCTGGTCGACCGCGACGAGGACGGCTACCTGCTGCAGATCTTCACCAAGCCGATCGGCGACCGCCCCACGGTCTTCTTCGAGCTGATCGAGCGCCACGGCTCCCTCGGGTTCGGCAAGGGCAACTTCAAGGCCCTCTTCGAGGCCATCGAGCGCGAGCAGGAGCGCCGCGGCAACTTCTGACAACCCCCGCGCCGAGTTGGCCCGTCAAGACGGGCCGACTCGGCGGCTGGTCAGCCGGCCTGTCTGGCCAGGCGGACGGGGGCGTTACCGGCGCCGTAGCCGTCGTAGCGATCCCGGCGCTCGACGAGCTCGAAGAAGACCTCCCCGACGGTCTCGGTGTAGCAGTGCAGGTACTCGCCGTCGGCGTCGCGGTCGTAGAGCAGGTCGAGGTCGCGCAGGGTGGCGACGAGGTCCTCGGGCAGGGCGAAGCGGGCGACCAGGTCGTCGTAGTAGTTGCCCGGCACCTCGAGCGGTCGCAGGCCACGCTCCCGGGCGGCCGCGACGACACCGATGATGTCGTGGCAGGCGAGCGCGATGTGCTGTGCCTGACCTTGCTGCCCGTTCGGGAGCAGGTTGAGCGGAAGACGTACGCCGCCGGCCGGTGAGCTCATCACCTGGCTGCGGACGAGACCGGCGGGCCCGGCGACCTCCTGGGTCGGCTCCGGGGTCAGCGACAGCACGCTGGCGTAGAAGAGGACCGCCTCGTCGAAGCTGTGCCACGGCTGGACCAGGTTGACGTGGTCGATCCGCGCAGCGTGCCCGTTTGGGCGCGGGACGCCACCCTCGAACTCGCCGATCCAGTCCTCGGCATGGGAGAGGAACACCTCGGTGCCATCGGGGGAGGTGAAGGCGCGCAGCGCCTGCTCGCCGGCGTAGGTCCGGCGGTGGACCGGCGGCGCCATCAGCCGCGCGGCGCGCTCGGCGGCCGGGTCGGAGGCCGTGACGTCGAAGCCGACGGCCGCGATGTGCGGCTCGGGGGTGGCGCTGGGTACGTCGTTGCAGACGACGCGCGCCGACCCCCAGGTCCACAGCCGCACCTGCTTGCTGCGGTGGCGGCCGCCGAAGTCGAAGCCGAGCTGCTCGAGCAGCACCTCGACGCCCGACGTGTCCGCCGCCTTGATCTCCACGAAGTCGAACGCCTCCGGTGCGGTCACCTCCGGCAGCCGGGGGAGCGGTCCGGCCTCCTCGCCGAGCAGGTCGGCGGTGCGGTCGGCGAGCCAGCGCAGGGAGCGTTGAGCCTGCCGCGCGGTGCGGACGGGGTCGGTCTGGCGGAACGTGTCGTTGAAGACCTCCAGCGACAGCGGACCGTCGTAGCCGGCGCGGATCACGTGACCGAGGAACGCTGGCAGGTCGAAGCTGCCCTCACCGGGGAAGAGCCGGTGGTGGCGGCTCCAGGAGAGCACGTCCATGCTGAGTGCGGGCGCGTCGGCGAGCTGCAGGAAGAAGATCTTCTCGCCCGGGATCTTCTCGATCTGCTGGGGGTTATGGCCGCGGGAGAGGATGTGGAAGCTGTCCAGGCAGGTGCCGACGTTGGGGTGGTCGGCGAGCTCGACGATCCGCCAGGCGTGCCGGTAGTCGTCGACGTACCGTCCCCAGGCCAGTGCTTCGTAGGCGAGCCGGATGTCGTACGTCGCCGCGAGCTCGCCCAGCCGCCGCAGCTGTCCCGCCGAGACCTCGTCGTCGTCGACGGTCGCGGTGCCGACGTTGCTGCACACCAGCATCAGGTCGATCCCGAGCCGCCGCATGAGCTGGAACTTCGCCTCGGCCCGGTGCAGCACCGCGGCGAACGTCTCCTCGTCGACGCCTTCCGCGTCGCGGAACGGCTGGTAGAGGTCGAGGGTGAGCCCGAGCCGGTCGGCGAGCGCCCGGATCTCCTCCGGGGACTGCGGTGCGGCGATGAGGTCGGGCTCGAAGATCTCGATCGCGTCGAAGCCGGCCTCGGCGGCGGCGTACATCTTCTGGACCAGGCCGCCGCTGAGGCAGACGGTGGCGATCGAGGTGCGCATGGTTCTCCGTTTCTCGTTAATGTACGAAACGGTACATACATTGCTCCGGCTTGGGAAGTGGGTCGTGCTCTAGGCTCGGGGGCATGGTTCAGTCGCGTGATGCCGAACGCACCCGGTCCGAGCTGCTCGATGTCGCGACCGAGGTGTTCTCGGAGCAGGGCTATTCGGGGGCCCGGGTCGACGAGATCGCCGAGCGCACCCGCACCACGAAGCGGATGATCTACTACTACTTCGGCGGGAAAGAGGGCCTGTTCCTGGCCGTGCTCGAGGCCGCCTATCGCCGGATCCGCGACCTGGAGCAGGGCCTGCACGCCGGTGACCTCGAGCCTGTCGACGCGATCCGTCGCATCGCCGAGCTCACCTTCGACCACCACGTCGACCACCCCGACTTCATCCGCCTCGTCTCCGTCGAGAACATCCACCGCGGCCGGCACCTGGAGAAGGTCGAGTCGCTGCGCGAGCTCGGCGCCCCGGCCGCCACGGTTCTCGACGAGGTTCTCGCCCGTGGTCGTGAGTCCGGCGAGCTCCGTGCCGATGTCGACGCCGTCGACGTGCACATGATGATCAGCGCCTACTGCGTCTTCCAGGTCGCCAACAGCGCCACCTTCGGCTTCCTCTTCGGTCGCGACATGCTCGCCCCCGACGTACGCGCCCGCCACCGCCGCATCCTCGGCGACATCGTCGTCGGCTGGCTCACCGCCTGACCGAGAAGTCACCCGCTCCGGTCGAGGCGTCGCGCGCGTCGGCCGAGGCGTCACGCGCGTTGGCCGAGGCGTCACGCGCGTTGGCCGAGTGGTCAGCGCGGTGCCACCTCGGTCGACGGCAGTGACGTCTCGCCTGGAGGCCCACTGTCGAGGCGTCGCTCGAGAAGTCGCTCCCGTCGGCCGACCGGGGTGACGTGTCGGCCGACATGCCTGACGTCTCGGCGCGGGGGTTGACGAGTCGGGGTGGGATGTGATCCCCTTCACTCTCGTAACGTACTAGTTCGTACATTAAGGACCACCCAGATGAAGTCTTCGTTTCTTGTCGGCCTGATCGGCGCGGGCGTCGGACCCTCGCTGAGCCCGGCGCTGCACATGCGCGAAGCGATGGAGCACGGGTTGTCGTACGTCTACAAGACGCTCGACATCACCGACCTGGGGGTCCCGGCCGAGGGGGTGGGTGACCTGATGAGGGAGGCCCGGCGCCTCGGCTTCGACGCGCTCAACATCACCCACCCGTGCAAGGAGCTGGTGATCGAGCACCTCGACCGGCTCGACGAGACCGCGGCCCGCCTCGGTGCGGTGAACACCGTGGTCTTCACCGACGAAGGTGCGGTCGGCTACAACACCGACACCACCGGGTTCGGCCACGCGCTGCGCACCGGGATGCCGGATGCCCCGCTCGGCACCGTCGTCCAGCTCGGCGCGGGTGGGGCGGGTTCGGCCGTCGCTCACGCGCTGGTGACCCAGGGCGTCGACCGGCTGGTCATCGCCGACATGGACCTCGACCGCGCGCAGGCGCGGGTCGAGGAGATCCGGCGCCACCACCCGGAGAGCAGCGTCGAAGCCAGCCACGTCGACAAACTGCCGGCGCTCCTCCCCGACGCCGACGGACTGGTCAACTGCACCCCGATGGGCATGGCCGACCACCCCGGTACGCCCGTGGAGACGAGTCTTCTCCGCCCCGACCTGTGGGTGGCCGACATCGTCTACCGGCCGCTGGACACCGCGCTGCTGCAGGCCGCGCGCGAGGTCGGCTGCCGGACGCTCCATGGAGGCCACATGGCGGTCTACCAGGCCGTCGACGCCTTCCGGCTGATCACCGGCATCGACCCGGATGCCCCGCGGATGCTCGCCCACCTGCGCGAGCTGGCGGCGGCCGGCTGACATCAATCGAAGACCCAGACAACTCATCCCCCACACCCCGCGGCCAGGACCGCGGGACGAACCCGAGGAGGACCCGATGGCGGGACCTGACACCGACAGCACAGCGAACCAGGAAGGCAAGACTCCGGTCCGGGCCGCGCTGGCCAGCTTCATGGGTAGCGCGGTCGAGTACTACGACTTCTTCGTCTTCGGCTCTGCCGCGGCGCTGATCTTTCCGCACGTCTTCTTCCCCAGCGCCGGCGATGCTGCGCTGGTGATGTCGTTCGCGACGTTCGCCTTCGCGTACGTCGCCCGCCCGGTCGGCGCGGTCTTCGTCGGTCACTTCGGTGACCGGATCGGCCGCCGCAAGGTGTTGCTGTTCACCCTGCTGCTGATGGGCGGCAGCACGTTCCTGATCGGCTGCCTGCCGTCCTACGACCGGGCCGGCTGGATCGCGCCGGCGCTGCTGGTCCTCTGCCGCCTGCTCCAAGGGCTCTCCGCTGCGGGTGAGCAGGCCGGTGCCAGCTCGCTCACGCTCGAGCACGCACCCGACGACAGGCGCTCCTTCTTCACGTCTTGGACGCTGACCGGCACCCAGGGCGGCCAGATCCTGGCCGCGCTCGTCTTCATCCCGGTCGTCGCCCTGCCCGACGACATCAAGTACGGCATCGGCTGGCGGATCCCGTTCTGGCTCTCCGCGATCGTGGTCCTGGTGGCGTTCTTCATCCGAAGCCGCCTCAACGAGACCCCGGAGTTCGAGGAGGCCAAGGCCAACAACGAGGTCGCCAAGCTGCCCCTCGCGGTGCTGCTGCGTGACCACTGGGTCGACGTGGTGCGGGTGGTCTGCTGCGCCTTCATCGCCGCAGTCTCCACGGTCTTCGGCAACCTGGCGATCGCCTACGGTGTCAAGGTCGGCATGGTCGACTCGATCACGCTGTGGCTGGTCGTCGCTGCCAACTTCGTCGCGTTGTTCACCCAGCCGATGTTCGGCCTGCTCGCCGACAAGATCGGGCGCAAGCCCGTCTTCATCTACGGCGCCGTGGCCAGCGCGGTGATGATGCCGTTCTACCTGCTGTCGATGAGCCAGGGCAACGAGCTGCTCGTGTTCGCGCTCGCGATCGTGACCTTCTCGTTCGGCTACGCAGCCGCGAACGCGACCTGGCCGTCGTTCTACGGCGAGATGTTCTCGACCCCGGTGCGCTTCTCCGGTGTCGCGATCGGCACCCAGATCGGCTTCCTGCTGGCCGGGTTCACCCCGTCGATCGTCACCGCGCTGGGTGGCGTGCAGGAGGGCGGCTGGGTCGTCACCGCGGGCTACACCGCGGTCGTCTGCATCGTCGCGTCGGTCGCCGCCCTGACCGCGCGCGAGACCAAGGACGTACCGACCAGCCAGCTCGGTCTGCGGCCGGCGCCTACCCCGCAGGGCGCCAGAGTCTAGCCGTTACTGGTCACGTGGTTGTCGGCTGTCAGCGTCAACTGTGCTGACGTGGATTCATAGCTGCGTGAGCGCGTAGAGCAGATGGCGCAGGGCGTTCGCGTCTTTGTGGTCGCTGCGCCAGACGAGTCTCAGCTGAAGTGGGGGCGGCTGCACGTCGAGCTGGGCGAGGCGTCGTGAGCCGAGGTCGGCACGAACAGTGAAGGTGGGCAACAGCGCGATCCCGCGGCCGGTGGCGACCCATTCGCGGACCTGCGCCAGTCCGCCGACGGCTGTGAGGTCGGTGTCGGGGCCGAGCCAGCGCTTGGTGGCCATCCAGAAGGAGCAGCGCGACTCTCGACCGATCAGGCCTCCGGTCTGCCGGATCTCCCGCATCGTCACTGCGCGCCCGAGCAGCGGATGATCCGGCGAAACGACGACGGTCATAGGGACCTCGCGGACGTCGAGGTACTCGATCGCCTTGGCGGGGTGGGCGAATCCGAGGTCACCGACGTGCTCGCCGAGGTCGAGGAGCACGGCGACGTCGATCTCGCCGTGGTCGAGAGCGGCAAGGATCCGGATTCGGTCGGGATCGGGACGTAGCTGCACGTGGAGGCCGGGCCGCGCTCGTCGTAGGTCGTCCAAGACCGCGGGAAGGAGTTCGTCGGCGATCGAGGCTTGTGCCCCCACGGTGAGCCCTGGCGCGGCGTGGAGTCGCTCGGCCGCGGCGTCGAGGGCCTCGAGCGCCGCGCCTGCGGACGTCAGGTAGGCGCGTGCGGCTGCGGTGGGATGCATACCGCTTCGATCGCGGGTGAACAACGAGGCCCCGAGGGCCTCCTCGAGCCGGCGAATCCGGTCGGAGACCGACGACGGTGCCAGGCCCAACGCGGCTGCCGTCTGGTTGACGGTTCGATGCTGGACCAGCGCGATCGCGGTCCGCAACTGGTTCAGGTCCACGGAACCACTCTAGGCCGGTGTTCGGATATTCCGAATGATGGTGCAGTGACACCGGTCGAACGGAGGGCACGGAAAGCGGAGGGTCTCGTTTCGACGAAACCGTCTCATCCTCGAGGAGATCCATGCCCGGCCTCTCACCCCGTTCCCGCCAGCTTCCCCAGCGTCGACCAGCACCTCAGCTCGTGGGCATATCGCTGGCCTACTTCATGGTGCTGCTGGACACCACCGTGCTGGCCGTGGCCGAGCCCAGCATCATGTCCTCACTTCACACCGATGTCGTCGGGGTCGGGTGGGCGACCACCATCTACACGATGGCTTTGGCGGCGGCTGTGGTCTTCGGTGGCAGCCTGGCCGATCACTGCGGGGCCTACCGGGTCTTCATCCTCGGAGTCATCGGCTTCGGCGTCGCATCTCTGGGCTGCGCGGTCGCCCCCGCCCTCGCAGCGCTGCTGGTCCTTCGGGCGCTCCTGGGGCTGTTCGCCGCGGCCATCATCCCGAGCTCCCTGAGCCTGATCGCCAGCCTGTATCCCGACCCGGCGCGCCGTGGGGGCGCGATCAGCGCATGGGCGGCGATCAGCGGTGTCGCGATGGCCGCCGGACCTGTGCTGGGTGGCTGGTTGATCGCGGCCGATGGTTGGCGGTCGGTCTTCCTGATCAACGGACCCCTGGTCGTGGTTGTCCTGGCGCTGTGCCGCACGTCGATCGTCAGCACGCGGCACGCAAGGGGGATCTCCTGGCTCCCGCACATCGGGCTGGCGGCAACGCTGGCGACCGCTACGCTTGCCATCACCCAGGCCGGCCAACGTTCCTGGCTCCTGGCGGCGGTCCTCGGGTTGCTCGCTGTCGGCCTCACCGTCGGCACCAGGGCGGTTGATCGCAGCTCGCCGGCACCGCTGGTTCCGGCTGCCTTGCGTCGCAATCGCGCGGTGTGGGCCGCGTTCGGCTGGGGTGCCGCGGTCAACTACGCCCTGACGACCGTGATCTTCTCCATCCCGCTGCTGCTCGACACCACAGCCGTGGGGGCCGGAGCGACGCTGTTGCCGATGACCTTGCTGGTCGCCGTGAACCCGCTGCTCACCGGGCGCATGGTGGCTGCGCACGGGCCACTGCGTCTGATCCGTATGGGCTTCATCGCCTTCCCGTTCGGGCTGTGCCTGGTCGCGATTGCGATCGCCGACCATCATCAGCCGCTCGTTCTCGCCCTCGGGCTGTTGCTCTCCGGTCTCGGCGTGTCATGGACACTGCCCGCGCTGGTCGCCTTCGCGGTCGATCACGCCGATCCCGAGGCCACCGGATCGGTCGGTGGGATCCTCAACGCCACCAGACAGGTCGGTGCCACCATCGCCGCCGCCGTCGCCAGTACCCTCCTGACCCAGAACCAGGAGGACGCCGTCGCGTCTTTGCCATTCCTGGTCGCCGCGGCAGTCTGCGTGCTGGGCCTCGCCACCGCCGCGACCCAGCGGGTCGCCCGCGCGAGGACGGCAGTCGCGAGCGGGGCAAGCGCAACGCGAAACCCGGCATGACTCAGGTCGGCAGGACCCCCAGGCACTTCTCGGTTCGCGCTATCAGCGGATCACCAGCCACGCGGTTTCGCCAGGGCGTCACCAACGTCATGGCCTCGTACATCTGGTCCCTCGACAAGAACGCGGTCGTGGGGGGCGGGCCCCCCACAAAACAACCCCCCCCCCCCCGGGGGGCCCCCCCCCCCCGCGGGGCGCCGCCGCCCCCCCCCCCGCCCGG
>NZ_JBBBNW010000001.1:0-180600 GCF_037137035.1 Nocardioides sp. CCNWLW239 | reverse complement strand
GACACCCCCTGCCGGCCCTCTCACTTCGGGCCCCCCCAAACCACGGGGGGGGGGGCCGCCCACCACACACCCCCGCCCCCCACGACCTGCTGGTCGACCCGTCAGCGCTGCGGATCTCGGCCTCACCGGCCGCGGCGGTGGCTGTTGCGGCGGCGTACGACGTCCTTGAGGTCGGCCACCGGGCCCAGGTGGCCCAGCTTCTCGGGGTTGGTGACCGAGCGGATACGCTGGATCTGGCCGTCGAGGATGTCGAGGGTCCAGGTGCCGAGGACGGCGCCGTCGGCGTCACGCAGGATGGCGCCGGGCTCGCCGTTCAGCTCGCGCTCCTCCAGGCGCGCCCCGATGGCGAGCAACGGCGGCACCGCGGCGACCAGGATGCGGGCGGCCTTCTCGGCACCGAACCGACCGCCGGAGCCACCGGCCACACCACCGCCGTCGTTGACGGTCTCCACGTCCGCCGCCAGCAGTTCCTGGAGCCGGTCGACGTCGCCGTCACGCAGCGCCTCGAAGAATCTGCTGGAGAGCTCGACCCGCTTACGCCGGTCGGCCTCGAATCGTGGCTTGCCCGCGTCCATGTGCCGGCGCGCCCGCGAGGCGAGCTGGCGGCAGGCGGCCTCGGAGCGGTCGACCGCAGCCGCGATGTCGGCGAACCCGAAGTGGAAGACCTCGCGCAGCACGAAGACCGCCCGCTCGAGCGGGCTGAGCCGTTCGAGGAGCAGGAGCGCGGCCATCGAGACCGAGTCGGCCAGCTCGGTCGCTCGCTCCGGGCTGGCGTAGAGGTCCGCGTGCTCGTCGATGCGGGAGTCGGTCGGCAGCGGCTCGGGGAACCACGGCCCGACGTACGTCTCTCGTCGCACCCGCGCCGAGCGGAGCACGTCGAGCGAGATGCGGGTGACCACCGTCGAGAGGTAGGCCTTGAGCGAGTCGGGCTCGGTCGAGGTCGACTCCAGCCGGAGCCAGGTCTCCTGCACCGCATCCTCGGCCTCGGTCACGCTGCCGAGGATGCGGTAGGCGATCGAGAACAGCAGTGGGCGCAGCTCCTCGAACTCGGTCTCGGTCTCAGGTGTCACGGTTTCCTCCTCGCAAGGCCATCTTTCCCTGAGACGAGGCGGCACCTGGGACTGTGACATCGGCCGGGGACGTTGCGGAAAGGGTTCGACGCGATGCGTGTCGCCCTGCGACGATGCCGTCATGACAGCGGAGGATGGCACGTCGGTCTCCTGCACCGTGCGCCGGGTGCGCGCAGAGGAGTGGCGGAGCTTACGGGACCTGCGGCTCGAGGCGCTGCGCGACCCCATCGCCCACCTCGCCTACCTCGAGCGGTTCGAGGACGCCGTCCAGCGACCCGACAGCTACTGGCGGGAGCAGGCGCAGACTGCCGCCTCCAGCACCACCGTGGGGAAGTTTGTGGCGGCCAACGAGCACGGCGACCTCGGCGGCACCGTCACAGCGCTCGTGACGGCGCCGGGTGAGCCCGACTACATCGGCGAGACGAGCCCACACCTGCGCGCTGCCGTCGTCGGCGTCTACGTACGGCCCAGCCTGCGCGGCGGCCGTGTCCTCTCGGCGATCCTGTCCGAGGCCGAGGTATGGCTCCGGGATCTCGGCGTTCAGCAGGTACGCCTCCACGTCAACGAGCACAATCTTCGTGCCCGGGGCGCCTACCGCAAGTGTGGCTACGTCGACACCGGTGTGCGAGTGGAGATGGTCGACGGCATCAATCACGAGATGGTTCGCGATCTCCGGAGCGGGCACGGCGGGGGCGGCCTCGTCGAAGCGGCCACGGCCTGATCAGGATGTGGGCTGCTCTCGTGGGTGACCTCATCGCGGCGGGGCCGCGCCACTCTCTCGGGATCTCCGCGGACGGCACTGTCGTCGGGGCCGGCGCGGGATCGTCGGGGGAGTGCCGCACGACGGACTGGGCCGATGTCGTCGACGTGGCGGCGGGCAACGTGCACACGGCACCGAACACCGGACGCTCCCACAGTGTCGGGCTCCGGTCCGACGGCACCGTGGTCGCGACCGGATGGAACAACGAGGGTCAGTGCGAGGTGAGCGACTGGCAGGACGTGACCGCCGTCGCCGCAGGCTGGCGCCGCACTCTGGGTCTGCGTGCCGATGGCACCGTGCTCGCCGCGGGAAGGCTCGCCGAAGGTGCCGGCGACGTGAGCACCTGGCGGAAGATCGTCGCGCTGGCGTGCGGCGACTGGCACTCGGTGGGTCTCAGAGCGGACGGGGCCGTGGTCGCCGTGGGGAACGACCGCCGGGGGCAGTGCTCCGTCGGCGGGTGGAGCGACATGACAGCCATCGCCGCCGGCTACCTCCACACGGTCGGTCAGACCAGCGCGGGGCGCGTCCTCGCGGTGGGGGACCGCACCGGCGGGGCCTGTGACGTCGAGGCCTGGAGCGATGTGGTGGCGGTGGCCGCCGGGAGCTATCACACTGTCGCCGTCACCACCGACGGCAGAGCCTTGGCCGTCGGTGGCAACGCCGCCGGCCAGTGCGAGGTCGCCGACTGGCGCGACATCGTCGCGGTGGCTGCCGGCTCCAGGCACACCCTCGGACTACGGGCGGACGGATCGGTCGTCGCGACCGGGAGCGACGAGCACGGCCAGTGCGACGTCGCCGGATGGCCGCCGATCGGGGTCGGCTAGTGGTGTGTCGCGGAAGTTCCCGAACGTTTGGCGTCGTCAGGGTGTGTGCATGGCAAGGCGGCGTCGTGAAGTCATACCGGCGTCTTCCGAGCGGCGCCAACGCAGCCAGGTGCGTGCCATGGCGGCGCGAAGCGCCCAGGAAATTCCGGGACGCGCCACTAGCCCGTAGACGTCCATCGGACCGCAGATCGAGGCGAACTCAGCCGACGCAGACGAAGAGGGCCAGCCCGGCGTACGCCTGGTTGACCACGCCCCGGGTGATGACCCCGCCGGTGGTGTCGCCGGCGCGGGTCGCGCGGGAGGTGTGGCGGAGGTCGTCGAGGTGGACGAGCGTGTAGGCGAGGAACATCAGCACGGCCACCCCGGCCGCCCAGGAGCGAGCGGCCGGGACCAGCAGTCCGACGCCGATCGCGATCTCGGCGACCCCGGAGGCGTACACCGTCGCCCGCTTCGCCGGCCACCACTCCGGAACCAGCGGCTCGACCTTCGCCGGGGTGACCAGGTGCGCCACCCCGACGACGATCAGGAACGCCGCCAGGACCCAGGCGACGACGGTGACGGCCAGGCTCACCGGCTCGGTTCCTTCGCGAGCGGCACCACGGCTGCCTGAACCCGTCCGGCGCGCGAGCGATCCTTGAAGCCGAACGCAGATCCCGGGCGACGTGCCTCCATCGAGAGCGCCCAGACCGTGCTGCGGCAGACCAGCTCCTTGATCTTCGCGGCCGGCACGCCGCGGATGCGGCCGGCGACCGCGGAGTCGTCGCGACGAGCGAGGTTCACCAGGCCACGCTCGCGGCCGATACTGATGCACTGACCCACGAAGCCGATGCTAGTGGCCTCCGGGGTCCCGCCGGCCAGTCGTGTGAGCACCATCTCGCCCGCGATCGGACCGAGCTGGTTGGCGGCCTGGCAGCTCATCCGGTACGCCATTCCCGACGGTGCCGCCGCGTCCCCGGTCGCGATGATCCGGTCGTCGTCGACGCTGGTCAGGGTCTCGTCGGTGACCAGCCGGCCGAGCTCGTCGGTGGTCAGCCCGCTCGCGCGGGCCAGGTCCGGCGCGGCGAACCCGGCGGTCCAGATCGTGACCGAGCTGGGCAGCTCGCGGCCGTTGTCGAGGCGTACGCGGCCCGCCATCACCTCGGTCACCCTGGCGCCCTCGATGATGCCGACGTCCAACCGTCGCAGGTCGCGCTCGGCAACCACGCGGCCCTTCTCGTGCAGCCACGGACCGAGCTTGTCTCCGCAGATCAGAGAGACGTTCCGGCCGGCCTCGGCGAGCTCGGAGGAGACCTCGATGCCGGTCGGCCCGCCGCCGACGACGATCACCGGGGCGTCGGCCGGAGTCGTGTCCAGCACCGCTCTCAGCCGGCTCGCCTCCTCATAGGTCGTGACCCCGAAGGCGTGCTCCGCGACCCCGGCGACCCGGGTCGTGCCCGCGCTGCCGACGGCATAGACCAGGTAGTCGTACGTCATCTCCTCCCCGCTCCCGAGAGCCACGCTCCGCGCGCCGGCGTCGATGGCGGCCACGGTGTCGACCACCAGGCGCACGCGCGGGCTGAGCACGTCGGCGTAGGCGACCACGGCCTCGCCAGACCCGGCAGCGAGCTGGTGGAGCCGGATCCGCTCGACGAAGTGGCTGCGCGGGTTGACCAGGGTGATCGCGATGTCCTCCCGCTTGGTCAGCCGGTTGGCGGCCATCACGCCGGCGTACCCGCCGCCGACGACCAGCACGTGGGGCTTCTTGCTCATGGCTTGTTCCTGCCTGTCGAGGTTCATACCCCTAGGACACCGAGGATCGTCGATCCGTGACAGGCAGGAGAAGCAGATCGAGAACCGCGTGGATCAGGCCAGAGCGGCGACGGCGTCGGCCAGAGCGTCGACCGACCGGGCGCGCTCCGGGAGGCTCCCGTCGGGACCCAGGCTGAGCTGGAAGCCCATGAACGCGGCGTCGATGACCTCGGCTGCCCGTTCGGCGACGGCGGGATCCACGCCGGACTTGTCCAGGTGCGCGATGAGAACGCTCATCCACAGCGCGTTGGCTTCGCGGACCGCCGAGACGTACGGCTCCCTGCCGAAGAGACCGAGCGCCGCCGCCTCCACGTAGATCCGGCTGCATCGATCGCCCTCCATCACCGCCCAGAGGTCGGAGACGGCAGAACGCAGGTCCTGGGAGGGCTCGAGCGCGGCGACCTCGGCGACCGACCGTTCGTTGGACGTACGGAGCACGTCGGCGACCAGCTGGTCCTTGGTGCCGAAGTGGTAGAGCAGGACCCGGTTGCTGGTGCCCAGCTCGGCGGCCAGCGGACGCAGGCTCAGGCCGATCAGTCCGTGCTCGTGGACGTAGTCGGTGGCCACCTCGGCCCAGGCGGCACGGCGCTGTGGATCCTTGGCGGGCGCGGTACGCGCGGTCGTCATGCGGCGACTCTAGCAACCGGCCACAGCCATTTGTATCAGCTGGAACAATTTTGTACCACTTGCAACAATTTTGTACCTCAAGCCCTTGACCTGGCCCTTCTTGTCCGCGCAGGATCAACTGCAGTTCACCCGCGGTTGCCTGTTGAGCAACCCGACCTCGGAGGTTGCATGAGCCAGATCTACATCGACGGACGCTGGTTGCCGGCGCAGTCGGGCGCCCAGCGGGAGATCCGCTGTCCCGCCGACGGCGCGGTCGTCGGAACCGTTGCGGAGGCTGGAGCGGAGGACACCCGGGCCGCGATCGCCGCGGCACGGAACGCGTTCGACAGCGGTGTCTGGCCGGCGACGCCGGCGCGCGAGCGCGGCGATCTGCTGCTGAGGGTCGCCGACCTGCTCGAGCGCGACACCGCGATCATCGCCCGAGCGGAGTCGCTCGACACCGGCAAGCGCCTGGTCGAGAGCGAGTACGACGTCGCCGACGTGGTCTCCGTGTTCCGCCACTTCGGGCACGTCGCCACCGAGGACGCGGGCCGCGTGATCGACACCGGGAACCCCGCCGTGAAGAGCCGGATCGTGCACGAGCCGATCGGCGTCTGCGGCCTGATCACGCCGTGGAACTATCCACTGCTCCAGGTGGCCTGGAAGGTCGCGCCCTGCCTGGCCGCGGGCAACACGTTCGTGCTCAAGCCGAGCGAGATCACGCCGCACAGTGCGATCCACCTGATGAAGGTGCTCGAAGAGGCCGGACTCCCGGCGGGGGTCGGCAACCTGGTCCTCGGTGAGGGCCCGACCGCGGGCGCACCGCTGTCCGAGGACCCCCGCATCGACCTGGTCTCCTTCACCGGTGGCCTGGCCACCGGCAAGCGGCTGATGGCCAATGCGGCCGCGACGGTGAAGAAGGTCGCCCTCGAGCTCGGCGGCAAGAACCCCAACATCGTCTTCGCCGACTCCGACCTGGAGACGGCCCTCGACTTCGCGCTGACCGCGGTCTTCCTGCACTCCGGCCAGGTCTGCTCGGCCGGGGCGCGGCTGATCATCGAGGAGTCGATCAAGGACCGCTTCGTCGACGAGCTGGTCGTGCGTGCCGAGCAGATCCGTCTCGGCGGGCCCTTCGACGAGAACGCGGAGACCGGCCCGCTGACCAGCAGCGCCCACCGCGACAAGGTGGAGGCCTACGTCGCGAAGGGACTGGCGGAGGGCGCCACCCTCCGCACCGGCGGCAAGCGCCCCGACGACCCGGCCCTGGCCGACGGCTTCTACTACCTCCCGACCATCCTCGACGACTGCACCACCGACATGTCCGTCACCCAGGACGAGTCCTTCGGGCCGGTGCTCACCGTGGAGACCTTCACCGACGAGGACGACGCCGTCCGCATCGCCAACGACTCGATCTACGGCCTCGCCGGTGCCGTCTGGACCAGCGACGCCGGTCGCGCCGAGCGGGTCGCCGCCCGGCTGCGCATGGGAACGGTCTGGATCAACGACTACCACCCCTACGTGGCCCAGGCCGAGTGGGGCGGCTACAAGCAGTCCGGCATCGGCCGCGAGCTCGGCCAGGCCGGGCTGGAGGAATACCGCGAGACCAAGCACATCTGGCACAACATCGACCCCAGCCCGCAGCACTGGTTCGCGCCCCGCGACACGAAGGAGAACTGAGAGATGCCCGCGACGTACGACTTCGTCATCATCGGCGGCGGATCGGCCGGATCGGCCCTCGCCAACCGACTCAGCGCGGACCCCGGGACAAAGGTGCTGGTCCTGGAGGCCGGGCACAGCGACTTCAAGATCGACCCGTTCATCCACATGCCGGCAGCGCTGCCGTTCCCGATCGGCTCCAAGCTCTACGACTGGGGCTACGAGACCGACCCCGAGCCCCACCTGGGCGGCCGCAAGGTCTACCACGCCCGCGGCAAGGTGCTCGGCGGATCGAGCTCGATCAACGGGATGATCTTCCAGCGCGGCAACCCGATGGACTTCGAGCGCTGGGCGGCCGACCCCGGGATGGAGAGCTGGGACTACCGCCACTGTCTGCCCTACTTCAAGCGCATGGAGAGCCGCTTCCTCGAGGACGGCACCTCCGGTGCCGACCAGTGGCGCGGCGGCTCCGGTCCCCTCCACCTCGAGCGCGGACCGGCGTCCAACCCGCTCTTCTCGGCCTTCTTCGAGGCCGCCCAGGAGGCCGGCTACCCGCTCACCGACGACGTGAACGGCTACCGCCAGGAGGGCTTCGCCCCCTTCGACCGCAACGTGAAGAACGGCCGCCGCTGGTCGGCCGCCCGGGCCTACCTGCACCCGGTGATGAACCGTCCCAACCTCACGGTCGAGACGTTCGCGCACGCCACCAAGATCCGCTTCGACACCTCTGGTGATGTCCCTCGGGCGACCGGTGTCGACTACGTACGCGGTGTCGGCCGGGCTCGCAAGGACCACTCCGTCCGGGCGAAGGAGATCATCTGCTGCGGTGGCGCGATCAACACGCCCCAGCTGCTGCAGCTCTCCGGGATCGGCGACCAGGAGCTCCTGCGGCAGCACGGTGTCGACGTCGTGCACCACCTGCCCGGCGTGGGCGAGAACCTCCAGGACCACCTCGAGGTCTACATCCAGTACGCCTCCAAGCAGCCGGTCTCGATCGCACCCGGCCTGGTCTGGCACCAGCGGCCCAAGATCGCCTGGCAGTGGCTCTTCCAGAAGAAGGGCCTGGGCGCGACCAACCACTTCGAGGGCGGCGGGTTCGCCCGGTCCAACGAGGACGTCGACTGGCCCAACCTGATGTTCCACTTCCTGCCGATCGCGATCCGCTACGACGGCTCGATGGCGCCCGGCCAGGAGAAGGGCCAGCACGGCTACCAGGTGCACATCGGCCCGATGTACGCCGACACCCGCGGCCACGTCCGGATCAAGTCCGACGACCCGTTCGAGCACCCCTCGATGCTGTTCAACTACCTCTCGACGCCCAACGACCGGCGGGAGTGGGTGGAGGCGGTGCGGGTGGCCCGCAACATCCTCAACCAGCCCGCCTTCGCGCCGTTCAACGCCGGCGAGATGTCCCCGGGCCCGTCGGTGGAGACGGACGAGGAGATCCTCGACTGGGTCCGCAAGGACGCCGAGACCGCGCTGCACCCCTCGTGCACGGCCGCGATGGGCACCGGAGAGATGTCGGTGACCGACCCCACCTCGATGAAGGTGCACGGCACCGAGGGCCTGCGGGTCGTGGACGCCAGCGTCTTCCCGTACGTCACCAACGGCAACATCTACGCCCCGGTGATGATGGTCGCGGAGAAGGCGGCCGACCTGATCGCGGGCAACACCCCGCTGGCGCCCTCGGACGCTCCCTACTACCGCCACCGCGACGACTCGCCGCTGTGGCCGGCGGGGGACCCGCGCAACCGGTCCTGAGACCGATCCTGACCCGAACCGGCCCCGGGTGGACTAGCGTGCCGGGCACCCCAACCGGAGGAGACAGCTCATGCCGGAGACGATCGACCCGTCGCGTACGCCCTTGGGTGAACCCGCCGCGGACCCAGACGAGATCCCCACGACGAAGCCGGAGCTGAACAAGACCGTCTTCTTCGGCTCTGCCGGGGTCGTGGTCGCGTTCACACTCTTCACGCTGCTCGCGCCCGCCACCGCAGGGAAGGCGATCGGGAGCGTCGTGGGATGGATCTCGACCTACTTCGGCTGGTGGTATTTCGCGCTGGCCGCCGCCTTGATCGCGTTCGTCCTGTTCATCTGCCTGTCGCGCTACGGGCGGATCCGGCTCGGGCCGGAGGAGTCGCGGCCGGAATACTCGATGTTCACCTGGACCGCGATGCTCTTCGCGGCCGGCATCGGCGCCGACCTGATGTTCTACTCGGTCGCCGAACCGGTCTCGCAATACCTCACCCCGCCGACCGGTGAGGGCGGCAGCATCGCCGCCGCCGAGCAGGCGGTGACCTGGACCCTGTTCCACTACGGGCTGTCCGGCTGGGCGATGTACGCCGTGATGGGCATGGCGCTGGGCTACTTCTCCTTCCGCCACGGGATGCCGCTGTCGATCCGGTCGGCGCTCTACCCGATCTTCGGCAAGCGGGTCCGTGGCCGGCTGGGTGACGGCATCGACCTGGCCGCTGTGCTCGGCACGATCTTCGGCATCGCGACCTCGCTCGGCATCTCGATCGCGCTGCTCAACGCCGGGCTCAACGTCCTCTTCGGCATTCCCGAGGGCCGCGGCGCGCAGGTCGGCCTGGTCGTGGTCGCGGTGCTGCTCGGCACCATCTCGGCAGTCTCCGGGGTCGACAAGGGCATCCGCCGGCTCTCCGAGCTCAACGTGCTGCTCTCGCTGGCGCTGATGCTCTATGTGCTCTTCTCCGACAACACCGCGTTCCTGCTCAACTCGCTGGTGATGAACCTGGGCGACTACCTGGTGAACCTGCCCGGGATGAGCTTCGACACGATGCCCTACGACACGGTCGAGAACCCTGATGTCGGCGTCTGGAAGAACCTGTGGACCCTCTTCTTCTGGGCCTGGTGGGTGGCCTGGTCGCCGTTCGTCGGGCTGTTCCTGGCCCGGATCTCGCGCGGGCGGACGATCCGGCAGTTCCTGGTCGGCGTGATGATGATCCCGTTCGGCTTCATCCTGCTGTGGGTCTCGATCTTCGGTAACAGCGCCCTCGGCCGGATCCGCGGCGGCGATGCCGAGTTCGGCGAGCTGACCAACGCCAACTACGCGCAGGGCTTCTACGCCTTCCTCGACAACTATCCCGGGGCGATCGCGCTGGTCGCGCTCGCAACCCTGACCGGGTTCCTCTACTACGTGACGTCCGCCGACTCCGGCGCGCTGGTGATGGGCAACTTCACCTCCCGGCTGCCGCACCCGATGGCCGACTGCTCGATCCCGGTGCGGATCTTCTGGTCGGTCGCGATCGGTGCGCTGACTCTGGCGCTGATGTTCGCGGGCGGGGATGCCTGGCTGACGACACTGACGAACGCGACCATCATCATGGGTCTGCCGTTCTCCGTCGTGCTCGCCCTGGTCGCCGTCGGGCTGCATCGTTCGCTACGGCGCGAGTCGTTCAAGTCCGCCAGCGCGCGCTACTCCTTCCCGGCCGCGATCTCCTCGGCCCGCGTGACCGGCGTGGCCGGCGGCGTACGTCCGTCGCTGGCCCAGCGGTTGCGCCGCTCGGTCACCTATCCCACCGCCAAGGACACCGAGCGGTTCATCGCCACCGTGGCGAAGCCGGTCCTCGAGGAGGTCGCCGCCGAGCTCTGCACCCACGACCTGACGTCGGTGGTGACCGACACCAAGGCCGTGCGCGGCGTCGCTGGTGTCCAGATCCACACCGACCTCGGTGATGCGCCCGCGTTCGTCTACAAGGTCACCCCGCTGCCGTGCCCCGCTCCGACCTTCGCCGTCGGCCGGGTCACCGGCGACGTCTACTTCCGTGCGGAGGTGCACCTCGCCGAGGGCACCCAGGGCTACGACGTCAACGGCTACTCGCGCGAGCAGTTGATGGGCGACGTCCTCGACCAGTACGAGCGCCACCTCTCCTACCTCCACCTCGTCCAGCAGGAGCACCTGCCGGGTGAGGTGCCCGAGGTGCCGGTGGAGGAGGCCAAGCCCTGAGGGTTGTGAAGCCGAGAGTGGCCTCCGGGTCACTCTCGGCTTCACGACCTCAGCGGAGCAGGTCGTTGAGGTCGATCTTCAGCTGGAACGGCTGGGGAACGTCGAGACGGTCGCGGAAGATCCCGGTCGGAACGTAGGCGTTGGTCAGCTCGTCGCGCTCGTAGACGTGGACCGCGGGAGCGCCGTCCTCGTTCTCGATGCGCCAGTAGTGGGAGATGCCGGCCTCGGCGTATTTCTGCGGCTTGACCGACCGGTCGCGGTGCTCGGACTCGGGCGAGACGACCTCGACCACCAGCACCACCGAGTCGGCCTCGTAGAACGAGGCCTGGTCCGAGATCCGCGCCGTGCTCACCAGCACGTCCGGCTCGGGGCGGTTGCGCCTGTCGAGCACCACGGTCAGCTCCCGATCCACCTCGAACCCGTCGGGAGCCTGGGCCGTCAGCGCGTTGGTCAGGGCCGTGACGAGCCGACTGTGCCAGCGGCGCTGCGGGGACATGTTGAAGACCAGGGCTCCGTCGATGAGTTCGGTATGACGCGGCGCCTCGACGAGCATGTCGAGGTCTTCGGAGTACCAACCCTCCTCACGGGGAGGGTGCATCCATTCGGGCAACGCGGTCATGCTTCGAGGATACCGCCCGGGGACGGAGTTCGACGGCTGCCTGGCGCGACCAGGGGATCAGCCGAAGTCGATGAGTCGCCCGTCCTGGTGCATGACGCACCCGCGCCCGATCCAGGCGACCGCACGCTCCTTGTCGCCGACGGCGATGTGGGAGTAGCTGGGCGGCACCCAGACGAGGTCGTAGTCGACGTCTCCCAGCGCCTCCTCGGTGGCCCGGACGGCGTCGTCGGAGGGGTCGAGGGTGCGTACGGCCTGCTCGACGGAGTCGAAGTACTTTCGACCGGCCTCGGAGAGCTCCTTGGCGCACCACGCGCACGTGCCCAGCGACTCGATCTGCGCCGGTGTCGCCCTGATCGGGGCGTCGAGGCCGAGGAGTTGGGGGCAGGCGCGGACATGCAGGAGACGACCCGTCGCATGGGGCACGAAGAGAGTGTCAGGTGTCTCAGCGGGCATCCCCGGAGCCTAGGGGAGTCAGGCATGCCCCGGGAGGTATCTGACGGGAATTCGGGACGTTCGACCCGCGTGATCGGTGTGGTGGAGGTCACGTACGATCCGGGGTATGGCGCATTACCAACAGCGCGGGCACATCCCGCCCAAGCGGCACACCCAACACCGCGACGGAGAAGGGAATCTCTACTACGAAGAGCTCATGGGTGAGGAGGGGTTCTCCTCGGACTCCTCCCTGCTCTACCACCGCCACATCCCTTCGGCGGTGAAGGACGTACGCATCTGGGAGCTGCCTGACCACGGCACCACCCCCAACCATCCTCTCCGCCCGATGCACCTCGGGCTCCACGACCTCTTTCCTGGTGAGGAGTGGAAGCAGCACGACGCCGTGACCGGCCGCCGGCTGGTGCTCGGCAACGGCGACGTACGGCTGCACTACGTGGTGGCGGGGGAGACCTCGCCGCTCTACCGCAACGCGATCGGCGACGAGTGTGTCTACGTCGAGTCCGGCACCGCCGTCGTGGAGACCGTCTTCGGTGACCTGGAGGTCGGAGAGGGCGACTACGTGGTGATCCCACGTGCCACCACCCACCGCTGGGTGCCGACCGGTGACGAGCCTCTTCGGGTCTACGCGATCGAGGCGAACTCCCACATCGCCCCGCCGAAGCGCTACCTGTCCCGGTTCGGCCAGTTCCTCGAGCATGCTCCCTACTGCGAGCGCGACCTGCGGCTTCCGAACGACCCGCAGGTGATCGCGGGCGAGGAGGCAGAGGTCTACATCAAGCACCGCGGCCCGGGCGCCGGCGGCATCGCCGGGTCGATCCACGTCACCCCGCACCACCCGTTCGACGTCGTCGGCTGGGACGGCTGCCTCTACCCCTATGTCTTCAACATCGCCGACTACATGCCGATCACCGGCAAGGTCCACCAGCCGCCGCCCGTCCACCAGGTCTTCGAGGGCAACAACTTCGTGATCTGCAACTTCGTGCCGCGCAAGGTGGACTACCACGAGCTCGCGGTGCCGGTGCCCTACTACCACTCCAACGTCGACTCCGACGAGGTCATGTTCTACGTCGGCGGCGACTACGAGGCCCGCAAGGGCTCCGGGATCGGCATCGGGTCGATCACCCTCCATCCCGGCGGCCACGCCCACGGCCCTCAGCCGGGCGCGATGGAGCGCAGCCTGGGCGCGGAGTTCTTCGACGAGCTCGCGGTCATGGTCGACACCTTCCGGCCGCTCGAGGTCGGCGAGGCCGGCGCCGCGGTCGACGACGGCGCGTACGCCTGGACCTGGGCAGGAGGCCGTGAGTCGTGACCCTGTGGCTGGACATCAAGGACAGTCAGTTCGGCCTCGAGGCGCTTCCGTACGCCACCTTCCGCACCGCCGCGGACCCTGCGCCGCGGCTCGGCGCGCGGATCGGTGACCTCGTGCTCGACGTCGCCGCGGTCACGGGCGTCGGTGCCGGTGGGCTCGATGCGCTGCTCGCGGCCGGGCCGGCGGTGTGGCGGGACGTACGCGCCGAGATCACCCGGCTGCTCAGCGACCCCGAGAGCGAGGCCGAGGTGCGACCGCACCTGGTGCCGCTCGAGGACGCCGACCTGCTGCTGCCGTTCACCGTCGCCGACTACGTCGACTTCTACGCCTCCGAGCACCACGCGTCCAACGTCGGGAAGATGTTCCGACCCGACTCCGAGCCGCTGACGCCCAACTGGAAGCACCTGCCGATCGGCTACCACGGCCGCTCCGGAACGGTGGTCGTCTCCGGCACGGACGTCGTCCGGCCGACCGGGCTGCGCAAGACGCCCGACGGGATCGTCGACGGCCCCTCGATCCGGCTCGACATCGAGGCCGAGCTCGGGTTCGTGGTCGGCGTCGGCTCCGAGCAGGGCACCCCGGTGCCGCTCACCGAGGCCGCCGACCACATCTTCGGGATCACGCTCCTCAACGACTGGTCCGCGCGCGACATCCAGGCCTGGGAGTACGTCCCGCTGGGACCGTTCCTCGGCAAGTCGTTCGCCACCTCGATCTCGCCGTGGGTGCTCCCGCTCGCGGCGCTCGAGGCGGCCCGGGTGAGCCCGCCGGAACGAGACGTTCCGCTGACCGCCTACCTGGACGACGCAGGCCTGGACCCCTGGGGTCTGGACCTCGCCCTCGAGGTGCGGTTCAACGGGACGCTGGTCGCCGAGCCGCCGTACGCCGCAATGTATTGGACCGCTCCGCAGATGCTCGCGCACATGACCGCCAACGGCGCCTCGCTGCGCGTCGGCGACCTGTTCGCCAGCGGCACGATCAGCGGCCCCGAGCCGGGCCAGCGCGGCTCGTTCCTCGAGCTCAGCTGGTCGGGAGCCGAGCCGTTCAAGCTCGACGACGGGTCGGTGCGTACGTTCCTGGAGGACGGCGACGAGGTCACCATCACCGCCACCGCCCCCGCACCGGGCGGTGGCCGGATCGCCCTCGGCGAGGTCACCGGCCGGATCCTGCCGGCGAAGGAGCGGCTGTGACGTCGGTCTACGAGTTCACTCCCCGCTACCTCGAGATCGACGGGCAGGGGGTGATGTTCAACGGCTGGTACCTCGCCTACGTCGACGAGGCGATGGGTCACTTCATCGACGCTCGAGGGGTGCCGTTCAGTCGTTGGCAGGAGCTGGGAGTCGACGTCCAGCTCGTCCACGCGGACCTCGACTGGAAGTCCGGCATCGGACTGGGCGACCGGGTCCAGGTGCCCGTACGCACCGCCCGGATCGGCACCACGAGCTTCACGCTCGAGTTCGAGTTCCGGCGAGGCGAGGAGGTCGCCTGCACGGTGTCGGTGGTCTATGTGGTCGTCGCCGCCGACGGGTCGGGATCGACCGCCGTCCCACCGGAGATCGCTGCCGCGATCAGCTGATCGGTGCAGGGTTCGACACAGGGATCGGCGCAAGAACGGTCAAGCGTCCAGGAGGCGAGCGGTGTGAGACTCCTCGTGTGCACGAGACAGACGAAGAGATCACCGACCTGCAACGCCTCCTGGACGCCTCGATCGGCCGCGCGAACGGCCATCTGACCGGCATCGTCGACGACCAGCACCGCCTGGATGCCCGTCAGCTCGTCACCGAGCTGACGGGCATGAAGGTGTTGGTGCTGGCGACCGTGACCGCCGCCGGCGAGCCGCGGACGAGCTGCGTCGACGGCCACTTCCGACACGGTCGCTGGCTGTTCGGGACCTCGCCGACCGCGATCAAGGCCAAGCACATGCTCGCCCGGCCCGCGGTCAGCGCAACCTATGTCGACGGCGAGCGGATCGGCGTGTTCACCCACGGCACGGCGCACGTCGTCTCCGAGGGCCCGGAGTTCGAGGACCACAACGCCTACTTCACCGAGTACTACGGGTCGGATCCGCAGACCTGGGACGGTCCCGGCGTCGTCTATGCCACCATCGAACCGAGCTGGATGGTCGCGTACGCCGCGGAGGCCGCTTCGTTCCCGGCCGAGTAGTCATTCGACGCCACGAACGAGGCTCTTCTTGATCTCGGTCTTGAGGACCTTGCCGACCTTCGAGCGCGGCAGGTCGGGCCAGACCTCGATCTGCTTGGGGGTCTTGACGGCGCCGATCCGCTCCTTGACGTGGGCCTTGAGCGAGGCGACGTCGACCTCCGCCCCCGGGCGGGGGAGGATGACGGCGGTGACGCGCTCGCCCCACTTCTCGTCGGGAAGCCCGATCACGGCACAGTCGGCGACGGCCGGATGCGTCATCAGCGCCTGCTCGACCTCGGTGGAGTAGACGTTGAAACCGCCGGTGATCACCATGTCCTTGGCGCGGTCGACGATGTGCAGGAAGCCGTCCTCGTCGAGGAACCCGATGTCGCCGGTGTGGTGCCAGCCGTAGGCGCTCGCCTCGGCGGTGGCCTCGGGGTTGTCGAGGTAGCCGCGCATGACCAGCGAGCTGCGTACGACGATCTCGCCGCGCTCCCCGGGACCGAGCAGCGCGCCGTGCTCGCCCATGATCGCGACGGTCGCCAGCGGCGCCGGGCGGCCGGCGGAGGAGAGCCGCTCGGTGGCGACCGTCCCGTCGCCGCGGAAGTGGTCGGCGGGCGACATGGTCGCGATCATCATCGGTGCCTCGGTCTGCCCGAACAGCTGCGCCATCACCGGGCCGATCCGGGTCAGCGCCTCCTCCAGACGCGCCGCCGACATCGGCGCCGCGCCATACCAGAAGCAGCGCAGCGAGCCGAGGTCTGCCGACTCCAGCGCCGGATGGTCCAGCACCAGGTAGATCAGCGTCGGTGGCAGGAAGGTGTGGGTGACCCGGTGGCGCTCGACGTGCTCGAGGAAGGCCCCCACGTCCGGCGTACGCATCACCACGATCGTCCCGCCCAGACACAGCACCGGGAAGCAGAGCACGCCCGCGGCGTGGGTGAGCGGCGCCAGCGCGAGGTAGGTCGGCCGGGCCGGCGCAGGCGGCCACGGGTAGGCCATCAGGGTGATCGCCGACATCGTCTCCAGGTTGGTGCCGGTGAGCATGACGCCCTTGGGTCGCCCGGTGGTGCCCCCGGTGCCGACGACCATCGCGAGGTCCTCGGCACCGGGGGGCTCGTTCGCCCCGACGAGCTCGAAAGGCTCGCCAACGGGTGGGGCGAACTCTGCCCACGTCAGCGCCCACTCGAACGAGCCGTCGAGGCAGACCAGGGTGGTCAGCTCCGGCAGATCCGATCGGATCTGGTCGACCAGGTCGGCGAAGGCCGCCTGGAAGATCAGGGCCGAGCAACCGAAGAGCTCGAGGAGCTCCCGGTTCTCTGCGGCCTCGCTGCGTGGGTTGATCGGACACCAGACGCCCCCTGCGCGGCTGATTCCGAAGACCGAGGCGAAGGCGACCGGGTCGTTGGCCGACAGGATGGCGACCTTCGCGCCCGGCGCGACGCCGCGGGCACGGAGGCCCGCGGCGACACGGTTCGAGATGTCGACGACCTCGGCGTACGACCAGGTCTCTCCATCGCACACCAGACAGGGCGCGTCGGCCCCGAGCGAGGCGCCCTTGTCGAGGTAGTCGACGAGTCGCATCCGGCTACCCTCAGCCGCGCTGCCGGGTGACGACCGGCTCCGCGACCAGGCCGAACGCCTGCAGCTGACCGAGCAGCTCCCGGTGGCCGAACGCCTGGCAGCCCGAGGCGAACCCGACCCGGCGCGGCGGCTGCTGCAGCAGCGAATAGGCGACGTACGCCTGCAGCAGGCCGGTCTGCTTGTAGTTCTGGTTGCCGTGGATGACGCAGTGCGCGCGGCCCAGCGGACCGGAGGCGTGCACGGAGTCGAGCGACTTGTTGAGCCGCGGGTTCTCACGTGGCGGCATCTGGTTCATCACCTGGGCCGCGGTGGCGGTCAGCGCCTCGTCGCGCTGCTCGGCGTCCATGTCCTTGGTCGCCTCCAGCGCGCCCGCGACGATCTGCGGCACGCCGTTCATCAGGGCGGCGTTGAAGACGCCACCCTGGGCCTTGCAGGTGGCCACCTTCGGGTCGCGTCGGTACCAGACCGGGTGCGAGGTGCCGCCCCACGGCAGCGAGAGCGCGAGCTCGTGCTGGCCGGGAACCACAAGCGGGACCAGGCCCGCGTTCGGGTCGAACTCGACGTAGGCGTTCTGCTCCAGGTAGTGCGCCTTCGAGGTGGCCGCGTTGACCAGGATCGTGCGGGTCGAGGCGATCGTGGGGGAGCCACCCCAGAAGACTGCGATGTCGAGGGTGTCGAGGCCGGGCTGCTCGAGGCAGATCTCGGCGGCGATCTCACCGGTGGTGTACATCTGCGCGATCCCCGGCGCCAGCAGCAGCCCCTCGGCCGCGTAGTCGGCGCCGTACTTCTCGTCGCAGGTGATCAGCCAGTCCTGCTCGCCGGTCGTGTCGGTGTAGTGGGCACCGGCGGCCAGGGCGGCCTCCACGACCTCGGGGCCGTACTGGGAGAACGGGCCGACGGTGTTGAGGACGACGCGCGCGCCGGTGAGCAGCTCGGTGAGCGCCTCGACGGAGTGCTCGACCTCGGCGATCTCGTAGTCGGCGGTCTCGATGCCGGGCACGTGCGCGGCCATCGCGTCCACCAGCTTGTCCTTGGAGCGGCCGGCGGCGACGAACGGCACTCCGAGCTCGCGCAGGTATTCGCAGACCAGCCGGCCGGTGTAGCCGGAGGCGCCGTAGACGACGACAGGCTTCTGCTCACTCATGCCGTCGCCTCCGTCGAGGGAAGCGAAGAATACGGACGCGACGGCCTGAGGCTATTTGTCGCTCGCTGACGCTCGCTCATGGTCACATCCCCATTCCACCGTCGACCGGGAGGCCGACTCCGTTGATGAACTTCGCCTGGTCGGAGGCGAGGAAGACGACCGCGTCGGCCATGTCCTCGACCGTGCCGAGGCGACCCGACGGGGTCAGCTCGACGACACCGCCCACGGCGGCCTCCGCGGACTCGAACAGACCGAGCTCGGCGACGTCGTTGGCGAGCCCGGCGCCCATCTCGGTGGGCACCAGGCCGGGGTAGACGCAGTTGACGCGTACGCCGTAGCCGAGCTTGCCGCTCTCCATCGCCGCGACGCGGGTCAGCCGGTCGACGGCGCTCTTGGTGGCCGAGTAGACCGAGATGCCGGGGAAGGCGATCGTGGCCGCGACCGAGGCGACGTTGACGATCACGCCGCCGCTGCCGGCGGCGCCGTCGGGCCGCATCGTACGCAGCCCGTGCTTGAGGCCGAGGGCGGTGCCGAGCACGTTGACCTCGAGCATCTTTTTGACGTCGGCGGGGTCGAGCTCGGTGACCAGGCTCGTGATCTCCACGCCGGCGTTGTTGACCAGGATGTCGAGCCCGCCGAGACCCTCGACGGCAGCGGCCGTGGCCGCCTCCCAGGAGGCGTCGTCGGTGACGTCGAGGTGCACGAAGGTGCCGCCGATCGACTCCGCCACCTTGGCGCCCTGGTCGTCCTGCAGGTCCGCGACGGCGACCTTCGCTCCGGCCGCGGCGAGAGCACGGGCCATCCCCTCGCCCAGGCCTTGGGCACCGCCGGTGACGAGCGCTGTGCGTCCGCTCAGGTCTGTCATCTGTGACTCCTTCGTCGCTGTGATGTGGACCACAGACAATCGCGAATCTTGACGACTGTCAAGATTTCTTTTGACAGTTGACCAGAAAATGGGCCGCGCGGACCCGGTGGTGCCGCCGGAGGGGTATCGTTGCGGCCCATGACCCAGGTCGCGGCTCCCCGGGCGGCTCGCCGCACGCCCGCCGACAAGCACGACGAACGCCGCAAGGCGCTCGCCGAGTCAGCGCTGCGTACGCTGGGGGAGCTGGGCTACGCGCGGGCGAGCCTGCGCGAGATCGCCAACAACTCCGAGTTCAGCCACGGCGTCGTGCACTACTACTTCCATGACAAGCTCGAGCTGATCGTCTACTGCGTGCGCTACTATAAGCAGACCTGCGTCCACCGCTACGACGGTGTGGTGGCCGAGGCGACCTCGGCCGCCGACCTCGCCACGCGGTTCGGCGACAAGCTCGTCGAGACCATCGTGGAAGAAGCCCCGATGCACCGGCTCTGGTACGACCTGCGCTCCCAGTCGATGTTCGAGGAGAGCCTGCGTGAGGCCGTCACCCAGATCGATCAGAGCCTGGAGGACATGATCGCCCGGGTCGTGAACCGCTACGCCGAGCTGGCCGGGACCGAGCCCGCGATCGCCGCGCCGGTGGCCTACGGGATGTTCGACGGCATCTTCCAGCAGGCGCTGCTCGGCCACCTCAACGGGCGCGACGGGGCTCTGGAGGACCTGCGCACCCAGACCGTGGCGCTGATGCCGATGCTGCTTGCGCCGACGTCGTAGCGGCGTCGTAGCTGCGGGTCAGCGGCGCACCGGGCGTCCGGGATAGGCCGTGGGGTCCAGCGCGCCGTCCCGGACGACGAAGGTGCCGTCGACCAGGAGATGAACGACGCCGGCCGAGGGGCGGGTCGGGTCGAGGTACGTCGCCCGGTCCGTGATCTGGTCGGGGGAGAGGACGACGAGGTCGGCGTCGGCCCCGGGGGTCAGGTGGCCCTTGGCCCGCATGGCGGGCGTGAACGGAGCGAGCACCTGAGCCGGCAGGTAGGAGCAGCGACGGAAGGCCTCCGGCCAGGTCCAGGCGCCGGTCTCGCGGACCATGCGGCGCAGCGACCGGGCGTAGGTGCCGGCGGTGCGGGGGTGGGTGTGGCCGCCCGGCGGAAGCGGCCACTCGCGGGTGTCTCGGACGCCTCCGGGCCACTCGACCGGCATGGAGTCGCTGGCCACGATCGCATCGGGGAAGGCCAGGGTGCGCTGGAGCATCGCGTCGTCGGCGGGGGAGTCCTCGTCGAGGAAGTGGACCACACAGACCGCGCCGGGGTCCGTCGCGCGCAGCTCGGCCAGCCGGGAGACCGACGTAATCCGCTCGCCGGTGGTCACCATCGTGATCGAGGACGGCACCAGACCCCAGGCGCCGAGCCGCTCGGGGGCAAGGAAGAACGCGCCGATCGCGGTGGAGCCGGCGCCGTACGGATAGGCCTCGACGGTCACGTCCGAGCCGGCCGTGCGGGAGTCGTCGAGCAGACCCAGGACCCGGTCGACGTGGCGGCGGGAGGTGCTGTTGACATGGCAGTGGTGCATCCGGGCGCCCGTCTCGGCGGCTGCGCGGGTGATCTCCTCCGAGCCGTCGATCGGCGTGGTGGCGTCGGCCTCGACGATCTCGCGCACATGGGTGAAGGTCGCCGTGCCGGTGCGGGCGGCGAGCCTGGCGACATCGAGGAACTCCGCGGGATCCGAGCGCGGCGCGTAGCCCATCAGCACCCCGATCCCGAGCGCTCCCGCGGCCAGCTCGGACTCGAGCAGCTCCAGCCACGCCTGCCGCTCCTCGGCCGAGGACGTACGTTGCCAGGCAGGGTCTCCGAGGATCGACAAGGAGGCCTCCAGGTCGGCCCCCGGCGTCAACCCCAGGTGTGCGACGGCACGCGCGTCGCCCCAGGAGGCCGAGAACCCGTAGTGGAGCACCCGGCCGTCGGCCGCCGCCCGCTCGTAGGCGAGGTCGAGGGGGAGCAGCCCGGACTCCAGGTCGAGCGTGGTGGTGACCCCGTCCATCGCCTGGAGCCGCTGCCCGGCGATCGAGTGGACGTGGCTGTGCAGGTCGACGAACCCGGGGCCGACGACGAGCCCCGTCACGTCGACCACCTCGGCCGACGGGTCCTCGGGCACGCTCCCGACGGCCACCACGGAGCCGTCGGAGACCGCGACATCGGCCACCTGCTCTGTTCCTGATCGGGGATCGACGACCAGGCCACCACGGAGAATCAGCACTCCGCCATCCAACCGCCCTCGGACGCAGGGGGCCATTGTCCGATCGGACAACAGCAGGGTCGGTTGACTGTCCGATGCGACGAGCACGCGCACCGCGGGGAATCCCTACGGTTTCGACATGCCCCACGACCTCACCCGCCCCCACGACGCCCCGCCTCTGCTGGACGACTTCGCCGACCTGGTCGCCGAGCACGGCGTGCCGGGGGCCTCGCTCGCTGTGCTCGTCGGTGACCGGGTGATCACCGCGGCCGCGGGCGTGACGAGCATGGCCACCGGGGTCGAGGTCGACCCCGAGACGGTCTTCCAGATCGGGTCGATCACCAAGATCTGGACCACGACGCTGGTGATGCAGCTGGTCGACGAGGGGCTCCTCGACCTCGACCGGCCGGTGCGCGACTACCTGCCCGAGCTCGTCATCGGCGACCGGGCGGCGGGCGAGAAGATCACCACCCGTCAGCTGCTCTGCCACACCTCCGGTTTCGAGGGCGACATCTTCACCGACACCGGGCGTGGCGAGGACGCCGTCGAGCGCTATGTCGCCACCCTGACCGACCTGCCCCAGCTGTTCGCGCCTGGTGAGACGTTCTCCTACAACAACACCGGTTTCGTCGTGCTCGGCCGGTTGGTCGAGGTGCTGCGCGGTCAGCCCTACGACCAGGTTCTCCTCGAGCGGATCGCGCGCCCCCTCCGCCTCGCGAGCGTCTCCCCGAGCCCCTACGAGGCGATCCTGCGCCGGGCTGCCACCGGCCACGTACCAGGCGAGGACGGCACCCCCGAATCCGCTCCGACCTGGGCGCTGGCCCGCTCCAACGCGCCGGCCGGATCGATGCTCGCGATGACGGCGAGCGACCTGCTCGGTTTCGTCCGGATGCATCTGAACCACGGCACCGCGCCGGACGGGTCCCAGGTGCTCTCGGCGGCATCTGTCGCGGCGATGCGGGAGCGACAGGTCGAGCTGCCGCTGCTCTCCGGCATGGGCACCGCCTGGGGTCTGGGCTGGGAGCTCTTCGACACCCCGCACGGCACCGTGGTCGCCCACGACGGCGGCACCATCGGTCAGGCGGCGTTCTTGCGGGTCGTGCCGGAGCAGGGGCTGGCCGTGGCGCTGCTCACCAACGGCGGCGAGGTCTTCGGGCTCTTCAACGCCACGGTCGCGCGCCTGCTCGAGGAGCTCGGCGGCGTACGACTTCCCGAGCGGCCCACCCCGCCGGAGGCCCCTGCGAAGGTCGACGTCAGCCGGTTCACCGGGCGTTACGCGGACACGATCTACGACATCGAGGTCACCGACGACGGCAACGGCGGCCTCGTCCTGGACCGCACTCCCAAGGACATCATCGCCGAGATCGGCGAGCAGCCGATGCGGTTCTCGCTCGTCCACCTCGAGGGCGACTCGTTCATCGCCGCCGAGCCCGTCCACGGCATCCATGTCGTCTTCGCCTTCATCGGCGATGCCGACGGCGTGGCGAAGTACGTCCACTACGGCCGCGTCGTCGCGCGCGCCGACTGAACCCATCCCCTGCTGAGACTCAGAAGAGGTCGCTTCATGAACGCCTTCCGCACCCGACCAGCCCTCGTGGCACTGACCCTCCCGCTGGCCGCCGCCGGCCTCGTCGCCTGCGGCTCCGGATCCGGCTCCGGTGGCACGGAGAAGGAGTCGTACGCCGACGGTCAGGCGTTCACGATGGCGATCGCCTCCGACCCTGGCGCCCTCGACCCGCAGGGCGGTGTGACCAGCACGCTGCTGCAGCTGAGCCGGTTCGCCTACGACTCCCTGGTCAGCGTCGACGCGGAGGGCGAGGTGCGTCCGCAGCTCGCGGAGAAGTGGAACGTGGACGGCACCACGGTCACCTTCGACATCAAGGAGGGGGTGACCTGCGCGGACGGGTCGGAGTTCACCGCCCAGACCGTCGTCGACAACATCAGCTACGTCGAGGACCCGAAGAACAAGAGCCCGTTCCTGGGTGTGTTCGTCCCGGCCGGCGCGACCGCGAAGGCGTCCGGGCAGACGGTCACGGTGACCCTGGCAGCTCCGGCGCCGTTCGTGCTCGCCGCGTTCTCGAACCTGCCCATGGTCTGCGACAGCGGCATGGAGGACCGAGCGAGCCTGAAGAACCAGACGGCGGGCACCGGACCGTACGTGCTCGAGGAGGTCGTCCCCGGCGACCACTACACCTACAAGGTCCGCGAGGGCTACACCTGGGGCCCCGACGGTGCCAGCACCTCGACCACGGGCACACCGGCCACCATCGAGGCCAAGATCGTCGCCAACGACACCACCGCTGCCAACCAGCTGCTCTCCGGTCAGCTCAACGCCGCCTCGATCGCCGGTCAGGACGCGACCCGGCTCGACGGGGCGAAGATGACCCGCGTCGACGCGCAGGCAGTGGTCGGTGAGCAGTGGTACAACCACAACGAGGGCCATCCGACCGCCGACCCCGCGGTCCGCGCGGCCCTGACCCAGGCGCTCGACCTGGCCGAGCTGCAGAAGGTGATCACCGCCGACAAGGGCGGCCCGGCCACCCAGCTCGCCGTCGTCGCACCGGCGGGCTGCACCGGATCCTCGGTCGAGGGCAACCTGGCCGACAACGACGCCGCTGCCGCCGAGAAGGCGCTCGAGGACGCCGGCTGGACCGAGGGCGCCGACGGGATCCGGGTCAAGGACGGCAAGCCGCTCGCGGTGAGCTTCGTCCACGACTCCTCGCTCGGCGCGCCCGGCACCGCCGCGGCCGAGCTGGCCGTCGCCGCCTGGAAGAAGGTGGGCATCGACGCGACCGCGAAGTCGCTGGACCAGACCGCGATCCAGACCGCGATGTTCGGCACCGGCGACTGGGACGTCGCCTGGGAGCCGGTCAACATCAACACTCCCGACCAGATCGTGCCGTTCCTCTCCGGTCCGGCTCCTGCCGAGGGTGGGAACAACTTCGCCGGCATCGCGAACGCCGACTACGACGCCGCCGTGAAGACGGCGATGGGCAAGAACGGCGCCGAGGGCTGCGCGGACTGGCTGGCCGCGGAGGCGAGCCTGTTCCAGGCCAACGACGTGGTGCCTTTCGCCAACAACCTGCTGCCGTTCTTCTCTCAGGGCGCCGAGCTCGAGGTCGTGGGCAGCGTGGTCCCGACGAGCATCAGGATGCTGGGTTGAGCATGGCATCAGCGACGGCAGCGGCGGGTGCGCGTCCCAGGCGCGGCCTCGTCCCCGGCGCGGGCGGACGGTGGACCCGTTTCGCTCTGCGCCGGGGCGGCCGGCTGCTGGTGTCGCTGTTCGTGCTGGTCACGGCCGCGTTCCTGATGATCCATCTGGTCCCCGGTGACCCGGTGCGGGCGGCGCTCGGGACGACGGCGCCCACGGAGCTCGTCGAGGCACGTCGCGCCGAGCTCGGCCTCGACGACCCGCTCCCCGTGCAGTACCTGCACTATCTGGGTGGTCTGCTCCACGGTGACCTCGGGGAGTCGATCCAGACCCAGCTGCCGGTCGGCGAGACGATCGCCCAGCGGCTCGGCGCCACCGTCTCGCTCGGGCTGCTCGCCTTCGCGCTCGCCCTCCTGATCGCCGTGCCGCTCGGTGTCGCCGTGGCGGTCGCGACCCGGCGCGGCCGTCGGCAGCGTACGTCGCTGGGCTTCGCCTCCGGCAGCGTCGTGATCGGCTCGATCCCCGACTTCCTGATCGGCGTGATCCTGGTCGCCGTCTTCGCTGTCGGCCTCGGCTGGCTCCCGGTCGCGGGTCGCGAGGACGGCGCCGCCTCCTACGTCCTGCCGGTCCTCGCCCTCGCGATCGGGCCCGCCGCGATGCTCGCCCGCATCGTGCGCGTCGAGATGACCTCCGTGCTGGAGTCCGACTACGTCCGCACGGCACGGGCCAAGCGGCTCCCCGCACGGAGGATCCACCTGGTGCACGCGCTCCCGAACGCGGTCACCGCGACGCTGACCCTCGGCGGGATGCTGCTGGCCTCGATGGTGGCCGGCACCGTGCTGGTCGAGAACGTCTTCGCCTGGCCGGGGCTGGGCAGCAAGATCGTGGAGTCGATCGTCACCAAGGACTATCCGGTCGTGCAGGGCACCGTGCTCGTCTACGGCGGGATCGTGCTGCTGGTCAACACGCTCGTCGACCTCCTGCTCGCACTGCTCGACCCCCGTTCGACGATCGGGGAGGCATGATGCGGGCGCTGCGTACGCCGGTGGGGGCGGTCGGTGCGACCCTGCTCGGGCTCGTGCTGCTGGTCGCCGTCCTGGCTCCGCTGATCCTGGGCGACCGGGCGACCGCGGTCGACACCGACGACCTGCTCGCGGGGCCGTCGGCGGAGCACTGGTTCGGCACCGACAACCTGGGCCGTGACCTGTTCCTGCGGACCGTGGTGGCCACCAGGCTCTCGATCACCCTCGCTCTGGCCGCGACCGGGATCGCCGTGCTCGCCGGACTGCTCCTCGGGTCGCTGCCGTGGCTGCTCGGACCGAGGCTCGGGCGCCCGGTGACCGCGCTGGTCAACATCCTGGTCGCCTTCCCGGGTCTGCTCCTCGTCCTCTGCCTGGCCACCGTCTTCGGCGTCGGCGCTCGGGGAGCGGTGCTGGCGATCGGGTTCGCCGGTGCCCCCACGTTCGCCCGGCTGTGCCAGACCCTGATCGCGGGCGTCGGCTCCCGTGACTATGTCGCCGCGGCCCGGATCGCGGGCGTCGGGCGCGTCCGGATCCTGCTGCGGCACGTGCTGCCCAACATCGGCGAGCCGCTCATCGTCAACGCCACCATCGCCGCCGGCGGCGCGCTGCTGGCCTTCGCCGGGCTCTCGTTCCTCGGCCTGGGCGTGCAGGCGCCGGCCTACGACTGGGGACGGCTGATGCAGGACGGTCTGGCCGGGATCTACGTCCATCCGCTCGCCGCGCTCGCGCCGGGGATCGCGGTCGTCATCGCCGGCCTCGCCTTCAACCTGACCGGCGAGGCGATCGCCGGGGCGCTCGGGGTGACGCCGGCCGTCGGCCCGCGGGCCTGGTCGGTGCCGGTCCGCACGGCTGCACCCGAGATGCCTGCTCCAGCTGAGGAGACGGTGCTCGACGTACGCGATCTCGCCGTCTCATTCCCCGGACCGTCGGCCCCGGCGACCCCCGTCCGCGGCGTCTCCTTCTCACTGCGGGCCGGAGAGTCCGTGGGGATCGTGGGGGAGTCGGGGTCGGGTAAGTCGCTCACCGCGCTCGCCATCGCCCAGCTCGTCGAGGAGCCCGGCCACGTGGCCGGCGGCGTCACCTTCTGCGGCACCCACCTGCAGGACGGTGGCGACCACGACGACCTGCTCGGCACGTCCATGGCGGTCGTCTTCCAGGACCCGATGACCTCGCTCAACCCGGCGATGCGGGTCGGGCCGCAGCTCGCCGAGGTGAGCCGCTTCCACCAGGGTCTCGGCCGGCGGGAGGCGCTCGCCCGAGCCGTCGACCGGCTGCGAGCGGTGCGCCTGCGCGACCCGGAGCGGGCCGCTCATGCATACCCGTTCGAGCTCTCCGGCGGCATGCGGCAGCGCGCCATGATCGGGATGGGCCTGATGGGCACGCCCCGGCTGATCATCGCCGACGAGCCCACGACCGCCCTCGACGTCACCGTCCAGAAGCAGGTCCTGGCGCTCCTGGCCACGGTGCGCCGTGAGCACGGCACCGCGATCCTGCTGATCTCCCACGACGTGTCGGTCATCGGCGAGGTCTGCGACCGGGTGCTGGTGATGTACGCCGGCCGGATCGTCGAGGAGGTCGCCGCCGCCGATCTGCGCGACGGTGCCCGGCACCCCTACACCCGGGCGCTGGTCGCCGCCGTGCCGTCGATGACCACGCCCCTGGACGAGCCGCTGGCCACCATCCCCGGGCAGCCGGTCGACCCGGCCGCGGTCCCGCCCGGCTGCGCGTACGCGGCCCGGTGCCCGCTCGCGACCGACCAGTGCCTCACCGAGGAGCCCGTGCTCGTCGACGGCGTCGCGTGCTGGCGCGCGGGCGAGCCGCTCCCGAGCGAGCTGGAGAAGGAGGCGCGGGTATGAGCTTGGTCTTCGAGCAGGTCAGTGCGCGGTTCGGTCGGACCGAGGTGCTCCACGAGGTGAGCCTGGAGGTGCCCGACGGCTCGATCGTCGGACTGGTCGGGGAGTCCGGCTCGGGCAAGTCGACCCTGGCCCGGACGGCCGTGGGGCTGGTGCCGGTCAGCGGCGGACGGATCCTGGTCGACGGTGTCCCCGCCGGACGCCGGTCGGGAGCCCGATCCGAAGCCCGGTCGGGAGTCCAGATGGTCTTCCAGGACCCCTACTCCTCCCTCGACCCTCGCATGAGCATCGGCGAGAGCATCGCGGAGGCGATCGCCGGACGGCCCTCGCGGGGCGAGCGGACGAGCGAGGTCGCGCGGCTCCTGGACCTGGTCCACCTCGATCCGGGTCGCGCCGGCCAGCGCCCGGGCAGCCTCTCCGGCGGGCAGCGGCAGCGGGTCGCGCTGGCCCGGGCCCTCGCCGGCAGGCCGACGGTGCTCATCGCTGACGAGATCACCTCGGCGCTGGACGCCTCGGTCCAAGGTGCCGTACTCAATCTCGTCCGCGAGATGCAGCGCGAGCTCGGACTCTCGATGCTCTTCATCTCCCACAACCTCGCCGTCGTGCGCTACGTGGCCGACACGGTCGCGGTGATGAGCGAGGGCCGCATCGTCGAGCACGGCCCGGCCGCCGACGTCCTCGAGCGCCCCACCCACGACTACACCCGCACTCTTCTCGCCGCCGTCCCCGGTGGCGCCCCGCACCCCCTCACGAAGGAGACCCGATGACCACCGAGACGACCATCGACACCGCCCACTGGGAGAACCGGCTCACCGAGCTGGCGAAGAAGCACGGCGTCCCCGGCGCCCAGCTCGGCATCCTCCGCGTCGGCCGCGACGGGGCCGAGGACGAGCTGTTCACCACCGCCACCGGAGTGCTCCACGTCGGCACCGGCCAGCCCGCCACGACCGACTCCGTCTGGCAGATCGGCTCGATCTCCAAGGTGTGGACCGCGACCGTGGTGATGCAGCTGGTCGATGTGGGCAGCTTCACCCTCGACACCCCGGTCAAGGAGATCCTCGAGGACCTCGAGCTGCGTGACCCCGACGTCACCCAGAAGGTCACCGTCCGCCACCTGCTCACTCACACCAGCGGCATCGACGGCGACGTCTTCACCGACACCGGCCGCGGTGACGACGTGCTGGAGAAGTACGTCGCCCGCCTCGGCGAGGCCGCCCAGAACCACCCGTTGGGCGCGACCTGGTCCTACTGCAACTCCGGTTACGTGCTGCTCGGCCGGGTCATCGAGGCGGTGACCGGCAAGACCTGGGACCAGGCGATGAAGGAGCGGTTGTTCACCCCGCTCGGCCTCACCCACACCGGCACCCTGCCCGAGGAGGCGATGGTGTTCGCCCATGCCATGGGCCACCTCGGCAGCGGCGAGGAGCTCACCGTGGCCCCGGTCTGGGGGCTGCCGCGCTCGTGCGGTCCGGCCGGCCTGATCACCGCGACCGCCACCGACGTGCTCGCCTTCGCTCGGATGCACATGAACGGCGGGCGGGCGAAGGACGGCGCCCAGGTCCTCTCGGCCGACTCGGTGGCGGCGATGGCCGCCTACCAGGTCGAGTGCCCGGAGAAGGACCTGCTCGGCGACTCCTGGGGCCTGGGCTGGTTCCGCTGCGACTGGAACGGCGTGCGCGCGATCGGTCACGACGGCAACACCATCGGCCAGGCCGCGTTCCTGCGGCTCGTCCCCGAGGCGGGCATCGCGGTCTCGCTCAACACCAACGTCGGCAGCGCGATCCCGCTGTTCCAGGACCTCTACGAGGAGATCTTCGCCGAGCTCGCCGACGTACGCCTCCCGGACCGCTTCGAGGTGCCCGACGAGGCGCCGGCGGCCGACATCACGCCGTTCCTCGGCGAGTACGCACGCGAGTCGGTGCTGCAGGAGATCCTGGTCCTCGACGGCAAGCCGGTGATGCGGACGACCGTCTCCGGGCCCGTCGCCGAGCTGGAGGGCGCCTCCGAGCCGGAGGTGCACGAGCTGGTGCCGGTCGGCGAGGCGATCTTCGCGGTCAAGCCCGACAAGTCCGCGGCCTACTATCCCGTACGCTTCTACACGTTGCCGACCGGCGAGGAGTACATCCACTTCGGTGCCCGCGCGACCCCGAAGAAGGCCTGAATGAGTCATCCTCAGATCGATCTCCAGCAGCTCCTGGCCGACATCCGGGAGCTGGTCGAGATCGAGTCGCCGTCGGCTGACCTGGACGCCGTCGCCCGCTCGGCCGAAGTCGTGGCACGTCTCGGCGCCGACCTCCTCGGCGCACCGCCGGAGCGTCTGGTCGTCGACGGCGTCACTCACCTGCGCTGGCGTCTCGGCCCTGAGCCCCGGGTCCTGCTGCTCGGCCATCACGACACGGTGTGGCCGCACGGCACCCTGGCCAGGATCCCGTACGCCGTCGACGACGGTGTCCTGCGCGGCCCGGGCTGCTTCGACATGCTCGCCGGGCTGGTGATGGCCTTCCACGCGGTCGCCGCGCTGCCCTCGGCCGAGGGTGTCTGCCTGCTCGTGACCGGCGACGAGGAGCTCGGCTCGCCGTCCTCGCGCGCGCTGATCGAGACGGAGGCCCGGCAGGCGTCCGCGGTGCTGGTGCTCGAGGCCTCGGCCGACGGCGGTGAGCTCAAGACCGCCCGCAAGGGCACCTCGATGTATGAGATCGAGATCATCGGGCGGGCCGCTCACGCCGGCCTGGAGCCCGAGAACGGGGTCAACGCGACGCTCGAGCTGGCCCAGCAGGTGCCGGCGGTGGCGGCGCTCTCCGACCTGGCCGCGGGGACGACGGTGACGCCGACGTCCGCGACATCGGGCACCACGCTCAACACGGTGCCGGCCGCGGCGCGGTTCACGGTCGACGTACGCGCCTGGAGCTGTGCCGAGCAGGAGCGGGTCGATGCCGGGATCCGGGCCCTGGAGCCCGCCCTCGAGGGCGCGAAGCTGGTCGTGCACGGCGGGATCAACCGGCCACCGCTGGAGGCGGAGCTGTCGGCGGAGCTCTTCGACCGCGCCGTCTCGGTGGCCTCCCGGCTCGGGTTGCCGGTGCCCGGGCAGGCGGCGGTCGGCGGAGCCTCCGACGGCAACTTCGCCGCCGGCGTCGGCACGCCGACGCTCGACGGGCTGGGTGCGGTCGGCGGCGGCGCGCACGCCGAGGACGAGCACGTCCTGGTCGACCGGCTCGTCGACCGGACCGTGCTGCTGCACGGTCTGCTGCAGGAGCTCCTGGACGGCCCTGCCGACCCACCGCGAGGCCGGCCGTGACCGAGGCATGGGGGGCATACGCCCGGGCCGCTGCGGCCGCCCGGATCACCGTCCGCGAGCTCGACGGCATCGTGGAGCTGCAGCGCGCCGAGCAGGTGCTCGCCGGGATCTGGGGCGTGCCGGACAACCCGCCGCTCGGGGCCGAGGTCATGCGCGCGATGCGCAAGGCCGAGGGCTACGTAGCGGGCGCGTTCGACGAGACCGAGGGCAACGACGGCTCAGGTGCTGAGGGCTCAGGCGGAGAGATGGTCGGCGTCTGCGTCGGCTTCCACTCGGTCCCGGCTGCCCGGACGATGCACAGCCACATCGCCGGGGTGGTCCCGGCGATGGCGGGGAGGCACGCGGGCCTCGCACTGAAGCTGCACCAGCGGGCGTGGTGCCTGGAGCACGGCATCACGCTGATGGAGTGGACCTTCGACCCGCTGGTGGCCCGCAACGCCTACTTCAACCTGGCCAAGCTCGGCGCTCGGGTGGCCGAGTATCTCCCCGACTTCTACGGGTCGATGGCCGACGGCATCAACGATGCCGAGGACGCCAGCGACCGGATCCTGGTGCACTGGGAGCTGGACTCGCCGGAGGTCGCGGCCGCGTGTAGTGGCCGGCCGGTCGAGGTCGCCGACGTGCCCGGGGGCTCCTGGGTCGAGGTGCCCGGTGACATCGAGGCGCTGCGGATCACCGATCCAGCCACGGCCAGGGAGTGGCGTACGAAGGTCCGCGAGCAGCTGCTGAGCGGGCTGGAGTCGGGCCACGTGGCCGGGTTCCACCGCGACAAGGGCTATCTGCTCGTCGAGAGGGGCCCCGACACGAGAACCGGGACGACTAGGTCTGAGACGACCAGCACCGAGACGACCAGCACCGAGGAAGGAACCAGATGACGCAGGAAGGCATGAAGCTGGAGGGGGTCGAGCTGCGCCGGGTGTCGATGCCGCTGGTGTCGCCGTTCCGGACCTCCTTCGGCACCCAGACCGAGCGCGACATCCTGCTATTGCGGGCGGTCACCTCGCAGAGCGAGGGCTGGGGCGAGTGCGTCGCCATGGCCGATCCGCTCTACTCCTCCGAGTACGTCGAGGCGACAGCTGACGTGCTCCGCCGATTCCTGCTCCCGGCCCTGGCGGAGGCCCCCGGCGAGCTGGAGCAGCACGGGGCGTACGCGGTCGGGAAGGTCCTGGAGCCGTTCAAGGGACACCGGATGGCGAAGGCGGCGCTGGAGATGGCGGTGCTCGACGCGGAGTTGCGCGCGGCCGGGCGCTCCTGGGCCCGGGAGCTGGGCGCCGTGCACGGCCGGGTGCCGAGCGGGGTCTCGGTCGGCATCTTCGACTCGATCCCGCAGCTGTTGGAGGTGGTCGGCGGCTACCTGGACGCCGGCTACGTACGGATCAAGCTCAAGATCGAGCCCGGCTGGGACATCGAGCCGGTGACCGCGGTCCGCGAGCGATTCGGCGACATCCCGCTGCAGGTCGACGCCAACACCGCCTACACGCTGCGCGACGCCCGCCACCTCGCCAAGCTCGACCCCTTCGACCTGCTGCTCATCGAGCAGCCGCTGGAGGAGGAGGACGTGCTCGGCCACGCGACGCTGGCCCGGCAGATCAGCACGCCGGTCTGTCTCGACGAGTCGATCGTCTCCGCGCAGACCGCGGCGGCGGCGATCACCCTCGGTGCCTGCTCGATCATCAACATCAAGCCAGGCCGTGTGGGCGGATACCTGGAGGCCGTACGCATCCACGATCTCGCTGCCGCGCACGGTCTCGCGGTCTGGTGCGGTGGCATGGTCGAGACCGGCCTGGGACGCGCCGCCAACGCTGCCCTGGGTGCGCTGCCCGGGTTCACGCTTCCCGGTGACATCTCCGCCTCCGACCGGTTCTACCGGACCGACATCACCGAGCCGCTCACGATCGAGGACGGCTACATGAGCGTCCCCACGGGGCCAGGGCTGGGCGTCACGCCGATCCCCGACGTCCTGGAGTCGTTCACCACCTCGACCGAATGGATCCCCCTCGCCTCGGCAACCACCTAGGATGCCGGGCGTGAGCCAGCGTCCGCGTGCGAGCCTGGGGCGGGTCCTCGACGACCTCGGCGACTCGCTGCTGGAGCTGCTGGCGGGTGACCCGGCCCACGAGGGCGAGATCGGGGGAGTGGTCATCCACGACCCCGACGACGAGCCGGTCCACCCGGCGGGGGCGCTGGTCCTGGCCGTCGGGGTGCCGGCGGGCGAGCTGCCCGGTCTTGTCAGGGAGGTGGGGAGGCGTGGTGCGGTCGGGCTGGTCGTCCGCGCGCCGGTGGTGCTGACCTCCGAGCTGACCGCCGCGGTCGAGGAGGCCGGGATCGCCCTGCTCGGCCTACGCCGCGGGGCGACGTGGGCGCAGCTGACCGCGCTGCTGCGATCACTGCTCGCCGAGGGCGACATCGGCCCCGCCGAGGCCGAGACGCTCGGCGGACTGCCCTCGGGCGACCTCTTCGCGGTCGCCAACGCGATCGGCGCCCTGCTGGACGCGCCGGTCACGATCGAGGACCGCAGCTCCCGGGTGCTCGCCTTCTCCGGTCGTCAGGACGAGGCCGACGCCTCGCGGGTGGAGACCGTCATCGGCCGCCAGGTGCCCGAGCGCTATGCGCGGATGCTCACCGACCTCGGGGTCTTCCGCGAGCTCTACCGCGAGCACCGGCCGGTCGTCGTCGACCCCGCCCGGCTCGACGAGGACCGGATCAGCAAGCAGCGGGTCGCGATCGCGGTGCGTGCCGGCGACGAGGTCCTCGGCTCGATCTGGGCCGCCATGGACGGCGAGGTCACCCCTGAGCGCAGTGCGGCGATGCGGGACGCCGCCAGCCTGGTCGCGTTGCACATGCTGCGCGTGCGGGCCGGTGCCGACGTGCAGCGGCGGCTGCGTACGGACCTGGTCAGCACCGTGCTCGAGGGCGGTGCCGGCGCGCGGGACGCGCTGGGCCGGCTCGGCCTCGCCGGCCGGGCGGTCGTCGTGCTCGCGCTGGCCCTGCGGCACGAGCCGTCGGCCGAGCACGAGCCCGACCCGGACGACGCCAGCAGCCTGGTCCGCGCTGCTGACGCGCTCGCCGTGCACCTCTCGGCCGCCGTGCCGGCCTCGGCCGTCGCCGTGGTCGGCGGGATCGTCTACGCCCTGGTGCCGCTGCGCGGCGAGGGGGCCGAACCGGAGGAGCGGGCGACCCGGCTGGCCCGGGAGTTCTGCGAGCGTCTCGGTGCCCGGCTGCCGGTCGTCGTCGGTGTCGGTGGTGTCGGCTCGGACGTCAGCGCCATCGTGGCCTCGCGCGAGGCCGCCAACCGGGCGCTGCGGGTGCTCCGCGACGGCGTCGCTCCGGCGACCGCTTCTCGCTCGGTGGCGCGGCTCTCCGACGTCTACACCCAGTCGCTGCTCCTGGAGCTCCGCGACCTGGCCGCGGCCCGAGGGGAGCGTCCGGTCGGGCCGATCGCCCGGCTGCTCGACTACGACGAGCGCAACGACTCCGGCCTCGCCGAGACCCTCGACGCCTGGCTGGACGCCAACGGAGACGTACGCACCGCCGCCGCGGCTCTCTTCATCCACCCCAACACGTTGCGCTACCGGCTGCGCCGGCTCGAGCAGGTCAGCGGCCTGGACCTCTCCGACCCGGAGCAGCGCTTCGCGGCGATGCTCCAGCTGCGGATCCTGGCTCCGCGCTGAGCGGGGTCGACCCGGATCGCCCGTCGCCCGGGTCAGGGCGAGGGGTGCCAATCCTCCTGGAGAGCGACCAGCGCTTCGCCGATCAGACGGGTCGGGCGAAGCCCGGTGGGCAGCGAGGCCATGACCGCGTTGCGCGGCACGCCGTCAGTCAGCGGGCGGTAGGTCAGCGGGCGGCCCTCGGGACTCGTGCTGGTGGGCTGCATGAGCAGGGAGTAGGCGAGGTTGCGGCCGACGACGTTCTGGATCGCCTGCACGCTGGCGGATCGCCACATCACGCGCGGGACCACGCCGGCCACCTCGAAGGCCGCCAGGGTGCGGCGGAGAGCGGGTTCCTCGTCGACGAGGATCGCCGGGTGGCCGGCGAGGTCGTCCATCCTGATCCGGTCGAGCCGGGCGAGCTCGTGATCCGGGCTGAGGGCCACCATCCGCCGCGCGTCGTGCAGCTCGAGGCCCGAGCACCCGGCGGCGAGCTGAGCCTCGTAGATCGCACACACCTGGACCCGGCCGGCCAGCATTTCGTCCTGGATCATCGGGCCCGAGCCCTCGACGAAGTCGAGCTCGACGCCCGGGTGATGCTGCGCGAACCAGTCGATGAGGTGAGGGATGGCATACATGGCCAGCGTGCGGAAGACGCCCACCACGATCCGGCCCGAGAGCCGGCCATGGAACTCTTCGACCACCGTCGCGATGTCCGCGACCTGGTCGGTGACCTGCCGCGCCCGGGCGGCGACGATCGTGCCCTCGGGTGTCAGTGCCACCCCCTTGCCGCGTCGGCGGATGACCAGGGTCGCTCCGACCAGTCGCTCCAGCTCGGCGAGCGCGAGGCTGACCGCCCCTTGCGACACATTGCATCGTTGGGCTGCCGCGGTGACCGTCCCGGTCTCGGCGATCGCGGCGAAGTATTCGAGCTGACGCAGGGTGACCTCGTGCATTAGCTCACCTTATGCGAAACCCAAAGAACTCTAGTTAGACAAATGATGTGGCGGGGATCACGCTGAGGTGAAGCTGATCCGAAAGGAACCCCCGTGACTGAATCCATCCCCTACGTCGTCACCCTCGGGACGGCGGGCGGCCCCCGCTGGTGGAGCGACCACCGAGGCGAGCCGCGTGCCGGCATCGCCACCGCCGTGGTCGTCGACGACTCCTGGTATCTCGTCGACTGCGGCTACGGCGCCGGCCGCCAGGCCAACAGAGCCGGGTTGTCGATGGCGGACCTGCGCGGCGTCTTCGTCACCCACCTGCACTCCGACCACGTCGTCGACCTGCCCGCGCTGCTGCTCTTCGGCGCGTTCGAGCTCAAGGACTCCGTCCCCGAGGCGATCCCGGTCATCGGGCCGGGCGATCGGGGGAAGCTGCCGCCGCTCTCGTCGCGAGCGATGCGTACGCCCGAACCGATCGCGCCGGCTCAGCCGACCCCCGGGGTTCGCGGCCTGATCGACGGGCTCCTGGCGGCGTACGCCACCGACGCGAACGACAGGATCTTCGATTCCCTCGCGAAGTCTCCGGCCGACCAGTTCCGCGCCGAGGAGATCGCGATCCCTGACGAGTGTGGCTTCGACCCCGACGGGCGGGTCGCGCCACCGATGGAACCGATCGTGGTCCATGTCGACGAGTGTGTGACCGTCTCGGCGATCCTGGTCTCGCACCATCCGACCGCTCCGGCCTTCGCCTACCGGTTCGACACCGCAGCCGGGTCGGTCACCATCTCCGGCGACACCGCGCCGTGCGACAACCTGGTGCGCCTCGCCACGGACACCGATCTGCTGCTGCACGAGGCGATCAACCTCGACTCGTTGGCCCGGCAGTACACCGATGCGGAGATGCTGCAGGCGACCATGGACCACCACCGGCGGGCGCATACGACCCCGCTCCAGGCCGGCGAGATCGCCGCCCGTGCGGGCGCACGGCATCTCGCCCTCCACCACCTCGTGCCCAGCTATGACGCGCCCGAGGTCTGGGAGCGCGCCGGCGAGACCTACTCCGGCCCGTTCAGCGTCCCCGACGACCTCGCCATCATTCCGTTCGGCCGGTCGGCCGACGTCGCCCCCGCGTCGGCCGCGGCCAGAAGCTGAGGAGCCCCCCATGTCACAGAGCACTTCCACCTCGCCGGACTCGTCGGGCTATCACGCGTCGCCGGCGGAGATGCGCCGGATCCTGTTCTCCAGCGCGATCGGCACAGCGGTCGAGTACTACGACTTCATCCTGTACGCCACCGCGGCCGGGATCGTCTTCAACCAGGTCTTCTTCAACGACCTGGACGCGACCACCGCGCTGATCGTCTCGTTCGCCACCCTCGCGGCGGGGTACGTCGCCCGGCCGCTGGGCGGCCTCGTCTTCGGTCATCTCGGGGACCGGTACGGACGCAAGACGATCCTGGTCGGAACGGTGCTGCTGATGGGCATCTCGTCGACGCTGATCGGGTTGCTGCCCACCAGTGATCAGGTCGGCATCCTCGCGCCGATCCTGCTGGTCACGCTGCGAGTGGTTCAGGGCGTGGCGGTCGGCGGGGAGTGGGGTGGCGCGATGCTCCTCGCCTTCGAGAACTCCACGAAGGAGTCACGTGGATTCGCGTCCGCCTTCGCCTACATGGGCGCACCGATCGGCACGGTGACCGGCACCCTGATCCTCTCGGCGATGACTGCGCTGCCGGACGACGACTTCCTGACCTGGGGCTGGCGGATCCCCTTCCTGCTCTCGGCCGTGTTCATGACGCTGGCGCTGTTCATCCGGATGCGAGTCAGCGAGTCGAGAGTCTTCAAGGAGCTCTCCGCCAGCGCCGAGAAGAGCCGGCGCCGGGTCCCGGCCGCGGAGCTCGTCCGCGAGCACCCCCGCTCGTTGCTCACCGCAGTGCTGGTCGGGCTGTCCGGCCAGATGACGCAGGGGCTGATGGGCGCCTGGGCGGTGGCATTCGCCGTGCAGCAGGCAGTGCTGTCCGCGACCGAGGTGCTCAACGTCAAGGCGCTCGGTGGGGTGTGCACCGTGGTCATGATCGTGATCGCCTCCAAGCTGTCCGACCGACTCGGCCGGCGCCGGGTCCTCATCGCCGGCAACGCCGTGGCGATGGTGCTCGCGATGCCGGTGATGATGCTGCTCGACATGGGGTCGACCGTCGGCTTCTTCCTGGCGATCTTCCTCGGCCTCTCCGTCGTCCAAGGGTTCAACTCCGGCCCGTACGGAGCCTTCGCCGGGGAGCTGTTCCCCACCTCGGTCCGCTACTCCGGCACCTCGATCGGCTACCAGCTGGCCTCCACGCTGGGGGCGGGGTTCACGCCCATGATCGCCTCGACCCTGGTGGTCCTGGGCGGTGGCTCGCTGTGGCTGGTGGGCGTGCTGTGGATGAGCTTCTCGGCGATCTCCCTGGCCGCGCTGGTCGCCAGCCGGGACCGCGGCGGACTCGACATCGTCCAGCTCGACCAGAGCGTCGTGTCGACCCCGACGACGGACGAGTCGCCGTCGAGGAAGCACGCCGAGGTCTGAGGGTCCGGCGCTCGTCATCGTCGGCCGCGCTCGATCGAGGCCGACGGTGACGAGCGGACCTGCGATTCAACCTCACCGACGAAGCCGCCGATGCCTCGACCGCGACGGGTCACACCACCATCGCGACCACGCTCGCTGCGGCGAGGATCGTGGCGACGAGGCGTACCTTTCCGATCGGCTCGTGCAGCACCAGCGCCGCGGAGAGCGCGACCCAGATCAGGCTCGAGCTGCGCACCGCCGCCACCACCGAGACGGGTGCGTGCAGGGTGGCGTAGAGACTGAGGACGTACGAGGTGGGGATCAGCACGGCGAGCACCGCCACGGTGCGCGCGTGGATCCTGAGCTGGCGCAGCCCGTCGGCATGCTTCCCGCGCACGATCACGCTCCACAGCACCACCTGGATCACCGTGCCGACGGCGTAGTAGGCGATCGGGTCGAGGCCGCGCTCGACCACCACCCAGCCGTCGTAGGTCGTGTAGCCGGCGATGGAGGCGGCGATGCAGAACGACCAGAGCAGCGGCTTCGCCTGCAGCGAGCCGCGGGTGCGGACGGTCTCGAACAGCAGCGCCACCACCGCCGCCGCCATCAGGAGTACGCCGCTCCACTGCGCCCAGCTCAGCCACTGCCCCAGCACGACCATGCCGGTGAGCGCGACGACGACCGGCGCCAGACCGCGCGAGAGCGGGTAGATCTGGCTGACGTCGAAGTCCCGGTAGGCGACCTGGACCAGGCCCATCGACAGCGCATGCATCGCAGTGCTGCCCAGGGAGAGCAGGAGCAGCTCCCACGAGACCGCGAAACCGTGCCCGCGCACGATCATCACGATCGTGGTGACGGTGAGGACCAGGCAGCACTCGACGATCGCCACGGCCCACAGTGCCGGCCGGCCCGCGGGCGCGATGGTCTTGGACGCCGTGTTCCACGCGGCGTGGGCCACCGCCGAACCCAGCGCGAGGGCGACTCCGAGCAGCAGCACCTGGGGAGCCTACGGCCTCCCCGTCGACGCTGTCCGTCGGATCATGGTCAGACCACTAGGGTGGGCCCTCCGAACCGACAACACTGAGGAACTCTGTGATGGACCCCGTCGATCTTGCCCTGATGCTGCTCCGACTCGCCGTCGGAGGCACGATGATCGCTCACGGCGTCAACCACTGGCGCGGAGGCGGCAAGATCGCCGGCACCGCAGGCTGGTTCGAGAGCCTCGGTCTGCGCCACGGGACCCTGCAGGCGTGGGCGAGCGTGGTGACCGAGATCGGTGCCGGTGTGCTGCTGATCCTGGGGCTCATCACCCCGCTGGCTGCCGCCGCGGTCGTCTCGGTGATGCTCGTCGCCGCGCTGCTGGCACACCGGCCCAACGGGTTCTTCGTCTTCAAGGACGGCTGGGAGTACGTGATGATCCTGGCCGTCGTCGCCGTCGTGCTCGGCGTCACCGGTCCCGGGACGATCTCGCTCGACTCGGCCCTCGACATCGTCTACGACGGCTGGATCGGCGGTGCGGTCGCCCTCGGCGTCGGTGTCCTCGGCACTGCGCTCCTGCTTGCCGCCTTCTGGCGTCCGCAGCGCCAGGACACTCCTGTGGCGGAGACGTCGTCCGACGAGTCGCCGGTGGGGGAGTCGCCGGTGGAGGAGTCGTCGCCGGAGGCCTGAGGCTGACACGACCAAAGTCGGGGCCACGACGACCGAAGGACGATGTGGCCCGGCCGGCGGCTCCATAGCCTGAGCCAATGCGCTGTCAACGCTTGGGTCTCGCCGGACTTCTGGTCGCGGTGCTCGCCCTGCTCGTCCTGGGTGTCGTCGGCCCGTCGGCATCGGACGGCGGGATCCGGATCTCGCCCGGCGTACCGATCCTGGTGATCGGCGCGGCAGTCACCTGGTGGTGGCGCGGTGCGTTCGGTGCCGTCGTCGGGCTGCTCGCGGTGACGGTGGTGTCGGTCGCTTCGGTCGGCTCCGGCATCGGGCCGGATCTGATCGGTGAGCGGGGGCTGCCGGTCGCCGTCGCACGATGGGTCCAGGTGGTGGGGCTGGCGGTCGCGGCGTACGCCCTGGTCCGGCGCCTGCTGGCGGCACGCCGCTCGACGGCGCGAGACGCTGAGGACCGGCCGCGACGCGACCGGACCATCGTGCTCCAGATCGTGGGCCTGCTGGTGCTGTGCGGGATCGGTGCCGAGCTGCTGGCGGCGTACGGCGACAGCACGGGCGACCCGGGTGGGATCGCCTTCGCGCTGGTCTTCTTCGGTGCCCTCTACGGGGCACCGGCGCTGCTCGCCCGTGACGTCGCCCGGCGCCTGGGCTGGGGCTGGCCGAGCCTGCTGCTGGTCTTCGCGGCGCTGGGTACGGCCCAGGCGGGCCTCATCGACCAGTCCCTGTTCAGCGCCGACTACGGCGGCTACGAAGGATGGGAGGAGAACCGCGAGCCGACCCTGATCGCGTCGATGGGCCTCAGCGGCTACAACGCCTACTCCTTCGTCGTCGGCCACGTCGTCTTCAGCTTCGCCGCCCCCGTCGCCCTGGCCGAGGCGTGGGCGCCCACCCGGGCCAAGAAGCCGTGGCTGGGGCCCGTCGGCACGGCCTTCGCCGCGGTGGCGTACGCCGTCGCTGCACTGCTGATCGTGACCGACCCGGAGTCACGCTCGGGCAGTCGGACCCAGCTGCTTGTCACGGGCGCGGTCGTCGCCGTCCTGGTGCTCCTCGCCGTCGTCGTCGCCCGGAACCGTCGACCGGATGGCGCTGGACCTGCGAGGCGCCCGCTCTCGATCTGGTGGGTCCTCGGTGTCACGCTGCTCCTCGCACTCGTCCCCGACCTGATGCCCGCGACCTGGCTGGGCGTGGCGGCCGCAGCCCTGACCATGTCGGCTCTCGGCGCCTTGGTGCTCCTGGCCTCCCGGAAGCGCGCGTGGACGATTCGTCACACGGCCGCTGTCGGTGCGGCGTTCCTGCTGGAACGTGGATTGCTGGCGTTCACCTACTTCCCCCTGATCGGCGACGTCGCGCCCGGGCCGAAATACGCCCACAACGTCGTCATGCTCCTCGCTGTCGTGCTCGCGACCTGGCTCGCGCTCCGCCCCCGCGAGAGCCCGCGCCAGTAAGAAGTGATCCGTGAACGGCAACATCGTGTGGCGTTCCCGTGACCGTGCCCCGGCTGAGGGCCCAGACGAGCAGTCCGCAGAGCGCGAAGCCCGCACCGAGGACCGCAGATCCCGTCCACCCGAACGTGGAGAACATGCTGGTCGTCGCGGTCGCGCCGAGGACGGAGCCGAGCGAGTAGAAGATCATGTAGCCGCCGATGGCGCTGCTGGTCTGGTCCGAAAAAGCAGCAGTGAGAAGTGACTGGTTGCTGACGTGCGCTGCCTGGACCGAGAAGTCCAGAACGATGACACCGACGACCACCAGCCAGAGCGACCACATCGCCTGCCCGGACGCGATCCAGGACAACGCCAGCAATAGGAGTGCGGCACCGGTCGCGAGGTCGGCCCTGCCGGCGTCGGCCCATCGGCCGGCCCGAGCAGCTCCCCACGCACCGACGAGCCCGGCGATCCCGAACATGCCGATCTCGCCCGTGCTCAAATGCCACGGTTCAGCCTCCAGCGGTAGGGCGAGACCGCTCCAGAGCGTTCCGAAGGACGCGAAGAGGAAGAAGGCGATCAGGCCTCGCGACAGGAACAGAGGCTCGCGGAAGAGACGCCCGAGCGAGGCCAGCACGTCGCCGTAGGACCTGGGATCCGACCGGTGGTCTGCAGGCAGCAGCTTCAGCACCACGATCGAGAGCACGACGAGCAGCAGCATGAGCGTGACATAGACGCTCCGCCATCCCCACACGCCGGCAACGATTCCTGCCAGAACGCGCGCCCCCAGGATTCCTACGATGACACCGGACGTCACGGTTCCGAGGGTGCGCCCACGCTCGGCCGGCGTCGACAGGTCAGCCGCGAACGCGACGGCGGTCTGCACGACGGCAGCGAACAGGCCCGTCGTCGCAAGGCCGATGAGCAGCAGCCACAGGCCAGGAGCGACCGCTGTCACCAGCAGTCCGACCGCGGCGAGGAGAAGCTGACCCCCGATGAGCCTGCGACGGTCCACCATGTCTCCCAACGGCACCAAGACAGCCAGCCCGACCAGGTAGCCGAACTGACCCGCCGCCACGATCCATCCCAGGTCAGACTCAGGCACTCCCACGTCCTGCCCGATCCGCGGGAGCACGGGCTGGGCGACGTAGATCGTCGCGACCGCAGCGGAACAGACCATCGCGAGCAGCATCTTTCGACCATGCGCGAGTCCCATGGCACTCCAATCAGTAGCAATTTGAAACTGATTGGAGTGTGGCAGAATAGTTTCAATCTGCAACTCATTAGGGAGACATGGTGAAGCCCGCCGTGCGAGTCGACGACGTGACCTGGACCGACCCCACCTGCCCCGTCGCGCGCATGCTGGACCTCGTCGGAGACCGGTGGAGTCTGTTGATCATCCGCGACGCGATGGATGGCGCGCGTTCGTTCACCGACTTCCAGAAGCGCGCCGGTGTCGCGCGCAATATCCTCACCGACCGGCTTCGTCGCCTGGTCGATCGCGGCATCCTCGAGCGGGAGACAGCGGTATCCGGACGCCGTCAGGTCTACGTCCTCACCGAGGCGGGCCGCGATCTCTTCACCGTCATCGTGGCGATGCGCCAGTGGGGCGAGCGACACATGTTCGCCGAGGGCGAGGTGCACTCCGTACTTGTCGACGAGAGCGGGCGCCCGCTCGCCCAGCTGCACCCGACCGACTCCCGCGGCGACCGAGCCGACGTCGCCTCGACGACTGTCCTGCGAGACGACGCCCCGCGATCATGACGTCAGGCGTGTCGATGGGCCCGATCCGGCCTAGGGACGTCGGGTGAATCTGATGGTGCCGTCGGGTAGCCGCTCGTGCGTGTACGCCGGTAGGTGCGCGAGCCGGTGGTGGTGTGGGCAGAGCAGGACCCCGTCTTTGAGGTCAGTTCTTCCTCCGGCGGCCCAGGGATCGAGATGATGCGCGTCGCACCACTCGGGTGGCATGTCACACCCCTCGGCCTGGCAACACTTCTGCTGCAACCGGAGCGCTTTGCGCTGGATCGGTTGGAAGAACCTGCTCGCGCGACCGGCGTCGAGCACTTCACCGTCACCACCGAGGATCCAGGGGATGATTGTGGCGTTGCAGGCCATCTTCCTGGCCTCGGCGGCGGTGATGGTGGTGCCGTTGGTCTCGTCGTACCCGAGGGTCGCGGTGCCGAGTTCTTTGCGGAGATCCTCGAGGGAGATCACAACATTCACGACGGTCGCGTCACCGCCGTGTCTGGGCAGGACGGTGGGGTCGATGGTCTCGAGCAGCCTCGTGAACCCGTGGCCCAGGAGTCGTTCCCACGGCGGCAGCGCCGCACCCTTCTCCACCAGTTGCTGCTTACGGGGCTGGGCGTAGGCCTCGACCATGGTCTTGAACCTGATTCCGCTCGCGACCGGGAGCACACCCTCGAACCCGACAGTCCCGTCCCGGTTGTCCCAGATCCGCAGTGCGGTCTTCTGTAAGGCGCGTTGCTCTTCGGCGAGGAGTGCTTTGGCTTCGGCTTCGTCGAACCGGACCGGGTCGACTCGTTCCAGAACCCGTCTCGCGGCGATGCGGAGTTGGTTGGCGGTCAGCCGACTGGCCTCTTCGACCAGCAGCTTCTCCGCCAGGATCAGGTCTTCGCGGGTGGCGATGGGGTCGGTGTCGATCGTGTCGAGGGCCCGGGTGATGACCTGGGCTTTCGCTTCTGAGAGTTGGCCGGCGGCAAGTTCGGTGGCGACCAGGTCGTATCTGTTCAGCGCGCCGGCGAGCTTGATCTGGGAGCGGGCAGAACCCCTGTCGACAAGAAGCTCTGCCCGCATCCAGGCGGAGGCGTCCTTGTCCCCGGTCTCGGCAGCGATGTCACCGGAGGCACCCAGGATCCGCAGTCTCAATGCGGCCTGTCGTGCTTCGGTCTTCGCGAGCCAGGCCAGCATCTCCTTCTTCTGGGAGGCAGTCCAGTAGATCGGGTCCCGGTCGAGGAGTTCGTCGAGGGAGGCGTCGATGCTCGATGTGGTCGCGTCGATCCCGCTGTGCAGACTCATTGTTGCCCCTCCCCCCTGGCGTGTTCAGAGGCGTGTTGTGATGGGTCTGATTCTACGCTCGGATTGGATACCTAACCATCCATAGGCGCAGGTCAACTGTGGTTTTGCGGTGAGCGAACAGCGTCGCTCTTGTGGTTGGTAAGTGGCCCGAAGGGCCACCCTTCATCCCGCGAAACCTTGCCGTCCCGAGCATGACAACGCCTCGCGGCCACACCGGGGCCGCCGTCCCGATAGCCAGCCAAATTTTTTCTCGATCTGGTCCGGAGTCCAGGACCGCCGAAGGCGGCCGGCGAAGCCGGCGCCCGAAGGGCGTCCTTGACGCCGGTCCAGATCGAGAGACCGTAGAAGGAGGGTCGGCGGCCCACCCCAGCCACAAAAGAGCGCCCCCAGCAGAGCCCCGAAACGATCAAGACCTAACGCCGAGACCGCACCCCGAGCCGAGCACTCTCCCCAGTAGCCGAACGCTCGAGAGCAGCGATCAGCGTACGAGCGTCATAGCGCCCCTCATGCCGCCGATCCCCGACGAAGAACGTAGGCGTCCCCCGAGCCCCGCTGGCAGTGGCAGAAGCCATGTCCTCACGAACATGCTCGGCGAGCGTGGGATCCTCCAGGTCGCGCAGGAACTGCTCGACGTCGAGCCCGAGCATGGCAGCGTAACCGGCCAGATCCTGGTGCTCGAGCTCGTTCTGGTGGTCGAAGAGATGCTTGTGCATCTCCCAGAACCGTCCTTGCCGTCCGGCCGCCTCGGCGGCGACGGCGGCGAGCTCGGCGTGGGGGTGCTGGGGGAGAGGCAGGTGGCGTACGACGTAGCGGATCCGGGGGCCGAAGTAGTCGCGGACCTCGTTGGCGGTGCCGGTGGCACGCGCGCAGAAGGGGCACTCGTAGTCGAGATACTCGACCAGGGTCACCTCGGCGTCCTCGTCTCCGTAGATGTGGTCGCGCGACGGGTCCACGGGCGGCGAGAGCAGCTTCGGCAGGGCCGCGTCGCGTTGACCGAGGAAGCGTGCGGAGAGCTGGAAGATCAGCCAGCCGAGCGCGGAGGCGAGGACGACGGAGATGAGCACGCCGACGATCGCGTCGCGCTGCAGCGTCTCCGAGTCGAAGGCGAGCGTGGTGATCAGCAGCGCCACGGTGAAGCCGATTCCCGACAACGCCGCGCCGCCGAGGACGTGTCCGCCGCCCACTCCCTGGGGCAGCCGACCGAGCCCGAGCCGTGTAGCAGCGAGCGCACCGAAGCCGATCCCGAGCGTCTTGCCCAGCACGAGGCCGGCGACGACACCCCAGGTCACCGGTGAGCGCAGCGCCTCGCCGAGCACCCCGTCACGCAGGTCGACGCCGGCGTTGGCGAGCGCGAAGATCGGTACGATGAGGTAGCTCGTCGGCACGTGCAGCGACTCCTGGAGCCGCTCGTTGACCGAGATCGTGCGGGTCAGCTCGTCGCGGGTCTCGCGCTGCAGCGTGGGCAGCGGCGACTGCCGGAATGCCCGGAACCGCGAGGTCGCGACCTCCATCTGGGCCCGGGTCGGCTCGGCGGCCGGAACCAGCAGCCCGGCCAGCATCCCGGCGATCGAGGCATGCAGACCGGCCCCGAGGGTGGCGGCCCAGGCGATCAGGACGAGGCACACGTAGGGCCCGGCGCGCCACACCTTCACCCGGTCGAGCACGAAGATGCCGACGAGTGCCAGCCCGGCGACGACCAGCGGGCCGATGGAGAGGTGGTCGGTGTAGGCCACCCCGATGACGCTCACCGCGACGATGTCGTCGATGACGGTCAGGGTGAGCAGGAAGATGCGCAGCTGCGTCGAGACGGCCGGCCCGACCAGCGCGAGCATGCCGAGCAGGAACGCGGTGTCGGTGCCGATCACGATGCCCCAGCCGCGGGCCGCCTCGCCGGACGGGTTGAGCAGCAGGTAGATCAGCGCGGGCAGGATCAGGCCGCCTGCACCGGCGATCAACGGCACGACCATGCGGCGACGGTCGGTCAGCTCACCGACGACGAGCTCGCGGCGTACCTCCAGGCCGACGACGAAGAAGAAGACCACCATCAGGCCGTCGTTGACCCAGTGGTGCAGGTCCATCGAGAGCCCGACGTCGCCGAACCGTACCGACAGCACGGTCTCCCACAGGTGCTCGTAGCTGTGCGACCACGGGGAGTTGGCCCAGGCCAGCGCCAGCAACGAGGCGATCACCAGCAGCGCGGCGCTCGTCGACTCCAGGTGCATGAAGTGTCTCAGCGTGGTGCCGAGCTGTCCGGTCAGGTCCGCGTCGCGACGGCCGCGCGTCTGCTCTTTCCCCACGGCACCAGCCTAGGCGGGATACGGCTCTCCGGGCGGCGGTGTCCGTGTGAGAGTCCCCTCAGCGTCGCACGGCGACCAGCCCGGCGAGCGTGCCCTGGAGGAGCGTGCCGTCGGGGAGGATGGTGCCGACCATCTGCAGGGTGTTGGCGAGTGGCCCGAGTCCGAGGAAGGTCTCGGACAGGATCTCGCCGTCAGCCGGGTCGATCCGGGCCAGTCGCCAGTTCAACCCGTCGGCGTGGCGGCTGACGGTGTAGAGGACGTCCTCTGCGCGCGAGAGCCGCGGGACGGCGGCCGAGGGAACCTCGTTGCGCCAGACCGAGCGGCACGTGCCGGATTCCTCGTCGACGTCGATGCGCTCCATGCCCCCGGCGAAGTCGGCTTCGGCGGGGACGGACTCGCCCGCGTCCTCGGTCGCCTGCGCGGGGTAGGGGTAGCCGTAGGTGCTGGCGATGTAGACCGAGCTTCCCCAGGCAACGGGCGAGTTCTCGGTGCCGCTGCTCTCATCGGTGAGGATCGGCAGCCGGCAGACCTCCTGTCCGTCGCGCGCCCGGTAGACAAGGAGGTTCTCGCGTGGGCTGGCGTTGTCGGTGATCACCACGAGATCGGCGCCCGTGCGTTCTCCGAAGAACGTCGGCGTCGAGCCGCTGCCGTGGCTGAGCTGTCCCGGTTTGCGCGCCGTCCCACGGTCGTACGCCTGGCGCCAGACGGTCCGCACGCCGTCTCCGTCCTCGTCGGCCCGGAGGAGGTACGTCGCGTGGTCGGTCGTCACCGCGACCCCGCTCGGGGCGCTGGAGATGGAGTTGGCGACCTTCTCGTCCCCGGCGCCGAGGCCGGCGGTGACGACGTCGCCGTCCGGCGTGACGTAGCCGGCGCGGCCCCGGGCGGTGGCGAACCAGACGTTGGCGTCGTAGCCCGGTCCGACGGTGGTGACCGCATCTCCGTCCGGCAGGTTCACCGGCACCTCGCGCTCGACGTCGATCGACCAGCCGAGCAGCGACTTGGAGTGCGCCAGCCAGAGCAGCGATCCGGAGCCGTCGACGGTGACGAGCCGGGACCTGTCGTCGACGTAGGCATAGACGCCGCCGAGCAGCGAGCCGGCCGAGAGGTGGCGCCGGGCGACGGGGAGAAGGGTGGTGGGGTCGAGCAGGTAGAGGCTGGGTGCCCGGTCGAGGTATTCGGTGCACAGCGCCTGCACCATCCCGTCGGAGCCGCTGAGGATCGTCGGGCACACCCCGGGCAGCGGCACGGCCTGAGCTGGCCAGGGGTCAGCCCCCGGACCTTCGAACGGTGTCGTGTCGGAGGCACCGGCGTCGCCGTGCATGTTCCAGGTGCCGTCCGGGCCGGCGTAGGGGTTGGGTGGCATGGCGGTTGCTGCCGCCGGGCCTGCTGGAACCACACAGGCGGCGAGGGTCACGAGTGCGAAGAGTGCGGTGGCGGGGGCGGTCCGGCACATCATGGGGAGGATCTAAGCACGAGCGAGTCGGGCGCGTGGGCGGATCAGTGGCGGCCGCCACAGGCGTTACACGAATTTCCAACAGGTGCGTGACCTGTCATCTACAACGTCGTTAGCCACTCTGACGGCAGGTGACAGCCGGACGAACGTGCAGAAGCAGTGGTGCGACCCGGTCGCCGAGCCGCTCGTGGGGGCTTTCCGGTGCATGCGTCCGGGTGTCGATGGACGCAAACCTGCACATCATGGGCATAGCCCAGTCGATCTATGCCTAATAGGTCGAACGACTCATAATTTGTAGAGGATAAAGTCCTTTCAAGGCTTCCTTGAAAGTCCGGAGGGGAGTTAGATGGGCAACATGACAACTAGGCGCTCTCGGCCCGGCCGCCCTAGGCATGTTCCCGACTCAGGTACGACCTCACCGCGTGACCAGATCCTGGACGCAGCGTCGAAGCTGTTCGTCTCCCAGGGTTTCGCGGCGACGTCTACCCGCGAGATCGCCGACGTGGTCGGCATCCGCCAAGCATCTCTCTACTATCACTTCGCGGGGAAGGACGAGATCCTCGGTGAGCTGCTCCGGCGCTCGGTCCGTCCGACCACGGAGAAGGTGGAGAAGATCCTCAACCGCGTGCCACCGCTCGACTTCGAGACCGCGCTCTACCTGCTGGTCCTCGTCGACGTACGCACCCTGGCAGACGTGCCGCACAACGTCGGCATGCTCTACCAGCTGCCCGACGTGGCCAAGTGCGAGGTCTACGACGAGTTCCGCAACGAGCACGCCGAGCTGGCTGCCCACTACGCGGACCTGGCCAGCGAGGTCGCCTCGAAGACGGTGCGCTCGACGGTCAGCCGCAAGCAGCTCGGTGACCTGCTCATCCAGCAGGTCGAAGGCGTGATCAACATGCGAACCGAGGAGCCCGGGCGGCGGATCCCGTGCCGAGAGGCTTGGGCGATCGCCGCCACCTGCCTGCGGATCTGCGGGGTCTCGCAGGAGAAGATCGACGCCGCTTCTCCGATCGCGATCGAGCTGCTCCCGCAGTTCATCGACGAGAAGCTCGCCGAGACTGCCTGAGCTCCGCGTAAACCCGGTGGACCCGGGGGCGCGGGTGGGCTTCGATGGCCGCATGACTCTCTTCGTCTCGCACACCACCATCGACTGCCACGACGCGTACGCGCTCTCGGAGTGGTGGAAGAGCCTGCTCGGCTACGTCGATGTCGAGGGCGACCCGAACCTCCCCGGTCACGAGGAGTGCATGATCCTCGACCCGGAGACGGGTCACCGGCTGCTGTTCATCGAGGTGCCCGACGAGAAGCTGCCCGCCAAACGGATCCACCTCGACCTGCGCCCGCGCACCGGCACCCGCGACGAGGAGGTCGCGCGGCTCCTCGAGCTGGGTGCGACCCAGATCGCCGACCATCGCGGGAAGTACGGCCCCGGGACCGGCTGGGTGATCTTCGCCGATCCGGAGGGCAACCAGTTCTGCGTGCTCCGGTCCGACGCCGAGGTCGCTGCCCACGAGGCGTAGCAGTCAGAGGTGTAGCAGCTCGTACATGCTGGAGAAGCCCTGCTCGCCGTGACCCTGGGCGATCCGGCGGTCCATCAGCGACTTCACCTCGCGCATGCGCACGGTCTCGACGCCGGCCGACTCCCGGTGCGCGATCAGATCGTCCATCAGCGCCGCCTGGACGTCGAGCGAACCGAGGTCGGGGCCGTACGTCCGGCTCTTGATCGCGCCGGCCATCATCTTCAGCAGGCCGGCGTAGCCGGCGAGCGACTCGGCGAGCCGCTCGGTGAACGCTTCCGGGTCCAGGCCCTCGGTCTCGACCAGGCTGAGGGTGTGCAGGAAGCCGATCAGGAACTCGTAGCCCATCGCCACCTGGGCGTTGAACTCGACGGCTGCGTGTCCCGCGTCCGGCCCGTGATAGAGGATCGAGCCGAGCTCCCGGAGGGCGGGCTCGACGGTCTCGAACGTCTCCCGCGGGCCGCTGAAGGCAAGCGAGACCCTGGAGGTGCCGAGGTCGGGCGGGTCACCCATGACCTTGCCGTCGACGTACGCAGCGCCGTGCTCGGCCGCCCACGCCGCGTTCGCCCGCGCCTGGGCGGGGGAGCCGCTGGTCAGGCTGACCAGGGTCCGTCCGGCGGCCGCGTCGCCGACGGAGTCGAGCACGTCCTCGACCGCGGTGTTGTCCAGCAGGCTGAGGACGGTCACCGGGCTCGCCGCCACCGCTTTCGCTGCGGTGGAGACGATCTGCGCCCCCGCATCCGCCATGACCTCGGCCTTGTCGGCCGTTCGGTTCCACACCGTGGTCCGGTAGCCCCGTTCGAGGTAGGCCCGGGCTATCGCTGAGCCCATGTTGCCCATCCCGATCACGGTGATGGCGGGTCGGTCGTCGGTCTCCGTCATGGTGTCAGCTCCCTCTCGTCGGTGGTGTGTCACCATCGTGAAAGATGAAGTTGACTTGAGGTCAAGGGTGTTTCGGCCGGCTAGTCGGTCTCCACCGGGAGGTCGTGGTTGCTCCACTGGCTCCACGAGCCCGGGAAGAGCGCGGCGTCGTAGCCCGCGATGGTCAGTGCCGCGATCTGGTGGGCGGCGGTGACGCCCGAGCCGCAGTAGGTGGCCGTCGGCGAACCGCCCTGCACGCCGAGAGCGGCGAAGCGTTCCCGGAGCTTCTCGGCGGGGAGGAAGCGACCGTCAGGCCCCAGGTTGTCGATGGTGGGGGCGGAGACCGCGCCGGGGATGTGCCCGGCCTTCGGGTCGACCGGCTCGACCTCGCCGCGATAGCGCTCGCCGGCGCGGGCGTCGAGCAGCAGACCTGCGTACGCCTCGACCTCCTCGAACGGAAGCACGGGCAGATGGCCGGGGGTGAGCGTCACCGTTCCTTGCGTCGGCACCACCTCGTCGGTGGCGAGCGGATGCCCCGCGGAGGTCCAGGCGCCGAGGGCACCGTCGAGGAGGCGTACGTCGGCGACGCCCGCCCAGCGCAGCAGCCACCACGCCCGGGCGGCCGAGGTGTTCCCGACCGCGTCGTAGACGACGACGGTGTCGCCCTCGGAGATGCCCCAGCGGCGGGCGGAGGCCTGCAGGTCCGCGAGGTCGGGGAGCGGGTGGCGTCCGTCGGTGGGCTCGCCGTGACGGGCCAGCTCGGTGTCGAGGTCGACGTAGACAGCGCCGGGGAGGTGTCCCTCGAGGTAGGACGCGTGCCCGGGCGGGCCACCGAGCTGCCAGCGCACGTCGAGGAGGACCGGGGGCTGGTCGGAGGCGAGCGCGGTCGCGAGCTCGTCGGCGTCGATGAGTACGTTCACGGATGAAGTCTGTCAGGAAAGGCGTCAGGTGCTGGCCCACCCGGCCGCTTCGGTGCTCAGGTGTCGGCAGACGTGAGCGGCGGCCGGCGGCGCGGTCGGGCAGGTGACGAGCCAGAGGGTGTTGAGCGGTCCGAGCCTGGGTTCGTGGAGGCGTACGACGGTGCCGTCGGCGAGGGCGCTGTCGACCAGGTAGCGAGGCAGGACCGAGGCACCGATGCCGGCGACGACGGCGCGAAGGAGGCCGCGCAGGTCGGGCAGGACGAGCGCGGTGCGGTTGGCGGGGCGCTCCTCGAACTCGGTGAGCCAGTAGCGCCGGATGATCGGGAGGTCGGGGGAGTAGGCGGCCAGCGGCACGGCGGCGAGGGCGCGGACCGGGTCCTCGGCGAGGTCGGTGGGATCGACCTGCGCTGCGAGCGCCGGGGCCGCGACGAGGAGGAACTCCTCGTCGACCAGCGCGGTCGAGCGAAGGTTCTCGTCGGTGGGGCGTACGGAGGAGACGACGAGGTCGAGGCGGTCGGCGGCGAGGTGGTCGAGGAGGTCCTGGGCCAGGCCGGTGGTCACGGCCACGTCGAGCCCCTCGCGTACGAGCGGCGCCAGGGCCGGCACGATCCGGCTGGCCATCACATCGGCGGCGCCGCCGATCCGGATGCTCGCCGGGCCGATCGTCGGCTCGGTGCCGACCGCGCCGCGGAGCTGGTCGACCAGCGGCGTGACCCGGGCGGCGAGCGCGTCGGCCCTGCCGGTCGGCACCAGGCCGGTGCGGGATCGCTCGAACAGAGTCGTGCCGAGCTCGTGCTCGAGCTTGCGGATCCGGGCGGTCACCGCGGGCTGGGAGAGGTCGAGGCGACGCGCCGCGGCGCTGATCGACCGCTCCCGGTAGGCGTGCGTGAACGCTTCCCAGAGATCGAGCGAGGTCATAGAAATCATTATGATCGCACCTGCCGGTCTGGGAGTGAAGCAGCACAGGGCTGTCGTTAGGTCATCGACAAACCACAACAACCTGGAGGAAGAACTCGTGACACGCGTACTGATGGTCGTCTCGGCGGCCGACACCCTCGTCCTCGCCGACGGCACCGAGCACCCGACCGGCTACTGGGCCGAGGAGGTCGCCGCCTCCCACGAGACGCTCGCCGGAGCCGGCGTCGAGATCGACATCGCCACCCCGGGCGGTCGGAAGCCGACCGTCGACGCGCTCTCGCTCAGCGAGCAGGGTGGCGTCCAGCCGGAGGACGCCGAACGCTTCCGCGCCTACCTGGCGACCCTCGCGGACCAGCTCGCCCAGCCGCTCGTGCTCGCCGACGTCGACCCCGCGGCCTACGACGCCGTCTACATCCCCGGCGGCCACGCCCCGATGGCGGACCTGGTCGAGGATTCCGCGCTCGCCGCGATCCTGGCCGCCACCGACGCCGCCGGCCGACCGGTCGCCGCGCTCTGCCACGGCGTCGCCGGTCTCCTCGCCGCCACCGGCGAGGGTGGCTGGCTCTTCGGTGGCCGCCGGATGACCGGATTCACCGACATCGAGGAGCAGCAGGGCGGCTACGGCGACAGCATCCCGTTCTCGGTCGAGCAGCGGATGCGTGCCGCCGGTGGCATCGTCGAGACCGGTCAGCCCTGGAGCGACACGGTCGTGGTCGACGGCGCCCTGATCACCGGCCAGAACCCGCAGTCCAGCGTCTCCACCGCGAAGGCGCTCCTGGAGCGGCTCGGCTGACCTAGCCCGATGGCCTGAGGAGGCCCGGCGACCAACCGGTCGCCGGGCCTCATTTCAGCGGACCGGAGCCCCCGGGCCGAGCGGGATGCCGAGACCCCACCACAGGAAGAACAGGGCGGTCCAGGCCAGGGTCATTGCGACCGCCAGCGGCAGGGTGTAGGAGGCGAGGGTGCCGATGCCGGCGTCCTTGCGGTAGCGCTGCAGGAAGCCGAGGGCCATCACGAAGTAGGGACTCATCGGAGTGATCGCGGTGGATCCCGAGTCGGCGATCCGGAAGAGCGCCTGGGTGGTCTCCGGCGGCACCGAGAGCAGCATCAGCATGGGCACCAGGACCGGCGCCGCGATCGACCACATCGCCGAGCCGCTGGTGACCATCACGTTGACGACGCTGAGCAGTCCCAGCACGAGCAGGAAGACCACCCAGACCGGGATGTTGCTGGTCTGCAGCGCCTCGGCGGAGTTGACCGCGATGACGTCGCCGAGGTGGGACCACTCGAAGTACGCCAGGAACTGGGCGATCGCGAAGAACAGCACCAGCACCGGTGCCATCTGCTTGATGCCCTGGGCCATCAGCGCCGGCACGTCGCCGGCCTTCGTGATCGACCCCGACAGGGTGCCGTAGACGATGCCGGCGAGCCCGAAGAGGATCGCGACGATCGCGGCGATGCCGGTCAGGAACGGCGACTCCGTCAGCGACCCGTCCTCGCCACGCAGCGGCGAGGACGGCGGGATCACGATGGCGGCGACGACCACGATCGCGCCGAGAAGGGTGAGCACGGCCCAGCGCAGCGCGCGGCGCTCGCGACCGTCGAGCTCGAGGGTGCCGAAGTCACCGTCGTCGGCGTCCTCGTCGGCATCGAGGTCCGGCCGCTTGGACAGGACCAGCTTGGTCATCAGCGTGATCACCGCCGCCAGCAGCAGCGAGGAGGCGATGTTGAAGAACCAGTTGCTGACCGGGGAGACGTACGCGCTCTCGTCGATGATCTGCGCCGCGGCGGTCGTGATGCCGGCGAAGATGGCGTCGTTGGGCGTCGGGACCGGGCTGGCGTCGTACCCGCTGGCGATCGCGGTGTAGGCGACCACGATGCCGAGGATGGGGGAGCGGCCGACGGCGCGGAAGGCGAGGCCCGCCAGCGGGACCAGGATGATGTACGCGGCGGCGGAGGCCACGTGGGCGACCGTGCCGGTGAACGCGACGGCGAAGACCACCCAGCCCGCCGGCACCCGGGAGATCCCGACCTTCATCGCGGAGGTCAGGAAGCCGGTGCGCTCGGCGACGGCGACACCCATGATGACCACGACGATGGTCGCCATCGGTGGGAACTCGGCGAAGTTGGAGACCATCGTGGATACGGCCATGGCGAGCCCCTCGCCGCTGAGCAGGCTCTGGACGACCACCTCCTCGCCGTCACCGGGGGAGATCACCGAGACCCCGGCCGCAGCACAGATCGCACTGATCACGGCCAGGATGGCGGCGAGGATCCAGAAGAGCCAGAACGGGTGCGGCAAGGCGTTGCCCACGCGTTCGATCACGCCCATGGCGCGGATGATCCACGGCAGTCTGTCGTTGCTCGTGGGGGTTGCGGTGCTGGTCATCGCAGATCACCCTTCGCTGGTGAGGCGGTGACGGGAGAAGAAGTCCCAGATCACCGACGCGGACTCGATGGTGTGGGTGACGTGTCCGCCACCGGAGTAGATGTCGCCGCCCGGCCAGACGTGGCCGCCGCCTTCCACGGCGACGTGCTGGACCTCGGCGCCCTGGTCGCACCCGGTCCACCGGGTGGTCTCGATGTCGCGCTTGGTGCGGGTCCTGCTCGTCGTGCAGCCGTTGTGCTCGGCCCAGCCCTGGACCCACTCGGGGATCGCGGGCAGGTCGCGGTCGGGGTCGCCCTCGTAGGGGATGGTCGCGTCGGCGACGCCGTGGATCTGCAGGATCGGCGTGGCCGGTGCCTCGGCGCACCCGGTCCGGGTGGCCGGGTAGAGCGCCGGCGCAACCGGAGCGATGGCGGCGAAGGTGCCCGGCAGTCGGCAGGCGAGCAGCGCCGCCAGGCCTGCGCCGTTGGACTTCCCGGTCGCATAGACACGGGTCGGGTCGATGCAGTGGTCGGCCTCGATCGCAGTGAGCAGGTCGCGGGTGAAGGCGACGTCGTCGACGCCCGGTGCCTCATAAGGTGCGCCCTGCCAGGCCTTGCGATGGCCCGACCCGGTGCCGATCGCGCCGTCGGGGTAGGCGACGACCGCCGGGAGGTCGGAGAGCTCGGAGTAGCCCTCGACCTCGACACCGGTGCTGCCGCGGCCGTGGAAGGCGACGATGAGCGGCCAGTCGTCACGGCGGTCGTAGCCCTCGGGCAGGCGGAGCACATAGCTGCGCTCGAGGTCGCCGCTGGTCAGCTCGTGCTTCTGGCTGCTGTCGGGCTCCTGGTCGGTCGCCTTGGCGCAGGACGCGGGCCTGCTCTCGCCGGCCGCTCGAGGCTGGTCGGTGGTGCGGGTCAGGGCGGAGGTGGCGCTCGGCGCCAGGGACAGCGCGGCCACCGCCACGACCGCTACGGCCGGGGCCAGGACGCGGGAGTGTCGTGGGGACATTGGTGCTCCTTTCGGGGCAGATCGGTGCGTTTTCGGGTGTGCTGGATCGCCCGGCGACGCGGTGTGCGTCCCGGTCGGGTCCCGAGCTGGAGAGGCGGGTGGCTAGGTGTCGAGCCACTCCTTGATGAAGGCGACGAGTCGTTCGGTGGCCTCGGCGAAGATCGCTCGGCCGTCCTCGGCGGTGGCGCTGCGGGGATCGCCGAGCACGCCGCTGGTGGAGAGCCGGTCGTAGGGGAGGGCCAGGGCCGGATGGCTCACCGATCGGGCGAGCCGGGCGAGCGGATCGAGCTCGTCGGGCGTGGTGGTGCCCGGAGCGAGCAGGTCGCGGCGTACGAGGTGGGGGGCGATGTGCAGCATCTGGGCGGTCTCGGCCTCGCCCGAGTGACCGGAGACCGGGCTCAGGTCCATGGCGCCGACGGCGTCCTTGGCGAGCACCGTGACGGGCGCCCAGGCGAGCTCGAGGTCAGGGCGGTCGCGCATCAGCTCTTGAGCCAGGGTGCCGAGGGTGGCGTTGTTGCCGCCGTGGCCGGTCACCACCAGGAACCGGCGCCAGCCGTGGGCGGCCAGCGATTCCACGTACTCACGCACGACGGCGGAGAACAGCGAGGGGCGCAGGCTCACGGTGCCGGCGAAGGCCTGGTGGTGCGGCGAGACCCCGACGGGTACGCCGGGGCCGATCACGACCTGTCCCGGCAGCGCCTCCGCGACGGAGTCGGCGAGGGCCTCGGCGCGGATCTGATCGGTGGCCAGAGGGAGGCCGGCGCCGTGCTGCTCGAAGGCGCCGACGGGGATCACCACGACCGTCCCGGCCTCGGCGGCGGCTGCGGCCTCGAGGGTGGTCATCTCGGCGAGCTTGACGGTCATCGCGGCTGCTCCGTCCCGAGAGTGGCGGCGAGGGCCTCGCGGATCGCGAGCAGGTGCTCGCGGGTCAGCGCGGCGGCGGCGTCGGGGTCGCCGTCGCGTACGGCCTCGACGATGCGGACGTGGTCGGCATGGTCGCGGTCGCGGTCGGTGTAACGGTGCCGGATCTCGATCTGGTCGCGGGCACGGACCTGGAGCAGCGCTTCGACGGTCTCGCGCAGCAGCAGGTTGCCGGAGGCGCCGGCGAGCGCGACGTGGAAGTGGAGCTCGGGCCGCTCGTCGGCGTACTGCGGCTTGAGCGCGTTGTCGGCCGAGAGGGTCAGCGCTTCCAGGTCAGCGTCGGTACGCGCCGCCGCGGCCGCCGCCGCGACCGGCGGCTCCAGCACGATACGGGCGTCGAGGAGCTCCAGGACGGACTCGCTGCGCGACTCCGAGACGTGCGGGTTGACGAGCAGGCGCCGGTTCACCCCACCACTCACGTAGGTCCCCGAACCGTGGCGGAAGCGGATCACGTCGGTCGCCTCCAGGCGGCGCAGCGCCTCGCGGATGGTCGGCGTGGTCACCTCGAACCGCTTGGCGAGCTCGCGGGAGGAGGCCAGGGCGTCGCCTGGCTCCAGGCCGGCGGCCTCGATCATGGCGACGATCCCGTCGGCGATGCGTTCAGAGAGCGATGTTGTGTTGCTGGTCACATTAAGTGACTAAATCACTTATTGAATTACTCGTCAAGGAAGGTCGGCTCAGTGAGGGCGTTCAAGGCCGATCCAGCGATGATCTTGCGATCTGCTTGCGTGATTCAGTTATATTCTTGCGTTCATGAGTAGACGTCTTGCTGACGCAGCTGCCCGTGCCCAGGTCTCCGAGGCAACCGTGAGCCGGGTGCTCAACGGCAAGCCGGGGGTCTCGGCGGCGACCCGTGAGCGGGTGCTGACTGCGCTCGACGTGCTCGGCTACGAACGGCCGGTGAAGCTCCGCGGAGAGCGTGCCAGGCTGGTGGGCCTGGTCCTGCCCGAGCTGCAGAACCCGATCTTCCCGGCGCTCGCCGAGGTCCTCGGCGCCAACCTCGCCCAGCAGGGCCTGACCCCGGTGCTGTGCACGCAGACCGCCGGCGGCGTGACCGAGTCGGAATACGTCGATCTGCTCCTCGAGCAGCAGGTGGCAGGGGTGGTCTTCGCCGGTGGCGCGTACGCGCAGCGGGATGCCGACCACGCCCACTACGACCGGCTGGCCGGCCGCAACCTTCCGGTCGTGCTCATCAACGCGGCCATCGACCTGCCGTTTCCGCGGGTGGTCTGCGACGATGCCGACGCCATGGAGCAGGCCGCCGAGCACCTGCTCGCCCTCGGGCACGAGCGGATCGGGCTGGTGCTCGGCCCGCGCGACCACGTTCCGTCCGAGCGCAAGCTGGCGGCGTTCCAGGCGGTCTGCGAGCGCAGCGGAGTCCCGTTCGACGAGGACCTGGTCGTGCGCAGTCTCTACTCGCTGCAGAGCGGTCAGGCCTCCGCGGCCCGGTTGATCGAGCAGGGCGCGACCGGGATCGTGTGCGCCAGCGACCCGCTCGCTCTGGGGGCGGTGCGGGCGGTGCGCAGGGCCCGGCTCTCGACGCCCGGCGACGTCTCGGTGGTCGGCTACGACGACTCCGCTTTCATGGCCTTCGCCGACCCGCCGCTCACCACGATCCGACAGCCGATCGAGGCGATGGGCCGGGCGGCGGTCGACTTCCTGGTGAGTCAGATCGACGGCACGCTCGGACCGGTCGACGAGCTTCTCTTCGAGGGGGAACTGGTGGTCCGGCGCACGACTGGACCCGCAAGCCAGCGCGCAAAGTCCTGAAATTAATTACGCTCTGTCAAGTTCTTGCGCGACTTCTGTGACGGGCTCTACGGTCACTGCACGCCGTCAAGGTGACGGCAGTCACATGTACGTGTGAGTTGCTGAGAACGGAGTGCCCGTGACCGCCACGGAACCTCGACAGAGCGAACCGGCACCGGTGGCGCCCCCGGTCTTCACCGAGCGCCCCGCCGACTGGTGGCGCTCCGCGGCGATCTACCAGATCTACCCGCGCAGCTTCGCCGACGCCAACGGTGACGGCACCGGTGACCTGGCCGGCGTGCGGGCGCGCCTGACCTACCTGCGCGACCTCGGGGTGGACGCGATCTGGTTCACGCCGTGGTTTCCCTCGCCGATGGCCGACGGGGGCTACGACGTCGCCGACTACCGCGCGATCGACCCGATCTTCGGCGACCTCGACGAGGCGGAGGCACTGATCCAAGACGCCCTCGAGCTCGGCATCCGCACGATCATCGACATCGTCCCCAACCACGTCTCCGACCAGCACCGGTGGTTCCGGGCCGCGGTCGCTGCCGGCCCCGGCGCACCCGAACGGGAGCGATTCTGGTTCAGAGACGGCCGCGGAGCCGATGGCGAGCTGCCGCCCAACGACTGGACCTCGGAGTTCGGCGGCACGCCGTGGACGCGGCTGACGACGCCTGACGGCGTCCCCGAGCAGTGGTACCTGCACCTCTTCTCCGCCGAGCAGCCCGATCTCAACTGGCAGCACGAGGACGTACGCCGCGAGCACGAGGAGATCCTGAGGTTCTGGTTCGACCGGTCGGTCGCCGGGATCCGGATCGACTCCGCCGCCCTGCTCGCCAAGGACCCGGCCCTCCCCGACGTCCCGGCGGACCCGCGACCTGGCGAGCACCCCTACGTCGACCGCGAGGAGCTCCAGGAGATCTACCGGAGCTGGCGGCGGATCGCCCAGGAGTACGGCACGGACCGCGCCCTGATCGGGGAGGTCTGGCTCCCCGACACGGCCAGGTTCGTCCGCTACCTGCGCCCTGACGCGCTGCACGCGGCGTTCAACTTCGACTTCATGACCGCGCCGTGGGAGGCCGAGGCGCTGCGTACGTCCATCGAGACGACGCTGCGCGCGCACGGCGAGGCCGGGGCGCCGGCGACCTGGGTGCTCTCCAACCACGATGTGACCCGGCCGGTGACGCGCTACGGCCGCGCGGACACAGCCTTCGCGTTCGAGACCAAGCGGTTCGGGATCCCGACCGACCGGGCCCTGGGGGAGCGGCGGGCGCGGGCCGCGGCGATGCTCGCGATGGGGCTGCCCGGCGCCTACTACCTCTACCAGGGCGACGAGCTGGGGCTGGACGAGGCCGATATCCCGGTGGATCGGATCCAGGACCCGATGCACTTTCGCAGCGGCGGTGTCGATCCCGGCAGGGACGGGTGTCGGGTGCCGCTGCCCTGGAGCGGGGACCGACCGCCGTACGGCTTCAGCGCACCGGGCACGACGACCTGGCTGCCGCAGCCCGAGGGCTGGGCACAGCTCACGGCGCAGGCGCAGTCGGCGGACCCACGCTCGATGCTCTCCCTGCACCGGATGGCGCTGCTGATCAGGCGTACGCACCCTGACCTCGCCACCGGCGACTTCCGGTGGATCGAGGCCGGTCCCGGGATCATCGCCTTCCGCCGCGGCGCGCACTTCGCGTGCGTGGTCAACCTGACCGACACGGCCGTGGAGCTGCCGAGCAGCGACCACGTCTGGCTCACCAGCATGCCGCTCGAGGACGGCCGGCTCGTTCCCGACGCCGCGGTCTGGCTGCGGCCCACGACCTGAGACCCCACCACAACATCCAGGAGACAGACCATGAGAACCACTCGGTTGCGCAGTGTCGCGCTCGCCGCGGTCGCGGCTGCCGTGCTCGGCTCGCTCGCTGCGTGCGGCGAGTCGTCGGACGACGGTGACGGCGTCACGATCACCGTCGAGGGCTGGCGCCCCGGCGACAAGCAGGCCACGATCGACGCCGTCAAGAAGCAGGCGGCAGCCTTCAACAAGGAGCATCCCGACATCACCGTGAAGCCGGTGGAGTGGCAGTGGAACGCACAGACGTTCCCCGCGCAGCTCGCCGGTGGCACGCTGCCGATCTCGTTCCGGGTGCCGTTCACCGACACGAAGGGTCTCGTCGAGCGCAAGCAGGTGGCCGACGTCGACGCCGAGGTCCGCGAGCTGCCGTACTTCGACAAGCTCAACCCCACCGTGCTGGCCGCGGCGCAGGGCACCGACGGCAAGGTCTACGGGCTGCCCTCCGACGTCTACGCCAACGCGCTCCACTACAACCGCGACCTGTTCACCAAGGCCGGGCTCGACCCGGACAAGCCGCCGACCACGTGGGAGGAGGTGCGCGCGGCCGCGAAGCAGATCAACGAGCGGACCGGCGCCACCGGCTATGCCGAGATGACCACGAGCAACACCGGCGGCTGGATCCTCACGACCCTGACCTACGCCCTGGGCGGTCGGATGGAAGCCGAGGAAGGCGATGCCTTCACCGCGACCGTCGACAACCCGCAGACCGAGGAGGCGCTGCAGCTGCTCCACGACATGCGCTGGACGGACGAGTCGTTCTCCGGCGGCACGGCCTACGACTGGAACAGCATCAACCAGGCGTTCGCGGCGGGGAAGGTCGGGATGTACATCAGCGGGTCGGACATCTACAACGCCCTCGTCACCACCTCGGCGATCGACCCGGAGATGTACGGACTGACGGCGGTGCCGATGGGCGACTCGCCCGACGCCGGAGCCCTCGGCGGCGGTTCGGTCAACGTGGTCAGCGCCAAGGCGAGCGAGGCGGAGGCCGAGGCAGCGGTGGCCTGGGCGGACTTCTTCCGGGTCCGCAAGTACACCGACCAGGACGCGGCCGTCGCCGACGCCAAGACCCAGTCCGCCGCCGACCAGCCCGTCGGGACGCCGACGTTCCCGATCTTCGACGAGGCCTCTTACACCACCTATCAGGAGTGGGTGAAGGACTACGTCAACGTGCCGCTGGACCAGATGACCGGCTACACCTCGAAGATGTTCGACCTCACCCTGGTCGCCGAGCCGCCGGCACAGACGCAGGCCGTGTACGGCGCGCTCGACCCGGTCGTGCAGAAGGTGCTCAGTGACGAGAACGCCGACATCCCCGCCCTGCTGAAGGCCGCCGACGCGTCGGTGCAGCAGATCCTGGACAAGGGCTGAGCGTGGTCGCTGACATGTCCCGGGTGGGTGGGCCGGCTCTCGTGAGAGGGCCGGCTCGCCGGCGTACGTCCGTGGCGTCGGTGGTGGCCAGGTGGTGGCGCGGCGGCGCGGCGACCCTGGTCTTCCTGCTGCCGATGCTCCTGGTCTTCGGACTGTTCTCGTGGTGGCCGATCGCCCGCACGGCGGTGATGAGCCTGCAGGAGACCAATCTCGTCGGTCCTGCGGAGTGGGTGGGGCTGGAGAACTTCCGTACGGTGCTCGCCGACCCGCTGCTCCCGACGGCGCTGCGCAACACAGCAGTGTTCGCGGCGCTGGCGTTCGTCTTCGGCTACCCGATCCCGCTGGTCATGGCGGTCGTCTTCAGCTCGCTACGGCGGCTGCGCGGGCTCTACGCCTGCCTGGCCTACCTGCCGGTCGTGGTGCCGCCCGCGGTGGCGGTGCTGCTGTGGAAGACCTTCTACGACGCCGGGTCCGGCGGCGTGTTCAACACGATCCTGGGCTGGGTCGGGATCGGGCCGGTGCCGTGGCTGGAGTCGGCCGGCTGGGTGCTGCCGTCCTTGGTGATGGAGGCGACCTGGGCCGCCGCCGGAGGCACCGTGATCATCTACCTCGCCGCGCTGACCACGGTGCCGCAGGAGCTCTACGACGCCGCCTCGGCCGACGGAGCGGGTGTGCTCGGCAAGATCTGGCACGTCACCCTGCCGCACCTGAGGTCCGTTCTGCTGATCACCTTGATCCTGCAGATCATCGGCACCGCGCAGGTCTTCCTGGAGCCCTACCTGTTCACCGGTGGCGGGCCCTCGCACGCGTCCTTGACGCTGCTGCTCCTGATCTACGAGTACGCCTTCGGCAGCACCACCGGCGGCGGTGACTACGGCCCGGCCACCGCACTGAGCCTGATGATGGCGGTCGCGCTGGCGCTGCTGTCCTGGATCTACTTCCGGCTGACTCGAGGATGGAGCGACTGATGAGCTTCGTGTCACCTCTCGACCGACGGCGTACGTCCGTGCGCTGGGGTCTTCGCGGCGTCCAGGCGACGATGCTGCTCGGGCTGGCGGTCGTCTGCCTCGGACCGTTGTTGTGGCTGGCGAAGTCGGCGGTCACGCCGACCCAGGACACGCTGCGCTCGCCGATCTCGCTGTGGCCGAACGGCCCGGACCTCTCGATCGTGTCGCAGGCCTGGACCGAGCTCGGGCTCTCGGCCTACCTGGTCAACACGGTCGTGATCGCGGCCGGTTCCTGGGCCGTCCAGGTCCTGGTCGCCACGACCGCGGGCTATGCGCTCTCGGTGCTGCGCCCACGGCTGGGCCGGGTCCTCTACGGCGCCGTGCTCGCCACGATGTTCGTGCCGATCGTGCTGCTGCTCGTGCCGCTCTACCTCACCGTGCTGAGCCTGCCGGTCGTGGGTTGGTCGCTGGTCGGGACCTACGCCGGAGCCTTCCTGCCCGCTGGTGCCTCAGCATTCAACGTGGTGATCATGAAGCGGTTCTTCGACAGCCTGCCCCGCGAGATCCTGGACGCGGCGAGGATCGACGGCGCCGGGCCCTACCGGTTGTTCTGGTCCGTCGTCCTGCCGATGTCGCGGCCGGTGCTCGGGGTGGTGTCGGTCTTCGCGGTGCTGGCAGCCTGGAAGGACTTCATCTGGCCGCTGATCGTCCTGCCCGATCCGGCCAAGCAGCCGATCGCCGTCCGGCTGCCCTCCATCGCGCCGACCACCGACCTGTCCGTGCTGCTCGCCGCGATGGCCATCTCGGCCGCGTTGCCGATCCTCTTCTTCCTCCTCTTCCAGCGGCTCTTCCTGCGCAGCGAGGGTCTGGAGGGTGCGGTGAAGGGATAGCTGTTGCCGAGCTCAGGTTCGATGCGGCAGTACCTCGATCGCGTCGTCGAGGATCTCCGAAGTCGCGGGTGGATGCGCCTCCTGAGTGCACGGGCCTGCGGCGGTGAGACCTTCGGTCCGGGCCAGAAGCACGGAAGCGGCGCCGTACGGACCTAGGTTCGTCGCGGAGGGTCGATCTCTCAGCCCACCACCTGTCGCATCGTCCGGTGGCCGAGATCGATCGCCCAGTCACCCGGCCCGGGCCTCCTCGTCGTGGGCCAGCGGACCCTCCAGGCCGCCGACGTAGAAGCTCACCGCCGGGGCGACGTCGTAGCCACGGCGGCGTAGCAGGTGAGCCGCGTGCTTGGCGGCGGAGCCGGGCAGATGGCGCATCGCCCGTGCCCGGGTGTCGAACACGGCGATACGCACCAGCTCCGCGTCCTCGAGCTCGTCGAGCCACTCGCGGATGCCGCGAGCCTCGACCTCTGCCGGAGCGCCCCGCAGCACCGCGTCGGCTCGCGTGCTCGGTCTGCTCATGCCGAGCGCGTGTGTGGGTGCCCCGATGACGACCAGGTCATGCGTGCAGAGCACGTCGGCGCCGGCGAGTGCCACCGGGATCAGCCTGACCTCCATCCCGGTGCGCCGTAGAGCGTTGGCGACCGAGCTGGCGACGGTGGCGGTGTTGCCGAACATCGACTCGTAGACGACGGCTGCTCGCATCTGTTCACGTCCTTTCCCGCGCGCCACGCCCCCTGCGTGATGCCGATGCGACCACCCTCGGTCCAACCCTGGTGCCCGGGCAGTGGCGCACGTCCCCGACCCGAGGACCTAGGTCCGATGCGACCAACCTGGTGAGGCGCCGAGGGTGGGAACATGAACTCACGAAACCCGGGTGGTAGCCAGCCAGTCGCGATCCGAGCATCACGGGTGCGGCGAAGGACTTTGGTCCTCGGGGCACGGGTAAGACGTGCATTGGCGGACGTCGTTCGCGGTCGTAGGTTGATGAGGTGACCGAATCAGCAGCGCCCGAGGGCGCGCCAGAGCCCATCCGGGTCTTCCTGCTCGATGACCACGAGGTGATCCGTCGTGGGATCAAAGACCTCCTCGAGGACGAGGACGACATCGTCGTCGTCGGCGAGTCCGGTCTTGCCGAGGAGGCCCGTCGCCGGATCCCCGCCCTGCGGCCCCATGTCGCGATCCTCGACGGCCGACTCCCCGACGGGTCCGGTATCGACGTGTGCCGAGACATCCGCTCCGTGGACCCGAGCATCGCGGCTCTGATCTTGACCTCGTTCGATGACGACGACGCGCTGTTCTCCGCGATCATGGCCGGCGCTGCCGGTTACCTCCTCAAACAGATCCGCAGTGCCGACCTCGTCGAGACGGTGCGTCAGGTCGCCGCAGGCAACTCGATGCTGGATCCCGCGGTCACCGCACAGGTGCTGGAGCGAATCCGCAGCGGGCCGAAGACCAACTCGGTCTTCGAGAACCTCACCCACCACGAGCGCCGGATCCTGGAGCTCATCGGCGAGGGTCTGACGAACCGGCAGATCGGCAACGAGATGCACCTGGCCGAGAAGACGGTGAAGAACTACGTATCCTCGCTGCTCGCCAAGCTCGGCCTGGAGAGCAGGACGCAGGCCGCGATCTTGGTGACCAAGACATTGCAGGGTTGATAGATTCGGGTGATGCACCACTCCTGCGACGGGGAGGGTCGACGTGGGACGTACGCCACCCCGACAGCGCCGTGCATCAGCTGACACGGCTGAGACAGCGCTGCGCAGCACGCCGCTCGACGAGCTGCTGACCGAAGTCCTCGACAGGGTCACCGACGCTCGTGACGAGCAGGTGCGGTGGCGGCTGCTTCTCGACGCCATCGTCACCATGGGAGCCGGCCTCTCGATCGACGACCTGCTCGACAGAATCGTCGAGGTCGCCCAAGCGCTGGCCGGGGCGAAGTATGCGGCGCTCGGGGTCTTGGCGAGCAGCGGTGAGCGGCGGCTGCGCCTGTTCATCACCCGGGGTCTCACCCCTGATCAGCAGCTTCGGATCGGAGACCTTCCCACCGGCCATGGTCTGCTAGGTCTGTTGATCGACCACCCTGAGCCGGTCCGCCTGCAGGACATCACCGAGCACCCGGTCTCCTACGGGTTTCCCGAGCATCATCCGCCGATGCGGTCCTTCCTCGGCGTGCCCGTGCGCATCGGAGAGAAGGTGTTCGGCAACCTCTATCTCACCGAGAAGGGCGACGGAGAGGACTTCACCGACCAGGACGAGAGCATCGTGGTCGCCCTGGCGGCGGCCGCGGGTGTTGCGATCGAGAACGCTCTGCTGGCCGAGGAGGCCGCCCGTCGTGGACGTTGGCTCGACGCACGCGCCGAGATCACCAGCGCCCTCATGGGCGACATCGACCGCACCTCGGCCCTCCAGCTCGTGGCCGACCGAGCCCGTGAGGTGGCCGGGGCCGACGTCGCTTGGATCGTCACCGGGCCGGCGGCCGACCGTCTGCGGGTGGAGGTGGTCTCCGGCGCTGACGTCGACATCGACGTGCTCAGGCGTGCCCCGCTGCGTGAGTCGGTCGCGGGCCAGGCGATCCGGGACGGCGTGCCGATGATCGTGGAGGATGTCGCGGGCGCGGCCGAGGGAGGAAGCGCGGCGGCGATCATCGACCTGAGCGACATCGGTCCGGGCGTCCTCGTGCCGCTGGGGCGCACGGACCCGTCGGAGGAGATGAACGCGGTCGGCGCGCTCGCGTTGGCATGGCGACGAGAGAACGCCGAGCAGGCGCAGGACGTCGACCTTGCCGTCGCCGACGCCTTCGCCGGGCAAGTGGCAGTCGCCATCCGGCTGGCGCAGAGCCGTGATGAGCGCCAGCGTCTGGCCGTCTATGACGACCGAGACCGGATCGGCCGCGACCTGCACGACATCGTGATCCAGCGCCTCTTCGTCATCGGCCTACGGCTCCAGGGCGGCCTCAACCTGGCCGACAACCCCAAGCTGCGCGGTCGCCTCGACCAAGCCGTGGAGGACATCGATGACACGATCCGCGACCTCCGCAGGGCGGTCTTCGAGCTCGGCACCCCCGAGCACAGCGGTGACATCCAGTCGCAGGTCACCGAGCTGGTCAACCGGGCCGCGACATCGCTCAAGTTCCGTCCGAGGCTCACCTTCGAGGGGCCCATCCGGCTCCGGACGCCTCCGGAGGTGGCCAAGGACCTCGTCGCAGTCCTCGCTGAGGCGCTGTCGAACACGGCGCGCCACGCGCGCGCCAGCGAGGTCGACGTGGCGCTGACGGTCGGCACCGATCTCGTTCTCCGGGTCAGCGACGACGGGGTGGGGATCTCCGACGCCGCGGTGGAGAGCGGGCTGGCCAACATGCGCCGCCGCGCCGAGGCACACGGTGGCCGATGCACGATCGAGCCGGCGGAGCCGAAGGGCACCGTGGTGAAGTGGTCGGTTCCGCTGAGCTGACCGCTCGGGTGCTCGCGACGCCGCGTCGGCGAGCGACCAAAGGCCTTCCGCTCGGGTCGGCGGTCCCTGTCGAGCCACGTCCTCGCGGACCGACGCTGGAGTCATGACTGAAGCAATCAAGGGGAGCAGGGACCTCATCCTGGTAGGAGTCGACGGCACGGAGGCCGGACTCGCTGCCGCCCGCTACGCCGCCGCGGAGGCGGCTCGGTCCGGTGTCGCGCTGCACCTGGTCTATGTGGTCGACCCGTACGCACCGCCGCTGCCGACCTGGCCGCCGGCGCCCACCGATCCCGACTCGAGGATGGGCAAGCTCGGGCGCGCGATCCTCGACGAGGCCGAGGAAGCCGTCGCGAGCAGCGGCGCGGTGGCGAGCACCTACCTGCTGCTGGGGAAGCCGTCGGCGGTGCTGGCTCAGGAGGCCGCCCGAGCACGTCTTCTCGTGCTCGGTGACCAGCCGCGCACGCGGTTCGACCGGATCATCACCTCATCGATCATCGGTCCGGTGGCGGCCCACTCGCCGGTGCCTGTGGTCGTCGTCCCGGCGGCGTGGCCACGCAACGGGTCGCCCCGCGAGATCGTCGTCGGCGTCCACGATGCGGCCACGTCCGTCGCCCTCGTGCGCCGCGGGCTGGAGGTGGCGGCCGCGCGCAGCGCCGGGCTACGCCTCGTGCACGCCTGGCATGCGTTCGGGACGTACGAGGACTACGTCGCTGTCGGGAGCGAGGAGCAGGCGTGGAAGGAGAGGGCCGAGAAGGAGCTGAACGCGGCCCTCGAGGCGGCTCGTGCTGAATGCGGCCCAGAGGTGGCGGCGGTCGCCGCCCGGATCGAGGTCGTGCACGCCCAGGCCGCTTATGCGCTCGCGCAGGCGTCCCGCCGGGCCGAGCTGCTGATCCTGGGCCGTTCCCGCCACTTCTTCGGGTTCGGGCACTTGGGCGGGACCGCCCGGGCGGTGCTTCGGGAGAGCAGCTGCCCGGTGGAGATCGACCCGTACGTGGCCCCGGCATTCGAGGGGGACACCGGGACCACGTACGGGCTCACGGCGGACGGCGAGCCGGCCGGTGCCGGACGACGGTCATGAGGGAGAAGACGATGTACCTCGCAGCACGATGGTTCCCCGGGCACCTCACCGAGATGGACCGGGCCGAATGTCTTGAGCTGCTGGACCGCACCGAGGTCGGCCGTGTCGCCTTGGGTGACCCGGACGGGCCGCTGGTCCTGCCGGTCAACCACGTCATGGTGGGTGACCGGATCGTGTTCCGCACCGCCCCACGCACCGCGATCGCCAACCACGTCGGCGCCGCGCCGGTGTCGTACCAGGTCGACGAGTTCGACGCCTACACCTCCTCGGGATGGAGCGTGCTGGCCCGCGGGACCGCGGAGTTCGTCGACGGTGTCTGGCTCAGGGCGCACGATCTCGAGCCGGAGCCGTGGGCCGACGGCCGGCGGACGCTGTTCGTCTGCATCACGCCGACCCAGATCACCGGCCGGCGCGTCGTACCGGCCTGAGCTGTCACCCGAGCAGAGACGAAGGAGCCGAGATGACCTACGCAGCGATCCCCGAGGGCGCCGTCCTGGTCGGCGTCGAGAACTGGCCGGAAGCGGCCGAGAGCGTGTCCTGGGCGGCCGAGCAGGCGTTCCGGGCCGGGCGCGACATGTGCCTGTTCCACGTGGTCTCCGCCGCCACCCTGGACACCCCGCCCGGGTTCCGGGCGGGTGCGCCCTCGGAGCCCGAGCAGGACTACGGGGCGACCGTGCTGGCCGGAGCCAGCAGCTACGCCGACCGCCGACTCGAGGAGCTCTCCAGGGCTCCGAGGTTCGCCGGGCACCGGCGTCCGGAGGTGAGCGTGGAGCTCGCTGCGGGGTCTGTGGGGCACGTTCTCGCCGCCGCCTCCCCCCACGCGTCGTTGCTGGTGCTCGGTTCGCGCGGGCGAGGCCCGATCCGCAGCCGGATCCTCGGTTCGGTCGGCAGGGCCACCGTCAAGGACGCGCGGTGCCCAGTGGTCGTGCTGCGGCCGGGTGGCGGGGGAGTGGGCCGCGGTGTGCTTGTCGGCATCGACGGGACCGGTGACTCGATCCCTGCCCTCGAGTTCGCCTTCGAGCAGGCCGACCAGCGCAACCTGCCGCTGACGGTGCTGTACTGCTACCGCGCCGGCGGTCCCGCCGGCTCCGACGACGACCGGGCTCTCGTCGCGGAGTGCGTCGCCGGGCTCCGGGAGCGCTACCCGGACCTGAACCCGCGCCTGCGGATCCACTCCGGAAGCCTCGCCCACGTGCTCGCCGAGCAGTCCCGGACCATGCACATGGTCGTGATCGGGGGACGTGGCGGAACGGCCGGCCATCTCCTGGATCACGCCCACTGCGTGGTCGGGGTGGTGCCGTCGGACTACTCGCGCGACTCGCGCGCCGACACCACGCCTCCGGTCGCGGCCCGCTGAGGCCCGACGCCCGGCGTCTGCGCCAGGCTGCGACGGAGCCGGGCGACGGGACCAGGGCTGTCGATGCCGACCGCGCCGACGGCGGTGCCGTGGCGCCGGTAGAGGACGAAACCGTCGCCGTGGTCCTCCTCGTCGGCTGCGGTGGTCTCGCCGACGACCTGGATCCGGTGGCCGTGCCAGGTCGACCAGGCGAACGGGACGGAGGCGAAGTCCTCGGTGGCGCCGGCGGCGTTGGCGCCGGCGATCCGGCCCTGCTCCCCGGCGGCGGTCCAGTGCTCGCTGCGTACGCCGTCGACGCAGGCGATGTCGCCCGCTGCCCAGACGCCCGGTGCGGAGGTGGCGAGCCGGCGATCGCAGCGTACGCCGCCGGAGCGTGGGTCCAGGGCCACGCCGCTGCCGCGGAGCCAGTCGGTCGCCGGGCGTGCGCCGATGCCGAGGACCACGGCGTCGGCGGCCACGGCTTCGCCGGTGCTCAGCTCGACCTTGTCGATGCCGCGGTCCGTCGAGCGGATGCCGGACACCGTTGTCGAGGTGAGCAGCCTGACACCGGCCTCGGCGTGCAGATGCATCAAGCGCGTGGCGGCGCGGGGCCCGACCGCACGGGCGAGGGGTCGGTCGCTCGCCTCGAGCAGCGTGACCTCGATGCCGCGGGCACGGGCGGCCGAGGCGATCTCGGAGCCGATGAACCCGGCGCCGACGATCACCACCTCGCGCGAGCGGGCCAGCGATTCACGTACGGCGAGGGCGTCGTCGTAGCGCCGGAGCACGTGCACCCCGCGGATCCCGGCGAGCTCCGGCACGGTCGTCGCCGTGCTGCCGGTGGCGATGACCAGTGCGTCGTAGCCGATCTCCCCGGCGCTCGTGGTCACGCTCCGGCCCTCGGTGTCGAGGCCTTCGGCCCTCACGCCGGGGAGGTGGCGTACCTCCAGGGTCTCGATCACCTCCTCGGAGCGGAGCCTCGGCACCGCGGGTGGCTCCTCGGCGGAGAGCACCGCCTTCGACAGCGGCGGACGGTCGTAGGGAGCGTGTGCTTCCTCGCCGAGGATCGTGATCGGCCCGGACCAGCCGGCAGCGCGAGCGCCCTCGGCGGCGCGGACGCCGGCCAGCCCGGCGCCGACGATCAGAAGTGATCGCATCTGTCTGCCTCCGTCTCGATGTGCCGCGCTCAGCCGAGGAGGCGGAGCGCGGAGACCGGGCAGGAGTCGACGGCGGCCTTGACGTAGGCGCGATCGGGGTCGGGCACCTCGTCGGCGAGGACCTCGACGAGGCCGTCGTCGCCGATCTGGAAGTACGTGTCGGCCTGGGCCTCGCACATGCCGATCCCCTCGCACACCGTCTTGTCGGCTTCGATAGCACTCATCGCGCGGTCTCCTGCAGATCGTGATCCTTCAGCGGGATGAAGTCGACCTTCTCGCGCACGCCGCAGTCCGGGCAGCACCAGTCGTCGGGGATGTCGCGCCAGGCGGTGCCGGCGGCGAAGCCCTCGAGCTCGTTGCCGACCGCGACCTCGTAGACGTAGCCGCAGCCCGGGCACCGGCCCGCGGCGACCTCGTCGTCGAAGCTCTGCCGGGTCACGTCCTCGAGCTCCTCGACCGCCGGGTCGGCCGGGGGCGGGTACGTGGCGAGCAGCTTGTCGAGCCGGCCAGGTCGTACGTTGGCGAGCCGCACGTCGCCGTCGAAGTGGGCCACCACACGCTTGTCCATCACCCGGCGCCACAGCGGCGGGACCAGGGCCAGGACGATCATCCCGGCGTAGCCCGTCGGCAGGGCCGGCGACTCCCGGTAGTCACGCAGGGTCTGGTAGCGCCGGGTCGGGTTGGCGTGGTGGTCGCTGTGCCGCTGCAGGTGGTAGAGCAGCACGTTGGTGGCGATGTTGTTGGAGTTCCACGAGTGCATCGGCAGCACCCGCTCGTAGCGCCCCGACGTGGTCTTCTGGCGCAGCATCCCGTAGTGCTCGAGGTAGTTGACGATCTCCAGCAGGGAGAAGCCGATGACGGCCTGGAGGACGAGGTAGGGCAGGATCCCGACGCCCAGCCACAGTGTCATCGCGGTCCACAGGACCGCGCTCATCAGCCAGGCGTTGAGGACGTCGTTGCCGAGGTGGAACGGGTGGGTGCCCTTGCGGCGGTAGCGCTTGGCCTCCAGGCCCCAGGCGCTCTTGAGCGACCCGAACACGGTGCGGAACCAGAACCCGTAGAGGGTCTCGCCCATCCGGGAGGAGGCCGGGTCCTCCGGGGTCGCGACCCGGACGTGGTGGCCACGGTTGTGCTCGATGTAGAAGTGGCCGTAGAAGCTCTGCGCGAGCGCGATCTTGGACAGCCAGCGCTCGTGGCTCTCCTTCTTGTGGCCGAGCTCGTGGGCGGTGTTGATGCCGATGCCGCCGATGAACCCGATGGTGAGGGCCAGGCCGATCTTGTGCGCCAACGGCCAGTCCTGGGTCGCGATCAGGTACATCGCGAAGGCGAACCCGGCGTACTGGATCGGGAGGAACGCGAAGGTGATGTAGCGGTAGTACCTGTCCGCCTCGAGCTCCTCGATGACGTCGTCGGGCGGGTTCGAGCGGTCCAGGCCCGCCATGAAGTCGATGGCCGGGACGAGGCCGAGGACGACGATCGGCCCGGTCCACAGGAACACGCCCCAGCCGGTCAGGGCGTAGCCACCGACCGCGATGAAGGCGAAGGACGGCACCACGAGGCCGAGGAGCCACAGATAGCGCTTTCGGTCCCGCCACCTCGTGGTGGAGCTCTGATCGACGGTGCCGCTGGCGTCGAGTGTCATCTGCTGCCTCCTGTGAGGTCGGTTACGTCTCCTGTCAGAATGGACGTACGCAGCAGGGAAGTCTCTGGCCGATCACGCCGAATCGATCACGAGAAACTGTGATTTTTCACAGTCGATGTGGTGAGGAAAGCGTCGTGGTAGTCGAGCGCGAGCAGCAGGTCGCCGGCGCGCTCGCGGACCGGGCGACCGAGGAGTCCCTCGGCCTGGGAGAGGCGGTAGCGGATGGTGTTCTTGTGGATGCCGAGGCGCTCGGCGATCCGGTCCGCGGTCTCGGCCGAGGTGAGCACCTCACGTACGGTCTCCCGCAGCCGGTCGTGGGTCGGGTCGGCCAGGCCACGCAGCGTCGACCGGGTGAACCGTTCGGCCGCGGCCGGGTCGTGCGCCACCAGCACGAGGGCGGCCACGTCGTCGTAGACCGTCACCGCCTCTCGGCGGCCGGGTGCCAGCGCGACCCGTTGGGCCGCCCGCGCGTCCCGGTGTGCCCCGACGAAGCCGTCGAGACCGCCACCACCGACGCCGATGGTCACCCTGACGGCGGTGGGATCGATGCCGGTCCCGTCGACGACGTCGGGCCGTTCGCTCAGGGCGAGCCAGGCCCACACCTCCCGTCCACCCGGGCGCACGAGGACCGACCGCGGATGGCCCAGGTCGCGGGTGACGGTGTGGATCGCGGGCTCGAGCTGCTCGATCGCGTCCGCCGTGAGTGCATGCGCGACGACGGCGACGTGCCCGGCCACGCTGATCGGGTGGCCGTCCAGCGCGGCGGACAGCTCGGCGGGCGCGACGTTCCCGTCGCCGATCGCCCGCGAGACCACCTCGTAGCGGCGCGCGTCGCCACGCTGCCGGATCCGGTCGGTCTCGGTCTGGTACAGCAGCACCGACTGTTCGACCGAGGACCCGAACCACGCGGTCGCCTTCGTCCAGAACCAGACCAGCAGGCCCGCGCGGTCGAGGTCGCTCGGAGCCTCCTCGACGACCTGCACCGCGAAGTCCCAGCTCGCCTGTTGGGCTCGCTGGTAGATCGTGAGAAGCAGCGGGAGACCGAGATGACGGCGCGCGATCTCGAGCGCCACGGTGCGCGCGGTCGGGACCAGCTCGAACGGCTGCTCCGAGAGAGCGAGGCGGTCGAGGAAGGCGTACCAGTGCTCTTCGACGGCCTCCAGGAGAAGGGGCCGGAGATCTGCCAGGTCGATGTCGCCCTCCGCCAGGATCGCGTCGGCGGTCGAGGCTGCCCAGCGGGCCACCTCCTCGGGCTGGCGTTGCTGGGCGGCGAACGAGGTCACCCAGGCATCGAGCTCGGTCATGCGCTCGCCCCCTCTCGACGTGCCGGCGGTGGCAGTTTACAAAGGCCTCAGATCTGCATCCGGAGAACCGCGCCGGGCCAGGGCTCGGCCTGCCCGGTGTCGACGGTGAAGTGGCGCTCCAGAGTGAAGCCGAACCGCTCGTAGACGCGGATGAGTGCCTGGTCGTCGCCGGCATAGCAGTCGAGCCTCATCTGCTCCACGCCTCGCTGCCGGGCGATCTCGATGGCGTCATCGACCAGGACGCTGCCGATGCCGGCCCCGCTCCGTTCGCGGTCGGTGACGAGCAGCTGAAGATAGAGCTCGGGGATCGGTGCAGGGTCGACGTACGGGAGCGGCTCCTCGGCCAGGACGCAGAGACCGACCACCTCGCCGCCCTCCTCGACGATGCGGGCGGTGCGCTCGGAGAGCATCGTCCGGATCTGATCGACGCGGGCATCGATGGTCGAGAACGGGTCCGCGCCCCACTGGCCGCTGCGACCCTGCGCGGTGAGCCAGGCGACTGCGGCGTCGAGGAGTTTCAGGGCCTCTGGGAGGTCGCTGACCGACCCGGTTCTGAGATGCATGGACCGAAAGGTGCCACGACGCCGATCCTCTGTCGAACACTTTCGTCCGACCGTTGGGCGAAGATCGAGCGCAACTACTCCGCGACGGGAGTGGCGATTCCTAGGGGCAGTCGCTGGACTCGAACTGGACGGTCGGGAGCGATGGAGAAGATGGCGTCGCCAACCGATCCAATCGCATCCTGGATCTGTGGAAGGTGTCGAACCAAAGCGCCGGAAAGCACATCTTTCTGAGGCAGGAATCCCCGGAGAATCACCACACTCGGGGCGGATGCCCTGGAGGATGCGAGGAACTTCGTCAGTTTCTTGTCCGCCGTCACCAACACGCGGTCGTTCTCGATGCAGTAATGGAAGATTTCGGGATCGCTGACCTGCTGAAGGTCGACGTCCTCGGTGTGGATGGCGTCCCAGTTGTCGGCGATTGCCTTGGTGATGGAGTAGGGCAGATTCTGGTCCAGAAGCAGTCTCACGCAGATTCCTGCAGTGGAAGGTAGAAGTCACGCTGCGCGAGCGCGGCAGCGTAGGCGAAGACCTGCTGGGCGTCCTCGGGCTCGAGGAACGGAAAGTCCTCGCGGATCTCCTCGAAGGTCATTCCCGTCGCGAAGAGCTCGAGGAGCTGGTCGACACCGAACCGGTAGCCGCGGATGCACGGCTGGCCACCGAGCTTGTCGGGCTCTATGGTCAGCCGGTCGAACCCCGGAACTGTCTGCGTCATGCGGTGAAGTCTACGCCTCTGCGCAGCCCGAGTAATTGCATCGCGCGCGGGGGCTCTACCCGCTATGGTCGTCGGCGATGGGAACTCTGAAGTAAACGATCGGGACGCTGCGTCGAGGTTTCTCCGCAGCGGGTCCTGAGCGACCGCGTCGTCTGCTCGGCGCGCTCGAGGTCCGTTTCCGATCCAGCATCTGCTGATGCGCGTCGCCGCGACGGTCGACCGTCGCGCAGAGGAGTCCTCGTGTTCCCGTCTGCTTCCACCACTGCCACCGTCCGCAGCCACCGCGTCTGTGAGCTGCGTGCGGCCACGGTCCGCTTCGCCGAGCGGGTCGTGCTCGATCGTGTCGACCTCGTCGTCGGCGCGACCGACCGCCTCGCCGTCATCGGCGACAACGGCGCTGGCAAGTCCACCCTGCTCGACCTCATCGCCGGATCCGCGACACCGGTCGCGGGGGAGAGGCGGGTCGCGCTCCCCGGCGGCATCGCACTTGCGTCGCAGGATCCACGGTTCCCGGCCGGCGCGACGGTGCGCGATGCCGTCGACCTCCTGCTCGCGGACCTGCGCGCACTCGAGTCGCACATCCAGCGGTGTTCGGAGCGCCTGGCGGTCGCCGGCGAACCGGATCAGCCGGCGCTGCTCGCGGAGCTCGGAGACCTGATCGACAGGTTCGAGGCCCGGGACGGCTATGGCACGGATCGGCGCGTCGATGCCGCGCTGGATCAGCTCGGACTGGGTGGCCTCGACCGGCATCGTCTCGTCGCGGGTCTGTCCGGAGGCGAGCGTGCGCGGCTCGCTCTCGCCGTCGCGCTGTCGTCCAACGCCGAGCTGCTGCTGCTCGACGAGCCGACCAACGACCTGGACGACTCTGCGCTGACCTGGGTCGAGGAGCGGTTGGCCGGGCACCGGGGAGCGCTGGTCGTCGTCACCCATGACCGTGCTTTCCTCGAGCGCTTCGCCGACGACATCGTGCAGGTGCGCGATGGTGGGCTGCGTCGCTACGGCAACGGCTATGCCGGGTTTTGTGCAGCGCGCGCGACTGAGCGACGCCACCAGGCCGAACGGCACGAGCGCTGGAAGGCCGAGCTGGCCCGCAACGAGGCCCTTGTCGAGGCGAACGCGTTCCGGCTCCAGGCCATCCCGCGCAAGCTCGAGCTCGACGGCTTCGGTCACGGCGCCTTCCGCGCGCGCAGCCGCGACCACGGGGCGAGGGGGCGGATCCGGATGGCGAAGGAGAGGGTTGCCCGGCTGCGGGCAGAACCTGTCTCACCGCCGCCGGAGCCGCTTCGGTTCTCCGCGGGGCTCCGGTCCGATGAGCCGCCGCCCGGGCACTACCTCGCCCTTCATGACGTACGCCGCGAGGCGGGCGCCAGGCTGTGGATGGCGGAATGGACGCTGAGCCCGGGGGACCGCTGGCTGGTGACCGGACCGAACGGTGCCGGCAAGACCACGCTCCTGCGGCTGCTGGCCGGCGAGATCGCTTCCGATGCGGGCGTCGTCGAACGGGGCCCGGGGGTCCGGGTCTCGTGGCTGAGACAGGAGGTGACAGCCCCGCCCGCGGGCTCGGTCATCGCCGTGTTCGCCCGCGCTGTCGGCATCCACCGCGACGACGCCGTCGAGCGTCTGCGCCGCTTCGGGCTGCTGCGCGAGGACGATCTGAGGCGCCCTGTGCGGGCACTCTCGGTCGGTCAGCGTCGCCGTCTCGACCTGGCGATCGCGCTGGCCGACGCTGGTGACGTACTGCTGCTGGACGAGCCGACCAATCATCTCGACCCCGAGCTCGTCGACCAGCTCGAGGACGCCCTCGACGATCATCCGGGCGCCGTCGTCACGGTCACGCACGATCGCCACTGGATCCGGCGTGCCGGTGCCGCGCGGCGGGTGAGGGTGCGGTACGGGCAGGCGGAGGTCGTCGCCTGAACCACCCTCCTTCGTGGGTGGTGGGCGGCTGTGACCGGTGCCACGATGGCGCCTCGGGGAGGGAGCAGAACCTCCGGACGCAGGCGTCCGGAGCCTCGATCTCGGAGGTGCTCCGCATGACAGAAATTCAGGAAGACATCGGCACGGAACCGTCCGCCGGACGGCACTCCGTGGGAAGGCGACGGTTTCTCGGCTACCTGATCGGCGGCACCACCGTCATCGCGGCCGCAGAGCTCGGACTGCTGAGCGGGCAGGCCGCGGCCAAGATACCGAGCGCACCGCAGGTCTTCGATGCCTACGATCTCAGCGACCTGCTCACCCACGCCGCGCAACCGACCTCGAACCTGATCACCGTGACGGTCAACGAGGACGGGACCGCGGGCTTCGCGCTGCCGCGCGCCGAGGTGGGCCAGGGCATCACCACGGCTGCGGCGATGATCATCGCCGAGGAGCTCGATCTTCCGCTCTCCAAGATCGACGTCACGCTCGCGCCGGCCCGGCCGGAGCTGGTCTGGAACCAGATCACGGGCGGGTCCAACACGATCCACGCGATGTACACCCCGATCCGGGTCGCCGCCGCGGTGGCGAAGAAGGCGTTGCTCGAGGCCGCGGCCGCGCAGCTCGACGGCGTGGTCGACGAGCTCGAGACCCGAGACGGCGTGATCACCGACGCGCTCGGCAACAGCCTCACCTACGGTGAGCTCGCCGCGCAGGCGGCCAGCCTGGACACGAAGGCGGTCGAGGTCGATCTCAAGGACGAGGCCACGTTCACCCTCCTCGGCAAGCCGACCAATCGGATCGACGCGCTCGACGCTGTCACCGGCAAGAAGGTCTACACGACCGACCTGGACGTGAAGGGCGCGCTGCCGACGATGATCTGCCGGGCGCCCACGCTCAACGGCAAGCCCACGAAGGTCCTCAACGCCGCTGAGGTCAAGGCGATGCCCGGCGTCACGCATGTGGCGATGGTCCCGACCGGGGTGGCGGTGCGGGCGCGGACCTTCGGACAGTGCATCGATGGCGTACGCGCCCTGCGGGTCGACTGGGAGGACGGCCCGGTCGCGGGCGAGTCGGACCAGGACATCCTCTCCGGGGTGAAGGCGGCCGAGCTGCCGATGCCCTCGCTGCCCAACACCCCGCTCGCCAAGACGATCGCCTACGACTTCACGTTCTGGTTCCGCAGCAACTCGCCGATGGACACCAACAGTGCCATCGCCGACGTACGCGACGACCGTGCCGAGATCTGGTCGGGGCTCAAGAACCCGATCGTCACCCAGCAGCAGATCGCGCTCGAGCTGGGTCTGACGCCGGACAAGGTGAAGGTCAACGTGATGCAGGCCGGAGGCTCCTTCGGTCGCCGGCTCTTCTTCGACGGAGCGATGGAGGCGGCCCAGGTCTCCCAGGCGATGGGCGTCCCGGTCAAACTGATGTGGCACCGGGCCGACGACGCCCGGGCGGGCCGGGCCCACCCGCTGGCCACTTCACGTGTGCGGGCCATGCACGCTGCCGGCGAGGTGCTCGCCTTCCAGCAGAGCCACACCGCTGTCGAGATGGACCTGCGTCACGGGTTCGGCGAGATCGTGACCGCGCTGGCCGCCGATCTGCCCGCCGGTCTGGGCAACCTGGGCTACGCCCAGACCATCTTCGCGCTGACCTCGGGCATCCCGTACGACTTCGGAGTGCTCACCCAGACGCTGAACGAGACCGACACCCGGTTCAACACGGGCGCGATGCGCAACGTGTACTCCCCGGACGTACGTACCGCCAACGAGCTCGTCGTCGACCAGCTCGCCAAGGCGATGGGGAAGGACCCGCTCGCGTTCCGGCTGGAGTTCTGCCGCAACGAGCGTGTCCGCGGCGTCCTGAAGAAGGCCCGCGAGGTCGCCCGGTGGGGCAGGCCGATGCCCGCCGGGACCGCGCAGGGCATCGCCGTGCACACCGAGTACAAGGGCGCGTCCGCCTGCGTCGTCGAGATCGACTGCCGGCCCGAGACGGTCGGGCGGCACGTACGTGACGGGGTCACCGGGCCGCGGGTCATGAAGGCCACGATGGTCACCGACGTCGGTCAGGTGATCAACCCGCGCGGCGTCGAGGCCCAGATGCAGGGGGCCATCAACGACGGCATCGCGATGACGCTGACCAGCAGCCTGCACCTGGTCGACGGGCACTTCGAGGAAGCCAGCTGGGACAACTACTTCTACACCCGGCAGTGGAACACGCCACCCGAGATCGAGGTCGTCATCATGGACTCGAACGAGCCCCCGGGCGGTGTCGGTGAGGCCGGTGTGGCTCCGACCGCGGCCGCGGTCGCCTGCGCCTATGCCCGGGCGGTGGGCAAGGTGCCGACCGAGTTCCCGATCAACCACCGTGACCCGCTCGCGTTCGAGCCGAAGCCACGTACGCCACCGATCCCGCCGTCGCCGACCGACGGCCTGCGCTGGACCTACTGAGGAGATCGAGATGCCTGAACAGACCTTCATCCTGAACGGCGAGCCGGTCACCGTCGACGTCGAGGACGACGTCCGCGTCCTCTGGGTGCTACGCGACATCCTCGGCGTCAAGGGACCGAAGTACGGCTGCGGGATCAACGTGTGCAAGGCCTGTACGTCGCACATCAACGGCAAGGCCTTCAACCCGTGCGCGGTGCCCGTCGGCAAGCTCGGCGCCCAGGACGAGATCACCACCATCGAGGGACTCCCCGGTGAGGTGCCGGAGTCGAAGCGTGGTGAGCACGGCCTGCACCCGATGCAGGAGTCGTGGCTCGAGAACGACGTCGCCCAGTGCGGCTACTGCCAGCCCGGCCAGATCATGGCCGCAGTAGCGCTGGTGAAGAAGGTGCGTGCCGAGGGTCGCACCATCACCGACGCCGACCTGGACGGCATCCGCAACATCTGCCGCTGCGGCACCTACACCCGGATCCGCGAGGCGATCCGCGACGGCGAGCAGCGGATGTGAGCTTCAGGCCGCCCTCACCCCGGGGGCGTGAGGGCGGCCTGGATGGTGCCGTCGATCAGGCCGGCAGCCTCGGCAGCGTCGATCTCGCCGCGGTAGACGGCTCCAGAAGCTGCGTGCAGGACGCTCTGGAGCAGAGTCAGCTGCCACGCGAGCGGCTGGTCGTCGCGGAAGCTGCCGTCGCTGCGCCCGCGCTGCATCAGCGGCTTCCAGCGGTCGACCAGCCCACGGTGGATCGCCTGGAACTGGTCCTGGGGCATGCTCTGCTCGGCGGCGACGATGAGTGCGCCGTACTGCTGCGTCAGCTGCCACGACGCCGCGAGCAGGCGGGTGAGAGCGGCACGGGGATCGCCGTCGAGGTCGATCGCGCCGAGCCGCTCGTCGGAGTGCTGGATCGCGCGCTCGACGACCTGGGTGACCAACGTCGAGCGGGACTCGAAGTGGCCGTAGAGGGTGACCCGGCCGACGCCCGCCGCCTTGGCGATCTCGGCGACGCTGACGTCGGGATCGCGGGCGAGACAGGCGGTCGCCGCGTCGATGATCGACTCGATGTTCTTACGCGCGTCGGCGCGCTTGAGGGTCGTCACGGCCGGAACCTTCCACGAGATGTCGAGCCTCAGGGTATCGGCTGCCGTGCCGCCGGCCACGCGCACATCACCTTGGCGCGGACCGTGGCGCCGAGGCGGCGGTAGAAGCGGATCGCGGCGTCGTTGTCGGGTTGTACGCCCCAGGTGATCGTGAGGCCGCCGGCGCGTTGCGCCAGCGCGGTCATCAACAGTCTGCCGACGCCGGCGTCACGATGGCCGGGGCGGACGTAGAGGTCGTCGAGCGCGACGATGTCGCTGCCCGACCACAGGTGCAGGCGGCGTACGGCCGAGACGTAGCCGACCGGCTCACGGTCGACCTCGGCGAGCAGCACGATGATGTCCGGGCGCTCGAGATAGCCGGACCACTGCGCGGCGGTCACCGTGACGGAGCCGGACTGGGCCTGATGGGCGGCGATCTCGCCGATGAGCGTGCGGACCGTCCCGGCGTCCTCCGGGATGGCTCGGCGTACGACGACCTCCGGGTGGGGGTGGGTGGTCATGCCGGTTCCTGGTCGGTCGCGGCGTGGGCGTGGTGGGCGTGGCTCCCGGAGTACTCGGCGGGTCGCGCGAGCATCGCGGCAAGCATGAAGAGCAGCATGAGTACGTGACCGAGCAGCATCAGGCCGTCCGCGTCGATGGCCCCGAGCCAGAGGAAGGGGAAGAGGACCACGAAGCCGGCGTACATCGCCGCCGACATCTCGATGATCGGGCTCGACCCGTGGCGGCGGAAGCGCATCCAGGCGGCCATCGGGATCACCATCGTGGTGGCCATGACGAGCGAGTCGACGTCGGCACGGTGCACCCACGCGCTCTCCGGTTGCGCGCCGACGGCGAGCTGCCAGAGCGGGTAGAGCACCACCATCCCGACGACCATCGCGATGACCATCTGGAGGTAGTGGAGCGCGAACGAGAGCGCGCGGGGTCTGAGGCGGTGGGTCGTCGTCATGACTGGGTCTCCTGGTGGGGTTCTCCGTGTGCCTCGGTGGATGCGGGTCGCCCGGGAATCAGGGCGCCGGCGACGACGGCGGCGAGCGCTGCGATGACGGCCGCGACGAGATAGGCCTTCTCGAAGCCGTCGGTGGTGCCATCGACGAGGCTGGCCGCGGCGACGCCGGACATGACCGCTGCGCCGAGAGAGGCGCCGAGCTCGTGGAAGGTGCTCAGGATGCCGGAGGCGACGCCGGCGAGCTGCGGCTCGACCTGGCTCAGCGCGGTCGCGGCGGCGACCACGAAGAGGACGCCGAGGCCGGCGGAGCCGACGCTGACCGCGATCACCGTGGACAGCGTGCTCATGCTGATCGCTGGCACGACGAGCCCGGCGGCCGCGATGAGCAGCCCGGCGATCCCGAGGGCGCGAGCACCGAGACGGCCGATGAACCTGCCGGCCAGCTGTGCGCCGACCATCGTCGCGGCGGCGACGGGAAGGAACAGCAGCCCGGTCGTGAGCGGCCCGTGTCCGGCGGAGCTCTGCAGGTAGAACGTCCCGAGGAAGAACACCGCCACCATCAGTCCGGTCGCGACGAACAGCACGAAGGTGCCGGACAGGACCGGGCGGCGCGTGACCAACCCCGGGTCGATGAGGGGATGGCGCGTACGCCGCAACCAGCCGGCCAGGACGGCGTACCCGATGATCCCGGCGACGACGAGCCCGACGGTGCGGCTCGAGGCCCAGCCGTCGTCGCCGGCCTCGATGAAGCCGAGGATCAGCAACCCGGTGGAGACGGTGACGATCAGTGCGCCGCCGAGGTCGAGACGTACGTCGCCGCCCCACGCCGGCAGCCGCGGGAGCAGCCGGGCGAGGAGGATCGCCACGACGATGCCGACGGGCACGTTGATCAGGAAGACCCACTCCCAGCCGGGTCCGGCGGTCAGGGCGCCACCGAGGAGTACCCCGATCGCTGCTCCTCCGGCGCCCAGCGCCGACCAGATCCCGAGCGCGTGGTTGCGCTCCTCACCGTCGAAGAGCCGGACCACGGTCGAGAGGGCGGCGGGGGAGAGCATCGCCGCACCGACGCCCTGCGCGACCCGTCCGCCGATCGCCAGCTCCGCGCTCGTGGCAAGGCCGGTGGCCAGCGAGGCCACGGTGAAGGTCGCGAGCCCGGCGAGCACGACGGGCTTCGGACCGTAGAGGTCGGCAGCCCGTCCGCCGAGCAGCATCAACCCGCCGAAGGCGAGGGTGTACGCACTCACCACCCAGGTCAGTGCATCGCGCCCCAGTCCGAGATCGGTGCCCATGTGCGGCAGCGCGATCGCCACCACGGTGACGTCGAGGATCAGCATGAACTGCGCCAGGCCCAGCAAGCCGAGCAGCCGCCATCGGCGCGGGTCCGCGGTCGGGTCGGCGGCTCTGTCGGCGTTGGTGTCTGAGGTCAAGGCGCGCCTCCTGAGGCACAAGTCGAACATTGATGTTCGAGATGCTAACTCGAACATTGATGTTCGACAACCGGGTTTCTCGGGCGGTCACCTCCTGCACGCATCCGGGTGTGCCGAATACTCGGTACCTCGCCTCGCGGTTTCCCCGCCACGCATGCGCAGGGAGGAACGTCGACCTCACTTCCAGTGCCCAGAGGAGACGCGATGACGCAGGACGCCAACGGGGATACAGGGTCGTCGACCGAGCTCCAGAAACCGGAACCGGTCGAGGAGAGCCCTGACGTGCAGAGCCCGCCACCGGTCGGCAAGTGGCCGTGGCAGATCTCGGCGGCCATCGCGGCTGTCGCCCTGATCGCCGTTCTCGTGGTGCTGGCGCTCGGCTGGGCCTACATCGTCCAGCACAACGAGACGGACGAACGGGCAGACTGGGAGCAGCTGCTCGGCATCATCGACCGGGTCCAGAACATCGCGCTGTTCGTGCTCGGCGCCCTTCTCGGCGTGTCGGTCACCGGCGCTGCGGCGAAGGGCGCCGCCACTGTTGCCGACCAGAACAAGAAGGAGGCCGAGAAGCAGCACGATGCGGCCAAGCAGAACATGCAGGCGGCGGAGAACAACATGAAGGTCGCCGAGGTCGCCGTACGTGACACTCGCGCTGCCACGGCGGAGCTCGCCTCGCAGATCGCCCAGGTGAAGGCGAGCTCGGGCCCGGGCCTCCTCGACCGGATCGGCGCGGACCTCCAGCTCCTCGACCTCTCCCAGACCAGCTCGGCCGACCCGCTGAGCGATCTGGGCCTGAACGGGGCCAACCGCTACGTGGTGCTGCCGGAGTCGACCCTTGACGCCATGGGTGGCGCCCCCGACACGCGCGATGCGGAGAGACTCGTCGCCGAGCTTCGGGACCGGTGGGCGTAGTCCGCCACCAGGCACAGTGTGCACCGATCCGATCGACGTCGCACTCCCGGTGGCGGAGAAGACGACCCCCAGTCTTGGAGCTCGACCGACTAGAACGCTGTCGAGGCGGGATTCGTGCTCAGCACGCGCTGAGCCACCGCAGTGGTCGCATCCACACCGAGGAAACCGACGACCCGGGTGACGCGGTCGATGTCGAGCGGGAGCAGGCCCGGGGTGCCGGGTACGTCCGGGGTGAGGCCGAGGTCGAGGTCGTCGCGGCAGGTCATCATCCGCAGGTTGAAGTCGTAGCGTTCCCGGGCCCCGGGTGCGGAGAGCGCACGGACGACGCGCGCGCCGATGCGACGTACGCCGGTGTCGGCGGCCCACGCGTCGAGGACCTCGGTCACCTTCTGGCCGTGGTTGTCGGCGACGTCGGACCAGACCCCGTCCATCGGGCCGACCTGGTCGAGGAGCGCGGCGGCGGTCTTCTCGCCGATACCGCTCACGCCGGGCAGGTTGTCGCTGGCATCGCCACGCAGGGCGGCGAACTCGAGGTAGCGAGCGGCCGGCACGCCGTACATCGCATAGAGCCGTGCGGGGTTGAGCAGAGGAGAGCCGTTGATGCCGCCGTTGATCAGCCGCAGAACCTTGGTGTGCTCGCTGATCAGCGCGAACGCGTCACGGTCGGAGGTGATGACGACGCAGTCCCACCCGTGGCGGCCCGCCCACGCAGCGGCGGAGGCGTTGACGTCGTCGGCCTCGAGACCAGGGGGAGTGAGGGTCGCGAGCCCGAGGGCGTCGAGCATCGCGCCGGCCCGGCCGAGCTGCTCGACGAGCATCGGGTCCTTCTCCGCACGACCGGCCTTGTAGTCGGGGTAGGCGTCTCGGCGGAGGGACGCAGTGCGGTCGTCGAGGCCGAACAGCACGGCGTCGGGGGCGAAGGCGTCGATCGAGTCGAGGATCTGTCGCAGCATGCCGTGCAGCGCCCAGGCGGGGCGGCCGGCACGGTCGATCATCCGCGTGTGCGCGCGGGCGTGGTGGTTGCGGTGCAGCAGCGACGGGGCGTCGACGACGAGCAGGAGGCGGCGGGGTCTCGGCGAGCTGTTCATCGACATCGCGCCCATCGTAAGGCGGCAGGTCCCGAGGTGTGCGAAGCCCGGCGCTACCTCGGGCGGTCTCGCGGCATGAGGGACGGCCAGGCGGCGTGGTCGATGCCCAGCCAGGGCGCGGCGGCGACACCGCGCGGCGTCGTCCCGACGAGCGAGCGAACGTCGCGATTGAGATGAGGCTGATCGGCGTAGCCCGCGGCGGCCGCGGCCGCAGCAGGCGGTATGCCGGTGGCGAGGAGCCGGGCGGCGCGGTCGAAGCGTACGAGCCGGGCAGCCTGCTTGGGCGAGAGACCGACCTGGGTCCGGAATCGGGACCAGAGCCGTTGGCGGGACCACCCCGTCTCCGCGGCCAGCGAGCGGATATCGGCCCCGCCGTGCCGCCGTGAGGTCTGCTGCCAGGCGTGCGCGACCTCGCGGTCGACCCTCCGGCCGGGGTCGAGGCGCCCGCCGAGAAAGTCGTAGGTCAGGGCGAACCGTTCCTCCCACGACCCGGCGCGTCGCAGGTCGGAGCCGAGACGTCTCGCCTGCGGTCCGAGGACATCCTCGAGGCCGGTGAAGGTGCCGGTGAGGCCTGCGGTGTCGAGGATCTCGGTGGCCAGAACAGGTGAGAGACGCACCTGGAGGCACTCGCCGGCTCCGGACCCGGTCAGGCTGACGTTGCCGGGCAGGAGCCCGATGGCGACGCTTCCCGGCGTATGCCTGCCCGCGTCGTCGCGCGCGGTCCAGCTCTGGTCGCCGAGGTCGAAGAGCAGGGTGACGGCCGGGTGGGCGACCATCGAGATGTCGACCGGACCGGAGCCGCGGTAGCGGAACCCTGCCATGTGGACGCCCGGGACGGGCGCCGCGCGGAGCGACCCTCGAGGGATGGTGACGTCCACCTGCGACCAGTCCACGACCCAAGGCTAGGCCGGTGGGCAAGGCCGACATTCGTCCAAGACGACGTGGCGGGTCGGGCGAGATCGTCGGGTGCATGACGACGTACGACACGACCACCGTCCACGGTGTCCACCTCGAATCGGACGGACCGAGGACCGCACCACCTCTGCTGCTCATCCACGGCTCCGGTGCCGCCGGGGCGACCTGGAAGCCGATGATCCCGGCGCTCGCCGAGAAGTTCCATGTGCTGACGCTCGACCTGCCGGGCTGTGGCAGGTCGGGCACGGCGGCGACCTACGCCGTCCCCGACCAGGCCGACCGGGTCGCCGCCGTGCTGGACGATCTCGGCCTCAGCCGGGACGTGGCGGTCGTCGGCCACTCCAGCGGCGGGTACGTCGCGACCGCCCTCGCCGAGCGGCACCCCGAGCTGGTCGGGCGGCTCGCGTTGATCAGCACCGGCCCGAGCATCGGTGCGCTGCTTCCCGAGCCCGCACTGGTGAGGCTGCTCACCGGGGGAGCCCTGGGCGCGTTGGTGTGGCCGCTGCGTACCGATGCCCTGCTTCGGAAGGGGATCGCCGCCACCGCCGCACGGCCGGTGACCATCGGCGACGACGTGGTCGCCGACCTGAGGCGGACGTCGTTCAGGACGTTCCGGGCGATCATGGAGGCGAACCGCGACTACCTCGTCGAGCTGAGCATCCCGCAGCGGCTGCTCCGGCTGGGGCGGTCGGCGCTCGTGATCTTCGGAGACGCCGACCCGCGGTGGGAGCCTTCCTCCGCGCGTGAGTACGACATCGTGCCGGGCGGACGCGTGGAGTATCTCGCCGGTGTCGGGCACATGGCGATGCTGGAGGCGCCGGACGAGACGGCTCGGCTGCTGCTCGACCTGCTCGGCTGAGTCCGCGGCAAGGAGGGGCTGGAACCGGCCTAGGAGGACCGGTTCCGGCCCAGCCGCCAGCCGCCGACCGGCAGCTCGAGCGCCGACTCCGGCCCCCACGATCCCTGCGGGTAGGGCTCCACGGCCGGTCGATGCTCGAGGACCGGCTGGCAGATCTCCCACAGCCGCTCCACCTCGCGCGCACTGGTGAACAGGGTCCGGTCGCCGTTCATGACGTCGAGGATCAGCCGCTCGTAGGCCTCCAGCGGCCCGGAGTCCGGCGAGTCCTCGGCGAGGTCGAGGCGGAAGACGCCCTCGGTCAGCGCCATTCCCGGACCGGGGCGCTTGGCGCGTACCTCGATCTCGATCCGCGCCTCGTCGCTGAGCTCGATCACCAGCTCGTTGGGCTCCGCCGGACCGGGATCGGCCGGCTGCAGCCACTGGTGGCGCGGGTCGGTGAACCGGATCGTGATCGTCCGGCGTCCGGCGGCGAGCGCCTTGCCGGTGCGCAGGTAGAACGGCACCCCGCGCCAGCGGTCGTTGTCGATCCACGCCTCGATGGCGACGTAGGTCTCCACGTCGGAGTCGGCGGCCACGTCCGGCTCCTCGCGGTAGCCGTCGTACTGCCCGAAGACCACGCGCTCCGGGTCCAGCGGCCGCACCGCCGCGAAGGCGGCGGCCTTGGCTGCCCGGATCGCACCCTCCCGGAAGGCGTGCGGATCCTCCATCGCGACGAACCCGAGCAGCTGGCACAGGTGGGTGGTGACCATGTCGCGCAGGCAGCCGGTGCCCTCATAGAAGCTGCCGCGGCCGGTGACGGTGAGCTTCTCGGGTACGTCGATCTGTACCGACTCGATGCTGTGCCGGTTCCACGCGGGCTCGAAGAGGCCGTTGGCGAACCGCAGCGCCAGCAGGTTCTGCACCGCCTCCTTCCCGATGAAGTGGTCGATCCGGAAGATCTGCTCCTCGTCGAACGCCTCACTGAGCACGGCGTCGAGCTCGCGCGCGGAAGCCAGATCGGTGCCGAACGGCTTCTCCGCGACCAGCCGGCTACGGACGTTGAGCCCCTCACGGGCGAGCATCCCCACCATCGGCTCCACCGCCTGCGGCGGCACGGAGAGATAGAGAAGACGCTGTACGTCGCCCACGGTCTGCCCGCTGTTCAGGGCGAGCCGGTCCTCGGCCTCGTGCACCGCCTCGGCCAGCGCGGTGCCGTCCTCGGCGGAGGAGGCGACGAAGCGGATCCGCTCCAGCAGCGGCCCGGCCACCGACTCGTCGACGTCGTGGACGAACTCCTTCAGCGCCTGGCGCACCTGATCGCGGAACTCCTCGTCGGTGCCGGGCGAGCGCCGTCCGCTGCCGATGATCGCGAGCTGCTCGGGAAGCCGTCTGGCCAGGGCGAGCCGATACAGCCCCGGGAACAGCTTGCGCGCGGCCAGGTCACCGGTTGCGCCGAAGAGGACGAGAACGTGCGGGGCTGGTTTGGAGGACACGGGCCCAGTCTCATCTACTCGCGGCCGGGGTGCCAGACAGCGAAGGATCAGCCCGCTGACCTTGTCGATGCGCGCCGCGCCGGTCTGCCACGATGAGCGCACCCGAAGTCGCCCGACATTTTACCTTTGAAGATGTTTAGAGCTCGATTTCGTGGGTAGGACCACTCTGACGGCGTCGACCGGACGTCGTGCAACGAAATCCGCGGGAAGGCAATGATCGATGAGTGACTTCGGAGCAACGTACGACGAGATGACCGGCACCGCCGACAAGCTCGACCAGGGCAAGGACACGATCGAGTCCGCGCTGGACGAGTGCCAGGGCTACGTCGACGAGCTCGTCCAGGACGGCTTCAAGACGGAGAAGGCCTCGGGCAAGTTCCAGGACGGCTACTCGGAGATGACCACGGGTCTGAAGGACGCCATCGCTGGTGTCGAGGACATGGCGCAGGCGCTGCGTGACATGGCCACCGCCATCCAGGACCTCGACAGCCAGCTCGCGGGCGGCTGAGACCGGAATCTCCGGCTGGTGGGGACGAAACCGTCCCCACCAGCCTCCCTTGACCATGGCGAGGCTGACCGGCAGCCTCGGCGCGATCGTGTAGACCAGCAAGGACCTGGAGGCGTACCTCGTGGCAGACGTGTTGATTCCGTTCGAGCGGATGGAGGAGCTGAGCAACGCGCTCGGCCTGATCATCACCGAGTTCAAAGAAGCCAGCTCCCGCACGGGCGAGCTGGAGAACGCCATCGGTACGCCGCTGCCCGGCTGGACCGCGTTGAAGGATCGAGCGAGCGACTTCGAGTCGAAGTGGGACGACAAGCGTGAGACGTTGCGCGAGAAGCTCGAGGAGATGAAGAAGCGGGTCGACGAGAACCGGCAGGCCTGGGCCGACCTGGACACCGAGCTCGCGCAGATGCAGGAGGGCTCCTGATGACGGAGAACGAACCCAAATACCGCGCTCCGTCGATGCCGGACACGCACGGCGGACGTGAGCTGCGGAAGATCGACGGCGAGGCCGGCGACATCGGCACCCGGGCCGACGCCATCATCGACCTCGGCCAGAAGATGTCGACCGCCGCCGACACGCTGGAGCTCTTCGCCGACGGAGACCTCGGTCGCGGTGACTCCCTGGAGAAGATCCGGGAGCAGGCCAAGGAGGTCTTCGCCGACCTGCGCACCGCGGGGGAGCGTTACACCCCGAGCGGCGAGGCCCTGAAGAAGTACTCGCTGGCGCTCCAGACCGTCCAGGACGAGACCGACAGCCTCGTGACCAACGCCGAGACGGCGTGGGAGTCGGTCAACACCACCTCGTTCGCGCTGCTCGAGGTCCAGCAGGCGCAGGAGCAGCACGACCAGGAGGCCGAGAACAAGCCCGCAGGCGAGGGCGACGGCGAGTCCGAAGCCCAGCGACCCGACGCCTCGGGTGAGCAGGCCGCCTTCGACTCTGCGGTCTCGGACTGGGAGAGCTACTGGGGCAGCTACGACGCCCCTGTCTCGACCTGGGAGGACGCCTACGGTGCCGCTCGCGACGATCTCGAGGAGGTCAACGAGAACGGTGTCGAGGACGGTTTCTGGGACAACGCGATGCCCTTCATCGAGGGTGCGCTGAAGGTGCTCCAGGTCATCGGCTTCGTCGCCCTGATCATCGCGATCTGCTTCACCGGACCGCTCGCAGCGCTCGCCGCCGTCATCGGCGTCATCGCCGGTGTCCTGACTCTGGCGCTGGAAGCATCGAAGTTCCTGGCGGACCGGGGATCCGGGCGCGGCATGGCACTGGCCATCCTCGGTGTCGTGCCGTTCGGCAAGTTCGCCAGCCTCGGGAAGCTCGCCGACGGTCTGTCCGCGCTGAAGTTCTCGAGGATGGCCGGGTCGGCCAGAGCCTGGGGGCAGGCTCTCGACTCTGCCGCGATGAGGAAGTTCGGCATCGAGGGGGCTGACTGGATAGCACGCCACGGGTTGAACACGAGGAACATGCTTCGTGGGTTCACCCTGGTCAGCCACGGCGGCCGGAACTCCTACTCCCAGGCGCTGCATGCACTGTGCGGCTTCTCTCCGGGCACGGCGCCCGCCGGCCTCGCGGAGGCTCTCACCGGGGCGGCACAAGGCGTGGGAACGTCGATCTCCAACATCGTCGGCATGGGCGATCTGATTGCGGGTAAGTGATGGGCATCGCTGACAGTCTCCGAGCCGAGCTCTTCGGCGCGACCACCAAGACTCCTCCCTTCGGTCTGCTCTTGCCCCAAGGGTGGGCGAAGCAGCCGGCCGACCTGGACGCCCTGCGCGACCAGGTCCACGCCGTGATGGGCCGTTCACCCGGCGTCGATGCGATCCGGATGCGGGCCAGCGTCGACGCGATCCTGGCCCAGGCAGCGGACGACGCAGACACCCAGGCACGCGAGCGGATGATCGCGTCGGTCTCCCAGGTGGACGTTCCGGTCGAGGACTTCGTCCCGATGAGCATGGCGTTGGCCTGGGTCGAAGCACCTGCCGGCTCGGCGTTGACCTCGATGGCCAAACAGCTCATCAGCGACCGCGGTGCGGCGCCCCTCGACGACCGCGGCACCATCCTCCGCTGGGTCGACCGCGTCGACCACCCGGTCGACGGAGGCACGGTGCACACGGTGCAGCCGACGTACCTGATCCGCGTGCCACATGCACCGGACACAGCGCTCATGATCCGCACGACCATCCTCGACGGCGGCAACGGCGAGCATGCTGCCGAGCACGACGTCCAGGCGATGACGCTGCTCAGCGACGGGATCGTGGCGACCTTCCGATGGAGGAACGATGCCTGACTTCACCATCGCACCGGACCCGGCGCTCTGGCACGAGGTGCCCGACGCAGCTGGCGAAGCCAAGTTCGTCGCCGAGCGGACCGCCGGGCTCGAAGGGGAAGCCAAAGCTGTCGCCACGACGATGGCCGAGCTCGCCCTCGCCTCCCGGGGCACGACCGGCGACCTGACGTTGTTGCTGCAGGAGCCGGAATCCTCGCTCTACGCAGTGGCCGGTTTCTCGCTCTACTCCGACCGAGAGCCGCCGCAGACCGAGCAGGACGCGCTCGAGCTCGTCACGGGCGGCGACATCGGCCAGTGGGAACCGACGGTGGCCACGGTCGAGCTCGGCGCCGTGCGCGGATTCCGGGTCTCGGAGTTCCTCCCTGCCGCGGAGCAGGTCGGTTCCGACGAGGATCTCACCCACCTGCAGCTCATCCAGAGCACCTACGTCGTCTCCGCGGGTGGGCGTCTCGGCGCCGTCGCTCTGACCCCGGCCTCCTCGCCTGCAGCCGGTATAGTGCTCGCGCTCATCGAGCCCGTGATCGCGACCTGGGAAGTATCCGTATGACCAACACCGACAGCAACGTGCAGGCCGAGATCGCGAAGGCGGTCGAGGCAACGCACGTGAACGATCTGAATGCGGCTCGACTCGACGAGATCGTGCTGGCGGCCACCGACAACGACGAGTCGACGGCCGACATCTTCCGGTCCGCAGAGAAGCTCGAGTTCGATGCTTCCCACAAGGCCTACCAGCGGGACGAAGGCCCGTGGGGTGGTGTTGGTGTGCTCACGGTGATCATCGCCGCGGCCGCCGCCGGTGGCATCTTCGGTAGGTACGGTCAGTCGCCGGCACTGATGTGGATGCCCCCGGTCCTCTCGCCCGTCGTCGCCGTCCTCATCACGCTGATCGCGGTGGCGTCGATGCGCAAGCCGGTTGGACGCAATGCGGCCGGCTCGTGCGTGATCGCGCTGGTGCTGATCATGGCCGCAGGAGTCGTCACGCTGATCGCTCCGGGCCTCGAGACCTGGGAGCAGGTCTCGGTCATCGCCTCGATGGCGGTCGGGTTCGCCGGCGTTGCCTGGATCCAGCTGGCTCGCGCCCGCAACCCCGAGGCCGCCCGCGAGCGCGACCTCGGCCTGTTCCTGGCCCGGCGCGAGGCCCGCGCGGCTCTTGCCGAGGAACGTGAGCGAGCGATTCACACCCTCGACGAGCGGCTCCGCCACGCGGGGGCAGACGTTGGCTCGCTCGAGGCTCTCTGGACGTACGCAGCCGGGTGTGCTGAAAAGCGTGGGGCGAAGGGTCTCGAGCGAGTGACCGGCCCGGTCGGCGCGTCCAAGCTCACCGCCATCCTGGACATCCCGCGCGACCACCACGACATCGCCGGTGAACGGACCGAAGCGGCCTGGGAGGCCAAGCGCCAGAGCTCTTGAGCAGCGCAGCACCAGACCGTTGTATCGGAGCTACGGGAGCGATGACCTGATGCGCTGGTCGCGGTGGTGGCCGGGCTCGCCGGGTTCGTCATCGCCTTCGTTGCTCGCAGCGTGAGAGACGCAGGCGCGCGCCTCGAAGCTCACCTCGATCTTGAGCATCCCACGTGACCATCACGGCGTCGCCGGCGAGAGGGCCGAAGCCGCATGGCGGCCAAATCCAAGAAGGCTTGACGCGACGTGCGGGCTCAGAGGCTTGCGCTTCGGCCATTCAGGTAGCCGACCGCGGAAGACAGGAGGTCCTGGCGTTGCTGCTCAGGATCTCCGTGACGGGGTCGGTGGCGCATCGTGTCGAGGAGATGGCGCACTCGTTCAGGCCGGTCCAGCAGCACGGTGCTGATCAGGATCCCGTCGCGCTCGTAGCGGCGGGGGAGGATCCGGAGCCGGCGACGCGGGGTGACGGCGAGCGAGGTCGGGCCCGCCTTCAACCGGATCAACACGTAGGCGTAGCGGAACGGGATGATGCGCTGGATCCGCACAGTGCGTACGTCCATCTCGACGCTCTCCAGGTCGTCCCAGGCCAACGTGATCCTATCGCTGCCGCGTTCGATGGCCAGGGTCTCAGGTGTGAGGACGAGAGCGCGGCGGCAGCGCCACGTGGTGACCGTCTCGACGATGACCGGGACGATGAGGATCGCGAGGAGGCTGACCAAAGCGCCGAGCAGAGGGTGGCCGGCCTGGATCGCGGCAGCGGCGGTCTCGACGACGAGGGCGAACAGGCAGAGGAAGAGAATCGCGCCGAAGACCTCCGCGGCACGTCTGAGACGGATTTCGACAGCAGGTACGCCGCACGAACGAATCGGGTGACGGATCCGTCGAGCGGCAGCCGACCTTGTCGGACCGATGCCTTTGTTCAGAAGCAGGTTGACTCCGCAGGCGATGACGAAGACGCCGAACGTGATGAAGAAGGCGGGGGAGACAAGGTCGCCGTCACCCGTCGCGAGAAAGCCAACGACGAATGTCAGCCCGAGCGCAACACCGAAGAGTGCCATGACTGACCATCCGAGACGTCCATGCGTGCGTCGCCACCGTGGTCTTGGATCGTCCTCCCCGGGCATGGATTGAGCGTACGGCTGGTCCATGGGGTCAAGCACGTCGGCATGTTTCAGCACGCTGCACCTCACGATGGTCCTGCTCCGCGACGTGAGCGCCTGGAACCTCGCGTGGCCGATCCCGCTCGATCGGATCGGTTGATGCTGGCGGCGTGCGCCACCAGCGCCAGCATCGGATTATGCCGGATCAGCGTCATCGACCACCACCACTTCGAGCCGGACCATCCTGCGCTCGTCGAGCTCCAGAAGACGTACGCAGCGACCCCGGCTCACCAGATGTGAGGTAGGGACAGCCCGGGTCCACTGGGCAATGTCGATGTGCTCTTAGACATGCTCACTCTCGAACTCTTCGCTCGTGCCGAACAGCAGCGGGGCGAATGCTTCGACGCCGTACATGGAAAGCTCGAGTGATGGACCACCGTTGAGCGGCTTGGAAGGGCAGTTGGTCTCCCCAATGTGGTGTACGCCCATGCACGGAAAAGGAGGGGCGAAGATGGTGTTTGGCTACGTTTCGCCGCATGCCCCTGGACGTCAAAGAGCAGGACATCGCGGTCTTCGGAGAGAGCGGCTCAGGAAAGACGGTGCTGGTCTCCTCATTCTTCGGCCCGACGACGGACCCGGCGTCGTCGAATGACCTCTGGGACCTGATCGCGGATAACGCCGGGCAAGGTGCGCGGCTCACCCAGAACTATCTGGGGATGAAGAACTCCTCGCGGACCCCTCCTGCCACCAGGTTCGCATCGACTACGTACTCCTTCACGTTGAGGTTGACGGGTGGGCAGCGCAATCAGCGGCTCCAAGGGCTCAGGCTCGGGTGGCACGACTATCCCGGTGAGTGGTTCCACGAGGATCCGAGCAGCGAGGAGGAGAACACACGGCGTGTGGAGACCTTCCGATCCCTCCTCGGGTCAGATGTCGCGTTCTTGCTGGTCGACGGGCAGAAGCTCCTCGATCACAAGGGCGAAGAGAAGCGGTACCTCAGGGCACTCTTCAGCAATTTTCGCCAGGGCATGCTGCGGCTGCAGGACGAGATCGTCGGCGACGGAGGTCCACTGACTAGATTCCCGCGGATCTGGATCGTGGCTCTGTCGAAAGCAGACCTGTTCCCGGACTGGGACGTACATGCATTCCACGACCTGGTGATCGAGAACGCAGGCGACGACCTCGCGAAGTTTCTCGAGGCGATCAAGCCGATGGTGGCAGCCCCCGAAGCGCTCTCGGTAGGCGAAGACTTCATATTGCTCTCGTCAGCCAAGTTCGAGATCGCGGCGGCTGGACCTGAGCCCGTCGAAATCGATGTGCAGAAGCAGGTCGGCCTAGATCTGATCCTGCCGGTTGCTTTCATGCTTCCGCTGGAGCGGATCGCCTTGTGGATGGAGCAGACTCACATCCCCACAACATTGCTCCGTGCTTTTTCTGAAGGGGCAGGTGGGTTCGCCAACCTGCTGACCGAGAACAAGCACGTGGTCGAGGCCGTGCTGTCGATGATTCCCAGGATCGGGCCATTTCCGCCAGGTCGGCGGCCTCCGCGATCGTCGAGGCGGCCCAGCTCGTCGATGACCATCTCAAAGAGGCGAACGCCCGCGCACGTGAGGCTCGGGACTACCTGACGGCGACGCTGACCCAGTTCAAGATCGATCTGGACAGAGGAAGCGCGGACGGCTTGCTGCGGAGAAAGAAGTGAGCGCGACGGGAGACGTTCCCGAAGGCCTGATCTGGGCGACCCGCGGGCGACTCTGGGGTTTCCGGTTCCTCCTTCGCGGCGGCATGAATGATCCGCTGTTGGAGTACGAACGGGTCTTCGGTGATCTCTCGGAGGAGCCGTTGGCGTGGGGCCGGGGCGGGGCGCAGGGCGGGCTCCGTTTCCCGGATCCGCGGGGTCGGCGCGATGCGGCGGGGCGCGTTATCCCGCACGAGTTCGTGGTGCCGAGCGACGTTGCGGACCGGGTCGGGTCCGCGGCGGAGGGACGTGATCAAGTCTGGCCGCTCGTGGCAGGTGTCTATGCCAACTTCTGGGACGCCGCAGAGCCGCCCGCCGATGCAGACGTCTGCGACGCCTTCCGTCTCGACCACTGAGGACGAGCGATTAGGCCATCAACCTGCGGGTCGCCCGGCTGCGGGTCAGGGGAGACTGATCTCCAGCGGAAATGGCTTGGTGACCTGGAGCGTGCCGCGGTGGATCCCGGTGGGCAGATAGCTGCGAGTCACGGGGTCGAGCTCATAGACGTGGACGACCGCGTGCCCGTGCTCGTCCTCCACGAGCCAGAAGCTCTCGATGCCTGCTTGCGCGTAGCGCGATGGCTTGGCAAGACGGTCGCGTTGGGCGGATTCGGGGGAGACGACCTCGACGGCCAGAGCGACCTCGGCAGCGTGGACGAAGGTGCGGTTGTCATCGATCGGGTCTGTGGTCACCACCAGGTCTGGCTCCGGCCGGGTCCGATCGTCGAGCTTGACGGAGAACTCAGCCATGACTCGCGCCGAATCGTCTGCCTGCTGCAGCAGCGCGAACTCAAGGGTTCGGATCACCCTGTGGTGCCAGGCTCGTTGTGGTGACATGTTGAAGACCAGCGCTCCGTCCCAGAGTTCGGTGTGCCTTGGGGCGTCGGGAAGACGGTCGAGATCGTCCGCGAACCAGCCTTCTGGTCGCGGCGGAACAACCCAGTCAGGAAGCGAGGCCGACATGAGGTCCAGAGTAACAATCCAACGCGCGGCGTGTGGGTAGCGATGGCTCTTCGCGGATTCGCTGGGTCACCGACGTCACTCTGGTGGTCGTTGGTCGCGCCCGCCGCCCGTCTCCGTTAGGGCGGCGACATGTGGTGCCTGTGCATCCATGGGCGGCATCCAGGTTGCTGCGAGATGTCGTAGGACGCCGTCCTCGATGTTCGAGCCGATGATCTCGGTCGCAGCGGTAAGGACCTCCGGGGCGGCGTTGGCGACCGCGTACGCTTGGTCGGCTGCCCGGAACATCGGCAGGTCATTGAGGTTGTCGCCGTAGGCGATGACCTGGTCGACGCCCAGATAGTCGCGAAGCCAGGCGACGGCGTGGGCCTTGGTCGCCCGCGCGGCGCTGAGCTCTAGGTAGGTGTCTTGCGGGTGGTGCGCGTCGACCTGCGCGATGAGGGACAGTCTGCCGTCCGTGGCTGCCGCTATGTCGAGGGTGAGGGCAGCGATCGCCGATGCCTCGCCGATGATCGTGGCGTAGTAGACGCCGTCGCGGGGGAGAAACGCCCAATCCCTCGTCGGGCGAAACCGTCGGTCGCCGACCCGGTCCGCCAGGAACCGACGCATACCCTCGGACTCTTCGCCCTTCACCCAGGTCGCTCGTTCTGCCCTCGGAGTGCCGTTGTAGACGATCGGCGGAACCCGATGTGCCTCACAGAGCCGGATGACGGTGTCCATGTCGTCGTCCGGTATGCGTTCCTCGTTGAGGATCGCGCCCGTCGTCGGGTCGAGCTGGAAGGCGCCACCCGAGACGGTCACCGGGATTCGCAGGTCAAGGCCAGCGGTGACGCGAGCCGCCGAGACGTACGAGCGGGCGGTTGCGTAGGTGAACAGCGTTCCGTGGGCGACGAGCTTGTTGATGCCATCCCGAGTCCGGTCCGACAGCGCCGCTCCCGGGGCGAGGATGGTGCCGTCGAGGTCGGTGATAATCAGGGTGTTCAAGAGTCCCGGTTCTTGTTGGCGATCGGTCAAAGTCGATCGGGGGTTGCGTCCGCGGCCGCCTCGACATCTTCGTTGATTGCTGTCGTCAGCGCGATCCGATTTCTCTGGCGCTCCGCACACTCGAAGGCAAGTGGCCGCTATGGAACTCGACGCACCCGCATGCAGAAAGGCCGCGCCGCCGGGTCAGAGCAGCTTGTCTAGGACCGAGTACGACGAATGTGCCGCTGGCGGTCGATCCAGTGGGCGACCTCGTTGACGTCGTCTTGAAGGTTGGCCGGGAGCGCCAGCGAAGCTGTGCCCTGCATCGCCCGATTTGCACGCATCAGACCGCGCAGGAGCGGACTCCTTCCGGCCAGCCACTCATGTTCGAACTCGTCGGTGATGTAGAGGATGACGAATCTCGTGCCCTGGACATCGTTGGTTCCGGTCCCTTCGATGTGGTTCCACGGAACCAGATCCGGCCAGGAGAACAGCGTGCTGCGCCGCCCACCGACGGAAGGTCTGACCCCATAGGCGTCGACGACAACGACGCTCGATCGCGTTGCCTGGAGAAGCAGCGCCGGAAAAGCGATGACACCAAAGAACACGACAGTTGCCCAGCCCCCCATCTGAGCCTCCGCCGTCGAATCGAAGAGGACCACCCCGAGGCCGATCAAGGCGAAGATCAGACATCCCAGCGTTGCCAGCCAGAACCGCTTGTTGGAGGTAGCGAACTCGACCGACCCGTTAGCCGCCAGCCTCTCGTCCCACAATTTCGGATCGGCTGCATCGCTCATGGCCACCGCGGGAGTATGACGCATGGCCGTGGAGGCGACCAGTGCCCGGCTGCGTTGGCATCCGGAACTTTGGGTACGTCGACAAGGGGTCGGCATCACACCAGATCAGATTGACGCAGCTGGATCGCGCATGAGCCTGGCGCAGTGGGGATGTCCGAATCGCACCCGCCCATCGTCGGTCTCGCATCAGCGTGACGCCGGGGGCCAGATCGGCACGGGCACGGCCCGTGAACAAGCTGGGTCATACCTCAAACCAAGTAACGACCGAATGGGGATGTCCAGGTGATTCGTGCCGTGGTGATGGTGGAGCGATGGACGCATCGCAGCAGACAGCAGACGAACTCGCAGAGCGGCTCTTCAAGTCGCTTCTCGGCATGGTCGAGATCGTCTCGGTGTTCATCGGAGACCGGCTCGGCTGGTATCGCTCGCTGGCGGAGGAGGGGCCGACGAGTGCGGTCGGGCTCGCCGAGCGAACGGGGACGCAGGTTCGCTATGCGCGGGAATGGCTCGAGCAGCAGGCGACGAGTGGGCTGTTGGCCGTCGAGGCTGACGGCAGCTCTGACGAGCGGCGGTTCGCGATCCCGGCCAGCACGGCGGAGGTGATGACGGACGAGACGAGCCTGGCCTACCTGGTGCCCATCGCCCGGATGTTCGGAGCGGTGGGGCCGGTGTTGCCTCGGCTCATGGAGGCGTACCGGAATGGCGGCGGGGTCAGCTGGGACGATCTCGGCGATGACGCGAGGCAGTCGCAGGCGGACGCCAATCGGCCGTGGTACGAGAAGCGGCTCGGGCCGGCGTTGGCCGGCGTTTCGGCCCTCCATGACGCACTCTCCGCGGAAGGGTGCCGGGTCCTCGACGTGGGTTGCGGTGGGGGATGGTCGAGCATCGCCTTGGCTCGGGCCTATCCCGAGGCCACGGTGCTCGGCATCGACATCGACCAGCCGTCGGTCGAGATGGCCGTGGCGAACGCCCATGAGGCAGGGGTCGAGGACCGGGTGCGCTTCCTGTGCCGAGACGCGGCGAGCTTGCCGGACGGGGCGGTCGATGTCGCCTTCGCCTTCGAGTGCGTGCACGACATGCCCCGGCCGGTCGAAGTGCTCAGTGCGGTGCGGAGGACGCTCACGCCCGGGGGGTCCCTGGTAGTGATGGACGAGGCTGTGGCGGACAGGTTCGCTCCGAATGGTGACGAGATGGAGCGAATCATGTATGGGTTCAGCCTGCTGGTGTGCCTGCCGGACGGGCTCTCCTCGCCTCCGAGCGTCGGGACCGGGACGGTGATGCGGCCCTCGACCTTGCAGGGGTACGGCGAGGCCGCAGGCTTCAGTGAGTTCGAGGTTCTGCCGATCGAGGGGTTCGGCTTCTGGCGCTTCTACCGGCTCTCCTGATCACAGCCGGGCCGAGCGGGCTTGTCGCTGCGGCGTACGGTGGAATTTCGTACAGCACCTCGCCCGAGGCGGCGCCATGAAGCTCAGATCATCCCGGGCAGTCGTTGCAGTGTTCGGCGTGCTTGCGCTCGGGGGGTGCGGCACAGATGCCCCGTCGGGGAACGCTACGCCGTCGGCCTTGCCGTCAGCGAAACCTTCCTCGACACTCACCCCGTCGCCGACCGCTACCGCCACCGAGACGGCGCCACTGTCCTCAGACGGGAAGCCGATGCGTGGCGAGCTGTCGATCTCCAGGATCGGTGTCAGGGGCCTGGAGGTGGTGCCGTACCGGGGGTGGACCGATGATGCGCCCGGTACGGAGATCCAGAACGGCGGTGTCGCCGCCAGTCCGTACGGTCCTCGAGGTGGCACCGGGCCGGGCGGGGTCGGCAACTACCAGGTGACAGCTCATCGGCTCTCTTCCACGCGGGCGTTCCTCCGGCTGCCCGAGGTCCGCCGGGGCGACCGGGTGTTCGTTCGGACCGAGGAGGCGATGTACGTCTATCGCATCACCGGGACCAGGGAGACGTCGTTCCGGTCGGAGAGGTCGCTGCGGGCGCAGCGGGCGCCGGTCCCCGGGCAGCCCGGCAAGGAGGCCACCCGGGCGATGATCACGCTGTCGACCTGTGCCACGCCCGAGGATCATGCCGAGGGCAACTTCTGGGCCGACGAGTTCGACAACCCGGAGCACCGCATCGACAAGATCGGGGTCCTCGTCGCGGTGCGATGACGTAGCCGTACGTGACGCGCAGCACAGCTGGAACCGTTGATCTAGAGCATCTGCTCTATTTAAGGTGTCTGCATGTCCCGGCAGCGGCTCCATACGCTCGACGATCTCCTCGATGTGGCTGAGCAGATCGTGACCAGCGGTGAGCCGTCCGGGCTGACGTTGCGGTCGCTGGCGGCTGCGGCGGGGGCGTCGAACGGGACGATCTACCACGCGTTCGGGTCGAAGGACGTGCTGCTGGCGCGGCTGTGGCTTCGGTCGTGGGCGCGGCTCGGGGACCTCATGACGGAGGCCATGTCCGCGGAGCCCGCGGAGGCGGACGCCCGGGGAGTGGATGCGGTCGTCGGCGTGGCGTTGGCCCCGGTCGAGTTCGTACGCAGGTTCCCGGCGAGCGCTCGGCTGTTCTTCGCCCAGCGGCGCGACCAGCTCTTCTCCGGGGACCTTCCCGACGAGGTCGAGGAAGAGATGAACGCCGCGCAGGCGCGTTTCGTCGAGCTGTTGATCAGGCTGGCACGTGGGGTGTGGGGACGCGGCGACCGGATCGCGGTCGAGGCGATCTCGGTCTGTGTGGTCGACCTGCCCGGCGGGATCCTGCGGCGCTGCCTGATCGAGGGCCGCGAGGCCGACGACGCGACGGCGGTCCGGCTGGAGGCTGCCGTACGCGCGATTCTCGGTGTTCCGCTCGAGCCACGACACAGTGAAATAGCAGCCGAGAGCCCCACTCCGAGGAGCAACTCGTGACCCTGACCGACACCACGATCCTGGCCCAGCCGCTCGAGCTGAAGAACGGGTTCGTGATCCCCAACAGGCTCGCCAAGGCCGCCCTCAGCGAAGGCCTGGGGCGTCGCGACTTCACGGCCGGAAGCCGGATCAAGAACCTCTACCGGCGCTGGGCCGGGAGCGGTGTCGGGCTCTCGATCACGGGCAACGTGATGGTCGACCGCACCGCGATCGGCGAGCCGGGCAACGTCGTGGTCGAGGACGACCGCCACATCGAGGACCTGCGGGAGTGGGCGCAGATCGCCCGAGCAGGCGGCTCGAAGGTGTGGGTCCAGATCAACCACCCGGGCCGGCAGACGCCGCGTACGCTCACCGCCCAACCGGTGGCGCCCTCGGCGGTCGCCGTGCCGGGCACGGGCGGCCTCTTCGCCGAGCCCCGGGAGCTGACCAACAGCGAGATCGAGGACCTGATCCGCCGCTTCGCCACCACTGCGAAGATCGTGACCGGGGCGGGCTTCGACGGGGTACAGATCCATGGGGCGCACGGCTATCTGATCAGCCAGTTCCTCTCGCCGCTGTCCAACCAGCGCACCGACGACTGGGGCGGCACCCCGGAGAAGCGGTGCCGGTTCGTGCTCGAGGTGCTCCGCGCCATCCGCGCCGAGGTCGGCGCGCAGACCCCCGTCGCGATCAAGCTCAACTCCGCCGACTTCCAGAAGGGCGGCTTCGGGGAGGACGAATCGCTCGAGGTCGTGCATGCGCTCGCCGAGGAGGGCCTGGACCTGCTGGAGATCTCCGGCGGCACCTACACCTCGGCGGCCATGCTGGGCGTGGACCCGTCGCTGAAGGCGAGCACCCGTCGGCGGGAGGCCTACTTCCTCTCCTACGCGGAACGCGTCCGCGCCGAGCTCCCGGCGCTGCCGCTGATGCTCACCGGCGGGTTCCGCACCGTCGGCGGGATGGTCGACGCCGTCGAGTCCGGCGCCGTCGACCTCGTCGGGCTGGGGAGGCCGCTCACCGTGCAGCCCGACTTCCCCGCGGACCTGCTGGCCGGACGCACCGACGAGAGTGTCGTCAACCCGCGCCGCAGCGGAATCCGGCTGCTCGACAACCTCACCGAGCTGACCTACTACAGCGTCCAGATGTGGCGGATGGCCAAGGGCAAGGAGCCGGCACCCGACCGGCACGCCGTCCTCAACGTCACCCAGTACCTCCTCAACAACGGCATCGAGAGCCTGCGCTCCCCGCGCGGCTGACCCCGGAAGGAACACCATGACAGTGACACTGACCAAGCACGAGGGCGCGTACGTCCTCGACATCGGCGACACCGAGAACCGCTTCAGCCCCGACTGGATGACGGAGGTGAACGATGCCCTCGACACGGTCGTGGCAGCACCTGCGCCGTTGGTCCTGGCCGCGACCGGCAAGTTCTACTCCAACGGTCTCGACCTCGACTGGCTCGGTCAGAACGCCGACCAGTTCGAGGCGTACGTCGCCAAGGTGCAGGCCCTGCTCGCCCGGCTCCTGATCCTCCCGGTGCCGACGGTCGCCGCGATCAACGGGCATGCCTTCGGTGCCGGGGCGATGCTGGCGATGACCCTCGACTGGCGGATCATGCGCGAGGACCGCGGGTTCTTCTGCTTCCCCGAGGTCGACATCCAGATCCCGTTCACGCCCGGGATGGCTGCCCTGATCCAGGCCAAGCTCACCCCACGGGCGGCGAACGACTCGATGACCACCGGCCGCCGGTTCCCCGGCCCCGAGGCGCTCGCCGCCAGCATCGTTGACGGCACCGCTCCCGAGGCCGAGCTCTTCGAGCGGGCGATCGCCCTCGTCGCCCCGCTCGACGGCAAGCCGGCCGACACCCTGGGCACGATCAAGTCGACCATGTACGCGGCGGCGTTCGCCGCGCTCCAGGGCTCCTCAGCTCGATGACCCGGCGAGGTCTCGACGCTGGTGCATCCGACCATCGGCATCGAGCTCGATGACGGTGTCGATGCCGATCCGTTCCAGGAACCCGTGGTCGTGGCTGACCACGAGCACGGCGCCGCGGTAGGCATCCAGGGCCTCGGCGAGCTGCTCGACGCTGGCGATGTCGAGATTGTTGGTCGGCTCGTCGAGGATCAGCAGCTGCGCGGGCGGGTCGGCCAGAAGGAGGCGGGCGAGGGAGACGCGGAAGCGTTCGCCGCCGGAGAGCGTACGCACCGGGCGGTCCACGCTGTCGCCGCGGAGCAGCAGCCGGGCGAGCTGGTTGCGGACGGTGTCGGGCGGGGTGTCCGGTGCGACGGTGCGTACGTTCTGCATCGCGCTCGCCTCGTCGTCGAGTCCGTCGAGGCGCTGGGGGAGCACGCCCACCAGATCGGTGAGCAGGCGGCCGTGCGGTCGCCCCGGCACCGGGTCGCGACCGGCGACGAGATGCGCGAGAAGGGTCGACTTGCCGGAGCCGTTCGCACCGATCAGGGCGACCCGCTCGGGTCCCTGGATCACGACCGTCCGGCCCTCGTCCTCGAGCTCGGCGATGCGCCGGCCGCGGGGGACGCCGGGATCGGGGAGGGTGAGGTGGATGTGCTCCTCGTGGCGTACGCGAGCGCCGGCCGCCTCGACGGCGGCCTGAGCAGCCTTGACCTTGTCGTCCAGCGTCGTGCGTAGCGAGCCGGCGGACGCCTGGGCCTTGCTGGCCCGGTTGCCGGCCAGGATCTTCGGGATCCCGCCGTCCTTCTGGGTCTTCTTCGCCGTCCGCTCGCGGCGGGCGAGCTTCGTCTCCGCCTCGATCCGCTGCCGCTTCTCGACCTTGAGCGCCTGCTGAGCGGACCGAGCCGCTTGAAGAGCTGCCTCCTGCTCCTGCTCCCTGTGCTCCTTCCACGCGCTGTAGGGCCCACCGAACGTGTTCAGCGTCGCGGCGTGCAGCTCGGTGGTGCTGTCCATGTGCTCGAGCAGCTCGAGGTCGTGACTCACGACCACGAGCGTCCCCGGCCACTGGTCGACGAACTCGGCGAGCTTGGCGCGGGTGGCTCGGTCCAGGTTGTTCGTGGGCTCGTCGAGGAGTGTGATCGGCGTGCGGCGGATGCGGAGGCCGGTGATGGCGATGAGCATGCCCTCGCCGCCGGAGATCTCGGCGACGCGACGGTCGAGGTCGGCGGCGGAGAAGCCGATCTGATCCAGTGCCTCGTCGGCACGGGACTCGATGTCCCAGTCGTCGCCGATCGCGTCGAAGTGGCGCTGGTCGACATCGCCGGCCTCGATCGCACTGATCGCCGCGAGGATGCCGCCGATGCCGAGCAGGTCGGCGATCGTCGTGTCCTGCTGCAGGGTGAGCGTCTGCGGCAGATAGCCGACCTCGCCGTTCGTGTCGATCTGTCCGGAGGTCGGGGACAGGTCGCCCGCGACGAGGCGAAGCAGGGTCGACTTGCCGGCGCCGTTGCGGCCGATCAGGCCGGTCCGTTCGGTGCCGAAGGTGCCGTTGACGCCGTCGAGCGCGACGGTGCCGTCGGGCCACTCGAAGGTCAGATTGCGCAGGGTGATGGCGGATGGGGTGGACATCGCGATGTTCTCTCTTCTCGTCCGTCGGTCGCCGAAAGGGAGCGACGGGAAATCGACGAAATGGCGGAAGGCACCGCGACGTCGACCGAGGGGTCGTGGTCACGCGTTCGCAGCTGCGAACGTGCCGGTGAGAGTCACGCAGAGACATCGACGCCCAAGAAGGGCGGGCTCACGCGCGTACGTTCAGGCGCTAGCCACCGGCAGTGCGGCGGCTAGAACTTGTCCACCTCGATCAGTCCCACTCCGCCATTCTATCCCCGAGCGTGCACGGGGCGGACATCGCGGCCGCGGTCGTGCGCGGCCGCGTCGAGCAGCATCTCGAGCGCGGCATCCACGATCTCGAGAAGCCTGTCGCGGCCCGCACCCTGGTTGGACTGCGTCGAGAGCCCGTGCCAGAGCGTCTGCACGAGCGCGGCGAGCGTCGACGGCACGATGTCGGCCCGCAGTTGACACTCGTCACGCGCTCGTTCGATGCGCTCTCGGAGCAGCCGCTCGTTGGAGGCGTGCAGGTCGGTGACGTAGGTCCGCGTGTCGATCGTGTCGGGTGTGTCCGTCATCGCCGCACTGCTGATCAGGCACCCCGGATGCTGCGCGCTGGGTTGAGTGAACTCCTCGACCGAACGACGGAGAAGCAGACCGAGGACGTCGCCGAGAGCCGGCTCCGCGCACGCCTCGACATAGACGGTCCGGTATCGCTCGGCGTACGTGCGGACGGCCTCCTCGAAGAGGCCGGCCTTGCTGCCGAAGGCGGCATAGATGCTCGACGTGGACATGTCGAGGGCGGAGCTGAGCGCGCGCGTGGTCGTGCCGGAGTAGCCGCGGCTCCAGAAGAGGCGAGCCGCCGCCAGCACCGCATCGTCTCGATCGAACAGTGGGGGACGTCCGACGGGTCGGGAACTCATGCCTTGAATTATAGAGCGAGCGCTGCATAATTAGCTTTGTGGAGCGCTCGTTTCAGAAATCGGTGTCGACCGGTGCCAACTGGGTCACTGTTGATGTGTACGGAGAGGGGGACCGGCCTGGGCTGCTCGTGGTGCCGGGTGTCATGAGCGATGCCCGCGGATGGCGTCATGTGGCCCGAGCCACGACCGCCTGGCCATCGGTCACAGTCGTCAACCGGCGCGGGCGGACTCCCTCGGGCCCGCTCGGAGACGACTACTCGATTCGGACCGAGGTCGACGACCTGACCTCCGTGCTCGAGCAGATCGGTGAACCCGCGGCGCTCTTCGGCTGGAGCTACGGGGGTCTCATCGCTCTCCTGCTCGCTTCCGAGCGCCCGGTCGAGCACGTGATCGCGTACGAACCCGTTGCGCCTGGTTTCGGCGGCCATGCGTTGCCATCCCTGCAGGAGGCCCATGAGCGCGGCGACTGGGATCGCAGCGTCGAGATCGTGAACCGGCAGATCTCGGGATTCTCGGCGGAGCATGTCGAGGTCCTCCGGTCCAACAGCGATGGGTGGGTGACGCTGCGCCAGCTCAGCGAACCGCTCTATGCCGAGCTCCTGGCACTCTCGCTGGCCGAGATCCCAGGATCGTTGGCATCACGAGCAGGCCTGGTCGACCTGATCATCGGCGAGGACAACGTCGACATGGCGCCGTACGGCACCTCGTTCGAGCAGATCAGGGCTCGATTGCTGCGGACCGAGGTCCATCGTCTGCCCGGGCAGGGACACCTCGCCCACGTCGAGGCACCTGAGGCGCTCGGCCGGATGCTCAACACCCTGGCCCGATCGTGATGAGGCATGGCTGGCGAGCCGCATAGCTCCTGGGCGATAGGCTGTGGAGGAGGTTCGAGACCGACGGTCCGGGCATGGCGGGGATCGGTCAGGGGAGTGGTGGACATGGTGGCGAGTCGTTCGGCGAGGGAGCGGAAGGCCGCTGTCGAGGCCGGTCCGCTGGCGAAGGTGAAGATCGACGTCGGGGCCGACGATCAGTTCGTCTACAAGGTGAGCTGCACGGTCTGCACGGTGAAGGGCGATCGTCCCTGGTCCGCCTACCGCGCGGGCGAGGACAACGGCTACATGGCCGCGATGGACCGCTGGATCTTCCACCTCAAGGAGAAGCACCCGGACGCCGAGGCACCGTGCCTGGCCTACCTGCCGGCCGCCCAGCAGCGCCTGCACGAGCGCCGGGAAGCGCTCGAGTCACGCGGCTGATCGAGGCTTGCCCCGCCGCGCGGAGTCGATGTGCGCCATCACCGGGGTGGCGAGCACTCCGTGGATCAGCACCGAGGCGACGACCGTGAAGGCGACGGTCGACCACAGCCAGTCCTGGGCCAGCGACTGATCCTCGCCCGCGGCGTAGGCGAGGTAGTAGATGGATCCGACACCTCGCACGCCGAAGAACGCGGTGGCCCATCGTTCACGCTGGCTGAGAGCAGCCGACCCGTCGCCACCCGGCCAGGGGACGAGCGCCACGACACCGGCCAACGGACGCACGACCAGGATCAGCGCCAGCCCGATGGCGACGCCGCGCCAGTCGAGCGCTTCGAGCAGCCCGCGGGTGAGCGCGATGCCGAGGACGAGCAGCACGAACAGGGTCAGCATGCGCTCGAGCCGCTCGGCCACCTCGTGCATGGCCGCGTGGTAGTCGTGCGACCGCTCGGCCGAACGGAAGGAGATCGCGCAGACGAAGACGGACAGGAAGCCGTAGCCCCCGAGGACCTCGCCGACACCGTACGACGCGATCAGCGCCGCCAGCGCGAGCAGCGACTCGCCCCGCTCCGCGACCCGCAGCGAGCGGTTGCTGGACCGGAAGGCGACGTACGCGAGCAGCTTCCCGACGACGACGCCGGCCAGAACGCCGATCACGACCTTGGCCACCAGGTAGAAGCCCACCCACTCCAGGGCCCAGCCCGAGACCGCGCCTTCGGTGGCGAGCAGGATCGCGGCGTACACGAACGGGAAGGCCAGGCCGTCGTTCAGCCCCGCCTCTGAGGTGAGCGCGAAGCGGAGCTCGTCGCGCTCGTCGACCTCGTGGTCGCCGGTCTGTGGTCCGGCCACCTGTACGTCGGAGGCCAGCACCGGATCGGTGGGCGCGAGCGCCGCGCCCAGCAGCAGTGCGACGGCCGGCGCGAGCCCGGCGACCCAACCGAGGGCTGCGACGGCGGCGATGGTGAGCGGCATCCCGATCGCCAGCAGCCGCCAGGTCGACGACCATTGCCGCCAGCTCCGCCGGCTGCGCACCTCGAGCGGACGGTCGAGCGCCAGCCCCACCCCCATCAGTGCCACGATGACGACCAGCTCGGTGGTGTGCTCGATCGCGGCTCGGTTGTCCTGCGGGTCCAGCGGCAGGCCGTCGGGGAGCGGGGTGAGCCCGATCAGCATGCCGATGCCGACCAGCACCATCGGAGCCGAGATCGCCCACCGGTCGAGCAGATCGGGGAGCACGATGGCCAGCAGCAGACTGGCGCCGGCGACCACGTAGGCGAGGTCGGCGGTCATGACTACCTTGCCCCCGATCGTCGCGTTGAAGGGTGCGCTGGACGGTCTTCCCCGTCCAGGTTACGCACCGTTCGCGTCGGACCCGTCCGAGGTGGGGGTCCCGCGGCGTGGTCTCAGCGTGAGATCGCCAGCAGCTCGGTCGCCGCGATCAGAGCCGTGGCGAGAGCGAGCGCTGCCGGTGCCCGGCCGCTGCGGGAGCGGGGGCGCAAGCGGGTGCCGGCGTCGTGGGCGTAGCGCCGGCTGCTCTCCCAGAGGACCCATCCGCCGAGCACGAAGGCCGCGGCGAGCGGGGCCGCACCCCACAGGCCGAGGTCGCCCCAGGTGAGCCTCGCCATGACGGCCGATCCTGCGACCAGGGACAGTGCAGTACGTTGCCAGGCCAGGGCGGTGCGCTCGTTGGAGATGCCGATGTCACCGCGAGGGTTCACAGCCCGACCGCCACCAGCACGATCGCGGTGACCGCCAGGGCCGCCGTGAACAGCGCGCCGACGCCGAAGGCCGGGAGCGGGCGCCGCTTGCGCATCGCGTGCTCGGCGAGGGCCCAGCGGATCCATGCCGCGACCGCGGAGACGAGGCCGAGCACCACCAGCAGCACGGAGAGCCCGTGCTGCAGCCCGCTCGACATGTCCAGGTCGACCACGTCGACAGCGACGCCGGCCGCCAGCAACGCCAGCGCCGTGCGGATCCACGCCAGGAAGGTGCGCTCGTTCGCGAAGCTGAACCGGTAGTCCGGCTCTTCGCCCTGTTCGTACACCCATGCGGGCCAGCGATGTCTCATACCAGCATTCTCTCGCTCGCCGTTGCGAGGCCGGACACGGCCCTCTCGATCGAGGTGCGCCGGATACGACGGGACCGCCGTGTCGGTCTACCAGCCGGTAATGGACAAGAATGTCCCGTCGTATCGGGCGGTCTCGGAGGGGGAGGCAGTATGCGGAAGTTCGATGTGATCATCATCGGCACGGGATCGGGGAACTCGATCCTCGACCACCGGTTCGCCGACCGGCAGGTCGCACTGGTGGAGCGCGGCCGGTTCGGGGGGACCTGCCTGAACGTGGGGTGCATCCCGACCAAGATGCTGGTCTACACCGCCGACGTCGCGGCGACCCCCGCGGCCGCAGGGAAGCTCGGGGTCGACGAGACGCTGGAGGGCGTGCGATGGGCCGAGATCCGGGACCGGATCTTCGCCGACCGGATCGACCCCATCGCTGCTGGCGGACGCGACTACCGCATCAGTCACGATGACAACCGCAACGTCACCGTCTTCGAGGGCGATGCGGTGTTCACCGGCGACAAGCAGCTCACCATCACCCCGAACGACGGCGGTGAGCCCGAGTCGATCACCGCCGACGAGATCGTGCTCGCCGCCGGCGGCCGCCCGGCCGTGCCCGAGATCGATGGTCTCGACGAGGTGCCCTTCCACACCAGCGACACCGTGATGCGGCTGGAGGAGCTGCCGGCGTCGATGACGATCCTCGGCAGCGGGTTCGTGGCCGCGGAGTTCGCCCACGTGTTCAGCTCGCTCGGGGTCGCCGTCACCGTCGTGGCGCGCTCGGGCGCTCTGCTGCGGGCCGAGGACACCGACATCTCACGCCGGTTCACCGAGCTCGCCGGGCAGCGTTGGGACGTACGTCTGAACACCAAGACGCTCCGGGCCGAGCAGCACGGGCGCCTCACACGTCTCGTCGTCGAGGGACCGCAGGGTGCGGGCGTGATCGACAACGAGGTCCTGCTCGTCGCGACCGGTCGCCGTCCGAACACCGATCAGCTGGCCGTCGCCGAGACCGGGCTGGAGGTCGCGGCGAGCGGCCACCTCGTCGTCGACGCCTACCAACGCACCAACGTCGCCGGGATCTGGGCGCTCGGGGACATCTGCTCGCCCTGGGAGCTCAAGCACGTCGCCAACCACGAGCAGCGGATGGTGCAGCACAACCTGCTGCACCCCGACGACCTGATCCCCAGCGATCACCGGTACGTCCCGCACGCGGTGTTCAGCGCTCCACAGATCGCTGCCGTGGGGCTCACCGAGCGCGCCGCGGCCGAGCAGGGGCTCGACGTCGCGATCGCCGTGCAGGACTACGCCGACATCGCCTACGGCTGGGCGATGGAGGACACCACCGGGTTCGCCAAGCTGATCGCCGACCGGCGTACGGGGCTGTTGGTCGGCGCCCACATCATCGGACCGCAGGCCTCGACCCTGATCCAGCCGCTCATCCAGGCGATGAGCTTCGGGCTCGACGTGGCCAGCATGGCCCGCGGGCAGTACTGGATCCACCCGTCGCTGCCCGAGCTGGTCGAGAACGCGTTGTTGAAGCTGGACGTCCGGTAGGCGGGAGATCAGGCTGGGCTGTCCGTGGGCGATGTCTAGCATGCGAAAGCATCCATCAGCCCTATTCAGCTCAGACCCGCTAGGGGAGATCCTTGGACACGGAGTCCTACGTCCTGGACGTCATCGACATCGTCGAGGAGACCTGGCCGTCTGTCTCGAGCCGGTCGGCGCCGGTGACGATAGGTACGTCGGGTGCGATCCGCGACCCGCGGTCCCGCTCACCGGGTGGCGAGGGCCCGGTGAGCGGGACCGCCGCCCGCTCGCGGCCACGCGTCCCAGCAGGATGCGGTCCAGACGCACCGGACCGCGGTCCGGTGACCCGCGAGCGAAAGGAACTCAATGACCTCCCAGTCAGCAGCCGTTCAGCAGCGGGCAGGGTCGCCCGTGGGCGCCCTGCCCGGCCCCGGGGCGCCCGCCGGAGACTGGCTCGGGGTGACGGTCGGCGAACGGACGGTCTCCTGGACCGATCGCGACCCGATCCTCTTCGCGCTCGCCGTCGGTGCGCGGCCCGAGGAGCTCGACCTGGTCTTCGAGGAGCGGCTGCGGGTGCTCCCCGGCTTCGCCCTCACGCTCGCCCAGTGGGCACCGGACGTGCTCGGCTCGGCCGGCGCCTGGGACACGAGCACGGCGCTGCACGGCGCCCAGGCGCTGACCGTCCTGAAACCGCTTCCTCCCAGCGGTGAGATCACGATGGCGGCGCGGGTGACCGGTGTCTGGGACAAGGGCTCGGCAGCGGTGTACGACCTCGCCGTCGAGAGCGACCACTTCGTCGCGACCTGGTCGCTGTTCGCACCCGGCCGCGGTGGGTTCGGTGGCGACCGTGGCCCTGGCCGCGCCGCCGCCCCGGACCAGGAGCCGGCCTGGAGCGTCGAGCTCCCTACGGCCGACAACGCGGCGTTGCTCTACCGGCTGCTCGGCGACCGTCACCACATCCACGTCGACCCCGCCGCGGCAACGGCGATCGACCAGCCGCGGCCGATCCTGCACGGCCTGGCCACCCTGTCGGCCGCCGCGCTCGTCGCTGCGCGCGCCAACGACGTCCACCCGGCCGATCTGACCCGGCTCGAGGGCCGCTTCGCCTCGGCCGTCTTTCCGGGCGAGTCCCTGGTCGCACGCGGATGGGCAGACGGCGCACTCGAGGTCGTCACCGAGCGAGGACCGGCCATCACCGCGGGGCGTGCGCTCTTCGGCTGATCCCGCTGAGCAGGAGCGCACCCGGCCGAAGCGCCGCGCCGCCCACCATCATGTCGGCGGGATCGCGCCGTGCGGTCCGTGGACGAGGAGGGTGAGATGGGTTCGCTGACGGGACAGGTCGCGCTGGTGACCGGAGCCGGCCAAGGAGTCGGGCAGGGCATCGCGCTGGCCCTGGCGACGGAGGGTGCCGACGTGGCGGTGGTCGGCCGTACGGCCGCCAAGCTGGAGACGACCTGCGAGCTGCTCCGCGAACGCGGCGTGCGCGCCGAGCCGTTCGTCTGCGACATCGTCGAGACCGCGACCATCCCGGCCACCGTGGCCGACGTCGTCGCGACGATGGGAGGGGTCGACATCCTCGTGAACAACGCCTACACCGGCGCCTTCGGCCCGCTGCTCAGCATCGAGGACGAGGCGGTGGAGCGCAGCTTCGCCTCGGGGCCGTTCGCGACGCTGGCCTTCATGAAGGCCTGCCACCCGCACTTCGTCGCCCGCGGCGGCGGGCACATCGTCAACCTGGTCACCTCCGCGATGGTGCGCTGGGACCCGACGACCTACGGCGTCTACGCCGCTGCCAAGCAGGCGGTTCGGGCCCTCACCCGCACCGCGGCGGTCGAGTGGGCCGCGGACGACATCCGGGCCAACAGCATCGCCCCGCACGCGTTGTCACCGGGCCTGAAGCGGTGGACCGAGCAGAACCCCGAGGAAGCCGAGGAGTTCGTCGCCGCCATCCCGATGGGCCGGATCGGGGACTGCGAGCAGGACATCGGTCGCGCCGTCGTGGCGCTGGTGGGCAGCGACCTGCGCTACCTCACCGGCGCCACGATCCCGCTCGACGGCGGCCAGGCGTTCTTCGGCTGAGCGCGGGGCCCGGGCGGACGCCACCGAGACGGCCCGCCTCGATGACCGAGATCCGGACTCGTGGCGCCTTCGTCCGTGCCAACCTTCCACTCGGTAGGAGCGGTGAACCTCACGAGGTCGCCGCGGGGCAGACGCAGATCGAAGGACGAGAGGAACAGAGAGCATGATCACCCGTGACGAGGCCGTTGCCCGACTGACTGCGCCCGGAGAACCACTGGAGATCCGGACGGAGGACGTCCTCGGCGAGAAGCTCCCGGTCTACGCGAACCGCCAGCGGTCCCTGCGCGAGCTCCTGGAGAGCTCGCGGGCCCACGGCGACCGGGAGTATCTGGTGACCACCCGGCGACGAGTCGGCTTCACCGAGCACTACGACGAGGTCGCCGCCCTGGCTCGGGTGCTGCGCGAGGAGCACGGTATCGGCAAGGGCGACCGGGTCGGGCTGTGCGCGGCCAACTGCCCGGAGTGGATCGTCGGGTTCTGGGCAGCGGTGTCGCTCGGGGCCATCGCGGTCGGGATGAACTCGATGTGGGCCCGGCGCGAGCTCGAGCACGGCATCGAGCTCACCGACCCGAAGGTGCTGATCGTCGACGCGCCCCGGGCACGGCTCGCCGAGGGCCTGGGCGTGCCCATGCTGACGGTCGAGGAGGACCTGCCCCGGATCGCCGCTGAGCACGCGGGCACGCCCCTGCCCGAGCTGGTGGAGGAGATCACCGAGGACGACCCCGCGGTGGTCCTGTTCACCAGCGGAACCACGGGCCGCGCCAAGGGCGCCACCCACTCCCACCGCAACGTGATCGCCGCGGTCTGGTTCCACCTCCTCAACGACGCCGTCGCCGCGGAGATGGGGATGCCCCAGGCAGACCGACGGTTCCTGCTCGTCTCGCCCCTCTTCCACATCGCCTCGTTGCACAACCTGGCCGTCGTCCGACTCGTCGTCGGCGACACCGCCGTCTTGCACACGGGCAAATTCGACATCGAGCAGGTCCTGGGACTCATCGAACAGGAGCGCGTCACCAATTGGGGAGCCATGCCGACGATGCTCACCCGCATCGTCGAGCTCGGCGACCGGCTGGCCGAGTTCGATCTCTCGTCTCTGCGTAGCATCTCGGTCAACAGCGCTCCGTCGTCTCCTGGCCTCAAGGAGGCGCTGCGGTCGGCGCTCCCGGTCGCCGGCAGGTCGCTCGGCACCACGTACGGGCTCACCGAGTCCTGCACAGCCGCCACCCTCGCCTCTGCGGCCGAACTGGCCGCGGACCCGTCGACGGTCGGCCGCGCCGTACCGACCGTGCAGGTCGAGATCCGCGACGCCGCCGGCGATCCCGTTCCCGACGGAACCGAGGGTGAGGTCCACCTCCGAGGTGCCCAGGTGATGCTGGGCTACTGGGGCGACCCCGAGGCGACGGCGGCGGCCAAGGCGCCGCACGGTTGGCTGCGTACCGGCGACCTCGGTGCTATCGAGGGCGGTCGGCTCCGCATCGCCAGCCGCCGCACCGACCTGATCCTGCGCGGTGGTGAGAACGTCTACCCCGCCGAGGTGGAGCACCGGATCATTGCCCACCCGGCTGTCCGCGAGTGCATCGTCATAGGAGTCCCCGATGCGGACTACGGTCAGGCTGTTGCCGCTGTGGTGGTGTTGCGCCCGGACCAGCACGCCTCCGAGGACGAGCTGCGCGAGCACACCGCCGACGGCCTGGCGGGCTACAAGGTGCCAACTCGATGGCATCTGACCCGCGAAGAGCTCCCACGGAACGCGACAGGCAAGGTCAACCGCCGCGACGTCAGGCTCGGCTGACGCCGTGCTGTGCGCTCGGAGGCTTCGGGCGGGCCGGGTTCGCGACGCAGCGCTGTTCGATAACGTCGAGGTCGTGCTGACCCCCACCCTGTGCATGCGAACGCTTGAGATCTTGTCGTTGGCTGGTCAACTCGAACTAGCTGACCCACGGTTGCGGCGCGCGCCGAACGCCGGCTGATCCGGTCTCGCGTTGGTCGAGCTACTCACTCTCACCGGGGTCGCGCTCCTGGTGTTCGTCGTCGCCGCACTCGTCCAGGCGGTGACGGGTTTCGGGTCCGTCCTCGCCGCCGTGCCCGGCCTTCTTCTGGTCACCGACCCGGCGCGCGCCGTCGTCACAGCGACGCTGGTCAGCCTGATCCTCACCGCAGGCATCGCGCTGCGTGAGCGTGCCTATGTGGACCGGCGAGACAGCCTGGTGCTCACCCTGACCGGGATCATCGGGATGCCGATCGGGCTCGTGCTGCTCGCGATCGCCGATGAGACCACGCTCTCGGCCGGGATCGCCGTGGTGATGGTGGTCCTGGTCCTGCTGATGGCCGCCAAGCCTCGGGTCGGACGCCGCGGTATGCCGGTGGCCGGCATCGTGAGCGGCGGGCTGCTGACGTCGACCGGGATGAACGGTCCGCCGTTGGTGATGGTGCTCATCGACCGTGAGCCGAGGCACTATCGAGCAACTCTGCAGGCGGTGTTCGCAGGTCAGGACCTTGTCGCCGTCGTCGCGTTCCTCGTGCTCGGCCACATCGATGCCGAGGTGTTGCTGCTCGCCGTCGGCGGCATCGCCGGGCTGCCCGTCGGATGGCGGGTCGGGGACGCGCTCTTCCACCGGGTGCCGCCGGCCCGGCTGCGACCGCTCGTGATCGGCACGCTCCTCATCTCAGCGGTCGCGGTCCTGATCGACGCCGTCCTCTGACCTGATCGACCATCCCGCTGCGGGCGTCACACCGGGTTCTCGCGGTCCGCGCGTGCGATCGCCTCGCGGAGCTGCTCGGCCTGGGTCTCGGGCTGGATGTCGCCGACCCAGGCGCCCATGGCGGCCTCGCTGCCGGCGGAGTACTTGAGCTTGTCAGGCCCGCGGCGGGGGCTGGTGAGCTGGAGGGAGAGCCGCGCGCTGTCCCGGTGGGAGTGCACCGGTGCCTGGTGCCAGGCGGCGATGTAGGGCGTCGGGTCGGGGTAGAGGTGGTCGATCCCGCGCAGCAGGCGCAGATAGAGGACCGCGAGCTCGTCACGCTGGGAGGTGGTGGTCTCCGCGAAGTCTGCGACGTGCTCGTGGGGGAGCATGTGCACCTCGATCGGCCATCGGGCCGCGAACGGCACGTACGCCGTCCAGTGCTCGCCCCGGAGCAGCACCCGCTCGCCCGAGCGCTCGTTGTCCAGGATGTCGGCGAACAGGCCCGGCCCGTAGTCGTCGATCGACGCGAGCAGCCGCTGCGTGCGTGGGGTGACGTAGGGGTAGGCGTAGATCTGGCCGTGCGGGTGGTGCAGGGTGACGCCGATGGCCTCGCCGCGGTTCTCGAACGGGAAGACCTGAGCGACGCCGGGCAGCGCGGAGAGAGCGGCGGTGCGGTCGGCCCAGGCCTCGATGATGGTGCGGGCGCGCGAGCGGCTTACCGATCCGAAAGCGCCCTGCCCTTGCGGGCTGAACGCGACGACCTCGCAACGACCGACCGACGGGGCGGTCCGGTTCAGGGCGATGCCGTCCAGCGGAGCGATCGCGTCGCCGGAGGGCCCGAAGGACGGCGACCTGTTCTCGAAGACCGCGACGTCGTAGTTCGAGGGGATCTCCGAGGGGTTGGTCGGGCTCTGCGGGGCGAGGGGGTCCAGGTCAGCAGGTGGGAGCAGCACCCGGTTCTGGCGGGCGGTGGCCACCGAGATCCAGTCGCCGGTCAGCACGTCCTGTCGCATGGTGGCGGTCTGAGGCCGGGGCGGGAGCGTACGCAGGTCGGGGGCGCGCTCCGGCGGTAGCGTCGTGTCAGCGTCGTCGAAGTAGATGAGCTCGCGGCCGTCGGCCAGCGTGTGGACGTGCTTGGCGATCCGTGTCACGGTTCTTGACGCTAAGTGGTTTTCTTTGTGAAAGCAATCTGGCTTTCGGATTGACAACCGTTTGCGTGCTGGCACATCCTCCTGTCATGAGCGCCGATGCCGACAACCTCTCGACCGAGGAGCGTCGAGCACGGATGCTCGCGATCATCGAGACCCATGGGTTCGCGAGGGTCGCCGACCTGAGTCCCGCGTTCGGTGTCTCGACGGTCACGGTGAGGGCTGACCTCGACGCCTTGGAGGTCGGTGGCTCGGTGAGACGCGTACGCGGCGGGGCGATGCCCGCGGGAGCGGCCGGCCTCGCCGAGCGGCCGTTCGAGGAGACCCAGGTCGACGCGGCGCCGCAGAAGGCCAGGATCGCGAGCGCGGCCGCGGAGCTGGTCGAGCCCGGGATGAGCGTCCTGCTCGACGTCGGCACCACCACGGCGGCGGTGGCGCGCGAGCTCGTCCGCCGTGAGGACCTTCGCGACGTGACCATCGTGACCAACGGACTCTCGATCGCGCTCGCCCTCGAGCCTGCGATCCCGCGGATCCAGGTCGTGGTGACCGGAGGCACGCTCCGGCCGCTTCAGCATTCCCTGGTCGCGCCTCTCGGGGACCTGCTGCTCAGCAAGGTCCACGCCGACCTGGCGTTGATCGGCTGCAACGGGGTCGACGCCGCTGCGGGCATCACCAACGTCAACCTTCCCGAGGCCGAGGTCAAGCGGTCCATGGTCTCGGCTGCGGCCAGGGTGGTCGTCCTGGCCGACGGCTCGAAGATCGGCCGAGCCTCCCTGGGCCACGTCGCCTCCGCCGAGGAGATCGACGTCGTGGTCACCGACGTCGGCGCGCCGGCCTCAGCCCGGCACGAGCTCGAGTCGCTCGACGACGGCCCTCGCCTGCTCATCGTCTGAGCAGGTCTCGGGAACGGGGCGACGACGGCGAGTGCCTGGACGAGCTGTTCGAGCGCGCGCTCACCTGGGTCACGGGTTGCGGTCGATGTCGATGTCCACGCGGGCTTGGTCGATGACGTCCTCGGGGATACCGCAGAGGCGGAGACAGGCCGAGGCGATCGAGCGAGTCCGGGAGGAGTCCACGGACCCGGCGGCTCGGAGGCCGGTCATGGTGTCTGCGATCTGGACCAGCAGCTCCCCGAGGGCGTGCACGTCGGTGGTGTCGGCGACTCGCTGCGGCGCGGCACGGATACCGAGCTGGCCGTAGGTGAGGACGAGCTCGTCTCGGAGATCACGGAACTGCTCGAAGACCGGAGACGCGACGACGTCGGGCAGCCGATAGAGAATGCCGACGTTCTGCGGCATGGCGGCCAGAGCGCTCACATCGCTCGCCGCCAAGAGATACAGGCCGGCAGCGGGTGAGAGGCCGTCGACCTCGGTCGCGATCTTGGCGGCCCTCTCGACCCGCAGTTGGACCGAACGGCGCAGCAGCACGACGAGTATCTGCTCCTTGCTGTCGAAGTGGTAATAGATCGACGCCTGACGCATCCCGGCGAGCTCACCGATCTCGCGGGTGGTCGTGCCGGCGTAGCTCTGGTTCACGAAGAGCTCGGCTGCAGAAGCGAGGATGTGTTCTCGTGGATTCGTCACATGCGGTCCGGGCTGCCGTCGGGGACGGCCGCGACTCGGACGCGGCGACATGTGGGACACCGTGCGATCGCTCTTTTCTGTCACGTTGATAGATGAAGTGAGGTGGTACGTGCCTCAGGTGAGCTCTGGCGAGCCGCGTGGCTGACCACGAGCTGCGGCATCGAGGTCAGTCGGTGATCTTCAACCCGACGATGCAGCCGACGAGGCCGACCAGAAGGAGCACACGCACAGCGCTGATCGGCTCCTGGCCCGACATCGCCGAGTAGGCGATGGTCAACGCCACGCCGATGCCCACCCAGACCGCGTACGCAGTGCCGACTGGAAGCGTCTGCACCGCATATCCCAGGCCTGCCATGCTGCCGACCAGCGCCACGAGGAACACCAGGGATGGCATGGGCCGTTGGAAACCCTCGGTTCGACTCAGAGCATTTGCCCAGACCGCCTCGAGAACACCGGAAGCGACAAGAATCAGCCAGGGCAATGCGACCGCCTTTTCTATCATCTGATAGGCACGATGAGGGGGCGTAAGTTTCGCACGTGTTACAGAAGAGTCAAGCCCTTCGGACCGTTTCGCGGGCGTTCTCCCGTTGCGCCGCCTTTGCTGTCGAGAGTCATCGGCACGCCGTGATTGCGTCGATCCGCATCGCGTCGATACGCGGACGCGGTCTGTGGCTGACTGATCACTGAGGAACAACGCGACAGCGGGTCTGTGTGCCGGTCTGCTCGGTTGGCCTGCCAGGCGATCCTGAGGTCTCGTGAAATGCGAGAAACCCCAGGTTTCCCTGGGGTTTCTCTCTGTGCGCGAGGGGGGACTTGAACCCCCACCCACTAATACGTGGACTAGCACCTCAAGCTAGCGCGTCTGCCTATTCCGCCACCCGCGCGCAACAGGAAGAACATTATCAGGACCCCGTCCTGGTGCCGAATCGGGATGCCCTTCAGTGCACTCTCGCAGGTCGGGCGGGGGAAGGGAGTGTGCGGGCGGCGGTGAGGGCGCTCAGAAGTGGGTGCCGCCGTCGATCCGGATCTCGGTTCCGGTGATGAACTTGCCGTCGTCGCTGGCAAGCATCGCGACGACGCCGGCGACGGTCTCGGGGCCGGCGAAACCCTGCCCCAGGGCGGGCATGAGCTTCATGAACAGACTCATGTCGGCGTCCTCGGGGAGGCCGGGACCCTGGCTCTGCTTGCTGGCGCCGGAGCCGTCGGTCATCCCGGAGGAGATGGAACCGGGCTGGACGGCGGTGAAGCGGATGCCGTGCTTGGCGTACTCGGCTGCCAGGGCGTGGGTCATGGACTGTACGCCGCCCTTGCTCGCCGCGTACGCAGCCATGTAGGGGTGAGCGAACATCGCCGAGGTCGAGCTGAAGTTCACGACAGCGGCGCTGTTGCCCTGCAGGAGGGCGGGGATGGTCTCGCGGATCATCAGGAACGTCCCGACCAGGTTGATGCGCAGCACCTGCTCGAAGTCTCCGAGCGTGGTCTGGTCGGTGCGGGAGGAGCGCAGGATCCCGGCGGCGTTGACGAGGGCGTCGAGCCCACCCAGCCAGGCCACGGCGTCGGCGACAGCGGTCTTGACGGAGTCCTCGTCAGCGATGTTCACGACGACGGTGTGCAGGCGCTCGGCGTCGTCGCCGGCCTTCGTGACGGTGTCGGCGAGCCCTGCCTCCGACACATCGGCGGCCACGACGCGGCCGCCCTCGGCGAGCATGCGCAGGACGGTGGCCTGGCCGATGCCCGATCCGCCGCCGGTGACGAGTGCGCGGCGACCCTCATAACGATTCATTGCTTCCAGCCTTTCGTAGGTGCTCGACGTGTCGAGCACAGTATGCCTATCTGGCACATCGTGCCATCTAGGCCAACAGTGGCGTCGGCAGAGTCATTCCCCGTACAGTGCGGGAATGGCTGCCGGACCTTCCCTGACGGAGCGACGCAAGCAGGCGACCCTCCTCGAGATCGCCGAGGCGGCGGCGGAACTGTTCGCCGCGCGCGAGACCAAGGACGTGACGGTGGAGGCGATCGCGGGTGCGGCCGGGGTCTCGATCCGTACGTTCTATCGCTACTTCCAGACCAAGGAGGAGGCGGTGACGCCGCTCCTGGCCATCGGTGCACGGGGATGGCAGACGGCGATCGCCGAGTCGAGCGCGGCGGATCTCCGCGGCGCGATCGGCGAGGCGATCACCGCCACCTTGAACCTCGACAGCGATGAGGACCGCCAGGCGTTGGAACGTACGCGTGGTCTGCTGCGGGCGACGATGCAGGACCAGCGGCTCGCGGCGGTGTGGCGGCGGGTCAACGGAGAGTCCGAGGAGCGGCTGCGCGACCTGATCGCGGCTCGGAAACCCGATGCCGACCCGTTCGCCGTGCGGCTGCTGGCCGCCGCGGCGACCGATGCGATCCGGGTGACGTTCGAGCACTGGGCCGCTGTGGACGATGCCTCGGTGGTCGACCCGGTGACGCGGGCCGCCACCGCCTTCGACCAGCTCTCCGCGGGGATCGACGGTCTCTGACCGTCGGTCTGGGAGGTCAGGGATCTCAGGGAGGTCAGGCCGGCAGGAGGGCCCTGGCGGGGTGGTTGCTGGTGACCATCCAGACGCGGTTGTCGTGCACGAATCGACGCAGCCGGCCCGGGTTGTCGACGGTCCAGACGAGGACCTTGATGTTGCGGCGGTGGGCCCAGCGCAACAGCCAGGCGTCGGCGAGGCGCTGCTCGACGACGACCAGGTTGGAGCGACACCGGCGGATGCGGCTCTCGGGGAAGAACTCGGAGAGCTTCAGCCTGAGCAGCTTGAACGGGTGGTGGCGGAAGTCGACGCCGCCGAGGGAGAGGCCGACGAGCGTGGAGGGGGAACGGAGGTCGGCCCAGTCGCGCAGGACGCGTACGGACTCGTCGACCATGGTGGTCACGATGAAGCTCTCGTCCATCACCTCGAGGGCGATCTCGGCGGCGTCGATCTCGTGCGGGAGGCCGAGGTGGTGGGCGGGGGAGGCGAACTTGAGGTCGATGTGGGCGTGCTTGCCGTGGGCGGCGAGCAGCTCGAGGGCGTCCCGGTAGCGCACCAGGCGGAACGGCACGAGCCGCGAGAGCGCGGCGTACGTCCTGTCCTTGATCGTGATCCGGCGCCCGAGGCGGTCGCGGACATGGCTGTCGTGGTGGAGGACGAGCTCGCCGTCGCGGGTGCGGTGGACGTCGAACTCGACGTAGTCGACCTCCATCCGGACGGCCTCGAGAAGCGACTCCCAGGAGTTGTCACGGTGCCCCGACTGACGCGCCGCGGCGCGGTGGGCGGAGAGGAGGGCACGTTTCTGCACGCGTCCATGGAAACCTGCGCGTCCGACGGCACCGAAATCCTCAGGTTTCGCATAGGTGGACGTCAGGGGTCGGTTCGGTCGGTCGATACGGTGGCCATATGACCAGCGCCGAGACCGAGGTCGTCGACCTCTGCCGTGACCTGATCCGCATCGACACGAGCAACTACGGAAACGACCCTGGCCCCGGGGAGCGGAAGGCGGCCGAGTACGTCGCGGCGCAGCTCGACGAGGTCGGGATCACCTCCGAGATCTACGAGTCCGAGCACGGCCGCGCCTCGGTCGTCGCGCAGTGGGGCGGCTCGGCGGGTGACGGACTCCTCCTCCACGGCCACCTCGACGTCGTTCCGGCCGCGGCCGAGGACTGGCAGGTCGACCCGTTCTCCGGGGAGATCCAAGACGCCCCGGGAGAAGGGCCCAGCGTCTGGGGCCGGGGCGCGGTCGACATGAAGGACTTCGACGCGATGCTGCTCGCGGTCGTCCGCGAGCGCCAGCGCACCGGGCGGGTCCCGGAGCGGCCGATCACCCTCGCCTTCACCGCCGACGAGGAGGCCGGCGGGATGAAGGGTGCTCACGTGCTCGTCGAGGACCACCCCGACCTGCTGGCGCACTGCACCGAGGCGGTCGGTGAGGTCGGTGGCTTCTCGACAACGGTCCGTGGCAAGCGGCTCTACCTCATCGAGGCGGCCGAGAAGGGCATGGCCTGGATGAAGCTGACCGCCCGGGGCACCGCCGGCCACGGCTCCATGATCAACCGCGACAACCCGATCACCAGGCTGTCCGGGGCGATCGCCCGCATCGGTGCCCACGAGTGGCCGGTGCAGCTGACCCCGACGATGCAGACGCTGCTGGCCGCGGTCGGCGAGATCGCGGGGGAGGAGCCGACCCCCGAGAACGCCGAGCGGCTCGTGGAGGAGTTCGGCCCCGCCGCCCGGATGATCGGCGCCACGCTGCGCAACGTCACCAACCCGACCATGACCAGCGCCGGCTACAAGGTCAACGTCATCCCCACCGAGGCCACCGCCCATGTCGACGGCCGCTTCCTGCCCGGTTTCGAGGACGACTTCTTCGAGACCCTGCGCAAGCTGTGCGGCGAGGGGATCGACATCGAGTTCGACCAGAACCAGATGCCGTGGGAGACGCCCTACGACGGGGCGCTCGTCGCCGCGATGGAGCGCTCGCTGATCGCCGAGGACCCCGACGCCCTCGTCGCCCCCTACCTGATGAGCGCCGGCACCGACGCCAAGCACTTCAAGCGGCTCGGGATGAGGACCTACGGCTTCGCGCCCCTACGGCTGCCCGAGGAGCTCGACTTCACCGCCCTCTTCCACGGAGTGGACGAGCGGGTGCCGGTCGACGCGCTCCAGTTCGGGGTGCGTGTCATGGACCGCTTCCTGGATGAGATCGGTCCGGGCAAGGTCTGAGAGGCAAACTTCTCGCCGAACACCCCTTCACCGAGGTCGGTTCCTGATAGGTCTGGGCGGCTGCGAGCAACCGCTCGCCACTCACACATCAGGAGTGACGATGGATTCCTCACGTATTCATCGGAGGGCCTACGGACGGATCGCCGTTGCCGGTGTCACCACACTGGCTGCTGCTTCCGCTCTCGGGTTCACCGCGACCACCGCAACCGCGGCCGGGCCGGGCCACGCCCAACCCAGCGACCCGCTCGTCACCGAGCACCACGACGCCGACCGGCGCGACGGGACTGCCAAGCCGACCGCCCGTCAGCGCTCGGCGGCGGCCGCAGCCCCCGCAGACGTACGCTGGAACGCGCTCGGGACGCCCGCGTCCGTCGGTCCGGCGAAAGCCCTGGCCAGCGGCCTGAGCGGCAGCCCGACCGAGCGCGCACTGGACTATCTGGCCGACAACGACGACCTCTACGGCCTCTCCGCCGCCGAGGTCGCGTCGTTGGAGAAGGTCCTGGTCAAGCGCATCGGCGAAGGGACGGTGGTCACGCTGCGACAGAGGTTCGGTGATCTGCCTGCGGGCCACGACGGCCTGGTCTCGGTGCTGCTGCACCAGGACAAGGTCGTCCGCGTCACCTCCTCCCTCGCGCGGGACACCTCGGCGCCGGCCGCGGCGACCCTCTCGGAGAGCGAGGCGGTCGCCAAGGCGCTCGCCGACGTCGACATGGCCGCGGGCGAGGCCGGCGAGCCGGCGGTGCGCGAGGTCGCGGTCCCGACCGCGGACGGGGCACGCGCTGCGTACGAGGTCGTCTTCTCCTCGACCGAGGGCGCCGAGCCGGAGGCCTACACCTCCTTCGTCGATGCGCGCAACGGTGAGGTGCTGGTACGCACCGACGACGTCGACCACGACTCCGACAACCCGACCTGGTCGGTCTTCCCGGCAACCCCGCCGGCCGACGGCCAGGACACCCGGGTGCAGTGGTGCGCGACGCCGATCGCCGGATGCGCGCGGGCGGTGAGCGAGGCCGCGGGCGGCAATCCCTGGGACCTCGACCTGCTGACCGGCGAGACCACCAACACCACGGCCGGCAACTCGGCCGACAACGTCATCCGGTGGACCGACGCGTCCAGCGACAAGCGTCCGACACCGGCGTCCGACCGCAACTACCGCTACGCGTTCACCGACCAGTGGGCGAAGTCGAAGTGCGACCCGGCGGTGTTCGAGAGCGAGCAGCGCAACGACTCGGACGCGGCGGTCAGCAACCTCTTCGCGATGCACAACCGGATGCACGACTTCTCCTACCACCTCGGCTTCACCGAGGACGCGTGGAACATGCAGCGGGTCAACCTGAGCGGCGCCACCGGCGCGGGCGACCCCGAGATCGGGCGCGCGCAGTCGGGCGCCATCGCCGGGAGCCGCAACAACGCCAACCAGGGCACCGGTCGCGACGGTCTCCCGCCGACGACCAACATGTACCTGTGGCAGCCGATCGCGGGCAGTGCGTACCCGCCGTGCGTCGACGGGGACTACGACATGACCGTCATCGGCCACGAGTACACCCACGCGATCACCAACCGGATGATCGCCGGACCGGACGCCGGCGTCGGCGGTCCGCAGGGCGGTGCGATGGGCGAGTCGTGGGGCGACCTGATCGCCGGTGAGTATCTCTTCGAGTCCGGCTATCGCGCGCCGGGCGTCTCACCGTGGGTCACCGGTGCCTACGTGACCGGCAACGAGGAGAACGGCATCCGTTCCTATGCCTTCGACAGGAGCCCGCTCAACTATTCCGACGTCGGCTACGACCTGGTCGGACCGCAGGTGCACGCTGACGGCGAGATCTGGTCGGCGACCCAGCTTCGGGTGCGCAAGGCGTTCGTCAAGCGCTACGGGGAGGGCTCCAAGGCGCTCAACGAGCAGTGCGCCGCCGGCGAGGTCGAGGCCACCGAGTGCCCGGGCGGGCGACGCTGGGTGCAGCTGATGTTCGACTCGTTCCTGCTGCAGGCGACCAGCCAGCCGAGCTTCATCGACATGCGCGACAACATGCTGGCGGCCGACCTGGTCCGCTTCGGCGGCGCGAACCAGGACATTCTCTGGAACGCGTTCGCCGAGTCCGGTCTCGGACGGGACGCCACGTCGACCTCGGGTGCCGACACCGACCCGGTGCCGTCCTTCGCCTCCTCCTACGCCAAGAACGCGACCGTCCGTCTCCGCCCGGTCGGCAACGTGAACGGCCCGGTCAAGCTCTACGTCGGTGACTACGAGGCCCGCTCGACGCCGGTCGCCGACACCGATCCGGCCACCGAGCTCGGCGACACCTTCTCGATCGTGCCCGGCACGTCGTTCCGCTTCGTCGCGGTCGGCGCGGGCGCGGGAGCGCACCGGTTCACCAAGGCGTTCCCGGCGGGATCGAGCAGCGAGCTCAAGCTGAACCTCCCGCGGAACCTGGCTGCCTCGGCAGCGGGTGCGAGCGTCAGCGGCGACGGGATCAACCTCGACAAGCTGATCGACGAGACCGAGGGCACCAACTGGGCCTCGCGTGACGGCGTCCGGGGCAAGCAGGTCACCGTGGACCTGGCCGGCGCCGACCCGCAGACGGTCAAGCAGGTCAACGTCTCGGCGCTGCTGCGTCCGGCGATCGCGGGCGACGTCGACGACGGCACCCAGAACCGGTTCAGTGCGCTACGGTCCTTCGCCATCCTGACCTGCGACGACACCGTCTCGGACTGTGCGACGGGGGTGGGTTTCGAGGAGGCCTACCGAAGCCCGGCGGACGCGTTCCCGGCCGGCAGGTTCCGGCCGACCTCGCCGAAGCTGAACATGCGGTCGTTCGCGATCCCGCCGACCAAGGCCACGCACGTACGCATCATGGTGGTCGACAGCCAGTGCACCGGCAACCCGCTCTACGCAGGTGAGCAGGACAACGATCCCAACGCCGCGACCGACTGCGGCGAGAACAGTGCGTTCTCCGACTTCGTACGGATCTCGGAGCTGCAGGTGTTCAACGCGGTGCCGAAGCTGACGCCGTAGCGAGACCACTCGTGAGCCGGTCCTGACGTGTCAGGACCGGCTCACGCCGTCTGGTGCTTCTTGAGCAGTAGTCGCCGTTTGGCTCAGATCGGCAGGACGACCTCGGCGTTGAAGGTCTCCACCACGGGCTCGCCGGCGATGTTGGGGCCGATGCTGGTCAGGGTGGCGTTGCCGATCGGGCCGATCCGCATCCAGGTCGCGGTCGGGGCGTTGAGTACCTGGCGTACGAACCAGGAGATCACGAACGCGTGGCTGACCAGCACGATCTCCTCGTCGTGGTGCTCGAACCAGAGCTTGTGCCAGGCGTCGGTGAGGGCGGTGCCGTCGGGGTCGCGCTCGGCCTCGGGGACGTCTTCAAACCACTCCCAGCGGTGCGTCGGGTAGTCGCCGCGCCGCTCGGGTGACGGCACCGGGGTGCGGTCGGCGAGGAGCTCGGAGGGCGTGGCGCCGGCGCCGAGGATCTCGGTGAGGATGCAGGCCGTCTCAGACGTACGCCGGCTCGGGCCGTGCAGGATCTGGCGGACCGGCCGGAAGGCCAGGCGGTTGGCGAGGGCGTGGACCTGGCGGCGGCCGAGGTCGGAGAGACCGGGATCGGCTTGGTCCCCGCCGGCGGCCTCGCCGTGACGTACGAGATGGATCACTCGATCGACCCTAGTTCGCTTTCTCCCGACGTCGGCGATGACGCCCCGAGAGACCTCAGAGGAGCGTCAGCCGCTGCCGGATGATCTTGCGCCGAAGCGTCACCCGGCGGGTGCCGTCGGCAGCGATCCGGACCCGGTCGAGCTCCCAGCCGCCGTGCTCGGCGCGCTCGACGAGGAGCTTGGTGACGATGTTGCGGGAGAACTCACGCGAGAAGATCACCTTGTCGTACTCCCACATCACTCCCGGGCGGGGCGGACGGCGTTCGGCTCGGGCCAAGGCAGCACTCCTTCTGATGGACTACTCAGGAGAACCAGTGTGCCCAACCAGGTGTTCCCGGTCGAGGGTGCAACGTCGCTGGATGAACCAGGCGATGGACATCAGGACCGCTGGCACGGCGGTGAACCCGATCAGCACGGCGTCGACCGCGCCCGCGGTCTGCGGCACGCTCTCCCCGTCGACGGCGGCCGCGAACCCGCCGATGGCGAGGACCGCGGAGTAGACGTAGGGCCCGACCGCGGTGCCGACCGCCTCGGTGGCGGTCCATACGCCGGTGTAGGCGCCGGCGCGGGACTGACCGCGCCGCTCCGCGGCGGCCACGGCATCGGGAACCATCGAGAAGGCCAGCAGCTGCAGGCCGGCGAAGGATGTACCGAGGACGACCACGACAGCCACGGTCAGCGCGGTGGGCAGCCGGTCGCCGGCTGCCAGGGTGAGGGTGCCGAGGACGAACATCGTCTGCGCGAGCAGCAGTCCCTTCTGCTTGCCGATCATCCCGGAGAGCCGCAGCCACAAGGGTGAGGCGACCATGGCCGGACCCAGGAAGGCACCCATCAGGACCGCTGTGATGCCCGAGCTGCCGAGCACGTGCTCGGCGTAGAACGGGACCGCGGCGAGCACCAGGTGGGTGGTGGCGCCGGTGAACAGGTAGGAGAGCACGAGCAGCCGGAAGTCGCGGTCGCCCCACGCCAGCCGGAGGTCGGCGAGGACGGATTGCGAGTGCGCCGCAGGCTCGCGGAACCCGCACGTGGCGTTCAGACGGCGTACGCCGCGGATCGCGACCAGGGCCGTCACCACCATGACGAGCGCGAAGACCAGCGCCATCCGGGTGTAGCTGTCGCGCTGCTCGTCGGAGACCAGGATCGGCGCCACGACACCCGCGGCCAGCAGGCCGACGGTGAGCATCACCATGCGGACCATGAAGACGCGCGTACGCTCGTGATAGCCGACCCGCAGGTCCGAAGGCGTGGTCAGGTAGGGGACCTGGAAGGCCGCGAAGCAGACGTTGCCGACGACGTACCAGACAGCCACCCACAGTGCGGCCGGGGTGCCGTGCAGGCCCCCGGGGACGGTGAACATCGCGACCATGGCGAGCCCGAGCAGCAGGCCCCAGCGCATCACGCCGCGACGGTGGCCGTGCCGGCGGGCCTCGCGGTCCGAGAGCGTGCCGAACACCGGGTGGATCACCGCGTCGATGATCTTCGGAGCCAGCAGCGCCAGGCCCGCCACCAGCGGGGAGACGCCAAGGGTGTTGGTGAGGAAGTAGAGCAGCAGCAGTCCGGGGACGGTGACCCAGGCGCCCATCCCGAGCGACCCGGTGGCGTACTGCAGCAGCGGGCCGCGCCCGGCCCGCGTCGCCTCCAGCTCGGTCGCGGTCACGCGCCGGCCTCGGCGTGACGCTCCACGGCAGGCGCGGCGAGCTCGGCCGTGCCGAACGCCCCGGACCGGATCCGGGACGCGAAGGTGCGGGCCACGATGCGGTCGGTGAGCGCCGGCAGGTGACGCGCGAGGAAGAGCTCCGCTGCTCCGCGCCGGGTGGTGGGCAGGTCACGTCGGGCACGCCGGGACAGCGCGGCCCGCACCACGGTGGCGACGACGCCTTCGAGCGGCTCGTACGAGCTCATCCCCTCCAGCGAGAGGCCGGCCCTGGCGGTGGAGTCGTGGATCGGGCTACGCACGGCCGAGGGATAGACGCAAGTGACGCCCACGTGGGTGCCGAGCTCGAGGCGGAGCGCGTCGGCGTAGGCGACCATGGCACGTTTGGAGGCACCGTACGCCGCAGCGAGCGGGAGCTGCATGACGGCCATCCTCGAGGTGACCATCACCACCCGGCCGCGGGAGGCGACCAGGGCAGGTACGCAGGCCGCGCTGACCCGCCAGGTGCCGAGCAGGTTGATGTCGAGCTGGCGGCGTACCTCGGTGCCCGGGGCGAGCTCGGCGGGTGCCGGGCCGCCGATGCCGGCGTTGTTGATCAGTACGTCGAGACCGCCGAGCCGCTCCAGCGCGGTCGCGACGGCGGCGGGCACGGCGTCGTCGTCGGTCAGGTCGCAGGCGATGACGGGCACGGGGTCGTCCTCGCGGGGCGCGACGTCGAGCCCGATGACGTGCGCCCCTCGCGAGGTCAGGTCCTGGGCGAGCGCCCGGCCGAAGGTGCCGGAGGCGCCGGTGATCAGGACGCGAAGACCGGTCGCATCGCGCAGGCTGCTCATGTCGTGACCTCATCGGTGGTGGTGACGGTGGATGCGGGCCGCGGCTGCAGGGGGACCAGCCGCGACACGTGGGGGGAGGCGCCGGCATCGAGGCGTCTGCGGCCGGCCCTCAGCTCGCCCGGGACCGAGGCGAGGTAGGCGTCGAAGTCGATGCGCATCGCCGGTCGTTTCTCGCCCCAGCGGGCGCGCGCCTCGCGCAGCGCCCGGTCGGCGAGGCGGCGGCGCTCGGCGTCTTCCGGTAGGGCGTACGTCCCGCCGAGATGCGCCGCGACGAGCTTGGCCTGTGCCTCGACGACCGGCAGCGCGGCCCCGGTGGACTGCATCAGGCCGACGAAGGCCAGGGTCGGGTCGTCGAGGTGGAAGACGCGGTGGTGGAGCTGCAGCTTCTCCGGGTCCGCACCCAGCCAGCGCTCGGAGAGGAAGGGGATGGTCACCCGGTAGCCGGTGGCCCACACGATGGTGTCGATCCTGTCGGTGCGGCCGTCGGTGAAGACCACATGATCACCGTCGAGGCGCTCGATCCCGGGGCGGGGGACGACCTCGCCGTGGGTGAGGCGGTGCAGGATCGTGTCGCTGATGGTCGGGTGGTTCTGGAACAGCCCGCCCGCCGGGGCGGGCAGGCCGTAGTCCTCGGGGCGGCCCACAGCGACGCGCAGCATCGTCTCCGCCAGGCGCTGACGCATACGCCAGGGGAGGCCGGCGATGGCACCGCCGGTGGCGTCGGCGGGACGGCCGAAGAGGTACTTCGGGACGATGTGGACGCCGTGACGGGCCGAGAGCAGCACCGGCGCGGCGGTGACGTAGGAGGCGTCGACCGCGATGTCCATCGCGGAGTTGCCCATCCCGACGACGAGCACGCGACGGTCGCGGAAGATCTCCGCGTCGCGGTAGTCGTGGGCGTGCATCTGCACGCCGGCGAACCTGCCGGGATAGCCGGGCGAGGGCCAGCGCGGGTCCCAGTTGTGCCCGTTGGCGACGACCACCGCGTCGTACTGCTCCGAGGTCCCGTCCGCGCAGGTCACGGTCCAGGTGCCGGCGGAGGGGCCGGAGTCCTCCCGCTCGACGCCGACGACGGTGGCACCGAACCGGATCCGCTCGGTCACCCCGAAGGTGTCGGCGTAGTCGGCGAGATAGACGGCCACCAGCTCCGCCGAGGGGTAATCCACCCAGTCGGCCGGCATCGGATGATCGACGAACTCGGTGCGGCCTTTGCTGGTGTTGAGGTGGAGCGAGTCGTAGGCGGGGGAGAGGCCGCTGCTGTTGTGCTGGTTCCACAGCCCACCCGGCCGGTCACCCTTCTCGTACGTCACGACCTCGGCCCCGACGTCGAGCAGGGCCTTGGTGGTGGCCAGGCCGGCGGCTCCGGCGCCGATGACGGCGACGCGGACGGGCTTCGTCATGCGTACGTTCTCCTCGTTATGGCCTCGCGGCACCACGGCCGTGTGGTGGCTGCCACAACATTAGGTCTCCTCGACGATCGTCGGACTGGCGACGATCACCGATCTGACGGCGTGGATTGTGGCCGGCCACAATCCACGCGATGATCGGGCCATGCCCACCCGACCACGTGACTGGGAGCCCGTCGTCGACCTCATCGAACGGGTGCTGGCCGACGACGACCTGCTTCCTGCGGTCGTCGCCGCGGTGCGCAGCCACGTCGAGGAGTCGGCCACCCTGCCCGTCTCCGACATCACCGGCCATACCCGGGTGCTTCTCACCGCTGCCGGCCGCGCCGTGGCCGCTCGCCGTGCGCCGACCGAGGCGGAGCTGACCGTCGTCGAGCAGCTCGCCGTCAACCGGGCGCGCCAAGGCATCCCCATCGACGTGGTGCTCGGCTCGGTGCGCATCTCCGAGCGGGCCATCTGGGCACGCACCCGCGAGCTCGCCGAGGCGGCCGGGATCCCCGCCGACACCCTCCTGGACGCCCGTGAGCTCTATGACGACTGGGCCGATGCCGTACGCACCCGGCTGATCCGCGCCCACCGCGAGACTCCGCGGGCCCATCGCCCCTGGGACCGTGACGCGGAGTCGATGCGACGCCTCCTCGAGGGCGGCTCCGCTGCCGCGCTCACCGCCGCCGAGCTGGGTTTCGCAGCCGGGGCCGGGCTGTGGGTGCTCGTCACCCGCCCCGACGATACCGCGTCCACCGCCGCGGTGCGTCGCCTCGCCGACGGCACCGGTCCCGGGCTGGCCGCCACAGTCGGGGACACCCTGGTCGCGGTGCTGTCGAGCCCGCCGACCTTCCGTCCCAGCAGCACCGATCACCGCAGCCCGGTCGTCGGGATCGCGGGCCCGGTGGCGGCCGAGGAGCTCGGGGTCGCGCACCGGCTGGCCGTCGCCGCCGTCCCGGCGGCCGAGGCGTCCGGCCTGTCCGGGCCGGTCCACATCAGCGACGTCGCGCCGATCGCCGCACTGCTCTCGCGTGCCGATCTCGCCGCCGCCCTCACGGCCCACCACCGCGCCGCGCAGGAGGAACTCGGCGCCACCGCCGAGGCCGTGGCCCAGACCGTACGCGCGTGGCTGGAGGCCGATCGGGAGGCCTCGGTCGTCGCGCGCACGCGATTCATCCACGAGAACACCGTCCGCAACCGCGTCCAGCGGTTCGCCGCCGTCACCGGGATCGACCCGCACAGCACCTTCGGTGGGATCACCGCGTGGTGGCTGTGCCGGGCCTGGACGGCCGACGGCTGACCCGGTGCCTGCGCCTGGCAGGCAGGTTCAGACGGCGGAGACGTCGTCGAGGGCGAGCGCGATCTCGGGCGGCAAGGTGAGCTCGGCGACCTGCAACGCCTCCTTGAGCTGCGCGGCGGTGCGGGCTCCGAGGATCGGCGCGGTGACGCCGGGGCGGTCGCGCACCCAGGCCAGCGAGACCTGCAGCGGCGTCCACTCCAGGCCCTCGGCGGCCTTCGCGACGGCGGTGACGATCCCGCGGGAGCGCTCGTCGTCGTAGGCATCGACCCGGGCCGAGAAGTTCGGGTCGGCACCGCGGGACTGCGAAGGGATGCCGGTGCGGTACTTCCCGGTCAGCACGCCGCCCGCCAGCGGCGACCAGGCCAGCAGACCCATCCCCATCGCCTCGGCGGCCGGCAGCACCTCGTATTCGATGTCGCGGGCGAGCAGCGAGTACTCCACCTGCGTCGAGGCCAGCGTCGCCCGCCCCGGCACGGCGCGCTGCCAGGTCGCCGCCTGGGCGCTCTGCCATCCGCTGTAGTTGGAGACACCGACATAGGCGGCGCGGCCGCTGCTCAGCGCCATGTCGAGGGCCGAGAGCGTCTCCTCGAGCGGCACCTCGGACGACCAGACGTGCACCTGCCACAGGTCGACGTGGTCGACGCCGAGTCGCTTCAGCGAGGCGTCGAGGCCGGTCAGCAGTCCACCGCGGGAGGTGTCCACTCCCCGGTCGCCGCCACGCCAGGTGATCCCGCCCTTGGTCGCCACGACCACGTCGTCGCGGGCGACGACACCCTCGGCGAGGAGCGAGCCGAGCAGCGCCTCGGAGGCGCCGTCGCCGTAGCCCGCCGCGGTGTCGACGAGCGTGCCGCCGGCCTCGGTGAAGCCGGCCAGCTGCTCACGGGCCTCGTGCTCATCGGTCACGCTGCCCCAGGTCATGGTGCCCAGGGCGAGAGACGAGACTCGCAGCCCAGTGGCTCCGAGGAGTCGGCTCTGCATGAGGACAATCTATCCGGGCCCTCCGCGCCGCCCCGGCCGGACACGCTGGCAGTGACGGCCGACACTCCGGCGGGGAGGCGACGGTCGGGCGCTGCGTACATGCCCCTTAGAGTGTCCGCCCGTGGATTATCTGCAGGCGATCGCACTGGGCGTTCTTCAGGCACTCACCGAGTTCCTGCCCATCTCTTCGAGCGCGCACCTGCGCATCTTCCCCGAGCTGTTGGGCTGGGGAGACCCCGGTGCGGCCTTCACCGCCGTCATCCAGATCGGCACCGAGCTGGCCGTGGTGGTCTACATGTGGCGCAACATCCGCGACATCATCGTGACCTGGTTCCGCAGCCTCTTCAACCCGGAGCTGCGCAGCCACACGGACGCCCGGATGGGCTGGTTCATCATCGTCGGCTCGATCCCGATCGGGGTGGCCGGCGTCGTGCTGAAGGACATCATCGAGCACGACCTGCGCAGCCTGTACATCGTCGGAACCATGCTCATCGTCATGGGCATCGTGCTCGGGATCGCGGACCGGATCGGGGCGAACCGCAAGCAGTTCGACGACCTGTCCTGGCGGGACGCGATCCTGATGGGCTGCGCCCAGGCCTGTGCGCTGATCCCCGGCGTCTCGCGCTCGGGGGCGACGATCTCGATGGGACGCGCGCTCGGCTACGAGCGCGCCACGGTGACCCGCTACGCCTTCCTGCTGGCGCTGCCGGCGGTCTTCGGGGCGGGTCTGTTCGAGATGGGCGAGATCTCCCACGGCGCCAACCTCTACGGCTGGGGACCGACGATCGTCGCCACGATCGTCTCGTTCGTCCTCGGCTATGCCGTGATCGCGTGGCTGCTCAAGTACCTCTCCCACCACACCTACACCCCCTTCGTGATCTACCGGGTCGTCCTCGGACTCACGGTTCTGGTGCTTCTCGGCGCGGGTGTGCTCACCGAGTGGTGATCGTGACAAACTCAGGCATGTGTCTGAGTCTGGCAAGAAGCCTGCCGTAACACCCGCTGCGATCGAGGAAGCCGCCGCGCGCACGATCGCCACGCGCACCGCGGTCGAGCGCTCGGTCAGACTCTCGGAGAGGTACGCCGCCGAGGTGCTGCTCAAGCGCGAGGACCTGCAGCTCGGGCGGTCCTACAAGGTCCGCGGCGCCTACAACCTGATGAGCTCGCTGGCCCCCGAGGAGCTCGAGCGCGGCGTCGTGTGTGCCTCCGCCGGCAACCACGCCCAGGGTGTGGCGATCTCCTGCGCTCGCCTCGGCGTGCCCGGGCAGATCGTGGTGCCGACCAACACGCCCAAGCAGAAGCGCGACCGGATCACCGCCCTCGGCGGGTCGCACGTCACGCTGACCCTGCACGGCTCGACCTACGACGAGGCCTCCGCCTACGCCTACGAGCTGGGGCGCGGACTGGGTGCCACCTACGTCTCCGCCTTCGACGACCCGCGCACGATCGCCGGGCAGGGCACGGTCGGCTACGAGCTGACCTCGCAGGTCTCCTCGCCGCTGGACGTCCTCCTGCTGCCCGTCGGCGGTGGCGGGCTCGCCTCGGGCGTCGCGACCTGGGTGCGCGAGGTCTGGCCGCAGACCCGGATCATCGGGGTCGAGCCCGAGGGCGCCGCGTCGATGGCCGCCGCGATCGAGGCCGGTGGGCCGGTGCGCCTGGACACGCTCGACACGTTCGTGGACGGCGCCGCGGTGGCGACCGCGGGGAAGGTGACGTACCCGATCGTCAAGGAGGTCGTCGACGAGCTCGTCTCGGTGCCGGTCGGCGCGATCTGCGTGGAGATGCTCGAGCTCTACCAGACCGAGGGGATCATCGCCGAGCCCGCCGGGGCGCTCGCCGTGGCCGCCCTGGGGCAGATCGACCTGCGTGGCGCGACCCGCGTCGGTGCGGTCCTCTCCGGCGGCAACAACGACGTCTCCCGCTACGCCGACGTGCTCGAGAGGGCACTGATCCACCAGGGTCTGCGCCACTACTTCCTGGTCTCGTTCCCGCAGGCCCCCGGCGCGCTGCGCGGCTTCCTCGACGACGTCCTGGCCGACGGGGAGGACATCGTCGTCTTCGAGTACGTCAAGAAGTCCAACCGCGAGCACGGCCCCGCACTGATCGGCATCGACCTCGACTCCGCCGACGGGCTCGACGGCCTGCTGGAGCGGATGGGCGCCAGCGACCTGCTCATCGAGCGGATCGAGCCGGACTCACCGCTGTTCACGTTCTTGCACTAGGCAGCGACTTCGCACCTAGAACCAGCCGGACTTCCGGAAGAAGACCCACAGCCCGGTCACGACGGCGACCATGAGCAGCAGCGCGAACGGGTAGCCGAACCTCCAGTCCAGCTCGGGCATGTGCGTGAAGTTCATCCCGTAGATCCCGGCGATCAGGGTGGGCACCACGACCAGGGCGGCACCGGCGGAGATCCGGCGCATGTCCTCGTTCTGCTGCAGCGAGAGCTGGGCCAGGTGGGCCTCGAAGGCCGAGGAGAGCAGCGTCTCGAGGTTCTCGATCGCCTCCACGATGGAGGAGAGGTGGTCGAGCACGTCACGGAAGTAGGGGCGCAGATCGGGGTCGATCCCGCCCTCCCCGTTGGCGAAGCGGCGCACCGGCTCACGCAGCGGCATCACCGCGCGGCGTACCTCTGCGATCTCGCGGCGCAGCCGGTAGATCCGGGCGGAGTCGTGGGTGCGCTCGTCGGAGAAGACCGAGGTCTCGACCTCGTCCACGTCCTTGGTGAGCTCGTTCGCGACGTCCACGTAGCCGTCGACGATGTAGTCGACGACGGCGTGGACCGCGGAGTAGGGGCCCTCGGTGAGCAGGTGCTCGTCGCTGGTCTCCAGCAGCTCGCGGGCCGGGGTCAGCCGGGAGCCGCGGCCGTGGCGGACCGTGATCACGTAGTCCGCACCGATGAAGAAGGCGACCTCGCCGGTCTCGACGGCGTCCTCGGCGTCGACGTACCACAGCGTCTTGACGACGAGGAACATCCCGCCCTCGTAGCGCTCCAGCTTCGGCCGCTGGTGGGCGGCCAGCGCGTCCTCGACCGCGAGGGGATGCAGACCGAACGCCCCGGCGACCTCGTCGAGCTCGTACTGGCTGGGCTGATAGAGCCCGAGCCAGACGAAATCGCCCTCGTCCTTCACCCCGCTGCGCAGCGTCGCGTAGTCGTGAGGAGCGCAGTCGGCCTGTTCGCGCGCACCGGCGCGGTAGAGAGCGCTGTCGACGATCACGTTGTCAGGTTAGGGCATGCCGGGGGCCTTCGCGGTTGTCGATAGTCTCGGCCATCGTGGCGACGATGATCCTGGTGAGACACGGCCGTACGACGGCGAACGCATCCGGCATGCTGGCCGGCCGGCTTCCCGGAGTGAGGTTGGACGAGCGTGGCCTGGAGCAGGCACGCACGGCCGCCGATCGGATCGCGCCGGTCCCGCTCGCGCTGGCCGTCACCAGCCCGATGGAGCGCTGCCAGGAGACGCTGTCGGCCATCCTGGACGGTCGCGCGGACCTCCCGCCCGTCGTCGTCGAGGACGGTGTCTCCGAGTGCGACTACGGCGAGTGGCAGGGTGAGAAGCTCGCGTCGCTGGCGCGGCGCAAGCTCTGGAAGACGGTCCAGACCCAGCCCTCCGCGGTCACCTTCCCCGGTGGCGAGTCGATGCCCGCGATGCAGGCCCGAGGAGTCGAGGCCGTACGCCGCCACGATGCCGCCGTCACGGCGGCCCACGGCGACTCGGCGGTCTGGCTGTGCGTGAGCCACGGGGACCTCATCAAGGCGATCCTGGCCGACGCGCTCGGCATGCACCTGGACCTCTTCCAGCGGCTGCACGTCGACCCGGCCTCGATCTCCGTGGTCCGCTACGGCGAGGGGCGTCCCTCCGTCCTCGCCACGAACACCCACGCCGGCGACCTCTCCTGGCTGGCTCCCCAGGGCTCGTCCAAGCGGGCTGCCTCGAAGAAGGGCCGCAAGCCGTCGCGGCGCCGCAACGACGACGCCGTCGTCGGCGGTGGCTCGGGTCCCGAGGACGGATTGGCTGTGAACGATCTGGGCGGTGCTGGATAAGGTTTGAGCATGCCTGTGATGCACGCCTTCGACCCGCCCGAGCGATTCGTCGTCGGAACCGTCGGCGAGCCCGGGTCACGTACGTTCTTCCTCCAGGCGCGTGAAGGAGCACGAGTCGTCTCCGTGGCCCTGGAGAAGCAGCAGGTCACCGTGCTCGCCGAGCGGCTCGACGAGCTCCTCGACGAGGTGATGCGCTCGGCCCCCGCCGTGGTCCCGGCGATCGCGCCCTACGACCTCGATGACAACGGGCCGCTGGAGCAGCCGATCGAGGAGGAGTTCCGGGCAGGCACCATGACGCTGGCCTGGGATCCCGACGTCGACAAGGTCGTGCTCGAGGTCTTCCCGATCAGCGAGAGCGAGATCATCGCCGAGGTCGACGAGTCCGGCCAGCTGGTCGACGAGGACGCGGTGGCGGCCATCGAGCTGGACGAGCCGGAGCCCGACGAGGTGCTCCTGGTGCGGTTCGACCCGGGCAACGCCCGTGCCTTCGTCAAGCGTGCCGAGGCGGTGCTGGGCGCTGGGCGTCCCAACTGCCCGTTCTGCGGCAACCCGATCGACCCCGAAGGCCACCTGTGCGTCCGGGCGAACGGGTTCAAGCGGCGCGACCCGGTCTGATCCGGTGGACTCGGCCCCAGATGTCGCGCCCGGCGTCCCGGAGAGCACCGGGACGCTCGAGCTCGTCGGTCGGCTGACGACGGCCTCCAACGCGACCTTCCTGGCCATGCTCGGCGAGACCGAGGTGGTCTACAAGCCGATCGCGGGGGAGCGGCCGCTGTGGGACTTCCCCGACGGGCAGCTCGCGCACCGCGAGGTCGCCTCCTACCTGGTCTCCCAGGTGCTCGGTTGGTCGGTGGTCCCCGAGACCTGGCTCGGTGAGGGGCCGCACGGCCCAGGGATGATCCAGCGCTGGATCCACGCCGACGAGACCGTCGAACCGGTCACGATCGTGCCGGAGGGGGAGGTTCCGTCCGGCTTCCTGAAGGTCTTCGACGGCTTCGACGAGCACGACCGGGTCGTCACCCTGGTCCACGAGGACACCCAGGTGCTGCGGCGGATGGCCGTCTTCGACGCGATCACCAACAATGCTGACCGCAAGGGCGGTCACATCCTGCCGCTGGCCGACGGGCGCCGCTACGGCTGCGACCACGGGCTGACCTTCCACGACGAGCCGAAGCTGCGCACCATCCTGTGGGGATGGCGAGGGTTGTCCTTCTCCGAGGAGGAGCTCTCCGGAGTCCGGGCGGTCCTCGCCGGGCTGTCTGGTTCCCTGGGGCGGGAGCTGGCCGCATACCTCACCGGGAGGGAGGTCGAGGCGCTCGGTCTGCGTTGCGAGCGACTGCTTGCTGAGGGCGTTTTTCCGCGCCCGGAGCACGACCGCCATGTCATCCCGTGGCCGCCGTTCTGAGACAGGTGAGGTCCGCCAAGTAGGCTGCACCCATGCGCGCATGGTCTGCACCCGATGTCCCAGAACTGTCCGTCAAAGGGCCCGAGGTGCAGCTCTATGACCATCAGCGGGATGCGGTCGTCTCGACGGAGGGTCAGGGCCGCCGATCGCTCTACGTCTGTGGCATCACGCCCTACGACGCGACCCACATCGGCCACGCCAACACCTACGTCGCCTTCGACCTGCTCCACCGGGCGTGGTTGAACGCCGGCTACGAGGTCGGCTACACCCAGAACGTCACCGATGTCGACGACCCGCTCCTCGAGCGGGCCGACAAGGTCGGGATCGAGTGGGAGGCGCTCGCCGAGCGCGAGACCGAGCTCTTCCGGCAGGACATGGAGGCGCTGCGGGTCGTACCGCCGCAGAACTACATCGGCGCCGTCGAGTCGATCCCGCTGGTGGTCTCCCTGATCGAGGAGCTCGAGCAGGCCGGTGCGGTCTACAAGGTCGACGAGGACGTCTACGCCTCGGTGGCGGTCGACGACGCCTTCGGCGAGGAGTCGCGGATGTCTCGTGAGGAGATGCTCGAGCTCTTCGGCGAGCGCGGCGGCGACCCCGAGCGGGCCGGGAAGAAGGACCCGCTCGACCCGCTGCTGTGGCGTGCCGAGCGCCCCGGCGAGCCGGCCTGGCCCTCACCCTACGGTCCCGGTCGACCCGGCTGGCACATCGAGTGCACCGCGATCGCCCTGGAGCACCTCGGCGCCGGGTTCACCGTCCAGGCCGGTGGCTCCGACCTCGTCTTCCCGCACCACGAGATGTCCGGCTCCCACGCCCGCTCGGCGGGCAAGGAGTTCGCCGAGATCTACACCCACGGCGGGATGGTGGCCTACGACGGCCACAAGATGTCCAAGTCGCGCGGCAACCTCGTCTTCGTCTCCGCCCTGCGCAACTCCGAGATCGACCCGATGGCGATTCGGCTGGTGCTCCTGGGCCACCACTACCGCGACGACTGGGAGTGGACCGACGCCAAGCTCTTCGACGCCGTCGACAAGGTCGCCGAGTGGCGCAAGGCCGTTGCCCTCGGCCGTGGCGCGCCCGCGGCCCCGGTCGTCGAGACGGTACTCGGTGCTCTGGCCGACGACCTGGACGCTCCGCGCGCGGTCGAGGCCGTCGATGCCTGGGTCGCCGCCACCCTCGGCGAGGGTGGTCTCGCCGAGACCTCCGACGCCCTCGCCGGCGAGACGATCACCGAGCTCGTCGACGCGGCGCTGGGCATCAAGCTCTAGCCGAGACGTCGCTTAGGTCGGCCGAGGCGTCATCGCATGACGCGTCGGCCGACGCGAGCGACGCTTCGGCCGACGCGGGTGACGCTTCGGCGGTCAGGAGTCGTCGGTACGCCGCTTGAGGTAGCGCTCGAACTCCCGGGCGATCGCGTCGCCGGAGGCCTCGGGGAGGTCGGCGGTGTCGCGGGCCTCCTCCAGGGAGCGTACGTAGTCGGAGACGTCCTCGTCCTCCTCGGCGAGGTCGTTGACGCCGCGCTCCCAGGCTCGGGCGTCCTCGGGGAGGTCGCCGAGGGGGACGGAGCACTGCAGCAGGTCCTCGAGCTGGTTGATGATCGCGAGGGTGGCCTTGGGGCAGGGCGGCGCGGCGACGTAGTGCGGGACGGCGGCCCAGTAGGAGACCGCGGGGATGTCGGACTGGACGCAGGCCTCTTGCAGGACCCCGACGATGCCGGTGGGGCCTTCGTAGGAGGGCGAGTCGAGCTTGAGCCGGTCGACGAGGTCGGGCTCGGTGGCGGTGCCGGAGACCTGGATCGGTCGGGTGTGCGGGGCGTCGGCCAGGAGCGCGCCGAGGGTCACCACGAGCTGTCCGCCGAGCTCGTCGACGCACTCCAGGATCTCGCCGACGAACTGCTTCCAGCGCATGTTGGGCTCGATCCCGCGGACCAGGATGATGTCGCGGTCCAGGTCGGGCGGGGAGCAGACGGCGACCTGGGTGGTGGGCCACGTGATGGAGCGGAAGCCGTTCTCGTCGGTGCCGGTGACCGGCCTGTTGACCTGGTAGTCGTAGAAGTCCTCGGGATCGATCTCGGCCACGACCCGCGCGTGCCAGACCTCCATCAGATGGTCGACGGTGCCGGAGGCGGCGTCGGCCGCGTCGTTCCATCCCTCGAACGCGGCGATCACCACAGGATCGACCAGGTCGCGGGTCTCTTCGATCTCGATCACATCTCCACCCTAGTCATGAGGACCAGCCCGACGGCGTCGTTCACCCGCCGTACACCTCATGAATTCCCACCTGGTGGACCGGCGGTGTCAGGATGCGGAATGAGATGGCGTTGTCCAGACACCGAGGCCGTAGCGTGTCCAGGCAAAGCCTGAGCACACCAGCCTGCCCGCCGGGAGAGGAAACTAGAGTGAGTCTGCGCCCTGATGTCACCGAGACCCTGACTGCCACCCTCGAGGAGCGGATCATGGTGCTCGACGGTGCGATGGGCACGGCGATCCAGCGTGATCGTCCCGACGAAGCCGGCTACCGCGGTGAGCGGTTCAAGGACTGGCACACCGACCTGATCGGCAACAACGACCTGCTGAACCTGACCCAGCCGCAGATCATCGAGGGCATCCACCGCGAATACCTCGAGGCCGGCGCGGACATCATCGAGACCAACACGTTCAACGCCAACGCGGTCTCGCTCAGCGACTACGACCTGGCCGATCTGGCCTACGAGATCAACTTCGAGGCCGCTCGCCTGGCGCGCGCGGCCGCGGACATCTACTCCACGCCCGAGAAGCCGCGCTACGTCGCCGGCGCGCTCGGTCCGACGACGCGTACGGCCTCGATCAGCCCTGACGTGAACGATCCCGGCGCCCGCAACGTGACCTACGAGCAGCTCCGCGACGCCTACGCCGAGGCGACCCGCGCGCTCCTCGAGGGCGGCTCGGACCTGATCTTCATCGAGACCATCTTCGACACCCTCAACGCCAAGGCCGCGATCTTCGCCGTGCAGCAGGTCTTCGAGGAATACGGCCGACGCTGGCCGGTCGTCATCTCCGGCACCATCACCGACGCGTCCGGCCGCACGCTGTCCGGGCAGGTCACCGAGGCGTTCTGGGATTCCGTACGCCACGCCGACCCGCTCCTCGTCGGCCTCAACTGTGCGCTCGGCGCCCAGGAGATGCGCCCCTACATCGCCGAGCTGGCGAGGATCGCGGACGCGTTCGTCTCCTGCTACCCGAACGCGGGGCTGCCCAACGCCTTCGGCGAGTACGACGAGGGCCCGAGCGACACCGCGGGCCATGTCCACGAGTTCGCCACCGCCGGGTTCGTGAACCTGGTGGGGGGCTGCTGCGGCACCACCCCGGCCCACATCGCCGAGATCGCCAAGCAGGTCGAGGGTGTCGAGCCGCGCAACGTCCCCACCGTGGAGCCCGCGCTGCGGCTCTCCGGGCTGGAGCCGTTCAACGTGACCGAGGAGAGCCTCTTCGTCAACGTGGGGGAGCGGACCAACATCACCGGGTCGGCGAAGTTCCGCAACCTGATCAAGGCCGGCGACTTCGACACCGCGCTGTCCGTGGCCGCTCAGCAGGTCGAGAACGGTGCCCAGGTCATCGACGTCAACATGGACGAGGGCATGATCGACGGGGTCGCGGCGATGACCCGGTTCCTGACGCTGATCGCCTCCGAGCCCGACATCAGCCGGGTGCCGATCATGATCGACTCCTCCAAGTGGGAGGTCATCGAGGCCGGTCTCAAGCTCGTCCAGGGCAAGCCGATCGTCAACTCGATCTCGCTCAAGGAGGGCGTCGAGTCCTTCGTCGAGCACGCCGAGCTGTGCAAGCGCTACGGCGCCGCCGCGGTCGTGATGGCCTTCGATGAGGACGGCCAGGCCGACTCCTACGAGCGTCGCATCGCGGTCTGCGAGCGGGCCTACCGGATCCTGGTGGACGAGGTCGGCTTCGACCCCGAGGACATCATCTTCGACCCCAACGTGTTCGCGGTCGCGACCGGCATCGAGGAGCACGCGACCTACGGCGTGGACTTCATCGAGGCGGTCCGCTGGATCAAGCAGAACCTCCCGGGTGCCAAGGTCTCCGGCGGCATCTCGAACGTGAGCTTCTCGTTCCGTGGCAACAACCCGGTGCGCGAGGCGATCCACGCGGTCTTCCTCTACCACGCGATCGAGGCGGGCCTGGACATGGGCATCGTCAACGCCGGCGCCCTGGTGCCCTACTCCGAGGTCGACCCGGAGCTGCGCGACCGCATCGAGGACGTCGTGCTCAACCGGCGCCCCGACGCCGCCGAGCGGCTGCTGGAGATCGCCTCGCGGTTCAACAAGGACACTCCCGAGGCGGAGGCCAAGGCCGAGGCCTGGCGCGAGCTGCCGGTCGGCGAGCGGATCACGCACGCACTGGTCAAGGGCCTGGACGCCTACGTCGAGGCCGACACCGAGGAGCTCCGCGCCGAGATCTCAGCTCGCGGCGGTCGTCCGATCGAGGTCATCGAGGGCCCGCTGATGGACGGCATGAACGTCGTCGGCGACCTGTTCGGCGCCGGGAAGATGTTCCTCCCGCAGGTGGTCAAGAGCGCCCGGGTGATGAAGAAGGCTGTCGCCTACCTGATCCCGTTCATCGAGGCCGAGAAGCAGCCCGGTGACGCCGAGACCAAGAACGGCACCATCGTGATGGCGACCGTCAAGGGCGACGTCCACGACATCGGCAAGAACATCGTCGGCGTGGTGCTGCAGTGCAACAACTACGAGGTGATCGACCTCGGCGTGATGGTGCCGGCGCAGAAGATCCTCGACGCCGCCAAGGAGCACGACGCCGACATCATCGGTCTCTCCGGCCTGATCACGCCGTCGCTGGACGAGATGGTCGGCTTCGCCACCGAGATGCAGCGGGTCGGGCTCGACCTGCCGCTGCTGATCGGCGGTGCCACCACCTCGCGAGCCCACACGGCGGTCAAGATCGACAAGGCCTACGACGGTCCCGTCGTCTGGGTCAAGGACGCCTCCCGATCGGTGCCCACCGCCGCGGCCCTGCTCGACGCCGGCCGGCGCGAGAAGCTGATGGCCGAGATCAAGGACGACTACGACTCGCTGCGCGCGCGCCACGCGGAGCGGCGCGAGCGGGTCTCCCTGACCCACGTCCAGGCGAAGGCCAACAAGCCCGAGATCGACTTCTCGACGCTGCCCGCCGAACCTGCACAGCTGGGTGTGCACACGCTGCTGGACTATCCGATCGCCGAGCTGCGCGACTACATCGACTGGCAGCCGTTCTTCAACTCGTGGGAGATGAAGGGGCGCTTCCCCGACATCCTCAACAACCCGGCGACCGGTGAGGCGGCGCGCAAGCTCTTCGACGACGCCCAGGCGATGCTCGACAAGATCATCGAGGAGAAGTGGATCGAGGCGCGCGGCGTCTACGGTCTCTTCCCGGCGAACTCGACCGGTGAGGACGTGGTCGTCTACACCGACTCCTCGCGCACCGAGGAGCGGGCGACGCTGTTCCAGCTCCGTCAGCAGGGCCAGCACCGAGACGGCATCTCCAACAAGTCGATGGCCGACTTCGTCGCGCCGGTCGGCGCGGGTCCGGACCACGTCGGCGCCTTCGCGGTGACCGCCGGGATCGGTCTGCCCGACCGCGTCAAGGCGTTCAAGGACGACCTCGACGACTACTCCGCGATCATGCTCGAGGCGCTCGCCGACCGCCTCGCCGAGGCATTCGCTGAGCGGCTCCACCAGCGCGTACGCACCGAGTTCTGGGGCTACGCCGCCGACGAGGCCGATGGCGCGCTGACCAACGAGGACCTGATCGCCGAGAAATACACCGGCATCCGACCCGCCCCAGGCTACCCGGCCTGCCCCGACCACACCGAGAAGCAGACCATCTGGTCGTTGCTCGACGTCGAGAAGCAGACCGGCATCGAGCTCACCGAGTCGATGGCGATGTGGCCCGGCGCCTCGGTCTCCGGTCTCTACTACGCCCACCCGGACTCGCAGTACTTCGTCGTCGGCCGCATCGGTCAGGACCAGGTCGCCGACTACGCCAGGCGCAAGGGCTGGACGATGACCGAGGCGGAGCGCTGGCTGTCGCCGAACCTGGGCTACGACCCGGAGGACTGAGTCTCGCTCGGTGCTGAACGAACATTCATTCAGGTTCGCGGCCCGAATGAACGTTCATTCGGGGCTTTGGAGCGAATGAACGTTCGTTCGGGGTGTCAGCGTGAACGAACGTTCATTCGTCGGGGAGAGAGTGCCCGCCGACAGAGCCATCGAGCCACGCCGGAGGTATCTGGCCGATGCTGGCGACGTTCCAGAAGGCCGTACGTCGCGTCAGGATCGTGACCAGGTGATAGCCATCCGGGTGGCGGATGAGCACCCCGGCCACCGGGTCCCGGTCGCGGTTCAGGCCGAGCGGGACCACGTGGGCCCAGGTGTCGGTGGCTGGATACCAGTAGGCGCCGACCGTCGCCGCGTCCCAGGAGCCGAGGGCGGCGTTGGCCTCCGCGACCGCCGGTCGCAGCCGCGCCAGGATCGCCGCGGGCTCCATGCCGGCGCGGTCGGCGTGGTCATACGCGATGTGGAGGCCGCCGACCGAGGTGATCCGCGCGCCCGGGTCGAATGCCGGCGGCACCCAGCTCTGCAGCGCCGTCCGGCACCGCTGGCAGTCCTCGTCACGGCTCCAGTCGACGAACTCGACGTCGTCGACGGCCAGGTCCTCGCCACGGCTGGTGACCAGGACGATCCTCAGCCCGTCGGCATCGCGCAGCGGCAACGGGTTGTGCTCCAAGCCGTCGCTGAAGTGGAGCAGAGCGGACTCCTCGTTGACCCCGATCCGGTGGACGACCGCGCTGCGCAGCCCTTGCAGCTGTGCTTTCGGTGACTCCTGGCGCAGCAGCGCCGGATCGACCAGGTCCGCGAGCCACTCGACCAGGTCGGCGGTCAGCAGCCGCTCGGCCTCAGTGGGCAGCACGGGAGTGGAGGTCGAGAGCCATGCGGACACCGTAGCCGTCGCCCTCGCCGACGCCTACGTCGAGGCAGCCGCGACACCGTTAGGCTCGAACTGTGCGACACGAGGAGCAATGGGTCCGTGACCGGTTCGCGGGAGCCCGGGTGGCTCGCCTGGCCACGGTCTCCGCCGCCGGTACGCCCCGGATCGTGCCGGTCGTGTTCGCCCTCGCCGACGACGCGATCCTCACCGCGGTCGACCACAAGCCGAAGTCGACGACCCGGCTGCGGCGGCTGGAGGACATCGCGGCGAATCCGGCGGTGTCGCTCCTGGTCGATGAGTACGCCGACGACTGGTCACAGCTGTGGTGGGCCCGCGCCGACGGGGTCGCCCGGGTGCACCCGACCTACGACATCGCTCCGCTGGTCGCGAAGTACACGGACTATCGAGCCCAGCCTCCGACCGGCCCGGTGATCGTCATCGAGGTCGCCCGATGGTCCGGGTGGTCGGCAGCCTGAGGTCGACGGATCAGCGTGACTGGCGGCGGAACGGCCGCAGGATCTCCCCACTGGCCGACGGACCGCGCGACCGCATCGGCGGAGGCATCGGGGGAGCCACGGGCGGACGCATCGGGGCTGCGGCTCCGGCCCAGGGGCTGCGTACGTCCAGGACGGTCGCCCACTGCGACGCGGTCGGGCGGAGCCCGGGAGGACCGGCGGCCTGGTCCATCAGCCGGGTGAGCGGGCCGACCAGGATGCCGGCCTCGCCGGCGAAGGAGAGGTCCGGCCGAAGAGCAGGAGCGGCGTTGCGGTCCCCGGTCAGCACGCGGGCGATCGCAAGAGCCAGCTTGAACCGGTCGCTGTCGGCGGTCGGCGCACGCCCGGCGTTGGTGGGGTCCTCCCAGCCTCGGGTGTCGGCAGGCGGCAGCACGCCGTCCTCGCCGGCCGGTCGGATCCCGTCGCAGTCGAGCAACATCACCCGGGGGACCGGCGAGACGGACCACGCGATGTTGCGCGGCGAGAGATCGCCGAGGACGAGTCCCTGACGGTGCAGTGCGTCCATCGCCGCGGCCAGCGCCCGCATCAGCAGCACCCGCTCGTAGATCCCTGGCTGCTGGACGTCGCCCGTGTTCACGAGCAGCCCGAGCTCGGCCAGCGACGTCGTCGGGCCGAACCCGGCCAGGAACGGCTCGTGCACGCGTTGCATCAAGAAGCCCGCCGTACGCAGCCCGTCGAGCACCACCGTGTGCGGCCAGGCGGCGAAGTGGTCCACCTGCAGACCCTCGCTCTCGACGAGCCCACGGATGCGCACCAGCTCCGCCAGGGCCCGGCCGTCCACCAGGCCCAGCTCGCGGGTGCGGTAGAGCTTCGCGACCGTCCCGGGGTGGTCGGCCAGCTCGATGATCCGGCCTTGGGAGCCCTGGGCCAGATGGCGTCCCAGGGTCAGGTCGCTGAGCTGGATTTCGTTCACGGAACCTCCGGCCCCAGTCGTAGGTAGGCAGATCGTACGTGGCTTCGCGATCGCGTGCCGAGTCGACGGCTCAACTGGCGGCACCGTTCTGGTGACAGGATGGGTCCGGGACCGACCAAGGGGGACGTGTGACACGACAGGACGGACGGCTTCAGCTCGCGGCCTGGGCCGAGAAGAACATCAGCCGGCTCGCCGATGACGCCTGCGCCCACGTCGCCGAGAGGATCGCGACCTACTACCGCGACCGGGAGAGCGGCCTGGTCTCCCTCGACGAGCTGCGACAGTCCTTCGCCCACAATCTCCGCGCCGTGGTCGCCGCGATCGGCGACCCGCACGCCCAGCTCGACCTGGGCGCCTCCGAGCGCACCGGGCGGCGGCGAGCGAAGCAGGGAGTGCCGCTCCCGGAGGTGCTGCGGGCCTACCGGATCTGCTTCGCCGCGCTCTGGGACGGCCTGGTCGAGCACGCTCAGCGCACCCGCCAGCCGTCGCTGATCGATGCCCTGATCGCCACCGCCGGTGTCATCTGGCGCTTCACCGACGAGCATGCCGTCGTCCTGACCGAGGCTTACCGGGCGACCACCGCAGAGCTGATGCTCGCCGAGCAGCGGCGCCGCTCAGCCGTCGTCGAGGCGGTGCTCACCGGACGTCCCGGGCCGGAGTCGGGCCCGTGGGAGGCGGCGGCGCTGCTGGGCTTCCCGGCGGACGCGCTGCTGATCGTGGTCGCCGCCGAGACCCACGGGCTCGCGAAGGAGAGCCTGGTCAACGTCGAGCAGCGTCTCGCCGAGAAGGGGTTCGTCTCCGGGTGGCGGCTGACTCCCGCACAGCAGCTCGGCATCGTCTCGTTCCACGAGGAGCGTGAGCAGGAGATGCTGGAGACGCTGCGCGGCTACGCCAGCGCCCGCACCGGCGTGAGCCCGCCCTATGCGTCGCTGCCGGAGACGCCACGTGCGCTGCGTCTGGCACGAGCCGCGCTGGCCGGGCTCGAGCCGGGTCAGGCAGGCCTGCGCACCTTCGACCACAGTCCGCTGGCCGCCCTCGTCGTCTACGAGCCCGCCGAGGGCCGCCGACTGGCCGAGAACGTGCTGGGGGAGGTGTTGCGGCAGCCGGCCGAGGACCGTGAGCTGCTGCTGGAGACCCTCGACATGTACCTGGAGCAGTCCGGCTCCGCCGAGCGCGCCGCCACGCTGCTCTACTGCCACCCCAACACGGTCCGCAACCGGTTGCGCCGGATCCAGGAGCTGACCGGTCGCTCGCTCACCGAGCCCATGCACGTCGCAGAGCTCGCGGCGGCCGCCTACGCCTTACGGATGGCCTCGGCGACGGCGCTGTGGTCCTCGCACCCGCGCAGGCTGCCCGGGGGCACGCTGGTCCACCAGCCTCCTGAGGAGAGCCACTGATCCCGGCCGGCTGACCGATCGGGCCGGATCAGCCGACCGCGATGCCGGCGACCAGGTTGATCGTGCTCGCCAGCACCACCGCACCGAAGACGTAGGACAGCAGGGTGTGCCGGAGCACGACGGCGCGGATCCCCGAGCTGGTCACGTCGGTGTCCGAGACCTGGTAGGTCATCCCGAGGTTGTAGCTGAAGTAGAAGAAGTCGCGGTAGGACGGCTTCTCCTCGGAGTTGAAGTCGATGCCGCCGACGGCGCCGGCGTAGTAGAGGTGCGCGTAGCGCGCGGCGTACATCAGGTGCAGGCTCGCCCATGCCAGGAAGACGCCGACGAGCGCGATCGCCGCGGCGACGCGGCCCTGGGAGGAGTTGCCGACAACCAGCAGCATCACGATCCCGAGCAGCCCGCAGAGCGAGATGGCGACCACGACGAGCTCCTCTGCGGCGGGCCGGAAGTCCTCGCGGCGCGTGGTGGCGCGGGTCGTGTCGGCGTCCAAGGGCCAGAGCGCGAGCCAGCCGGTGGTGACGAACACCGCGTGGATCACCGCAACCCCGAGGAGGGTGCCGATCTGCGGGTCGACGAGGAGCACACCGGCCGCCGCCGCCACCGCCCCGGCCACCAGGGATGCGACCAGCCGGACCCAGGCCGCCGAGGTGAGACGTACCTGGGAGCTCATCGTCGATACCCGTCCTCGATCACGGCAGCAGGTTAACTCCGCGCTGACACCGGACGGCGTCGCCACGGAAGGTGTCCGGGGTGTCGAGGTGGGGCCGCACAGCGGTCGGTGTGCGGCCCGACAACCATCGGCGTACGCCATGGAACGGGCCGAGCCTTGAGGACTAGAACGACGGGAGGGACGGACGACAGGTTCGAAAGGGAGGCATGTGTTGGCCAGAGCGGGCCGAGATCCAGAAAGGCCTGCAGTCGTGAGCGAGACGATGCGCGGACACGACGTGACGGAGAGGAGTTGACTGGGACAATGGGGCCCATGGAAGCCATGGTCACGACCACCGAGGTCGAGTTCGGCGGCGGTCGTCTGGCGTGCGCGCCGGGCGAGGCCACCGTGGCTGATGCCATGATCCACCGGCCGAAGCTGCTCCCGGCGTCGGCGACCGTACGCGACGTGCACGATTTCTTCCGCAACGACCACGTCCACGCGGCGCTGGTGGCCGACGGCGACATGCTGCTGACGGTCATCGGTCGCGACGACCTCTCCGCAGAAAGCGGCGACCGGCCGGCGGCTGAGCTCGGCGCGCTCCTGGGCCGGACCGTCGAGGTGGGGGCGGACCTGTGGTCCACCTGGGCGGCGATGACGGACGCCCGGCGCCGTCGGCTGGCCGTGGTCGACGACGGCGGTCGGTGCGTCGGTCTCCTGTGCCTGAAGCGGAGTCAGCTGGGCTTCTGCTGCGACGCCGGGGTCTGGGCTCGGGCCCGGGCGCGGCTCGCCTGACACCTACCTGAATGCTCCGCCCGAGGCCGACGCGCTCGACGCGGACGTCTACGCGGTGGAGCGTCTCTGAAGCCGGGCCAGGAAGCGGCTCCGGTCGACGACCGCGCGGGTGATCGCGCCACTGCCGACCACCTCGCCCGTGGCCGCGTCGACCCCGACGACCGAGAACGTGACCAGGCTCGACTCCACCTCGGTGACGACCGCGGTCGCGACGATGCGTGCCCCGACCGGCGAGGGTGCCTTGTGATCGACGGCCACCCTGACCCCGACGGAGGTTCGGCCGGGGTCCAGGACGGCGGCCGCGACGGCGCAGGTCGCGGCCTCCATCCACGCGATCAGGCGAGGAGTGCCGAGCACCTCCAGATCGCCGGATCCCTGGACCAGGGCGGTGTCGGCCTCGGTCACGGTGAACTCGAGGACCTGCGCCTGTCCCAGGTCGAACCCGTCCTGCTGGGGATGCTCGTGCGCCACCGCCGGTCTCCCTCCGTGTCACGGCCAGACCCAGCGTACGACCGCCCTCGGCCATCATGCAGCCCGCGACGGCCTCCGGATGCAGGTCCGGCCGCGAACTGTCGGCCGTCACCGTTGGTGCTGTCGTCGCGCCCAAACCTCGGTCGGCCGCGCGGGTCACGTGGGCGGGTCGACACCGGGAACGTCGCCGGCGACCTAGGGTCGTGACCATGGACAGGACCGGCCCGCCAGACGATTCCACCGACCGGTCGCGTGAGCCCGAGGCCGGCCGCAACGAGAGCGCGCTGACCCTGATCATCGCGTTCGGCGCCAACTTCCTCATCGCCGTCGCCAAGACGGTGGCTGCTGCCCTGACCGGCTCGGCGTCGATGGCCGCCGAGGCGGCGCACTCCTGGGCCGACACCGGCAACGAGGTCTTCCTCCTCGTCGGGGCGCGCCGGGCCGAGATCGCGCCGGACGAGCGGCATCCACTGGGGTACGGGCGGGTGGCGTACGTCTGGTCGATGTTCGCCGCCTTCGGTCTCTTCACCGTCGGTGCCGCGGTCTCGGTCTGGCACGGCATCCAGTCGTTGGGGGAGGCGGGGGAGGAGACCGCCGACTACCGCTGGGCCTACGCGGTGCTGGCGATCTCCCTCGTCCTGGAGGGGACCTCCTTCCTGCAGGCCTGGCGCGAGACCCGTGCCGGTGCTCGGACCCGGCGGGTGCACCCGCTGCGCTACGTACGCCTGACCTCGAACCCGATGCTGCGAGCCGTCTTCGCTGAGGATCTCGCCGCCATCGTCGGCATCCTCATCGCCGCTGCCGGGGTGGGGCTGCACCAGCTGACCGGAGACCCGGTCTGGGATGCGGTCGGCTCGATCCTCGTCGGGATCCTCCTCGGCGTGGTCGCGCTCTTCCTGATCAGTCGCAACATCGACTTCCTGACGGGTGAGGAGATCACGCCGCTGGCCCGCAACCGGGTGCTCCAGGCGCTGCGCGACCACGCGGACGTGCAGAGCGTGAGCTATCTGCGCACCGAGTGGATCGGCGCCGACCGGATCTACCTGGTCGCCGCGATCGATCTCGTGGGCGACGCCCCCGAGTCACAGGTCGCGACCCGGCTCGCCGCCATCTCTGGCGCGCTCGAGGAGCGTCCGGAGATCCAGCGGGCGGTGCTGACGCTGAGCCGGCCCGGCGACGCCACCGAGCTGCGGCCCGACGAGCTGCCGGGCTGGTACCGCCGGGAGGTCGAGGACGACTCGTTGGGGGGCCGGACAACGAGACCTATCGTCCCGGACAGGGAAGGCCCGGAAGGGTGAGCGAGAGGCCTCGTCATGGTTATTGTCGGTGATGACGCCGTGACCGTGACGCGAGAAGGCAGGAGACCCAGGTGACGCCTCTGGACCGGGCACAGGACGTACTAGGACCACCCGCGAAGGCGGCCATCTTCCTCACCGTGACGGTCAGGGAGGGCAAGGAGCAGGAAGCGCGCGACGCGCTCGCCGACGTCGCCGGGGTCACCCGCGCGATCGGCTTCCGCATCCCCGAGGCAGCGCTCAGCTGTGTGGTCGGCATCGGCGCGGAGGCCTGGGACCGGCTCTACGCCGCCCCGCGCCCCGACGGGCTGCACCCGTTCCGGCCGCTCGCCGGGGAGAAGCACGTCGCCGTCTCCACCCCCGGCGATCTGCTCTTCCACGTCCGTGCCGGTCGCCCCGACCTGTGCTTCGAGCTCGGCCGCCAGCTGATGGTGCTCTTCGACGGGCTGGTCGACGCCGTCGACGAGGTCCACGGCTTCCGTTACTGGGACGAGCGCGACCTGCTGGGCTTCGTCGACGGCACCGAGAGCCCGACGGCGGCGGCAGAGTCAGGCCTGGCCGCGCTGGTCGGCTTCGACGGGGCCGACCCCGACGAGACGTACGCCGGGGCCAGCTACGTCATCGTCCAGAAGTATCTCCACGACCTGACCGCGTGGGACCGGCTCACGGTCGAGGAGCAGGAGCTGGTCGTCGGCCGCAGGAAGCTCAGCGACATCGAGCTGCCCGACTCGGTCAAGCCCGACGACTCCCACGTCGCACTCAACACCATCACCGACCCCGACGGCACCGAGCGGGCCATCGTGCGCGACAACATGCCGTTCGGCGCGGTCGGGACGGGCGAGTTCGGGACGTACTTCATCGGCTACGCCGCCGATCCGGGCGTGACCGAGGAGATGCTGCGCAACATGTTCCTGGGCCGCGTCCCCGGCCGGCACGACCGCATCCTCGACTTCTCGACGGCGGTCACCGGGTGCCTGTTCTTCGTCCCGCCCGCGGCCTTTCTCGAGGACGCCGAGCCGTTCCTCGCCCGCACCCCATCATCCGAGGAACCGGCGACGGTGGTCGTCGATGGCTCGCTCCGTATCGGCAGCCTGGCGCACAGCGCCGGAAGGAGTGAACACGCATGAGGAACCTTCACCGGGAGCTCGCCCCGATCTCGGAGTCCGCCTGGGGGCAGATCGAGGAGGAGGCACGGCGTACGTTCAAGCGGCTGATCGCCGGTCGCCGCGTCGTCGACGTGGTCGGCCCCTCGGGCAGCGAGCTGGCGGCCGTCGGCACCGGCCACCTCACCCCGCTCGAGTCGCCTGCCGACGCGGTGATCGCGCGCCAGCGGCAGGCCCAGCTCCTCATCGAGCTGCGTGCCCCGTTCCGGGTCACCCGGGCGGCCGTTGACGACGTCGAGCGGGGCTCCCAGGACTCCGACTGGCAGCCGGTCAAGGACGCCGCCACCGCGATCGCGCAGGCCGAGGACCAGACGATCTTCCACGGCTCCGCGGCGGCCGGGATCTCCGGCATCGCCCCGGCCAGCTCCAACGCCCCGGTGCCGCTGCCGTCCGACCCCCGACAGGTCCCCGACGCGGTCGCCAAGGCGGTCAGCGCGCTGCGCCTGGCCGGTGTCGACGGCCCCTACGACCTGCTGCTGTCCGCGGAGGCCTACACGGCCGTCTCGGAGACGACGGATCACGGCTACCCGATCCTGCACCACCTGTCCCGGCTCCTCGACGGCGAGATCGTCTGGGCACCGGCGCTCCGGGGAGCGCTGCTGGTCTCGACCCGTGGCGGCGACCACGAGCTGCATCTCGGCATGGACCTGTCCATCGGCTACTCCTCCCACGACGCCGAGGGCATCGAGCTCTACCTCGAGGAGTCGCTGACGTTCTTCGCCTACACGGCGGAGGCCAGCGTTCCGCTACCGATCGATTGAGAAGGACGGTGACCGCGGTGAGCGCGATCGGCGGGGGCCCGAGCGCGACCGCCGCGTCGACGGGCTCGCGCGCCGACCGCGTCCTGGTCGCGGCCGCATTGGTGGCGGCCGGGTGGGGCGCCAACCAGTTCACGCCGCTCTCGGTGGTCTATCGGCTCGAGGCGGGCTGGTCGACGATGTCGGTCGTGCTGGTGTTCACCACCTATCTGGCCGGGCTGGTCCCGGCGCTGCTCCTCGGCTGCCGCGCCGCCGACCGGTTCGGCCACCGTCGGGTCGTACGCAGCGCCCTGGCCGTGACGGTCGCCGGAAGCCTCCTGCTGACCCTGGCCGAGGTCTCAGGTGGGGCCGTCTTCGCCAGCCGCCTGGCGACCGGGGTCGCGGCCGGGCTGATCGTCTCGGCCGGCGCCGCCTGGCTTCGTGCCCTCTCGCCAGGACAGGACCGCGGCGCCCGCTTCGGGGTGTACGCCACCGGTGCCGGTTTCGCCCTCGGGCCGCTGCTCGCGGGCACCCTCGCCGCCTGGCTCCCGGCCCCGGCGGTGGTGCCGTGCCTGGTGCACGGCGGCTTCGCGCTGCTGGTGCTCGTGCTCACGGCCCGCATTCCGGAGATGTGCTCGATCCCCGGGCCACCGCCCGCCGCACCCGCCGGCGATCGCTGGTCGGCCATCACCCACCCGCGGTTCGTGGGGATCGTGCTGCCGGCCAGCCCGGCGATCTTCGCGGCGGTCACCGTCTCCTACGTCGTCCTCCCACCGTTCGTCCTCGACCGGGTCCGCGACCAGGCGCCGCTGTTCAGCGGCGTGGTCGCGGCGCTCACGCTGCTGGTCGGGCTGGCGGTGCAGCCACTGGCCGCCCGGATCGACCGCCCCGGCAGCGCCCGCGCCACTCTCGTCGCCATGGCCACCGTGGTCGTCGGGCTCCTCGTGGGGGCCCTCGCCATCGAGGCGGTCTCGCCGCTGCTGGTTCTCGCCGCAGCCGTCTTCCTCGGCGCCGGCTACGGCCTGACCCTGGAGTCCGGGCTGGCCGAGATCGGCCGGCTGGCGCCGCCGGGCGCACTGCCGACGGTGTCGGCGCTGTTCCAGGGCGTGGCCCACAGCGGCTTCCTCGCCCCGTTGCTGCTGGCGGTCATGGCCAGGTCCGCCTCGTATCCTGAGCTTCTCGGGGGCCTGGCCCTGATCGGCTTCATACTGCTCATCGGTGCGGCCGTGCACGCGGCCAGGCACGCCCACCAGGATCCGGCACGACCCGACCCCACACCACAGGAGCTGACATGGGACGAGTGACAGTTGGACGGCCCGTGCTGAGGGTCCGCGACGGCGTCATCTCACGACGGCCGGACAAGCTGGCCGCGGAGGAGCCGATGGAGATCCGGGTCAACGGACGCCCGCTGACCGTCACGATGCGCACACCCGGCGGCGACTTCGACCTGGCCGTCGGCTTCCTGGTCAGCGAGGGGGTCGTGCACTCCGCCGACGACGTCGCGAGCGTCCGCTACTGCGCCGGGGCGACTGCCGACGGCGGCAACACCTACAACGTGGTCGACGTCGGCCTGGCCGCCCACGTCCCGCCGCCCGACGCCTCCCTGGAGCGCAGCTTCTACACGACCTCCTCGTGCGGCCTGTGCGGGAAGGCGTCCCTCGAGGCGGTGCGTACGTCCTCGGCCTGGTCGGTGGCCGAGGACACCTTGCGCGTGACGCCCGAGCTCCTGACCGTCCTGCCGGAGCGACTGCGGGAGGCACAGCGCGTCTTCGACAGCACCGGTGGGCTGCACGCCGCGGGCCTCTTCGACGCCGAGGGCAACCTGCTCTGCATCCGCGAGGACGTCGGCCGCCACAACGCCGTCGACAAGGTGATCGGGCACGCGCTGCGCGAGGGCCTGGTGCCGCTGCGCTCCAGCATCCTGATGGTGAGCGGCCGGGCCTCATTCGAGCTCGTCCAGAAGGCCGTGATGGCCGGCATCCCGCTGCTCGCAGCCGTCTCGGCCCCGTCCTCGCTCGCCGTCGACCTGGCCGATGACAACGGCCTCACCCTGGTCGGCTTCCTGCGCGGGACCTCGATGAACATCTACTCCGGCGCGGAGCGCCTGAAGGGCGCATGACGGCAGTCGCGCGCCGGTGAGCGTTCGAGCTCGATTTCCTGCATCCTCGCGCGGTCGTTGTGGCACCCTGTGCCCCGGACGTACGTCCCTGAGAACCGAGGATGTGGATGAGCGGGAGCAGGCGCGGGGGTGCGGATGCCGGGCTCGCCACCCCGGCGCACCGGGTCGTGTCCCCGACGCTCCTGGGCCGTTCGGCCGAGCTGCAGCGGCTCGTGGCCGGTGTCGTGGCCGTGCCGGCGGTGGCCGTCGTCGAGGGTGAGGCCGGCGTCGGCAAGTCGCGCCTGCTCGCCGAGCTGCCAGTCCTGGTCTGGCCGGGCGTCACGTCCTGGTCGGGGGATGTCGGCCCATCCGGGACCCGTTCCCGTTGGGCCCGGTCGTCGAGGCGATGCGCGAGATCGGCCCGCTGCTGTCCGGACGCACGCTGTCCCCGGTCGCGGGCGCGGTGCGTCCGCTCATCCCCGAGCTGAAAGGCGTGCTGCCCGCTCAGCCGTTGCCGCTCGACGACCGCGGCGCCGAACGGCACCAGCTCTTCCGCGGTCTGGTGGAGATCCTGGACGCACTCGGTCCCGCCGTGCTGATCCTCGAAGACCTGCACTGGACCGACGAGCAGACCGTCGACTTCCTCCGCTACCTCCTCAGCGGGCCACCCTCGGGGCTGGCCGTCGTGCTGAGCTATCGCGGCGAGGAGGCGACGGTCGAGCTCCGTGGTCTGACCGCGAGCCTCGACCGGAGGGTCGCGGTGACCCGCGTGCTGCTGGACCCGTTCGACGCGGACCTGACCGGGCAGCTCGCCGCCGCGATCTTGGGGACCGACACGGTGTCGAGCGCGTTCGCGACGTACCTCGCCGAGCGGAGCTCCGGACTGCCCCTGGCCGTGGAGGAGCTGCTCGCGCTGATGCGGGCGCGCGGCACCCTCGTCCTGAGGGAGGAAGGCGGGTGGGCCCGCCGTGCGCTCGACGATCTGGGCGTGCCGAGCGGCATCCGGGACTCGGTTCTGGAACGGGTCGGACGACTCTCGGAGCCGGCGCGCCGCGTCGTGGAGGTGGCGGCCACGCTCCAGACCCCGGTGCCGGTCCCGGCGCTGCTGGGGGCGATCCCAGACCCGGAGGCCGGGTCGGCAGGCGTCGCCGAGGCCCTCGGTTCCGGGCTGCTCACCGAGTTCGACGGCCGTATCGGCATGCGCCACGCCCTCGCCGCGCAGGCGGTCTGCGAAGGACTCGACGTGCTGCGTCGCCAGGAGATGCACGACCTCGCGGCCGGCGTGCTCCGGCGGACGGATCCCGTCCCGCTCGGCCAGCTGGCTCATCATCTGCTGCACGCTGCCCGCTACGAGGACTGGGTGCGGGTCGCCGAGCAGGCCGCCGACCAGGCGATCGAGATCGGCAACGAGGACGAGGCCGCCAATCTGCTCGAGGACGTGCTCGCCCGCACCGATCTGGATGCCGAGACCCGGGGGCGGATCGCGGTGAAGCTCGGCCGCGCCGCCCTCGAGGCCGCCCGTCCGGTGCGCGTCATCCCGCTGCTGACCGAGGTGCTCGAGGGGACCGACCTCCCGGCACCCCTGCGCGGCGAGCTGCGCTTCTGGCTCGCGATGCTGATGTATCTCACCGGGGCGGACGAGCAGCAGACCGGGCTGTTCACCCAGGCGGTCGAGGACCTCGCGGACCGGCCCGACCTGCGCGCCTGGGCGATGGTGAACCTGGGCATGCCGGTCGTGCCCGGCGTACCTCTGGCGGAGCACCTGGCCTGGCTCGGCCGCGCGCAGCCGGCGCTGGATGCCGTCCAGGACCGCAGCCTCGCGGTCTTCCTGCTCGGGAAGGTCGGCATGGTGCGCACCGCGGTCGGCGACCGGGCCTGGCGCGAGACCTATGACCGGATCCTCGAGCTGACCGGTGGACGCCCACGGGGGCGCCGCGAGGTGTCGGCGTTCGACTCGATCAGCGCAGACGCGGTCATCGTGGGGCACCACACGCTGGCCACCGGTCTGGTGCGCGCCGCGCTGGCGGGTGCGGCCGAGCTGGAGAGCCGCCGGCCGGTGCTGTACGCCCGCTCGCACCAGGCGCTGGTCGACTACTGCACGGGGACGTGGCGAGACCTCGACCAGCACGAGCTCCTGGCGCTGGCCGAGGAGCAGCGCGACGTCCTCGACATCGTGCTGACCCTCCACATCGTCGCTGGTTCCCTGGCGCTCGTCCGCGGTGAGCTCGACGAAGCCCGCCGGCTGCTCGGCGACGCTCTCGCGGCGGCTCACCGCCGTGGCGGGTCCGCCGACCTGGTCCCGCTCCCGGCCTCGGCGCTGATCCGGCTGCACCTCGCCGAGGGAGACCCGGCAGCCGCGGAGGCGGAGGCCGCCCGGACCATCGCGCTGCTGGAGGCGGACCAGATCTGGCCGCCGGCCGCGCGGGCGCTGCCTGCCCTGGTCGACGCGCTGAGCGCGGCCGGCAACCTCGCCGGGGCCGCGGAGCTGACGGCGCGCTTCGGCGCGCGGGTGCGGGATCTCGACGCCCCGTTCGCGGGGGCCGCGCTGCCCCATGCCCAGGGTGTGCTGGCGGCCGCGGACGGCCGGCTGGAGGACGCAGCCGGCCTCTTCGACGCCGCCGCCGGAAGGTACGCCGCCCTGCCTTCGCCCTACGACGCGGCCCAGGCGCACGAGCAGGCCGCACGCTGCCTGCTCGAAGCAGGAACCGGCGACGGCGCCGGGCGGCTGAGGGCCGCCATCGCGGCGTACGAGGCTCTGGGTGCCCGCTGGGACCGTGACCGGGCCGCCAACCTGGCCCGCGCGCACGGCGTCGGGCTGCCCTCGCCGCACCGCCGCGGCTCCCGTGGGTACGGCACCCAGCTGTCGCCTCGGGAGAGCGAGGTCGCCCGGCTGGCCGGAGCGGGGCAGCGCAACCAGGAGATCGCCGACCGGCTGTTCATCTCGATCAACACGGTCAAGAAGCATCTGGCCGCCGCGATGCGCAAGCTCGAGGTGGGATCTCGCACCGAGCTGATCCGGCTGATGACCCATCATCCTGCCGCCGGTCCGGCTGGGTCGCCGGACGACGGCCGGTCCCTGCGGTGACGCCTGGCGGACCTATGCCTCAGGGGAGGACGGGGTCACCCGGACCTTCACGTTCTTCATCAGCGGCTGGTCGCTCTGGACGCTGTAGTCGGCGGCGCCGATGAGCACGTTCATCTCCGGCATGTAGCCCGCGGCGCTGCCGCGGGGGAGGTCGTAGCGCAGCGCGCGGTAGCCGCGCAGCTCGCGGACGCTGCCGTCCTTCGAGGTCGCGATGATGTCGACCAGGGAGCCCTCGGCGATCCCGCGCGAGCGCATGTCGTCCTCGTGCATCAGGATCAACGTACGCAGGTTCTTGACGCCTCGGTAACGGTCGTCGTCGGAGTAGATCGTGGTGTTCCACTGGTCGTGCGAGCGCATCGTCTGGAGCACGAGCACGTCGTCGTCGGCCGGGATCACATCCGGCAGCGGGGTTGCGGCGAACTCCGCCCGCCCCGACGGCGTGTGGAAGACCAGCTCCCGGGCGGGCTGCTTGAGCCGGAAGCCAAGCGGGAGACGGACCCGGCGGTTGAAGTCCTCGAAGCCGATCAACGCCTTGGCCATCACGTCGCGGATCCGGTCATAGTCCTCCACCCACGACTCCCACGGGGTGGCGCTGTCGGGCAGGGTCGCCCGCGCCATCCCGGCGATGATCGCGGGCTCGGAGAGCAGGTGGGGTGAGGCGGGACGCTTCATCCCACGGGAGAGGTGGACCATGCTCATCGAGTCCTCGACGGAGGTCTCCTGGAGGCCGCCGGCCTGGTGGTCCTTCTCGGTGCGGCCCAGGCAGGGGAGGATCAGCGCCGTGCGGCCGTGGACCAGGTGGCTGCGGTTGAGCTTGGTGCTCACCTGGACGGTCAGGTCGCAGTTGCGCAGGCCGCTGGAGGTGTAGGGCGTGTCGGGGGCGGCCATGACGAAGTTGCCGCCCATGCCGACGAACACCGTGACCCGGCCGTCGTTCATCGCCCTGATCGTCCCGACGGTATCGAGCCCGTGCTCGCGCGGCGGGGTGATGCCGCAGACCTCGCCGAGCCGGTCGAGAAAGGCGTCGGTGGGCTTGTGGTCGATGCCGCAGGTGCGGTTGCCCTGGACGTTGCTGTGGCCGCGCACGGGGGAGGGGCCGGCGCCCTCGCGACCGAGGTTGCCGCGCAGCAGGAGCACGTTGACGATCTCGCGCACCGTGTCGACGCCGTGCTCGTGCTGGGTCACGCCGAGACACCAGCTGATCAGCGTACGGTCGGAGGCGGAGTAGACGGCTGCGGCCTTGCGGATGTCGGCCTCGCTCAGCCCGGCCTGATGGGTGAGGTCGGCCCACGAGGTCGACTCGACCAGGTCCCGGTAGGCCTCGAAGCCCGTGGTGTAGCGCTCGATGAACTCGACGTCGAGCGCCTTCGGGTCGGTGCGGTGCTCCTCCAGGAGCGCCTTGGCCATTCCACGCAGCAGGGCGAGGTCGCCGCCAGGCCTGACCTGGAGGTTGAGGGTGCTGGTGCGGGTGGCCTTGACGAGCGCCATGTCGACGAACTCGTGCGGGATGATCGCCTTGCGGGCGGCCGCCTCGACCAGCGGGTTGATGTGCACGATCTGGGCGCCGCGGTCATAGGCCTCGGTCAGCGCGGTGAGCATCCGGGGCGCGTTGGAGGCGGCGTTGACGCCGAGGATGAAGAGCGCCTCGGCGGTCTCCCAGTCCTCGAGGTCCGCGGTTCCCTTGCCGGTGCCGAGCGCCGCCTGGAGCGCACGCCCGGAGGCCTCGTGACACATGTTGGAGCAGTCGGGCAGGTTGTTGGTGCCGAGCTCACGCGCCCAGAGCTGGTAGAGGAAGGTGGCCTCGTTGCCGAGCCTGCCGGAGGTGTAGAACGCCGCTTCGTCGGGCGACTCGAGGGCGCGCAGCGTCTCTCCGACCAGCGCGAACGCGTCGGCCCAGGAGATGGGCACGTAGCGGTCGGTCGCCTCGTCGTAGACCATCGGCTCGGTCAGTCGCCCCTGGTCCTCGAGCTCGAAGTCGGACCAGGTCTCCAGCTCGGAGACGGTGTGGGCGGCGAAGAAGTCGCGGTCCACCCGCTTGCTCGTCATCTCCCAGACGACGTGTTTCATCCCGTTCTCGCACAGGTCGAGCTTGAGACCCTTCAGGTCGTCCGGCCAGGCGCACCCGGGACAGTCGAACCCGTCGTTCTCGTGGTTCATCTTGAACATCGCCCGGGTCCCGGAGGCGATGGCGTGCTCGCGGGAGAGCACCTTCATGACCGAGGTCGCCGCGCCCCAGCCGGCTGCGGGATGGTGGTAGTCCTTCTGTGACCACTTCCCTGTGGGCACGGAACCCTCTCCGCCCTGTGGGGCCTGGATATCAGGGGTGTCCTGGTCAACCATCGTGAGAGCTCCCTGCACTAGTCGTGAATGCTCACTGAGGCGCCGCCTGTGTCGCCGTCATCGACGCTATCCCTGTCTGTCCCGTGTCGCGAGCAGCGGCGCGGCGCCTGGGAAGAACGTGTCGGCGGCGACAGCCCGATCGGTGGGCATCGACAATCCATCCCGTGACGCCAGCCACAGCCACGATTGAGTACGTGGGCTCAGGCCGAGCCGGTGGAAGCCCGCAAGACTTCTGTCATGCCCGAGACCGTCACGCGCCGTCCGCGCCTCCCGCTGCTTCGCCACCACCTGCTTGCTCCTGCCACATCCTGCTTCCTGGGTGTCCTGAGCCTGGCCACGGTGCTCTGCTTCCACTTCCCGGAGCTGCTGACCACCCGCGAGTTCCGAGCCGTCTACACCGAGGACTTCGCCCGTACGCTGCTGCTGGTCGGTCTGGCGGCGGCGTTCTTCGCGGGCACGATCGCGGTGCTTCGCGACCAGCACAAGCGCCTGGCTCTCACCGGTGTCGGCACGGCGACCGTGGCCGTGCTGCTCGGCGGCACCGAAGTGCCGTTCGACGGCACGGTGGCGGACACGCCGTTCTCGCTCGGCCTCGACTGGTTCGTGCTCGCGCTCTTCTTCTCGGCACTGGTCTTCATCCCGCTTGAGCACGCTTTCGCCCGCCGTCCGGTGCCGGTCTTCCGGCCCGGCTGGCGCACCGATGCCTGCTACTTCTTCATGAGCCACGTGCTCGTCCAGCTCATCCTCATCCTGGTGACCACCTCGACGTCACTGGTGGTGTCGGCGGTGCAGGTGCCGAGCGTGCAGGCCTGGATCCTGGAGCTGCCGTTCGTGGTGGCGTTCCTGCTCGCGGTCTTCCTCGCCGACCTCGCCCAGGCGGTGCTGCACCGCTGCTACCACCGGATCATGGTGCTGTGGCGCTTCCACGCGGTGCACCACTCCAGCCCCGAGCTCGACTGGCTGGCCGGCTCCCGCGTGCACTTCGTCGAGACCGTGCTGACCCGCAGCATCGTGCTGCTCCCGCTGCTGTTCCTCGGCTTCTCGACCTCGGTCGTCAACGCGTACGCGGTGCTGGTCGGCATCCAGGCGGTCGTCGCCCACGCCAACCTCGGCATCCGGTTCGGCTTCCTCGAGTACCTGATCGTGCTCCCGCGCTACCACCACTGGCACCACGCCCGGCACCTCGACTACTGGGACCGCAACTACGCGATCCACCTGCCGGTGATCGACATGCTGATGGGCTCCTTCAAGCTGCCTCGCGACGGCAGCTGGCCAGAGGAGTACGGCGTCCTCAAGCGCGAGACGGTCCCGGTCGGGATCGTCGCTCAGCACGTCGCCCCGTTCCTCGGCCAGCGGACCTTCGACGAGTACGTCCGCTGACCGTGGCGATCAGGAGGGCTCGATCGGCTCGGGCTCTTCGGACATGGACGTGGCCCATCCGTCTGGTCCGGTGATGCATTCGCCGCGGATGCTCATGGTGACGACCTCGGGCGTGAGCTTCTCGACCTGCACCGTGAGGAGCAGGTCGTCCTGCTCGAGCTGAGCCCACGGCGGCTGCGACATCTGCTTGCTCGTCGTCCAGCCGTTGCTGCTCAACGCTTCGGTGATGGCCGTGACGGTCGCGGCAGGAGTGGTGCCGGCAGCCGGCGTGACCGTGGCGGAGGCGAGGTACTCCACCCCTTGGGTCTCGAGGCCGCACAGGTTCCAGCGGCCATCTCCTGCCACCTTCGACGCGTGCTCACCGGCCGTGGTGAGTGCTGAGCCGAAGGTGCGGTGGATCGCTTCGCGTTGAGCCTCTGCGTCTCCGTCGGGGTCCGAGGATGTTCCGGAGCACCCGAGAAGCATCAACGGTGTGACGGCGAGGAGAGACAGGGCGAGGAGTCGTTTCATCAATTTCCCAAGGTCAGGTGGCATCGGGGCCGGTGTCGGATCGTCCGGGCTCGTTCGCTGTGGGGTCGCGGTCCCATTCGGGGTCGACCGCTCCGCTGTACCACGGGTCGTACGACTGTTCAGCCTTCTCGACGTCGTCGCCGTGGCCGTCGACGATCTTGCCGATGTTGTAGAGGGATTCGGTGTCATCGTCAAGGTAGGACCCGTGCGCGTCGCCGAAGTTCGGCAGGCTGCTGCGGTCGACGTCCTCGGCCTCGAAACGGGTCGCACCGAAGTCTTCGGAGGACGGATCGGTTCCGAGGCCGACAGGGCCCTTGCCGACCCACCCCTCGTCGCCGAGCATCGCTACGCCGTCTCGGCTGTCGCGTCCCACGTAGACGTGTCCGGAGCCCACGGAGAGCTCGTCCGCGTTCTCGGCGGGCCCGGCGCCGGGGCTGCCGATGAGGACGACGTCGTCGGCCGCGAAGTCGTCCTCGGAGGCGGCGTACGCGGTGGTGGTGGAGCCATAGCTGTGACCGATGGCGGTGAGGTGGGGGTCGTCCGGGCGCGATGCTCGCAGGCCGTCGAGGGCGTCGGAGAGACGGCGCCCACCGTCCTCGGCACGACCCTCGGTCAGGGTGGCCGGGTCGGTCGGCCCGCTCGGCGCGTCGTAGCCGAGCCAGAACATGGCGGCGACGCTGGAGCCGTCGCCGTTGTAGCGGGCCGATTCGTACACGTTGGTCATCTTGTCGGTGTAGAAGTCGGTGTCGGTCATCTCGGACTTGATGCCCGGCGTGAACACGGCGACGTCGTCGGCCGTGTCCATGTCACCGACGGCGACCGCGACGCGCCCGTCGCCGTCGAAGGCGGTCGGGTCGTAGAGCCAGAGCGTGCCGCCCGGCTTCTCGCCGGTGGTGGGGTCGACGTAGTTCTCGGCACGCTGGAGACCGTCGCGGGCAGCGCGTGCGTTGGCGAGCTGCTTCTTCTCGTCGGCCGTCAGAGCGCCGTCGGCCTCCTTGTCTCCCAACGTCGCAAGGTCGTCGTCCAGCAGGATCCTGTTGGCGTCGTCGCGTGCGCTCGCAGGCAGCCCGTCCGCGGAGCCGATGGTCTCGGGGTACGCCGCCGTGACGGCCGCACGCTCCTCCGCGGAGAGACCGTCCCACCAGGCCTTGACCTCTTCCGGTGTCGACCCGCTCCCCGGTGCGCCGGGCCTGTTCATGGCGTCGGTCGCGTCCTGGGTGGCACCGCCGGTGGCGGAGAGCGCGCCCTTGAGCCCCTTCGCCGAGGCGAAGGACTGGCGCAGCTGGTCCTCGTTGTCGGTGACGCGGCGGCACCAGGAGTCGTGATCGGTGATCAGGTCGCGGTATCGGGCGGTGAGGTCTCTTGCGCGGGCCTGCAGGTCAGCGATCGCGGACTCGCTCGGGTCTTCTGCGGCCTCGATGTCAGCGAGAAGACCGGTTCGGTCCGCGTCCAGGCGTTGTTTGCGGTCGCGGAGGTCGTCGCGGTCTCGCTTCAACGTCTGAAGCGTGTCGGCGTAGTAGGTCACCGCGCGGGCGACACGGCGTACGGACTGGTGCATCGCCTCGTGCTCGGGTCCGGCGCTGCCCGCTGCGTCTCGGTAGGCCTCGTACGCATAGCCCTTCCACCCCGAGATCAGGCGCCCGTCACTCGCCCGTTCACCGAATGCCTCGAACGGCGTCGCCGCCTTGTACAGACCGGCGGCGAGAGCCTCAGCGCCTCCAGGGTCGCCATGGAGCTCGGCGATCTGCGGCTCGGAGGCAGGGACGGCGATCGTTGTCATCGGGTCGGCCCGAGGTGTCCGTCGAGGCGGTCCAGCCAGGACTTCGAGACCTGGTCGGCATCGTTGATGTGGTCCGCGGTCGTGCTGATCGCGTCCGCGAAGCCGGAGGCGATGTCGGCGCTCTCGTGCGCGTAGCCGGACCACGCTTCCATGAAGGAGGAGGCGACGTGCTGCACCGAGGGGGCGAGCCCCGACACCGAGAGGCCAGCGAGCTCCTTGGACGTCTTCTCCATCTCATCGGCCTGCTCGCTCCATGCAGTGCTCGCCGAACGCATCTGGTTGTATTCGATCCCGGTCACGCTCATGACTCGTCACCTCGGCTCGAGTCGAGAGCCGTGGGCGCCTCCCCGGCGACCGACCTCAGGCGGAGTACGAGCCGTTGCCGGTCCGGGACCGCCAACAGCAGCACGTCCTGTCGAGCCGGACCACGCCCGATGTGGCCGGCGACCCGGGGCATCCCCGTCGGGGGCACGGCGACGGTCCAGCCTCGTTCCCGGAGCCATGCCGATGCTGCCGTCAGCCGCTCGCGGGCGTCGGAGTCCGTGATCCCGTCCAGCGTCCAGATCCGCTCGCGTCGAGCGAGGTCGTGCCCAGGGAGCTTCGACCAGCTGACGTGCGGGGTCGGGGCCTCGCGTTCGCCCAGCAGCTGGGCGGCGCTGCGCTCGGAGAGCGCGTCCGGTCGAACGGTGGCGACCTCGGCAGCCGAACGTTCCGGTGGTGCCTCGGCAGGAAGCACGATCAGATCGGCATCGGGATGACGTCGCCTGACCGTGGCCCAGAACGGGTCCAGCCTCTGTTCGTCATCGCGCACGACATCGGTGCTACGCATCTACTCAACCCCCCGGACGGTAAATCGCGCGTTCCGTCGAGTATGTACGAAATCGATCGAGATCGCCCGCACAAGCCCGTGTCGGGATGAGAACAGCGCCCTTCTCCGCCGGACTGGTCAATTCTCGAGACGCCGCTGGGCACGCCGGATGACCTCTGGGCGCCGTGGTTTGGGAGAGTGGCGCACATGGATGAGCACATCGCGGTTTCGGGAGAGCAATCTGCCCTGAAGGCCGTCCTGTGGGACATGGACGGCACCCTGGTCGACACCGAGCCCTACTGGATCGCGGCGGAGTACGCGATCGCGGAGCGGTTCGGGGCGACCTGGTCCGAGGAGCAGGCGATGGAGCTGGTCGGCAACGCGCTGATCGACTCGGCGCGCTTGGTCAAAGCGGGGATGGGCCTCCCGCACGAGCCCGAGGAGATCGTCGAGATGCTTCTCGACGGCGTGGTGGAGCAGGTCGAGCGCGAGATCCCGTGGCGACCGGGCGCGCGCGAGCTGCTCACCGACCTGTTCGAGCGGGGCGTGCCGTGCGCCCTGGTGACGATGTCGTACGCCCGGTTCGTGGGCCCCATCCTCAAAGAGCTCCCCGAGGGCACGTTCAAGGTGATCGTCACCGGTGACATGGTCCGCAACGGCAAGCCCCACCCCGAGCCCTACCTCACCGCGGCGGCGGCCCTCGGCGTCGCCGCCGAGGACACCATCGCGGTGGAGGACTCCAACACCGGCGCCCGCTCCGCCGAGGCCGCCGGCTGCACCGTCCTCGTCGTCGAGAACCACGTCCCGGTGGCCCCCGGCGGGCGCCGGGTCTTCCGCGACACGCTCGAGGGGATGACGTACGGAGACCTGGCCGCCCTCTAGGGCACCATCCAGCCCAGGATCGGTGTCGCCTGGAGGCCTACCAGGGCACACATGAACACGAGCATCAGCAGGCTCCAGCCGAGCACCTTCCGGAAGATCTCGCCCTCCTTGCCCGCCATGCCGACCGCGGCCGCGGCGATGGCGAGGTTCTGCGGGCTGACCATCTTGCCGAGCACCCCTCCCGAGGAGTTGGCGGCGGCCATCAGCGTCGGGTCGAGCCCGGCAGCGGTGGCGGCCTTGACCTGGAGCGCGCCGAAGAGTGTGTTGGCGGAGGTGTCCGAGCCGGTCACCGCGACGCCGATCCAGCCCAGGATCGGGGAGATGATGGCGAACGCCTTCCCGGTCTGCGCGAGCAGCTCTCCCAGCGACCCCGTCTGACCTGACAGGTTCATCACGTAGGCCAGACCGAGCACGGCCATCACGGTGATGATGGCCGACCTCAGCTCGACATAGGTCCTGGCGTACGTCCTGAGGGCGGTGGTCGGCGAGACCCTCAGGATGAGGGCCGTGATGATGCCGGCGAAGACCAGCAGGGTTCCGGCGGCCGGCAGCCAGGCGAAGCCGAACGTCATGAAACCCGACGGAGTGCCGTCGGGGTTGGCGACGTCGAGCCCGGGCCACTGGAAGCTCAGCGTCCATGGCGACTGCGCGAGTGCCTCCTTGACGGCAGAGATGTTGGTGAACGCGAAGATCGCGATGATGACCAGGTAGGGGGCGTACGCCTTGACGACCTCGGCCCTGCTGTCACGGACCTGCGGCGACCCGTTGCCGGTCGCGGTGAGGACGGCGGATGAGCCCGCCGAGCCGACCGTGGTGCCTGCGCCGGCCGAGGTGGCGGTCGCGGTGATCTGCTCCTGCGGCTGCCACACGCGCAGCAGCCCGACGACCGCGGCGGTCGCCACCAGCGAGGCGACGATGTCGGCGAGAGGGACCGAGATGTAGTTGGCGGCGACGAACTGCGCGAGGCCGAAGGCGATACCGCAGACCAGCGCGACCGGCCAGGTCTGGCGCAGACCGCGCCGACCGTCGACGACGAGCACGAGGATCAGCGGAACGAAGACCGCGAGGACGGGAGTCTGGCGACCGACCATCGCACCGAGCGTCTCGGCGTCGATCCCGGAGGTCTTCTCCAGCCCGGCGATCGGCGAGGCCATGGCGCCGAAGGCGACCGGGGCGGTGTTGGCGATCAGGGCGACCGTGGCGGCCTTGATGGGCTTGAAACCGACCGCCATCAGCATCACCACGGTGATCGCGACCGGTGTGCCGAAGCCGGCGAGGGCCTCCAGGAGGGCGCCGAAGCAGAACGCGATGATGAGGGCCTGGATGCGCTGGTCCTCGCTGATGGACCCGAACGAACGTTTCAGGACCTCGAAGTGGCCGGTGGCGACCGTCAGGTTGTAGATCCAGATCGCGTTGACGACGATCCACATGATCGGGAAGAAGCCGAAGGTCGCGCCTTCCGCGCCTGCCAAGACCGCTTGGCCGGCCGGCATCTTGAAGAAGGTGACGGCGACGAGCAGGGCGACGACGAGCGAGATGAGACCCGCCTGCCAGGCCTTCATCTTCAGGCCGCCGAGAAGGACGAAGAGAGTGAGCAGCGGAATCGCGGCGCACAGAGCGCTCAGGGCGAGTGATCCGCCGACAGGGTCGAGGTCTTGCTGGAACGTCTGGAACATGGCGTACTCCCGGGAGGTGTGGCGCTTCGGTTCGTTTCACGTACGAGCTGTGGGGGTGTTCCGTGATTCGCTGGGCGCGACACCGGGTCAGAAGATGACGCCGGGGTTCAAGATCCCGTCGGGGTCCAGCGCCCGTTTGATCCGCCGGTTGAGCTCCATCGCCTCCTCTCCGAGCTGGTCGGGCAACCAGGCCTTCTTCAGCCGCCCGACCCCGTGCTCGCCGGTGATGGTGCCGCCGAGGCCGATCGCCAGCTCCATCACCTCGCCGTACGCAGCGCGGGCACGTTCTGTCTGCTCGACATCGATGGGGTCGAAGACGATGAGCGGGTGCGTGTTGCCGTCGCCGGCATGGGCGACGACCGCGATGTCGACGTCGCGTCTTGCCGAGATCGCAGCGATCCCCTCGACCAGATCGCTGAGCTGGGGGATCGGGACACCCACGTCCTCCAGCAGCAGGGATCCCCGGCGCTCGAGCGCCGGGATGGCGGCGCGGCGGGCCGCGACGAAGGCCTCTCCCTCCTGGGGATCGTCGGTGTGGAACACCTCGCTGGCACGGTGGCGTGCACAGATGTCGCTGATCGCCTCGAGCTCGGCGAGCGCGAACTCGGCGGGCTCGTCGGACTGGATGACCAGCAGAGCGGCAGCCGAGCGATCCAGGCCCATCCGGGTCATGTCCTCGACCGCGTTGATCGAGGCCCGGTCCATGAACTCCAGCATCGAGGGACGCATCGTGCGGGTCATCTCGCAGACCGCACCGGTGGCGTCGGTCAGCGAGCCGAACGTCGCCACGAGGGTGGACGGCGGCCGCTGGGTGGGCAGCAGGCGCAGCACGACCTCGGTCACGATGCCCAGGGTGCCCTCGCTGCCGACGAACAGCTTGGTGAGCGAGAGCCCGGCGACGTCCTTGATGCGCGGCCCGCCCAGCTCGACCGCGGTCCCGTCCGCGAGCACAACGGTCATCCCGAGCACGTAGTCGGTGGTCACGCCGTACTTCACGCAGCACAGCCCGCCGGCGTTGGTGGCGATGTTGCCGCCGATGGAGCAGATCTCGAAGGAGGAGGGATCGGGGGGATACCACAGCCCGTGCTCGGCGGCGGCTGCCTTCACCTCGGCGTTGAACAGACCGGGCTGTGCTCGGCAGGTGCGGGTGAGGGGGTCGACCTCGATCCGGCGCATCCGCTCGGTCGAGATCACCACACACCCGTCGGCAGCGGTGGAACCGCCCGACAGGCTCGTGCCGGCGCCTCGGGTCACGACCGGGACCCGGTGTCGGGCGGCGAGCCGCATCACGGTTTGGATGTCCTCGGTGGAGGAGGCCCGGACCACGGCGAGCGGCATGCCTGCCGTCGGGTCGTTGGCTCGGTCCCAGCGATAGCCGGCCATCCGGTCGGGATCGGTGAGCACCGCGTCCGGCGCCATGGTGGGGGAGAGATTCTCGAGCTCAGCGACAAGACCAGGCATCGTGATCTTTCATTTAGCGGAACATGTGTTCCACGTCACAATGGAGGTCGGCCGTGTCGGTGTCAAGAGTCTGTCTTGTTGGTGGCCAGACTCTCCGCGAGCCGCCGCGCGCCGCTGTGCAGCAGCGGGATCGCGCGCTGCACGAGCTCATCGCTCATCCGCGGCAGCGGTCCGGAGATCGACAGCGCCATCCACGGCAGCTCGTCTCCGACGGGGGCGGCCACGCAGCGTACGCCGATCTCCTGCTCCTGCTCGTCCAGTGCGAAGCCGGCCTGTCGGATCCGTTCCAGCTCGGCCTCGAGCGCGGTCGCGTTCGTGATCGTGTGCGGCGTGCGCGCGACCAGCGGGCGCCGCACGATCGCCTCCACCGTGGCACGCGGGAGCCGCGACAGGAGCACCTTCCCCACGCCGGTGCTGTGCAGGTCCACCCGCCGTCCGACCTCGGTGAACATCCGCATCGTGTAGCCGGAGGGGACCTGTGCGACGTACTCGGCCTGATGTCCGGCCAGGACGGCGAGGTTGGCGGTCTCGCCGGTCTCGGCGACCAGGTCGGCCAGGACCGAGGTGGCATCGACCCCGATGAGCTGGTTGGCCGCGTTGCCGAGCGGCATCAGCCGCATCCCCAGGGTGTAGCGCCGGTCGGCGAGCTGACGCATGTAGCCCCGGTCCACGAGGGCACGGCACAGGCGGTGCACCGTGGGAGCGGGAAGCCGGAGGGCCGCCGCGATGTCGGCGATGGACATGTCGCGACCGGCGGACTCGACCGCCTCCAGGACGTCGAGCGCCCGGTGGACCGTCTGGGCTCCGCCCGGGGAAGCGTCCGGGGACCTTGACATCGAGGCCACCCCTCCTTGAGGATTTCGTCATACGACTCGTTGATTCCACTATATAGAACGGCAGGCCCAGATGGTGGCGGTGCAACTGAGCGGACTCAGCGTCGCCGAGCAGCTCGTCGACTTCGTACGTGAGGAGGCGCTGCCCGGCACCGGCATCGACGAGGCCGACTTCTGGTCAGGCGCCGCAGCCATCATCGACGACCTGGGCCCGCGGGTCCAGGAGCTGGTCCGGCACCGCGACGAGCTGCAGCAGTCGATCGACGCCTACCACCGCAGCCACCCCGGGATCCTGCAGCCGGACGACTACGAGGAGTTCCTCCGTTCCATCGGCTACCTCGCCGACGAGCCGGAGCCGTTCACGATCTCGACCTCGGGCGTCGACGCGGAGATCTCCAGCATCGCGGGGCCGCAGCTCGTGGTGCCGCTGCTCAACGCGCGGTTCGCGGTCAACGCCGCCAATGCGCGCTGGGGTTCCCTCTACGACGCGCTCTACGGGACGGATGTCATCGACGAGGACGACGGCCGGGGCAGGGAGGGCGGATACAACCCGGTTCGAGGCGCGGCCGTCATCTCCCGCGGGCGAGCCTTCCTCGACCAGCACTTCCCGCTGGCGGACGGCTCGCACGCGGATGCACGGGCCTACCGGATCGTCGACGGAGCGCTCGTCGTCGAGCTCGCGTCGGGGGAGGGCCGGCTCGCGGATCGCGAGCAGCTGGCCGGCTTCCAGGGGGAGCCGGGGGAGCCGCGCACCGTCCTCCTGCGACACCACGGTCTGCACGTCGAGATCCGGATCGACCGGTCCCACCGGATCGGCCGCGACGACAGCGCGGGCGTGTGCGACATCGTGCTCGAGTCGGCGCTGACCACGATCATGGACCTCGAGGACTCTGTCGCTGCGGTCGATGCGGCCGACAAGGTCGACGGCTACCGCAACTGGCTGCTGCTGATGCAGCGACGGCTCGATGCGGAGGTCACCAAGGGCGGCCGGACGTTCACCAGGACCATGGCCCCCGACCGCGAGTACGTCACGCCCAGCGGCGACACGCTCACCCTGCCGGGTCGCGCGCTGCTGCTCATCCGCCAGGTCGGCCACCTGATGACCAGCGACGCGGTGCTGGATGCCCGCGGCGAGCCGGTCTCCGAGGGCATCCTCGACGCACTCTTCACCGGCCTCGGCAGCCTGCACGACCTGCGCGGCGCCCAGGCGGGCGGCAACTCGCGTACCGGCTCGGTCTATGTCGTGAAGCCGAAGATGCACGGGCCCGACGAGGTAGCGCTCGCCTGCGAGATCCTGGGCCGGGTCGAGGCACTGCTCGGACTCCCCGAGCTGACCATCAAGATCGGCATCATGGACGAGGAGCGCCGTACGTCTGCGAACCTCAAGGCGTGCATCGAGCGTGCCCGCGACCGGGTCGCCTTCATCAACACCGGGTTCCTGGACCGCACCGGCGACGAGATCCACACCTCGATGGAAGCCGGACCGATGGTCCGCAAGGCGCAGATGAAGGCCCAGCCGTGGATCGCGGCCTACGAGGACGCCAACGTCGACATCGGGCTGGAGTGCGGCTTCCAGGGGCGGGCGCAGATCGGCAAGGGCATGTGGGCGGCACCGGACGACATGGCCGCGATGCTCGAGCAGAAGGTCGCCCACCCGCAGGCGGGAGCGAGCTGCGCCTGGGTTCCCTCGCCGACCGCGGCCACGCTGCACGCCACGCACTATCACCAGGTCGACGTCGCGGCGCGGCAGCGCGAGCTCGCCGGTGGCAGGAGGGCATCCCTCCGGCAGCTGCTCACGCTGCCGCTGGGGGACCCGGCCGGTTGGAGCGCCGAGGACCGTCAGGCCGAGCTCGACAACAACCTCCAGAGCGCGCTCGGCTACGTCGTGCGCTGGGTCGATGCCGGGGTGGGCTGCTCCAAGGTGCCCGACCTGAGCGGCACCCCGTTGATGGAGGACCGCGCCACCTGCCGGATCAGCTCCCAGCATGTGGCCAACTGGGTGCGTCACGGTGTCATCACCACCGAGCAGGTCGAGGAGTCGCTGCGCCGGATGGCGGTCGTCGTCGACGAGCAGAACGCCGGCGACCCGGACTACCTGCCGATGGCTCCCGGCTTCGACACCGACGCGTTCCTGGCCGTCCGTGACCTGGTCCTGCTCGGCGTACGGCAGCCCTCGGGCTACACCGAGCCGATCCTTCACGCGCGGCGGCGGGCACACAAGAGCACGGGGGCCTGATCCTCGTCGTTCGTCGTGGATGTTCGTCTAGGTATGTAGGCCAGTCGTCACTCCCCGCGCGGAACTCCGCCAGGGGAGGGACTGTTCGGCTGCATACCTAGACGAACATCCACCCGGCTTCCGCCGTTCGCGGGCCCATCGGCCGGAGTGTGCCCTCAGCTGCCCGGCCGGGACCAACTAAGGTGCTCGCGTGAGCATGCAGATCACCCCGTCGATCCTCAACGCCGACTTCGCCGCCCTTGGGGCCGAGGTCGCCAGGATCCCCAGCGCCGACTGGATCCACGTCGATGTGATGGACAACCACTTCGTGCCCAACCTGACCTTCGGACCGACGATGGTCGAGGCGATCGCACGGTCCACGGACATACCGCTGGATGCGCACCTGATGATCGAGAACGCCGACCGTGAGGCCCCGGCCTACGTCGAGGCCGGCTGCAGCTCGGTGACCTTCCATGTCGAGGCGACCAAGGCCCCGGTGCGGCTGGCCCGCGAGATCCGGGCCAAGGGCGCCCGCGCCTCGATGGCGCTCAAGCCGGCGACCCCGATCGAGCCCTACGAGGACATGCTGGCCGAGCTCGACATGGTGCTGCTGATGACCGTCGAGCCCGGCTTCGGCGGACAGAAGTTCCTCGACCTGGTGCTGCCGAAGATCCGCCGGACGCGTTCGCTGATGGACAAGCACGGCGTCGAGACCTGGCTGCAGGTCGACGGCGGGGTCTCGCTGGAGACCATCGAGCGCTGCGCCGAGGCAGGGGCCGACGTCTTCGTCGCCGGCTCCGCGGTCTACTCGGCCGCCGACCCGGACGCGATGGTCAACGCCCTGCGGAACAAGGCCGTCTCAGCGGTCGACGCCTGATCCGGCCTCGAGCCACCGGTGTGGCACACTGGTCTCAGACGAGCTTGTGCTCGCGTGCTCTGGGGTCGGTGAAATTCCGAGCCGGCGGTGACTGGATCGACAGATTCAGAAGTCCGCGACCCGATGGCAGCCAGTCATCGGTTGAGCAGGTGAAACTCCTGCACCGACGGTTAAAGTCCGGATGGGAAGACGCACGCAGCCCGATTCGTCGTGACCGCCCTGATTCCACAGGCTGCGGCGCGATGTCTCGGCCTGACCCCGGAGTCCGTGAGACGGACCAGAGGGGATCAGATGAGAAGCGTGGAAGAGCAGGACCCGGTGCCGGGAGCGATGCGTCGCGCCCTGGACCTGGCCGCTGCGATCGGCGCCCCAGGGCCTGCCACCTATCCGAACCCTCGGGTGGGCTGCGTACTCCTCGGGGCGGACGGGTCGGTGATCGCCGAGGGCTTCCACCGCGGGCCCGGCACCCCGCACGCCGAGGTCGACGCCCTGGCGAAGGCGGGAGAGGCCGCCCGCGGGGCAACGGCGGTGGTCACCCTCGAGCCGTGCAACCACACCGGCCGCACGGGCCCGTGCTCCCAGGCGCTCATCGAGGCCGGCGTCGCCCGCGTCGTCTACGCCCAGTCCGACCCCAACCCGGTCGCCGCCGGCGGTGCCGCCACGCTGAAGCAGGCGGGGATCGAGGTCGAGCAGGGCCTCTACGCCGCCGAGTCCCGTGAGCTCAACCGCGTCTGGACCCGGGCGGCCGAGCTGCAGCGCCCCTACGTCACCTGGAAGTTCGCCACCACCCTCGACGGACGCAGCGCCGCCGCCGACGGCACCTCGCGCTGGGTCTCTTCCCGCGCCGCGCGCCTCGACACCCACGAGCTGCGAGCGCTCGCCGACACGATGCTGGTCGGGACCAACACGGTCGAGGTCGACGACCCCGCGCTGACGGTCCGCGACGCGGAGGACCGACCGGTCGGCGTACAGCCTCTGCGGGTCGTCATGGGATCACGCGACCTTCCTGCGGACCGGAGGATCTTCGACGGCCAGGCGCCGTCGCTGCACCTGCGCACCCGCGATCCCCACGAGGCGCTGGCCGCCCTGTGGGAGCGCGAGCGCCGCCATGTGTTTCTCGAGGGCGGGCCGACGCTGGCCGCGGCCTTCCTGGAGGCGGGACTCGTGGACGAGATCGTCGTCTACGTCGCCCCGTTCCTGCTCGGCGCCGGCCGCTCGGCCGTCGCCGACCTCGGGATCACCACCATCTCCGATGCCTTCCGGCCGCGAGTGCGCTCTGTCGACGTGCTCGCACCAGCCGCTCCGGGCGAGGAGCCGAATGTGCGGTTCATTCTGGAACCACCCCAAGAAATTCACTACAGAGGGGAGCAGTGATGTTCACCGGGATTGTTGAGGAGCTCGGCACCGTCGCCGGGATCGAGGACCAGGGCGACGCCGTGCGCCTGACCATCTCCGCCACCACGGTGCTGTCGGACGCCGAGCTCGGCGCCTCGATCGCGGTCAATGGCTGCTGCCTGACCGTCGCCACGCTCGGGGAGAACGAGTGGACGGCGGATGTGATGCTGGAGACGCTCAAGCGGACCAGCCTGCACGCCGTCTCGGTCGGCGACCAGGTCAACCTGGAGCGCGCGGTCACTCCGGCCACCCGCCTCGGCGGTCACATCGTCCAGGGACACGTCGACGGGGTCGGCCGGATCGTCTCCCGCGAGCCCAGCGAGCACTGGGAGGTCGTCACGATCTCGCTCCCCGAGGAGCTCGTCCGCTACGTCGTGGAGAAGGGCTCGATCGCGGTGGACGGGATCAGCCTCACCGTCGTCTCCGTGACCGAGGACGCGTTCACGGTCAGCCTCATCCCCGAGACTCTGGCGCGTACGTCGCTGGGGTTCCGGGCCGTCGGCGACGAGGTCAACCTCGAGACCGACATCATCGCCAAGCACGTGGAGAAGCTCCTGGGAGGGGTTCGGCCGTGAACATCGACAACAGCACCGAGCAGTACGCCGGGGTCCGGCTGGATCCGGTCGAGAACGCGATCGCCGACCTGGCGGCCGGAAAGCCGGTCGTGGTCGTCGACGACGAGGACCGGGAGAACGAGGGTGACCTGATCTTCTCCGCCGAGCTGGCGACCCCGGAGGTGATGGCGTTCGCGATCCGCTGGTCCTCCGGCGTGATCTGCGTGGCGCTGCCGGGGGAGCGGCTCGACGCTCTCGAGCTGCCCCCGATGACGCGGGTCAACGAGGACCGCAAGCAGACGGCGTACGCGGTCTCGGTCGACGCTCGTGAGGGCGTCTCGACCGGCATCTCGGCGGCCGACCGCGCGCTCACGACCCGACTGCTGGCAGGCCCGTCCTCGGTGGCCGGCGACCTGACCCGGCCGGGTCACGTCTTCCCGCTGCGGGCGCGCGACGGGGGAGTGCTGGTGCGGGTCGGCCACACCGAGGCCGCCGTCGACCTGACCCGGCTGGCCGGCCTGGAGCCGGCCGGCGCGCTGGTCGAGCTGGTCAACGACGACGGCACCATGCAGCGCGCGCCGCAGCTGCGGGAGTTCGCCGACGAGCACGGTCTGGCGATGATCTCGATCGCCGACCTGGTCACCTACCGGCGGCGTACGGAGGTGCTGGTCGAGCGTCGCGCCGTGACCCGGCTGCCCACCGAGTTCGGCGAGTTCACCGCCTACGGCTACCGCACCACCGACGACGGGGTCGAGCACGTCGCGCTCGTCCACGGTGACGTGTCCGGCTGCGACCCGGTGCTGGCCCGGGTGCACTCGGAGTGCCTGACCGGAGACGTGTTCGGTTCGCAGCGCTGCGACTGCGGGCCGCAGCTGCGCGAGGCGCTCGGGCGGATCGCGGAGGCGGGCTGCGGCGTGGTGGTCTACCTGCGGGGCCACGAGGGTCGCGGGATCGGGCTGCTCGCCAAGCTGCAGGCCTACCAGCTCCAGGACGGCGGTCGCGACACCGTCGACGCCAACCTCGACCTCGGCCTGCCGGCCGACGCGCGCCACTACGGTGCCGCCTCGCAGATCCTGCGCGACCTCAAGGTCGACTCGGTGAAGCTGCTCACCAACAACCCTGAGAAGGTGAGCCACCTGGAGGCGTACGGTGTCGAGGTCGCGGAGCGGGTCCCGCTCACTCCACGACCCAACGAGCACAACCTCGCCTACCTGCTGACCAAGCGTGACCGGATGGGTCACGCTCTGCCCGATCTGTCTGAGGAGAACTGATGAGCGGCAAGGGAGCCCCGACCCCTGAGATCGTCGACGCGAGCGATCTGCGGGTCGCCGTGGTGGCGTCGCGCTGGCACGACGAGGTCATGACCGGCCTGCTGAACGGCGCGGAGCGGGCGCTGAAGGAGGCGTCGGTCGGCGGCCTGACGGTGGTCCGGGTCCCGGGCGCCTTCGAGCTCCCGGTCGCGGCGGCCGCCCTCGCCAAGTCCGGCTACGACGCCATCGTCGCGCTCGGGGTCGTGATCCGCGGTGGCACCCCGCACTTCGACTACGTCTGCTCGGCCGCCACCGACGGACTGAACCGGATCGCCATCGACCACATCATCCCGGTCGGCTTCGGCCTGCTGACCTGTGACAACGAGGAGCAGGCGCTCGACCGGGCCGGGCTCGAGGGATCCAGCGAGGACAAGGGCTACGAGGCGGCCGCTGCGGCCATGGAGACCGCGCTCGCCCTGCGCGACTGCGTACGTCACTACTGACCGACCCCGCCGCCGAGTCGGCTCGTCATGACGAGCCGACTCGGCGAGACGATGGGTCAGATGGCCAGCGTGGCGACGAGGTCACCCTGACGGCGGCGCGCTCCCGGGTCCTGCCTGGACGAGGCCCGCTCGATGCTGAACCCGTGCGGGGTGAGCAGGTCGGCGAGCGCCTCCGCGGTCCAGTAGTAGGCGGTGTGCACCGCGTGGTCGAACGCCTCGCCGGGCTCGCCGTCGAAGAAGCCGATCAGCGCCGAACCGCCGGGTGCGAGCACGCGGGCGAACTCGTCGAAGATCGCGGGCAGGTCGGCGGGCGGCGTGTGGATGATCGAATACCACGCCAGGATGCCTCCCAGCGACCGACTCCTCATCGGAAGGGCCGCGAGATCGGCCTGATGGAACGTCCTGTCGGGGAGACGCGCCCGCGCGGCTGCGACGAACGCCGTGGACGCGTCCACGCCGACCACGTCACGCACGCCGTTCATCGCCAGCTCCTCGGTCCAGACCCCTGGGCCGCAGCCGGCGTCGAGGAGGCGGCCGGTCGTGGCATCCCGCCAGGTGGTGATGGTCTCGCGGTCACGGTCGGCGAGCTTGTCGATCGTGCCGAAGAGGTCGATGTACTCGGTGGCGCGGGCGTCGTAGGCGGCGGCGATCTCGGGGGCTGTCATCGGGCAGTGACAGTAGCGCCTTCTAGGCTCTGTGCCGATGAACATCTTCGAGTTCGACGGCAAGAGTCCGCAGATCCATCCTGACGCCTGGGTGGCGCCGACGGCGACGCTGATCGGTGACGTACGCCTCGGTCCGAACGCGAGCGTCTGGTACGGCGCCGTGCTGCGCGCCGACATCGGTCCCATCATCATCGGCGAGGGCTCCAACGTGCAGGACAACTCGGTGCTGCATGTCCGCCCCGGGTCCTCCCTGGAGATGGGGGCGCACAGCACGATCGCCCATGGCTGCGTGGTGCACGGCGACCGCATCGGCACCGGCTCGCTGATCGGCAATGGCGCGGTGGTCTCCGATGCCGTGGTCATCGGTGACGGATGTCTGGTCGCGGCCGGCGCGATGGTGGTCGAGGGGACCGAGGTGCCCGATCACAGCCTGGTGATGGGCGTGCCCGCGAAGATCCGCGGCACGATCGAGCCCGGCACCAACCCGGCGGCGATCCTGGAGCTCAACGCGCCGGGCTATGTCGCCCTCATGAAAGAGCACAGTATGAAGGTCCGCCCTGCGACCGCGCCCCCGGTCAAACCCTGACCCTGAGGTTGAGGGTGAGGCGGTCCAGCAGTCAGTCCGCGCCGCAGGCCACGCAGTGCAGCGAGCCGACCCGGCGGTCGGCCTCGCAGGTCGTGCACGGGGCGATGGTCTCGCGGCCGCAGCCCTCGCAGTGCTTGCCGCGGACCGGATAGCCGCAGTAGGGACAGTCGCCCTTGCGTACCCGCATGGCGGGGATCCGCTTGGCCAGGAGCCGCTGGACAGCGACGAAGACGCCGACGGTCGCTGCCGCGCCGAACAGCGACAGGATGAGCGGGCCGAAGTCGGCGTACTCGAAGGTGTAGTGGAACGCGAAGACCAGGGCCATGATCACCCCGGTCGCGGCGAGGGCGAAGCCGAGCGGGAGGAAGCGGGAGCCGCTGCGGCGCAGCCGGTAGAGCACCCAGAACCCGACCGCGCAGAGCAGGATGATGAAACCGAGGCGGAGGCCGATCTGGATCGCCTCGTGGCCGGGGATCTCGCACGGCGACACGCCGTCGTTGCACTGGTCCCAGTCCATGTGGAGCGGCCACCAGTCGGCGATCTTGACGTAGAACCAGACGGTGCCGACCAGGAGGAAGGCGGTCAGCGCGACCGCCAGGAACCGCTCGCTGCGGGTCGACTCGACCTCGTCGGCTGAGATGGGCGTCAACATGTCGTGCTCCTGTGGGCTCGGGTGCGGGCGTGGAAGCCGACCTCGAGGCGGCAGTCGAGGGCGGCGGCCACCCGGAGAAGGGTGTCGATCTTGGGTGGGCGGGATCCCGACTCCAGCCGTGCGATCGCCGACTGGGTGGTCCCGCAGAGCTCGGCGAGCTCGCGCTGCGACAGGCCTCGCGCGACCCGGTGCTCGGTGACCTGCGCGGCGATCCCGGCGTAGAAGGCGGTGTCCCCGTCGGGGGTGCTCATACTGTCGAAGATATCGCAGTTCTGCTATGGCTGGCTATAGCAGAACTGCTATCGAATCGGTGAGACGATTCGGGGGCGGGGTCGCGTACGGCCTAGGCTTGACGCTCGTGAAGACGTTCGACGAGCTCTGGGCCGAGCTGAGCGAGAAGGCCCGGACCCGACCTGAAGGATCCGGCACCGTGGCACAGCTCGACGCCGGGGTCCATGCGATCGGGAAGAAGCTGGTCGAGGAGGCCGCCGAGTCCTGGATGGCGGCTGAGTACGAGGGCAAGGAAGCGACCGCGGAGGAGATCTCCCAGCTGCTCTACCACGCCCAGGTGCTCATGCTCGCCAGCGGAATCTCGATCGACGACGTCTACTCACACCTGTAGGGAAACGCTATGACCACCGATGACAAGCTCCTCCGGATCGCGGTGCCCAACAAGGGCTCGCTGTCCGTCGCAGCCTCCGATCTGCTGCGCGAGGCGGGCTACCGCCAGCGCGACGACTCCAAGCGCCTGACCCTCATCGACGAGGAGAACGGCGTCGAGTTCTTCTACCTCCGCCCCCGTGACATCGCGCTCTACGTCGGCGAGGGCACCCTCGACATCGGCATCACCGGCCGGGACCTGCTCCTCGACTCCGGCGCCAAGGCCGACGAGGTCGTCGGGCTCGGCTTCGGTCGTTCGCGGTTCCACTTCGCCGGTCGCGCCGGCGCATTCACCTCGATCGAGGAGCTGCGCGGCAAGCGGATCGCGACCTCCTACGTCGGCGTCGTCTCCGCGTTCCTGGAGCGCGAGGGGATCGACGCGAGCGTCACCCGCCTCGACGGCGCCGTGGAGACCTCGATCCAGCTCGGCGTCGCCGACGCGATCGCCGACGTGGTCGAGACCGGCTCCACGATGCGCCAGGCCGGCCTGGAGATCTTCGGCGAGCCGATCATGCACTCCGAGGCCGTGGTGATCACCCGTTCCGGTGCGCAGCTCCCGGCGGCGTACGAGACCTTCCGCCGCCGCCTCGACGGCGTCCTGATCGCGCGCAGCTACGTGATGATGGACTACGACATCCGCGCCGAGTTCCTCGCCGAGGCCTCCGCGATGACCCCCGGGCTCGAGGGGCCGACGGTCAGCCCGCTGCACCGCGAGGGCTGGGTCGCGGTCCGCGCGATGGTGCCGAGCAAGGGCTCGCAGAAGCTGATGGACGACCTCTACGCCGTGGGCGCCCGCGCCATCTTGCTGACGGAGATCAATGCCTGCCGGATCTGAGCTGCCGGTCGAGCTTCCGCACACCTGGCGCCCGCTCGGCGCCCGCGTGATGGGCTGGTTCCTCGTGGCCGCTCTCGGGGTGATGTGCACGATGGTCTGGGTGGGGTTCACCCCCGAGATCAAGGCTCAGGTCACCACGTTCGAGCGGCTCACCTTCGGTGCCGTCGGCCTGGGGATCGTGGTCTGCGTGCACGCCCTGACCCGGTCCCGGGTGGTCGCCAGCGAAGCCGGGCTGAGTGTCGTGAACGGCTACAAGCGCCGTGACCTGGAGTGGGCGGAGATCCTCGCGATCAACTTCCCCCAGGGTGCGCCCTGGCCCAACATCGACCTGTCCTCCGGGCACAACATCTCCGCGCTCGGGATCCAGGCCGCCGACGGGGCCTCCGCGAAGAAGGCCGTACGCACGCTGCGTGAGCTCGCCACCGCGCTCTCCTGAGAGGTGACCTCCGAGCGAACCGCGCACGACGCTTCGCCCAAACCTCACCGAACCGGCTGACCGGGCGCAGGTCGAGGTCCTAACGTGCCGGGGTGATCTCGCCTCGTCTCGCCGCTCCGGGCCTCGCTCTGGCCGCCGTCCTCGTCATGGCCTCGGCCATGCCCGCACACGCTGCGCCGGTCCATCCGGTCGGCACCTGGGGTGCTTCGGCCGACAGGGTGGGCGGCGCGACCGGCACCACCGGTCTGGCCGACCGGTCGGTGCGCAACCTGGTGCACACCTCGCTGGGTGGCTCGGGCGTGCGCATCACCCTCTCCAACGTCTTCGGCGACCGCCCGGTGACCTTCGCCTCGGCGCACCTCGGGTTGGCCGGGGAGGGAGCCGCGGTCGTGCCCGGGACCAACCGTCCGGTGACCTTCGCAGGTGCCGACGAGGTCACCGTCGCCCCCGGTGCCGAGGTGCTCAGCGATCCGGTCGACGCCACGGTGCCTGCCGACACGACGCTCGCGGTCAGCTTCCACGTGGTCGGCGAGAGCGGCCCGATCACCGGCCACAACGTGGCGATGCAGACCTCGTACGTCTCTGGATCGACCGGTGTGGACGTGGCCCGCGAGGAGTCCGGGGCGGCGTTCACGACACAGATCTCCAGCTGGTACTGGGTCGAGAGCGTGGTCGTCGAGAAGCCACGCCGGGTCAAGACCGCGGTGCTCTTCGGTGACTCGATCACCGACGGGAACGGGTCCACCGTCGGCGCCGACCGGCGCTGGCCGGACGTCCTCGCCGACCGGGTTGCGACCAGCCGGTTCGCGGGCCGGTTCGGCGTGATGAACGAGGGCATCTCGGCCAACCGCGTCCTCGCCGACGGGACCGGAGGCCAGCGCGGTCTGGACCGTTTCCGGCGTGACGTGCTCGACCAGCCCGGCGTCTCCACCGTCGTGCTGCTGGCCGGGATCAACGACATCCGCTGGGACATCGCCGACGAGGCCTCCGACCTGATCCTCGCCTACCGCGACCTGATCGCACAGGCACACGCCGAGGACGTGTGCGTCGTGGGCGCCACCCTGACGCCGTACGAAGGCGGCAGCCGCTACACCCCCGAGCGCGACCAGGTGCGCGCCGCGGTCAACGAGTGGATCCGCACCTCCGGCGAGTTCGACGGCGTCGTCGACTTCGACGCCGCCACGCGTGACCCCGATCGGCCGGCGCGGTTCCTGCCTGCGTACGACTCGGGGGACCACCTCCACCCGGGCGACGCCGGCTATGCGGCGATGGCCGAGGCCTTCGACCTGTCGCTGCTCGAGTGTGATCGCTGAGTGCTGCGGGGGAGCGGGCAGTCATCGTCCTGACGTCGTCGGCCATCCTGCCGTCACGGCTGTGAGAGCGTGTGCGTGGATGTTTTCGGGGTTGATGTCGCGTCGTGTTTTGGGGGTGGCCTCTGCCGCCGACCCTCGTTCGAGGGTCTTCTCGACGTGCCCCGGAGTCAAGGACGGCCTTTGGCCGCCGGCTTCGCCGGTCGCCTTCGGCGATCCTTGACACCGGGGCCCGTCGAGAAAAACATGGCTGGCTATCGGGTCGGCGGCAGGGGTGTGGTGCGGAGAATCGGGTGGGGTGCGGGATGGGGTCTGGGGCTGAACGAACGTTCGTTCAGCCCCGACCGTGCCGGGCTGGGGAACTACGGGTTGGCGGGGTGAAAGAAAGTTCTTCTTTCACCCGGTGGATGGGGCTCTCTTTGGGATGAACGAACGTTCGTTCAGCGCGAAGGGTGCCTGTTCTGCGTGACAGTGTGCCTCCCGGCCACACCGGGGCCGCCGTCCCGATAGCCAGCCAAATCTTTTCTCGATCAGGCCCGGTGTCAAGGAC